>NZ_VWXI01000009.1 GCF_011752525.1 Pantoea sp. Cy-639 | reverse complement strand
TCTGCACAGGCATGACAGGCCCAAAGCAAATGTGGGAGCAGGCGAAGCCTGCGATGCTGCCCCGCATGCCTGAAGACAGGCACCAGGGCGGGCACCGCCTCTGGCACAGGCATAACTGGCCCGAAACAAATGTGGGAGCAGGCGAAGCCTGCGATGCGCCGCGCGGGCGGCGCTCGATCTTGAAACCGCCACAAGGCTACCGCCTGGCACCCACGCAGGTTCCACCACCCAAGAACGAGGGACAAGGATGTTTGCCGCAGCAAACCAGACCCATTTCAGCTTGCACATCGACGGCCTGGAACACGATTTCCAGGTCCTCGCCTTCGACGGCAAGGAAGCCATCAGCCAACCCTACGCCATCGACCTGGAGCTGGTCAGCGAGCGCGCCTCGCTGGATCTGGAAAGCCTGCTGCACAAGCCCGCGTTCCTCCAGCTCGGCGACGATGGCCGTGGCCTGCATGGCCTGATCTACCGCGCCGCGCAAGGCGAGTCGGGCAAGCGCCTGACCCGCTACCAGGTGACCCTGCGCCCGCAGCTGGCCTACCTGGCACACCGCATCAACCAGCGCATGTTCCAGCACAAGACCGTGCAGGAGATCATCGCCCAGGTGCTCGAGGAGCATGGCATCCTCGCCAACGCCTACCAATTCCAGTTGGGCGCGACGTACCCGCAGCGCGAATACTGCGTGCAGTACGACGAGTCCAACCTGCAGTTCATCCAGCGGCTGTGCGAGGAGGAGGGTATCCACTACCACTTCCGCCACGCCGCCGACGGCCACCAACTGGTGTTCGGCGACGACCAGACGGTGTTCCGCAAGCTGGCGCCGGTGGCCTACCAGCAGGACGCCGGGCTGGTGGCCGACACGCCGATGATCAAGCGCTTCGGCCTGCGCGTGGAAACCCGCACCAGCAGCGTCAGCCGCCGCGACTACGACTTCAAGAAACCGCTGATCCAGCTCGAGGGCGAGGCGGTCAGCCATGTCGAGCCGGACCTCGAGGACTACGACTACCCCGGCCGTTTCCTCGACCGCAGTCGTGGCAAGCACCTGGCCACCCGCGCCTTGGAACGCCACCGCAGCGATTTCCGCCTGGCCGAGGGGCGCAGTGACCAGCCCTTGCTGGCCAGCGGGCATTTCCTGGCGCTGACCGCGCACCTGAACCCGGCCTGGAACGACCTCTGGCTGCTGCTCGAAGTGCGCCACCAGGGGCGCCAGCCGCAGGTGCTCGAAGAGGTCATCACCAGCGATGTCGACGCCCGTTTCGATGGCTTCCAGCAGGGCTACCGCAACTTCTTCAGCGCCACGCCGTGGGATGCCGCCTACCGTCCGCCGCTGACCCATCCCAAGCCGCGCATCCTCGGCACCCAGCGCGCCGTGGTCAGTGGGCCGGCCGGCGAGGAGATCTACTGCGACGAGTTCGGCCGCATCAAGGTGCAGTTCTTCTGGGACCGCGAAGGCCAGTCCGACGACAAGTCCAGCGTGTGGATGCGCGTCGCCTCCGGCTGGGCCGGGCAGGGCATCGCCAGCCTGCAACTGCCGCGAGTGGGCATGGAAGTGCTGGTCAGCTTCCTCGAAGGCGACCCCGATCAACCGCTGGTGACCGGCTGCCTGTACCACGGCGTGAACATGCCGCACTACAAGCTGCCCGACCTGAAAACCCTGGCGACGATCAAGAGCAAGGAATACAAGGGCAGCCGCGGCAACGAACTGCGCATCGACGACACCACCAGCGAGATCAGCATCGGCCTGCGCAGCGACCACGGCGCCAGTGCCCTGAACCTCGGCTACCTGACGCACCCAAGACCGAGTGGCGGCGCCCCACGCGGTGAAGGTTTCGAACTGCGCACCGACCGCCACGGCGCCGTGCGCGCTGCCGGCGGCCTGCTGCTGACCACCGAGCCGCGCCCCAACGAAGCCAAGCACCACAAGGACCTGCCCGAGACCGCCGAACGCCTGGCCACCGCCAGCGAGCAGCAGGACAGCCTGGCGGAACTGGCCAAGCAGATGCAGGCCCAGGAACCGGGCGACCAGGACGACGTCGCCAAGCGCCTGCACGAGCAGCACCAGGGCATCCTCGGCAGCGGCCCGGTCAACCAGAGCGCCAACGAATTCCCCGAGTTCGCCCAGCCGCACCTGGTGCTGTCCAGCCCGGCCGGCATCGCCCTGACCACCCCCGGCCCGAACCACATCACCAGCGGTGAGCACCTGGCGCTGAGCAGCACCGGCCACACCAGTATGTCGATCGGCAAGCGCCTGCTGGCCAGTGCCAGCCAGGGCATGCGCTTGTTCGTGCAGAGCCTGGGCTGGAAGTTGGTGTCGGCCTCCGGCGACATCGACATCCGCGCGCTGAAAGACAACATCAACCTGCTGGCCAAGCTCGACATCACCGCCAACGCCGAGCGCATCGTGCTCACCGCCAAGACCGAGCTGGTGATCCAGGGCGGCGGCAGCGCCACCACCTACAACGCTGGCGGCATCACCCACGTCACCAGCGCCAACTACACCGCCCACGCCGCGCAGTTCGCCCACATCGGCGCCGCGAGCAAGGCCGGCACCTTCCCCGAGCCACCAAAACCCGGCAAGGGCGACCTGGAGCTGCTGTACCAGTACGCCAACAGCAAGGGCGTGAAGACCGGCGACTACGACGTGGTCGACGCCCTGGGCAAGTCGCTCAAGGGCAAGCTCGACGGCAACGGTTTCAACCAGGCCAGCGGCGCCGCCGCCGGCCCGCTGTGGGTCGACTTCGGCCTGGATCCGGCCGACACCTGGGCCGAGGGCAGCCACTTCGGCGCCGGCGACTGGCCACCCAAGCCCAGCTTCGCCGACATCGCCCCCGGCCAGCAGGCTGTGGTCGGCGAGGTACTCAGCGGCGGCAAGGGCGCGGACGGTTTGCTGGGCAAGGGCCTGGCACTGGCGCAACAAGGCATGGACAAGGGCAAGGGACTGATGCAGAACGCGATGGCACAAGGAAAATCGATGGCCCAGGGCCTGATGGGCCCCGGCGGCAACGGCCTGCTGGAACAGGGCAAGGCCCTGGCCGGCACGGGCATGCAACTGGCGAAAAGCGGCCAGGCCGCGCTGCAGCAGGCGCAACAGGTCAAGGCCGCCCTCGGCGGCGACACCAGCGCCATGGCCCAGCTGGCCAGCAACGTGGTGCCCGGCGCGGCGCCGACGCTCAAGGCCGCCAGCGCGCTCAAGCAACTGCCGGGCCTGCCCAAGCTCAGCGCTCCGGTGACCCCGGCCAAGCTGAACCATGAGGTGCTGGCATGACCGACGCCAAGAAACGCGAACAGCAGGTCGCGGTCGCGCCGCTCAACACCATCGACGTCAAGGACGTTGGCCGCGGCGCCGCCGCCTTCGATGCCTGGCTGCAGTCGGCCAGCGGTGGCTACGTCACCCTCGAGCGGATCAAGACCGTGGCCGGCGCCTTGCCGGTGGTGGGCAACATCATGGCCCTGGTCGACGCGCTGGGCGACATCGTGACCCTGGTCAAGAGCAAGAACCGCCAACTGCTCGACTGGGTGAGCCTGGGCATCAACCTGATCGGCGTGCTGCCGGCCCCGCCGACCATGGCCGCCGCGCGCATGAGCCTGCGCCCGACCCTGTTCCTGGTGCGCCAGGAACTGCGCAACAGCGCCAAGATGCTGCTGGGCGATTCGCTGATCACGGTGCTGATCGGCCACCTCAACGCGACCATCGCCGGCACTATCGATGACTTCGTGACCAAGGCCCAGCCGAAGATCGCCGGCATCCTCGCCGACGCCGGCGCGCTGGGCACCAAGGTGACCAACGAGATCGCCACCGGACTGGAGAAGGTCGCCCTGGGCCAGTTGAACGCCAAGGGCGACATGTCGAAGGCGAGCAAGCAGGCCTCCGCGGCGGCCGACAAGCTGTTCAACGACCCCAAGGCAGCGTTCAGCAACTTCTTCGGCGCGGCGTACAGCGCCGCCAAGGCCGCAGGCAAGGGCCTGGCCAACAGTGCCGCGCGCAAGATGCTGCCGGACGAGGTCAAGACCAAGGTGCTGGCCAACACCGGCCAGTTGCGTGCCCTGGGCCCGGAGATGACCCGGCAGTTCGCCAAGCTGGCGGATCCGGGGACGCAGATGAGCATCGGCTGGCTGCTGACCATGCTGGGCGGGGCGGTGAAGGGGTTCCGCAAGCGCAACAAGAATGGACAGCCCGGGGTGAGCAAGCCTGGGACGACAACGCAGGTGGCGCGGGAGAAGGGCAAGGGCGAGTTGGCGGTGAGCAGTTCGCAGGCCAATGCTACCCATACCCCAAGTCCGATCGAGCCTAGTTGTCCGATCCCAAGGCCCATTCCCAAGTCCACTTCCGGTCGCAGCATCAGTTTTGCCCTGGGCTCGGAATTCATCATCCATACCGACTTCAGCCTGCCAGGGCCATTTCCGATCGAATGGCAGCGGATCTACCACTCACGCCTTGGCGAGTATGACCAGGGCTGTCTGGGGGCTCGCTGGGTAAGCCCTCTGACCACCCGCATCGACGTGGTTGGCAAGGGCCTGTTGTTCCATGACTTCGATGGCCGCAGCCATGAATTCGAATTGCCCAAGGTCGGCAAGTCGCTGTTCAACGCCATCGAAGATCTGTTGCTGGTCCGCAGTAGCGACGATGAACTGGTGATCTGCCGTGGCTTCGTACGCAAGGAATACTACCTGCGCGTGGGTGATCGCTATTACCTGCGCAAGATTCTGCTGGAGAACGACGCCGGCTGCATGCTGCATTACGAGCACCGTCATGATGGGCGGCCGGTCCTGTCGGACATCATCACCTTCCAGGGGGATGTAAAAGACGTCCTGCGTCACCTGGGCACACTGATCGATGAACAGGGCCATATTACCGGCCTGTGGGAAATGCGCGACGGTCAGCCACTGCGCCAGCTGTGCGCCTACCACTACGATGATCAGGGCGACCTCGTCGCCGCCCAGGACGAACAGGGCGCGGCCTGGCATTACCAGTACCAGAACCACCTGGTGACCCGTTACACCGACCGGACCGGCAGAGGTATGAACCTGCAATGGGACGGCAGCGCCTTCGACGCCAGGGCCATTCGCGAATGGGCCGACGACGGCAGTTACGATACCCGCCTGGAGTGGGACGAAAACATCCGCCTCACCTACGTCACCGACGCCCATGGCCAGGAGACCTGGTACTACTACGACATCCTCGGCCACCTGTACCGCGTGCGTTATCCGGATGAACGCTCGGAGTGGATCTTCCGCGATGAGCGTAAGAAGGTGGTGCGTCATGTGCACGCCGATGGTAGCGAAGACCGCTACGACTATGACGAACAAGGCAGTGTCATTCGCCATATCCGTGCCGATCACAGTCAGATCCATATCGCTTACGACGACCGTCGTCATCCGATCAAGATCCGCGACGCCGAGGGTGGCCTGTGGCTGCGGGATTACGACCAGAAGGGCAACCTGGTCGAGACCACCGACCCGTTGGGCAACAAGACCGAATTCGCCTATACGCCATCCGGCCTGGTCAAGGCGATCAAGGATGCCAACGGCAACGAGAAGAAGCTGGCTTACAACGCCGCAGATCAACTGGTCGAGTACACCGACTGTTCGGGCAAGACCAGTCAGTGGGCGTACGACGCCTTCGGTCAGTTGGTGTTGTTCACCGACGCGGCTGCCAACCAGACCGCTTATGAGTACAAGGCCGGTCAGCTCTCTAAAGTCATTCACCCGGACAACACCGAAGAACGCTTCGAGCGTGATGCCGAAGGCCGGCTGCTGGCCCATGCCGATGCACTGGACCGCTGCACCACCTGGACCTACAACGCCGTGGGCCTGCTGGCCGAGCGGGTTGATGCCAACGAGCACACCTTGCGCTACCGCTGGGACAAGCTGGGCCGTTTGACCGGGCTGGAAAACGAAAACGAAAGCAAGGCCGACTTCCTTTACGACCCGGTGGGTCGTCTGTTGGAGGAAAAGGGCTTCGACGGACTGGTGACGCGCTACCAGTACGACCCTGATACGGGCCGCCTGGCCAGTACCCAGGTCGGCCAGCGCCGGATCGACATCGCCTTCGATCCGGTCGGGCGTCTTGTTTCCCGCGTGGCCAGCCAGGGGGATCAGCGCCAGGAAGAGACGTTTGCCTACGACGGCAACGGCAACCTGATTCAGGCCCTCAATGCCGACAGCAAGCTGCAATGGTTCCATGACCCAGCGGGCAACCTGACCCGCGAGCACCAGTACTACCTCAAGACCGATGTGCCGATGGTCGCGGTGTGGCAGCACGAGTACGACGCGCTGAACCTGCGCACGACAACGATCCGCCCCGATGGCCACAAGGTCAGCGTGCTCACTTACGGCAGTGGCCATGTACTGGGCATGACCCTTGATCAGCATGAACTGCTGGCCTTCGAGCGCGATGACCTGCACCGCGAAGTGGTGCGTCATCAAGGCAACCAGCTGATGCAGACCCAGAGCTGGGATCCGGCAGGGCGCTTGCAGGAGCAACTGCTGGGTAGCCATGACGGCCAGTCGACCTTGCTCAAACGCCAGTATCAGTACGATGCGGTCGGCCAACTGACTGATATCCACGACACCCGGCGTGGCCACCTGGCCTATCAATACGACCCGGTTGGCCGCCTGCTGCAAGCCACCAGCCGTCTCGGCGTGGAGACCTTTGCCTTCGACCCGGCCGGCAACCTGCTGGACGACAAGACCCAGGAACTGAACCGTCCGCTGGAAAGCGACCCGTGCCGTAACAAACTGATGGACAACCTGCTGCGTGAATACGCCGGGACCCATTATCGGTACGACGATCGCGGCAACCTGATCCACCGTCTGCACAACGGTGAACAGGCCCGGTTGAGTTGGGACCTGTTCGACCGCCTCATGCGTTTTGACGATGGCAGGCTCAGCGTGGTGTACAGCTACGACGCCTTGGGCCGCCGCTTGCACAAGCACTCCACCGCGCACCACCAAGACGATCCGCGTGCCGGCAGTGGCTGGAACCAGATACAGCGGGCCAAGCGCCAGCGCGAACTGGGCTGTGGTTACACTTTATACGGTTGGGATGGTGACAACCTGGCCTGGGAGAGCTCGCCGCCGCAGGGCGAAGGTGAGACTGGGCGTACCGTGCATTACCTGTACGAGCCGGGCAGTTTCGTGCCGGTTGCCCAGGCCCAGCGCAGCAATCCGATCCGCCTGCTGCGTCAGCCGGACTGGAGCGATCGTGAGTACGACTTCGATCAGGACCCGTTGTGGCATACCGAGGTCAAGGCGCAGCCATTCGATGCGATCCTCTGGTACCAATGCGACCACCTCGGTACGCCGATGGAACTGACCGACCACAACGGTGAGGTGGCGTGGGCGGCGCAGTACAAGGCGTGGGGTGAGGTCAAGGAAACGCGGTCTGACTGGGCGAAGCAGGTCGGCCTGACCAACCCGATTCGTTTCCAGGGGCAGTACCACGACCAAGAGACTGGGCTGCTCTACAATCGAAGCCGATACTATGACCCGAAGGTTGGCCGGTTTACGAGCCAAGATCCTATAAATTACGCGGGTGGTCTAAACCTATATTCCTATGCCTTGAACCCTATACTTTGGATTGATCCTTTAGGGCTAAGTGCTAGAAACAATGGAACAACTAGAGTTCGGCACTATACAAGCAGGCAGGGTTCGAACGCGATATGTGAAGAAGGGGTGATTCGTGCTAAGGATAATAATAGAGTGTATCTGGAGCCCGCTAGCAAAAAACCGTTATCAAAAGTAGAAGTGCAGAAAAAATATCAGATCAAGGAGAATAAAGGTCGGGATTATATTGAGACTGATGTTGAGAATAGTAGGTTGGAGTGGGTGGAGAATCCCAGGTATCATAGGAAAGAGTTGACTGTCAAAGGCGATCTTGAGCTGAAAAATCATACTGTAGTGCAAAGGAAGTAGTAATGAGAAGTGAGAATGAAGAGATTTTTCTGAGCAAAAAAGATGTGGGTGCCATATTGCGAGAGTTAGAATTTATTTTGGTGTCACTTGGGAGGTTGAATAGGCACTACGAAAGGGAACTAATCGCGGACCTCGCGGAGTGTGAGGGGTACTGTGCGGCGGTCACGAAATTTGTTGATGCCGAGCGGGTGACTGATAGGCTGGCAAAGATGAGAATGATAATTTCTTCAAAATTTGATGATACGCTAGGCGATGATGATATGGATGATCTGGAGAGGGTGTTGGATAAAATCGAGTTTTGGGAGCGACCAGGGGATGTATAGTTTCGTGGGTTTAAAGTTTATAAAAATTTAGCCCGGCGGGGAGGGGTAGTAATTGCTTGAAGAAAAAGAAGTGAAAATTTCTGGCGAGGAGGCTGTAGATATTCTTTGGGAGTTGGAGTATCTCCTGATTTCTTTAAGGAATATCGGGCTGTATTACTATATGCGTGAAGAGGTTACCGAAAACGATGAAAGGGACTATTGCATAGAGACTGCAAGGTTTGTATGTGGCTCTCAAATGATTTCTAGGTTGGAACGGATTAAAGGCAAACTATCGGATAGGTTTGAAGCGTGCTATGGTCAAGAGGAATTGGATGTGTTCCGAAAAAAGCTTAGAAGGAAGCGCTTTTGGAAGGCGGAGTGATTTATAAAAATTAAAGGAAAAGTTTAAATGATGTTTTTAACAAACTTCTGGTGTTCATTTTTCTGATCTCTGCCCTTGCTGATCGACGTGATTTGGTCTGTAAGGGGGGAGGCCTGAGGCCTTCGTTTGGATAGTAGGGGCAGTTTTTATTTTAATATCTGCCTGCATGGGGCTAAGGTGAGGGTTCTATCCTGCTAATACGGACACTTTCACGACTCATAGTGACAAGCAGAGTGAGTGGAAAGTTGGTGTAGGGATATCTGGGTCTACGCAAAAAAAAGATAACTCTGGGGATGAGTGATGGGAGAGTCATCAAAGTTGCCAGGTAGCTTTTCTCTGTGTGATATAAATTTTAACGGTTTTAGCAATTCGGCTAATTGGATTGGGTATTTTGAAAGGAATAAGGCTTTCTCATATTCACTGATAGATGAGGCGGTATCGTTATTTGAGGGGTTTTTCAAGTTGGATAATAAGGGGGCTGTGGTTCTCACGGCGCTTTCGTTTGATGATGAGCGGGAAGATGATGAGGAGACAATCAAGAAATATCAATGTATTTATGATGAGATGAAGACTAAGCGACTGCTTTTGCCAATGACTGATGATTTTGAAAGCTATCGATATGGGGAATCCCCTTTGATTGCAAACTCTCTCAGTTTCGGTTTTTCCAGTGCTGATTTTATAGGTCTTTCGAAACTGCTGATGTGTCATGCAGGGGTAATAGGTCAGGTGTGTTTTTATATTGATCCGTCATTGAATGTTGCAATTTATCCTCATGATGATACTGGTTTTGGGTGTGTTGCGCTTAATTCTGATCAGGGTGCTTGTCGAGATTTTCTAAATTACTGCTCCGGTAGTGGTAATTTTACTGTTGTTATGAATGATACTTAAGGGTTAGGTATAGTGGATTGTCGAGATTAGCTGTCCGCTCAAAGTTAATGCCTGAGAGGTTGGCTTGTAGTAAGAGGGGGGATTTGTTTTCCTATTCTAATCGAATTTTCGGAGAGTGCATTGAGCAGACGAGGCAGGGTATCCTAAAGTTAGAATAGGGAAAATAAATCTGTCCCCTTTTCTGTGGTGCACAGCTACGACGCCTTGGGCCGCCGCTTGCACAAGCACTCCACCACGCACCACCAAGACGATCCGCGTGCCGGCAGTGGCTGGAACCAGATACAGCGGGCCAAGCGCCAGCGCGAACTGGGCTGTGGTTACACCTTATACGGTTGGGATGGTGACAACCTGGCCTGGGAGAGCTCGCCGCCGCAGGGCGAAGGTGAGACTGGGCGTACCGTGCATTACCTGTACGAGCCGGGCAGTTTCGTGCCGGTTGCCCAGGCCCAGCGCAGCAATCCGATCCGCCTGCTGCGTCAGCCGGACTGGAGCGATCGTGAGTACGACTTCGATCAGGACCCGTTGTGGCATACCGAGGTCAAGGCGCAGCCATTCGATGCGATCCTCTGGTACCAATGCGACCACCTCGGTACGCCGAGGGAACTGACCGACCACAACGGTGAGGTGGCGTGGGCGGCGCAGTACAAGGCGTGGGGTGAGGTCAAGGAAACGCGGTCTGACTGGGCGAAGCAGGTCGGCCTGACCAACCCGATCCGCTTCCAGGGTCAGTACCACGATCACGAGACCGGGCTGCATTACAACCGCTATCGCTACTATGACCCTACACTCGGGCGTTTCATCAGTCAGGACCCTATATAAGCTACGCAGGTGGGTGGAACTTGTTTGCTTATGCGCCAAACCCGATATTTTGGGTTGACCCACTTGGCTTGGCAAAGCAGTGCCCGTTTGCAGATCAAGCGGCGGAGCTTGGTTATTCCAAAACGAATGAGCGGTCGCATGGTCAGGCGGTTTATATGAGAAAAAAGCGCCAAATAAATTAAAGTACATAACGCCGGATGTGGATGGACGTAATGGCGGAACTTGGAAGGCGGCCGATAGCGTCAGGAATTTGGGGAGTCGAAAGACACGGTCGGGGACATATGGCGAAAAGTTGAACAGAATTGGTGATTGAGTGAAAAAATCATATAGGATTACAAAGTATCACTGCTACAACGGGGAAGGGAGGCTTTACTCCCCAGATAGTGAGTGGGCTAGTTATTTCGATGTTGGAAGTAAAGTTTCGATCGAAGAGTATCTTCTTGTGGAGGGGAGGTATGTTAGTTTTATCCTTGAGTTATGTGAGAGGCTGGGAGTCCAGCAGCTCAAGGTAAATGGGTTGGAGGTTTCTGAAGATTGTAAATATAAGGAAGGTCAAAGCGTTGATGTCACTGATGTGGTGAGTTTAGTGGAAGGTGTTCTTCGTGAAACGTTCTGGTGCAAGCTGGTTTCCGATGAGGTTGAGTTTCACTTTGGTTATGATTTTTATATGTATGCCGTTTGCTCGCTTGAGCTTGCAGATGTAAAAAATGTGGCGTCCTTGCTGCTGAATGTTGAGTCATTCGAGTCGCCGTATCTGTAAGGGCGACTGGAAGGGGCGTGCGGATTTATCGCTGTCGGCATGTGTTCTTGGAACACTTGTCGGCGGCGGTCGCCCCGCCGTTAACGACCCTACACCTAGGCACTATATGAAAAGTAATGCCGTAGACACCGCCGCCAGCAAGCCAGTGCAACCATCGCAGCGACGCTTTTCGCCAGCTTGCAGTAGCGCGTACCCACGCGGCGGTGCTCCTTCAGAGTAAAAGAGAGTAAAAGGGGGCGGATTTATTTTCCTGCTCTAATCGAATTTCCGGGGAATGCATCGAGCAGACGAGGCAGGGTATCCTAAAGTTAGAATAGGGAAAATAAATCTTGTAGTGGTCTAATGAAGCCGGACACCCATTTAGGCGAAAATGCTCGCCATGGAGAGGTGTCTGATGACCAAACAACGCCGTACCTTTACACCGGGTTATAACCTGCTGGCACGAACACTTTCGCGTAAGCTCACATCGAGCCGAACGAGTGTTCATGTCCCTTGCTGGCTTGTGTAAACCATGGGGATGCCTTGCACAGATTCCCGCGCAGCGATGACATGCTCGACGAGTATCAACAGGCCGAAGCGCTTTGTTGACGCAGGTTCATGAAGTCGGCGTTGCCGTTGTCAGAAACACGCCATGCTCCGGCTTGTTGGGCGACAAGTCTGATAGCAGATGGCCTGCTCTCTGTATCGCTATGGTAGGCTTTCGCCACCGGCAGCGACGCCTTTCCCTGACACGGAGTTCACCCCATGAAAGACATCATCCGCCTCGGCGATTCCACTACCCACGGCGGCAAGGTGCTCGGCTCGTTCGGCAATACCAACGTCAACGGCAAGCCCATCGCCGGCGTCGGGCACATGGTCAGTTGCCCGCTGTGCAAGGGCGTGTTCCCCATCGTCGAGGGCAGCGCCACCTATAACGTCGACGGCACCCCGGTCGCTCTCGACGGCCACAAGACCGCCTGCGGCGCGGCGTTGATCGCCAGCGGCCCGAAGAGCGGCGTCGCCAGCTGAGCCTGGCGCTGTCAGGACGGGTCCGTCGCGTCCTCGAGCGCCGTACGGGCGAACTGGGTGTCCAGTTCCGGCGTGGCCCCACTGATACCGATGCCGCCTATGTGGTTGCCATCCGGGTCGATGATCGGCAGCCCGCCCTCCAGCAGCGTGAACCCTGGCAGCGAGGCATAGGGGTTGGCCGGCAGCGCTGCGCTGCGTTCGCCGAGCGAGCGGGATGCCAGGGGGAAGCGGGCCGATGTCGAGGCCTTGAGCTGGGCGACCTGGACGCTGCCGCTGCTGGTGCCGTCCATGCGGTGGAAATGCTTCAGGTTGCCATGGTTGTCGACAATGCTGATGACGATGGCATAGCCCTCGGCGCGGGCCGCGCTTTCGGCGACCGCGACCATCTTGCGCGCGTGCTCGGCAGTGATCCCGGAGGCTTCGGGGATCGCTGGCGGGGCGGCCAGCGCGGAAGTCGCGAGCCATGCGCTGCCGATCAACAGTGCGGTCAGGGTGTTTTTCATCTGCATGCCTGTGTGTCTTGCCGGGTCGATCTGGGCAAGCTAGCAGTCAAAGTCGCATGGCGATGTAGGCTGCTTCCGACTCTGGCGTAGGAGTTATCGCGCCATTCCCTGACCCATGTCATCGCACTTTCAGAATTCTTCGCTAGTCTTAACGGTTGGCGGCCTGCGTTTGCCGCCACCGTGAAGTCCCTGAGGCGCCGGCCATGTACCGCGCGCCCGAGAACCTGATCAGGAGTGCACGATGGACCTCAACCGTCGGCAATTCTTCAAGGTCGCCGCCGTCGGCCTTGGAGGCTCGAGCCTCGCGGCGTTGGGCATGGCCCCGACCCCCGCGTTCGCCGAGCAGGTGCGTCACTTCAAGCTGACGCACACCAAAGAGACCCGCAACACCTGCCCCTACTGCTCGGTCGGCTGCGGCCTGATCCTGTACAGCCAGGGCGACGCGGGCAAGAACGTCAAGCAGAACATCATCCACATCGAGGGCGACGCCGACCATCCGGTCAACCGCGGCACCCTGTGCCCGAAAGGCGCCGGCCTGCTGGACTTCATCCACAGCCCCAACCGCCTGATGTACCCCGAGGTACGCAAGCCGGGCAGCAGCGAGTGGACCCGCATCGAGTGGGACGAAGCCCTCGACCGCATCGCCGACCTGATGAAACAGGACCGCGACGCCAATTTCATCGAGAAGAACGCCCAGGGCCAGACGGTCAACCGTTGGCTCACCACCGGCTTCCTCGCCGCGTCGGCCGCTTCCAGCGAAGCGGGCTACCTGACGCACAAGGTGATCCGTTCACTTGGCATGCTGGGGTTCGATAACCAGGCGCGTGTCTGACACGGCCCGACGGTGGCAAGTCTTGCCCCGACGTACGGCCGTGGCGCGATGACCAATCACTGGTCCGACATCGCCAACGCCAACCTGGTCCTGGTCATGGGCGGCAACGCCGCGGAAGCGCATCCGTGCGGCTTCAAGTGGGTGACCGAAGCCAAGGCGCACAACAAGGCGCGGCTGATCGTGGTCGACCCGCGGTTCACCCGTACCGCCTCGGTGGCCGATTACTACGCGCCGATCCGTACCGGCAGCGACATCGCCTTCATGGGCGGGCTGATCAACTACCTGCTGGGCAACGACCTGATCCAGCACGAGTACGTGCGCAACTACACCGACGTGTCGTTCATCGTCAAAGAAGGCTATGGCTTCGAGGACGGGCTGTTCAGCGGCTACGACGCGGCCAGGCGCGTGTATGCCGACAAGTCCGGCTGGGGCTACGAGCTGGGTGACGACGGCTACGCCAAGGTCGACCCGAGCCTGCAGCACCCGCGTTGCGTGTACCAGCTGATGAAGCAGCACTACAGCCGCTACACCCCGGAGCTGGCGAGCATGACCTGTGGCATGCCGCAGGAACAGATGATGACGATCTGGAAAGAGATCGCCACCTGCTCGGCCCCGGGCAAGACCATGACGATCCTCTACGCCCTGGGCTGGACCCAGCACTCGATCGGCGCGCAGATCATCCGCAGCGCGGCGATGGTGCAGTTGCTGCTGGGCAACGTCGGCATGCCCGGCGGTGGGGTCAACGCCCTGCGCGGGCACTCCAACATCCAGGGCCTGACCGACCTGGGCCTGCTGTCGAACTCGCTGCCGGGCTACCTGACCCTGGCCGGCGACGCCGAGCAGGACTACGCCACCTATATCGACAAGCGCGCTTCCAAGCCGCTGCGTCCGGGGCAGTTGTCCTACTGGCAGAACTACGGCAAGTTCCACGTCAGCCTGATGAAGGCCTGGTACGGCGCCAACGCCACCGCGGCCAACAACTGGGGCTACGACTGGCTGCCCAAGCTCGACGTGCCGGCCTACGACGTGCTGCGCATGTTCGAGATGATGGGCCAGGGCAAGGTCAACGGCTACATGTGCCAGGGCTTCAACCCGATCGCCGCGCTGCCGGACAAGAACCGTGTCACCGCCGCGCTGGGCAAGCTCAAGTGGCTGGTGATCATGGACCCGCTGGCCACCGAGACCTCCGAGTTCTGGCGTAACGCCGGGCCGTTCAACGATGTCGACACGGCCAGCATCCAGACCGAGGTGATCCGCCTGCCCACCACCTGCTTCGCCGAGGAGGACGGCTCGCTGGTCAACAGCAGCCGCTGGCTGCAGTGGCACTGGAAAGGCGCCGACGGCCCCGGGCAGACCCGCACCGACGTGCACATCATGAGCGAGCTGTTCCTGCGCCTGCGCAAGCGCTACCAGGCCGAGGGCGGCGCCTACCCTGAGCCGATGCTCAACATCAGCTGGCCGTACAAGGTCCCTGAAGAGCCTTCGCCTGAAGAACTGGCCAAGGAGATGAACGGCTGGGCCGTCAGCGACCTCACCGACGCCAGCGGCGCCACGCTCAAGGCCGGGCAGCAACTGGCCGGGTTCGCGCAGATGAAGGATGACGGCAGCACCGCGTCCGGCTGCTGGATCTTCGCCGGCTGCTGGACCGAGCAGGGCAACCAGATGGCCCGGCGCGACAACAGCGACCCGTACGGCATGCACCAGATTCAGAACTGGGCCTGGGCCTGGCCGGCCAACCGGCGCATCCTCTACAACCGTGCCTCCAGCGACCCGCAAGGCAAGCCGTGGGACCCGGAGAAGAAACGCCTGGTGTGGTGGAACGGCAAGGCCTGGACCGGCACCGACGTGCCGGACTTCAAGGTCGATTCGCCACCGGAAGCAGGGATGAACCCGTTCATCATGAACCCCGAGGGCGTGGCGCGGTTCTTCGCCGTCGACAAGATGGCCGAGGGGCCGTTCCCCGAGCACTACGAGCCGTTCGAGACACCCATCGGCATCAACCCGCTGCATCCGCAGAACAAGAAGGCCATCAGCAACCCGGCCGGGCGGATCTTCGATTCGGTGTGGGACACCCTGGGTTCGCACGACGAGTTCCCCTATGCGGCGACCACCTACCGGTTGACCGAGCACTTCCACTTCTGGAGCAAGCACTGCCGCCTCAATGCCATCGCCCAGCCCGAGCAGTTCGTCGAGATCGGCGAGGTGCTGGCCAACGAGAAAGGCATCAAGGCCGGCGACCGGGTGCGGGTGTCGAGCAAGCGCGGGCATATCGACGCGGTGGCGGTAGTGACCAAGCGGATCCGTCCGCTGCAGGTCAACAACCAGACCGTGCACCAGATCGGCATCCCGTTGCACTGGGGCTTCACCGGTACCACCCGGCACGGCTACCTGACCAACACCCTGGTGCCGTTCCTCGGTGACGGCAACACCCAGACGCCGGAGTCCAAGTCGTTCCTCGTCAAAGTGGAGAAACTCTGATGGCCAGCCAAGACATCATTGCCCGCTCGGCCACCACCACCGTGCCGCCCTCGGTACGCCAGCAGCAGGAAGTCGCCAAGCTGATCGACACCACCAAGTGCATCGGCTGCAAGGCCTGCCAGGTGGCGTGCTCGGAGTGGAACGAACTGCGTGACGAGGTCGGCCACAACCACGGCACCTACGACAACCCGCAGGACCTGTCGGCCGAGACCTGGACCCTGATGCGCTTCACCGAGCACGAGCGCGACGATGGCAACCTGGAGTGGCTGATCCGCAAGGACGGCTGCATGCACTGCGCCGAGCCCGGTTGCCTGAAGGCCTGCCCGAGCCCAGGGGCGATCATCAAGCACGCCAACGGCATCGTCGACTTCAACCAGGACCACTGCATCGGCTGCGGCTACTGCATCACCGGCTGCCCGTTCAACATCCCGCGGATCTCGCAGAAGGACCACAAGGCGTACAAGTGCACCCTGTGCTCCGACCGCGTGACCGTGGGCCTGGAGCCGGCCTGCGTGAAGACCTGCCCGACCGGGGCGATCGTCTTCGGCAGCAAGGACGAGATGAAGGTGCACGCCGACGAGCGCATCGTCGACCTCAAGTCGCGCGGCTATGCCAACGCCGGGCTGTATGACCCGGACGGCGTCGGTGGCACCCATGTGATGTACGTGCTGCACCACGCCGACACGCCGAAGCTGTACGCCGGCCTGCCGGACCAGCCAGTGATCAGCCCGCTGGTCGGGCTGTGGAAGGGCTTCACCAAGCCGCTGGCGCTGCTGGCCATGGGCGCGGCGGTGGTGGCCGGGTTCTTCCACTACGTGCGGGTGGGGCCGCAGCGGGTCGAGGAGGATGAGCATGCGCCGGCGCCCGATGCCAGCGTCCACCAGGTCGACCCCGCGGTGCATGTCTATGATCCGAAGCGCCCGGGCGGCGAAGGGGAGCAGCGGCCATGAGCGACAACAAACCGATCCTGCGCTACAACGCCAACGAGCGCAGCAACCACTGGGTGGTGGCGATCCTGTTCGTGCTCGCCGGGCTGTCGGGGCTGGCGCTGTTCCACCCGGCGCTGTTCTGGCTCAGCCACCTGTTCGGTGGCGGGCCGTGGACACGGATCCTCCACCCGTTCATCGGCGTGGCGATGTTCGTGTTCTTCCTTGGCCTGGTGCTGCGCTTCTGGCGTGCCAACTTCATCACCGCCAACGACCGCCTGTGGCTGCGCCGCATCGATCGGGTGATGCTGAACAAGGAAGAGGGCGTACCGCCCATCGGCAAGTACAACGCCGGGCAGAAGCTGCTGTTCTGGACCCTGCTGGCGTGCATGCTGGTGCTGCTGGTCAGCGGCGTGGTGATCTGGCGGGCGTATTTCAGCCACCTGTTCGGCATCGACATCATTCGCCTGTCGGCGTTGCTGCATGCCCTGGCGGCGTTCGTGCTGATCCTCAGCATCATCGTGCACATCTACGCCGGGATCTGGATCAAGGGCTCGATCGGCGCCATGCTGCATGGCTGGGTCAGTCGCGCCTGGGCGCGCAAGCATCATGAACTGTGGTACCGGGACGTGACGGGCGACAAGACGCCGCACAACCACGGTGGAAAAGAAGGATGAGCGTTTGAGCACGATTCTCGAACCCGGGCAGATCGAAGCGTCGGCGGTGATGCCGCCGTTCCTGCACCTGCCTCCCGCCAACCTGTTCGAACTGCGCGCCGCGCGTCTCGAGCACCTGGCCGAGGGCCATGCCCTCGGCGACTACCTCAGGCTGGTGGCGCGGCTGTGCCGTGTCCAGCAGCAGCTTGTGGATAACCCGCCGGGCGGCTTGCCGGTGGCGGCGGAGCGTCAGCGCCTGTGCATAAGTCATGGCCTGCCGCCGCTGGCGGCGGACAGCCTGGTGCGCGAGGGGCCTTGGCTGGATTGGCTGCAGTCATTGATCGATCGCTTCGACACCGAGCCAGAAGGGCCGTTGGCTGACGCGCTGGGCACCTTGCGTGGCAGTAGCGATGCGCAGCGCAAGGGCTGGGCCATTGCGTTGCTGGGCGGCCAGTACGACGTGGTGCCGGCCGCCTTGGTGCCGTTCATCGGCGCTGCGTTGCAGGCGGCCTGGTCGAGCTGGCTGCTGGCATTGCCGGAGCCTGAACTCAAGCCCGCAGGCAGCCTGGCCCAGTGCCCGGCCTGTGGTTCGCCGGCGATGGCCGGAGTGGTGCGCAACCGTGGCAAGCACAACGGCCTGCGCTACCTGGCCTGTTCGCTGTGCAGCTGCGAGTGGCATGTGGTGCGGGTCAAGTGCGTGTACTGCGAGTCGAGCAAGGGCCTGCGCTACAGCAGCCTAGAGGACGACCGCCACGCGCCGGGCAAGGCGCCGCTGCGCGCCGAGTGCTGCCCGGGGTGCCAGGGGTACCTCAAGCAGAGCTACCTGGAGAACGACGCCGCCGCCGAGCCGCTGGCCGATGACCTGGCCAGCCTGGCGCTGGACATGCGGCTGGACGAAGAGGGCTTCCATCGCCTGGCGCCGAACTTGATGCTGGCGCCGGGGTAGTGTCTACACTGCAATCGAGTCGAACCCAATCGCGGGGCAAGCCCGCTGCCACGCCGGTCGCGACCACTGCGTGGGAGCGGGCCTGGCCCGCGATTGCGCCAGACCAGACAACGGATCAGTCATAGGTAGTACCGCATGTCTTCAAGCCTCGCCAGCGACACCCCACGCCTGCCTTCCATCGACACCCTGCTGCGCCACCCCGCCTGCCAGCCCTTGCTCGAGCGTCACGGCCGCGATGCCACGCTGGCCGCCTTGCGCCAGTTGCTCGACGACCTGCGCGAACCGGCCCGCCTGGGCCAACTGAGCGCCGTGGAACTGGCCGCCGAAGTGCTGCTCGGCCGTGCCGGCGAGCGCCTGGCCCAGCAGCAGCGCAGCCAGGTGCGCCGGGTGTTCAACCTGACCGGCACGGTGCTGCACACCAACCTGGGCCGGGCGCTGCTGCCCGAGGAGGCGGTCGAGGCGATGCAGACGGCCGCCCGCTACCCGCTCAACCTGGAATTCGACCTGGCCACCGGCAAGCGCGGCGACCGTGACGACCTGATCGAAGGCCTGATTCGCGAGTTGACCGGCGCCGAGGCGGTGACCGTGGTCAACAACAATGCCGCCGCCGTGCTGCTGGCGCTCAACAGCCTGGGAGCGCGCAAGGAAGGGGTGATCTCCCGCGGCGAGCTGATCGAGATCGGCGGCGCCTTCCGCATCCCCGACATCATGGCCCGCGCCGGCGTGAAGCTGCACGAGATCGGCACCACCAACCGCACCCATGCCCGCGACTACGAAGCCGCGATCAACCCGCGCACCGGCCTGCTGATGCGTGTGCATTGCAGCAACTACAGCATCCAGGGTTTCACCACCCAGGTGCCTACCGCGGCGCTGGCGCGCATCGCCCATGAACATGGGCTGCCGCTGCTCGAGGACCTGGGCAGCGGCAGCCTGCTTGACCTCACCCGCTGGGGCCTGCCGGCCGAGCCGACGGTGCGCCAGGCCCTGGCCGACGGTGCCGATATCGTTACCTTCAGCGGCGACAAGCTGCTCGGCGGACCCCAGGCCGGGATCATCGTCGGACGCAAGGAACTGATCGCGAAGATCAAGAAGAACCCGCTCAAGCGCGCCTTGCGCGTGGACAAGATCACCCTCGCCGCACTGGAGGCAGTGCTGCAGCTGTACCGCAACCCCGACCGCCTGGCCGAGCGCCTGCCCAGCCTGCGCCTGCTGACCCGTCCCCAGGCCGAGATCGCCGCCCAGGCCGAGCGTCTGGCGCCGGTGCTGTCCGAGCGCCTGGGCGCGCAGTGGCGTGTCAGCGTCGAGACTGCCCTGGGCATGATCGGCAGCGGCAGCCAGCCGGTCGCGCGGTTGCCCAGCGCGGCGCTGTGCCTGCGCCCGCAAGTCTCGAAGAAACTGCGCGGGCGCAGCCTGCATGTGCTCGAGCGGGCCTTGCGCGAGCTGCCGGTGCCGGTGCTCGGGCGTATCGATGACGATGCCCTGTGGCTCGACCTGCGCCAGCTGGACGACGAGGCGCAGTGGCAGGCGCAACTGCCGGCGCTGCAACTGGGGCCGGTCCAGTGATCGTCGGCACCGCCGGGCACATCGACCATGGCAAGACCGCGCTGCTCCAGGCCCTGACCGGCCAGGCCGGCGACACGCGCCAGGAAGAACGTGCCCGTGGCATGACCATCGACCTCGGCTACCGCTACGCGACGCTTGGCGAGGGCGAGCCGCTGACTGGCTTCATCGATGTGCCAGGGCATGAGCGCTTTATCCACAACATGCTGGCCGGTGCCCATGGCATCGACCTGGTCCTGCTGGTGGTGGCGGCCGACGACGGGGTGATGCCGCAGACCCGCGAGCACCTGGCGATCATCGAACTGCTGGGGATTCCCCAGGCACTGGTGGCGGTCAGCAAGTGCGACCGGGTCGAGCCGGCGCGGCTGGCCGAGGTGCAGGCCCAGGTCACCGAGCTGCTGGCGCCGGGGCCTTATGCCGGTGCGCCGCAGTTTCCGTTGTCGAGCCTCACCGGCGAGGGCGTGGCCGCCTTGCGCCAGGCGCTGCGGGCGGCGCAAGGGACGGTCAGGCAGCGCAGCGTGCGGGGTGGTTTTCGCCTGGCGGTCGACCGCGCCTTCGCGGTATCCGGCGCGGGGATCGTGGTCACCGGCACGGCGCTGGCCGGGCAGGTCAGCGCCGGCGACACCCTGTTGCTGGGCAAGGCCGGCAAGCCGGTGCGGGTCCGCGGCCTGCACGCGCAGAACCAGGCGGCCCTGGTGGCCGAGGCCGGGCAACGGGTGGCGCTGAACATCACCGGCGAACGCCTGGCGGTGGACCAGGTGCACCGTGGCGACTGGCTAGTGCCGCAGTGGCTGCACGCGCCCAGTGTCCGGGTCGATATCGAACTCAGCCTGCTGCCCACGCAAACCCGCACGTTCGAGCATTTCAGCGCGGTGCACGTGCACCTGGGGACCCAGGATGTGACCGCACGGGTCGCGCTGCTCGAGGGGGAGCAACTGAAGGCTGGGCAGCGCATGTTTGCCCAACTGCTGCTGAACGCGCCGTTGCAGGCGGTGCATGGCGATCGCCTGGTGCTGCGCGACCAGCGTGCCCAGCACACCCTGGGTGGCGGGCGGGTGCTCGACCCGTTCGCTCCCAGCCGCCAGCGCCGCAGCGAGGCGCGTCTGCGTCAGTTGCAGGTGCTGAACCAGGCCGACGATCTCGAGCAGGCCCTGCCGGCGTTGCTCGCCGCGGCGCCCGGTGGGCTCGACCCGCAGCGCCTGGAGCGTCAGTTCAATCGCCTGCGCGACACCTGGCGCTTGCCGGAGGGGGTACTGGTGGTCGCCACCCGCCAGGGCCAGTTGCTGTTTGCCCAGTCGCAGTGGCAAGCGCTCAAGCATCAGGTGCTGGAGCGCCTGGCCCGGTTCCACGAGCAGGAACCCGACCAGCTGGGGCCGGACCGCGACCGGCTGCGCCGGTTCACCGCATTGGCGCTGGAGCGTCCGGCGTTCGTCAGCCTGCTGGAAGAGTTGCTCGTTGAAGGGGCGCTCAGCAGCAGTGGCCCCTGGTTGCATCTGCCGGAACACAAGGTCCAGCTCAGCGACGCCGATACGCAGCTGTGGGCGCGTGTACTGCCGCGCTTGCTGGCGGGCGAGTTCGACCCACCCTGGGTACGGACCTTGGCCAGCGAGGAAAACGCTGCGCAGGATGAGGTGCGGCTGCTGCTGCGCAAGCTGGCACGGCTGGGCCTGGTGCACCAGGTGGTGCGTGATCTGTTCTATCCGGAAGCGACGCTCAGGCGCATGGCAGAGCGGTTGTTGCAGCAGGCGCAGACTTCGCCGATAGTGCAGGTCGCGGCGTTTCGCGATATGTTGGGCATCGGTCGCAAGCGCAGTGTGCAGATACTCGAGTACTTCGACCGCATCGGCCTGACCCGCAGGGTTGCCGACCAGCGTTATATCCGCGCTGACAGTGCTTTGGCCGAATTCCAGGCCAGGCCCTGACGATTTCTAAGGAAGGCAATCGCGCCCGGTGGCGCGGCCGGGCTTCAAACCCGGTTGGGGACGGCAGCCGTTCCCGGGCAGGTTCGACTCCCGCTGCCTTCCGCCACTTTTCCCGGTATCGAAACGACCGCGGGGCAAGCCCGCTCTCCACGCAAGCGCCACGTGGGAGCGGGCTTGCCCCGCGCTAGTGCGTTGTCGCCGAGCGTGACTAAGCGCGCTCGCCGCACAGGTCCAGGGCGAACCAGTGTTCGGCCGCCTGCACATCCAGCCCCGCACCCAGCAACGCGAACAGCTTGCCCAGCGCCGCCTCGCGGGTCATGCCACCGCCGCTGACCAGCCCGGTGTCGCGCAAGCGGCTGCCGGCGGCGTAGGTGTCGAACACCACGGAACCTTCCGGGCACTGGCTGATGGCAACGATCATCATGCCGCCCTGGCGGGCTTCCTGCAGCGCGTCGAGCAGCGCCTGGTCGTCGGACGGGCCTGTGCCGCTGCCGTAGCACTCCAGCACCAGGCCCTGGATGCCGCTGTCGATCAGGCCGCGCAGATGCGCGCCCGACAGTCCGGGGAATACCGGCAGCACCGCCAGCTTTACCGGCTGGCGCGGCTGACGGTAGCCCAGCTGGGCGGGTAGCTCAGAGGCGTGCTCGCTGTCGCGGTGGCGCGGCAATGCCTTGAAGGCATCGAACGCTTCGCTGCGCAGCTTGGAGGCGCGGCAGCCGTGCAGCAGTTGGCCGTGGAAGAACAGCTGCACACCATCTGCCAGGCCGCTTTCGAACAATTTCAGGGCGCCTGCGAGGTTGTCCCAGGCATCGCTGTCCGGCGCGCCGGCCGGCAGCATCGAGCCGGTCAGCAGCACCGGCGCCGGCAGGCCGAGCAGCAGGAACGACAGGGCGGCGGCGCTGTAGGCCAGGGTATCGGTACCGTGCAGCACCAGCACGGCGTCATGGCCATCGTGCTCGACGGCCTCGACGATGGCATCACGCATGGCCAGCCAGTTGGCCTGCTGCATGTTGGCGCTGTCGATCAGCGGATTCAGTTCGCGCAGCGACCAGCGCACGCCTGGCGCATCGGCCTGGCCGGCGAAGTGTTCGCGCATGCGCGCTTCGAAGCCACCGGCTGGCGCGAGGCCTTCGGCGGTCTGCAGCATGCCGATGGTGCCACCGGTGTAGAGGACGAGAAGATTCTTGACTGCACGCATGGGAGCATTCCGTAGCGATGTAGCGAAAGAAAGGACAGCCGCCCGCGAACGGGGCGGCTGTGGCAGGGCAGGGTATCAGCGCTGCGAGTGCGCCTGATCGGCGGCTTTGTCAGCGGCTGTTGCAGCCTGCGGGTTGGCCGGCCAGGCGGCGCGGTCCAGGTCGAGGTCGGTGAACTTGGCCGAGTCGAATACCGGCTGCTTGACGCCGGCACGACGCTGCTCGTCGTAGTCGCGCATCACCCGCAGGCCGACCTTGAACAGCAGGGCCAGGGCGATCAGGTTGACGAACGCCAGGCAGGTCATGGTGATGTCGGCAAAGGCGAACACGGTCGACAGATCCTGTACCGAACCCCAGACCACCAAGGCCAGCACCAGGCCGCGGAAGGTCATCAGGACCACGCGGTTGCGGCTCAGGTACTGCAGGCTGTTCTCGCCCAGGTAGTAGTTGTAGAGGATGCAGGTGAAGACGAACAGCGACAGGGCGACGCTGACGAACAGGCGGCCCCAGTCGCCGACCACGGCGGCCAGCGAGTTCTGGGTCAGGACGATGCCGTCACCTTCGAAGCCAGGGGTGTAGAAGCCCGACAGCAGGATCAGCAGCGCGGTGCAGGTGCAGATCACGAAGGTGTCGAGGAACACGCTGAACGCCTGGACCACGCCCTGGGCGCCCGGGTGCTTGACCGCGGCCACGGCGGCGACGTTCGGCGCACTGCCCAGGCCGGCTTCGTTGGCGAACACGCCACGCTTCACGCCCATGATGATGGCGCTGCCGAGCAGGCCGCCAAAGGCCGGGTCGAGGCCGAAGGCGCTCTTGAAGATGGTCTCCAGCATGGCTGGCACGTGTTCGATCTGGGTGCCGATCACGTACAGGGTCACCGCGATGTAGGCCAGGGTCTTGATGGGCACCAGCAGGTCGGACACCGCGGCGATCCGCTTGATGCCGCCGATGAACACGATGGCGATCAGGGCTGCCAGGGCGATGCCGGTGTGGCTTGGGTCGAAGCCAAAGGCGTTCTGCAGCGAATGGGTGACGGTGTACGACTGCAGGCCCATGAAGGCGAAGCCGTAGGTCACCAGCAGCAGGATCGAGAACACGATCGCCATGCTTTTCAGCTTCAGGCCGTGTTCGATGTAGTACGCCGGGCCGCCGCGGTACAGGCCGTCGCCGTCGGCGCGCTTGTAGACCTGGGCCAGGGTGCATTCGAAGAAGCTGCTGGCCATGCCGACCAGGGCGGTGACCCACATCCAGAACACCGCGCCTGGGCCGCCCAGGGTCACGGCGATACCGACGCCGGCGATGTTACCGGCGCCGACGCGACCGGCCAGGCTCAGCATCAGGGCCTGGAACGAGCTCAATTGGCCTGCCTGGCCGTGCAGGGATTCCTTGAAGACACCGAACATGTGGCCGAAGTGGCGGAACTGGACGAACCGAGAACGGATGGTGAAGTAACCGCCGAGTCCGACGATCAGCACAATGAGCAGTTTCCCCGAAAGGAAATCGTTGAGTGCTTCGAGCATTGGAAAATGACCTCGATTCTTATTCTTCGCGTGGAAGGACCAGCGGACGGCAGGCGCACCGCTTTTCGTTGGGGGCGCATGGTTGGCCATGACAAGTGAGGTTACAATTTCGCGTGTTGCTCCGTTTTGGTGCGACTTGATGCTAGAATGGCGCCACTCGCATCATCTGGACCCCCGCATCATGGGCGATCATTTCGCTGTCAACCTCAAATTGGCCTGTAGCCACTACCGCTCTATCTCCGAGGTTTGCCGGCAGCTGTCGATCAACCGGGCGCAATTCAACAAGTACCTGAGCGGCCAGAGCCGTCCGACGGCCTACAACCTCAAGCGCATCGGCGACTTCTTCGGCGTCGAGGATTACGAGCTGGGTTTGCCGCCCGAACAGTTCACCCGCCTGATCGGCGCGCGCAGTTCTGAGCAGCGCGCCGACCCGCAGGACGATCCGATCAGCGAGCTGTTCAAGCCGCTGCATAAAGAAGCAGGCAACTTGTCGCGTTATTGCGGCTATTACTTCGAGTATTCCAACTGCATGTCGGTACCGGGTTCGATCCTGGTGTCGCTGGTACACCTGTGGGAGGAGCGCGGCAGCTTTCTGTTCGAACGCCAGGAGCGTCAGGAGCGCAGCACTGCCACCGACCTGCATGCCGAGGTGCGTTGCCGTTATCTCGGCGCGGCCTTCCAGCTGCAGGACCGCATGTTCCTGATCGACTACGAGTCGCTGACGCTCAACGAAATGAGCCAGACCATCCTCATCCCCAGCTTCAAGAGCCGCATCAGTCGCCTGAATGGCCTCAAGACCGGAGTCTCCAGTGGCGACCGGCGCAATCCGGCGTGTACCCGGGTGGTCTGGGAGTACCTGGGCGAGGAGATCAATCGCATCAACGCCTATCGGCAGATCAAGCTGTACCGCCCGGACGATCCGCGCATCGATGACGATATCCGCGACCGGCTAAGTGCCGGGATGGTCAGCAACGGCCTGTTCGAGATCGAATAGTCCCCACGAACGACCTGCAGGCGCTGGCCATGCCGGCGCACACCGGCATGGCCGGCGCCCGGCGCCGAGGCACTTGTACCCCTCAGTCGAGAATGAACGCCGCCACCGTCTCGGCCACCTGCTCCGCTACTTCCGGTCGCTCGCGCAGGTGCGCGGCGATGCCATGGTCGCAATCGGTCAGCAGCAGGCATTGCACATGCGGCGCCGGCACCGAGCGCAGCAGGGTGTGGGTCACTTCCTCGGGGATCGGGCTGTAGCGCTCGACGCCCGCCAGCCGGCGGGTGCCTGCCGAGGTGCCAGGCCCCTGGCCGTGGACCTTCGAATTGAGGCTGTCGTACTCGCCGATCACCAGCAGCACCCGCCCCTGGAACTGGCGCAGGAAGGCATAGCTGTCGCATTCCAGGAACGCGAACGGCTTGCGGATCGCCGCCGTGAACGCCGGGCCGAAGGGGGCGGCGTGGGCCGCGTCGGGATAGACCGCCGGGCACACCAGCACCAGCTTGCGTACGCTCGGGCGCTGGGCCGCCAGCTTGAGGGCGATGGCGGCGCCCAGGCTGTGGCCGATCAGGGTGTCGCTGCGTGCGTCCAGATGTCGGTGGAAGCGCAGTGCCTCTTCAAGGTTGCTGGCCAGCGAGGCATCCTTGGCCCCGGGTTCGCTGGCCCGGCTGTGGCCGGACAGATTGCCGGTCAGCGAGCCGATGCCGCGCTGTTGCAGGCGATACAACAGCGGGTTGAGGCGAGTGAAGTCCGAGCGTGCGCCACCGACCACGAATGCCGGGGCTGTGTGCTCATGCTCCGGGACCAGCAGGCGCGCCTGCTGCCGATAGCCGTCGAAGGTTTCTTCGATGAAGCGTTCCTGCCCGGGCGCGGGCTCGCTGTATTGCCAGGTGGCACGCTGTACTGCGCTCGGCTCGAGGTCCATCTCTTGCTCCTATGGAAAATGATTGGCCAGCCATGCAACGGCAGGGTTGCCGGGCGTGTTCAGCAACTTGATTGCCATGATGCAGCAGATGCAGACCACCAGTGGCTTGATCAGTCGTGGGCCAAAGCGCACTGCGCAGCTGGCGCCAAGCTGGGCACCGACAATCGCCGTGCAGGCCATGCTCAGGGCCACTGGCCAGATGATCGCGCCACCGAACGCGAACACCGACAGGGCGCCCAGGTTACACGCTGCATTCAGCAGCTTGCTATCGCACACCGCCCGCATCAAATGTTGGCCGAGCAGCATCACGCAGGCAAGCATGAAGAAGGAGCCGACGCCGGGTCCGAAAATACCATCGTAGAAGCCGATCAGCGGTGCGACACCCAGGCAGAACAGGCTGAGCGATATCTTCGGCCGGCGTTGCTGTTCCTGAAGCGTCGGGCTGAAGGCGAACCAGGCTGCCACGAGAATCAGCAGCACCGGGACGCAAGCCTGGAGCATCCCTTGCGGTACAAGGCTTACCGAGACCGCTCCCAGGGCTCCCCCGATGAAGGCTGCGATCGCCATCGGCAGGCCACTGCGCCAATGGATCATGCCCTTGCGGGCAAAGGCCGCAGTGGCTGAGACCGTTGCCGAGGCGGCCTGGAACTTGTTGGTGGCGACGGCCGCCAGCGGGTCGACGCCAGCCAGGAACAGCGTGGGCAAGGTGAGCAGCCCGCCGCCGCCGGCGATCGCATCGAAGAAGCCGGCCAGCAAGGCGACCGAGGCCAGGAGCAGGAGCAGTTCGGGATCGACGGACTGGATCATGGGTTCCAGCATGATGAAGACTCCTGTTAACCGCGGACCAGCAGCGGGTCGTCGTTGAGCACCGAGGGACGGGCAAACGGTGAGTAGCCGAACAGACGCACCAGCAGGCGACGGTTGTCCCGAAGGATGTCGCGACCGTGCAAGGCCCGGCAGTTGTTGATCAGCAGGGCGTTATCGGCCTGTAGCACGAACGGTATCGGGGGCGTGTTCCTGAGCAGGGCCTGGAAGGTCTCGAACGCGCGCCCTGCGGCAGCGCAGGCGCGTTCGTTGAGCGAAAAGCGGTAGGCGTTGTAGCGCATGCTGAAGCCGCCGTGGGGGTTGTATTGCAGCATCGCGATGGCGTTGCCTGCCGCCCCTTGGCCATGCACGAAGCAATCGCTGCGGGTGAAGTCGAAGGAAGGGGAGGTCAGGGCCAGGGCATGCAGGCCACCCAAGCGTTCGATGATGGCGGGTAGCGGGATGATCTGCGTAGGCTCGCCCGCCGGGTTCCAGCGGGCTGTCAGGATCAATGCCGAGGGGGCGGGCGAGTGGCCGTGGCATGCCTGCACCGAGCAGTTGTAGGGGGCTTCGGTGTGCGGCCCCAGGGGCAGGCCGGAGTGTGAACTGAGCTCGGCAGGCTGCAAGGGGACTTCCCCAGCCAGCGGGGCATGACCGCCACCCTTGAAATTGGCGACCAGGCGGACGAGCTTGCCGTTGTTGTCGATGTCGAAGGCAAAGGCCCGATAGTCAGTCAGGGCCAGGAGCAACTGGTTGCGTGCGGCGAGGTAAAGACAGTCGCTGTCGTGCTCCAGCGTTGCGAGGGAAGGCAGGTGCTCGGGGGGCGCTCCTGCGGGGGCGCGCATCCGTGAGAACAAGAGTGCAGACAGGCTGCCTTGGGCAAAGCGCTGCAGCAGCGATTGTTGCGGGGGCGCCAATGTGGCGCTGAGGCGGTGGGCATGGGCACGAGCCTGCTGGGCGGCTCCCTTGGCCTGTGGCCCGCCCATGTTCGCCAGGCCCTGGCTGGCATGGTCGAGCATCTGGGCCTGCGATGGGGTGAATTGCAAGCATGCGGTTTCCGAGTGTTCCATCTGCCACGTTCCTTGTTTTCGGATTGATCCTGGTTGGCCTTGCCGGTGAACAGCGCCGATGGGCGAGAGGGCTATTGGACGTGCCGGTTGCCTCTGGCAAAAGTCAGGCGTTTCCTTGTCTTCTGTCGGCCATATCTGTGCCTGGAGGCGGCAGGATCAAGCCGCCACGAGTGAAATAACCCGCGTGTCTGGCCCAGGTTGGACTTCCCCTGCGGGAAACCGCAAAATGGCGGCTTTCCTCATCGACCTGAGCGGACCTGTTGACTCTATGCGTATGCGCCTGATGCTGTTGGGTGGTGGCAATGCCCTCGGGCAAGCGCTGATTCGTCTCGGGGCCGAGGAGGACATCGCCTTCCTGGCACCGCGCCCGCCCGAGGGCGGCTGGGACCCGGCCAGCCTGACCCAGTTGCTCGACGATCACCGCCCCGACGCGCTGGTCAATCTTGCCTACTACTTCGACTGGTTCCAGGCCGAGTCCGTCAGCGAGCAGCGCCTGGCCCAGCAGGAGCGGGCGGTGGAGCGGCTCGCCGAACTGTGCCAGCACCACGAGATCGTGCTGGTGCAGCCCTCCAGCTACCGGGTGTTCGATGGCTCGCGCGCCACGGCCTACAGCGAGAAGGACGAGCCGTTGCCGCTCGGCCTGCGTGGCCAGGCGTTGTGGCGTATCGAGCAGAGCGTGCGCGCCACCTGCCCGCAGCATGTGCTGCTGCGCTTTGGCTGGGTGCTGGACGAGAGCCGAGATGGTGCGCTGGGCCGCTTCCTGACCCGTGCCGAGCAACCCCAGGAGCTGCTGCTGGCCGATGACCGGCGCGGCAACCCGACGCCTGTGGACGACGCCGCGCGGGTGATCCTCTCGGTGCTCAAGCAGCTCGATTGCCAGGCGCCGCTGTGGGGGACCTACCACTACGCCGGCAACGAGGCGACCACGCCGCTGGCGCTGGGCCAGGCGATTCTCGCCGAGGCCGGGCAGTGGCAGCAGTTGGCGGTGCAGCAACCGACCGCCCAGGCCCATGCCGCGCGTTCGGATGCCGGCGAAGAGCCGCAGAACGCGGTGCTGGCCTGCAAGAAGATCCTTCATACTTTCGGCATCAAGCCGCGCGCCTGGCGTGCCGGCTTGCCGCCCCTACTGGACCGTTTCTACCGACATGGCTGACGCCCCCATCCTGATCACCGGCGGTGCCGGCTTCATTGGTTCCCACCTGTGCGATGCGTTGCTGGACAAAGGCTACGCGGTGCGCGTGCTCGACGACCTGTCGATGGGCAAGCGCGACAACCTGCAACTCGACCATCCGCGCCTGCAACTGATCGAAGGCGATGTCGCCGACGCCGCGCTGGTCGCCCGTGCCATGGCTGGCTGCCAGGCGGTGGTGCACCTGGCCGCGGTCGCTTCGGTACAGGCCTCGGTCGAGGATCCGGTGCGTACGCACCAGAGCAACTTCATCGGTACGCTCAATGTGTGCGAAGCCATGCGCACGAATGGCGTGCGCCGTGTGCTGTTCGCCTCGAGCGCGGCGGTGTATGGCAACAACGGCGAAGGCCAGGCTGTGGTCGAGGACACCCTCAAGGCGCCGCTGACCCCCTATGCGGTGGACAAGCTGGCCAGTGAACAGTACCTGGACTTCTACCGTCGCCAGCATGGCCTGGAGCCGGTGATCTTCCGCTTCTTCAATATCTTCGGGCCCCGCCAGGACCCATCCTCGCCGTATTCCGGGGTGATCAGCATCTTCTGCGAGCGCGCCCTGGGCGGCTTGCCGATCACCGTGTTCGGCGATGGCGAGCAGACCCGCGACTTCCTTTATGTCGGTGATCTGGTCCAGCTGATGATCCAGGCGCTGGAGCTGGCGCAGGTGGAAGAGGGCGCGGTGAACGTCGGCCTGAATCAGGCCACTTCGCTGAACCAGGTGCTGCAGGCGCTGGAGCAGGTGGTCGGCGGCCTGCCGGCGATCAGCCATGGCCCCGCGCGCTCCGGGGATATTCGGCATTCGCGTGCGGATAATTCGCGGCTGCTGGCTCGCTTCGACTTCCCCACGCCAACGCCGTTCGTCGAGGGCCTGGCGCGGTTGCTCGGCAAGGCCTGAACTCGATCGCGGGGCAAGCCTGCTCCCACGTTGCCCAGGATAACCATGGTCTTTGTGGGGGCTTGCCCCGCGATAGCATCAACGATGGCGGATCACCCGGCGGTGGCAGGTCTGCGGTTCCAGCACTCGCCCATCCTTGGCCCGCACTTGTAGCGTCTCCAGCGGCTGCTCGCGATCATCCACCAGTTGCGAGCGTGTCTCGCCCACCTCGAACAGAAACCGCTCCCCCCATTGGCGCAAACCGATCACTATCGGAAACACCGAGCGGCCCTTTTCCGTCAGCACGTATTCCTTGTAGGCACTGCCATCCGAGGCCGGCTGCTGCGCCAGCAGGCCGGCGTCCACCAGCAGCTTGAGCCGCGAGGCGAGGATGTTTTTCGCCAGGCCCAGGTTCTTCTGCAGCTCGCTGAAGCGGCGCAGGCCATCGAAGGCGTCGCGCAGGATCATCAGCGCCCAGCGATCGCCGAGCACTTCCAGGGCGCGGGCCACCGGACATTGCTGGTTGTTTGCGTCGAGCATCAGGTATCTCCGTGGTATCTGGTTGCAGATTAAAACCACATTTGCTAGAAATCCAGCTTGTGGTTTCAATTTGCAACCAGAATAGCGAGGCGCTCCCATGACTTCTCTTTCGCCGATGCCGATGCGGCTCAGTCGCGGCTTGACCCTGTTGTTGGCCGCCGCCTGCGCGCTGGCCGTGGCCACCGTATACCTGGCCCAGCCACTGCTGAAGTCAATGGCGTCCAGCTTTGGCATCGCGCCGGGCCGAGCGGGCCTGGTGGTGGGCGCGACCCAGGCGGGCTATGCCGTGGGCCTGGTGCTGATCGTGCCGCTGGGTGACTTGCTCGATCGCCGGCGGCTGATCGTCGCGCAGTTGCTGGTAGCGGCAGTTGCCCTGCTGGCGGTGGCGCTGGCCGTCGAGTGGGCGATGCTGCTCGGTGCCGTGGCGCTGGTTGGGCTGGCGGCGGTGGTGGTGCAGGTCATGGTGGCGCATGCCGCGACCCTGGCATCGCCGGCACAGCAAGGGCAGGCCGTGGGCACGGTGACCAGCGGCGTGGTGCTGGGCATCCTGCTGGCGCGCCTGGTATCGGGTGTCGTGGCCGACCTGCTGGGGTGGCGGGGTGTCTACTTGGCTGCGGCCGGGCTCGCGCTGCTGATGGCCGGGGTGCTGGCCTGGCGTCTGCCTGGCATTGGGCCGCGGGGCGTGCGTCCTCGTTACCGGGCGCTGCTCGGCTCGATGGTCGGCCTGTACCGGCATGATCGCCTGCTGCGCCAGCGCGGGCTGCTCGCCCTGCTGGTGTTCGCCGCATTCAGCGTGCTCTGGAGTGCGATGGTGCTGCCTTTGAGCGCTGCCCCGCTGGCACTCGACCATACCCGTATCGGCTTGTTCGGCCTGGCCGGAATTGTCGGGGCCCTGGCGGCGTCACGGGCCGGTCGTCTGGCCGACCAGGGGCAGGGGCGGCGCACCACTGGCCTGGCGTTGGGGCTTCTGATCCTGTCATGGCTGCCCACGGCATTCCTCGAGCAGTCATTGCTGGCGTTGCTGGCCGGTGTGCTGATGCTCGATCTGGCGGTACAGGCGGTGCATGTCACCAGCCAGAGCTTGCTGCTGGCAGGGCGGGGGGAAATGGCCAGCCGGCTGGTTGGCGCCTATATGTGCTGCTACTCGGTGGGCAGTGGCCTGGGCGCCATGGCGGCGACCTGGGTCTACGGACAGTGGGGATGGGCGGCGGTGTGCGGGCTGGGGGCGGGGATCAGTGCCTTGGCCTGGTGCTGCTGGTGGCAGCAGCACCAGGCCAATGGCGCCGGTCTTGCTGGCGACAGGCATCGCCAGCAAGGCCGGGAGGGTCAGAACTTGTAGCCGATACCGACCATGTAGACCCATGGGTCTACATCGACGTCGACCTTGGTCTTGCCGACGCCCAGGGCGGTCGGACCGTTGATGGAGGCCTTGGTGTCGATGTCGACGTACCAGACCGCGGCGTTGAACAGCAGGTTGTCGGTGAGCATGTAGTCCATGCCCAGCTGGCCGGCGATGCCGATCGAGTCCTGCAGTTTCATGTTGCTGAAGCCTTGCGCCTTGCGGTTGCTGCTCAGGTCTTCATCGAAGAACAGGGTGTAGTTGATGCCCACGCCGGCGTATGGCTGGAACTTCGAGGTGGGTTCCATCGGGTAGTACTGCAGCGACAGGGTCGGAGGCAGTTGCTTGATGTCGGCCAGCTTGCCGTCGAGGCCGGCACCCAGGCCCTTGACGCCGACGGTGTGCTTGAACGGGGTGGCGGCGAGCAGTTCGACACCGACGTGGTCGGTGAGCATGTAGGCGAAGGCCAGGCCCAGCTGGGTGTCGCTGTCCAGGGTTGCCTTGGTGCCCGAGACCTTGGCGCCATTGAGTTTCAGCGCGCTGCTGTCCTCGCTTGGCGAGACGGTGGCGGCACCGGCACGGACGATGAAGTCGCCGGCCTGGTGGGCGTGGGCAACAGGGGCTGCGAGCGCCAGCGCGACGAGCGAGGCACCGAGCAAGGACTTGTTCATGGAAGCTCCCAGAGGACGTGAGTAATCGAGTAGTCCAATGGTACGAATCCAGCTACATACAAAGTTTGACCCAGCTCAACGAAGCCGTTTCATGAAGTGGAACTGGTGCTCATTTCAGCTCATAAGCGTAGATTTTCTCCGCCTCCATCTGATAGCCCGCATCGGCCAGTTCGCTGCTGGAGGTCTTGACCTGCAGGGTGCCCTCGATCCAGTAGGGTTGGTAGAGGTCCTCGATGCGCACACCCATCTCGCTGAAAATGTGCACGATCTGGTTGGAGGGCGGTGGTGGCACGTGGATGCAGGCGCCGTAGTACGGCACCAGCAGGAACTCGGTGGTACGTCCCTCTTCGCTGACTTCGAGCGGCACGATGTAGCCTGGGAGTTTCACCCGCTGGCCATCCAGTGCCTTGACCACCGGGGCGTTGGGTGCCTGCTGGCGGGCGGCGGGAGCGGCCTCGGCGGCCAGCGCGTCGCCGATCTGCGACAAATCGTGCAGCGGGGTCAGTTGCGGTGGGATCACCGGCGCACCCTCGGGGATCAGTGCCGGCCAGTCCAGTTCGCGAGGCTCGCCAGCCCAGGAGGTCAGGGAGAGCAGCAACAGCGCGAGCAGCAGCAGGCACTGCAACAGTTGCACGGGGCGGGTGGCGAGCAAGGGTGTGGTGCGCGAAGTCATGACAGGCCCTTAGAGATGGATCGACAGGCCATCGGCCAGCGACTGCCGATAGGCGCGCCAGGCCGGCACGCTGCCCATCAGCAGCGCCGCGCCGAGGATGATGGCCAGCAGTGTCCACTCATGGGCCGACGGCCAGGCCAGTGGCAGGTACAGCCCATAGTTGGCCTGTACGTAGCCTTGGGCCAGGGCGATTCCGGCATAGAGCAGGGCCAGCCCGCTGACGATCCCGGCCATTGCCAGTGCCAGGGCCTCCAGTACCAGCAGGCCGGCGATATGCCAGGGCCGGGCGCCCACCGAACGCAGGATGGCCATCTCCCGGCGACGCTCGTTGAGGCTGGTGAGGATCGCCGTGAGCATGCCGATCAGGCCGGTGAGGACGACGAACAGCGAGACCACGAACAGCGCCTGCTCGGCCGTGCTCATCAGGCTCCATAGCTCTTGCAGGGCCACGCCGGGGAGGATCGCCAGCAAGGGTTCGTCGCGGAACTCGTTGATTTCGCGCTGCAGGCTGAAGGTGGCGATCTTGCTGTTCAGGCCGAGCATGAAGGCGGTGATGGCGGTGGGTTGCAGGTTCATGGTGCGGGCCTGCTCGGCGCTGATGCGTCCGGCGCCGCGAGCGGGCACGCCGTTGTGCCAGTCGATGTGGATCGCCTCCATGCCGCCCAGGCTGATGTGCAGGGTGCGGTCCACCGGTGTGCCGGTGCGCTTGAGCACGCCGACCACGGTGAACGGCTTGTCGTCGTGCTTGACCAGGCTGACCGCGGCCACGCCGTGGGCCAGCACCAGCTTGTCGCCGAGCGTGTAGTGCAGCGCGTCGGCCACCTCGGCACCCAGCACCACCTCGAACGGATCGTCGGCGAACGGTCGGCCCTGGCTCAGTTCCAGGGGCTGGTGATGGCCGTACTGATAGTGGCTGAAGTAGTCGCCGCTGGTGCCCATTACCCGGTAGCCACGGTGCGAGTCGCCCAGCGAGATGGGGATGGCCCATTTCACCCGCGGGTCCTTGGCGTAGTGCTGGTAGCTGTCCCAGCGGATGTTGTTGGTGGCGTTGCCGATGCGGAATACCGAGTACAGCAGCAGGTTCACCGAGCCCGAGCGGGCGCCGACGATCAGGTCGGTACCGCTGATGGTGCTGGCGAAACTGGCACGGGCTTCGGTGCGCACCCGCTCCACGGCCAGCAGTAGGCACACCGAGAGGGCGATGGCGAACGCGGTGAGGAAGGCGGTGAAGCGACGGTTGGCCAGGCTGGCCAGGGCAAGGCGGAGCAGGTACATCAGGCCTCCCGGGGCTTGGCGGCACGGTTGAGGTCGGCCAGGGACAGGTGACGGTCGAACAGCGGCGCCAGGCTCTGGTCGTGGCTGACGAACAGCAGGCTGGCGCCGGCCGTGCGGCACTCCTCGAACAGCAGGCGGATGAACGCCTCGCGGCTGTCGGCATCGAGCGCCGAGGTCGGCTCGTCGGCGATCACCAGTTCGGGCTGGCCGATCAGCGCGCGGGCTGCGGCGACTCGCTGCTGCTGGCCGATCGACAGGCTGTCGGCACGGCGCGCGAGCAGGGCCGGATCGTCCAGGCCCAGGTGGGCGAGCAGTTGGGCGGCGGCCTGGTCGATGCTGCCGTGGCGCTGGCTGGCCCGGCTGGCCCGGCTGTTCGAGAAGCGGCAGGGCAGTTCGACATTCTCGCGCACCGAAAGAAACGGCAGCAGGTTGAATTGCTGGAAGATATAACCGGTGTGATCGACCCGGAAACGGTCACGCTGGCCCTGGCCAAGCGCCGCGAGGTCCTGGCCGAGCAGCTGGATGCTGCCCTGGCCCGGACGGTTCACCCCGCCCAGCAGGCCCAGCAGGGTGGTCTTGCCACTGCCGCTGGGCCCCTTGAGGAACAGTGCTTCGCCCACTTCCAGGCGAAAGTCCGGAATATCCAGCAGCGGCGCCTGGCCGGGCCAGGCGAACACCAGGTCATGCAGTTCGATCAGCGGCATTCAGAACGCGACCACGGCCTTGGCCGGCGAGGTTTCGACACCTTTCTGGCCATTCGGGCCGATCAGTTGCACGTTGATCTTCTGGGTGGCAGGGAAGGCCTTGTAGAACGGGGCGAGGTCGATCTGGGCGAGCTTTTCCGGGGCGGTGCAGGTCAGTTGGTAGTGGCCATTGATGTCGCTGTGCACATGGCCTTTCTCGTGTTCGTCAGCGTCGTCGTCAGCCTTGGCCGCATCGCCGAACAATGGGCTTTCCAGCGCTTGCTGGTCTTCCTTGCAGCCGGCGGCGGCGGCCAGGCCGAACAGCTTCAGCGGCTGCTCGAGCTGCTGGCGCACGGCCGCGACCTTGGCCTTGTCGGCTTCGCTGCTGGCCATGTGCTCGAAGCCGACCAGGTTCATCGCCGGGCTGTCCAGCTCCAGCTCCAGGGTGTTGCCGTCGAGCACCGCATTGAGCTTGGCCACGCCATGCTCGTGGGCAGCCAGGGTGCCGTGGGCATGGTCATGATCGTCGTGGGCATGGGCCACGGCCAGGGGCAGCAGGGCGAAGGGCAGGGCGAGCAGCAGACGACGCATGAGCAACTCCAGGAGTGGACTGGGGAAATGTTTGGTTATGTTATAACAACTTTTCTCGAGGCCGCCAGCCTTGGTGGCGCAGGTTTCATGTTGCGGTAGCATGGCCCACATTGACCTGGGTGCAAGGAAACCATCGTGAGAATTCGTGGACAGATAGGCGACTGGCCGGTGGACCTGACCATCGAGCTGGCACCGGAGGAATGGGCGCAACTGGGCAGGTCCGCAGCTTCATCCGTGGCTCCCGAGGCGCCACCGCCAGCCGCCGGCCCGGCGCCGCGCCAGGATGACGGGCAGTGGGCGGCAGCACGCGAGCTGCTGCGCCTGGCCGGGCAGATGAGCGGGCCAGAGCTGCTGGATCGACTGGAAGGGCTGACAGGCAGTACCGCAGGGGGCAAGCGATTGCTGGTGCGCTTGCGACACAGCGGCGAGGTGAAAGTGGAAAGCGGCGCGGATGCGCCGGTATACCGCTGGGTGGGGTGAGCAAAGCTGCGCCGGGCAAGCCCGCTCCCACGAACCGTGGCGCGGGCTTGCCCGGCGAGGGGCTCAGAACATTGCGGCGGACAGCTTGCGGCGGTACACGCCGACCAGCGGGTGGTCGTTGCCCAGCAGCTCGAACACCTGCAACAGGGCCTTCTGTGGCAGGCCGTTCTCATAGCTGCGATTGCGCTGGAACAGCTTGAGCAGGCCTTCCAGCGCGGCTTCGTACTGCTGGCGCGCCAGTTGCTGGATGCACAGTTGGTAGGTGGCCTCGTCGTCCTGTGGGTTCTGCGCCAACCGGCTCTTCAGCTCGGCAGCCTCGGGCAGGCTGGCGGCCTGGCGCAGGAAGGTCAGCTGGGCCTTGGCGCCGGCCAGGGCTGCCTTGTGCTCATCGGTCTTGACTGCGTCGAGCACCACCTGGGCCTCGCCCAGCTCGCCACGTTCGGCCAGGCAGCGAGCATAGAGGATCAGCGCCTCGGCGTTGCTGTTGTCTTCTGCGAGCAACGCCTGCAACAGCGCCTCGGCCTCGCTGAAGCGGCTTTCGGCGAACAAGGCCTTGGCTTGCTCCAGTGGTGCGGCGGTGGGCGGGGCGGGCATCTGCACATGGGGTTCGAGCATGGCGCGGATGGCCGACTCGGGCTGGGCGCCGGCGAAACCGTCGACCGGCTGGCCATCCTTGAACAGCACCACGGTCGGCAGGCTGCGGATGCCGAACTGGGCCACCACCTGCTGCTCGACATCGCAGTTGATCTTGGCCAGCAGCAGCTCGCCCTGGTAGCCCTCGGCGATCTTGGCCAGCAGCGGCATCAACGCCTTGCACGGCGCACACCATTCAGCCCAGAAGTCGACTAGCACCGGCTTGTGGAAGGAGTTCTCGATGACCAGTTGCTGGAAATTGGCATCGGTGGCATCGAAGATGTAGGGCGTAGCGGTGGTTCCTGGCGCTTGGCTCATCGTGACTCTCGCAAATCCGTGAATGCCTCCACTATAAAGGCTCGCGGCTGGCATGGTACAGGCTGACCCGGCGGAATTCGTGCGGCTCGGCGAGGTCCGGCAAGGTCAGTGCATCGAGCACGCCGAGTGGCCGGTACAGTGGGTGGCGGAAGTCGCGTACCCGCGAGTCGGCCACCAGCGCCTGGCGCCCGCGGCTGAGGAACTGGTCCAGCAACGGCAGGTTGGCGCGGTCGTAGAGCACGTCGGCGACCAGGACCAGGTCGAAGCGGTCGGCTTCGGCGAAAAAATCGCAGCTGTAGGTCAGCGCGACGCCGTTCAGCGTGGCGTTGGCACGGCAGGCCTCGAGGGCCAGTGGGTCAAGGTCGCAGGCCACCACCTCCAGCGCCCCGGCCCGGGCCGCGGCGATCCCGGCGACGCCGGAGCCGGCGCCGAAGTCCAGCACACGCTTGTCGCGCACCCAGTGCGGATGCTCGGCCAGGTAACGGGCCATGGCCAGGCCGCTGGCCCAGCAGAAGCTCCAGTAGGGCGGCTCCTCGAGGATGCGCCGGGTCTCGTCGCTGCTGAAGGCGCGGTCCATGTTGCGCTCGTCGATCAGCCATAGCTTGAGGTCGCAGTCGGGCAGTTCGCTGACGACCAGGCGCGCTTCGCCGATCAGGCCCGAGAGGGCCTGTTGCAGGGCCTCTGGCGCCATTTACGGGACCTTTTCGAAGTGCAGCGGGCCGGTGGCCTGGGTCTGGGCCTGGGCGATGCGCTGCGGCGGCAGGTGCAGGATCAGCTGGCCGGAGCGGCTGGCGCGACCGCGCAGCTCGACCCGGGCGCCGGCCGGGAATGCCTCGGGGTTGAAGCGCAGCTGGTAGGGCAGGGCCTGGCCGGTACCGGTCAGGGTATTGCTGGCCAGCAATTGCTGTGGACGGCCACGTTCGTCGATCACCAGCAGCGCCAGTTCCACGTCGGCGCCGGCCGGGATGTCCAGCAGGGTGCCGCTGAGCTCGCGCTGGTAGGCCGGCAGAGGGCCGAGCGGGGGGCTTTTCCTGGCCACCTTGGCGGGCGCCTGGGCCGGGGTCTGTTCGGATTTCGGGCGATCGCTGCCACAGGCGGCGAGCAGGGCGGCGCAACACAGTACGACCAGCGCTCGAGGATGCATGGAGGGGTCCTTCTCGGCAGATTTGCATGGATGGTAAACCCTTTGGCTTGTCTTGCCAGTGCAATGCGCTACCATGGCCCTCCCTTTTTTTGTTGCCTGCCACCATGCACTGTCCGTTTTGCGGTGCCAACGACACCAAGGTCATCGACTCGCGCCTGGTCGCCGAGGGCGAACAGGTGCGCCGCCGCCGTGAATGCGTCGCCTGCGGCGAGCGCTTCACCACCTTCGAAACCGCCGAGCTGGTGCTGCCCCGGCTGATCAAGCAGGACGGCACGCGCCAGCCGTTCGACGAAGACAAGCTGCGTGCCGGCATGCAGCGTGCGCTGGAGAAGCGCCCGGTCAGCGTCGAGCGCCTGGAAGCGGCGCTGGCGCACATCAAGAGCCGGCTGCGCGCCACCGGTGAGCGCGAAGTGAAGTCGCTGGTAGTCGGCGAGATGGTCATGGCCGAACTGCGCAAGCTCGACGAAGTCGCCTACATTCGCTTCGCCTCGGTGTACCGGCGCTTCCAGGACCTTGACGAATTCCGCGAAGAAATCGACCGCCTGGCCCGCGAGCCAGCCAAAGAGTAAGCATGTCCAGCCAGACCGCGATTCTCGACGCCCACTACATGGCCCGCGCCGTGGAGCTGGCCCGCAAGGGCCTCTACAGCACGCACCCCAATCCCCGCGTCGGCTGTGTGATCGTGCGCGATGGCGAGGTGGTCGGCGAAGGCTGGCATGTGCGTGCCGGCGAACCCCACGCCGAGGTCCACGCCCTGCGCCAGGCCGGTGAGCGCGCCCGTGGCGCTTGCGCCTACGTCACCCTCGAGCCGTGCAGTCACCATGGCCGCACCCCGCCGTGCGCCGAGGCGTTGGTCAAGGCTGGCGTGGCACGGGTGGTGGCGGCCATGCAGGACCCCAACCCGCAAGTGGCCGGCAATGGCCTGCGGCGTCTGCGCGAGGCCGGCATCGAGGTCGCCAGCGGTGTGCTCGAGGCCGAGGCCCGCGCGCTCAATCCGGGCTTCCTCAAGCGCATGGAGCACGGCCTGCCGTTCGTCCGCGCCAAGTTGGCGATGAGCCTCGACGGTCGCACCGCCATGGCCAGCGGCGAGAGCCAGTGGATCACCGGTCCGGCCGCACGCGCCGCGGTACAGCGCCTGCGCGCCCGTTCCAGCGTGGTGCTGAGCAGCGCCCAGAGCGTGTTGCAGGACAAGGCGCGGATGACCGTGCGTGGCGAGGAGCTGGGCCTGGACCAGGAGCTCACGGCCTTGGCCCTGTCGCGCCCGCCGCTGCGTGTGCTGATCGACGGCCGCCTGCGCCTGCCGCTGGATGCACCGTTCTTCCAGGCCGGACCGGCGCTGGTGGTCAGCGCCATTGGCGATGATCCGCGCTACGCCGCTGCTGGCCATGAGCTGCTCGTCTTGCCGGGGCGCGATGGCCAGGTCGACCTGCCGGCCCTGTTGCAGGCCCTGGCCGCGCGCGGCGTCAACGAGATCTTGCTGGAGGCCGGCGCCGGCCTGGTCGGCGCTTTCGCCCGGCAGGGCCTGGTCGACGAATTCCAACTGTTCGTCGCCGGCACCTTCCTCGGCTCCGAAGCCCGACCGCTGCTGGACTGGCCGCTGGAGAAGATGAGCGAGGCTCCGCGGCTGAAGATCACCGAAATGCGCGCGGTCGGCGATGACTGGCGAGTCACCGCCATTCCCTTGCCGGCCCCCGGCGTATAATGCCTGGCTTGCTTCGCGCAGCCCGTACTTGAGGAGAACAGCATGTTCACCGGCATCATCGAATCCATCGGCACCATCCGCAGCCTCACCCCCAAGGGCGGTGACGTGCGCGTCTACGTCGAAACCGGCAAGCTCGACCTGGCCGACGTCAAGCTCGGCGACAGCATCGCGGTCAACGGCGTGTGCCTGACCGCCGTCGAACTGCCCGGCGACGGCTTCTGGGCCGACGTCAGCGTCGAGACCCTCAAGCGCACCGCGATGGTCGACCTCAAGAGCGGCAGCCGGGTCAACCTGGAAAAGGCCCTGACCCCGACCACCCGCCTGGGCGGCCACCTGGTCAGTGGCCACGTCGACGGTGTCGGCGAGATCGTCTCGCGCGCCGATAACGCCCGCGCCATCCAGTTCCGCGTGCGGGCACCGAAGGAGCTGGCCAAGTACATCGCCCACAAGGGCTCGATCACCGTCGACGGCACCAGCCTGACGGTCAACGAAGTCGATGGCGCCGAGTTCGAGCTGACCATCGTCCCGCACACCCTGTCCGAAACCATCATGGCCGACTACCGCCCCGGGCGTCGGGTGAACCTTGAGGTCGACCTGCTGGCCCGTTACCTGGAGCGTCTGCTGCTGGGTGACAAGGCCGCCGAGCCGAGCAAGGGCAGTGGCATCACCGAAAGCTTCCTGGCCGCCAACGGCTTCTTGAAATCCTGATTGAGAAGGGGGTGCCGCGTGGCGCTCAACAGCATCGAAGAACTGGTCGAAGACATCCGCCAGGGCAAAATGGTCATCCTCATGGATGACGAAGATCGCGAGAACGAAGGCGACATCATCATGGCGGCCGAGTGCTGCCAGGCCGAGCACATCAACTTCATGGCCAAGCACGCCCGCGGCCTGATCTGCATGCCGATGTCCCGCGAACGCTGCGAAACCCTGAAGCTGCCGCTGATGGCGCCGCGCAACGGCTCGGGCTTCGGCACCAAGTTCACCGTGTCGATCGAGGCCGCCGAAGGCGTCACCACCGGCATTTCCGCCGCCGACCGCGCACGCACCGTGCAGGCTGCGGCGGCCAGGGACGCCAAGGCCGAGGACATCGTCAGTCCAGGCCACATCTTCCCGCTGATGGCCCAGCCGGGCGGTACCCTGGCCCGCGCCGGCCACACCGAAGCGGCCTGCGACCTGGCGCGCATGGCCGGCTTCGAGCCGAGCGGCGTGATCTGCGAGGTGATGAACGACGACGGCACCATGTCGCGTCGCGCCGAGCTGGAAGTGTTCGCCGCCGAGCACGGCCTGAAGATCGGCACCATCGCCGACCTGATCCACTACCGCATGATCCACGAGCGTACCGTGCAACGCGTCTCCGAGCAGTTGATCGAGAGCGAGCTGGGCGAGTTCAACCTGGTCACCTACCGTGATTCGGTGGAAGGCGACGTGCACATGGCCCTGACCCTGGGCAAGATCTGCGCCGAAGAGCCGACCCTGGTGCGGGTACACAACATGGAGCCGCTGCGCGACCTGCTGCTGGTCAAGCAGCCGGGACGCTGGAGCCTGCGCGCGGCCATGGCTGCCGTGGCCGAGGCCGGCAGCGGCGTGGTACTGCTGCTGGGCCACCCGCTGGACGGCGACGTGCTGCTGGCGCACATCCGCGAAAGCGCGGGCGACGCGCAGCCCAAGGCACCGACCACCTACAGCACCGTCGGTGCCGGCTCGCAGATCCTGCGCGACCTCGGTGTGCGCAAGATGCGCCTGATGAGTTCGCCGATGAAGTTCAATGCGATATCCGGATTCGATCTGGAAGTTGTAGAATACGTGCCCTCCGAGTGACTTGAGGCGGCCCGTTCGCCCTCCCGCTCGAGTCAAAACCCTCCCGAGGCCGCCACAGCGCGGCCTCGCTCTTGAAGATGAGAACTCCGGAATGACCCTGAAGACCATCGAAGGTACCTTCATCGCCCCCAAAGGTCGCTATGCTTTGGTGGTTGGCCGCTTCAACAGCTTTGTCGTCGAAAGCCTGGTCAGCGGCGCAGTCGATGCCCTGGTACGCCACGGCGTCAGCGAAAGCGACATCACCATCATCCGTGCCCCGGGCGCTTTCGAGATCCCGCTGGTCGCACAGAAAGTCGCCCAGCAGGGCGCCTATGACGCGATCATCGCCCTGGGCGCGGTGATTCGTGGCGGTACCCCGCACTTCGAATACGTGGCGGGCGAGTGCACCAAGGGCCTGGCCCAGGTGTCCATGGAGTTCGGTGTCCCGGTGGCCTTCGGCGTCCTGACCGTCGACTCCATCGAGCAGGCCATCGAGCGTTCCGGCACCAAGGCCGGCAACAAAGGTGCCGAAGCTGCCCTGTCCGCCCTGGAAATGGTCAGCCTGCTGGCGCAGTTGGAGGCCAAGTGATTAGCGACGAAAGCGATCGTTTCAACCCGCGCGATCCAAAACCTGCGGATGCCGGCAAGCCGTCGAAGAGCGCCAAGCGTCGCGAAGCCCGCAAGCTCGCCACGCAAGCGCTCTATCAATGGCACATGGCCAAGCACTCGCTGAACGAAGTGGAAGCGCAGTTCCGGGTCGATAACGATTTCTCCGACGTGGACGGTGCCTACTTCCGCGAGATCCTGCATGGGGTCCCGGCGAAGAAGGTCGAGATCGACGAAGCGCTCAAACCCTGCCTGGACACCCCGCTGGAAGAGCTCGACCCGGTCGAGCTGTCCGTGCTGCGCCTGTCGGCCTGGGAATTCATGATGCGCGCCGACGTACCGTACCGCGTGGTGATCAACGAAGGTGTGGAACTGGCGAAAGTCTTCGGCGCAACCGACGGGCACAAGTTCGTCAACGGTGTGCTGGACAAGCTGGCGCCGCGCCTGCGTGAAGCGGAAGTCCGGGCGAACAAGCGCTGATAACGGCGCTGACCAGCCATGGGTGAGTTCGAGCTGATCCGTCATTACTTCGCCGCCGCGCCCTGTGCGCAGGGCGGCGAGGGCGTGGCCCTGGGCATCGGCGACGACTGCGCCCTGCTCGACATCCCCGCCGGCGAGCAGCTGGCGATTTCCACCGACACGCTCGTGGCCGGTGTGCATTTCCCCGTCCTCTGCGACCCGCGCTTGCTGGGTCAGCGTGCGTTGGCCGTGGCGGCCAGCGACCTGGCCGCCATGGGCGCCAGCGCTATCGGCTTCACCTTGGCGCTGACGCTGCCCGAGTTCGGCCCTGGCTGGCTTGAGGCCTTTGCCGACGGCCTCAGTCGCATGGCCCATCGTTGCCGCATGGCGCTGATCGGTGGCGACACCACCCGTGGTCCGTTGAGCATTACCGTCACCGTGTTCGGCAGGGTGCCTGCCGGCCAGGCGCTGCGCCGCAGTGGCGCACGGCCGGGCGACCTGCTGTGTGTCGGCGGCTGCCTGGGCAATGCCGCCGGGGCGCTGCCGCTGGTGCTGGGCGAGCGCGAGGCGCCGAGGGCCGTGGCCGAACCGCTGCTGGGGCAGTACTGGTCGCCGATGCCACAGCTGAACCTGGGCCAGTCTCTGCTCGGCCGCGCCAGCGCGGCCCTGGATATCTCCGATGGCCTTCTGGCCGATTGCGGCCACATTGCCAAGGCCTCCGGCGTCGCCCTCGAGGTGAGCCTGGAGCAGGTGCCAGTGTCTCCTGAACTGGAGACCTTCCTCGGCCCGCAGGGCGCCCGACAGGCGGCCTTGAGCGGCGGCGACGACTACGTGCTGGCGTTCACCATCGCGCCCGATACCCTGGCGGCGATACCGGACCTGGAGCGCAACTTCATGACCGTGCATGTGATTGGCCGTGTGCTCGCCGGCGAGGGCGTGACCCTGCGCGACAGCCAGGGCCAGGACATCACCCCCGACCAACGGGGCTATCAACATTTTAGGGAGACACCGTGACCGACCACCCCAACCAGGTGCCTGCGGAGTTCGTTCCGCCTTCGGTCTGGCGCAACCCCTGGCACTTCATCGCCTTCGGCTTTGGCTCCGGGACCTTGCCCAAAGCCCCGGGTACCTGGGGCTCGCTGGTGGCGCTGCCGTTCATTCCGCTGTGGCAGATGCTGCCGGACTGGGGCTACTGGCTGCTGCTGGGCGTCAGCATGTTGTTCGGCGTGTGGCTGTGCGGCAAGGTGGCCAACGACCTGCGCGTGCACGATCATGAAGGCATCGTCTGGGACGAGATCGTCGGCATGTGGATCACCCTGTGGCTGGTGCCGGAAGGCTGGCAGTGGCTGCTTGCGGGGTTCCTGCTGTTCCGTTTCTTCGACATCCTCAAGCCGTGGCCGATCCGTTGGGTAGATCGTCATGTGCATGGCGGATTCGGGATCATGCTCGACGATATCCTGGCCGGCGTGTTCGCCTGGCTGGGCATGCAGGTGCTGGTGTGGGCGTTTGCCTGAGACAGGGAGTGTTGCGATGTCCTTGAGAACCGTGTTGCTGGCGGCGATGCTGTTGATCGCCGGGCCGGGCGTGATGGCCCGCGAGGCACCGAGCCAGGTGCGCCTGGTGAGCGAGCAATGGCTGGACTACACCAACGCCGACGGCACTGGGCTGGCCTGGGATGTGTTGCGCAAGGTGTTCGAGCCGGCCGGCGTCAAGGTCGTCGCGAAGAGTGCGCCGTACAGCCGCGCGGTGGGGCTGGTCAAGCGGGGCGAGGCCGATGCCTGGGTCGGTTCGTACCAGGAAGAGAACGAAGACAACCTGTACCCGCGCTGGCACTTCGACATGGATCATATCTATGCCCTGGGCCTGACCAGCAAGCCTGCGCCTACCCTCGAGACCATCGGCCAGTACCGACTGGCCTGGGTGCGGGGCTACGCCTATGCCAACTACCTACCGAACGTCCGCAGTTTCCGCGAGATCCAGCGCCGCGAGGGGATCCTGCCGATGCTCGAGCATGATCGGGTGGACTACTACGTCGATGCCTTGGCCGAGGTGGACTACGTGCTCTCCCAGGCGCCTAATCCGCAGGATTTCCGTCGCACCCATGTCGCCGAGCTGCCGTTGTTCCTGGCGTTCACCCGCAGCGAGCAGGGCAAGGCGCTGCGTGACCTGTTCGACCGGCGCATGGAGCAATTGGTGCGCAGTGGTGAACTGAAGCCGATCTTCGAGCGCTGGAAGCAGCCGTATCCGTTCTGAGACTGTCAGCCATTGCGTCGCCTGCTACGCCAGCGAGGCGGTCCAAGCATCGAACTTTTCGATCTTAAGCGGCGATATTCAGCCTGCGCACCGGTGCCGGGCTGCTGATACAATCGGGCGAATTGAAATTTCCTACTTTCCAGGAGCACAACGTGCCCGTCGTCTTTGTTGCCGCCTCTAAACTCCCGACTCCCTTCGCGATCTTCACCATGCATGGCTTTCTCGACGAAGCCACTGGCCGCGAGCACGTGGTGCTCAGCCTGGGTGACATCGGTGACGGCGAGCCGGTGCTGGGGCGCCTGCACTCCGAGTGCCTGACTGGCGATGCCTTGTTCAGCCAGCGCTGCGACTGCGGCTCGCAGCTGGAAGCGGCGCTGCAGGCCATCGCCCGTGAAGGCCGCGGCGTGCTGCTGTACCTGCGCCAGGAAGGGCGTGGCATCGGCTTGCTGAACAAGATCCGCGCCTACGAGCTGCAGGACGGCGGTGCCGACACCGTCGAGGCCAACGAGCGCCTGGGCTTCGCCGCCGACCAGCGCGACTACGCCATGTGCCTGCCGATGCTCGAGCACCTGGGGGTCACCTCGCTGCGCCTGATGACCAACAACCCGCGCAAGGTCAAGGCACTGACCGACATGAACATCAAGGTTGCCGAGCGCGTGCCGCTGCACACCGGCCACAACCCGCACAACCGCCTGTACCTGGCCACCAAGGCCGACAAGCTTGGCCACATGATGGGCAACAAGCACCAGGGCGAGGTGCCCCAGGCGTGACTCGCGGCGAGGTGAAGCGCCGGCTGGCCCTGGCCTGGTGGCAGTACCTGGCGGTGGGCCTGGTGCCGCTGCCGGTGATGGCCTGGGCCTTCGGTGGCGGCGAGGCGCTGATCCCGGTGCTGGCCATGCCGCTGTTCATTGCCGGCGCCGCGACGATGTTCCTCAGCCTGCCGCGCTTCCAGGCCTACAAACGGGTGCTGATCGCCACGGACAAGGCGCTGGGCGGCGCCGAGGAGCCGGCGGCCTGGATCGCACTGGCCCGGGTGCGGCGCATGGCCATGCTGTTCGCCTGTTTCCCGGCGTGGATCGCCGCGTTGTCGGTGCTGGTCGGGCTGGAGGCGGTGCCGCAGATCCTGCTGGCGCTGTCCACCGTGGTGCTGCTGTACCTCTATCGCATACCGCGCCAGCTCGGCTGATGCGGGCGCTACTGGCCGGCTTGCTGCTGTGCTTCGGCGCCCTGGCCGAAGCCGGGCCACGGGTGGTCAGCCTGGCCCCTTCGATGACTGAAATCGTGCTGGAACTGGGCGCTGCCGACCTGCTGGTGGGCGTGCTCGACGGCGCGCAGCGTCCGCAGGCGTTGCAAGCGCTGCCTTCGGTCGGCCGCCAGGGCCAACTGGACCTGGAGCGCCTGCTCAGCCTCAAGCCCGACCTGTTGCTGCTCTGGCCCGGCAGCGTGGCGCCGGCCCAGCGCGAACAGTTGCGGCGCCTGGGCATCGCCATCTTCACGGCCGAGCCCGGCAACCTTGACCAACTCATCGACCAGATCGAAGCCATCGCCCATCAGTTGGGCCGTGACGAGCAGGGCCGCGTCTATGCGGCAAGCCTGCGCGAGCGCTTGCGCGGGTTGCGCGAGCAGTATCGCCGGGACACGCCGTTGCGGGTGTTCTACCAGGTCTGGGACAGGCCGCTGTATACCTTGGGCGGGCGCCAGGTGGTCAGCGATGCCTTGCGCGTCTGCGGCGCCCGCAACGTGTTCGACGACCTGTCGCAGCCGGCGCCGCAGGTGAGTGTCGAATCGGTGGTGCTGCGCAATCCCGAGGTGATCCTGGGCGGTGACATGGCGCAGTTGGCCAGTTGGCGCAACTGGCCGGCGCTGAGCGCGGTGGCGGGCGATCGTCTGTTAGTGGTGCCGGACAAGGGCCTGGAGCGGCCCAGCGGGCAGATGATCGACGCCACCGCCCGCCTGTGCGCATTGCTGGCGGCTAGAGCGCCGGCGTCCAGGTGAGGCTCAGCAGCCAGGTGCGACCTTCTTCGCGGTAGCCGTAGCTGTTGCCCTGGTAGCTGTAGAGGGTGCGGCTGTAGCGCTTGTCCAGCAGGTTGTCGAGCTTCAGGTCGAGCTTCAGCTCCTCGGTGGCGGCCCAGCCACCACGCAGGCCCAGCAGACCATAACCGGCGATGGCGTCGTTGTTGCCCTCGTCGTTGTAGCTGCCGCTGACGGCCTGCCAGCTTGCACCGACGTTGAAACGATCGAGCTGACGGTCAAGGTCCAGGCTCAGGGTTCGCCGTGCACGGCGGGCCAGGGTATGGCCGCTCTTGCGGTCGCGTGGGTCGATGACTGCCAGGCCGAGCTGCGAGGTCCAGCCCGCCCACTCCTGGGTCAGGGACAATTCCATGCCGTCGATCCGGGCGGCGGCGATATTGCCTGGCCGATTGCGCGTGGCATCGTAGCTGATGGCGTCGCGCAGTTCGGTGCGGTAGAGCGAGGTTTCCAGGCGGCTGCTGTCGCTCAGTTGGCTGCGCCATTGCACTTCATAGCTTTTCGAATGCTCGGGGCGCAGGTTCGGGTTGCCGTAACGGACATCGTAGAGATCGTTGAAGGTCGGCGCGCGGAAGCCCTCGCTGTAGGACAGCAGCATGTCGTTGCGTGGGTTCAACGGTACGCTCAGGCTGGCGTTCCAGGTCGTCTGGCTGCCGTATTGCTGGTTGCGATCCTGACGTATGCCCAGTTCGCTGGAAAACGCCTCGCCGGTGAACCGGTACTGGGCGAATGCAGCACGGTTCCAGCGGCTGTCTTCGCTGAAGTTCGCCGTGCCGTGAAAGCGGTCTTCGTACCAGTCGGCACCCAGCATCAGCTGGTTGCGCTCGTCGAGGGCCAGTTCGTTCTGCCAGGTTACCTGGTCGCGATAGGTGTTGTAGATGAAGCGCTCGTCGCTGAGTTTGTCGCGCTTGTCGTCGCGGTTCTCGCTGTGGCCCAGTTCCAGCCTGGAGTGCCAGGTGTCATTGAGCTGGGCATCGAACCAGGTACCCAGGCTGCTGACACTGAAATCTGTGTAAGGCTGCTGTGGATAACTTTCCCAGGTGGCTTCGTCCAGCCGTCCATAGGGGTTGTCGTACTCGCTGCGCCCACGGCTATCGAGCAGGTTCAGGCCCGCCTCGAAGCGTTCGTTGAAGGTATGGCTCAGGCTCAGGTTCAGCGAGCGGTTGCGGTATGCATCGTGGTCGCCATCGCTGGCAAAGGACGCTCCGGTCGAGTCGATGCCGGCGGTCTCGTCTAGGCTGGCACCGAGGTTGAAGCGCGTCGCCCCGTCGCCTCCGGACAGCCCCAGGCTGCGCTGCCAGGTCTGGTTGCTGCCTGCCGCCAGGCGCAGGCGCGGTTGCAGGCCCTGGTTGGCGCCACGGCGGGTGAAGATCTGGATCACCCCGCCAATGGCGTCGCTGCCATACACCGCCGAGCGTGAGCCGCGCAGCACTTCCACCCGTTCGATCTGGTCGACGTCGAGAAACTGCAGGCCGCTGTCGCCGGAGGTGGCGTTGGCGATGCGCACGCCATCGACCAGCACCAGGGTCTGCGCGGCTTTGGTGCCGCGGATGAAGATGCCTGGCAGGCTGCCACGGCCACCGGTCGGGGCCACCTGCACACCGGGAACGCGCGTCAGCAGGTCGGTGACGCTGGACGGCTGCAGGCGGTCGATGTCGCTGCGGGTGAAGACGGTATTGGCGGCGCTGGTGGCGGTGCGCGACTCGACCTGGCGGCTGGCGCTGATCAATACGTCGGGGAGCTTGAGGGCGTCGTCGCGGGTGGGTTCGGCGGCCAGGGTGGCGGCAGGGAGGCAGAGCAGGGGGAATGCGCAGATCTTCATTGGCAGCTCCATTGCGAGCGCGGGGCAAGCCTACCCCCACGGACCCTGGCGGGTTCTCGTGGGAGCGGGCTTGCCCCGCGACAGGGGATTACAGGCCGAGCTTGGTCAGGCGCGCCGTCACCGACGCTTCGATCCCGGCAGCATCCAGCCCGCACTCCGCCAGCATCTGCGCCGGCTTGGCGTGCTCGACGTAGATATCCGGCAGCCCCAGGTGCAGCAGCGGCTTGACCACTGCCTCGCGGGCCAGGAACTCGCCCACGGCCGCGCCGGCACCGCCCATGATGGCGTTCTCTTCGATCGTCACCAGCAGCTCATGGCCCGCGGCGATTTCCAGCAGCAGGGCTTCGTCGAGCGGCTTGACGAAGCGCATGTCGACCACGGTGGCGTCGAGTTTCTCGGCCACTTGCAGGGCTTCGGCCAGTTGCACGCCGAACACCAGCAGGGCGACCTTGCTGCCCTGGCGGCGGACCACGCCCTTGCCGATCTCCAGTGGCTCGAGGTCGCCGCTGATCGGTGCGTTGGGGCCGGTGCCACGCGGGTAGCGCACCGCCGCCGGGCCTTTGTAGTGGTAGCCGGTGCTGAGCATCTTGCGCAGCTCGTTCTCGTCGCTCGGGGTCATCACCAGCATGCCGGGGATGCAGCGCAGGTAGGACAGATCGTAGGCGCCGGCATGGGTCGGGCCGTCCTCGCCGACCAGGCCGGCACGGTCGATGGCGAACAGCACGTCCAGGTCCTGCACCGCCACGTCGTGGATCAACTGGTCATAGGCGCGTTGCAGGAAGGTCGAGTAGATCGCCACCACCGGCTTGGCGCCCTCGCAGGCCATGCCCGCGGCCAGGGTCACCGCGTGCTGTTCGGCGATGGCCACGTCGAAGTAGCGCTCCGGGTAGCGTTCGCTGAAGTCGATCAGGTCCGAGCCTTCCTTCATCGCCGGGGTGATGCCCACCAGGCGTTTGTCGGCGGCGGCCATGTCGCACAGCCACTGGCCGAACACCGAGGCGTATTTCGGGCCGCTGGGCTTCTTCGGCGCCACCGGCTTGTCGGCCGGCTCCAGCTTGGTGATGGCGTGGTAGCCGATCGGGTCGATCTCGGCCGGGGCGAAGCCCTTGCCCTTCTTGGTGACCACGTGCAGGAACTGCGGGCCCTTGAGGTCGCGCATGTTGCGCAGGGTGGCGATCAAGGTCGGCAGGTCGTGGCCGTCGATCGGGCCGATGTAGTTCCAGCCCAGTTCCTCGAACAGGGTGCCGGGGACCAGCATGCCCTTGGCGTATTCCTCGGTGCGCCGGGCGATCTCCCAGGCCCCTGGCAGGCGCGACAGCACTTTCTTGCTGCCTTCGCGCATGCTGGCGTAGGTGCGGCTGGAGAGGATCTTGGCCAGGTAGTTGGACAGGCCGCCGACGTTGCGCGAGATCGACATGTCGTTGTCGTTGAGGATCACCAGCATGTCGGCGTTGACTTCCTGGGCGTGGTTCAACGCCTCGAAGGCCATGCCGGCGGTGAGCGCACCGTCGCCGATCACGGCGATGGACTTGCGCGGGTCGTTCTGCAGCCGGGCGGCGATGGCCATGCCCAGCGCGGCGCTGATTGAGGTGCTGGAGTGGCCGACGCCGAAGGTGTCGTACTCGCTCTCGCTGCGTCGCGGGAAGGCGGCGATGCCATCCTTCTGGCGCAGGCTGAGCATGCGGTCGCGGCGCCCGGTGAGGATCTTGTGCGGGTAGGCCTGGTGGCCGACGTCCCACACCAGGCGGTCATCCGGGGTATCGAAGACGTAGTGCAGGGCGATCGTCAGCTCGATGACGCCCAGGCCTGCACCAAAATGCCCACCGGTCTGACCAACGGTATAGAGCAGCTCCTGGCGCAGCTCGTCGGCCAGGGTCTCCAGGTCGGCTTCGGCCAGCCGGCGCAGGCCAGCGGGCGTGTCGGCGCGGTCCAGCAACGGCGTGACCGGGCGTTCGCGGGGGATCTCTTGAAACGTCGTGGGCATCAGGCGAGTCGTTATAGGTGTGAAGAGGCGGCAGTTTACCCCATTGTGGGAAAAGCTGCCCATTCGGACGGGTGTGCAGGAAGCTCAATGCGACACGGATCCTGTAGGAGGCGCTTGTGCCGCGAAAGGGCTGCGTGGAGGCCCCAGGATTTCAGCGTTGACACGAAGATTGCCGGGGCCGCTTTGCGGCCCTTGCGCGGCACGAGGCCGCTCCTGCAGTGTCTATCTCAGGTCTCAGTGGCGACGCTCGACGATGTAGCGGGCCAGCGCGCGCAGCGGTTCGGCGTTATCGTCGAAACCGGCCAGCGCGGCAAGGGCCTGGTCGCGCAGTTCCAGCGCGTAGGCCTTGGCCGCCTCCAGCCCGAGCAGCGCCGGATAGGTCGGTTTGTCGCGGGCGATGTCGGCGCCCTGGCGCTTGCCCAGGGTGGCGGTGTCGCTTTCCACGTCGAGGATGTCGTCCTGCACCTGAAACGCCAGGCCGATGGCCTGTGCATAAGTCTGCAGGGCATCGAGCTGGGCCTGATCGGCGCGGGCGCTGGCCAGGGCGCCGAGGCGCACGCTGGCTTCGATCAGCGCGCCGGTCTTGTGCCGGTGCATCAGTTCCAGGGCCTTCTGGTCGAGCCTGATGCCCACCGAGCCCAGGTCGATGGCCTGGCCACCGACCATTCCGGCAGGGCCGGCGGCCTTGCTCAGGGCCTGGACCATCTGCAGGCGCACGCCGTCGGCCTGCGGGCTCAACTGTGGGTCGAGCAGGGCGGCGAAAGCCAGGCTCTGCAGGCCGTCGCCGGCGAGGATGGCACAGGCTTCGTCGAAGGCCTTGTGGGTGGTCGGCTGGCCACGCCGCAGGTCGTCGTCGTCCATCGCCGGCAGGTCGTCGTGCACCAGCGAATAGGCGTGGATCAGTTCCACCGCGCAGGCTGCGCCGTTGGCCTGCTCGGCAGGGGCGCCGAGGGCCTGGCAGGCAGCATAGGCGAGCAGCGGACGCACTCGCTTGCCGCCGTTCATCACGCTGTAGCGCATGGCGGCGTAGAGGCGTTCGAGTTCCTTCAGCGGCGCCTGGAACAGCGGCTCGAGCGCAGCGTCGACCCGCGCCTGGGCGCTGGCCTGGTACTCGGCGATCATGCTTGCGGCTCCGCGTCGAACGGCTGGGCAGCCAGTTCGCCGTCACGCTCCAGCAGGATCTGCACCTTCTGTTCGGCCTGGGCCAGGGCGCCCTGGCAGTCGCGGGTCAGGGCGATGCCTTGCTCGAAGGCGGCCAGCGAGTCTTCCAGCGACAGTTCGCCGTTCTCCAGGCGTTCGACCAGGGCTTGCAGGTCGGCGAGGGATTGTTCGAAATCGATGGAGGCTTTTTTGCGGGCCATGGCGACTGTCTCGGTGGTGTTCAGAACGGCGCGACACTAGCAGAGCAGGGCAGGGGGAGCAAATTGCCAGGCACTATCGTTCGTCGCATCTTGTTGCACTTGCCCGTCTGGAACGGCCTTGCATTCTGCGACGCAGTCGGATTGTGAGGGGTAGGGCCCTCTGCCATAATCCGCGCGCCCTGGCCCGAAGGCCAGCGGACTTTTCTCTCGATGTCACGTAACGGACTACGTTGTGAGCTTTCTCTCGATCGAATTCGGCCTCTGTTTCACGCTGTTCTTCACCCTCTACTGGAGCTTGTGCTGGAGCACTCGGTTGCAGAATGTCCTGCTGCTGGCGGCCAGCTATGGCCTGGTGGCCAGTTTCAGCCTGCAATCGCTGTACATCCTGCTTGGCTACAGCGCCCTGGTGTATCTGCTCGGACTGCTGCTGGCGCGCCATCCCGGTCGCTGGTTCGGCCGGGTACTGCTGCTGGCCCTGGTGCTGGGCTGCTTCTACCTGTTCAAGTACCAGGAGTTCTTCACCGGCGCCGTGCAGGTGGCGCTGGCCAGCGCCGGGTTCGACGTGTCGCTGCCGCTGCTGGAAGTGCTGGTGCCGATCGGGCTGTCGTTCTACACCTTCCATTCGGTCAGCTACCTGGTGTCGATCAACCGCCGCGAGCTGGCGCCGGCCACGCCCCTGGACCTGGCGCTGTACCTGGCCTTCTTCCCCAGCCTGGTGGCCGGCCCGGTCAACCGTGCGCCGCACCTGCTGGCGCAGATCCGCCCCGAGGCGATGCGCCAGGTGCTGGAGCCACAGCGGGCACTGGGGCTGATCGCCCTGGCCGTGATCAAGCTGTTCTTCTTCAGCGCCTGGCTGGGCAGCGAATGGGTCGACCCGGTGTTCGACACGCCCGGCAGCCATAGCCCTGAAGCGGTGCTGCTGAGCGTGTACGGCTACAGCTTCCTCATCTACTTCAACTTCAGCGGCTACACCAACCTGGTGACTGGCATCGCCCTGTTGCTGGGCTTTCGCCTGCCGGACAACTTCGATGCGCCCTATGCCGCGCGCAACCTCAAGGACTTCTGGGGGCGCTGGCATATCAGCCTGTCGCGCTTCATCCGCGACTACGTCTATATCCCGCTGGGGGGCAACCGCCACGGTGCCTGGCGCGGCAACCTGAACATGCTGCTGGCGATGCTGGTCTCCGGCCTGTGGCATGGCGCCAGCCTGAACTTCATCGTCTGGGGGGCGTTGCACGGTGTGGGGCTGGCCGTCTCCAAGCTGTTCGCCCAGCTAGTGCCGGGCTTCGCGCGGATGCCGGGGGCCGGCTTGCTGGCCCGGTTGATGACGTTCCACTACGTGGCCTTCGCCTGGATCTTCTTCCGCAACCCGACCCTCGACGGCGCCCTCGAAATGCTCGATGACATCGCCGCGGTCAGCCTGGCCGGCCTGGACAGCGCGACCGGCCTGATGCTGCTGGCCTGCGTGCTGCTGGTGGCGAGTTATCCACAGTGGCTGGCATTGCTGCGACAGGCCGGCGGACTGTTCCAGCGCTTGCCCTGGCCGCTGTATCCGGTTCCGCTGGGGATCGGCATGTCGCTGGTGATCTTCGCTTCGCAGTCGGGCGTGCCGGGGTTCATCTATGCAAGTTTCTGACAGCGGGCAACTGTTTCGGGTGCAGATGGGCGCGCTCCGCGCCCTCTACGCGATCGTGATCGCGACCGTCCTGCTGTTCTGGCTCAACCAGGACTCGATCAGGCTCTATTGCCAGCAGAAGTATCACCAGAGCTGCGAGATTCCGTTGCTCGGTCAGCAACCGGCCTGGCGTTTCGGGGCACAGTTGACCGCAGGGCTCGAGAGCGGCCGCGATGATCTGCTCGCGCGCTTGTATCCGGCCGCATTGCCCGTGCCGGAGGAGTTGCCAGCACCGGTGCCGGTGGTCACGGTCAATCTGGAGACGCCGGCAGCGCTGGCCAGGCCCATGGACGCCTCTCGCGAACCGGCTGAGACGCCGCTGGCGCCCACGCCTGCCGCCATGCCCGTATCGGTCCCTGTCGCCACCCCGCCGCCAGTCGAGGCGGACGCGAAGCTGACGCTGGCGTCGGGCGATGCGGTGTTCCTGGTAGGCGATTCGCTGATGCAAGGGGTCGCGCCGCACCTGGCCAACAGCCTGCGCAAGCGTTATCAGGTCCGTACCGTCAACCTCAGCCGGCAGAGCACCGGCCTGGCCTATCCGGGCTTCTTCAACTGGCCGAGGACTGTCGCCGAGACGCTCGAGCACGAGCCGGACATTCGCCTGATGGTGGTGTTCCTCGGCCCCAACGATCCCTGGGACATGCCCCAGGGCAAGGGCAAGCCGTTCCTGCGCTTCAAGTCGCCAGAGTGGGAGGCCGCGTACCGGGCGCGTATCGACATGCTCCTCGAGCAGGCGCGCCGCCACCGGGTCCAGGTGCTCTGGGTCGGGCCACCGAACATGGAGAAGGCCAGGCTTTCCACGGCCATGGACTACCTGAGCGGGCTGTACCAGCAGCAGACGGCACAGTTCGGCCAGCATTACGTTTCGGCCAACCCGATTCTCGGCTATACCGACGAGGCGTTCTCGTACACGGTGGCGACGCCGGAGGGCAAGCGGGTCAAGGTCCGGGTCGACGACGGCATCCATTTCACCATCACGGGCCAGAAGATGATCGCCGCGCAGGTGCTGTCGCTGATCAGCTTCCCGGGCCTGACCGTTACAGGACATTGAGATGCGCCAATGGCATCACCTGCTGGGCCTGGCCCTGCTGATCAGCGTAATGCCCGGTTGTAGCACCGGCGCCACCAGCGCGGCGATCCCCCCGGCCAAGCGCCCTGTGGCTGCGCCGGCCACCCGGCAGGACGGCAACCTGGCGTTGCTGGCCGGCAAGCTGCGCAACGCCGGACGTGCGCCGGTATCGATCGTCCAGCTGGGCGACTCGCACACCGCCGCCGACCTGTTCAGTGGTGAGCTGCGCCGCCTGTTGCAGGCGCGCTACGGTGACGGCGGCATCGGCCTGGTGCCCGCCTCGCCGGTACCGGGGATTCGTCATGACCGGGTGATCATCAAGAGCGAGAAGCGCCAGTGGGAGCTGGTGTCGGCGCGCAACCAGCGCAGTGACCGCTTCCCGCTGGGCGGCTACCTGTCGTTGCCCCAGGCCAGCCGCTCCAGCGTGCTGCTCCAGGCGCGCGACGAAGACCGCCAGCGCTACAAGATCTCGGCGCTCTACCAGTCCAGTGGCAACGCCACCCTGCTGGCCAGTGGCGGGCAGCGGCGAATGTTGCCGGCGAGCGCGGGTCAATGGCGCTTCAGCCCGGCATTGGCCAACCTCGGCTTGCCCGTGCAGTTGAGCGTGGAAGGGGGCGCTGGGGTCGCGCTCGGGGGCTGGTATGTCCAGGGGCAGAAGAATACCGGGGTGACCTACTCGACACTGGGGATCAACGGTGCCCGCCTCGAGGTGGTGGACAAGTGGCAGCCTGGCTGGCTGGACAGTCTCAAGGCGGTGCGCCCGGACCTGGTGATCCTGGCCTACGGCACCAACGAAGCGTTCGATGACACGCTCGACCTGGCGCTGTACCGGGCCCAGCTGGACACGACCTTGACCAGGCTACGCCAGACGCTGCCCCAGGCGGTGATCCTGCTGGTTGGCCCGCCGGACTCGATCAAGCAACGCAAGGCCCGCAGCTGCGCGGCACGCCAGCCGCAACCGTTGGCCTCGGTGATTCGCCTGCAGAAGCAGATGGCGCAGAAGCACAAGGCGCTGTTCTGGGACTGGCAAGCGTTCATGGGCGGCCCTTGCGCGATCGCCGGCTGGCAGGCCAGTGGGCTGGCGCGGCCTGACCTGGTGCACCTGACCGCAGATGGCTATCGCAAGAGCGCGACGGGGCTGTATGAGTTCCTCAAGGGGCCGCTGGGCCTGCGCCCCTAGGCGCCAGCCTGGCTGGCGAAATGTGCTCAGACCGGCTTGGCATCCGGGGTCAGCACCCGTTGCATGAAGGTCAGGTCCAGCCAGCGTCCGAACTTCACCCCCACCTGCGGCATCTGCCCGGTCACCACGAACCCCAGTCGCTCGTGCAGGCGTACCGACGCTGCGTTGCCGCTCTCGATGGCCGCGACCATCACATGCTTGCCGCAGTCCCGCGCCCGCTCGATCAGCGCGGTCATCAGCAGTGGTCCCAGGCCCTTGCCGCGCTGGTCGCCGCGGATATAGACCGAGTGCTCGACGGTATGCCGGAAGCCCTCGAACGGCCGCCAGTCGCCGAACGAGGCGTAGCCCAGCACGCCGGTCTCATCCACTGCCACCAGGATCGGATAGCCCTGCTGTTGGCGCGCTGCGAACCACGCCTGGCGGTTGGCCAGGTTCACCGGGGTTTCGTTCCAGATCGCCGTGGTGTTGCGCACGGCGTCGTTGTAGATGTCGAGGATGCCCGGCAGGTCGTTGGGCAGGGCGTCGCGGAGTGGGTGACTCATGGGGCGATCTCGCAGGGTGGGAGGGTTCAAGCGTGTGCCCATTGCAGAAGCAAGGCGCGTGCCGGGCTGGGGGCACGTGGTCAGGCCAGGGGCTGGACGGATTGTGCGTCGAAGCGGTGCGTCAGCCTGGGAAAGTGCACTGTTTGCGGGCGCTGTCGGCGAACATTTTGACACACCCCGGTTACTTGAGTACCGTGCCGCACCGCAGTAGATTCTGCGGTTCGGGATTGGCGTCCCGTATTCAGAGAGATCGAGCACTGACGCACCTGGCGGCGGTGTTCTGCATGGCTGCACCCGTTATGGGCGGGCCGTGTGTGGGAGCCTTCGGGCTCACCGGTTCTCTCTGCCGGCACGCCAACCCGCACGGCTTCGTCCACCCATCTTGGCGTATGGGCGCGGGGCTTTTCAAAGAGAGAGCAGCAAGGAGATGCACCATGCTCAAGAAGATCGTTCCAGATCCACCCTTCGCATTGATGGATACCGCCACCTTTCATCGAGAGGTGCAGCCATGAGCCAGGAATCGCTGGTCAACCCCGCGTCCCGCCTATCCCGTCCCGTCACCGCCAGTTCCCATTTCGGCACCTGCAATCACGCCCACGCCCCGATGCTTTCGGTGCATGCGGGGGTCGATAGCGAGGATGCGCTGGTGTGTGCCGTGGCGGCGTTGAAGGCGGCCTACGAGACCAATGCCACGGCGCTGGAGCAGGCGGGGGAACCGTTGCGCAGCTTGCTGACGGCGACGGAGAACTCGCTGGAGAAAGGCCTGGCGCTGGCTGAGGCAGTGCTCGAGGGGCTGGAGCAGGGTTAGCGGCTCCCGTCGCAGGTCTTTACGCCTTGTTCAGGTACATCCGGGTGGTCAGCAGGTACACCGGCAACCCTGACACCACGATCAGCAATGCGGCATAGGGCGCCGCCGCCGCGAACTCGACGTTGGCGGTGTGTGCCCACACTTCGGTGGCCAGCGTGGTCATCCCTGTCGGGCTGAGCAGCAAGGTCGCGGTCAGCTCCTTCATCGCATCCAGGAACACCAGGGCAAATGCCGCCGCCATCGCCGGGAAGATGATCGGCAGGGTGACCCGGCAGAACGCTGCGAAGCTGCTGGCCCCCAAGGTCCGTGCTGCTTCTTCGAGGGTCGGCGAGGCCTTGTTCAGCGCCGTGCGCACCGGGGACTGGGCCAGGGGCAGGAACAGCAGGGCATAGGCCAGGATCAGCAAGGCGGTGGTCTGGTACAGCGCCGGCACGTAGTGCAGGGCGAAGAACACCAGGGTCAGGGCGATCACCAGGCCAGGCAGGGCATGCAGCAGGTACGGCAGGCGCTCGGCCCAGATCGCCAGGCGGCCCTTGTAGCGCACCACCAGGAAGCTGATCGGCAGCGCCAGCAGGACGCAGAAGCCGGCGCCGCCCAGCGACACCGACAGCGAGGTGAACAGCGCCTTGCCAATGGCCGCGACCGGGAAGGCCGCCGATGAGCCGACACTCAACCAGTAGCCGAGCATCGCCAGGGGAATTCCGCTGCCCAGCACCGCCAGCGCCAGGCAGAACAGTTGCCCCAGCGGCATCCAGGCGCGCAGGCGCACGGGCGCTGCGCGACGTGCCACGCCCTGGCCGATGCGCACATGACGGGCCTTGCCGCGTACCCGCAGTTCCAGCCACAGCATCGCCAGGCACAGCACCAGCAGCACTGCCGAGAGCATGGCGGCGTTGGCGTTGCTGAACTCCAGCTCGAATTGCTGGTAGATCGCCGTGGTGAAGGTCTGCAGGCCAAGGATCGACAGGGCGCCGAACTCCACCAGCATGTGCAGGGCGATCAGCAGCGCGCCGCCGAGCATCGACGGCCACAGCAGGGGCAGGGTGATCCTGGTGAACACGCTCCAGCGGCTACAGCCCAGGGTGCGCGCCGACTCCTCGAGCGCGGTGTCGAGGTTGCGCAGGGTCGCGGCCACCGGCAGGAACACCAGCGGGTACTTGGACAGCGCCATGACCAGGATCGCCCCGCCCAGCCCTTCGAAGTCCGAGCTCAGCGACACCCAGGTGAAACTGCTGACGAACGACGGCACGGCGAACGGCAGGCACAGCACCACGCCCCACAGGCGGCGACCCGGCAGGTCGCTGCGCTCCAGCAGCCAGGCCAGGGCCACGCCGACCACCAGGCACAGCACGGTAACGCCGACCATCAGCAGCAGGGTATTGCGCAGCAGTCCCCAGACGAACGGACGCCAGAGCAGACGCAGGGCCTCGTGCCAGCCGGCGTCCCAGGCCTTGAGCCCGACGTAGGCCAGGGGCAGCAGGCTCATCGCTACCAGGAACAATACCGGCAGCACCACCCAGATGGACGGGCGCCTGCGCTTGGGTACGAAGCGCGTCAGCGCGGGCGAGGGCAGGGCGGCGGTCATCAGAGCAGGCCAACCTCACGCTCGAGTTCGATGGCTTCCTCGGCGTTGCCCAGGTCGGCCGGCGAGATCTTCGGTGGGCGCAGGTCTTCGAACGGCTTGAGGCCGCGATCGGAAACCATGCCCTTGTGCAGCGGGTATTCAGCGGTGGTCTGGGTGATCACGCGCTGGCCTTCTTCGCTGGCCATCCAGTTGAGCAGGGCCTGGGCCTCTTTCGGATGCTTGCTGGCCTTGACTGCGGCGGCGCCGGAGATGGTCACCAGGTTGCCGGCGTCGCCATCGGCGAGGTAGTACAGCTTGGAGTCGAGCTTGCCGCGCTCGCGCTCCAGGGCGTACCAGTAGTAGTTGTTCACCAGCACCGCGGCGACTTCGCCTTTCTCCACGGCCTTCAGGGCGACCATGTTGTTGGTGTAGGTCTTGCCGAAGGCTTTCAGGCCGGTCAGCCATTCTTCGGTGGCTTCACGGCCATGCAGCTTGAGGATGGCCACGGCCTGTTCCTGGAACGCGCCGCTGGTGGGCACATAGCCGACGCGGCCTTCCCACTCGGGGTCGGCGAAGTCCATCACCGTGGTCGGCAGGTCTTTCTCGTCGACCTTCTTCGGGTTGTACACCACGACGCGGGTGCGGGCGGTGACGCCCATCCAGGTGCCGTTGGCGCCTACATATTCCTTGGGCAGCATGTTCAGCGTGGCGTCGTCGATCTTGGCCAGCAGGCCCAGCTCGCCCAGGTTGTTCAGTGGCGGGGATTCTTCGGTGTAGATGATGTCGGCCGGCGAGCGTGCGCCTTCCTCGATGATCTGGCTGGCCAGCTGGTTGCTGCTGCCCTTGCGGATATTGATATGGATGCCGGTCTTGGCCTCGTAGGCCTTGGCGATGGCTTCGCCGATTTCCTTGTGCTGGCCGTTGTACATCGTCAACGTGACGGGATCGTCTGCCAGAGCGGTCGGAACGCCGATCACCAGGCTCAGCAGGGCAGCGGCCAGGGTGCGTATCAGCGCTTGCGGGCGGATCGTCATGCGGGTATTTCCTCGCTTACGGCTACATATTTGGAAACAATGGTAAACGAAATCGTTTCTCAAATGGGGCGTGAGGCGGGAAATTCATGGGCTTTGCAGGAGCGGCCCCGGCCTTTCGCGATGCAAGGCCGCTCCTGCGGGAGGCGGGGGCTGAAAAAACGCAGGCAAGAAAAAACCCACTAGCAAGCTAGTGGGTTTTTGTATGGTGCCCAGGAGAAGACTCGAACTTCCACGACCGTTAAGTCACTGATACCTGAAACCAGCGCGTCTACCAATTCCGCCACCTGGGCAAAGCTTTGCATCATCTGATGAAGGCGACTATCGTTCGCTTTCACACAGTAGTAACAGATCCTTGGTCATCTATTACTTGAAAAATTTGGTGCCCAGGAGAAGACTCGAACTTCCACGGCCGTTAAGCCACTGATACCTGAAACCAGCGCGTCTACCAATTCCGCCACCTGGGCACACATTCGAGATTACAAGATGCTTTACAGCGTCGTTCATCTCTACTACAACTTCGGGGTTGTCCGTCGTTGTGGTGCGCACTATACGGACGCTCCTGATGGCTGTAAAGCCCCCGATCGAAAAAAATTTCAAAAAATTCAACTTGTTGATTCCGCTGGCCTATTACCGCTCGCCGGACACCGTGGCGGGGCTGTCCAAGGCTGAGATTTCCGGTTTCAATACGCCTATGTCAGAATTCCTCTCTATATACACCAAGGTGAACCCCTTCTGATGGCCGATTGGCAATCCCTCGATCCCGAGGCCGCTCGCGAAGCGGAAAAATACGAGAATCCTATCCCCAGCCGTGAGCTGATCCTGCAGCGCCTTGCCGACCGTGGCGAGCCGGCTGCTCGCGAACAGCTGGCTGAAGAATTCGGTCTTTATGAAGAAGACCAGATCGAGGCCCTGCGTCGCCGCCTGCGTGCCATGGAGCGTGACGGTCAGCTTATCTATACCCGGCGCGGCACCTATGCCCCGGTGGACAAGCTCGACCTGATCTGCGGCCGTGTCTCCGGCCACCGCGACGGCTTCGGCTTCCTGATTCCCGACGATGGCAGCGAGGACCTGTTCCTCAGCCCGGCGCAGATGCGCCTGGTATTCGACGGCGACCGCGGCCTGGCCCGGGTTTCCGGGGTCGACCGCCGTGGCCGCCGTGAAGGCGTGCTGGTCGAGGTCATTTCCCGCGCCCACGAGAGCGTGGTCGGCCGCTACTTCGAAGAAGGCGGCATCGGCTATGTGACGCCGGACAACCCGAAGATCCAGCAGGAAGTGCTGGTCACCGCCGGTCGCAACGGCGGCGCCAAGATCGGCCAGTTCGTCTCGATCAAGATCACCCATTGGCCCACTCCGCGCTTCCAGCCGCAGGGTGACGTGGTCGAGGTGATCGGCAACTACATGGCCCCGGGCATGGAGATCGACATCGCCCTGCGCAGCTACGACATCCCGCATGTCTGGCCGAAGGACGTGATCAAGGAAGCGCGCAAGTTCCGCTCCGAAGTCGAGGAGAAGGACAAGGAGAAGCGCATCGACCTGCGCCACCTGCCGTTCGTCACCATCGACGGCGAGGACGCCCGCGACTTCGACGACGCCGTCTATTGCGAGCCACTGGGCAAGCTGCGCCTGTTCTCCGGCGGCTGGCGCCTCTATGTGGCGATCGCCGACGTGTCCAGCTATGTACGCCTGGGCTCGGCCCTGGACGTCGAGGCCCAGCAGCGCGGCAACTCGGTGTACTTCCCCGAGCGGGTGATCCCGATGCTGCCAGAGGAACTGTCCAACGGCCTGTGCTCGCTGAACCCGCACGTCGATCGCCTGGCCATGGTCTGCGAGATGACCATCAACAAGGCCGGCCAGATGGTCGACTACCAGTTCTACGAAGGCGTCATCCACTCCCACGCGCGCCTGACCTACAACAAGGTCAGCAGCATGCTCGAGCATGCCCGCACCCGTGAAGGCAAGGCCCTGCGCGAGGAGTACAGCGCGGTGGTGCCGGACCTCAAGCACCTCTATGCGCTGTACAAGGCGCTGGTGGCGGCCCGTCACACCCGTGGCGCGATCGATTTCGAGACCCAGGAAACCCGGATCATCTTCGGCGATGACCGCAAGATCGACGAAATTCGTCCGACCGTGCGTAACGATGCCCACAAGCTGATCGAAGAGTGCATGCTCGCGGCCAACGTCGCCACCGCCGAGTTCCTGCAGAAGCACAATGTGCCGGCCCTGTACCGGGTTCACGACGGTCCGCCGCCGGAGCGCCTGGAGAAGCTGCGCGCCTTCCTCGGCGAGCTGGGCCTGACCCTGCACAAGGGCAAGGATCCGTCGCCGAAGGACTACCAGCAGCTGCTGGCGAGCATCGCCGGGCGCCCGGACTTCCACCTGATCCAGACCGTCATGCTGCGTTCCCTGAGCCAGGCGGTGTACAGCGTCGAGAACAACGGCCACTTCGGTCTGAACTACGAGGCCTACACCCACTTCACCTCGCCGATCCGCCGCTACCCGGACCTGCTGGTGCACCGTGCGATCCGCAGCGTGATCCGCTCCAAGGTCGACACTCCGCACGTCAAGCGTGCCGGTGCCATGAGCATTCCCAAGGCGCGTATCTACCCGTACGACGAGAACGGCCTCGAGCAGATGGGCGAGCAGTGCTCGATGACCGAGCGCCGCGCCGACGAGGCCACGCGCGACGTGGTCAACTGGCTCAAGTGCGAGTACATGCGCGATCGCGTCGGCGAGACCTTCCCGGGCGTGATCACCGCGGTGACCGGTTTCGGCCTGTTCATCGAGCTGACCGACATCTATGTCGAAGGCCTGGTGCACGTCAGCGCCCTGCCGGGCGACTACTACCACTTCGATCCTGTGCATCATCGCCTGTCCGGCGAGCGCAGCGGTCGCAGCTTCCGCCTGGGCGACACGGTGGAGGTCAAGGTCATGCGCGTCGACCTCGAGCAGCGCAAGATCGACTTCGAGATGTCGGCTGCGACCGTCAATGCTCCGGTCGGCCGCAAGTCAGCCGCTGCTGCTGGTGCTGCCAAGGCAGCGCCGGTGGCCGAGCCGGCCCCGGCCGTCGAGGCGAAGATCTCGCCGAAGCCGCGTAGCCGCAAGAGCGAGACCTCCGAGGCGTACTTCCCCAAGGATGCCGTGCAGCGCAATGCCGAGGTGCGCAAGAGCCGCGAGATGAAGAAGGCCCTGATGGGCGAGGCGCGTCACGCAGGCAGCAAGCCGGAGAAGGGCGCCAAGGCGTCGGGCAAGACCAAGCATCGCAAGGGGCCGTCGAAGTCCGGCGCGCCACGTAAAGGCAAGAACAAGTCATGAGTCAGCTGGAAAAGATCTACGGCGTGCACGCCGTCCAGGCGCTGCTGCAGCATCACCCCAAGCGGGTCAAGCAGATCTGGCTGTCCGAAGGGCGCAGTGAGCCGCGTATCCAGGCCCTGCTGGAGCTGGCCGCGCAGAACCGCGTCCAGGTCGGCCAGGCCGAACGCCGTGAGCTCGACGCCTGGGTCGAGGGTGTGCACCAGGGCGTCGTCGCCGAGGTGAGCCCGAGCCAGGTATGGGGCGAGGCGATGCTCGACGAGCTGCTCGAGCGTAGCGAGACGCCACCGTTGATCCTGGTGCTCGACGGGGTCACCGACCCGCATAACCTCGGCGCTTGCCTGCGCACCGCCGATGCCGCCGGCGCCACGGCAGTGGTGATCCCCAAGGACAAGTCGGCCACCCTGACGGGCGTCGTGCGCAAGGTGGCCTGCGGCGCCGCCGAGGTGATGCCGCTGGTGGCCGTGACCAACCTGGCGCGCACCCTGGAGAAGCTCCAGCAGCGCGGGCTGTGGGTGGTGGGCACTGCCGGCGAGGCCGAGCAGGAAATCTACCAGCAGGACCTGACCGGTCCGCTGGTGATGATCATGGGCGCCGAAGGCAAAGGCATGCGCCGGCTGACCCGTGAGCACTGCGACTTCCTGGTCAAGTTGCCGATGGCCGGCAGCGTCAGCAGCCTGAACGTCTCGGTGGCGACCGGGGTGTGCCTGTTCGAAGCGGTGCGCCAGCGCCAGGCCAAGCGCTGATCTGACGTTGCGTGGGAGCGGGCCTGCCCCGCGATGCGGTGGTCGACTGGCCATCGCCATCGCCGGGCAGGCCCGCTCCCACGTTGTTTCTCGTGGTCGCGTTCTATCGGGCGATTATGTCTGCGGTTGTTCAAATATTCGCCAATCACCTTGCTTGTCCCAGCGGCCTTCTCTACAATTGCGCCCCTTGCCGAGCTGGCAGGCGCGCATGTGCCTTCACACTAGGGCAAGACATACAGTGTCATTCACTCCTTGTCTGACCAGATTGCTGGCAGACTACTAACCCGTAAGGAGCATTCATGCGTCATTACGAAATCATCTTCCTGGTTCACCCGGACCAGAGCGAGCAAGTCGGCGGCATGGTTGAGCGTTACACCAAGCTGATCGAAGAAGATGGTGGCAAGATCCACCGCCTGGAAGACTGGGGCCGTCGTCAGCTGGCCTACGCAATCAACAATGTTCACAAGGCTCACTACGTGATGCTGAACGTTGAGTGCACCGGCAAGGCCCTGGCCGAGCTGGAAGACAACTTCCGCTACAACGATGCCGTGATCCGTAACCTGGTCATCCGTCGTGACGAAGCCGTTACCGGCCCGTCCGAGATGCTCAAGGCCGAAGAGAACCGCAGCGAGCGCCGTGAGCGTCGTGAACGTCCTGAGAATGCTGATGGCGCCGAAGGCGACGACAGCAACGACAGCGACAACAGCGACAACGCTGACGAGTAATCCACGGACCTTCTTGAGGAGCCAATCACATGGCACGTTTCTTCCGTCGTCGTAAATTCTGCCGCTTCACTGCTGAAGACGTGAAAGAGATCGACTTCAAAGATCTCAACACCCTGAAAGCTTACGTATCCGAAACCGGCAAGATCGTTCCAAGCCGCATCACCGGTACCAAAGCTCGTTATCAGCGTCAGCTGGCTACCGCTATCAAGCGCGCCCGCTTCCTGGCCCTGCTGCCCTACACCGACAGCCACGGCCGCTGAGACCGGGTCGTCGACTGAGTAGTAAGGGATAGGCATGCGAGCGTTGGCAAGTTTCATCATGCGCGGTCGTGTGCAGGCCACCCTGGTGGTGGTCATCAGCGCGGTTCTGCCGCTGCTGTTCTGGTTGAGTGCCGCCGCCGGGAGCCTGGTGTTCCTGCGGCGTGGATTCAAGGATGCGTCATCGGTCATCGCCTGGGGCGTTCTGCCCGGGCTGGCCATGTGGTTCTTCGGCGAACCGAGCACCTTGCTGGTGTTCCTGGGCACGCTGGGACTGGCCGCCTTGTTGCGTGCCGGGCATTCCTGGAATCGGGTGCTGCTGTCCAGCATCGTATTAGGCGTGTTGTACAGCCTGATCCTGGACGTGGCGCTGCGCGATACCTTCGAAGTGCTGGCCAAGGCGCTTGAAAAAGCCCTGCCGCAGTTCGAGGGCAAGCCGGCACTGCCGGTGGAGCTGATCGGCCCGTTGCTGGTCGCTTCCAGTGCAGTGATGCTGCAGCTGTTCAGCGTGGTGGCTTTGATGCTGGCGCGCTACTGGCAGGCGGCGTTGTACAACCCGGGTGGTTTCGGTCGCGAGTTTCGCGAGATGAGACTGCCGCGAGTACCGATGTTGGTACTGGTGTCGCTGATGGTGCTGGGTCCGTTCCTCGGATCGCAGTTCATCGTGCTGGCATCGGCCTCCAGCCTGGTGCTCGTGCTCACGGCCATCGCCCTGATTCATGGGCTGGTGGCACAAGGGCGACTGGCCGGATTCTGGCTGGTGGGGCTGTACGTGACGTTGCCGTTGGTCATGCAGTTGATCTATCCGTTGCTCGTGGTTCTGGCCATTGTCGACAGCCTGATTGATTTTCGCGGTCGCAAGTCCCCTTCGCAGGGTGACGATTCCGCGAACGGTGAAGGTTAAAAGTTAAGAGGTTTTACCAAATGGAACTGATCCTGCTGGAAAAAGTCGCCAACCTGGGCAACCTGGGCGACAAAGTAAACGTTAAGGCCGGTTACGGCCGTAACTACCTGCTGCCATTCGGCAAGGCCACCGTTGCCAACGCCGCCAACCTGGCCGCGTTCGAAGAGCGCCGCGCCGAGCTGGAAAAGGCTGCAGCAGACAAGAAAGCTTCGGCTGAAAGCCGCGCTGCCCAACTGGCCGAGCTGGAAGTGACCATCACTGCCACCGCTGGCGACGAAGGCAAGCTGTTCGGTTCGATCGGCACCCACGACATCGCTGACGCCCTGACCGCCTCCGGCGTTGAAGTGGCCAAGGCTGAAGTTCGTCTGCCGAACGGCACCATCCGTCAGGTTGGCGAATACGACGTAGCCGTGCACCTGCACAGCGACGTTGAAGCCACCGTACGCGTGGTCGTCGTAGCTGCCTAAGCTGCGCTGATCGGCTGGCCCCTCGCGGGCCAGGCGGTTAACATCGGGCACGGTCCTGTTCTTCACAGGCCGTGCCCTTTGTCTTTTTCATCTAGCAGAATTCTTTCGTGGCCATGAACGAGATCACCCCTACCGAACAACTCGACCTGCAGACCTCTGCCCTGAAGGTGCCGCCGCATTCCATCGAGGCCGAACAGGCCGTGCTCGGTGGCCTGATGCTGGACAACAACGCCTGGGAGCGGGTACTGGACCAGGTTTCGGACGGTGACTTCTACCGGCATGACCACCGCCTGATCTTCCGCGCCATCCACAAGCTGGCGGATCAGAACCAACCGTTCGACGTGGTGACACTGCACGAGCAGCTGGACAAGGAAGGCCTGTCGACCCAGGTCGGCGGCCTGGCCTACCTGGCCGAGCTGGCCAAGAACACCCCGTCGGTGGCCAACATCAAGGCCTACGCCGCGATCATTCGCGAGCGGGCGACGTTGCGCCAACTGATCAGCATCAGTACCGACATTGCCGACAACGCCTTCAACCCGCAGGGACGCAACGCCGAGGAGATCCTCGACGACGCCGAGCGGCAGATCTTCCAGATCGCCGAGGCGCGGCCGAAGACCGGTGGACCGGTGGGGGTCAACGAGCTGTTGACCATGGCCATCGACCGCATCGACACGCTGTTCAACTCCGACAGCGACATCACCGGCATCTCTACCGGCTACACCGACCTGGACGAGAAGACCAGCGGCCTGCAGCCGGCCGACCTGATCATCGTTGCCGGCCGTCCATCGATGGGCAAGACCACCTTCGCCATGAACCTGGTGGAAAACGCCGTGCTGCGCAGCGACAAGGTGGTGCTGGTGTTCTCCCTCGAGATGCCCGGCGAATCGCTGGTCATGCGTATGCTCTCGTCGCTTGGCCGTATCGACCAGACCAAGGTCCGTTCCGGCCAGCTGGACGACGACGATTGGCCGCGCCTGACCTCGGCGGTGAACCTGCTCAACGACCGCAAGCTGTTCATCGACGACACCGCGGGTATCAGCCCGTCGGAAATGCGTGCGCGGACCCGGCGCCTGGCCCGTGAGCACGGCGAGATCGCCATGATCATGGTCGACTACCTGCAGCTGATGCAGATCCCGGGGTCTGCCGGTGACAATCGGACCAACGAGATTTCCGAGATCTCCCGCTCGTTGAAAGCCCTGGCCAAGGAGTTCAACTGCCCGGTGATCGCCCTGTCGCAGCTCAACCGCTCGCTGGAGCAGCGCCCGAACAAGCGTCCGGTCAACTCCGACCTGCGTGAATCCGGTGCGATCGAGCAGGACGCCGACGTGATCATGTTCGTCTACCGCGACGAGGTGTACCACCCGGAGACCGAGCACAAGGGCGTGGCCGAGATCATCATCGGCAAGCAGCGTAACGGTCCCATCGGCTTTATCCGCCTGGCCTTCATCGGCAAGTACACCCGGTTCGAGAACCTCGCCCCGGGCATGTACAACTTCGACGACGACGAATAACAGGCAGGCAAGGCGCCTGCTGGGGGCGGGGCGTGGGATCGACGCAGCGCCGCTCCCACGGTATTCATCCGCCCCCTCTGTGAATCCGACCACCATCGTCGGACTTGATCAAAATTTGTGCTATATTCCGCGCCCGCGATTTCCCTGCACACCAGAACCGGTCACTGACATGCAAGCAGCCAAACCACTCTACGACTATCCCAAGTACTGGGCCGAATGCTTCGGACCGGCACCGTTCCTGCCCATGAGCAGGGAGGAGATGGATCAGCTCGGCTGGGATTCCTGCGACATCATCATCGTGACCGGGGATGCCTACGTCGACCATGCCTCGTTCGGCATGGCCATCATCGGCCGCCTGCTGGAGGCCCAGGGCTTCCGCGTGGGCATCATCGCCCAGCCGAACTGGCAGTCGAAGGACGACTTCATGAAGCTCGGCGAGCCGAACCTGTTCTTCGGCGTCGCGGCGGGCAACATGGACTCGATGATCAACCGCTACACCGCGGACAAGAAGATCCGCTCCGACGACGCCTATACCCCCGGCGGTCTGGCCGGCAAGCGCCCGGACCGCGCCAGCCTGGTATACAGCCAGCGCTGCAAGGAGGCCTACAAGCACGTGCCGATCGTGCTCGGCGGCATCGAGGCCTCGCTGCGCCGGATTGCCCACTACGACTACTGGCAGGACAAGGTGCGTCATTCGATCCTGATCGACGCCAGCGCCGACATCCTGCTGTACGGCAACGCCGAGCGCGCGATCGTCGAGGTGGCCCAGCGCCTGTCCCAGGGTGAGCGTATCGAGAAGATCACCGATGTACGCGGTACCGCGTTCATCCGTCGCGACACCCCCGAAGGCTGGTTCGAGATCGATTCCACCCGTATCGACCGTCCGGGGCGGGTCGACAAGATCATCAACCCGTACGTCAATACCCAGGACACCCAGGCCTGCGCCATCGAGCAGGCCAAGGGCGACCAGGAAGACCCGAACGAAGCCAAGGTGGTGCAGATTCTCGACAGTCCGAGCGTGACCCGCGAGAAGTCGGTGATCCGCCTGCCGTCGTTCGAGAAGGTGCGCAACGACCCGGTGCTCTATGCCCACGCCAACCGCGTGCTGCACCTGGAGACCAACCCGGGCAACGCCCGCGCCCTGGTGCAGAAGCATGGCGAAGTGGACGTGTGGTTCAACCCGCCACCCATTCCCATGACCACCGAGGAAATGGACTACGTGTTCGGCATGCCTTACGCACGTATCCCGCACCCGGCCTATGGCAAGGAGCGCATTCCGGCCTACGAGATGATCCGCTTCTCGGTGAACATCATGCGTGGCTGCTTCGGCGGCTGCACCTTCTGCTCGATCACCGAGCACGAGGGCCGGATCATTCAGAACCGCTCCCATGAGTCGATCCTCCACGAGATCGAGGAGATGCGCGACAAGGTGCCGGGCTTCACCGGCGTGGTCTCCGACCTGGGCGGCCCGACCGCCAACATGTACCGCATCGCCTGCAAGAGCCACGACATCGAGAAGCACTGCCGCAAGCCGTCGTGCGTGTTCCCGGGCATCTGCGAGAACCTCAATACCGACCACAGCTCGCTGATCGAGCTGTACCGCAAGGCCCGTGCCCTGCCAGGGGTGAAGAAGATCCTGATCGCCTCGGGCTTGCGCTACGACCTGGCGGTGGAGTCGCCGGAGTACGTGCGCGAGCTGGTCACCCACCACGTTGGCGGCTACCTGAAGATCGCGCCGGAGCACACCGAGCGCGGTCCGCTGGACAAGATGATGAAGCCGGGCATCGGCACCTACGACCGCTTCAAGCGCATGTTCGAGAAGTTCTCGAAAGAAGCGGGCAAGGAGCAGTACCTGATCCCGTACTTCATCGCCGCCCACCCGGGCACTACCGACGAAGACATGATGAACCTGGCCTTGTGGCTCAAGGGCAACGGCTTCCGCGCCGACCAGGTGCAGGCGTTCTATCCGTCGCCGATGGCCTCGGCGACCGCCATGTATCACTCGGGCAAGAACCCGCTGCGCAAGGTCACCTACAAGAGCGAAGGCGTTGAGATCGTCAAGAGCGAGGAGCAGCGTCGCCTGCACAAGGCGTTCCTGCGCTACCACGATCCGAAGGGCTGGCCGATGCTGCGCGAGGCGCTGCAGCGCATGGGGCGCGCCGACCTGATCGGGCCGGGCAAGCACCAGTTGATCCCGCTGCACCAGCCGCAGACCGACAGCTACCAGAGCGCGCGCCGCAAGAACTCGACGCCGGCCGGCAGCCACAAGGTGGCCAAGGAGCAGAAGGTCCTCACCCAGCACACCGGCCTGCCGCCGCGCGCCAGCGATGGCAGCAAGCCGTGGGACAAGCGCGAGAAAGCCAAGGCCGAAGCGTTCGCCCGCAACCAGCAGGCGGCCAAGGAGCGCAAGGAAGCCGCCAAGGGTGGCAAGGGCAAGAAGCCGCGTCAGCCTGTCATTCCGCGCTGACTGATCCATTCCGGGGCTGCCGTGCAGCCCTTTCGTGACACAAGGCTGCTCCTGCAGGCGAACGTGATTACCTGCAGGAGCGGCCTTGTGTCGCGAAGCGGTCCCAGGATTGCAGCCTTCAATCCGGCTTTTTGTCTACCCACTTCGGCGCCACCGGCGCAACGAAGCTCTCCATTCCATCCAGCAGCGCCTCCGGCTGCTCCCCGAGCAACAGCATCGCCCGATGTTGCGGCCGCACGAAGCCCTCTTCGACGATATGGTCGAGGAACCCGCCAAGCTTTGCATAGAAACCGTTCACATCCAGCAGCCCCAGCGGCTTGGCGTGATAGCCCAACTGACCCCAGGTCCACACCTCGAACAGCTCCTCCAGCGTGCCCAGGCCGCCCGGCAGGGCAATGAAGGCATCGCTGAGCTCGGCCATGCGCGCCTTGCGCGCATGCATGCCGTCCACCACCTCCAGGCGAGTCAGGCCCTTGTGGCCGATTTCGGCGTTCATCAGGCTTTCGGGAATGATGCCGATCACCTCGCCGCCGGCGGCCATGGCAGCGTCGGCGACAGTGCCCATCAGGCCCACCGCGCCACCGCCGTAGACCAACGTCAGGCCACGACGGGCAATGGCTTCGCCCAAGGCGACGGCGGCTTCGCGGTAGGCGGGATTGGCGCCGATGCTGGCGCCACAGAAGACACACACGGAACGTACAGGCATTGCTTATCTCCCTTCACTGGCGCACAGGGTAAGGTGCAAGCCTGTCGCTTCCAAGCGCCGATTCACTCGGGGCGGGCGAACTCGCAGACCGCCGCGCCGGTGGCACCGCTGGCATAGGCGGCCAGCAGGCCACGCATCAGGCTGTTCAAGGTCATCACGGTTACTCCTAAATGAGAGGTTGTCCCATCGTCCAGTAAGAGGGCATGATGTGCACGTTGATTGGTTGTATACAATCCATTGAACAAATCAACTGCCTGAACCCTTGACGGCCCTTGACCCATATCAGGGACGGACGTTCCGGATTCAGGCAGTCTCGCAAGTGATAAAACCCTGCCAAGGAGATTCATGATGTTTGCGAAAGCTGTAGCGGTATCCCTGCTGACCCTCGCCAGTGCCTCTGTCTTCGCAGCCGAATGCTCGGTGACTGTCGACTCGACCGACCAGATGTCCTACAACACCAAGGAATTCACCGTCGACAAGAGCTGCAAGGAGTTCACCGTCAAACTGACCCACTCCGGCAGCCTGCCGAAGAACGTCATGGGCCACAACCTGGTGATCAGCAAGACCGCCGACATGCAGGCCATCGCCACCGAAGGCATGTCGCAGGGTCTGGAAAAGGACTACATCAAGGGCGACAACGCCGCGATCATCGCTCACACCAAGATGATCGGCGCGCCTGAGAAGGAAACCGAAATCAAGCTCGACACCTCGAAGCTGGAAGCCGGTGGCGACTACAGCTTCTTCTGCACCTTCCCGGGCCACATCTCGATGATGAAGGGCAAGGTCGTCGTCAAGTAAGCGACGCCTGACGCAGTACCCTTGTGGGAGCGGGCTTGCCCGGCGATGGCGATGGTGAATCCACCAACGTCATCGCCGGGCAAGCCCGCTCCCACAGTTGTTTCCACAAGTTCATCAAGGCGCGAACGGCAGCTCGCGCTTGTGCTGGGTCTTGCGGTAGGTGGCGACGATGATGTCGAACGCCTCCTGGCTCACTGCCTCGCCATGCAGGAACGCGTCGATCTGCTGGTAGGTGACGCCGTGGGATGCTTCGTCCGGCTTGCCCGGCTCGAGGTCTTCCAGATCCGCGGTCGGTACCTTTTCCACCAGTGCCTGCGGTGCGCCGAAGCTGCGTGCGATGGCCCGTACCTGGTTCTTCACCAGGCCGCTCAGCGGCGCCAGGTCGCAGGCGCCATCACCGAACTTGGTAAAGAAGCCCATCACCGCCTCGGCGGCGTGGTCGGTGCCGATCACCAGGCCTGCGCGGGCGCCGGCGACGGTGTACTGGGCAACCATGCGCGTGCGCGCCTTGACGTTGCCGACAACGAAGTCCACCAGGCTCGGCGAGCCGTTCTTCAGTTCCTGCACCTCGGCAGCCAGGGCCTTCACCGCAGGCGCGATATCGATGGTGTGCACCTCGTCGGCCTTGATCACGTCCAGGCAGGCCTGGGCGTCGTGCTCATCGTGCTGCACATGGTAGGGCAGGCGCACGGCGATGAAGCGGTAGGCCGGGTCACCGGTCTCGCTGCGCAGCTCGTTGATGGCACGCTGGGCGAGCAGGGCGGCGGTCAGCGAGTCGACCCCGCCGCTGATGCCCAGTACCAGGGTCTTGAGCCGGGCGTTGTTCAGGCAGTCCTTGATGAAGGCCACGCGCCGGGTGACGTCCTTCTCGAGGGCGGCGGCATCGGCGAACGGTGGCTGCACCTTGAGTGCCCGGGCAATCTCTTGCTGTACGGCTTGCATGGGTTACTCCTTGCTGGGGACTTTGAATACATGACGCATGTAGGCGACGAAGTTCTCGTCGCGACACTGGGTCTTGGCGGCTTCGTCGGAGATCTTCGCCACGGGTGAGCCGTTGCAGTCGGTCATTTTTAGCACGATGTTCATCGGCGCCACACCGGGGATGTCGCAGGTCAGGTTGGTGCCGATGCCGAAGCTCACGTTGATGCGTCCGCGCAGGGCCCGGAAGATCTCCAGCGAGCGGGTCAGGTTGAGGCCGTCGGAGAACACCAGGGTCTTGGTCATCGGGTCGATGCCCAGTTTCTGGTAGTGGGCGATGGCCTTTTCCGCCCAGGCCACCGGCTCGCCGGAGTCGTGGCGCAGGCCGTCGAACAGCTTGGCGAAGTACAGGTCGAAATCGCGCAGGAAGGCATCCATGGTGATGCAGTCGGTCAGGGCGATGCCGAGCAGGCCGCGGTACTCGCGAACCCAGCAGTCCAGCGCGGCGATCTGGCTGTCGATCAGCCGCGGGCCGAGCTGCTGGTGGGCCATGATCCATTCGTGGGCCATGGTGCCCAGCGGCTTGATGTCGAGCTTCCAGGCCAGGTCGACGTTGCTGGTGCCGACGAAGCGTCCGGGGAACTCGTCGCGCAGCACCCGGACCACGTCTTCCTGGACCCGACTGGAAAAGCGCCGGCGGGTACCGAAGTCGGCCACCTGCAGTTCGGCCAGTTCGTCGTCGCTGGCGTGGGCGCGCAGCCAGTCGAACTTGCGGTGCAACTGGTCGCGGGCCTCGGACAGGCGCATGCGCGGGTGCAGATGGCGGTTGCGTACCTCGCTGATGATTGCCAGCAGCGGTACTTCGAAGAGGATCACGTGCAGCCAGGGGCCACGCAGGCGCAGGCTCAGCTGGTCGTTCTCGATCCCCAGGCGCACGTAGCGCAGGTTGAAGCGGAACAGGCGCAGGAAGCGCAGGAAGTCTGGCTTGAGGAAACTGATGCGCTCGAGAAAGCCCAGCTGGCCATCGTCCAGGGTAAGGTCGCTGAGCAGTTCGAGCTGGTTGCGGATCTCGCCCAGGTAGGGGCGCAGGTCCTCGCCGTTGCGACAGCGAAACTCCCATTCGACGTCGGCGTCCGGGTAGTTGTGCAGGACGCCCTGCATCATCGTCAGTTTGTAGAAATCGGTGTCGAGCAGGTTGTGCACGATGCGCTCGGCGAATGCGCTCTCGCTCATCAGGGGGCGGCTCCAGGCGGGCAATGGCGGCTATTGTGCCAGCCTTTTGCTTTGCATGTGGCCAGATCGCGGGGCAAGCCCGCTCCCATGTGTCCGACGCTCAGGCGCTTGGCAGGTAATTTTCCGTGCGCCAGCTAGCCTTTTAAAGGTGCCGCCTGTAGCAGTCGCGCACCAGCGGTGTGCACTTCGGTGACGTCCGCTGTTACAGGGCGGTTGCACGTTAACACTCGCAAGGGTTGCAATGATGGCGCTCGGCGGTTGCTCCTTGTCTAGGCATTTCGGTAGCGCTTGCCTCACGGCAGACGGTTGCACGCTCAATAAAGAAAAGGCCGTCGGTCGCCTCGCCCAACCCCTCATCGTGTGTTTTCCCAGAAGACAAAACCACTGGCACGGCCCTTGCTCAGAGCACAGGGCTGAGAAGTTGTAGTGCCAACCAAAAAAAATACTCTAGGAGCACCACCTCATGTCGCAGACGTTTTACAAGAAAGGTTTCCTGGCCCTGGCTGTCGCCACGGCCCTGGGTGTTTCTTCGTATGTTCAGGCCGATCTCAAGATCGGCGTCGCTGGCCCGATGACCGGGGCCAACGCAGCGTTTGGCGAGCAGTACATGAAAGGTGCCCAGGCGGCGGCCGACAAGATCAACGCAGCCGGCGGCGTGAACGGCGAGAAGATCGTCCTGGTCAAGGGCGATGACGCCTGCGAGCCCAAGCAGGCGGTGGCCGTGGCCAACCGCCTGGTCGACCAGGACAAGGTCGCCGGCGTGGTCGGCCACTTCTGCTCCTCCAACACCATCCCGGCCTCCGAGGTGTATGACGAGGCTGGTGTGATCGCCATCACCCCCGGCTCGACCAACCCGCAGGTCACCGAGCGCGGCCTGTCGGCGATGTTCCGCATGTGCGGGCGCGACGACCAGCAGGGCATCGTCGCCGGCAACTACATCGTCGACGTGCTCAAAGGCAAGAAGGTCGCCGTGCTGCACGACAAGGACACCTACGGCCAGGGCCTGGCCGACGCGACCAAGGCGCAACTGGAGAAGCGCGGCGTCAAGCCGGTGCTGTACGAGGGCCTGACCCGCGGCGAGAAGGACTTCAGCGCCGTGGTCACCAAGATCCGCGCCGCCGGTGCCGATGTCGTCTACTTCGGTGGCCTGCACCCGGAAGCCGGCCCGCTGGTACGCCAACTGCGCGAGCAGGGCCTCAAAGACGTCAAGTTCATGTCCGACGACGGCATCGTCACCGACGAGCTGGTGACGACTGCCGGTGGGGCCCAGTACGTCGATGGCGTGTACATGACCTTCGGCGCCGACCCGCGCCTGTTGCCAGAGAGCAAGTCGGTGGTCGAAGAGTTCCGCAAGGCCGGCACCGAGCCGGAGGGCTACACCCTGTATGCCTACGCCTCGATCCAGGCCCTGGCCGCGGCCTTCAACGGCGCCAAGTCGAACAAGGGCGAAGACGCCGCCAAGTGGCTCAAGGCCAACCCGGTCGAGACCGTCATGGGCAAGAAGGAATGGGACCAGAAGGGCGATCTGAAAGTCTCCGACTACGTGGTCTACCAGTGGGATGCCAACGGCAAGTACCACCAGCTGGAAAAACAAAAATAACAATGGCATCCGGCCCGGGCGCGCCATGCCCCGGGCCGTTGCCCCGCGGTACCTGTCATTGTCAGTAGATCTGCACAGTTCTGCGCTGCGAGGGCCGCTGTACCTGGGCCCACCGTGGTCGGCGCTCGTGCAATCTCCATCAGGTGAGATTGCGTTATGGATGGTATTTTCCTGCAGCAACTGGTCAACGGCCTGACCCTCGGGTCGGTCTACGGCCTGATCGCCATCGGCTACACCATGGTCTATGGCATCATCGGCATGATCAACTTCGCGCACGGCGAGGTGTACATGATCTCCGCGTACCTCGCGGCGATCAGCCTGGCATTGCTGGCCTACTTCGGCATCGAGTCCTTCCCCCTGCTGATGCTCGGCACCTTGTTGTTCACGGTGGTCGTCACCGGCGTCTACGGTTTCACCATCGAGCGCATCGCCTACAGACCCTTGCGCAACTCCACCCGCCTGGCGCCGCTGATCAGCGCCATCGGCATTTCGCTGATCCTGCAGAACTACGCGCAGATCAGCCAGGGCGCCCGCCAGCAGGGCGTGCCGACGCTGCTCGAAGGTGCCTGGCGCATCGATGTCGGCAGCGGCTTCGTGCAGTTGACCTACACCAAGATCTTCATCCTCGTCGCGGCCTTCGTCGGCATGGGCCTGCTCACCTACGTGATCAAGTACACCAAGCTCGGGCGCATGTGCCGGGCCACCCAGCAGGACCGCAAGATGGCCTCGATCCTGGGGATCAACACCGACCGGGTGATCTCCTATGTGTTCGTCATCGGCGCGGTGATGGCGGCATTGGCCGGGGTGCTGATCACCATGAACTACGGCACCTTCGACTTCTATGCCGGCTTCATCATCGGCATCAAGGCCTTCACCGCCGCAGTGCTCGGCGGCATCGGCTCGCTGCCGGGAGCAATGCTCGGCGGGATCATCCTGGGGATCTCCGAATCGCTGTTCTCCGGCCTGATCAATTCCGACTACAAGGACGTGTTCAGTTTCTCGCTGCTGGTGATGATCCTCATCTTCCGGCCCCAGGGCCTGCTGGGCCGCCCGCTCGTGGCTAAGGTGTGAACATGTCCGCTGCCAATACTGCCTGCGCATCGCCTGGCAACACTTTCGATCTCAAACGCAGTCTGCTGGAGACCTTGGTCGCCGGCATGCTGGCCCTGATCGTCTTTGGTCCTGTCGTCGGCGTGGTGCTCGACGGCTACAGCTTCAACGCCGAGCCGCGCCGCGTCGCCTGGCTGGTCGGCGCGGTGATGCTCGGGCGCTTCGTGCTCAGCCTGTTCCTGCAGACCGCCACCGGGCAGCGCCTGCAGCAAGGGTTCGACAGTGGTGGTTCGGGTGTCCACGTGCTGGCGCCGAACTACAAGTCGCGCCTGCGCTACATCATTCCGGCACTGATCGTGATCGCCATCGTGTTCCCGGTATTCGCCAACAAGTACCTGCTGACCGTGGTCATCCTCGGCCTGATCTACGTGTTGCTGGGGCTGGGCTTGAACATCGTGGTCGGCCTGGCCGGGTTGCTCGACCTGGGCTACGTGGCGTTCTACGCCATCGGCGCCTACGGTCTGGCCCTGGGCTACCAGTACCTGGGCCTGGGCTTCTGGAGCGTGCTACCGCTGGCGGCCATCGCCGCGGCGCTGGCGGGCTGCATCCTCGGCTTCCCGGTGCTGCGCATGCATGGCGACTACCTGGCGATCGTCACCCTTGGCTTCGGCGAGATCATCCGCCTGGTGCTGAACAACTGGTTGTCGTTCACTGGCGGCCCCAACGGCATGCCTGCGCCGTCACCGACCTTCCTGGGCCTGGAATTCGGCCGCCGGGCCAAGGATGGCGGGGTGCCGATCCACGAGTTCTTCGGCTTCGAGTACAACGCCAATCTCAAGTTCGTGTTCATCTATGCGGTGCTGTTCCTGGTGGTGCTGGCGGTGCTGTACATCAAGCACCGCTTGACGCGCATGCCGGTCGGGCGCGCCTGGGAAGCGCTGCGCGAAGACGAGATCGCCTGTCGCTCGATGGGCCTGAACCATGTGCTGGTCAAGCTCTCGGCATTCACCCTGGGCGCCTCCACCGCGGGCCTGGCGGGGGTGTTCTTCGCCACCTACCAGGGCTTCGTCAACCCGTCGTCGTTCACCTTCTTCGAGTCGGCACTGATCCTCGCCATCGTCGTGCTTGGCGGCATGGGCTCGACCGTGGGCGTGGTGATCGCGGCCTTCGTGCTGACCGTGGCGCCGGAACTGCTGCGCAGCTTCTCCGAATACCGGGTGCTGTTGTTCGGCGTGCTGATGGTGCTGATGATGATCTGGCGACCGCGTGGGCTGATCCGCATCAGCCGTACCGGTGTGGTCCCGCGTAAAGGAGTGGCGCCATGAGCGACGATATCATTCTGTCGGTCGACAACCTGATGATGCAGTTCGGTGGGATCAAGGCGCTCAGCGATGTCAGCCTGAAGGTCAGGCGCAATCAGATCTTCGCCCTGATCGGCCCCAACGGCGCCGGCAAGACCACGGTGTTCAACTGCCTGACCGGTTTCTACAAGGCCAGTGGCGGGCGCATCGAACTGAACGTGCGCGGCACCAGCACCAACGTCATCCAACTGCTCGGCGAGCGCTTCCAGGCGGTGGACTTCGTGTCCCCGGCGCGCTTCGCCAGCCGTATGTACTACAAGATGTTCGGCGGTACCCACCTGGTCAATCGGGCCGGGTTGGCACGCACCTTCCAGAACATTCGCCTGTTCCGGGAGATGTCGGTGGTGGAGAACCTGCTGGTGGCCCAGCACATGTGGGTCAACCGCAACTTGTTGGCTGGCGTGCTCAACACGCCTGGCTATCGCAAGGCCGAGAGCGACGCGCTGGACCATGCCTTCTACTGGTTGGAGGTGGTCGATCTGGTCGATTGCGCCAATCGCCTGGCCGGCGAGCTTTCCTACGGTCAGCAGCGCCGCCTGGAGATCGCCCGGGCCATGTGCACGCGGCCGAAGATCATCTGCCTGGACGAGCCGGCCGCCGGCCTCAACCCGCATGAAACCGAGGCGCTGAGCCGGATGATCCGTGTGCTACGCGACGAGCACGACATCACCGTGGTGCTGATCGAGCATGACATGGGCATGGTCATGAGCATTTCCGACCATATCGTCGTGCTCGACCACGGCAACGTGATCGCCGAGGGCGCGCCACAGGAGATCCGCAACAACCCGACGGTGATCGCCGCCTACCTGGGTGCCGACGAAGAGGAGCTGGTATGAGTGCACCCATTCTCGAACTGAAGGACCTGGACGTGTTCTATGGGCCGATCCAGGCATTGAAGAAGGTCTCGATGCATATCGACGAGGGCGAGACGGTGAGCCTGATCGGCGCCAACGGCGCGGGCAAGTCGACGCTGTTGATGTCGATCTTCGGCCAGCCTCGCGCAGCGTCCGGGCAGATCGTCTACCGCGGCACCGACATTACCCGCAAGTCCTCGCACTACATTGCCTCCAACGGCATCGCCCAGTCGCCGGAGGGGCGCCGGGTGTTCCCCGACATGACCGTCGAGGAGAACCTGATGATGGGCACCATCCCGATCGGCGACAAGTACGCGGCTGAAGACATGCAGCGCATGTACGAGCTGTTCCCACGGCTCGAGGAGCGGCGCAACCAGCGGGCGATGACCATGTCCGGTGGCGAGCAGCAGATGCTGGCGATTGCCCGGGCGCTGATGAGCCGACCGAAACTGCTGTTGCTCGATGAACCGTCGCTGGGGCTGGCGCCGATCGTGGTCAAGCAGATCTTCGCGACCCTGCGTGAGCTGGCCAAGACCGGGATGACCATTTTCCTGGTCGAGCAGAACGCCAACCATGCGCTGAAGCTGTCGGATCGTGCCTATGTGATGGTCAACGGACAGATTCGCATGACCGGGACCGGGCAGGAGCTGCTGGCCAACGAGGAGGTGCGCAACGCCTATCTCGGCGGGCACTGAGCTCCTGTCGCGGGGCAAGCCCGCTGCCACGAACGCCATGCAGGCTATTCGTGGCAGCGGGCTTGCCCCGCGATGCTTTTCAGGTGTGCCAGCAGATGTGGACAACTTGTCGCATATCTTTCTCGACCCACGCTAGGACCTTCACGCAAGCCCTTGTTTCCACAGCTGGAAAACTTTCCACGGATTATGTGGAACCGCCTGTGGAAAACATGGTGGCACCTCGCGCAAGCCCAGGATTATCAAGGCATCCAAGGTGTTGCTCGTTTTTTGATCAATCGACCTTTGTAGCTGATTTATCACGCTTTTCCAGCCGTTGGACGAGGTGCTCAATGGCTGCCCGCTATCTGTGGGTAACTCTGTGAAAAAGCCTTGGACAGACGGTCGCAAGCGCCGTATTTGAAGGCGTGTAGCCATCATCGAAAGATTTCCACAGGACCCCAGGCAGGTAAACGCTTCCGCCAGGCTGATGAGTTGCCCCCAATCTGTGGGGAAAGCCTTGTGGATAAGATGCGCATAGTCTGGCCTGGACCCTCTAGCATAGGGCTTTCCCGGCGTTGTTCATTTTTTGTCCAGACACAGGGACAGTTGTCGGCAACGACGGCGCCGGGCATGCTGCGGGGCCTGCCGACGAATAATCCACAGCTAAGGAGAAGAGCATGACGTCCACCGTATTCATCACTGGCGCGACTTCCGGTTTTGGCGAGGCCACCGCCCGCCGATTCGCCGACGCCGGCTGGAAACTGGTGCTCACCGGCCGTCGCAAGGAACGCCTGGATGCGCTGTGCGCGCAGCTGTCGGCCAAGACCGAGGTGCACGGCCTGGTGGTCGACGTACGCGACCGCCAGGCGATGGAAGCCGCCATCGCCAGCCTGCCGCCGAGCTTCGACAAGCTGCAGGGCCTGGTCAACAACGCAGGCCTGGCGCTGGGAGTCGATGCGGCGCAGAACTGCAGCCTGGATGACTGGGAGACCATGGTCGACACCAACATCAAGGGCCTGATGTACACCACTCGCCTGTTGCTGCCGCGGTTGATCGCCCATGGGCGCGGTGCGTCGATCCTCAATGTCGGGTCGGTGGCGGGCAACTACCCGTATCCGGGCGCCAACGTGTATGGCGGCACCAAGGCCTTTGTCGGCCAGTTCTCGCTGAGCCTGCGCTGCGACCTGCGGGGGACCGGGGTGCGGGTCAGCAACATTGAACCTGGGCTGTGCGAGAGCGAGTTCTCGCTGGTGCGTTTCGGCGGCGACCAGGCCAAGTACGACGCCACCTATGCTGGCGCCGAGCCGATCCAGCCGCAGGACATCGCCGAGACCATCTTCTGGATCCTCAACCAGCCGGCGCACATCAACATCAACAGCCTCGAGCTGATGCCGGTGAGCCAGGACTGGGCAGGGTTCTCGATCGATCGCTCGGCCAAGGGTTGATACACCGATGATCGCCGGACAAGCCCGCTCCCGCGCCGGTGAAATGTGGGAGCGGGCTTGCCCCGCGACAGCGTCAGACCAGGCGCTGCAGGCTTTCCAGGCAGGTTGCCAGGTGATAGGGGGTGGTCGAGGGCATGTCATGGCGGCTCACCGCCCCCGCGTCGTCGCGGCATTCGTGCCAACCGCCGTGATGCAGGAACTGCGACTCCAGAGCCTGTAGCTGTACCAGCAGCTGCGCTTCGCTGCCGGGTCGCAAGGCCAGTGCCCGCAAGTATTCGGCCTGGGCCCAGACCCGCTGGGTCGCGTCGATGACCTTGCCATTGGCATCCAGCATCGCCAGTACCGCCGAACCCTTCACGCCGCACTGTTCGGCGAAGTCGAAGGCACGCGCGATGGAGGCGTGCAGCGGCGTTTCGCGCAGCAATGCTGAAGTATCCAGCAGGTAGAACCATTCGAACTGGTGCCCTGGCTCGAACCAGTTATCCACAGCGCCACGCGGTTTTTCCAGCATCAGGCCGTGGGTCGGTTCGATGAAGTGCGCCTGCAGGGCATCGCACAGTTGCAGCAGCGCCTGGCGTACCTCGTCGTCCTCGCGCACGGCCAGCACTTGCAGGAAGGCCTCGGCCAGGTGCATCTGCGGATTCTGCAACGGGCCGCTGCCCAGGTCGGACCAGTCTTCGCCGAGGCTGGCCTCGTACAGGCCGTCGTCGCGGGAGAACTGCTCGTGGATTACTTCGAGCGCGCCATTGAGCGTGGCTTCCACCAGCCCTTCGCCGACCTTGCCCCAGTAATGGGCACAGGCGAAGGCGATGAAGGCGTGGGTGTAGAGGTCCTTGCGCCGGTCGAGTGGCTTGCCCTGGGCGTCGATGCTGTAGAACCAGCCGCCGTGCTCGGCATCGTGGAAATGTTTCTGCAGCGAGCGGAACAGCGCTGCTGCACGTTCGGCCGCGCCCGGTTGTTCGATGCGGCTGCTGAACAGGTACAACTGGCGGGCGCAGGCCATGGCCCGATAGCGCTGCACCGGCAAGGGACGGTGCTCGGCATCGAGCGCCTCGTAGGGCAGGGCCATTTCGGCGTTCCAGCCCGGACCTTGCCACAGCGGCACGATGCGTTCGGCGAAATGCTGGCGGAAACGGGTCAATACAGGGCGGGGGTCGGGCATGCTGGCGCTCGTGGACGGTCGGGCAGGGCGCCATGGTAGCAGAACTGGGAGTGTGGATTGGCTGTTCGGGCCCATCGCGGGGCAGCCTGCCCCCACGATGAGCAGGGCAGGCCGCCACTTAGCCGGGGTTGCCCAGTCCTTGCCAGTGTCGGGCGCCAACGAAGATGAAGCGCAACTGCTGGGTGATCTTCTCTTGCGGGCTCATGGCTTGAGGGTTCGTCGGATCATCGCTGTCGATCAGCTCGGGCAGGGTGGCGAACACCGTCTTGACCACCAGGTCGGCCATCACCGCCAGGGCGGCGCCGTCCAGGTGCTGCCAGCGTGGCATGAGTGCCAGGTCGGTGGCCAGATCCGAGCTGATGTCGTGGCGCAGGCGCGCGATGGCCTGGCGCACCGCCTGGGAGCCGCCGTACTGCTCGCGGGCGAGGAACAGGAACTGCGCACGGTGGGCGGTGACCACGTCGAGGAAGATGCGCACCGAGGCATCGGTGATACCCCCGAGTTCGAACTCGTTCTGGCGCACCAGGCGAATGGTCTGGCGGAAGGTGGTGTCGACCTCGGCGACCAGGGCCAGGCCCAGGGCGTCCATGTCCGGGAAGTGGCGGTAGAAGCCGGTGGGAACGATGCCCGCGGCCTTGGCCACTTCGCGCAGACTGATGCTGCCGAAGCCGCGACCGCTCTCCATGAGCTGGCAGGCGGCGTCCAGCAGGGCCAGGCGGGTTTGGAGCTTCTGTTCGGCGCGCGGCAGCATGAGCGGGATTCTGTGACTGTACGGCTGGGCATTCTGGATAAAAAAACAAAGCCCGGTCAATGGACCGGGCCTGGCGGCGAGCAGATGTGTCGTGGCGGGCTGTTGTGCTTGGCCATGGCAATCAGCTCAGGTGGCTGCGTTCGATCAGGCGATCCGAGCCACCTTCGGCGACGCGGTTGTTGCGTTCGATCAGGCGATCCGAGCCACCTTCGGCGACGCGGTTGTTGCGCTCGATCAGGCGGTCCGAGCCACCTTCGGCGACGCGGTTGTTGCGTTCGATCAGACGATCCGAGCCACCTTCGGCGACGCGACCTGCGCGTTCCTGCAGACGCTCGGCGCCACCCTCGGCCAAGGTGTTCAGCGGTTGCGAGAACGTGGCGGCGCTGGAGTGCGATTCGGCGCTCAGGTGTTGTTCGGCGGCCGGCAGGGCGAAGGCGTTGGCGGCCAGAACTGAAAGGGTCAGGCTCAGCAGCAATTGGCGTTTCATGATCTCGGTGCTCCTCTGGGGGGCTGGGAAAGTGGGTATGGAGGCAATGCTACGCCCGGTAACCCCAGAGAGAAGTTCATCAGGATAATGGTAACAATCGACGCCATTGATACTCGGCTGCGCAGGCTCTGAATCAACGGGTACAGCGGTGATGCCGAAAAACTGCGGCGTCGTTCGCCCGGTAACAGGCAAGCCCGGCGTCGACCAATAGCTGAGAAAGGCGTCAGGAAAAACTCCGTTATCATGCGCGCCAGATTAAACCCGACGGGTTTTCATCAGTCCGACATACTGAGAGCCATCGCCCCGCCCGTTTTGCCGTCAGGAGACCCATGCAATGACGCGCCCTGCCAGAATCCTGCTCTGGACCTTCGCCACCCTGGCCACCCTGCTGGCGATCCTGGTGGTGGTGATCGCCACCTTCGACTGGAACCGCGTCAAGCCACTGCTCAACGAGAAGGTCTCCGAGGCCCTGCACCGGCCGTTCGCGATCAATGGCAACCTCGCCGTGCACTGGCGCACCGAACCTGAAGAGGGTGGCTGGCGGGCCTTCGTGCCCTGGCCGCATTTCACCGCCGAGGACCTGACCCTGGGCAACCCCGACTGGCTCAAGGAACCGCGCATGGTAGGCCTCGAGCGTGTCGAGTTCCGTCTGGCACCGTTGCCGTTGATTGTCCAGCGCATCAGCATTCCCCGTATCGATCTGGTCAAGCCTGCCGCCAGCCTCACGCGCCTGGCCGACGGCCGGGCCAACTGGGTCTTCGACTTTGGTCCCAAGGACGAGAACGAAGCTCCCTCCAAGTGGGAGCTGGAGATCGGTGCCATTGGCTTCGACCAAGGCAACATCAGCTTCGACGACCAGACCTTGAAGACCAGCATGAAGGTGCAGGTCGACCCGCTGGGCAAGCCGGTGCCGTTCAGCGACATCGTCGGCAAGGCCCGTGCCGAGAAGGTCGGCAACGCCCAGGACTACGCCTTCGGTTTCAAGGCGCAGGGGCGCTACAAGGGGCTGGCCGTCACCGGCACCGGCAAGATCGGCGGCCTGCTGGCGCTGCAGGATGCCAGCCAGCCGTTTCCGCTGCAGGCCGACGTGCGCATCGGCGACAGCCACGTCGCCTTGGCCGGGACCCTGACCGACCCACGCAACCTCGGAGCCCTCGACTTGCGCCTGAAACTCTCCGGCAGCAGCCTGGGCAACCTCTATCCCTTGACTGGCGTGACCCTGCCGGACACGCCAGCCTATTCCACCGATGGCCACCTCAGCGCCAACCTGCACGCTGCCGAGGGGGCGCAGTTCCGCTACCAGGGTTTCAACGGCAAGATCGGTGACAGCGACATTCATGGCGACCTGGCCTTCGTGGCCAGCCAGCCGCGTCCGAAGCTGTCCGGCAACCTGGTCTCCAGCCAATTGCTGTTCAAGGACCTCGCGCCGCTGATCGGCGCCGATTCCAACACCGAGCAGAAGGCCCGCGGCGGCGCCAGCAAACAGCCGGCGGACAAGGTGCTGCCGGTCGAGGAGTTCCGTACCGAGCGCTGGCGGTCGATGGATGCCGACGTGACCTTCGCCGGCAAGCGCATCGTGCACAGCGAAAAACTGCCGTTCAACGACCTGTCGGCCCATGTGATCCTCGAAGATGGCCTGCTGCGCCTGGAGCCACTGCGCTTCGGTGTGGCCGGCGGCAACCTCGATGCCAACATCCGCCTGGACGGGCGCAGCGCGCCCATGCAGGGCCGTGCCCAACTGACCGCCCGTGGCTTCAAGCTCAAGCAGTTGTTCCCAGGATTCGCGCCGATGCAGACCAGCTTCGGCGAGCTCAACGGCGATGCCGATATCAGTGGCCGCGGCAACTCGGTGGCGGCCTTGCTCGGCACCTCCAGCGGCGCCCTGCGCTTGTTGATGAACGATGGCGCGATCAGCCGCGGCCTGATGGAGATCGCCGGGCTCAACGTGGGCAACTACGTGATCGGCAAGCTGTTCGGTGACGAGGAGGTGAAGATCAACTGCGCGGCGGCCGACGTGGGTATCAAGGATGGCCTGGCCACTACTCGCCTGTTCGTCTTCGACACCGAGAACGCGATCATCTACATCAATGGCACGGCCAACTTCGCCAGCGAGCAGCTGGACCTGAAGATCACTCCGGAATCCAAGGGCGTGCGGCTGTTCTCGTTGCGCTCGCCGCTGTACGTGCGTGGGCCGTTCGCCAAGCCCAGCGCGGGCGTGCAGGCAGTGCCGCTGGCACTGCGCGGCGCGGGGATGGTGGCGTTGGGCGTGGTGGTCGGACCGGCGGCGGGACTGCTGGCGCTGATCGCCCCTAGCAGCGGCGATGTGCCGAACCAGTGCACGCCGCTGTTGCAGCAGATGAAAGCCGGCAAGGCGCCGGCAGCGGTCAAGGGCAGGAAGTAACCGGAATCTCGCGACCTGATCGCGGGGCCGGCCCGCTCCCAGGGATATCAGCAGGGGAGTGGGCTTGCCCCGCGATTGCGATCACAAGCCTTGCAACAGGTCCGACATATCGTCCGCGTGTTCTTCTTCCTGGGCCAGGATGTCCTCGAAGATGCGTCGGGTGGTCGGGTCCTTGTCGCCGATGTACTGGATGATCTCGCGGTAGCTGTCGATGGCGATGCGCTCGGCCACCAGGTCCTCCAGCACCATTTCCTTCAGGTCGCGCCCGGCCACGTACTGGGCATGGGAGTGCTTGCTCAGGTTGTCCGGGTTGAAGTCCGGTTCGCCACCCAGCTGGACGATGCGCTCGGCCAGTTTGTCGGCATGTTCGGCCTCCTGGTTGGCATGCTCCAGGAACTCCGCGGCGGCGACGCTGGCCTTGATGCCGCTGGCCATGAAGTAGTGACGCTTGTAGCGCAGGGTGCAGACCAGCTCGGTGGCCAGCGACTCGTTGAGCAGGCGCAGGATCTTCTCGCGATCGGCGTGGTAACCCTCGGTCACCGCGCCTTGTTCGACATGCTGGCGGGCACGCTCGCGCAGGGTCTTCACATCGGTCAGTTCAACGCTCATGTTCATCTCCTAGACGGTCAGGGTGGTCATGCGCCGTGGATGGCGTCGCTGTCTTGCTGGCGTTGCTTGCAGGTCTTGAAGCCTTTGGCGTCGACATGCCCGGTGGCATCGAAGCGCACGTAGTAGGGCTGCTGGTGCCCGTCGCGGTTGAGCACGTAGTTGTTGCAGGTGCCGCCGTGAGGCAGGTCGATCACGCTCGACGGGCTGCCGCCGATGGCGATGACTTTCTGCATGGTCATGCCGTTCTCGACCTGCTTGACCAGGGGTTCGTTGCGGTAGGTGACGTAGTCCACCGGGTTCTCCGGACGGCTGCCACAGGCGCTCAGGGTCACGCTTGCCAGCAGGATGGCCAGGGTTCGCTTGTACATGGTCCAGCTCCTTGCTCAAGGTCTGTTCTGCTTGGAACCGCACGGCGCGCCAGGAGTTCGATTGCGCATGACTTGGCCGGGGCGCTAGTGTGGCGCGGTCGTCCACGCAAGAGGGCAGGGGCAATGAGTCAGGAACTGGCCACGCGATATCCACTGGTACTGGTGCCGGGCATGCTCGGCTTCGTGCGGGCGCTGGTGTATCCCTACTGGTTCGGCATCGTTCCGGCGTTGCGCCGAGGCGGCGCGCAGGTGTACCCGGTGCAGGTGTCGCCCTTGCACGCCAGCGAGGTGCGTGGCGAGCAGCTGCTGCTCATCATCGAGGATATCTGCCAGCGCAGCGGGGCGCAGAAGGTCAACCTGATCGGCCACAGCCAGGGCGCGTTGAGCGCTCGCTACGCGGCGGCGAAACGACCGGAGCGGGTGGCTTCGGTGACCTCGGTGGCAGGGCCGAACCATGGCTCGGAACTGGCCGACCATCTTGAGCGCACGGCGCCTGGCGACTCGCCCCGAGGACGTATCCTCAAGGCCGTGCTGCATGGCTTCGCAGTACTGCTGGGCTGGCTGGAAACTGGCTGGCGCCGCGATCCGCTGCCGATCGACGTGCACGCTTCGCACCAGTCGCTGACCAGCGCCGGGGTGGCGCTGTTCAACCAGGCCTATCCACAGGGCCTGCCGGAGGTCTGGGGCGGCGAGGGGCCGGCGCAGGTGAACGGCGTGCGTTACTACTCCTGGTCCGGCACCTTGCAGCCGGGGCGTACGGATCAAGGCTTGAACCGCTTCGATGGGAGCAATCGCTTCTGCCGCCTGTTCGCCCGCAGCTTCGTGCGTGAAAAGGGGCAGTGCGACGGTATGGTCGGGCGCTTCAGTTCGCACCTGGGGCAAGTGATCGGCGATGACTATCCGCTCGATCACCTGGATATCGTCAACCAGTCACTCGGTGCGGTGGGCAAGGGCGCGGAGCCGGTGCGGCTGTTCACCGAGCATGCGGCACGGCTCAAGGCTGCCGGGTTGTGACGAACCCGAGGCTGCTCTTGCTAGAAGAGCGAACCTCCCCGCAGGAGCGGCCTGGTGTCGCGAAAGGAGCGCATCGCGCTCCCCCTGCGGTCAACGGCGTACCGGCGTGGTCCAGCGTTCGGCCAGCAGCACGCCGACCAGGGTCAGCACACCACCGACCAGGTGATAGCTGGCCAGGCGCTCATCGAGCACCACGGCGGCGATCACCGCAGTGACCACCGGCAGCAGGTTGAAGAACAGCGTGGTGCGGCTGGGGCCCAGGCGATGCACGGCCTGCATCCACACCCGCGGCGCCACCATCGAGGCCAGCACGCAGGCATACAGCACCAGGCCGATGTTGTTGCCGTTCAGGCCGGTCTTCGGCGACAGCAGGAACAGCGGCAGCAGCACCAGGATGGCCACCAGCACCTGCAGGTACAGCAGTTGCAACGGCGGCAGGCGCAATTGCCATTTCTTCAGCAGGAAGCTGTACAGCGCGTAGGCCAGGGTAGCTACCAGCATCAGCAGGTCGCCGCTGTTCAGGCCCTGGTGCAGCAAGGTCGCCGGCTGGCCCGCGGAGACCACCTCGAGCACGCCGACGAACGACACCAGTGCTCCGGCCAGCGCGCCGTAGCTCAGGCGCTGGCCGAGCCAGGCGATGGACAGCGCCAGTGACATCAGCGGCATCAGCGACAGGATGATGCCCATGTTGGTGGCGCTGGTGATGCCGGCGGCGAAGTACGCCAGGCTCTGGTACATGGCCATGCCCAGCACGCCGAGGACGAACACCTTGCCCAGGTGCGGGCGGATCGCCGCACGGTTGCGCCAGACCTGGGGCAGCAGGAACGGGGTGAACAGCAGGCCGGCCAGCAGCCAGCGATAGAAGCCGATCTCGGCGGGCTGGATGGCGCCGGCGGACATCTTGGTGACCACGGTGTTGCCAGCCCAGATGAGGATGGCGACGAGGGGGAAGAGGTAGTTCATGATGACTCTCGAGTTGCGGTTGGTTCGTGGGAGTGGGGCAAGCCCGTGCCCACGAGGTATAGCGGCGGGTATTATCGCCTGTCTGTCCACATGCCTATACTTCCATACAGACAATCCGCCCTGCGAAGCAGACAGATGGCCCGTAAATACCTCGACATTCCCCGTTTCGAACGGCTCCCCGCCCCGGTGTACTTCCGCTACGACGAGTTCGGCGCCGACACCCACAGTGCCCCGCATCGCCACCCGTGGGGCCAGCTCAACTATGCCGCCCATGGCTTGATGCACCTGGATGTCGAGGGCCAGCGCTTCATCTCGCCGCCGCACTACGCGGTGTGGGTACCGCCAGGCACCGAGCACGGCTGCTACAACCCTCAGGCCATCGTCTATCGCTCGGTCTACCTGGATCGCAGCCTGTGCGCCGGCCTGCCGCCAGAGCCTTGCAGCCTGGTGATCAGCGATATCCTCAAGGCCATCCTCGGCGACTTCGCCCGCCGCGACCTCAAGGTCGCCCAGGATGAGCGCGACCAGCGTCTGGTGCAGGTGCTCATCGACCAGTTGCACCTGGCTCCGACCCAGAGCTGCTACCTGCCGTTCGCCCGCAGCGACAGCCTGCGCCAGGTGCTCGAGGCCCTGCACGGCGACCCCGGCGACAACCGCCCGCTGGCCGACTGGGCTGTGCAGGTGCATGTCAGTGAGCGGACCCTGGCCCGGCACTTCCTGCGTGAACTGGGCATGAGCTTCGGCGAGTGGCGCCTGCGCCTGCGTTTCCTGCGCGCGATCGAAGCGCTGGAGGCAGGCCTGCCGATCCAGGCCATTGCCTTCGACCTCGGCTACAGCAGCGCCTCGGCATTCATTGCCATGTTCCAGCGCCAGGCCCAGTGCACGCCGGAGCAGTATCGGCGGCAGGCGCGGGCAGAGATGTAAGAATTGTTGTCTACACTCAGCTCGACGACCGCGCATCGGGCGCGGGAACAAGGAGACCACTCCATGAAGCTGCTGCACGTACCTCTGCTGGTGTTGGGCATGTTGATCGCCGGCCAAGGATTCGCCGCCACCGCGCAACAGGAAAAGATGAAGACCTGCAACGCCGACGCCACCGCCAAGGCGCTCAAGGGCGACGAGCGCAAGGCGTTCATGAGCACCTGCCTGAAAAAGTCCCAGCCTGCCACCCAGCAGGAAAAGATGAAGACCTGCAACGCCGACGCCACCACCAAGGCGCTCAAGGGTGACGAGCGCAAGACCTTCATGAGCGACTGCCTCAAGAAGAAATGACCTGCGCCTATGCCTCTACCGTGAAGGCTGGCAGACTGCGGGTCTTTCCGCTGTCTGCCGTCGAGGCCGTATGACCTTCACTTCCCGCCAGGTCACCCTGGCCAGCTGGATCATCGTCATGGCCGGGCTGTTGCTGGCCCTGCCTCTCAAGCTGCTGCCGAGCCTGCTCGCCGGTCTGCTGGTGTTCGAGCTGGTCAACATGCTCACCCCGCGGCTGCAGCCGCTGATCGCCGGGCAGCGCGCACGCTGGCTGGCGGTGGCGTTGCTCGGCACCCTGGTGGTCAGCAGCCTGACCCTGCTGATCGCTGGCGCTTTCAGTTTCCTGTTGCACGAGGCGGAGAACCCCGGCGCCTCGCTGGACAAGTTCATGGCCCTGGTCGAGCGTGCCCGCGGCCAGTTGCCGCCGTTCATCGAAGGCTACCTGCCGGCCAGCGCGGCGGAGTTCAAGGTGGCCATCGGCGACTGGATCAGAAGCCACCTGAGCGACCTGCAACTGGTGGGCAAGGGCATGGCGCACATGTTCGTGACCTTGCTGATCGGCATGATCCTCGGCGCCATCATCGCCCTGCAACGGATCCCCGACCTGTCCCGGCGCAAGCCATTGGCGGCGGCGCTGTTCGAACGCCTGAGCCTGCTGGTGCAGGCGTTTCGCAACATCGTCTTCGCGCAGATCAAGATCTCGCTGCTCAACACGACCTTCACCGGCATCTTCCTGGCTGTGGTGCTGCCGCTGTTCGGCGTGCACCTGCCGCTGACCAAGACCCTGATCGTGCTGACCTTCCTGCTCGGATTGCTGCCGGTGATCGGCAACCTGATGTCCAACACCCTGATTACCATCGTCGGCTTGTCGCTGTCGCTCTGGGTGGCGGCGGCGGCGCTGGGTTACCTGATCGTGATCCACAAGGTCGAGTATTTCCTCAACGCGCGGATCGTCGGCGGGCAGATCAGTGCCAAGTCGTGGGAGCTGCTGCTGGCGATGCTGGTGTTCGAGGCCGCGTTCGGCCTGCCGGGGGTGGTGGCGGGGCCGATCTATTACGCGTACCTGAAGAGCGAGTTGAAGCGCGAGGAACTGGTCTGATCCAGCTCCCCGTCGCGGGGCTTCGGCTCAGGCTGCGCCGTAGCGCTTGCGCGCCTCGATCGCCAGGCCGCTGCCGATGCTGCCAAAGATGTTGCCTTCCACGTGCCGCGCGTTGGGCAGCATCGCCGCCACGCTGTTGCGCAGTGCCGGAATACCGCTGGAACCACCGGTGAAGAACACTGTGTCGACCTGGCTCTCGCTCACGCCGGCCTTGGCCAGCAATTCGGTCACGCTGGCGCGTACCCGCTCCAGCAAACCGTCGATCGCTTCCTCGAACAGGGCCCGGGTCAGCTCGGCGGTCAGTGCCGGCTCCACCCGGCCCAGGTCGATCTGGCGGCTGTTACGGTCGGTCAGCTCGATCTTGCTGGCTTCGACTTCCATCGCCAGCCAGTGCCCGGCACGCTGCTCGATCAGCTTGAACAGGCGGTCGATGCCCAGGGTATCCTCGATGTCGTAGCGCATGCTGCCCAGGGCCAGCTGCGATTTCTGCGCGTAGAGGGCGTTGATGGTGTGCCAGGTAGCCAGGTTGAGGTGGTAGCTGGTGGGCATCAGCGCGCCGCTCTTCATCCGGCTGCCGTAGCCGAACAGCGGCATCACGCCTTGCAGGCTCAACTGCTTGTCGAAGTCGGTACCGCCGATGTGCACGCCACCAGTGGCGAGGATGTCGTCCTGGCGTTCGTCCACCTGGTGGCGCTCGGGCGACAGGCGGATCAGGGTAAAGTCCGAGGTACCACCGCCGATATCGACGATGAGTACCAGCTCTTCACGGGCGATGCCCGACTCGTAGTCGAATGCGGCGGCGATCGGTTCGTACTGGAACGACACGTCCTTGAAGCCGATCTTGCGCGCGACCTCGGCCAGGGTGTCTTCGGCCTCCTGGTCGGCGGCCGGGTCCTCGTCGACGAAGAACACCGGGCGGCCCAGCACTACCTGGTCGAATTCACGACCGGCATCGGCTTCGGCGCGCTTTTTCAGCTCGCCGATGAACATGCCCAGCAGGTCCTTGAACGGCAGGGCGCTGCCCAGCACGCTGGTGTCGTGCTTGATCAGCTTGGAGCCCAGCAGGCTCTTGAGCGAGCGCATCAGGCGGCCTTCGTAGCCTTCCAGGTATTCGTGCAGGGCCAGACGACCGTATACCGGGCGACGTTCCTCGATGTTGAAGAAGACCACCGAAGGCAGGGTGATCTTGCCGTCTTCCAGGGCGATCAGCGATTCGACGCCCGGACGGTGCCAGCCGACCGTGGAGTTGGAGGTGCCGAAGTCGATGCCGAGGGCGCGGGCCGGGGATACGTCAGACATGAGGGAGTGCTTCCGGAGGCAAAACGGCCGCGCAGTTTATGCCAGTCTGCGGCTAAATCAAGACCGGTCGTCTGCGATAGCGCAACGCCGGATGAACCTTGAAAGGCTATGCTTGACCCCAATCTTCAGTAGCAATATGCACATTTCACATCGGTGATCCCCAGATGGACTTCAAAGACTATTACAAGATACTCGGCGTCGAACCGAGCGCGGACGAGAAGGCGATCAAGGCCGCGTACCGCAAGCTCGCGCGCAAGTATCACCCCGACGTCAGCAAGGAGCGTGACGCCGAGGACAAATTCAAGGAGGCCAACGAGGCCTACGAAGTGCTTGGCGACAAGGACAAGCGCGCCGAGTACGACGAGATCCGCAAGTACGGCGGCCAGCATGGCCGGCCGTTCCAGGCGCCGCCTGGCTGGGAGTCGCGCGGCGGTGGCGGCGGTGGCTTCGAGGGCGGCGATTTCTCCGACTTTTTCAGCTCGATCTTCGGTGCCCGGGGCGGCAATCCCTTCGGTGGCGGTGGCCGGCAACAACGCAGCGCGGGCAGGCGAGGGCAGGACGTGGAGCTTGAACTGGCGGTGTTCCTCGAGGAAACCCTGAGCAAGGAATCCAAGCAGATCAGTTTCCAGGTGCCGCAGACCAATGCAGCCGGCCAGCGTACCGGCTTCACCACCAAGACCTTGAACGTGAAGATCCCGGCCGGGGTGACCGACGGCGAGCGTATCCGCCTCAAGGGCCAGGGCGCGCCGGGTATCGGCGGTGGCGCCAACGGCGATCTGTTCCTGACCATTCGCATGGCACCGCACCCGCAGTTCGATGTCGAAGGACATGACCTGATCATCACCGTGCCACTGGCACCGTGGGAAGCCGCGCTCGGTGCCAAGGTGGCGGTGCCGACCCTGACCGGCAAGATCAACCTGACCATCCGTCCCGACAGCCAGAGCGGCCAGCGCCTGCGGGTCAAGGGCATGGGCCTGTTGAACAAGCAGGGCGAGCGTGGCGACCTGTACGCCCAGCTCAAGGTGGTGATGCCTGCCCAGTCCGACGCCGCTGCCCGTGAATTGTGGACTCAGCTCTCCGAGAAAGCCGCGTTCAATCCGAGGACTCAATGGAGTAAGTGATCATGAGCAGCACCCTGATCGTTCAACTGGACATGCGTACCCTGTGTCAGGAGGCCGATATCACGGCCGATTGCGTGATCGAGATCGTCGAGCACGGCATTGTTGAACCTTCGGGGCGAACGCCGGAGGAGTGGTTGTTCGACGATCGCGCGCCGGTGACGCTCAAGCGTGCAGTGAAGCTGCACGAGCAGTTGGAGCTGGAGTGGGAAGGGGTGGCGCTGGCGCTGGAGTTGCTGGAAGAAGTGCAGCAGCTGCGCAGCGAGAACAGCATGCTCAGGCAGCGCCTGGGGCGTTTTACCCAGATGTAGCCGCCGCCCTGCAGGAGCGGCTGGCCGGCGCTTATGGCTCGAAGCGCAATGCCCCGTTTCCTGCGCGTCAGCGCAGCCTGAAAGGCTGCGTGATCGCCTACGGTGATTGCGCCAGTCGTCGCTGTCGAATTGGCTGGCGTGCGGATCAGGCCGGCTCGGCCTGCCGCTCGAGCATCGCCTCGCGATAGCGCGCCAGTTCCTCGATGGTCAGTACCGGCAGGTTGTACTGGCGGGCGTACACCGCCACCTGCTCGCCGCGGGCCATGCTGCCGTCGGGATTCATCAGTTCGCACAGCACCGCCGCCGGACGCAGGCCGGCCAGGCGAGCCAGGTCCACCGAGCCTTCGGTGTGGCCGCGACGGGTCAGCACGCCGCCGTCACGGGCGCGCAGCGGGAACACATGGCCGGGGCTGACGATATGGCGCTCCTGCTCGGTGGAGCGCAGCGCGGCTTCGATGGTGGTGATGCGGTCCTGGGCCGACACGCCGGTGCTGACCCCTTCTGCCGCCTCGATGGTGACGGTGAAACCGGTGCCGTGGCGGGCCTGGTTGTTCTGTACCATCGGCGCCAGTTGCAGGGCGTCGACGGTGGCTTCGTCCAGGCACAGGCAGACGATACCGCTGCAATCGCGGATCATCATGGCCATGGTCTGCAGCGAGAGGTTCTCGGCGGCGGCGACGATATCGGCTTCGTCCTCGCGATCGTCGTCGTCGAGCAGCAGTACCGGGCGCCCGGCCTGGAAGGCGGCGATGGCGGCACTGACGTTGGGGAATTGCGGGTGCATTGGGGTGGACATGAAACGCTCCTCGTGAATGATCGATGAACGTCTCGGGGCGAACAAAATGCGCGCGCAGGGGCGCCTGGACGGCCCCTGCCAAACGCCTTCTTTCATCCGGACTATGACCGTCGGCTCTGGAGTCGCACCAGATCTGCTGACCCCCGGCATGGCCGGGGCGCTCGCGGGCTCATCTTTCGATTTACCGCCGGTGGGGACTTTCACCCCGCCCTGAAGACCGGGCAAGCATACCCCAGGGGGGCTGCCCGCTGGCAAGCCCTACGACTTTAGTTGCTGCCAGTCCAGGCCGAACCGTGCTCGACGTGTTGCTGGAAGGCAAGCAGTCCATCGACGGTAGCGTCACCGAGCACCTGCGGGCGCATCTGCAAGGCAGTGGCCTGGAAGTGAGCAGCCTGGGGGGCGCGACATCATCCTGCCGGGCGAGATGAAGACCCTGCTGGCGCAGGTGGTGGAGGCGGAGAAGGCCACCCAGGCCAACGTGATCCGGCGCCGCGAGGAAACCCTGGTGCGGGTGGCCGAGCGCATCGAGCGGATTTCGGTGTTCGGTGGCCTGGATCAGGTATTGAATGGAATGGTCAGCCTCAAGGCGGGTTGACCCTTGGCGACATGACGTGGCGCAACAAGGAACAAAGCAATGAACATACTCGAAGTGGCGGGCGGCAAGCCGATCAAACTGTGGACCGACGGTGTGCCGGTCGAGGACGACGCCCGCAAGCAACTGGTGAACACGGCGAAGATGCCGTTCATCTTCAAGCACCTGGCGGTAATGCCGGACGTGCACCTGGGCAAGGGCTCGACCATCGGCAGTGTGATTCCCACCGTGGGCGCGATCATTCCGGCGGCGGTGGGCGTGGACATCGGTTGCGGCATGATCGCCGCGCGCACCTCGCTGCACGCCCGCGACCTGCCGGACAACCTGCATGGCCTGCGCACGGCCATCGAGAAGGCCGTGCCCCATGGCAAGACCTTCGGCCACCGCGACCAGGGCGCCTGGGACAACGTGCCCAGCCAGGCCGACCAGATGTGGAGCGGACTCGCTGGGCGCTTCAAGGCGATCACCGACAAGTACCCGCGGCTGGAGAAGACCAACAACCGCCAGCACCTGGGAACGCTGGGGGGCGGCAACCACTTCATCGAAGTCTGCCTGGACGAGGCCGACCGCGTCTGGTTCATGCTGCACAGCGGATCGCGCGGCGTGGGTAATGCCATCGGCAACCTGTTCATCGAACTGGCCCAGGCCGACATGCGCCAGCACATGGTCAACCTGCCGGACCGTGACCTGGCGTACTTCGAGCAAGGCAGCCGCCATTTCGCCGACTACGTCGAGGCCGTGGAATGGGCGCAGGATTTCGCCCGGCATAACCGCGAGCTGATGATGCTGGGGGTGGTCGCCGCCACCCGCAAGGTACTGGGAAGGCCGTTCGAGGCCAGCCTCGAAGCGGTCAACTGCCACCATAACTATGTGCAGAAAGAGCAGCATTTCGGTCGCGAGGTATTGGTGACCCGCAAGGGCGCGGTGTCGGCACAGAAGGGCCAGCTGGGCATCATCCCGGGCTCGATGGGTGCCAAGAGTTTCATCGTTCGCGGCTTGGGCAACGAGGAATCGTTCTGCTCGTGCAGCCACGGCGCGGGCCGGGTGATGAGCCGTACCAAGGCCAAGAGCCGCTTCACCGTCGAGGACCAGCAGCGCGCCACCGCCCATGTGGAGTGCCGCAAGGACAAGGACGTGATCGATGAGATCCCGATGGCCTACAAGGACATCGATGCCGTCATGCACGCCCAGCGCGAGCTGGTCGAGGTAGTGCACACCCTGCGTCAGGTGGTGTGCGTGAAAGGCTGACCCCCTGCGCAAGAATCGGGGCCATGAATCAGGAAGAACTGCATCCACTGTTCACTGCCATGCGTGAGCGGGTGTTGGATGAGTTGCAACGTATCGGGCGCGAGCAGGGGCCGCGTGATCAAGTGCTGCATGCCTTCATCGAGGCGGAGCTTGAGCGGGCTGACGGGGCGCAGGAGGTGCCGGTGATGCGTTCCTGCGCGAGGCTGTGTGGCGGTTCTCGATATGAGGTTGGGCCGGCGTTCATGGGGCAACCTGCACCTCTTTGTTTTGGCACGAGCTCTGTAGGCATGCCTGTTGGCTCAGCACGTACTGCAACGACGCCGGCAGCATCGGGCCATGCCCCAGCCCCTCGAAACGCTGGAAGGTCACTTGCAAGCCTTTCACCTTTTCCAGATCGCCGAGCAATCCACGCATCGGGCGTTCCGCGTCACCTGCCACAGGCGCCCGTGGATTCGCCGGCTCGTCCGTGCCACGCATCAGCAACAGGCGCGGCTGGCTGTTGCTCAAGCGCTGCTGCAACCCCGAGGCCTCGCGCTGGATGGCGCCCTCGTTCCACCACAGCGATGGGCTGGCCGCCGCATAGTCGCTGAACATGCCGGGACGGGTGAACAGCGTGTGCAGCACTGCCAATCCGCCATAGGAGTGCCCCCACAGTGTTTGCCGGTGTGGGTCGATGGCGGCGACGCCGGCAACCATCGGGCGCATGCGTTGCTCCAGCAGGTCGAGGAACGCATCGACGCCACCACTGGGCTGGCCGGTCAGGGGATCGCGCTGTTCGGCCAGGCCGGGCACGTTGGGCGTGTAGTCATAGGTGCGGGCACTGCGCTCGATGCGCTGGTCGGTCTGGTAGCCGATGGCGACCAGCACGGGGGCCTGCCCGGCGGCGAGTTGCTCCAGCTGCTGCGGCTGCAAGGCGCTGACGGCGGCGTTGCCGTCGAGCATCCACAGGACCGGATGGCCGGTCGCGGGCGCCGGACGCTTGGGTTCGCCGATCCACAGGCGGTAGTGGCGCTGGCCGTCCTGCGAGTCCAGGTCGAGGTGGCTGAAGTGGTAGGCGAGGTCCTGACGTTGCAGCAGGGTGCTGTCCATCAGTTGCTTGGGCTGCACCTGGGCGAAGGCCATGCTGCTCATCGCCAGGGCCAGGACAAGGGGGAGAAGCTTCATGTCGGTGCTCCTGATCTTTGTCAAACCCATGCAGGCTGCCTGGTTCAGCGGCTGATGACCAGCTGCGTCCGGTCGTCATTCATCCGCAACCCGTAGGTCTGGGCGAGCATGGCCAGGGCCAGGGGCAAGTCATCGACGGGGAAGGTGCCGGAGACGCGCAATGTCTCCACGCCCGGATCACAAGCCATTGGCCTTGTCGTGTAACGCATCATCTCCTGTGCCCACTGCACCAACGGCATGTCGTCCGCCAGCAGCAACCCGTTGCGCCATGCGATCAAGGCTTCGCTGGTCGCCTCGACGGGCCCCAGGCGGTCGTGGCTGAAACGCAGTTGCTGCCCGGCGCGGACGATGGTCTCACGGGGCGCGACTTGAACGGCGCCCTCGTAGACCGCGAGCAGGGTTTCCCCGGGCAATTGGCGCACGCTGAAGCGGGTGCCCAGTGCGTGCAGGGTGCCTTGCTCGGTCTGCACCTTGAAGGGTCTCGTGGGTACCTGTGGGTCGCTGGCGGTGACGATATACAGCTCGCCGCGCTGCAACTGCAGCAGGCGCAGATCCTTCGTGAAACGCACAGCCATGGCCGTGTCGCTGTTGAGCGAGACGCTGCCGCCATCCGCCAGGCGCACGTCCCGGCGCTCGCCCACGGCGGTCTGGTAGTGGCTGTCGGGCGCGCCGCGCCGCCAGGCCCACCAGCCCAGCGGTACGGCGCCGATCAACACCAGCAGCCCCCGCAACACGGTGCGTCGGTCATGGCCCGTTGGGCGTTCCAGGCTGTGCCTGGCCAATGTCGGGGGCAGGGTGCCGAGGCGGTCGAGCAGGCGCTGGGCGCGGTTCCATGCACGTTCGTGTTCCGGATCGGCTTGCCGCCACTGCGCCAGTCGGGCCTGCTGTTCGGTGGTCAGTGGCCCTTCCTGCATCAGCAGCAGCCACGAGGCGGCCTGGGCGAGCACTGGGCGAGCGATCGATGTGTCAGTCATCAGGCATCTGGCTCAGGCAGGTCAGGTAGCCTTCGTGAATGTACTTCTTCACCGTCGGCAGGGCGATGTTCAGGGCCTGGGCGATGTCCTTCTGTTTCATGCCATCGAGGGTCGCCATCAAGAACGCCTGGCGCACGCGTGGGCGCAGGGTATCGAGCACGGTGTCGATCTCGTGCAGGGTCTCGAGGATCACGCTTTGCTGCTCCGGGGAGGGGTGCTCTGGCTCCGGGACCTGCGCCAGCGCTTCGAGCCAGGCCTGCTCGAGTGAATGGCGACGGCGCCAGCTGACCAGCACGCAGTTGGCGATGCGGGTTAGGTAGGCGCGGGGTTGCCGCAGGGTGTCTGGCTGCGTGGCGTCGCGGTTGCTGAGCACGCGCAGGAAGATGTCCTGGGCCAGGTCGTCGGCCACGCCATGCCCCCACGAGCGCAACCGATATGCCAGCCAGCCACGTAACCAGGCATGATTCTCGAGGTACAGCGTCGTGACGGCGCAGGGGGTGGTACGCAGGGGAGGGGTTTCGAAGGCGGTCATGGTGGGCTGAATCGAGGTCGATATTTCGCGAATGAAAACCATTATCACTGGTTTCTTTCGAATCACAAGCACCTGATGAAAATACGAATCGAGTGCATATACCTTTTTCGATCTCGTGCGACAGAAGGGGTAGAAGCCTGCCTCGAGTGGTGGGCGCAAACCCTACGAGCGAGAAAAGCATGCCCACAGCACGTCGGCTTTCCCCTGTTTCGCGCCCCTTGCAGCGCCCGTCACCGATCAGTTTCGCCGTGCGCTGCGCGATGCTCGGCTGCCTGATGGCGGGTGACGCCTCTCTGGCCCAGGCTGCTGGCGCGACGACCAGCGTGGCCACGCGGCTGGACGACGCCACACTGCGCGACTACGACATCGGCCAAGGCCCCTTGGGGACTTCGCTGGGCGTGTTCGCCAACCAGTCCGGCCTGCTGCTGTCCTATGAACCCGAGCTGACCCGGGGGCGCGCGGCGCCCTCGCTCAAAGGTCGCTACACCGTGCTGGAAGGTGCGCGGCGCCTGCTGGCGAACACCGGGCTGCAACTGCTGCCGAGCGCGTCGGGCACCTACATCCTGGCGCCGCAGACCCGCGTATCGTCCACCGCCACCGAGTTGAGCGCGACCGTGGTCGACTCCACCGTGCTGCTCGATCCGCAGCGGGACACCTACCGTGCGCCGCGTTCCACGGTGCACCTGTCACGGGAAGACCTTGACCGTTTCGGCACGGTGTCAGTGGGCGACATGCTCAAGGGCGTGGCGGGCGTGCAGGTGGGCGACAGCCGCAACGGCGGCGCGCTGGACGTCAATATCCGGGGCATCCAGGGGCAGAGCCGGGTGGCCGTGCGGGTCGATGGCTCGGAGCAGGCGCTGGATGTCTATCGCGGTTACGGCGGTACCCAGCAACGCAGCTACATCGACCCGGACCTGCTCAGCAGCGTCACCGTGAACAAAGGCCCCAGCACCCGCTCGGGGGCGATCGGTGGCTCGGTGGAGATGAAGACCCTGGGCGTCGATGACATCCTGGTGGATGGCAAGGACGTGGGCCTGCGCCTGACCGGCAACCTCTGGAACAACGGTGTCGCCCCCGACCATCGCAACAGCCACTCCCGGGACGAGGACCTGAGCGCGGTACCTCGCGACAAGCGCAACGGCCTGTTCGGTTCCAAGGCCGAATCCGGCAGTGCGGCCTTCGCCTACAGCAACGAGCGCCTCGACCTGGTGGCGGCCTACGCGCACCGCAACCAGGGCAACTATTTTTCGGGCAAGCATGGGCAGGACCGCTACCGACTCTACGACCGCGATGGCGACGAGCAGGCCAGCGTGGCCAGTACCTACAACGCCGGCGAGGAAGTGCTCAATTCGTCGTCGCAGACCGACTCCTACTTGCTCAAGAGCACCTGGCGGCTGGCGGACGACCACACCCTGGAGCTGGGCTACCGTCGTTTCGAAGGGCGCATGGGCGAGATCATGCCGTCGGACATCTTCCGTTTCGGCACGGCCGGCATCTATCAATATCCCCAGTCCGAAATCGATATCGACACCTACACCGCCCGCTACCACTATTTGCCCGAAGGCAATCCATGGGTGGACCTGACCAGCAGCCTGTGGATCACTGATTCGAAGACCAGCACACTGAGCGCGGCCTGGATGGCGCCCAAGTCGCAGCTGTTTCGCACCGATCGCAGCTGGTCGCGCCAGGACGACCGGCGCATCGGCGGCGACCTGAACAACGTGTCGCGTTTCACCACCGGCTATGGCGACTTCACGCTCGACCTGGGCGGTGCCTTCCAGCTCGAAGACCTGCAACCGCAGAAAAGTGTGGTCGCCACCCAGCACGACATCAATGCCAACCGCATGCTGCGCGATGCATCGCGCCAGGAGTTCAGCTTCAACGGCAAGCTGGAGTACCAGCCCATCGAGCAGGTGACGCTGTGGGGCGGGGGCCGCTACGCCCACTACCGCACCAAGGACAATACCGTGCTGGCCGAGGCCCGCCGCGAGGAGCGCGAAATGCGCTGGATTACCGCGAGCAGCCCGGGGCACTGGGGCAGCATGATGTGGTTCCCCGACCAGAACGGCCAGTACACCGACGCCACCGACCCGCGCCTGAACAACGGCATCGTCTTCGAGAACAGCAACGAGCCATTCAATGGCGTGCCGTTCAACGAGTCCGGCGCAGTTGATGTGACGGTGTATCCGGAAGGCATTAGCAGCGTGGTCACCGGCTACGATTACACCCCGCAGGGCAAGTCCAGTGGTGGCGGCTTCGCGCCGGCCTTCGGCGTCAACGTCGAATTCCTGCCCGACACCTTCGTCTATGCCTCGTACACCCAGGGCCTGCGCCTGCCTTCGTTGTTCGAGACCAGCCAGGGCACCCAGCAGGTCACCCCGGGCAAGCACCTCGAGCCCGAGCGTTCGCGCAGTTGGGAGGTCGGGGTCAGCGCCTTGCGCAGCAACCTGCTGGCCGCGGGCGACGAGGCGTCGGCGAAGCTGGCGTTCTTCGACAACGACATCAAGCACTACATCACCCGCTACTACGACCCGAGCCCAGGCAAGTGGGGGCAGATGACCTTCAGCAACACCGACCGTTTCCGCACCCGTGGCCTGGAGCTGCAGTCGCACTATGACGCCGGGCGCGTGTTCGCCGACCTGTCGGCCACCTATTACCTGAAGACCGAGACCTGCGACGCGGCCTTCGCCGCCAAGCTGCGCGCCAGCGCCAATCGTTACCAGCCCACCCACAACACCCCGGACTGCACGCCGGGCAGCTACATGGGCTCGTACACCAACACCCAGAACCCGCCGAAGTTCTCGGCCAACCTCACCACCGGCCTGCGCTTCTTCGACGAGGCGCTGACCGTGGGCGGGCGCATGACTTACACCTCCGGCCCCACCGCGCAGATGGACAAACCGTGGCAGACCGGCGCCACCACGCCGCAGATCGACTACCGCACGGTGGCGTTGTTCGACCTGTTCCTCAAGTACAAGGTGCTGGAGCATACCGAGCTGAACCTGTCGGTGCAGAACCTGACGGATCGCTATTACCTGGACCCGCTGGCGCAGAGCTTCATGCCGGCACCGGGGCGGACAGTGCGAATGGGAGTGCAAACGCGGTTCTAGGCCAACCCCGTCCCCGCCGTTAACCGAAAGATCTCCAGCAGGCCCGATGCTGCGCAAGCGTCCGGGTCTGCGGCCCCACCTCTAGAATCCCACGTGTCTTGAGGGGCGCGCTGACACCAATCTTCGCACCTGTCCTATATCGCAAGTCGAAAGAGCCCCTGTTTCGTGAGGATTTTCCCTACTAACTTTCACTACGCATCTACATAGAGTGCTCCGCGGCAACGCTCGGACCGCCTGGATGAACCGCTAGCAGTCAACGGGGCTTCAGGCGCATCCCGATGTTTCAACCGTGTCGCAGCACAACGGTGCCGGGCATTCCCAGTACCTGCTTGCGGGCTGACCACGGTTGTTTCTCCGTTCATGGCTCGGAGCTCGATCGATGAATCTTGTACACGTTGAAGTACTGTGTGCGCTTGATGATCCTTACCTGGTCGGCGAGCACGCCGATCATCTGTTTGATGCCGCGATGCGCGAAATCACGGCTTACCACCAGCAGCACTCACCGGGCTATTCCGAGTGGTTGCGCCAACAGCAGTTCGATCCTTCTGCCTCGAGTATCGAGACTTGGGGGCAGCTGCCGCCGATATTCGCCAACTACCTGAAGAAGCACCTGCTGCTCAGCGAGACAGGGCTGGATGCCCTGGAGCTGACCTCGTCAGGCACTACGGGCCAGAAAAGCCGAATGCGCTATGACGCGCGCAGCCTCGGTGCCGCGCAAGGCATGGTCGACCGGATCTACCGGCGGTATGGCTGGGATACGCCGCAGGTGCCGTGCAACTACCTGATGCTGGGCTACGAGCCCGTCGGGCACAGCGCGCTTGGCACCGCTTATACCGACGATTTCCTGTGCAAGTACGCGCCGGCCAGACAGGTCTTCTATGCCCTGCGTCACAACGGCCGGCAAACAGAGTTCGACCCCTTTGGTGTCATCGAGGCATTGCAGCGGTTCGCGCAGGATGATGCGCCTCTGCGCATCCAGGGCTTCCCGGCGTTCATGTGGTTCGTCCTCGAACGAATGCGTGAAATGAAGATTGCGCCGCTGGAGTTTGCCGCCGAATCGCTGGCCATGTTCGGCGGTGGCTGGAAAACCCATGCCGACCAGCAGATCCCCAAGGCCCAGTTGTATGCGCGGATGAACGAGCAATTGGGCATACCGACCTCGCGCTGCCGCGACGGTTACGGCTCCGTCGAGCACTGCGTGCCCTACGTCGAGTGCGAGAACCACCGCCACCACGTGCCCACCTATTCCCGCGCCTACACCCGCCACACCGGGACGTTCGCCTTGCAGGGTTACGGGCAGCCGGGGCTGATCCAGTTCGTATCGCCGTACATCACCTCCAGCCCCGCCCACAGCATCGTGATGAGTGACCTGGCGGTGCTGCATCGCGGTGACGAGTGTGGCTGCGGCATTGCCACCGACTGGTTCGAGATTCTTGGGCGGGCGGGTACCGGCAAGAGCCGCAGCTGTGCATTGGCCGCCTCTGAACTGATAAGGGAGAACTGATATGTACCTCATTCAAGGGCAGTACCAGGCGGAGCTGACGTTGGACCAGGCACTGCTACGGTTGACGGGCAAACTGGCGCATACGCTGAGCCATCCCTGTGGGATCGACACCGTGCTGGCTTGCGCCGGTCGGTTTGCCGAGAAACTGCTGGACGGAGCGTTCCTGGCTGAGCTCGACCCTGCTTTGCGTGAGCAGCTTCGGGCGTTCTGCCAGCCTGATACTCTGCGCGCCAAGCTGGAAAACGAACTGGGCGTCAATCCATTCTCCCTACGCCGTCGCGATTATCGGGCCCCCCGCTTCGAGAGCTGGCGGCCGCTGGGTCTCATCCTGCATGTCACCCCAGGCAACGCGCCGCTGCTGCCATTCTTTGCCGTGCTGGAAAGCTTGCTGGTGGGCAATGTCAACTGGCTGCGCCCCAGCGTGTGCGACCAGGGCTTGAACACCCGGTTGCTGCAGGCGTTCCTGCAATGCGATCGATCCGGCGAACTGGCCAACCATGTGGCGGTGTTGCCGGTGGCCAAGGCCGAGCTCGCGAGGTTGATGCACTATGCCGATGGTGTTTCGGCCTGGGGGGGAAGCGCGGCATTGAAGGCCATTCGCGACCAACTGCCTGACGGTTGCCTATGGATTCCCTGGGGGCACAAGGTCAGTTTTGCCTGGCTGGTGCCGGAGGTTGTCGATGAGTCTGCGCTCGATGCGCTGGCCGACGAAGTTTGCCGTCTGGACCAGCAGGCATGTTCCAGCCCGCAGGTGGTGTTCGTCGACAGCGACGATGCAGACACGTTGCGCGAGTTGGGTGGGCAACTGGCCGCCGCGATGCAGCGCCGTCATGCGCAGTGGCCTGCGCTGTCGCCCAGTGTGCAGGAAGCCGCGCAGGTCACCACCAAGCTCGCATTGGCCGAGCTGGATCACGCGTTCGCCGATACCAGAGGCCAGGTCTGGAAAGGCCAGGGCTGGCAAATTGTGCTTGAGCAGGCGATGGCACTCGAGCCTTCGCCGCTGTTTCGCACCATCCTGCTACGGCCGCTGCCGCGCCAGGCAGTGATGCACGCCCTGCGTCCTTGGCGCACCCGGTTGCAGACCTGCGGCCTGGTCTGCGCTGCCCACGAATTTGCCCACCTCAGCCAGTTGCTGCTGGCCGCAGGCGTCGACCGGGTCGCGTCAGTGCAGACGATGCACGACGGCTACAGCGGTGAACCTCACGATGGCGTGTATGCCCTGAGCATGTTTGCGCGCCGGGTGTCCGTGAGCCTGGCGCAGGGCAGCTTGCCCCGGCAGGCGACCTTGGACGCCCGTGGTGAGGAACCTGCTGGCATGGAGGGGCAGCCGATCATGAGCCGCAGCGCATTCTTGGACGGTTCGATCAATACGCGCGCCCAGCTGTTCTTCCGCACGGGCGGTACCACGGGAGCACCACAGCTTGCCGGCTATTCCTATCGTGATTATCACCGGCAGATGCAGGCGGCGGCCGACGGGTTGTTTGCCGCTGGCCTGGAGCCTGACAGGGATCGGGTCATCAACCTCCTGTATGGCGGCAATCTGTATGGCGGCCTGCTCAGTTTCTTCACGGTCCTGGACAAGCTGGGAGCCCGGCACTATCCGATGGCCGGACCCCAAGATGACGATTACCACGAGATAGCCCAGCTCATCGTCTCTGAACGTATCGACACTGTGATCGGCATGCCGACCACGGTGCATCAACTGTTCTTGCGCGAGGCCGCAACGTTGCGTGCCTATGGCGGGATCCGCAAGGTACTGCTGGGCGGTGAACACCTTGCTCCGGCACAGCACTCGTTCATCCAGGGCTTTGGCGTCGAGGCCATCCGTTCCGCGCTCTATGGCTCCGTCGATGCCGGCCCCCTGGGCTACACCTGCGCATCCAGCCCGGATGGGGTCTTCCACCTGATGGGCGATACCCAATGGCTGGAGATCGTCGACCCTGAGCGCGATGAGCCGGTTGCCCCGGGTGAGGCGGGGCGCCTGCTGTTCACCTCGAAGGCCCGGGAAGGGCAGGGCGTCACCCGCTACGACATCGGCGACTTGGGGCGCTGGGTGAGTGGCCAGTGCCCATGCGGCGTGGCGGAGCCACGGTTCGAGCTGTTGGGACGTCATGGTGCGCGGGTGCGCATTGGTTCGCTGTTCATCCAGCCACAAGAACTGGCCGCGTTGGCCGGGGCCCCGGTGCAACTGCACCTGGAGCACAACCCGGAAAATGGCATTGAGCGTATTCGCCTGTTGGCGGAGGCAGAGCCCGACGTGGTCAGGGCCAGGGTGTGTGTCGATGCCGAGTTGAACAAGGCTTTGACGCTTGGGCTGCTGGAGCTGGAGGTGTACCAACGGGCGCAACAGCACTTCGAGAACCATCCGCGGACTGGGAAGACGCCGTTGCTCATCGACAAACGCACTGAGCCACGGTGCCTGTAGAGGAGGCAGCAATATGGATTACCACAGCAAATGCCCGCTCGCACTGGCATGGCTCGTCGATCATGCCCGCGCTCATTCCCCTTACTACGCCCGGCTGTATCGGGACCTCCCGAAAGCGGGCTGGACACTGACCGACCTGCCGATGGTCGACCCCCACCAGTATTGGGCAGGCGGGGCGGTGCTCGAAGGCTGGCCTGTTCTGACGGGGCCGGTAACGGACGCGATCGTCTACAAGACCGGTGGCACGACTGGCGCGGCCAAGCACTCGGTCTACACCCAGGCGGAGTGGGATCGGTTCGTCACGACGTTCGGGCGCAGTCTCTGCGCCTGGCTCGAGCCTGGGGATCGCGTGGCCAACCTGTTCTTCGCGGGTGACTTGTACGCCAGCTTCCTGTTCATTCAAGGGGCGCTGGCCAAGACTCTGGTACCGATCTGCGTGTTCCCCTTCACCGGGGCGGTCGATCCGCAGGCGCTGGCGGCGCAGGTCGGGCAGCACGGGATCAACGTTCTGGCGGGCGTACCCGGAAAACTCCTGCACGCCATCGCCAGTCTCGAACAGAACGGCATCCAGCTGCCAGGGGTCAGGACCGTCCTGTATGGCGGGGAAAGTGTGTTTGCCGAACAACGCGCGTTGTTCAAGGCGGTGCTGCCCAACGCCAACGTGGTATCGATCGGCTGTGCCAGCGTGGACGCGGGCCTGATTGGCGCCAGCACGGTCGACTGTGCACCGGGTGAGCATCGTGTCTTCGAGCCCGACACCCTCGTCGAGATTGTCGATGAGGTGTCGGGCGAGCCAATCCACGAGGCCAACCGTACCGGCCTGTTACTGGTGACCAACCTGACGCGCTCCTTGATGCCCGTCATTCGCTACCCCGTCGGTGACCTGGCGCAATGGTCCGAAGCACCAGGGAGCGCTAGCCGCAAGTTCACGCTCGCAGGGCGCAGCAGCCTCGGTTACCGGGTGAGGGTCGGTTATGCAACGCTCTTCCCGGACGAACTGGCGGTGGCTATCGAGGAGTGCCTGGGACAATGCCAGTGGCAACTGGTGATCGACAGGAAGAACGGCACCGACTTCATCGTGCTTCGTATTGCCCACCCGGGCGACGGCGGGTGCGCCGAGGCATTGCTGCAGTCTCTGAAAGCAGGGGACGCTGCGGTGGTCGAGCTCATGGAGAAAGGGGCGCTGGTTGTATCGGTCAGTTGGTGCCAACCCTTGGAGCTGGTGACGAATCAGCGAACTGGCAAGTTGCTGCGTGTTGTCGACAGACGAGACTACCAGGCCCTTCTCGAGGAGGCTGCACGATGATGTTCGTCCGTGGGTTAGAGGAGTGTGACGCGGCGCAGGTCAGTGCGTTGTTCAACAGGGTCTATGGCGAAGACTATTTCTACCCGGAGATCTATCTGCCCTCCGTCATCTATCACCACAACCGGACGCGGCGCTGGCAATCCGTGGTCGCGTTGCTGGGAGGTCATATTGTCGGGCATGCCCTGCTGTGGCGCTCCTCGGAGGATGACCGTCGTGCCGAGCTGGCGATGATCGTCGTCGATCCCCAGGCGAGGGGACAGGGCGTCGCCACCCGCATGGGCCGGCATTTGTGTGACCTGGCCCGTCGTCAGCACCTGGCTGTGTTGACGATCAAGATGGTCGCCAGCCACGTGTGGACACAGCGACTGGGGGCTGCACTGGGGTTCCAGGCCACGGGGCTGCTGCTCGATTACGTCGATTCGCCGATCTGCCATCCAGCGCGGGAAACCGCCATTCTCGGTGTGCTGCCTTTACAGGCGTTACCTCTGCCACTGACGGGCATGCCAGGCGACCAGCCGTCGTGGCTCGCTCCGCTGATCGAGCAATTCGGAGCGGTTTCGGCCGGCGCTGCCGGGGATCGTGCGGCACTGACGAAAATTACGGTCCAGGATGATCGCCTGGACCTGATCATCGAGTGTGCAAACCACTTCTCGCTCATCGAAGCCTCGCGATTGTCGTCTACCCGGATGACCCACGTCTGGGTGAGGATGGATGCCAATCTGGCAATGGCGTTGTCGGTGCTTCATCAGGCAGGTTATGCCGACATGGGGCTTGCCCTGGGGCCAGGGCGGCACTGGTACTGGTTGCTGCAGCGCGGTTTTTCCGGCCGCTCGCTGCAGCTTCACAGCCCGACTGCGCGTGCGTTGCTTGCCAGCGTGAAGCAACAGGCGCTCCACGCCGAAGCGTGCTGAGTATCGAGAATGGCGGGCATTAAAAAGCCGGCTTGTGGCCGGCTTCTTGGGGACGGTCTTGGCTTATTTTTGATAAACCGCAACCGCCTTAAACGGTTGGCAACATGGCCTGAAAAAGATGGCGTACGGCTGTGTGAGACGTCGCCAGGCCCTCTGGAATGCGGCTTGCGCCATCAGGGGCGTGATGTGCCGCGTAGCATACTAGGGCTCGTCAGTGATGCCCAGCAAAAAATGGTGCGAGGTGTTTCAGCCTGGACGGGCTGGGCGCAGGCATGACCACCAGAACACCCAACCGAGGATGTCCAGATGTTGTGTACGGCGCTGGGCCGCGCTGTAGCGCTCGGTGGGGTGATTGAAGCGGTCGTGGCTGTGCAGGCACAGGATGCCGCCATGGCCCAGGGTGAGTTGGTGCACCCGCAGCCGGCCATTGTGCAGCAGGGCGTAGTATTCGCCCTCGACCACTTGGGTGAAGCTGCGATCGATGGCCAGCAATGTGCCCGGCGGCAACAGCGGCTGCAGATTGCTGGCTGGCATGTCCAGGCAGATGGCGTGCTGTGGGTCCACGCTCAAGGCTTGCAGTGCCTGCCTGGGGATTGCCTGGCCTGGGCCTGCCAAGGGTTGCAGCAACCCCTGGTGAATGTGATGCAAGGGTAATTGCACGCTATCGTCGTCGGGCACCAGCAAGGCCGCTTGGGGGGACTTGTGCTGCGGTTGCGCGCGTACCGGCTTGAGAGGGTCGAGGTGCTTGCAGCCTTTGCCGGTACGTAGCCAGCGGCGCTGAACGCAGAACAGGTCGGCGATCTCGTCGAGCCGGGGATGGGGCACGCCGCGCTTGAACCAGTTGTTGACGTGCTGGGGCGTGACACGTTGCTGGGCGGCAAAGTCGGAAGGGGTCAGGTCGCACTCCAAGAGGAGGGCTTTGAGGCGGTCACCGGAATTGTTCATGGCGGCGAGTCTATCGCCATGAAAAGTGTGAGGAAATAAACCTGATGTGGATGCTATCTGTAGGAAAAACTCAACTTCGCAAGCAATTCTTAAGTTTTAGTAGGAAATTGCGCTGATGAAAAAAAGCCCCGCATTGCGGGGCTTTTTCGTATCGGTCTCAGCCCTTGTAGGCGGCAACCGACTTGGTGATCTCGGCACGGGCGGCATCGGCGCCTTCCCAGCCCTTGATCTTGACCCACTTGCCCTTTTCGAGATCCTTGTAGTTCTCGAAGAAGTGCTTGATCTGTTCCAGCAGCAGGGCTGGCAGATCGGTGTATTCCTTGATGTCGACGTACAGCTGGCTCAGCTTGTCGTGCGGAACAGCCAGGACCTTGGCGTCGCCACCGCTCTCGTCGTCCATGTGCAGGACGCCGACCGGACGGGCGCGGATCACCGAGCCTGGAGCGACCGGGTACGGGGTCACGACCAGCACGTCCAGCGGATCACCGTCGTCGGCCAGGGTGTTGGGGATGTAGCCGTAGTTGGCCGGGTAGAACATCGGGGTGGCCATGAAGCGGTCGACGAACAGGGTGTCGCTGTCCTTGTCGATTTCGTACTTGATCGGCGCGTGGTTGGCCGGGATTTCGATGGCGACGTAGATGTCGTTCGGCAGGTCTTTGCCAGCCGGAATCTTGCTGTAGCTCATTGGGCAATGCCCCCGTGTTTGATCAAAAAAGTGGCGGGGATTATAGGCACATTCCCACAGTGCATGCCACGCCCGGCCTGATGTGCGGGGCCTCAGGCGTGGCTTTCGCGGTAATCCGGGTGCTCGGCCTGCAGCCGAGCGAGACGGGCCAGTGGATCCTGGCGGTAGAACAGCGCCAGTTGCTGGTAGACCTGTGGGTAGGCCTGTGCCAGCAAGTCGGGAGCGCTGAAGAAATATTCGCTGGTCACGGCAAAGAACTCCGCCGGGTTTTCCGCTGCGTAGGGGTCGATGGCGGTCTCGGCGTCAGGGTTGGCATCGAGCTGGCGATTCATGTCCTCGTAGGCCTGCTGCATGGCCGCAGCCCATGCCTCTACGTGCATGCCATTGTGCAGCGGCGGCAGGCCGTTGGCGTCGCCGTTGAGCATGTCGAGCTTGTGCGCCAGCTCATGGATCACCAGGTTGTAGGCCTCCCAGCCACCGCTGGCCAGGACCCCGGGCCAAGCCAGGATGATCGGCCCCTGGAGCCAGGCTTCGCCGCTGTGCTCGGCGTCCCAGACATGCTCCACGCCGCTGCTGTCGCGGTGGCGCTGGGGGCTCTTGAAGTCGTCGGGGTAGAGGATGATCTCGTGGAACCCCTGGTACCAGTTCAGCTCGCCCAGGTGCAGCAACGGCAGCTGGGCCTGGGCCGCGAGGAACAGGCGCTGTTCATCGTCCAGCTCGACACCGGGCAGGGTGGTCAGGTGCTTGTCATTGAGGAACAGCACGCTGGCCTCGCGCAGCCAGCGATCTTCTTCGGCGCTGATGCCGTCGAGCATCGGCAGGCGATCGCGGATCGCCTGCCACAATGTCGCCTCGACGGGATAGCGGGCCAGCGTGCGCCGGCGCCGCCAGGCGCTGAACGACCACATCGGCGGGTCAGTGGGCCTTGGCCGAGCGGCTCATGCGGCCACGCAGCAGGCCGAGAATCATCGGCACCAGCGACAGGAAGATGATGCCCACCACCATCAGCGACAGGTGTTGCTTGATGAATGGCACGTTGCCGAAGAAGTAGCCCAGGGTCACCAGGCCGCCAACCCACAGCAGCGTGCCGGCGACGCTGAAGGCCAGGAAGCGTGGGTAGTGCATGTGCGCGATGCCGGCGACGAACGGCGCGAAGGTGCGCAGGATCGGCAGGAAACGGGCCATGGTGACGGTCTTGCCGCCGTGGCGCTCGTAGAACTCGTGGGTGCGCTGCAGGTAGTCGCGGCGGAAGATCTTCGAGTTGGGATTGCGGAACAACCGTTCGCCGGCGGTGCGGCCGATGATGTAGTTGGTGCTGTCGCCGAGGATCGCCGCGGCCATCAGCAGGCCGGCGAGCAGGACCGGGTCCATGCCGCCACCGGCAGCCACGGCGCCGGCGATGAACAGCAGCGAATCACCCGGCAGGAACGGCATCACCACCAGGCCGGTCTCGCAGAAGATCACGGCGAACAGGATCGCGTAGATCCAGGGGCCATAGTTGGTGACCAGCAGGTCGAGGTAGGCATCGAGGTGCAGGATAAGGTCCAGCGGGTTGAAATCCATGTACATACCTGTGTTCTTGACCCGCTTCTACGGGCGCGCGGTGACGGACGGCGGCATGGCGGCTAGGTACACCGGAGTGCGGGTAACTTTTCACACATGACCGGCAGGCATTATACGGTGAAGTCCGGAAAGTGCCCGGGGAGTTTGTAGCGGCGGGTTACCAGTGGGCTCACACCTTGTGGGAGCGCGCTTGCCCCGCGATGAAACTGCCTTGCGATCGCAGGACTCGCTCCCACGGCGCTGCTCCCTGCGTCAGGCTTGCGGCAGCGCCTTCGCAGGTCAGTCCTGGGAGATCGGCAGGATGTAGTTCTCGAACTCGGTATCCTTGCGAAAGCCCATGGACTCGTAGGTCTTGCGCGCCACCTCGTTGTCGCTGCTGGTGGACACGCGCATGCGCACGGCATTGGAGGCCTTGGCCATCTTCTTGGCCTCGCGCATCAGGTGGTCGGCCACCAGCATCCGCCGCGAGTCTTCGGCCACGTAGATGTCGTTGAGGATCCACACACGCTTGAGCGACAGCGACGAGAAGCTTGGATAAAGCTGGCAGAAGCCCAGCAGGCGGTCGTCGCCGTCATCCGGCAGCGCCAGGTAGATCACCGATTCGGCACGCTTGAGGCGCTTTTCCAGAAAACTCCGCGAGCTGTCCGGATAAGGCAACTGCCCATAGAACTCGCGGTACTTCACGAACAGCGGAGTGAGCAGGTCGAGGTGCTCCAGGGTTGCCTTGATGATGCGCATGTGCGGGCCTCTGAGTCCATTGGGGATACGGCGGATTGCCTGCAGCGGCTACTGCATGCTGCCTAATGCAGGCTAGAAGCGCAATCCGCCTTCCATGACATGTTTCTTACCCTTCTCCGAGCAGGAAGTTTCCGCCTTTGTTGTCGGAGCTTTCACTGTCGAGACTATGGACCTCCGCTTCGTCCTTCAGGTTCACGCCGGACAGCTGGCGTCGGCAGGCTTCGCGCATCAGGTACAGCAGTCGATGGGCGGCCATGCCGTAGCTCAGGCCTTCAAGGCGCACATTGGAGATGCAGTTGCGGTAGGCGTCGGTCAGGCCGACTCGTGGCGCGTAGGTGAAGTACAGGCCGAGGCTGTCGGGCGAGCTCAGGCCAGGGCGTTCGCCGATCAGTATCACGGTCATGCGTGCGCCAAGCAGTTCACCGACCTCGTCGGCCACTGCCACCCGGCCCTGCTCCACCAGTACCACCGGGGCTCGGCTCCAGCCATCGGTGGCAGCCTGCTCCTCGAAGCGGGCGAGGAAGGGCAGGGTATGACGGTGGACGGCCAGCGCCGAGAGACCGTCGGCGACGACGATGGCCAGGTCGACCCCGCCGGGATTGGCCTGGGCGTGCTGGCGCAGATGTTCGGCCGAATCCTCGTGCAGGCGCCGGCCCAGGTCGGGGCGTTGCAGGTATTGATGACGATCGCTGGCGGCGCTGTGCAGCAGCAGGCTGTCGTGGCCACGCTCGCCGAGCTGCTGGCGCAGGCCGACATGGTCGAAGGCCAGGTGCACGGCGTCGCGGGCCTGGGCGTGGGCGTACTGGAAGTCCAGCTGGGCCGCGGTCGGCAGGCTGGTGCCGACGCGGCCCAGGGCGATGCGTGCGGGGGTCAGGTTGCGCAGTGCCAGCCAGGGATTTTCCGGGGTTGGGGCATGTCGTTCCATGGTCACCTCTAGGCCAACTGGCGCAAGGCCTGGCGGAAGGCCGGCGGCAGGTTTTCGCCGAAGCGGATGCGACCGTCGGCCTGGGTGAAGATACCGGTACGCTCCAGCCAGGCCTCGAATTCCGGCCCGGGCTTCAGCCCCAGGGTCTGGCGGGCATAGAGCGCGTCGTGGAACGAGGTGGTCTGGTAGTTGAGCATGATGTCGTCGGAGCCAGGAATGCCCATGATGAAGTTGATCCCGGCCACCCCCAGCAGGGTCAGCAGGGTGTCCATGTCGTCCTGGTCGGCCTCGGCGTGGTTGGTGTAGCAGATGTCGCAGCCCATCGGCACGCCGAGCAGTTTGCCGCAGAAGTGGTCCTCGAGCCCGGCACGGATGATCTGCTTGCCGTTGTACAGATATTCCGGGCCGATGAAACCGACCACGGTGTTGACCAGGAATGGCTTGAAGTGCCGGGCCACTGCATAGGCGCGGGTCTCGCAGGTCTGCTGGTCGACGCCGTGGTGGGCGTTGGCCGACAGTGCGCTGCCCTGGCCGGTCTCGAAGTACATCAGGTTTTGCCCGACGGTCCCGCGCTTGAGCGACAGGCCGGCCTCGTAACCTTCCCGCAGCACGTTGAGGTTGATGCCGAAGCTGGCGTTGGCCGCCTCGGTACCGGCGATGGACTGGAACACCAGGTCCAGTGGTACGCCGCGGTTGATCGCTTCGATCGAGGTGGTGACATGGGTCAGCACGCACGACTGGGTAGGGATGTCATAGCGCTGGATGATGGCATCGAGCATCTCCAGCAGGGCGCAGATCGAGGCGATGCTGTCGGTGGCCGGGTTGATGCCGATCATGGCGTCGCCGTTGCCGTACAGCAGGCCATCGAGGATGCTGGCGGCGATACCGGCCGGCTCGTCGGTGGGATGGTTGGGCTGCAGGCGGGTGGACAGTCGGCCGCGCAGGCCCATGGTGCCGCGAAAGGCCGTGATCACGCGGATCTTCTGCGCCACCAGCACCAGGTCCTGCACGCGCATGATCTTCGACACTGCGGCGGCCATCTCCGGGGTCAGGCCTGGCGCCAGGGCGCGCAGGCTGTGTTCGTCGGCCTGCTCGCCCAGCAGCCAGTCGCGCAGGCCGCCGACGGTCAGGTGGCTGACCGGGGCGAAGGCCTGCGGGTCGTGGCTGTCGATGATCAGCCGGGTGACTTCGTCCTGTTCATAGGGGATCAGCGCTTCGCTGAGGAAGTGCTTGAGCGGGATATTGGCCAGGGCCATCTGCGCGGCGACCCGCTCGCCGTCGTTGCTGGCGGCGACCCCGGCCAGGTAGTCGCCGGAGCGTGCCGGGCTGGCCTTGGCCATCACCTCTTTGAGGCTGTCGAAGCGGTAGAGCTGGTTGCCTACCGTGTGTACGAAACTTGCCATACAGAATCTCCAGAGCGCCGCAGGGCTGGCCTGCGGCGTAAGTCGGCGATCAGTGCAGGGCCTCTTCGGCCTTCTGGATCGCGGCGAATTCCTCTTCCGGCGTCCCGGCCACCAGGTGGTGACGGCTGTAGAAAGCAAAGTAGGCAATTAATACCGCATAGATCACGGCGGCGCCAATCACCACGCGAGGATCGACCAGGAAGCCGGCGACCACGGCGATGCAGGCCAGCACCAGGGCCAGGCCGGAGGTGAAGATGCCGCCGGGTGTGCGGTAGGGGCGCTCCATCTTCGGCCGGCGAATGCGCAGGGTGATATGCGCGGCCATCATCAACACGTAGGACAGCGTGGCGCCGAACACCGCCACCAGGATCAGCAGGTCGCCCTGGCCGGTCAGCGACAGGGCGAAGCCGATGATCCCGGGGATCACCAGGGCCAGCACCGGGGCCTTGCTCCGGTTGGTTTCCGACAGCTTGCGCGGCAGGTAGCCGGCGCGCGAAAGGGCGAAGATCTGCCGCGAATAGGCATAGATGATCGAGAAGAAGCTGGCAATCAGGCCGGCCAGCCCCACCAGGTTGACGAAACCGCCCATCCAGGTCGAGCCGCCGTAGGCCTTGGCCAGCGCCTCGACCAGTGGGTTGCCCGAGGCCTTGAGGGCTTCGGAGCCGGCGCCGCCGGGGCCGACCACCAGGATCAGCAGGGCGAAGGCCAGCAATACCAGCATTGCCCCGATCAGGCCGCGTGGCAGGTCCCGCTTGGGATTCTTGGTTTCTTCGGCGGCCAGCGGCACGCCTTCGACGGCGAGGAAGAACCAGATGGCATAGGGAATCGCCGCCCATACGCCAACGTAGCCGAACGGCAGGAAGCTGCTGGCGCCCGCAGCGTCCGTCTTGGCGATGTCGAACAGGTTGGCTGCATCGAAATGGGGCACCATGGACACCAGGAACACGGCCAGGGCGATGGCCGCGATGGCGGTGATGATGAACATCAGTTTCAGCGCTTCACCCACGCCGAAGATGTGGATGCCGATGAACACCACGTAGAACGCCAGGTAGATCATCCAGCCGCCGATGCCGAACAGTGACTGGCAATAGGCGCCGATGAAAGTGGCGATGGCCGCCGGGGCGATGGCGTACTCGATGAGGATCGCCGTACCGGTCAGAAAACCGCCCCAGGGCCCGAAGGCGCTGCGAGCAAAGCCGTAGCCGCCGCCTGCGGTGGGGATCATCGACGACAGTTCGGCAAGCGAGAAGCACATGCACAGGTACATGGTGGCCATCAGCAGCGTGGCGAGGAACATCCCGCCCCAGCCGCCCTGGGCCAGGCCGAAGTTCCAGCCGGCATAGTCGCCGGAAATCACGTAGGCCACGCCCAGGCCTACCAGCAGGATCCAGCCGGCGGCACCTTTTTTCAGTTCACGTTGCTGGAAGTAGTCCGAGCCGACCTTTTCGAAGTCGACAGAGGAGCTGGCCGGCGCGCCGGCAGAGTGATCGCTTGGCATAAGTTCACCTGTTGTTTTTCTTAGGTTGCCGGGTGGGATGCCGGCCACTGGTGATTCGTTTTGCAGAAAGCGGGCCAGGCGGTTCGTGCACGCGAACCGCGCTGGTTCGAGGGGGCCTCATTGCGGGGCAAGCCCGCTCCCAGGCTATGTGGGAGCAGGCTTGCCCCGCAATGGTGCTGGCTTAGAAGAAGCCCAGCGGGTTGATGTCATAGCTCACCAGCAGGTTCTTGGTCTGCTGGTAGTGGTCGAGCATCATCTTGTGGGTCTCGCGGCCGACGCCGGACTTCTTGTAGCCACCGAACGCGGCATGCGCCGGGTACAGGTGGTAGCAGTTGGTCCATACGCGGCCGGCCTTGATGCCACGGCCCATGCGGTAGGCGCGGTTGATGTCGCGGGTCCAGACACCGGCGCCGAGGCCGAACTCGGTGTCGTTGGCGATGGCCAGGGCCTCGGCTTCGTCCTTGAAGGTGGTGACGCTGACCACCGGGCCGAAGATTTCTTCCTGGAACACGCGCATCTTGTTGTTGCCCTTGAGCAGGGTCGGCTGGATGTAATAGCCGGTGGCCAGCGAGCCCGCGAGTTGCTCGACCTTGCCGCCGGTCAGCAACTCGGCGCCTTCCTCCTGGGCGATCTTGAGGTAGGACTGGATTTTCTCGAACTGCTGCTCCGAGGCCTGGGCGCCGACCATGGTATCGGTGTCCAGCGGGTCGCCGCGCTTGATCTGCAGCACCTTCTTCATCACCACTTCCATGAACTGCGGGTAGATCGACTCCTGCACCAGGGCGCGGGAAGGGCAGGTGCACACTTCGCCCTGGTTGAAGAACGCCAGGACCATGCCCTCGGCGGCCTTGTCGATGAACGCCGGCTCCGCCTGCATGATGTCTTCGAAGTAGACGTTCGGCGACTTGCCGCCCAGCTCGACGGTGGAGGGGATGATGCTCTCGGCCGCGCATTTCATGATGTGCGCGCCGACCGGGGTGGAGCCGGTGAAGGCGATCTTGGCGATACGCTTGCTGGTGGCCAGTGCTTCACCGGCTTCGCGACCGAAGCCCTGGACTACGTTGAGCACGCCCTTGGGCAGCAGGTCGCCGATCAGTTCCAGCAGCACGGTGATGCCCAACGGGGTCTGCTCGGCCGGCTTGAGCACCACGCAGTTGCCGGCGGCCAGGGCCGGGGCGAGTTTCCAGGCGGCCATCAGGATCGGGAAGTTCCACGGAATGATCTGTCCGACCACGCCCAGCGGCTCGTGGATGTGGTAGGCCACGGTGTTCTCGTTGATCTCGGCGGCGCCGCCTTCCTGGGCGCGGATGCAGCCGGCGAAGTAGCGGAAGTGGTCGACGGCCAGGGGGATGTCGGCGTTGAGGGTCTCGCGGATCGGCTTGCCGTTGTCCCAGGTTTCGGTGATGGCCAGGAGCTCGAGGTTCTGCTCGATACGGTCGGCGATCTTCAGTAGCACGTTGGAGCGATCCTGCACCGAGGTACGGCCCCAGGCATCGGCGGCGGCGTGGGCCGCATCGAGGGCCTTGTCGATGTCCTCGGCGGTGGAACGGGGGAACTCGGCGATCGGCTGGCCGTTCACCGGCGAGGTGTTGGTGAAGTACTCACCCTTTACCGGAGGCACGAACTCACCACCGATGTAGTTGCCGTAGCGGGTCTTGAAGGAAACCTTCGCGCCTTCGGTGCCGGGATGTGCGTAACGCATGGGGTGTCTCCTGGTCGTTGTGATTGTTGCGGAGTTTCCAAGCGTAGAGCAAAGGTCGGGCCAGTGCCTGGAGTGTCTTGTCAATCAATGACTTGGCCCAATGGCCGGGTGTATTGGCGCGCAGGTTGTGCCAAGACTGGCGCGTTGCGAGTGACAGTTTGTTCCGTTTGCGACACACGGGTGACCCGACGGTCAGCAGCAATTGCAATGCGTCCGCGCCTGGAGGATGCTGGCGAGACTCTATCTGCGGAGCACAACAACAAATGCAGAGCACGTCTTTCAGCCGCCACGCCCAGCAAGTGCTCACCGTGGCCCGTGGCCAGGCCAGCGGGCCTGGCAGCGATCCCTCCATCGCCCGTTCCTGGCTGCGCTGCCTGCAGGACCATCACCTGGACCCGGCACGGGCCCAGGCACCGGTGGTGCTCGAGCACGGCCGCCTGCTGGAGAGCCGCGAGCGCTTGCGCCAGGTGTTGCAGATCGCCGACCACGAGATGAACAGCCTGCACCAGCAATTGTCCGGCGCCGGCCATGCGGTGCTGCTGACCGATGCCCGCGGGGTGATCCTCAGTTGCGTGACGGCGCCCAGCGAACGCCCCATCTTCGAGCGCGCCGGGCTGTGGCTGGGCGCCGACTGGAGCGAGGCCCGCGAGGGCACCAACGGCATCGGTACCTGCCTGGTCGAGCGCCAGGCCCTGACCATTCACCAGGACGAACACTTCAGTGGTCGGCATACCGGGCTGACCTGTTCGGCCAGCCCGGTGTTCGACCCCCATGGCGAGCTGCTGGCGGTGCTCGACGTCTCTTCGGCGCGTGCGGATGTCTCGCGCCAGAGCCAGTTCCACACCATGGCGCTGGTCAATCTCTCGGCGAAGATGATCGAAAGCTGCTACTTCCTGCGGCATTTCGAACAGCAGTGGCTGTTGCGCTTCCACCTGCAGCTCGAGTCGGTCGGCTTGTTCAGCGAAGGCCTGCTGGCATTCGACGGCGATGGACGGATCTGCGGGGCCAACCAGAGCGCGCTGAACCTGCTCGGCAGCATTCGCGGCGGCGTGCTGGGCAAGCCGCTGGAGATGTTCTTCGCCTGCGGCCATGACGAGCTGTTCGCCCGGGCCACGCCGCAAGGCAGCACGGCCTGGCCGCTGCAGACCCGCGACGGACGGCAGATGTTCGCCAGCCTGCGCGGCCAGGCCCGGGCGCCGGTATGGTCGGTACCGGCCCTGTGTGCCGACGCGCCGCCGATCTGCCTGCTCGACCCGGCGCTGCAGCAGGACTTTCACCGAGCTGTGCGCGTGTTCGAGCGCGATGTTCCGTTGTTGCTGCGGGGAGAGACCGGCTGTGGCAAGGAGGCCTTCGCCCAGGCGGTGCATCAGGCCAGTACGCGTCGCGACAAGCCGTTCGTGGCGATCAACTGCGCCTCGATACCGGAGAGCCTGATCGAGAGCGAACTGTTCGGCTACCGCGGCGGCAGTTTCACCGGCGCGCGCAAGGAAGGCATGCGCGGCAAGCTGCTGCAGGCCGATGGCGGGACCTTGCTGCTGGATGAGATCGGCGACATGCCGCTGGCCTTGCAGACCCGTTTGCTGCGGGTGCTGGAAGAGCGCCAGGTGGTGCCGATCGGCGGCGAGCCGCAGGCGGTGGATGTGCGGATCGTCAGTGCGACCCACCGGGACTTGTTGGAGCGGGTGGCGCAGGGGAGTTTCCGCGAAGACCTGTATTACCGGCTGAACGGGCTGGAAGTGGCGCTGCCGGCGGTGCGTGAACGCAGTGACAAGGAGCCGCTGCTGGACTTCCTGTTGCAACAGGAGGCGCAGGGGCAGGTGGTTCGGCTGGTGCCTGAGGCGCGTCAGGCGCTGCTGGAGTTCGCCTGGCCGGGGAACGTACGGCAGATGCGCAATGTGTTGCGGACCTTGGTGGCGCTGTGCGAGGGCTCGCTTGTCGAACTTGCGGACCTGCCGGCAATCGTCCGCAATGGCGCTAGCCCGGCAGGAACGGCCTTGTGTCGGGAAAGGGGCACGCAGCGGCCCCAGGATCCTCACGCTGATATCGATATAGCCGGGGCTGCTGTGCAGCCCTTTGGCGACACAAGGCCGCTCCTGCAGGCCGAGGGGCAGGCATTGCGGGAAGTCCTGGAGGCAAATCACTGGCACATGACCCACGTCGCCGAGCACCTGGGCATCAGCCGCAATACCTTGTATCGAAAACTGCGCAAACACGGCATCGCCAGGGGGGGCTGAGCAAAACACCGGGTGCGATTTCCCGCGCCCTGGGCTACCCTGCCTCGACGTTTTGCGAGGTCGATCATGCACATTCACATTCTTGGTATTTGCGGCACTTTCATGGGTTCCCTGGCCGTGCTGGCGAAGGAACTCGGCCACCGCGTCACGGGCTCCGACGCCAACGTCTACCCACCCATGAGCACTCAGCTCCAGGCCCAGGGCATCGAGCTGACCCAGGGCTATGACCCGGCCCAGCTGGAACCCGCGCCAGACCTGGTGGTGATCGGCAACGCCATGTCGCGGGGCAACCCGGCGGTGGAGTACGTGCTGAACAAGGGCCTGCCCTACGTGTCCGGCCCGCAGTGGCTGGCCGACCACGTGCTGCAGGGCCGCTGGGTGCTGGCGGTGGCCGGTACGCACGGCAAGACCACCACCAGCAGCATGCTGGCCTGGGTCCTGGAGCACGCTGGCATGAGCCCGGGCTTCTTGATCGGCGGCGTGCCGCAGAACTTCTCGGTGTCGGCGCGCCTGGGCGGCACACCGTTCTTCGTGGTCGAGGCCGATGAATACGACAGCGCCTTCTTCGACAAGCGCTCGAAGTTCGTGCACTACCATCCACGCACCGCGATCCTCAACAATCTCGAATTCGATCACGCGGACATCTTCCCGGACCTGGCGGCCATCGAGCGGCAGTTCCACCATCTGGTGCGCACTATCCCCAGCGAAGGCCTGGTCATCCACCCGACCGCCGAGCAGGCGTTGGCGCGGGTGATCGAGATGGGCTGCTGGACCCCGGTGCAGACCACCGGCGAAGGTGGCCAGTGGCAGGCGCGCCTGCTCAGCGCCGACGGTTCGCGTTTCGAAGTGCTGTTCGAAGGCCAGGCCCAAGGCGTGGTCGACTGGGCCCTGACCGGCCAGCACAACGTTGCCAACGCCCTGGCCACCCTGGCGGCCGCACGTCATGTCGGCGTGGCGCCGGCCATGGGCATCGAGGGCCTGAGTGCGTTCAAGAGCGTGAAGCGGCGCATGGAGAAAGTCGCCGAGGTGCAGGGCGTGACCATCTACGACGACTTTGCCCACCATCCGACCGCCATCGCCACCACCCTCGACGGCCTGCGCAAGCGCGTCGGCGAAGCCCCGGTGATCGCGGTGATCGAGCCACGCTCAAACTCCATGAAGCTGGGCGCCCACCGCGATGGCCTGCCGCAAAGCGTCGACGACGCCGACCAGGTGATCTGGTACGCACCGCCTAACCTGGGCTGGGACCTGGCCGGCACCGCCGCCCAGTGCAAGGTGCCGAGCGTGGTGGCCGACAGCCTCGAGGCGATCATCGAACGCATCAAGGGCCAGGCCCGGCCAGGCACCCACGTGGTGATCATGAGCAACGGCGGCTTCGGCGGCCTGCACGGCAAGCTGGCCGAGGCGCTGAAGTGAGCGGTCCGGAGCGCATCACCCTGGCCATGACCGGCGCTTCCGGCGCCCAATATGGCCTGCGCCTGCTCGACTGCCTGGTGCGCGAGGACCGCGAGGTGCACTTTCTCGTATCCAAGGCCGCGCAACTGGTGATGGCCACCGAGACCGACGTGCTGCTGCCGGCCAAGCCGCAGGCGATGCAGGCGTTCCTCACCGAGTACACCGGCGCTGCCGACGGGCAGATCCGCGTGTATGGCAAGGAGGACTGGATGTCGCCGGTGGCCTCGGGCTCCGGCGCTCCGGCGGCGATGGTGGTGGTGCCCTGTTCCACCGGCACCCTGTCGGCGATCGCCACCGGGGCCTGCAACAACCTGATCGAGCGCGCCGCCGATGTCACCCTCAAGGAGCGCCGGCAGCTGATTCTGGTGCCGCGCGAGGCGCCCTTGTCGACGATCCACCTGGAGAACATGCTCAAGCTGTCGCAGATGGGAGCGGTGATCCTGCCGGCGGCACCGGGCTTCTACCATCAGCCACAGACCATCGACGATCTGGTCGACTTCGTCGTGGCGCGGATCCTCAACCTGCTGAACATTCCCCAGGACATGCTGCCGCGTTGGGGCGAGCACCATTACGGGGTCGATGATTGAGGGCGACGCTGCTCGGGTTGCTGATGCTGGTCCAGCTGGGTGGGTGTGCCACGGTGCGCACGCTGGATGCCAACCGGCCGGGCGTGCCGGTGGTTTATGCCGGAGCCCGCCTTGACCTGTATGCGATCAATGGCGGGTGCTGCCCCGAGGATCGGTTTGGCGCCAGGGCGCCAGCCTATCCGCGGCTGGACCTGCCGGGCAGCGCCTTGCTCGATACCTTGCTGCTGCCGTTGTCATTGCTGACGGCCGCGGGGGTGGGCTTCAACGCCACGGGCGGGTTGTAAGGCACGCGGGGCAAGCCCGCACCCACGCGCCACGTTGTGCCGGGCGCTTGGTGGGCGCGAGCTTGCCCCGCGACAGGTCAGATGGCCTACTGCTTGCCGAGTTTGCGCAACTCGTCCGACTCGATCACGCGAATCCCGTCTTCTTCCTCCAGCGCCAGGCGCCACAGAGCCCGGGCCAGGGTGCAGGCCTCGATACCGCGGTACTTGCCGGGGATCAGGCGCGAGAACGGCGCTGCGAGCATCTCGCCCATGCGGGGCTCCAGGCGCTCTCCGAGCAGCAGCGAAGGCCGGACGATGGTCAGTTGCGGCCAGTCCTGCTGCTTGAGTGCCTCTTCCATCTCGCCCTTGACCCGGTTGTAGAAGACCGACGACTTGGGGTCGGCGCCCAGGGCACTGACCACCAGCAGGTGGCGGGCCCCCATCTCGCGGGCGCGTTTGCTGAAGGCCACCACCATGTCCAGGTCCACCGCGCGGAAGGCGGTCTCCGAACCTGCCTGCTTGAGCGTGGTACCCAGGCAGCAGAAGGCGATGTCGACACGACCGGCGAGTTGCGGGAGAAAGACCGCCGGGTCGCCCACCGGGTTTTCCAGGTGCGGATGCTCGGCCAGCGGCCGGCGGGTGGGTGCCAGCACACGGCTGATGGTCGGCTCGTTGAGCAGGCGGTCGAGCAGGTGTTCACCTGTCAGACCGGTGGCACCGGCAAGTAGGACGTGTTGAGGCGTCAAGTACATGATGTCTCTCCCTTGGTACTGTTCAGCTTAGTGGCTGGCGGGGTTTTTCGCCTGCTCTCCTGAGGCTGGCTGGGCTTCATTGCGCAAGGCTTGCTCGGCTTGTTGCCGGCGCAGGCGCTGCCAGTGCGCGATCACGCTCGGCGGCGCCCAGAGCTGTGGTTCGGAGGCCTCGAAGCCTTCCCTGCGTTCTCTTTCGGCAACACTTTGTCGCGCCAGTTCAAACGCTTGTTTCAGGTCGTCGGTCTGGTTCAGCGCCTGGGCGAACAGGGCGTCGCCGAAATACGTGAAATCAGCCTCCTCCGAACAGCCGAACGACACTCGGTCGGGGCGTGCGGCGGTCATGATCAGGGTCCGGTCGTCCTTGAGCGGGGCGATGTAGCCTCCGGAATAGCAGGCCGAGATGACAATGACCTTGTCGCGACCCTTGAGTGGGGCGAGGGCACTGGCCAGTTCATCGGCGGACAGGTCGGCCAGTTGCAGGCGTGGCTGGTCGAGTACCAGTTGGTGATCGTGGCTGCCGTGGCTGGTCAGGTAGATGAACACCAGGTCTTCGGGGCCGCTGCGTTCGGCCAGGGTTCGGGCGGCGCGGGTGAGGTTCTCGCGAGTGGCCATGGGGCGATCGGCAAGATGGTCGCGATGGTTGACCAGGGTTACCTGGCCGTGGGCACCGAAGCGCACCTTGAGCATGTGACTGACATAGTCGGCCTCGCGCAGGAACACGCTTTGCTGTCCGTCACCGGCCAGCACCAGGCTGTACAGCTGGACCGGTGGCACCGAGCGCGGCACCTGGGCCAGGGCATCGTCCAGCAACTTGCCCTGGTTGAGCAGGGCGAGGTCGAGAGGATCGGGCAACAGCTTGCCCTGTTCGTCACGCACCCGCACGCCGTTGGCCCAGGTCCCGCTCTCGATCCGGCCGTCGGGGTGGGTCAGGCGGCCCTGGCCCTGGTAGGCGTCGTCGGCGAAGCCGCCGGTGTATTGGCTGCCGTCGGCCAATTGCAGGTTGCCCTTGCCGACAAAGTGCCAGTCGCGAAAACCGCCTTTGTAGTGGCTGCCGTCGCTGCCCAGCAACTCGCCTTCGCCGACCAGCGAGCCGTCCTTGAAGTCACCGATCCACACGTCGCCGTCGGTGTTCTCGTAGCGACCGCGCCCTTCAAGGCGGTTGTCCTTGAACTCGCCGATGTATTGCTCGCCATCGCTGCTGTCGTAGGTGCCGGCGCCTTGCAACTGGCCATCGATGAAGTGCCCGCTGTACTGGTTGCCACTGGCGTCGCTGCGTACCCCGGCGCCGTTGGGCTTGCCCTTGGCGAACAGGCCCTGGTAGCGGCTGCCGTCGGCCAGCTCGAGCTGGCCGGCGCCATCGTACTGATCGTCCTTGAACTGGCCGCGGTAGGTCTGGTCGTGTTGCTTGAGCGTACCCTCGCCATCGCGACGGCCATGCTTGAAGGTGCCCGCATAGTGGCTGCCGGGTGTGGTCAGATCGCCCAGGCCCTGGAACAGGCCCTCGCTGAACTGGCCGCGGTAGACCTCGCCGTTGCTGCCATGCCATTCGCCCTGGCCATGCCACTGGCCGTCCTTGAAGGTCCCGGCGTACCAACTGCCGTTGGGGTAGTCGATACGTCCCTCGCCCTGCAACAGGCCGTCGACCACCTGGCCGCGGTAGCGCCCGCCATCGGGCAGGCGGGCATCCGGAGGCGACAACGGTTCGCCTTCGCCACAGGCGGCGAGCAGCAGGATCAAGGTCAGGGGCAGCAGGGGGCGCATGGCGGCTTCCGGGGAAAACGATGCGCCGAGTATGCCGCAGAATGCGTGGAGGCGTGAATCTGGCCGCGAGAGAGCTGCAGGAGCCGGTCTTGCCGGCGAATACCGGCCAGCGTTTCGCCAGCAAGCGGGCTCCTACAGGAGCGAGTGGTCGCTGCGTCTCAGACGAAGCACAGCGACAGTGGCTCGGCGATATAAGCCGGTTTTTCCTCGCCCTCGATCTCGAGGGTGGCGGTGGCCTTGAGCAGCCATTGTCCTGGCTTCTTCTCGGTGACATCGACCAGCTCGACCTTCAGGCGCACGTTGCTGTCGACCTTCACCGGCTGGATGAAGCGCACACTGTCCAGCCCATAGTTGACCACCATCTTCAGGCCTTCGGGCAGGACCAGGATGTCTTCCATCAACTTGGGGATCAGCGACAGGGTGAGGAAACCATGGGCGATGGTGCTGCCGAACGGGGTCTTGGCTGCTTTCAGCGGGTCGACATGGATGAACTGGAAATCGCCGGTGGCCTCGGCGAACAGGTTGATGCGTTGCTGGTCGATCTTCAGCCAGGCGGAACGTCCCAGTTCCTTTCCAACGTACTGCGAAAGCTCTGTAACAGGTACATAGGGCATCGCGACTCTCCAGGTTGTCTTTTGGTACGAAGGTGCAAGATCAGCACGGCGAACCGTTTCAGTCAAGTTGCCCGCTTTTCGGCGAATATCGCCTTATAGGCACTGAGTTGGCGTGCTTATAATGGCCGCCATGCTCTGAGGGAGGTCCGTATGCTGTTGCGTGGTTTGACCTGGCTGGTGTTGTTCCAGTTGCTGGGGACGGCGATCAATCACCTGTTCCTGCACATCCTGCCCGGGCCGATCATCGGCCTGCTGTTGCTACTGGTCTTCCTGATGATTCGCGGCGAGGTCGGCAAGCCGCTCAACGACGCCGCGGGCAGCCTGTTGCGCTACCTGCCGTTGCTGCTGGTGCCGCCGGCGGTGGGGGTGATGGTCTATGCCCGGGACATCGCCGCCGATTTCTGGGCCATCGTCGGGGCCTTGCTGATTTCCTGCCTGGTGACCCTGGTATTCGTCGGGGTGCTGATGCAGAAGCTCATCCACCGCCAGGGCAAGCGCGAGGAGCAGCCATGATCCTCGACTGGCACGGCGCGCTCGAAGCGGTCATCCACCACCCGTTGTTCGGCATCGGTATCACCCTGGCGGCCTACCAGTTGGTGCTGGCGGCCTTCGAGAAAACCCGCTGGATCTTCCTGCAACCGGTGCTGGTATCGATGCTGGTGGTGATCGGCATCCTGCTGGCTTGCGGCATCGACTACACCGAGTACCGCAAGAGCACCGAGATCATGAACATTCTCCTCGGCCCTGCCACCGTGGCGCTGGCGGTGCCGCTGTACCTCAACCTGCGGCGCATCCGTCAGTTGTTCTGGCCGACATTTACTACGCTGGTAGTCGGAGGCCTGTTCGCCACCGTGGCATGCCTGGCGCTGGGCGCCTGGTTTGGCGCCGAACACATGATCCTGATGACCATGGCGCCAAAGTCGGTGACCTCGCCGATCGCCATGCTGGTGGCCGAGCAGATCGGTGGCGTTGCGGCGCTGGCGGCAGTGTTCGTGCTGATCACCGGGGTGATCGGGGCGATCTTCGGTCCGGCGCTGCTGACCCGCTTTGGCGTGCTCAGTCCCGAGGCGCGGGGCATGGCGTTGGGGGTGACTGCCCACGCGGTGGGCACTTCGGTGGCCCTGCAGGAAAGCGATGAATGCGGCGCCTTCGCCGCGCTGGCGATGAGCCTGATGGGAGTGGCCACGGCAGTGTTCCTGCCGTTGGCGGTCAGCCTGGTGGCTTGAGGAGTCGACATGACACTACCGCTGTTCCCCCTCAATACCGTGCTGTTTCCGGGGTGTCTGCTGGATCTGCAGATCTTCGAGGCCCGTTACCTGGACATGATCGGACGCTGCATGAAACAGGGCGAAGGCTTTGGCGTGGTCTGCATCCTCGAAGGCGAGCAGGTGGGCAAGGCGCCGCCGGTGGTGGCTTCGCTGGGCTGCGAGGCGCTGATTCGTGACTTCGTGCAGCAGGACAACGGCCTGCTGGGGATCCGCGTGGAGGGTGTGCGGCGTTTTCGCGTCGAGCAGACCGACGTGCGCAAGGACCAGTTGCTGGTCGGCGAGGTGCGCTGGTTGCCGGAGCTGGCCGACAGCCCGCTGGTGGAGCATGACGACGACCTGCTGGCGTTGCTGCTGGCGCTGGGCGAGCACCCGATGGTCGAGGCGCTGGACATGCCGCGCGACGTGGACGGACGGCAATCGTTGGCCAACCAGTTGGCCTATCTGCTGCCGTTCATGGAGGAGGACAAGCTGGACCTGCTGGCGATCGATTCGCCACAACAGCGTCTGGAGGCGATCCAGGCGCTGTTGGAGCGAATTCAGGGCGAACTGTTCGCCTGACGGTTCAATACTGGTAACGCAGGATCGCCTTGGGCAGCGCGTGCAGGGCAAAGAACGCCAGCAGGGCGAAGCAGGCCGGGAGCGTCAGCCACCAGGCGCGTGGCACCAGCGGCGCAAGCATCTGGCGCTGCTGTACCAGGCTCAGGCTCACCGCGCAGACGCAGGCGGCCAGCAGGGCGCCGGCAAGAATGTCGGTGGGCCAGTGGGCTCCCAGGTAGACCCGTGACAGGGCGATTGCCAGCGCCGGCAGGCAGCACAGCACCGCCCAGGTCAGGCGCATGCGTGGCGGCTGGCCGCGTCCGGCCAGGACCGCCAGCACCAGGAAGAACGCGAACGATGCCGAGCTATGGCCACTGGGCATGCTGTAGCTGGTCAGCGGATCGGCCAGCACGTCCGGGCGGGCGCGGGCGAAGAACCATTTCAGCGTGCCATTGGCCAGCGCGGTGCCGACCATCGTGGTGCCAGCGAACACCGCATGGCGCCATTGTCGGGTCAGCAGCAGCAGGCCGGTGAACAGGCCGCCGAGCAAGAACTGGGTATGGAAATCACCCATCTTGGTAATCATCACCACCGCGCCATCGATGGCTTGGCTGCGGTGCTCCTGCACCAGGGTCATCACGCCCTGGTCGAACGCTGGCAGGTAGGGCCAGCCAAGGAACAGCGCCGCCACTGCCACGCCGCTGAGCGCGGCGATCAGGCGGGTGCCGTTGCGCTGGTCGCGGAGGCTGTAGCTCACGCTCAGGCCAATCAGCACCGCCAGCGTGCCGACGACGATGCCCGCTTGCAGCCAGAATCCTTCCGGCAGCGGCAGGCGCATGGCCGCGCCGGTGGCCCAGCCAGGCAGCAGGTAGGCCACCGACCAGCCAGCGCCGGCCAGCAGGCTCACGGCGATGAAGCGCGGCAGGGGCATGTCGAGCATACCGGCGACCATTGGCAGCATGGGACGCAGCGGGCCGATGAAGCGGCCGACCAGCAGGCTGGCGATGCCGTAGCGCTGGAAGTACGTCTCGGCGCTGCCTATCCACTGAGGATGGCTGCGCAGTAATGGCAGGCGCCGGATGTTCTGGTGGAAATGCCTGCCCACGGCGTAGGACAGGGCATCGCCCAGCAAGCCACCGAGAAAGCCCAGCAGCAGGGTTTCGCCGAGGCCGAGCGCGCCGTTGCCGGCCAGCACGGCGACAGCGAACAGCAACACGGTGCCGGGCACGATGATGCCGGCGATCGCCAGGCACTCGATGCAGGCGATCACGAGGATGGCCAGGCCAAGCCACTGCGGGTTGGCGCCTAGCCAGGCGGTCAGGCTGTCCAGCCATTGGCCCATGGGTCAGTTTCCTTGTTCGAGGATGAAGTAGTCGCGTCCCGGGGCCTGGCCTCGGCGCTGTGGATTGCGGGTACAGAAGCGGGCGAAGGCGGCGTCGACGAAGCGGTAGGGCAGGTGCTCGTCACGCCCGTGGGGGATGCCCAGGCGAGTGGTCTGCAGCACGTGGGGCACCTCGACGCCGCAGTCCTCGACATAGAGGCGATCCGGGTCGAAGCGCTGGGCATCCCAGTGCGGCACTTTCAGGCCCAGGGCACGGCACAGCAGGGTCTGGCCATTGCACAGGCGCTCGGGCGGGCGCGGGTTGCCGCTGGCGTCGGGGTTGTTCAGTTGCATCCGGGCCAGGGCATCAGCGCCGGAGATGGCATCGGTCCAGGGGTAGGCCGACTTGATCAGGACCGCGTTGCCGGCCCCCTGGGCACTGAAGTTCAGCGAGTCGCCGCCACGGGCGTAGTACATGTAGATGTGGCCGCCGTCGAGGAACAGGGCCTTGCGTTTTTCGGTATAGCCCAGGGAGGCATGGCTGCCTTTGTCGGTGAGGTAGTAGGCCTCGGTCTCGATGATGCGCGCCGCCAGCCACAGGTCGCCCTGGCGGTGACGGATCACCTTGCCGAGCAAGGCGCGGGCGAGGGTCTGGGCGTCGCGGTCGAAGAAACTGTCGGGCAGGACGCGGGCCGGGCAGGGAGCGGTATCGGGCATGCGGGCGCTTCGTGGGCTGTCATGGCGCGAATGATAGCAACGAATGGCTTAATCGAGGCTGAATCAACAGCGACAACCTTCGCTGCAAGAGCCCGCCATGCCTGGCTCCAGGGCGATGGAGATACGGGTGGTTACATCTTTACTGCACATTGGAGCAGTCATTTTCTACCATCCGCCTCCCGCCGCTGGGCGTACCCGAGCGCTCCAGTTATAATCAGCCGATTTCCCCTTTGCCAAGACACCGAGCCCATGACTGAGTCCGTTCTTGACTACATGACCCGCCTGGGTCGCGCCGCCCGTGAGGCCTCGCGGGTGATCGGCCGTGCCAGCACCGCGCAGAAGAACCGCGCCCTGCAGGCGGCTGCCGACGCCCTGGACGCCGCACGCGACGTGCTCACTGCAGCCAATGAGCAGGACCTCGCCGCCGGCCGCGCCAATGGCCTGGAACCGGCGTTGCTCGATCGTCTGGCACTGACGCCGGCGCGCATCGACGGCATGATCACCGGGCTGCGCCAGGTGGCTGCATTGCCGGACCCGGTCGGCGCCATTCGTGACATGAGCTACCGGCCGTCGGGCATCCAGGTCGGCAAGATGCGCGTGCCCCTGGGCGTCATCGGCATCATCTACGAATCGCGCCCCAACGTGACCATCGACGCCGCCAGCCTGTGCCTGAAATCGGGTAACGCCACCATCCTGCGCGGCGGCTCCGAAGCCATCCACTCCAACCGTGCCATTGCCACCTGCATCCAGCGTGGCCTGGCCGAGGCCGGCTTGCCGCCGGCGGTGGTGCAGGTGGTCGAGACCACCGACCGCGAGGCGGTCGGTGCGTTGATCAGCATGCCGGAGTTCGTCGATGTCATTGTCCCGCGTGGCGGACGTGGCCTGATCGAGCGTATCAGCCGTGATGCCCGGGTACCGGTGATCAAGCACCTGGACGGTATCTGCCATGTGTTCGTCGACCAGCATGCCGAGCTGGACAAGGCCTGGCGCGTGGCATTCAACGCCAAGACCTACCGCTACGGTATCTGTGGCGCCATGGAGACCCTGCTGGTCGATGCCCAGGTCGCCGAGCGCTTCCTGCCGGAGATGGCTCGCCGCTTCCTGGAGAAGGGCGTGGAACTGCGCGGATGCGAGCGCACCCGGGCGATCATCGACGCCAAGCCGGCCAGCGAGGCCGACTGGCAGACCGAATACCTCGATGCGATCCTGTCGATTCGCGTCGTCGACGGGTTGGACCAGGCCATCGAGCACATCAACCACTACGGCTCGCACCACACCGACTCGATCATCACCGAGCACCAGGGCCAGGCCCGGCGCTTCATGGCCGAGGTCGACTCGGCGTCGGTCATGCTCAACACCCCGACCTGCTTCGCCGATGGCTTCGAGTATGGCCTGGGCGCGGAGATCGGCATTTCCACCGACAAGCTGCATGCCCGCGGCCCGGTCGGCCTGGAAGGCCTGACCTGCGAGAAGTACGTGGTGATCGGCGATGGCCAGCTGCGCGGCCAGGAGTCCTGCTGAGTTGAGCAAGGCGGTAGCGGTCCGGCGCGTCGGCATTCTCGGCGGCACATTCGACCCGGTGCATATCGGTCACCTGCGCAGTGCGCTGGAAGTGGCCGAGTTCATGCGCCTGGACGAACTGCGCCTGTTGCCCAATGCCCGTCCGCCGCACCGCGACACGCCGCAGGTGGCGGCCGAGGACCGGCTGGCCATGGTGCGTAGCGCGGTAGCCGGGGTCGGCTGCCTGAGTGTCGATGCCCGCGAACTGGCGCGCGACAAGCCGTCGTACACCATCGATACCCTCGAATCGATCCGTGCGCAGTTGAATGCGCACGACCAGTTGTTCCTGGTGCTGGGCTGGGACGCGTTCTGCGGTCTGCCCAGCTGGCATCGCTGGGAAGAATTGCTGCAACACTGTCACATCCTGGTGCTGCAACGCCCGGATGCCGATGTCGAACCCCCTGACGAGCTGCGCAACCTGCTGGCGGCGCGCTCGGAGAGCGATCCCACCGCCATGTCCGGCCCGGCGGGGCACATTTCGTTCGTCTGGCAGACGCCGCTCGCGGTGTCCGCCACGCAGATCCGACAGCTGCTGGCCAGCGGCAAGTCGGTGCGGTTCCTGGTGCCGGACGCAGTACTGGCCTACATCGAGGCGCACGACCTGTATCGTGCGTCCAACTGACGGCGCCTGTGGGCGCCTCACTTAATGAGTTGAACGAGTTTTATATGACCAAGCAGAAAATCAATGGCATCAGTGGCGAAGAGCTGGTCGAACTGACCAAGGTCGCGCTGGAAGACGTCAAGGCCCAGGACATCCAGGTCATCGACGTGCGTGACAAGCACAGCCTGACCGACTACATGATCATCGCCACCGGTACTTCCAACCGCCAGATCAGCGCGATGCTGGAAAAAGTTCGTGAAGCGGTCAAGGCCAAGGGCGTGCAGCCGCTGGGCGAAGAAGGCAAGGGCGACAGCGACTGGGTGCTGCTCGACCTGAACGATGTCATCGTGCACATGATGACTGCCGCCGCCCGTCAGTTCTACGACCTGGAGCGCCTGTGGCTGGGCGCCGAGCAGAGCCGCTCGGCCGACGGCAAGCACCACAGCCCGGAGCATGCCCACGAGTATGCCGACAAGCTCAAGGGTCGCGAGTAAGGTCGCGCCATGCGTCTGCGCCTGATCGCGGTCGGTTCGCGCATGCCCAAGTGGGTCGAGGAAGGCTGGCATGAGTATGCCAAGCGCCTGCCCCCGGAGCTTGCGCTCGAGCTGGTGGAAATACCGCTGAATACCCGTGGCAAGAACGCCGACGTCGCCCGCCTGATCCGTCAGGAGGGCGAGGCGATGTTGAGCAAGGTGCAGCCAGGGGAACGCATCGTCACCCTCGAGGTCCATGGCAAGCCCTGGAGCACCGAGCAACTGGCTGGCGAGCTGGACCGTTGGCGCCTGGATGCGCGAACGGTCAACCTGATGGTGGGTGGCCCGGAAGGGCTGGCGCCGGAGGTCTGCGCCCGCAGCGAGCAGCGCTGGTCGCTGTCGCCGCTGACCTTGCCGCACCCGTTGGTAAGGATACTCATCGGCGAGCAGATCTATCGGGCCTGGACCGTGTTGTCCGGGCATCCCTACCACAAATGAAACCGTAAGCCGCCCGATGCCGCAGCAGATCCGCCTCAAGGACCACGAGAAAGACGCCCGCCTGGTGCGTAACCGCGTGGTCGTGGGCGCCATTGCGGTGGTGCTGCTCGTTTGCGCGTTGATCGCCCGTCTGTATTACCTGCAGGTGATCCAGTACGACTACCATTCGACGCTGTCGGAGAACAACCGGGTGCATGTGCAGCCGATTCCGCCGACCCGCGGCTTGATCTTCGACCGCAACGGCGTGGTGGTCGCCGACAACCGCCCAAGCTTCAGCCTGGTCATGACCCGCGAGCGTGCCGGCAATCCCGGTAGCTGGCCGCAGGTGCTCGACGTGATCGTCGAGGTCCTGGGGCTCACCCCCGATGACCGGGCACTGTTCGAGAAGCGCATGAAGCAGGGGCGCCGGCCGTTCGAGCCGGTGCCGATCCTGTTCGAGCTCACCGAGGAACAGATCGCCCGCATTGCCGTGAACCAGTTCCGGCTGCCTGGTGTGGAGGTGGTCGCGCAGCTGGTGCGTCACTATCCGCAGGGAGCGCACTTCGCCCATTCGGTGGGCTACGTGGGGCGGATCAACGAGAAGGAACTCAAGACCCTCGACACGGTGAACTACAGCGGTACCCACCATATCGGCAAGACCGGCATCGAGCGCTTCTACGAAGACGACCTGCATGGCCAGGTGGGCTACGAGGAAGTCGAGACCAACGCCCGTGGCCGGGTCCTGCGGGTGCTCAAACGCACCGATCCGAAGCCGGGCAAGGACATCGTGCTGAGCCTCGACATCAAGCTGCAGGAAGCCGCCGAGCAAGCCCTCGGCGGCCGCCGTGGGGCGATCGTGGCGCTCGATCCGCGTACCGGCGAGGTCCTGGCGATGGTCAGCCAGCCGAGCTTCGACCCCAACCTGTTCGTCACCGGCATCAGCTTCAAGGCCTACGCCGAGCTGCGTGACTCGATCGACCGCCCGCTGTTCAACCGGGTCTTGCGCGGCCTGTACCCGCCGGGCTCGACGATCAAGCCGGCGGTGGCCATTGCCGGCCTCGACAGTGGCGTGGTCACCGCCTCGACTCGGGTGTTCGACCCGGGCTACTACCAACTGCCCAACTACGACCACAAGTACCGTAACTGGAACCGTTATGGCGACGGCTGGGTAGACCTCGATGTGGCGATCATGCGTTCGAACGACACCTACTTCTACGATCTTGCGCACAAGATGGGCATCGATCGGCTGTCGACCTACATGAACCGCTTCGGTGTCGGGCAGAAGGTCGCCCTGGACATGTTCGAGGAATCCCCGGGCCTGATGCCGTCTCGCGAATGGAAGCGCGCCACCCGCCGCCAGGCCTGGTTCCCGGGTGAGACCCTGATCCTCGGCATCGGCCAGGGCTACATGCAGACCACACCATTGCAACTGGCCCAGGCGACTGCGCTGATTGCCAACAAGGGCGTGTGGAACCGTCCGCACCTGGCCAAGACCATCGAGGGCCAGGCGCCGGTGGACGAGAACCCGATGGAGAACATCGTCCTGCGCGACAAGTCCGACTGGGCCAAGGTCACCCATGGCATGGAGCAGGTGATGCACGGTGCCCGTGGTACCGCGCGCAAGGCCGCCATCGGCTCGCCCTACCGCATCGCCGGCAAGAGCGGTACCGCCCAGGTGGTAGCGATCAAGCAAGGCGAGAAATACGACCGCAACAAGCTCCAGGAACGGCACCGCGACCATGCCCTGTTCGTTGCCTTCGCCCCCGCCGAAGCCCCGAAGATCGTGGTTTCGGTGATGGTCGAGAACGGTGAGTCCGGCTCTGGTGTCGCCGCCCCCGTGGTACGTCAGGTCATGGACGCCTGGCTGCTCGACGAGAATGGCCGGCTCAAGTCCGAGTCCGGCCCCGCCACAGTCGCCGAGGAACCGGCCCCGTGAAGAACAATTTCGATCGCATGCTCTCCAGCGAGGACGTGATGCGCAGGCGCGCCAGCTTCCTGCAGCGCATCCATGTCGACGGCCCCTTGCTGCTCATCCTGCTGACCCTGGCCGCCGGCAGCCTGTTCGTGCTGTATTCGGCCAGCGGCAAGAACTGGGACCTGCTGATGAAGCAGGCCACGTCGTTCGGCATCGGCCTGGTGTCGATGTTCGTCATCGCCCAGCTGGAGCCGCGTTTCATGGCACGCTGGGTGCCGCTGGCCTACCTGATTGGGGTCATGCTGCTGGTGGTGGTGGACGTGATGGGCCACAACGCCATGGGCGCCACGCGCTGGATCAACATTCCCGGGGTGATTCGCTTCCAGCCCTCGGAGTTCATGAAGATCATCATGCCGGCGACCATCGCCTGGTACCTGTCCAAGCGCACCTTGCCGCCGCATCTCAAGCACGTGCTGATCAGCCTGGTTCTGATCGGCATGCCGTTCATCCTCATCGTGCGCCAGCCCGACCTGGGCACGGCGCTGCTGATCCTCGCCTCCGGCGCCTTCGTGCTGTTCATGGGCGGCCTGCGCTGGCGCTGGATCATCAGCGTGGTGACAGCGGCGGTGCCGGTGGCGGTGGCCATGTGGTTCTTCGTCATGCACGACTACCAGAAGCAACGCGTGCTGACCTTCCTCGACCCGGAGAGCGACCCGCTGGGCACTGGCTGGAACATCATCCAGTCCAAGGCGGCCATCGGCTCCGGCGGTGTCTTCGGCAAGGGCTGGCTGCTGGGCACCCAGTCGCACCTGGACTTCCTGCCCGAGAGCCATACCGACTTCATCATCGCCGTGCTCGGCGAGGAGTTCGGTCTGGTCGGCATCTGCCTGCTGCTGATCATCTACCTGCTGCTGATCGGCCGCGGCCTGATGATCACCGCCCAGGCCCAGACCCTGTTCGGCAAGCTGCTTGCGGGCAGCCTGACCATGACCTTCTTTGTTTATGTGTTCGTCAATATCGGTATGGTCAGCGGCCTTCTGCCCGTGGTGGGCGTGCCGCTGCCCTTCATCAGCTATGGCGGAACTTCGTTGGTGACGCTGCTGTCAGCGTTTGGCGTTCTGATGTCGATCCACACGCACCGCAAGTGGATCGCACAGGTTTGAAAAAGGTGAAGAATTTCATGCAAGCAGTGCGTGGCTGGGCTGCCCGTTGTGTGCCGTGGATCGGCGCGGTGGGCCTGTTCGGCGCTGTCCAGCAGGCGCTGGCCGGCGATTACGACGGTTCGCCCCAGGTGGCCGAGTTCGTCGGCGAGATGACCCGCGACTACGGCTTCGCCGGTGAGCAACTGATGGGCGTGTTCCATGAGGTGCAGCGCAAGCAGTCGATCCTCGACGCGATCTCGCGGCCGGCCGAGCGGGTCAAACCGTGGAAGGAATACCGCCCGATGTTCATCACCGACGCGCGGATCGCCCGCGGGGTGGACTTCTGGCGCCAGCACGAGGCGGCCCTGGCGCGTGCCGAGCAGGAATACGGCGTGCCGGCGCAATACATCGTGTCGATCATCGGCGTGGAGACCTTCTTCGGTCGCAACACCGGCAACTACCGGGTCATCGATGCACTGTCGACCCTGGGCTTCGACTACCCGCCACGTGCCGACTTCTTTCGCAAGGAGCTGCGCGAGTTCCTCCTGCTGGCCCGCGAGGAACAGCTCGATCCGCTGACGCTCAAGGGGTCCTATGCCGGGGCCATGGGCCTGCCGCAGTTCATGCCGAGCAGCTTCCGCGCCTATGCGGTGGACTTCGATGGCGACGGCCATATCAATATCTGGAACAACCCGGACGATGCCATCGGCAGTGTCGCCAACTACTTCAAGCTGCATGGCTGGGTGGCCGGCGAGCCGGTGGTCAGCCGCGCGCTGGTGCGCGGCGAGCGCGCCGACGAAGGCCTGACCACCGGCATCGAGCCGGTGAAAACGGTCGGGGAGTTGCGGGCGCTGGGCTGGTCGAGTCATGATGCGCTGCGCGATGATCTGCCGGTCACGGCCTTCCGCCTGGAAGGCGAGAATGGTCCGGAGTACTGGATGGGCCTGAAGAACTTCTATGCGATCACGCGCTACAACCGCAGCGTGATGTACGCCATGGCGGTGCATCAGTTGGCGGAGCAACTGGTTCTGGCACGGGGCCCCAAGTAAATGCGCGAACTCTTCACACGCAACACCTTCAAGCTGCTGACGTGCCTCGCCGTGGGCCTGGTCCTGACCAGTTGCTCCTCCAGCCGCCCCACCCCGCAGGGGGGCAGCACGGTGCGTGCGCAGCCAGGCCTGGACATCAACCGGGCCCACAAGGACGGCGCACCCTGGTGGGACGTGGACGTCAACAAGATCCCCGACGCCACGCCGACCGTGCACACCGGAGCCTACAAGGCCAATCCCTACACCGTGCTGGGTAAGACCTACTACCCGATGCAGGACTCGCGCAGCTACCGTGCCGAGGGCACCGCGTCGTGGTATGGCACCAAGTTCCATGGGCAGAACACCGCCAACGGCGAGCTCTACGACCTCTATGGCATGAGCGCCGCGCACAAGACCTTGCCGCTGCCGGCCTACGTGCGGGTGACCAACCTGGCCAATGGCCGTAGCGTGATCCTGCGGGTAAACGACCGTGGGCCGTTCTACTCCGACCGCATCATCGACCTGTCCTACGCGGCGGCGAAGAAGCTTGGCTATGCCGAGATCGGTACCGCCCATGTGCGCGTCGAGGGTATCGACCCGCAGCAATGGTGGGCCCAGCGCGGCCAGCAGCCGCCGCTGATGCTCAAGGAACCACAGGTGGCCCAGGCCCAGCCGATCCCGGCCAGCACCGGGCGGGTCGAGCAGTGGACGCCGCCGCCAGCGCAGCATGCCGCGGCAGTGGTGCCGGTGCAGGTCGCCGGCAACAACGTCCCGGGCAACGGCACCGGCAGCATCCTGCAGGTCGGCGCCTTCGCCAACCCGGACGCCGCCGAACTGCTGCGCTCGAAACTCAGCACCATGGTCAGCGCGCCGGTGTTCATCAGCTCCATCGTGCGCAACCAGCAGACCCTGCACCGGGTGCGCCTGGGGCCGATCAACAGCCAGGGCGAGATCCAGCAGGCGCAGGACAGCATTCGCCTGGCCAACCTCGGCCAGGCGAAAGTCGTCACTGACTGAACGCCGAGGGTTGCCGGCAGTCTGTAGGAGCGGCCTTGCGTCGCGAAAGGGCTGCCTGGCAGCCACCCGGCGATATCTGTGTCGCCCGGGGGCGCGTTGCGATCCTTTCACGGCGCAAGGTCGTTCCTGCAGGGGGCGTGCCTGAAGCAAAAGGCATCGAAACAGGCGACATCGATCTGTCGGTTTGTTCATGAATTGCCGGGCACAGGTATGTACAATGGCCGCTTTTGCCCGCAGCGGCATTACGCCGCACTTTGCAGGCCAGGCCTTGCGCCATGAAACTAGACTGACGGGGCGTTGGGCACACGATGTGGCCCGCGGAACATCAGACCATTAGCGATCTACGAGAGACGGATGAACATCACCAACCTTGCCAAACGACTTTGCCTGCCCGTTCTGCTGATGATCATGCCTGCTGCCTTCGCAGCGGAGCAGATGATGCCGGCACCACCGCAACTGGCCGCCAAGTCCTATGTACTCATGGATGCGTCCAGCGGCAACGTGCTGGTCGAGAACAACGGTGACGAGCGCCTGCCGCCAGCCAGCCTGACCAAGCTGATGACTGCCTACATCGCCACCCTGGACATCCGCCGTGGTCAGATCGGCGAGAACGACCCGGTCACCGTCAGCGAAAACGCCTGGCGTACCGGCGGTTCGCGCATGTTCATCAAGGTTGGCAGCCAGGTCACCGTCAGCGACCTGCTGCACGGCATCATCATCCAGTCGGGCAACGATGCCTCGGTCGCGCTGTCCGAGCACATCGCCGGCAGCGAAGACGCCTTCGCCGACATGATGAACAAGACCGCCGCCGACCTGGGCATGGCCAACAGCCACTTCATGAACCCGACCGGCCTGCCGAATCCGGAGCATTACTCTTCGGCCCATGACATGGCCCTGCTGGCCCGCGCGATCATCAACGAAGATCCGGCGCACTACGCCATCTACTCGCAGAAAGAGTTCTTCTGGAACAACATCAAGCAGCCGAACCGCAACCTGCTGCTGTGGCGTGACAAGACCGTCGATGGCCTGAAGACCGGCCACACCGACGAAGCTGGCTACTGCATGGTGGCTTCCGCGGTGCGCGACGGCCAGCGTCTGATCGCGGTGGTGTTCGGTACCAACAGCGAGCAGGCCCGTGCTGCAGAGACCCAGAAGCTGCTGACCTACGGCTTCCGCTTCTTCGAAACCCAGACCTTTTATCAGAAGGGTACCGAGCTGACCCAGGCGCAGGTATGGAAGGGCGCTACCAGTCAGGTCAAGGCCGGTCTGGCCAACGATCTGACCATGACCATGCCTAAAGGCCAATTGAAACGCCTGCAGGCTTCGATGACCATGAACCCGCAACTGACCGCACCCATCGCCAAAGGTGACGTGATCGGCAAAGTGGAAGTCAAACTGGACGAGAAAGTGGTTCACAGCGCCGACCTCATCGCCCTGGACGGCGTCGAGGAAGCTGGTTTCTTCGGCCGTATGTGGGATAGCATCCGCCTGTTCTTCTACGGTTTGTTCAACTGATACGTGACCTGCACGCCCCCGTGAACCATGCGGGGGCGCTGTTGCTGCCACGGCTTACGAGGCCGTTTCCGCCATGAGCGAAGAAGACGTCAAGTCGCACAAAATCGAGTTCCCCTGCGAGGACTATCCGATCAAGGTGATCGGCGATACCGTTGTCGGTTTCCGTGACACCGTGATCGAGATCCTCAGCAAGCACGCCAAGGTCGACCTGTCGACCCTGGCCGAGCGCCAGAGCAAGGAAGGCAAGTACACCACGGTGCAACTGCATATCGTTGCCGAAAGCGAAAACCAGTTGCACGACATCAACAGTGCCTTGCGTGCCACCGGCATCGTGAAAATGGTGCTGTGATGCCTGGCGTGCTCGGTATTCGCGAACTTGGCCTGCAGCCCTATGAACCGGTGCTGGAGGCCATGCGCCGCTTTACCGAGCAACGCGGCCCGGACAGCCAGGACGAGATCTGGCTGGTCGAGCACCCGCCGGTGTTCACCCAGGGCCAGGCCGGCAAGGCCGAGCACCTGCTGGTGCCTGGCGAGATCCCGGTGGTGCAGACCGACCGCGGCGGCCAGGTGACCTACCACGGCCCTGGCCAACTGGTGGCCTACCTGCTGCTGGATGTGCGTCGCCTGGGTTTCGGGGTGCGCGAGCTGGTCAGTCGCATCGAGCAGACACTGATCGACCTGCTCGCCAGCTACGCCGTCACCGCCAGCGCCAAGCCCGATGCGCCGGGCGTCTATGTCGATGGGGCGAAGATCGCTTCCCTCGGCCTGCGAATCCGCAACGGTCGTTCCTTCCACGGCCTTGCTCTGAACGTGGACATGGACCTTGCGCCATTCCGCCGAATCAACCCCTGCGGGTATGCGGGGCTGGCCATGACCCAGCTGCGCGACCTGGCAGGTCCGATCGAACTCGACGAGGTCAGGACAAGGCTGCGCGGACAGCTGGTCAGGCACCTCGACTACGCTGAGCAGACGACCCTCACGGGCGGAATCGACTGATTATGACAACTGTGCAAGAAGCCGTGCCGAACCTGATCCCGACACAAGACGCCAGTGCGCGTCCGGCCCCGAAAAAAGTGGAAGCCGGCGTGAAGCTGCGTGGCGCCGAGAAAGTCGCGCGCATCCCGGTGAAGATCATTCCCACCGAAGAACTGCCGAAGAAGCCTGACTGGATCCGCGTGCGCATCCCGGTTTCGCCGGAAGTCGACCGCATCAAGCAACTGCTGCGCAAGCACAAGCTGCACAGCGTCTGCGAAGAGGCCTCCTGCCCGAACCTGGGCGAGTGCTTCTCCGGCGGTACTGCCACCTTCATGATCATGGGCGACATCTGTACCCGTCGTTGCCCGTTCTGCGACGTTGGCCACGGCCGGCCGAAGCCGCTGGACCTCGATGAGCCGAAGAACCTGGCCATCGCCATCGCCGACCTGCGCCTGAAGTACGTGGTGATCACCTCGGTGGACCGCGACGACCTGCGTGACGGTGGTGCCCAGCACTTCGCCGACTGCATCCGCGAGATCCGTGCGCTGTCGCCGGGCGTGCAACTGGAGACCCTGGTCCCGGATTACCGCGGCCGCATGGACGTGGCGCTGGAAATCACCGCGCAGACCCCGCCGGACGTGTTCAACCACAACCTCGAGACCGTGCCGCGCCTGTACAAGGCCGCGCGTCCGGGTTCGGACTACGACTGGTCGCTGGACCTGCTGCAGAAGTTCAAGCAGATGGTCCCGCATGTGCCGACCAAGTCCGGCCTGATGCTGGGCCTGGGCGAGACCGACGAAGAGGTCATCGAGGTCATGCACCGCATGCGCGAGCACGATATCGACATGCTCACCCTCGGCCAGTACCTGCAGCCGTCGCGCAACCACCTGCCGGTGCAGCGCTTCGTGCATCCGGACACTTTCGCCTGGTTTGCCGAGGAAGGCTACAAGATGGGCTTCAAGAACGTGGCTTCCGGCCCGTTGGTGCGTTCTTCGTACCACGCCGATCAGCAGGCTCACGAAGCCAAGATCAAGCTCTGAGGCAGGCCTGAGCGAAACATGCCGATGCGCGCCGGAAGGCGGCATCGGCATTTTTTTTGAGCTACAAGTTTCAAGCGACAAGCAGCAAGGAGTTGCCGATGAATTGTGTCGAGACCGTTGAAACCCCGCTGCCCCGGGCGTTGCCCGATAATGCCCGGTTCGCCATCGTGGCCCCGGCGGGACCGGCGCGGCTGGATACCGACAAGGCCAGGCAGTGGTTCGAGAGCCGCGGCTACCAATGCCGGATCTATCCCGGTGCGCTGCAGGCCGATGGCTATCTGGCGGGCAGCGACGAGCAACGCCTGCAGGACTTGCACGATGCCTTCCGCGACCCGGCGATCGACGCCATCGTCTGCATGCGTGGCGGCTACGGCAGCATGCGCCTGCTGGACCGGCTCGACTTCGACCTGATCCGTCGCCATCCCAAGCCGCTGGTGGGCTATAGCGATATCACGGCGTTGCACTGTGCGCTCAGCCGCCATGCCGGTCTGGTGACCTTCCATGGGGCGATGCTCAATGCCGACTTGCTGGGCGGCAAGCAGGAGCCGACGGAGCGTTCGTTCCTCGAGCAACTGGGTGGGAGGCTGGGGCAGGGGGATGCGATCGTTCATCCAGCGGTCTACCCGCTCAGCAGCGTGGTGCCTGGGGAGGCCGTTGGCCGGTTGGTGGGGGGTAACCTGTCCTTGCTCGGTGCAACGCTGGGAACGCTGGCCGAGGTCGATACCCGGGACAGCATCCTGTTCATCGAGGACGTCAACGAGCCGCTCTATCGCGTTGACCGTCTCCTCACCCAGTTGCGCCTGGCCGGCAAGCTGGAGGGGGTACGCGGGGTTCTGGTCGGGGACTTCGCCGGCATTACGGTGACGGCCTTGTCGCCCTTGCTGCTGGATATCTTCGGACCGCTAGGGGTGCCGGTGCTGGCGGGATGGCGCAGCGGGCACTGTGATCCTAATGTGTGCCTGCCGTTGGGCGCACGGGTGAGGCTGGACAGTACAGCTCAGTCTTTGCGGCTTGCCCAGGCGCTGTTCAAGCACTGAGGCGATCACGGGGCAAGCCCGCTCCCACGACAGCCGATACGACCATGTGGGAGCGGGCTTGCCCCGCGATGGATGGCTACAGCGTCAGCGGCGCAGGCTGTCGAGCAGCTTGTGCGTCGGATATCCATCTGCCGGCCAGCCCTGCATCTGCTGGGCATTGCGGATGGCCTTGCGGGTATTGGCGCCGATGATGCCATCGGGATTGCCCGCGTCGTGCCCGCGGGCGTTGAGCAGGGTCTGCAACTCGATTCGCTCGCTGCGGCTCAGCGGCAGGTCTTCCTTCGGCCAACTGCCAGCGATGAAGCCAGATCCGTAGAAACGATCACCCAGCAGGCTCACGGCCAACGCATAGGACGACGAATTGTTGTACTTGAGGATCGCTCGGAAATTGTCCAGCACCAGGAACGCCGGGCCACGGGCACCGGCGGGCAGCAGCAGGGCGGCGGACAGCTGGCTGCTGCCGACGGGCAGTTGGGTGCCGGCTGGCAGTTTCACACCCAGTTGCAGCCATTCGCTGACGCTCTTGCGCTGGCTGCCATCGGCCAGCCACCAGTCGAAGCTGGCGGGGACCTGAACCTCGAAGCCCCAGGGCTGGCCATGCTTCCAGCCAGAAGCCTGCAGGTAGTGGGCAGTCGAGGCGAGAGCGTCGGGGGTGCTGTTCCAGATATCGCGGCGGCCGTCACCGTCGAAGTCCACGGCATGGGTCAGGTAGGTGGTCGGAATGAACTGGGTCTGGCCCATGGCGCCGGCCCAGGAGCCACGCATGGCTTCTGGCTGGATATCGCCGTTCTGCAGGATGCGCAGGGCGGCGATCAGCTGCTCCTGGGCGAATTGTGGGCGACGCCCTTCGTAGGCCAGGGTCGCCAGTGAGCGGATCACCGACTTGTTGCCCTGGAACTGGCCAAAGTTGCTCTCCATGCCCCATACCGACACCAGTACCTGGCGGTCCACGCCATAGCGCTGTTCGATACGGCCCAGCAGCTCGGCATTCTGTTCGAGCAGTTTCTTGCCGTTGCGCACACGCAATGGCGATAGGGCGCCGTCCAGGTATTCCCAGACCGGGCGGGTGAACTCGGGTTGGCTGCGGTCGGCCTTGATCACGTCCATGTCCGGCGTGACGCCGAGGAAGGCGCGGTCGAACAGGCTGGGGCTGATACCGGCTTGCAGGGCTTGCTGGCGGAAACCGGCCTGCCATTGGGCGAAGGTCTGCAGGGGCTGGATTTCGCTGCTGGCGTCGGCAGTGGCGACAGGCAGGGTCACAACGGGGGCGGGCTGGGCGGGGGCCAGCGGCAGGGCGTCGGCGGCAGTGGGTTTCTCGGCGCAGGCAACGAGCAGGATGAAGCTGGTGGCCGCGATCAGCTGGCGGGGTTGCCAGCGTAGAGTGAGACGAGAGGGCATGCACAGATCCAGGATTGCAGGTCAGGTGCCGACCATACCATGACTGCGCGACAGATGCTTTTTCAGGCCGCCATAAAGCATGAAGCCTCCCAATCTCTCGATTGGAAGGCTTCGCGGCGGTAGCTGCCCTTGCCTTTGCCTGCCCGTTCCTGGCGGCAGCGGAACAGGGGTTGGGCGATGATCGACTTGGCCTTGTTGGGGCCGTGATTTTTCGGTTTCTTGCTCATGCTGGTTTCCCGTTTGGGTCAATGGCGGTGCGAACTCTAGGCTGGTACCGGTATGCGGGCCAATTGATTGTGTTTATGGTCCGCCAATCCTCTTGAAACAATGAGTCACAATAGCCTTGGCGGCGGACACCGGCATGGCCTGCCTGGTTCGCCGCCAAGGTTGGCTCCTGCGGTTGCAGGAGAGGGCGTCAGGCCTTGCCGCGGCCCAGCAGCCCGCGCACGGTCTCTTGCAGGTCGGCGGGCAGCACCACAACTTTCGAGTTGTCGCTGCCGGCCAGGTTCTCCATCGCACCGATATAGCGCTCGCCCAGCAGGTACATCGCCGGCACGGTCTCGCTGCCCACCGCTTCCTTGACCAGGGTGATCGCCCGTGCCGAAGCCTCGGCCAGGTTGACCTGGGCCTCGGCGTCCAGCTTGGCCGCCTGCAGGCGCGCCTCGGCCTCGAGGATCGCCGCCTGCTTGTTGCCCTCGGCACGGGTCACGTCGGCCTTGCGCTCACGCTCGGCTGCGGCCTGGCGCTCCATGGCGGTCTGCATGCTCGGCGATGGCTTGATGTCCTGGATCTCCACCGAGCGCACGGTCACGCCCCAGTCTTCGGTCTGTTCGGACATCGCCTCGCGCAGGCGCGCCTTGATCTGCTCGCGGCTGGACAGCGCCTCGTCCAGGTCCATGGCACCGACGATGGCGCGCAGCGAGGTCATGGTCAGGCTGGTCACGGCGAATGAGAAGTTCTGTACGCCATAGGAGGCTTTCTGCGGGTCGACGACCTTGGCGAAGCACAGGGCGTTGGCGACGATCACCGCGTTGTCCTTGGTGATGATCTCCTGCTGCTGCACATCGAGGATGATGTCCTTGGTCGGCAGGCGGTAGGCGACCACGTCCATGTACGGAATGACGATGTTCAGGCCAGGCTTGAGGGTGCTGTGGTAGCGACCCAGGCGTTCGACGATCCATTCCTCGCCCTGGGGCACGATGCGTACCCCCTTGAACACGGTGATCAGAACGAACGCGGCGAGGGTGCCGACGACGATGAGGCTGGTCATGCTTGCAAACTTCCTTATTAGTGCTACGGATTCAAACCCGGGTGATCCGGGCAGTGTTGCCTTCGATGGCGGTCAGGCGCACGCGCTCGCCGGCCGGGATGTCGCTGTCCGAGACGCAGGTCCATTCCTCGTTGCCGAGGATCGGTTTCTGGAAGCGCACGCGACCTTTCTGGAACTGCGAGACGCCAGCGGTCAGCAGGCCGACTTCGCCGATGACGCTGTCGGCAGTCCAGCGGGTGTCGGCCTTCTTGCGGCGCAATACCTTGAACCAGAGGGCGGTGGTGATCGACGAGAACACCACCCACAGCAGCCCCTGCATGTCCAGTTGCAGGCTGGGGGCGAGCAGGGCGATGAACGACACCAGTACGGCACCGATGCCGAACCAGAGAATGAAGAAGGTGGGGAGCACCAGTTCCAGCAGGATCAGGGCTACGCCGAAGACGAGCCAGATCCACCATTGCATTTCCATATGGGCGGAGCCTTCCAGAAGAGAGGGTGACAAGTGTACGGCAGGTGCCGCACTGCGTCAGCGTGTAGCGGCCAGCCAGTCTTCCACGCGCAGCCCCGGAACCCGGGTGAATTCGCGTAGGTTGTTGGTCACCAGCACCAGGCCCCTGGCCCGGGCGTGGCCGGCGATCATCTGGTCATAGGGGCCGATGGGCGTGCCTGTCCTGGCTAGTTCCGCTCTAAGTTGAGCGGTATGGGCGGCGCCGAGGTGGTCGTAGTCGAGCACCTCCAGGCGGGCCGCGAAGCCTTCGACCACGGCCAGGTTGCGCTCCGGTGCTGCTGACTTCTCGGCACCGTACACCAGCTCCATCAGGGTGACGCTACTGATCGCCAGTTGGCCGTAATGGCGATTGAATGTCTCGCGCACCACCTGCGGCTTGTTCTTGATGGTGTAGATGCAGATGTTGGTGTCGAGCATGTACCTGAGCATCAGAATCCTTCGCGCTCCTGGTCGGCGGGTTGTTCACGGCTGGCCATGTAGTCCGCGCTCACGTCGTCGCCCTCGAACCAGTGATCCCAGGCTTCGCCGGCGGGCGAAAGGATGCGCGAGCGCCCGACCGCGACGATGTCCACGCGGGTGACGTCTTCTGGCAGGGCTAGGGCTTTTGGCATGCGAATGGCCTGGCTGCGGTTGCTTTTGAAGACTGCACCTTGCTCCATGATGTGCCCCTCTTGAAAGCTCAAATGTATGTCGGAGTTTATGCTGAGGGGCGTATATGTCAACGGGATATACGTTGCGTTGTTCAGTTGAAGCAGAGGCCCAGTGCCGCCAACAGTCGCTGTGGATCCTCGAAGACCTGCTGCACCGCAGGCAGTGTCGGCCGCTTCAGCACCAGTACCGGCACGCCGCGTTCGCGCGCCACTTCGAGCTTCGGTTCGGTAGCACCGCTGCCGCTGTTCTTGCTGATCAGCACATCGGTCTGGCAGCGCTCGAACAAGGCACGTTCGTCTTCGAGGTGGAACGGGCCACGTGCGCCGATGACTTCGCAGCGTTCATTGCCTGGGCAGGCGTCGAGGGCGCGGAGCGTCCAGAACTGATGCGACGGGATTTCATCCAGATGCTGCAGTGGCTCACGACCAAGGGTGAACAAGGGACGCCGGAAGCTGGCGAGGGCCTCGATCAGTGCCGCCCAGTCAGCGACCTCGCGCCAGTCGTCCCCCGGTTGCGCCTGCCAGGCCGGGCGGCGTAGCGCCCAGCAGGGAATGCCGGCGCGCTCCGCGGCCTGGGCGGCGTTGGCGCTGATCTGCGCCGCGTAGGGGTGGGTTGCGTCGATCAGCAGGTCGATGCCTTCGCTGTTCAGGTAGTCGGCCAGGCCTTCGGCGCCACCATAGCCGCCGACCCGTACCTGGCAGGCCAGGTCCTCGGGCACGCGGCCGATACCGGCCAGGCTGTAGACATGTTGCGGGCCAAGCCGACGGGCGATCGCCAGGGCTTCGGCGATGCCGCCGAGCAGCAGGATACGACCGCTCATTGCACGCCCGCCTTGCCGACGATGCCACCCTGGCGGTCGATGGCGAACACTTCGACCTGCACCTGGGCTGGTACCACGCTGCGTGCGAAAGCCAGGGCATGGCGGCAGACCTCATCGCCCAGCGCGATGCCAGCGGCATGGGCCAGGGCCAGGGCCTGCTGGCTGGTGTTGGCGCCGACGATCGCTTGCTGCAGCGGCGCATCGGCACCGATGGCGGCGGCCCATCCGGCCAGTTGCGGCAGGTCGATGCTCGAGTGGCGGCTGTGCAGGTCCATGTGCCCGGCGGCCAGCTTGCTGATCTTGCCAAAGCCGCCGCACAGGGTCAGGCGCGGTACCGGTACCTTGCGCAGGTGCTTGAGCACGGCGCCGACGAAGTCGCCCATCTCGATCAGGGCGATCTCGGGCAGGTTGTACACCCGGCGCATGGTGTCTTCGCTGGCGTTGCCGGTGCAGGCGGCGACATGGGTGTAGCCGTTGGTGTGGGCGACATCGATCCCTTGATGGATCGACGCGATGTAGGCCGAGCAGGAGAACGGTCGGACAATACCGCTGGTGCCGAGAATCGACAGGCCGCCAAGGATGCCCAGGCGGGGGTTCATGGTCTTGAGGGCCAGCGTTTCGCCGTCGCGGACATTGACCGTGACTTCGAACCCGCCCGGGTAGGCGCACTCGTTGGCGAGCTGTTGCAAGTGATCGTTGATCATCTTGCGCGGCACCGGGTTGATGGCAGGCTCGCCCACCGCCAGCACCAGCCCGGGGCGGGTCACGGTACCCACGCCAGTGCCCGCGACGAAGCGGACACCGGGCTCGGCGAGCAGGCGTACCTGGCTGTAGAGCAAGGCGCCGTGGGTGACGTCAGGGTCGTCACCGGCATCTTTCAGGGTGCCGGCTTCGGCGCCTTCGTCGCGTAGCTGGCAGAACTCCAGGCGCATCTGCACGACCTTGCCCTTGGGCAGGGTGATATGCACCGCGTCATGCTGCTGGCCGGTCAGTAACAGGCGCGCCGCGGCCAGGCTGGTGGCGGTGGCGCAACTGCCGGTGGTCAGGCCGCTGCGCAGGGGCGCGGGCTGTTCGCGGGTCTCTTCACGCATCGAGGGGCTTGACCACATCGAGCAGGGTGATCGGCAGGGCCTGGCGCCAGGTGTCGAAACTGCCCAATGGCTGGGTGTGGGCGACATGGATGCGGGTCAGCTCGCCGCCGTGTCGTTGGCGAAAATGCGCCAGGGCGATCTCGCTCTGCAGGGTGACAGCATTGGCTACCAGACGGCCACCGGGGCGCAACTGCGCCCAGCAGTGCGCCAGCACGCCTTCGCGGGTGACGCCGCCGCCGATGAAAATCGCATCGGGACGCTCGAGACCGAGCAGGGCGTCCGGGGCCTTGCCACGGATCAGTTGCAGGCCGGGCACGCCGAGCGCGTCGCGGTTGTGCTCGATGAGGCCCTGGCGGCCTTCGTCAGCCTCGATGGCCAGGGCACGGCAACTGGGATGGGCGCGCATCCACTCGATGCCGATCGAGCCGCAGCCGGCGCCGACATCCCACAGCAACTCGCCGGGTTGTGGGGCGAGGCGGGCCAGGGTGATGGCGCGCACATCGCGCTTGGTCAACTGGCCGTCATGGCGAAACGCGCTGTCGGGCAAGCCGGCGACACGGGGCAGGCGCGGGGCATCCGGGTTGGCCTGGCACTCGATTGCCATAAGGTTCAACGCGGCGATGTCCGTGTGCGGCCAGTCTTCGGCGGTGCCGACCAGGTGGCGCTCGTGCGGGCCGCCCAGATGCTCGAACACGTGCATGCGGCTCGTGCCGAAACCGCGTTCGCGCAGTTGCGCGGCGATGGCGGCGGGGCTGTGCTCATCGTTGCTCAGCACCAGCAGGCGCACACCGCTGTGGAGCTGGGCGTTGAGCGCGGCCAGCGGCCGGGCCACCACCGAGACCACCTGCACATCCTGCAGTGGCCAGCCCAGGCGAGCGGCGGCGAGGGCGCAGGAGGAGGGCATCGACAGCACGCGCATCTCTTCGCTGGCCACGTGCCGCGCCAGGCTGGCACCAACGCCGTAGAACATCGGGTCGCCGCTGGCCAGTACACACACCGCCTCGCCGCGCAGGGCCAGGACCGGGGCGAGGGAGAAGGGGCTGGGCCAGGGGAGCTGTTCGGCAACCACGCAACGTGGCAGCAAGGCCAGCTGACGCGGGCTGCCGACGATCCGCGAGGCCGACAGCAGGGCGCGTCGCGCCTGCTTGCCCAGGCCGCTGAAACCGTCTTCTCCGATGCCTATTACTGTCAGCCAGGGGGCCATGTGTTCCTCGTACCATCCATTGATCGCGGGGCCAGCCCGCTCCCACGAAGTCGCGTGGGGGCGGGCTGGCCCCGCGATTCGTCTTAGCGTTCGACCACCGGCTTTTCATGCCGCTGGACAAAGCAGGCATAATACCGCGCCTTCTACACTGAAGCGCACTTTCACGATTGTCGGATGCCCCCTTGAAGCAGGCCCAGCCCCCCGCAGTTTCGCCCCGTCCCTCGGCTTGCCCGGGGTTGTGGCGCATCGTCGCCGCCCGCGATGGCGGCATCTGCCGGATCAAGCTACCCGGCGGGCAACTGCTGGCCGGCCAGGCCGAGGCCGTGGCCGAGGCGGCCGAACGCTTCGCTGGCGGCGTGATCGAGGCAACCAATCGCGCCAACCTGCAGATCCGCGGCATCGGCCAGGATCATCGTGGGCTGGTTGATCACCTGCTGGCGGCAGGACTCGGCCCACGCGATGCGGCGGGCGACGATGTGCGCAACCTGATGCTCAGCCCGTTGGCCGGCCTGGACCCGGCCATGTTGCTGGACACGCGTGTGTTGGCCGGGCAGATCCTGGCGCTGCTCGAGGGCACGCCGCGCTTCCATGCGCTGTCGGCGAAATTCGCCGTGCAGCTTGATGGTGGCGAGGCCCTGACGATGCTCGAGCATCCCCACGACCTGTGGTTGAGCGCGGCGCGCTTCGAACAACGCACCTGGCTGGTGTTCGGCCTGGCCGGCAGCCCGGCCGGGGGCCAGGCACTCGGCGCGGTGCCGGTGGAGCAAGGGCTGGGCCTGGTGCAGGCCGTGCTGGATCGCTTTCTCGAGCTGGCCACGCCTGAACAGGCGCGTATGCGCCAATTGCTCGAGACCTGTACTGCCGAGCGTTTGCTCGAAGGCCTCGACATCCGTCGCGACGATGTGGTGCTCGGCTGGCGGCGTCCAGCGCTCGCAGCCAGCTGGCTGGGCATCCTGCAGCAGCAGCAGGGGCTGGCTCTCGGCGCGGCCCCCCCGCTGGGGCGCCTGACACCCGCCATGTTGCGCGCCGCGGCCGACATCGCCCGACGCTGGGGCGATGGCAGCCTGCGCCTGAGCCCGTGGCAAAGCCTGGTGCTGACGTCGCTCGAGCCGGCCCATATCGAACAGGCTCGCGACCAGCTCGCGGCCCTGGGCATGCTCTGCGATCCTTCCGCGCCGCTGGCCCGGATCACCGCCTGCACGGGCTCGGCAGGTTGCGCCAAGGGCCTGGCCGATACCAAGGCGGATGCCGTCACCGTGGCCGCTCGGTTGCATCCCGCTGCCCCCGGCAGCGTGCACCTGTCTGCCTGCCCGCGCTCCTGCGCCCTGGCCCATGTCGCCCCGGCCACCCTGCTGGCCCGGGCCCCGGGCCGTTATGACCTTTACTTGCGCGATGCGCGCCTGCCGGGCTTCGGCAGGTTGCGCGCATCCGACCTTACCCCAGAAGAAGCAGGCGCCATGCTCGACCTGCCGACGGAGCACCTTGATGATTGATTACATCCGCGATGGTCAGGAGATCTATCGCAATTCCTTCCGGATCATCCGCGAGGAAGCCCGGCTCGAACGGATCCCGGCAGACCTCGAGAAGCTTGCCGTGCGGGTGATCCATGCCTGTGGCATGGTCGAGGCCATCGATGGCCTGCAGTTCTCCGCCGGGGCTGGCACTGCCGGTCGCGAAGCGCTGGCCAAGGGTGCGCCGATCCTCTGCGACGCACACATGGTCGCCGAAGGCATCACCCGCGCTCGCCTGCCGGCCAGCAATCCGGTGATCTGTACCCTGCGCGACCCGAGCGTGCCGGACCTCGCCAAGCAGGCCGGCAATACCCGTTCGGCGGTGGCCCTGGAGCTGTGGCGGCCGCACCTGGAGGGTAGCGTGGTGGTGATCGGCAACGCGCCGACTGCGTTGTTCTACCTGCTGGAGATGCTCGACGCCGGTGCGCCGAAGCCTGCGTTGATCCTGGGCTTCCCGGTGGGCTTCGTCGGTGCTGCCGAGTCCAAGGCGATGCTCGCCGCCGATAGCCGTGGTGTGCCGTTCGTGATCATGCAGGGTCGCCTCGGTGGCAGCGCGATGGCCGCCGCGGCGGTCAACGCCCTGGCCACGGAGGTGGAATGATGCACGTACGCGGACGACTGCTGGGCCTGGGCGTAGGCCCGGGCGATCCTGAGCTGATCACCCTCAAGGCCCTGCGCCTGCTGCGCGAGGCGCCGGTGGTGGCGTACTTCGTGGCCAAGGGCAAGCGCGGCAATGCCTTCGGCATCATCGAACAGCACCTGGCGGCCGAGCAGACCCTGCTGCCGCTGGTCTATCCGGTGACCACCGAAGCACTGCCGGCGCCGTTGTCCTACGAGCAGGTGATCAGTGACTTCTACGACGAAGCCAGCGTGCAAGTGGCCGAGCACCTCGACGCCGGTCGCGATGTCGCGGTGATTTGCGAGGGCGATCCGTTCTTCTATGGCTCGTACATGTACCTGCATGACCGCCTGGCGTCGCGCTACGAGGCGCAGGTGATCCCGGGGGTTTGTTCGATGCTGGGTGGCGCCTCGGTGCTCGGTGCGCCGCTGGTCTATCGCAACCAGACCCTGACCGTGCTTTCGGGCGTGTTGCCCCATGACGAACTCAAGCGCCGTCTGGCCGACGCCGACGCCGCCGTGATCATGAAACTGGGTCGCAACTTCCCCAAGGTGCGCCAGGTGCTCGCCGAACTGGGCCTTGACCAACGCGCGCTGTACGTCGAGCGGGCGACCATGGCCAACCAGAAGATCGTGGCGCTGGATGCCGTCGACCCGCAGTCCTCGCCTTACTTCTCGCTGATCATCGTGCCGGGTGAAAAATGGCAGGGATGAACACGTCACCGGCAATCGTCATTCTTGGCTCTGGCAGCCTGGCTACCGCCCGGCGCATTCAGCAGCGTTATCCACAGGCGCTGGTCCATGGCCTGGAAGGGCGCGTGGAAGGGGCTGACCGTCAGTACGCCGCGTTCGGCGACACCCTGCGCGCGCTTTACCAGCAGGGCACGCCGATCATCGCCCTGTGCGCGGCCGGTATCGTCATCCGTACCTTGGCGCCGTTGCTGAACGAGAAGGGCGCCGAGCCGCCGGTACTGGTCGTTGCCGAAGACGGCAGCGCGGTAGTGCCGCTGCTCGGTGGCCTGGGCGGGGTCAACGTCATGGCCCGCGAACTGGGCGAGGTGCTGGGCGTAGCGGCGGCAATCACCACCAGTGGCGAGCTGCGCTTTGGCACCTGCCTGCTCAACCCGCCGCCGGGCTATGCCCTGGCGGACCTGGAACAGGGCAAGCGTTTCGTCTCCGATCTGCTGGCGGGCGAGGCAGTGCGCATCGAAGGCGATGCGCCTTGGCTCGGCCAGGCACAGCTGCCGGCCAGCGACAGCGCGCAACGCACCATCCATGTGGGCTGCACGGCACGCCCGGCCAGTCGTGACGAGCTGTTGATCCATGCCCGCTGTGTGGTGGTGGCTGTTGCCACCGGCGGCGCCGATCTGGCGCCACGGGTCCGTGACGCATTGCAGGCCGCAGGCATCGCCGAACCCGCGCTGGCCTGCCTGCTGGCGAGTGATGCCGACATGGCCGAGCCTGCGTTACATGAGGCCGCACGGGCGCTGAATGTCGCACTGCGCTTCGTGCCGGCGGGCACAGACCTGCAACAGATGCTGGGCGATGCGTTGCCAGCGGCGCGAGTCGAAAGCGTAGGTGGGCTGGCCCTGGCCATCGCACCCGCACCGGTCGAGGTCGAGCGACTGGGCCGTCGTCGTGGCCGCCTGGCGGTGATCGGCCTTGGGCCGGGAGCGGCCGAGCTGATGGTGCCGGCCGTGAAGGCCGAGCTGGCCCAGGCCCAGGACGTGCTCGGCTACGAGACCTATGTGCGCATGGCCGGCCCGTTCCGCGATGACCAGGTGCTGCACTGCACCGATAATCGCGAAGAAATGCAACGCGCCCGTCACGCCTTCGAGCTGGCGGCCCAGGGGCGTTCGGTGGTGGTGGTCTCGTCCGGTGATCCAGGAGTGTTCGCCATGGCCGCGGCTGTGCTGGAGGCCCTGCACGAATCCGCGCAGCCGGCCTGGCAGCGTGTCGAGCTGGAAATCCTTCCTGGCGTTTCTGCCTCCCTGGCCACCGCTGCGCAGGCAGGGGCACCGTTGGGGCATGACTTCTGCGTGATGTCGCTGTCGGACAACCTCAAACCCTGGTCGATCATCGAGAAGCGCCTCGACCTGGCCGCCCAGGCGGATCTGGTGCTGGCGTTCTACAACCCGATCTCCAAGGCTCGGCCGCATCAGTTGGGCCAGGCGCTGGAGGTGGTGCGCCGGCATCGTCAGGCGCACACGCCGGTGGTGCTCGGGCGCGATATCGGGCGCCCGGGGCAGACCCTGCGGGTCGTCACCTTGGGCGAGCTGGAGCCGATGATGGTCGATATGCGCACGATGGTGCTGATTGGCTCTTCGACGACGTGCACCTTCGCGCGTGTCGGTGGTGGCGAGTGGGTGTACACCCCGCGCTGGTATCCCACCAGACCGTGAACGGGGTCAAGTCACCAGGTAGCCCTTGATCCCGGTAAAGATGATCTGCGCCGCGAGGGCACAGACGAACAGCCCCATCAGGCGGCTGACGATCTGCAGGCCCTGGTCGCCGAGCAGGCGTTCGATGCGGTGCGAAAGGTAGAGCACCAGGCCCACGGTGAAGCTGGCCAGGGCGATGCTGACGATGGCCAGCAGCTTGTCGTCCCAGTGCGGTTGGCTCACGCCCATCACCAGCAGTGCACCGATGGTTCCGGGGCCAACGGTCAGCGGGATGGTCAGTGGCACGATGGTCACGTCTTGCTGCACATTGTCGGTCTGGATCGCCGACTTGCCCTGGGCCATGCCCAGCGCCGAGATGAACAGTACCGAGCCCGCGCCGATGCGAAAGGCGTCGGCGGTAATGCCGAAAACGCCGAAAATCACTCGTCCGAACAGGTACAGCAGCACGCTGGCGATCAGGGTGGCGATGGCCACGCGCCAGGCCAGTTGCTTGCGTTCCTTGCTGGAGTGGCCGCGAGTCAGGCTGATGAAGCACGACAGCACGAAGAACGGGCTGTAGAGCACGAGCATTTTCAGGTAGACGCTGAACAACTCATGGAGCATGGCAGTGAGTTCGCGGCGGGGGAGATGCCACTGTATAGCATGGAACCGACGGGGCGGACGTGGCTTCGTGGGCGCGCCGCGATGCGGGTTGTCTGGTTGAGGTTAGCGCGGGGCAAGTCCGCTCCTACAAGGCGTCTGCTGCACACAGCGCTTTTCGGTACTGCACCTCCTCGCAACACCAGGTCCTGCAACGGCCAGCTCAGGCGTCCGACGCCACCTGCCGCTGCGCCGCCCAGAACTGGATGAGTTCGCGCAACTGCGACAGTTCCACCGGCTTGGCCATGTGTCCGTCCATGCCGGCCAGGCGCGCGCGCTCCTTGTGTTCGTTGAGGATATGCGCGGTCAATGCCACCACAGGGGTGCGCGGGCGATGGTTGGCGTTCTCCCAGGCGCGCAACTGCTGGGTGGCGGAAAAACCGTCGAGGATCGGCATCTCGCAGTCCATCAGCACCAGGTCGTAGCGTCGGGCTTTCATCGCCTGCAAGGCCTGAGCCCCGTCGCTGGCGGTATCCGGCTCCAGGTTGAGCTTGCCCAGCATGCCGCGGATGACTTTGGTCGAGATGCTGTTGTCCTCGGCAACCAGGATCCGGAAGTCGCTCGGCAGGTCGAGAGGTTGTGGCGTACCTGGCGGTGATGGCGCTGCGACCTGCTCGCGGCCACGCAAGGCGAGCTCCTCGGCGAGGGTGGTCTTGAGCGTGTAGCCGGCCACCGGCTTGGCGAGGATGCGCTTGACGCCAGCATTGCGCGCGATGACCTTGCTTGGCGCGTTGCTGATACCGGTGAGCATGACCACCAGGATGTCGTGGTTCAGGCTCGGGTCTTCCTTGATCTTGGCGGCCAGTTGCATGCCGGTCATGCCGGGCATGTTCTGGTCGAGCAGCACCGCATCGAAGTAGTCACGCAGATGTGCCTTGGTACGCAGCAGGGCCAGGGCTTCCTTGCCCGAAGGCACCGCACTGACGTTCATGCCCCAGGCGCTGCACTGTTGCACCAGTACCTTGCGGCAAGTGTCGTTGTCGTCGACCACCAGCACCCGGGCATCGCGCAGTGGGCTGTCGAGGTCGGTGGCGGGCTGCTCCAGACGTTGTGGATCCAGCGGCAAGGTCAGCCACAGGGTGTTGCCCATGCTGGCGCTGGTCTTGATCCCGAACTCACCTTGCATCAGGCCGATCAGTTGCTTGGCGATGACCAGCCCGAGATGGCCGCCGAGCTTGTTGCTGGAGAGGAAATGGCGGCTGTGCAGTTCGGCCTGCAGCAGGGCGTCGCGTTCGGCGGCCGGCATCGGCTCGCCACTGTCCTGCACGGCGATGCGCAGGCGGGGCAGCTCACCGCGCTGGTCGAGGGCGACCACCAGCAGGATTTCGCCCTGCTCGGTGTTCTTCAGTGCGTTGTCGAGCAGGCTCGACAAGGCCTGGCGCAGGCGCGTGGGGTCGCCGCTGACCACTCGCGGCACCTGTGGCTGGGTGAAGCTGATCAGTTCGATGTTCTGCTGCTCGGCCTTGGCCCGGAAGATGTTCAGGCAGTCCTCGATCAGGGCATTGAGGTCGAACTGCACGTCGTCCAGCTCGATCTGTCGCGACTCCAGCTTGGAGATGTCGAGAATCTCGTTGATCAGCGTGAGCAATTCGTTGCCGGCACTGTGGATGGTTTGCACATAGTCGCGCTGCTTGACCGACAGGGGCGTGCCCAGCAGCAGTTCGGTCATGCCCAGCACCCCGTTCATGGGCGTACGGATTTCGTGGCTGATCTTGGCCAGGAACTCGGCCTTGGCGTTGATCTCGGCATCGCTGGCGGCCAGGGCGCGGCTGGCGCGGAAGCGTTCCTCGCTGATACGGCGCAGGCGTTCGCTGACCGCCAGGTTGAGCAGCAGGCCGCTGACGACGGTCAGTGCCATCAGCACGCACAACAGCCAGGGCGTGGAGGTGCGGGTCAGGCCGAGCAGCGCCGGCAGCAGTACCAGGCCGCCGAGGTTGAACACCAGCATGGCCAGGGCGAACAGCCGGGCCGGTGCATAGCCCTTGTACCAGTAGTAGCTGCTGACCATCAGCATGCTCAGGCTGCCCAAGGCCAGCAGGGCATAGGTCATCAGGTTCAGTGGCAGGGTGTCGACGAACAGCAGTATCAGACCGCAGGCCCCAGCCACGAGCATTTCGCTGTACAGCAGGCGGTTGAGGCGTGGCGAGCTGCAAGGGGCGAAGAAATGCAGGGTGAAATACAGCCCGGACAGGCCCGCCAGCACCAGGGTGAGATAGGCCGCCGGGGTCTGGGCGCTGTACCACAGGTGCCACCAGGGACCGCTGAGGTTGAGCAGGATCAGTGCGCTGAGCAGCATCAGGCCGTGGTATAGGGCCAGGACCAGCGTGGAGCTGGAGCGGGTGTAGGCGAAGCGGATCAGGTTGTGCAGGATCAGCATCAGCAGTCCACCGAACAGCAGGCCGAACAGCAGCGGCTGGCGCTGGTCGGCGGCGGCGTGGGCGGCGGACTCGAGGCTGATGGCCGGGCGCAGCTGGTGTTCGGAGACCAGCCGCAGGTAGATGTCCAGGGGTTGGTTGCTGTGCGGCAGAGGCAGTACATGGTCGCTGCCCTGCAGGGTCGGGCTGGTGTTCTCGCCCTGGCGGCCATGGTGCAGTTGGTGCAGCAGCTTGCCATCCTCGAGGGCGTACAGATCCAGGCGCGACAGGTCGGGGGCGAAGATGCGCACCAGGCGCTCCTGTTCGCCGGGTTCCAGGCGGTAGTGCAGCCACAGGGCCTGGTCGGGACGGGCTGCATTCAGTTCGTTCAGCGGCAGGGGGCTGAACTGGTTGCGATAACGCTCGGAGCGTACGTCGGACAGCTGCAGGTTGGCCTGTTCATCGAGTAGCACCGACCAACCCGCGCCCGTGTCGGCGTGCGCCGGCAGCAGGCAAAGCAGGGTCAGCAGGCTGACGATGAGGAGGCTGGCAATCCGAAGCCGACGCACGACGAAATCCTTTCTTAGCTAATGTGCCGGGTAACAACTATGCGCGGCACGCCAAGGCGAAGGCAAGGCCTCAGGAGGACCTTGGCGACGAGCCGAAGGCCGCGCGCGCGAAGCGCCGCGGCCATTCGGTGCACTATCAATGCTGGTGTTCACCGCGCTCGCGGGCGATGGCCCGGTAGCCGATGTCGGTACGGTAGAAGCTGGCATCCCACTTGACCTGCTCGGCCAGGCGATAGGCCTGCTGCTGGGCGGACGCGACGGTGTCGCCCATGGCGGTGGCGCACAGCACACGGCCGCCGGCGGTGACCACCTGGCCGTCCTTCAGCGTGGTGCCGGCGTGGAACACCTTGCCTTCGAGCTTGGCGGCAGCGTCCAGGCCGCTGATCGCAGCGCCCTTGGCGTAGTCGCCCGGGTAGCCGCCGGCGGCCAGCACGACGCCCAGGCTCGGACGCGGATCCCACTGTGCCTCGACCTTGTCCAGGGCTTTGGCGAAGGCGGCTTCGACCAGCAGCACCAGGCTCGATTCCAGGCGCAGCATGACGGGCTGGGTTTCCGGGTCGCCGAAGCGGCAGTTGAACTCGATGACCTTGGGGTTGCCCGCCTTGTCGATCATCAGGCCTGCGTAGAGGAAGCCGGTGTAGACGTTGCCTTCCTCGGCCATGCCGCGCACGGTTGGCCAGATCACCTGGTCCATCACGCGCTGGTGCACCTCGGCGGTGACCACCGGGGCTGGCGAGTAGGCACCCATGCCGCCGGTGTTCGGGCCAGTGTCCTGGTTGCCGACACGCTTGTGGTCCTGGCTGGTGGCCATCGGCAGCACGTTGTGGCCGTCGACCATGACGATGAAGCTGGCTTCCTCGCCGTCGAGGAACTCTTCGATCACCACGCGCGAACCGGCTTCACCGAAGGCGTTGCCGGCGAGCATATCGCGTACGGCGTCCTCGGCTTCCTGCAGGGTCATGGCGACGATCACGCCCTTGCCCGCGGCCAGGCCGTCGGCCTTGATCACGATCGGTGCGCCTTTCTCGCGCAGATAGGCCAGGGCCGGCTCGATCTCGGTGAAGTTCTGGTAGTCGGCGGTCGGGATCTTGTGACGGGCCAGGAAGTCCTTGGTGAAAGCCTTGGAGCCTTCCAGCTGGGCGGCGCCCTTGGTCGGGCCGAAGCAGTCCAGGCCACGGCTGCGGAACAGGTCGACGACGCCGATCACCAGCGGCGCTTCCGGGCCGACGATGGTCAGGTCGACATTCTGCTCGGCGAAGTCGGCCAGTTGCTCCAGGGCGCAGACGTCGATGGCGACGTTTTCGCACTTGGCTTCAGTGGCAGTGCCGGCGTTGCCGGGGGCGACGAAGACTTTCTCGACGCGTGGGTCCTGGGCGACTTTCCAGGCCAGGGCGTGCTCACGGCCGCCGCTGCCGATGATCAAAACTTTCATGTCAAAACCTCGATTCTGTATGACGGCGATCCGCGTTCCCTGCACGAGCGGCCTTGTGTCGCGAAAGGGGCGCGCAGCACCCCAGGTGTTCAGCTTCGCAACAGATATTGCCGGGGCCGCTTGGCGGCCCGTTCGCGACACAAGGCCGCTCCTGCAGGGGCCGGGATCGGCCCAACATCTGATTAGTGGCGGAAGTGGCGCATACCGGTGAACACCATCGCGATGCCGGCTTCGTCGGCAGCGGCGATGACTTCGGCATCACGCATCGAGCCACCTGGCTGGATCACGGCGCTGATACCCACTTTGGCGGCGTTGTCGATACCGTCGCGGAACGGGAAGAACGCGTCCGAGGCCATGACCGCGCCCTGTACCTGCAAGCCGGCGTGCTCGGCCTTGATCGCGGCGATGCGCGCGGAGTTGACGCGGCTCATCTGGCCGGCGCCGACGCCGATGGTCTGGCGGTTCTTGGCATAGACGATGGCGTTGGACTTGACGAACTTGGCCACTTTCCAGGCGAACACCAGGTCGTGGATCTCCTGCTCGGTCGGTGCGCGCTTGGTGACGATCTTCAGGTCGTCGGCGCTGATCATGCCGATGTCGCGGCTCTGCACCAGCAGGCCGCCGTTGACGCGCTTGAAGTCCCAGCCGGCGGCGCGCTCGGCGGGCCACTCGCCGCACTCGAGCAGGCGTACGTTCTGTTTGGCAGCCACGACGTCACGGGCGGCCTGGGAGATTTTCGGGGCGATGATCACTTCGACGAACTGACGCTCGACGATGGCCTTGGCGGTTTCACCGTCCAGCTCGCGGTTGAAGGCGATGATGCCGCCGAACGCCGACTCGGTGTCGGTGGCATAGGCCAGGTCGTAGGCCTTGCGGATGCCGCCCTCGTTTTCGGGAACCACGGCCACGCCGCATGGGTTGGCGTGCTTGACGATGACGCAGGCCGGCTTGACGAAGCTCTTCACGCATTCCAGCGCGGCGTCGGTGTCGGCCACGTTGTTGAACGACAGTTCCTTGCCCTGCAGCTGGAGGGCGGTGGAAATGCTGGCTTCGCCTTTCTTCGCCTCGACATAGAACGCCGCGCTCTGGTGCGGGTTCTCGCCGTAGCGCATTTCCTGGGCCTTGACGAACTGGCTGTTGAAGGTGCGCGGGAACTCGCTGCGCGCTTCGGTGGACAGGGTGTCCTTGGCCTGGTCGATGGTGCCCATGTAGTTGGCGATCATGCCGTCGTAGGCGGCGGTGTGCTCGAAGGCCTTGAGCATCAGGTCGAAACGCTGGGCGTAGGTCAGGCCGCCAGCCTTGAGGCTGTCGACGATGCCGGCGTAGTCGCTGGCGTTGACCACGATGGCGACGTCCTTGTGGTTCTTCGCCGCGGAACGGACCATGGTCGGGCCGCCGATGTCGATGTTCTCGATGGCGGTCGGCAGGTCGCAGCCTGGCTTGCTGATGGTCGCTTCGAAGGGATACAGGTTGACCGCGACCAGGTCGATCGGCTTGATGCCGTGCTCGTTCATGATGGCGTCGTCGGTGCCGCGACGGCCGAGAATACCGCCATGGATCTTCGGATGCAGGGTCTTGACCCGGCCGTCCATCATTTCAGCGAAGCCGGTGTAGTCGGCCACTTCCACCGCGTTGACGCCGTTGTCCTTGAGCAGCTTGTAGGTGCCGCCGGTGGACAGGATCTCGACACCGAGCTGTTGCAGCTCACGGGCGAATTCGAGGATACCGGTCTTGTCGGAGACGCTGATCAGGGCGCGGCGGATCGGCAGGCGGGTAGTCTGGTCGGTCATTTCGGATTCCATAACGCGGTGAAGTCAAAAAAAGGCGCCATTTTGCATGAGCGCCTTTTCTGTATGGGGTTCTGGCCTTACAACAGATCGTACTGCTTGAGCTTCTTGCGCAGCGTGCCTCGATTGAGTCCGAGCATCTCGCTGGCCTTGGTCTGGTTGCCCTTGACGTAGTTCATCACGCTTTCGAGCAGTGGCGCTTCGACTTCCGAGAGCACCAGGTTGTATACGTCCGTGACGGTTGCGCCTTCCAGGTGGGCGAAGTAGTTGTGCAGTGCCTTCTCGACGCTGTCGCGCAGGGTCTGACCCTCTTCGCTCGGCGTGTTCAGGTGCTGCTTGAGGTTGGCGTTGTCGCTCACGGGCGTTGTTCCACTCACTAATGTCTCGGTCATCATCGTCATGCGGCCACCCCTTGTTCGTCCTCTGTACCAAGGCTCTCTCTACGCTCGGCGAAAAATGCCCGAACGTTGGCGCACTGCGCTTGTGTGTCTTGCAAAGCGTTGAACTGGCTGCGGAACTCCTTGCCGCCAGGTCGGGTTGCCAGGTACCAGCCAACGTGCTTGCGGGCGATCCGCACACCCATCACATCGCCGTAGAAGGCATGCAACGCGGCCAGGTGTTCCAGCAGAATGCGTTCCACTTCATCCAGCGCCGGGGCGGGCAGATGCTCTCCCGTACGCAGGTAATGCTCGATCTCGCGGAAAATCCACGGCCGCCCCTGGGCGGCGCGGCCAATCAGCAAGCCGTCGACCCCGGTGGCGTCCAGCACCGCCCGGGCCTTTTCCGGCGAGGTGATATCGCCGTTGGCGAACACCGGGATCGACACTGCCTGCTTGATCGCGGCAATGGTGTCGTACTCGGCTTCACCGGTGTACAGGTCGGCACGTGTGCGGCCATGGACCGCAAGCGCCTGGATACCGGCCTGCTCGGCGATTTTCGCCACGTTCAGGCCATTCTTGTTCGCCCGGTCCCAGCCGGTGCGGATCTTGAGCGTCACCGGGACCTGCACCGCACCGACCACGGCGTGGAGGATCTCGTTGACCAAGGCTTCATCTCTCAATAAAGCAGAGCCGGCCGCCTTGTTGCAGACTTTTTTTGCCGGACAACCCATGTTGATGTCGATGATCTGCGCACCGGCCTCGACGTTGGCACGCGCGGCTTCGGCCATCATCTGCGCGTCGCCGCCGGCGATCTGCACCGAGCGTGGCTCGGGATCATCCTCGTGGATGCGGCGCAGGCTCGACTTGCGGCTGTTCCACAGGCGCATGTCGCTGGAGACCATTTCCGAGACCACCATGCCGGCGCCGAGGCGTTTGCACAGGGTACGGAAAGGCTGGTCCGTGACGCCGGCCATCGGGGCCAGGATCAGGTTGTTCTGCAGTGTGTAAGGGCCGATGCGTACCGCCGACATAGGTGTTCCCTGTTGTGGGGCCGAATCATGGGAGTCCGAAAAAGGGTTGGCATGATACCCGCTCTCGATGACTGGATAAAGATGAATCTGGATAAAATCTGAACAGTTGCGGCGTTATGACACCCCGCGTCGAGCGGCAGGCCTCAAGCAGCGAGAGGCCTGCGGGCGGGCTTGCAGGCATGGGGCGCAGCGTGCCGCCTGTCGCTTACTCCGGGGAGCGGAAGCTCAGGCTGTAGTTCACTGCCTTGGGGCCCGGGTCAAGGATGTCCAGGGCGATATGGATCGGTGTCTGGCTGGGCATCTCGCCGCGTCCGGCCAGTTCGCCCGACAGGTACTCGCTGGGCTTGAATCGGCGGCTGGCGATCAGTTGGCCGTTGAGATCGGCAAAGCGTAGCTCGAGCAGGGGGAAGGGCTGGGCGAAGGGCGCGCGGTTGTAGATGATCGCGTCGACGATCAGCGCACCCTTGAAGTCCGGGTGGCTGCGTACCACCAGGTTGCTGCTCTTGACCCGCGAAATGTCCACGCGCGTGGGCACCTCGCAGCCCAGCGTCGAGCATAGCTGCTGGAACCAGGGGCGGTACTGGTCCTGGCGCGCCATTTCGTCGAAGTGGTACCAGACGTACTGGAACGCCAGCAGGCCGGCGGCGAGCAAGGTGAGGAAGCCCCACAGCAGGCGTCTGCCCCAATTCGGCGCGGGTTTTTCCCAGCCCAGTTGCAGCGGGTCGTCGACCACGTCGACCAAGGGCTCCTTGCGCGGGCGTTCGGGTTTGATCGCCAGGCTCGGTTCCAGGCGTGTATCGGGCTCGTCTTCGTCGCGGGCCGACAGGCCTGGCTCCGGCAGAGGCTCGTGCGCAGGTGACGAGTGGCGGGTCGGTTCGCCGCGTTCGGCTGCGAAGGGAGGCGAATGAAGGGCGGGCTCTTCGTCCAGGTCCAGGGCCGTGGTGCCGAGGGTCGGCTCGGTACGTGCGTTGGCATCGGGTTCCAGGTCAAGCGGCTCTTGCTCGACCAGAACAGGCGCCTGCTCTCGCTCCAGGGCCGGCTCGGGACGTTCGTCAGTAGCGGTGCCGAAGGCTTCGACGGCAGGCTCGTCATTGCCCTGCTCGTCGCGGCGGGCCTGCAGCACGCCTTTGGCAGGCGCGCTGCGCCGATCGCCCGGGCTGCGACGCTCGAGACGGGCCAGTTCCTGGTCGAGGTCCAGGGCATCCAGTTGCTCAGCGGTGACGGCCCAGTCCTGCTCGGTCATCGGCGCCCGCTCGGCGGGGGGCGGCGCAGGTGTCTGGGGCGCGCTGGCCGGTTCCGCCACGGAGGTGGCAGGTGCCGGACCCGGCTCGATGGGCTGACCGGCGGCGCGGTTCTGCTCCAGCAACTGCTTCGCTGCGTTGAACACCTGCAGGCAATTGCCGCAGCGCACCACGCCGCGCGCCACGTTCAACTGCTGATGAGTGACGCGAAAGCTGGTCTGGCAATGCGGACACTGGGTGACGAAACTGTCGGTCATGCGGCGATCCGGAGGCTGGGCAGGTGTTGAGTCTAGGCGCGCTTAGCGACGGCGACCACTGATGCGTACCCAGCCGTCGCGCACGACGATCGGGTCCAGGTCGAAGTCGGCGGCATAGGCGGCAGCCACTTCCTCGCCCTGCTCGGCGAGGATGCCCGACAGCGCCAGCAGGCCGCCTGGGCGGACCAGGCCGGACAATTGCGGCGCCAGCGACACCAGCGGGCCGGCGAGGATGTTGGCGACCAGTACGTCGGCCTGCATGGCTGGCATGTGCTCGGGCAGGTACAGGGCGAACAGCTCGTCGGCGATACCGTTGCGCTGGGCATTGTCGCGGGAGGCCTCGAGGGCCTGCACGTCGATGTCGGTACCCACGGCTTCGCGGGCGCCGAGCAACAGCGCGGCGATGGCCAGGATGCCCGAGCCGCAGCCGAAGTCCAGCACCTGGGTGCCTTGCAGCTGTTGGCCGTCGAGCCATTCCAGGCACAGCGCGGTGGTCGGGTGGGTGCCGGTGCCGAAGGCCAGGCCCGGGTCGAGCAGCAGGTTGACCGCGTCCTTTTCCGGCGCCTCGTGCCAGCTCGGCACGATCCACAGGCGCTGGCCGAAGCGCATGGGCTGGAAGTTGTCCATCCAGCTGCGCTCCCAGTCCTGGTCCTCGATCACTTCGGCCTGATGCTCGGGCAGCTCGGTGCCGGTCAGCAACTGCAGGTGGGCGAACACCGCCTCAGGCTCGGCATCGGCCTCGAACAAGGCCAGCAGGTGGGTATGCGACCACAGCGGAGTGGTGTTGAGGTCGGGTTCGAAGATCGGCTGGTCTTCGGCGTCCATGAAAGTCACCGAGACGGCGCCCACTTCCAGCAGGGCGTCTTCGTAGGTTTCGGCTTGGTCTGGACTGATGGCCAGGCGTACTTGCAGCCAGGGCATGGCGGGTACCTTTGGTAAATCGACAGGGGCAGCCCTGGGCTGCGCGAATAGGGCGCCAGTTTACGCGAGTGCGGGGAGTTTGTAGAGCTGAGGGGGCTCGGGTCATATATAGATAGTGCAGATCCGTCCTAGGACACTGTCAGCCTAAAGCCTCATTCACTGAGAGGTAACTGATATGTTTGATGAGCGGAGCAAGCAACTGCCGGAACCCTGGAGTGCGATCTTCACCGAGCGGCTGGCTGCACAGTCGCCGCTGTTGGCGGTCATCAGGGAACAGATCGCTGTCGAGTTCGGCATGTTGATATTCGAGGCAGAGTTGACAGAGCAACTGCGGGATGAGTTGTTGGTCGCCGTGTTGGACCGTGCCGCTGCGTACTTTGCCAGTGCCCAGGCGCAGCACGACGAACCTTGGCGCGAGCGGGTGCCGCAAGCCCAGCATGAACGTGTGGAGTTGCTGATCGAAAGCGTCGGCGTGCGTCTGCCGAGTGCCTACGATGACTATCTGCAACGGCACTGGATGACTCGTCTGCCTGAAATGGAGGGCAAGACGAACTATGTCGCGTGGCTTGAGACGCGACTGTCCTGGCATGTAAGTGCGTTGCAGGCTTTGTTGGAGCAGAGCCATGACGGGAACACCCTGGGTCAGGCACTGGCAGACTTCCAGCATGACTGGGGTGAACAGGCGCTCGTTCCGCAGAAGGGAGCGGTCGACGTCGGGGCGTAATAGTGAGGTGTTCGGGGGGCAACCGCACTACAACTGGCAGAAGTATCTAACTACCACCGTTGTTACAGCGCAAAAGCTGATCGTTGATGACTTCACCAGCCAGAGATATTGTCATGAGCGATCAACTTTCACCCGATGCATCGGCTGACGACACGCAGGCATCATCCAACCTGTCCCTCGAGCGGATAACGGTCTGGGCCGATCTGTTTCAGCAACGTCTGGGCCAGCAGTCGACGTTATTCCAGGTGGCGGAGCAGAACCTGCTGGTCGAGCTGAGAACTCATTACAGCGAGAACATCGATCCTCGGTTGCCCCGTGACTTGATCGATGCAGCCCTACAGCATCGAATCGAGCAGGTGCCGCTGGCCTTCGATGAAGCGCTGCATGCGCCTTATCGTCCGGACGGGTTTGCCGTTCGGGCGATACCATCGCAGCGCCGCGATGTCATGGTTCAGCTTGTGGAAGGCACCAGCTCCCGGCTCATCGAGCAGTACCAGGACTACCTCACCCGGTATTGGCAGGCAGCACCCCCTGCACTTGTCGAGCGCCAGACCTACCTTGACCGTGTCAGGTCCTTGGTCGATGGGCATTGCGCCAAGCTCAAGGCATTGCTCGAACCAGCAGCGATTGAGGGGGCGTCGGTCGATGAACTACGTGCACGGCTGGCCGAATGCGAAGAAGCCTGGCACGGCCAACTGGCATTGATCGCTTTGGCCAGCGGCCCCGATCGTCAATGGATGAAGGCTTTGCTGAGCGCGCAACTGCCCCATTGGTACAAGTTGCTGGATGAGCAGCGGCGTGCACAGCTGAAAGAGGCATTGCTGGACTGGCAGGATGCCGAGGATCAATTGAGCCGTGTGTTGGGCGATGTGCAATCGTTGCGTCATCACGCCAATCGCTGTGCCCAGGATTATCTGGATGATCGATTGGAGGCCCCCTGTTTCGCCAATCGTATTACCCTCAAGCGGCTGCGCCTGAATGCGCCACCCGAAGAGCGCGAGTCGCTGTCCCTGGTCGATATGGTTGTCGAGGGGGCCCAGGCGATCGAGCAGCAATACCAACTGAGCGACATTGCCGATACCTCCTTGCTGTCATCGCCGCCGTCTTCCCTGGTTATCCAGCAACTGCTGGCCAGTGTCGATGCACCTGCCACCTATCTGAAGGCGCTGGTCGATCGTCATGCTGCGCCTGAAGTCGCGCTCGCGATGTTCGATGTTTACCACACTTCCCTGGCATACAGCGCGCAGCGGGCTATTCATGCGGGGCATCTGAGCGTCTCGCATCATGGGTCGCTTGCGAGACTGTGGACGGATGGAGACGCGGACCTTGAGGTCCGCACTGTCGAACTGTTCGACGGCATGGCATGCAGTGATCTGTTGGTGTTCTCCCCCAGTAGCAAGGATGACCTGTTCCTTTACGCCCCGGGTAAGCCGGATGGGCAGGAGTGGGTCGAGCTCCGTTCGTTGCGGGCGCTGAGTGCAGAGGTGGGGGGCTGGATGAAGGATGCGGTCGGGCAGGGCTATCTGCTTGCCCAGTTGCCCGTGCCCATGCGCGACCGTGCGCAGGCGCGGATGGCCGCGATCCAGGCATTGCCTGGCGAATGGGACCTGGCACGGGATATCCGGGGGGCGCTCAGGAGCTACAGGACCTGCGTGGAGTCTAGTGTGCAGGCGCGTTTGCAGCGTCGTCAGGACGAGGTGGCGCGCAAAGAGTCGCCCCGTTGGTACAGTCAGCTGGCAATTGAGGAGCGGCAGGTGATCAACTTGACCCGCGATGTAGCCCGGGTCGCCGAAGCGGCCTTTGTCAATGCGCTGAAATCCTATGAAAGCTTTCCAGAATTCGCCAGCCGCACGATCGGCGTGGCCATCAAGCCTTACCTCTCGAGCAAAGGGGTACTAGGGTCAGTAGCACCTGAATCGATCGTCATTGACCTGGGCGCGGGCGCGAGCGGTGAGGCGGATCGGTCGATCAATCTGATCGACCTGGTCTGCTATGGCTATGACGACAACTCCAGTATCGATCACCCGAGCAAGGGGGTGCGTTCGTTGGCAGGGGATGACCTGTCTGCGTTGCGCAGTGCCGAACTAGCCTCTTATGCACGCCGCGCTTATGTAGGTGAAAAATACATCGCGCATGTGCGTCGGACATTTCTTGATGCTGGCTCTTCAAGCTATGCGCACTACCAGCAGCTGTTCAGCACAGCGCTGGTGATGGGGATGGACCGTGACCTGCGGGTCGCTCATGGCCAAGGGCAGATAGATGGCGCTGTCTACAAGGCGCTGACCGGTCTGGTCAGCGCCTTGGGGGCAACGTTGAGGCAACAGAATGTTCGCGACACTTCGGAGCAGGTGGCTGCTTATGATGGCATCTTCCGTCTGACCATCGCTGATCATCCGATTCTGGGTGGATACGTCTTTCGCTACCTCGACGAGGGCAAGGCCCATGACTGGCTCTACTCGCCCGGAGCGCCGGACGGTCTATTGTTCAGTCGCTACAGCGCGCTTGGCTCGGCAAGCGAGGGGCCTTCGCACGATTATCTGCTCCAGCGTGCGCCGCATATCGGCAGGCGTAACGTGAAGAAGCGTCTGCAGGCCTTGGCCACGCGGCAGGCCAATCGCGATGCGCTGCGTCGTTTCAACCAGGTACTCACGATCGCTGGCGAGTATGACGCCTACATCGAGCATGCCTTGAAGGATGTCGACGATGCGACGAACAGTCGTGGCGAGGTGATTCGCGCGCAGATCTTCAAGGGGTTGTTGTTCGCCTCCCTGCCGTTGTCGCTGGTCAGCCCTCCATTTGCCGTAGTGCTGGGGGGGTATTTCGTCCTGGCCCCGTTGCACGCGGCAGTCATTGCTCATGTTAAGGGGGATACTTCTCTGGCGTTACGGCATTGGCTGCAGGCATCCTGGGGGTTGTTGGGCCTGATGACGGTGCTGCCCGGCATGTCGTTCAAGGCGATGGGCGCGTTGATGAGCGACGCCAGGCGAGTGGCAGCCATCAAGCACATGCCACTCGAAGGGACTTTACGTGCACCGTCGATGCGCTTCGACAGGCGCTGGGCAATCCAGCATAGGCCTGGGCAACTGCAGAAGGTGACCGAGCCAGGTATCTGGCAGGGGACCTATCGCAGTGGTGAGGCAAGCGAAGCCCTTGGAATCGAGCACTTCGTGCTCAACCGTGGCCGCTACTTCAAGGTCGTCAAGGACGTTGAGCGAGATACGCTGCGGGTGGTCAAGGCCAATCGGCTGGGCAGCTTTCACCAGGAGGCCATCGTCCGCAGTGCCGATGGTCGCTGGGTGGCCAACAGCACAGGATTGCGCGGTGGCAATCCCGTGGAGGACGTGGGGCGGGTCAGTGCCCTGCGATCGATCGGCCTCGGCGAGCATCCGAATGAGGTGCGCGGCGCGCTCCAGGGCGAAGCGGTCGTCGGGCGATTTGTCGCGGATGCACCTGACAACTACCTGTTCACGCTCAACGCGCAGACCTGTGTGGCGGTGTCGTTGTACTGCCCGGTGACCAGGGCGGGGGCGGTCATTCATTTCGACCACAACATCCAGGCACTCATCGAACGTGCCGTTCGAGATATCCTGCCACGCATCCGCAGGGCCCGCGGGGACGAAGTTCGCGCGGTCATGGCGGGGGGCGACTGGTTGGGCGGAGCGAACATCGGCGAGCCGATCAGGTCGGTGCTGAGGCGCCAGGGGGTCAGCGCGCAGTGGGACCATTGGTCGTATTCATCGTGCTTCGGCAACACTTATGGCATGACGCTGGATTTGAATACGGGCGTGACGCGTGTCTACACCACCTCCACTGATCTGGTGCAGCGTTTGTACGATCCGATTTTGCGCGGTGCCCGGGCAGGTGCCGCAGGCATGCCTGGCAGGGCGCATCAGTTCATGCGGCGGGCCAGGGCCGAGCCGCTGTTCCAGGCAAGTAGTGGCAGAGTGATCAACAGTGCAGGGCGCTCGTTCAGACCCGCCGAGTATGAGCACAACGCCATTGTGATCAACTTGATGAGCTGAGGCTGGGCCTGTCGCAGGCCCAAATAAAGAACCCCGGCACTGGGCCGGGGTTCTGTCATCACGCTAACGCGATCACTCCTGGTTGGCCAGTTTGTGCTCGAGGTAGTGGATGTTGACGCCGCCTTTGCAGAAACCTTCATCACGCACCAGGTCGCGGTGCAGCGGGATGTTGGTCTTGATGCCGTCGACGACGATCTCGTCCAGGGCATTGCGCATGCGCGCCATGGCTTCGTCGCGGTCCTTGCCGTAGGTGATCAGCTTGCCGATCAGCGAGTCGTAGTTCGGCGGAACCGAATAACCGCTGTACAGGTGCGAATCGACGCGTACGCCATTGCCGCCCGGGGCGTGGAAGTGCTTGACCTTGCCTGGGCTCGGGATGAACTTCTTCGGGTCTTCGGCGTTGATCCGGCACTCCAGCGAGTGACCACGGATCACCACGTCTTCCTGGCGGAACGACAGCTTGTTGCCAGCGGCGATGCTGAGCATCTCCTTGACGATGTCGATGCCAGTGACCATCTCCGAGACCGGGTGCTCGACCTGGACGCGGGTGTTCATCTCGATGAAGTAGAAGCGGCCGTTCTCGTACAGGAACTCGAAGGTACCGGCACCGCGGTAGCCGATCTCGATGCACGCATCGACGCAACGCTTGAAGACTTCCTGGCGGGCCTTCTCGTCGATGCCCGGGGCAGGGGCTTCTTCCAGCACCTTCTGGTGACGACGCTGCAGCGAGCAGTCGCGGTCGCCCAGGTGGATGGCGTTACCCTGTCCGTCGGACAGCACCTGGACTTCCACGTGGCGCGGGTTGGTCAGGAACTTCTCGAGGTAGACCATCGGGTTGCCGAAGGCGGCACCGGCTTCGGTGCGGGTCAGCTTGGCCGAGGCGATCAGGTCCTCTTCCTTGTGCACCACGCGCATGCCGCGACCACCACCGCCACCGGCGGCCTTGATGATCACTGGGTAGCCAACCTCGCGGGCGATGGCCAGCGCGGTCTCTTCGTCTTCCGGCAGCGGGCCGTCGGAGCCCGGTACGGTCGGTACGCCCGACTTGATCATCGCGTCCTTGGCCGAGACCTTGTCGCCCATCAGGCGAATGGTGTCGGCTTTCGGGCCGATGAAGGCGAAGCCGGATTTTTCCACCTGCTCGGCGAAGTCGGCGTTTTCCGCGAGGAAACCGTAGCCTGGATGGATGGCGGTGGCGCCAGTCACTTCGGCAGCGGCGATGATCGCTGGAATGTGCAGGTAGGAATCCTTGGACGATGCAGGGCCGATGCAGACCGACTCGTCTGCCAGGCCCAGGTGCATCAGTTCACGGTCGGCCGTGGAGTGCACGGCGACGGTCTTGATGCCCAGCTCTTTGCAGGCACGCAGGATCCGCAGGGCAATTTCCCCGCGGTTGGCGATCAGAACTTTTTCGAGCTTCCCAGACATCGTTGGCTCTCCGCGGTTCAAACGATGGTGAACAGCGGCTGGTCGAACTCAACCGGCTGGCCGTCTTCCACCAGGATGGCGTCGATCACACCGCCGATGTCGGCTTCGATGTGGTTCATCATCTTCATGGCTTCGACGATGCACAGGGTGTCGCCTTTCTTCACGGCCTGGCCGACTTCAGCGAAGTTCGGCGAGGTCGGCGACGGCTTGCGGTAGAAGGTACCGACCATCGGCGAGCGGATCACGGTGCCTTTCAGGGCAGGGGCAGCGGCTTCGGCGGCCGGGGCTGCGGCAGCAACCGGTGCGGCAGCGGCGACCGGTGCGGCGACTGGTGCCGGTGCGGCGAAGTACTGGGCGCCGGCCGGGGTCTTGCTGTGACGGCTGATGCGAACGGACTCTTCGCCTTCCTTGATCTCCAGTTCGTCGATGCCAGACTCTTCCAGCAGTTCGATCAGCTTCTTGACTTTACGGATATCCATTAATCATCAACTCCCAGGTTCGGTCGGGGACGTAATTTGAAAACGTATCGAAAACGTTTCTCTCGAGCCTCGGCCCCTTGGGCCAAGACCTTGTGTCATCAGGGCTGTGCGTTGGCAGCCAAGTGCTCCAGCGCGGACTCCAGGGCCAGCCGGTAACCGGTGGCGCCCAGGCCGCAGATCACCCCTACGGCGACATCGGAAAAGTAGGAGTGATGACGGAACGGTTCACGCTTGTGCACGTTGGACAGGTGCACTTCGATGAATGGGATGCTCACCGCGAGCAATGCGTCACGTAATGCGACGCTGGTGTGGGTGAAAGCGGCCGGATTGATCAGGATGAAGTCCACGCCTTCGTTGCGTGCGGCATGGATCCGGTCGATCAATTCGTATTCGGCATTGCTCTGCAGGTATTGCAGGTGGTGGCCGGCGGCGCGGGCGCGTTGCTCCAGGTCCTGATTGATCTGCGCTAGGGTGGCCGCGCCGTAGTGGCCCGGTTCGCGGGTGCCGAGCAGGTTCAGGTTGGGGCCGTGCAGCACCAGTAGGGTTGCCATCTGCGATTCCTTGGTTTTGTAGGGCAATTCGACATAGCGCGGCGACTATGCCGGAACAGGCGCCGGGTGTCCAGTTCCCGGCAATAGCCAGCACGATGACCGAGATTCGCGCAAAGTATGTGACCAGATGATTAACTCTGGTCACGTGCTCGCCGTTTTTTCACAGGTCGCGGGAAGTTATAGACCGAGTTGGCCACGCACGCGCGCGAGAACCGCGGCAAAATCGCCGGCGTTTATCTCGCCAATCACCCGGTCGGTGGCCATTTCGCTGCCGTTCGCCGCAAAGAACATCAGCGCGGGTGGGCCGAACAGCCGGTAGCGGTCGAGCAGGGCGCGCTGCTCGGGGTTGCTCTCGGTGATGTCGAAACGCAGCAGGCGGAACGTGCCCAGTTGTGGGCGAACCTGCGCGGCGCCCAGCACTTCGTGCTCGATCACCTTGCAGCTGATGCACCAGTCGGCGTACCAGTCCAGCAGCACCGGCTGGCCGGCGGCCTTGGCCTCGGCCAGGGCGGCGTCGAGTTGCGCCGGTGTGGTCAGCGTCTGCCAGGTGGCGCTGTTGCCAACGGCCGGCGCGCCATTGTTCGAGGTGCTTGGCTGTGGCAGCGGTCGCAGCGGATCGCCCTGGCCATTGAGGGCGCCATAGCCGCAGGCCAGGGCGTAGAACAGCAGGGCCAGGCCGAGCAGTTGCGCCAGGCGCTGGCGCGGAGTCTTGACCACGAACTCCAGGGCGCCGAGGAACAGCGCCACGCCGGCGGCCAGCAGGCCGATCAGTAGCAAGGTCACCGGGCCCGGCAGCACGCGGCTGAGCAAGCCGATGGCCAGGCCCAGCAGCAGCACGCCGATGGCGTTCTTCACAGTGTTCATCCATGGACCGCTCTTGGGCAGCCAGGCTGCGCCGCCGGTGGCCACCAGCAGCAGCGGGGCGCCCATGCCCAGGCCCAGGGCGAACAGCTTCAATGCGCCGCCGAGGGCGTCGCCGCTGGCGCTGATGTACAGCAGCGCTCCTGCCAGGGGCGCCGACACGCAGGGCGAGACCAGCAGGCTGGAGAGCACGCCGAGCACCGCCGCACCCAGCAGCGAACCGCCATGGGTACGGTTGGCGACGTTGTTAAGGCGGTTGTTCAGCGCCTGTGGCAGGCGAATTTCGAACAGGCCGAACATGGCCAGGGCAAACAACACGAAGAACGCGGCGAAGGGCACCAGCACCCAGGCCGACTGCAGGCGTGCCTGCAGGTTCAGGCCGGCGCCGAACAGGCCCATCAGCGCGCCCAGCACGGCGAAGCTGGCGGCCATCGGCAGCACGTAGGCCAGCGATAGCGAAAGCCCGCGCAGGCCGCCGACCTGGCCGCGCAGGACCACGCCGGAGAGGATCGGCAGCATCGGCAGCACGCAGGGCGTGAAGGTCAGGCCGACGCCGGCGAGGAAGAACAGCAGCAAGGATTTCCAGGTCCATCCTGGCTCGCTGGCCGTGGCCGCGGCGACCTGGGCGGCCCCCTGGCCCTCGATGCTCAAGCGCTCGGTTTCCGGTGGGTAGCACAAGCCCTTGTCGGCGCAGCCCTGGTAGCCCACCAGCAAGGTGAAGGCACGTGGGTCGCTGCGCGGCAGTTCGATGTCGACCACGCCGTGATAGACCTCGACATCGCCGAAGAACTCGTCGTGCTTGGGCTCGCCCTGGGGAATCTGCGGGGTGCCCAGGGCGATGTCGGCCGGTTCGCTGTGGAACTGGAAACGATGACGGTACAGGTAGTAGCCATCGCTAGCGACCAGGCGCAACTTGATGGTCTGGGCGTCAGCCTTGACCAGGCTGAGCTTGAATGCTTCGTGTACCGGCAGGAAGTCGGCGCCGCTGGACAACGAAGCGGCGCCAAGGGTGGCGCTGGGGCGGCTGTCGAGCAGGCCCGAGGCGAAGACGGGGTTGGCCAGCAGCAGGATCAACAGGAAAAACAGGCGGCGCATGGCGGACTCGCGAGGTGGAACGTGGTGGCCATGATAGCGGGTTTGGCAAGGCCATGGGCCATCGCGGGACATGCCTGCTCCCATGGGATTGGCTTGGGGAGCGGCTTGCCCTGCGCTGGGTTCACAGGCGGAACGCGCGCACCGCGGTATTCAGCTCGGCGCCGAGGGTGAGCAACTGCTCGCCCTGTTCACGCCCTTCACCGATGCGCTGCAGGTTGTCCTCGCCCAGCGTGTGGATGCGTTCACTGTGGTCACGGATCTCGCTCACCGCCCCCGTCTGCTGCGCGGTGACGTCGGCGATGCGCACGGCGGTCTCGGCAATGGTGCCGATGGCGCTGACGATCTGGTCCAGCGCGCCATCGGCGGATTGCGCCTGGTTGGCGGTGGCTTCGGCATGCTCTAGCTGGGCGCGCATGCCTTCCACCGAGTCGCGCGCCGCCTGCTGCAGGCGGTCGATCAGGGCCTGGATCTCGCCAGTGGCGCCGGTGGTGCGCTGGGCCAGCGAGCGCACCTCGTCGGCTACCACGGCGAAGCCGCGGCCCATCTCACCGGCCCGGGCTGCCTCGATGGCGGCATTGAGGGCCAGCAGGTTGGTCTGCTCGGCGATGGCGCGGATTACCGTGAGCACGCCACCGATGGTCGCCGACTCTTCGGCCAGTTGCTCGATCATCCGTGCGTTGCCCTGCACTTCATCGACCAGCGAGCGCAGCCCGGACAGGCTCTGGCCGATCACCGCCTGGCCGTGCTCGACAGCGCGGCCGGCATCACGGCTGGCATGTGCCGCCGCGCTGGCGTCGCCTGCGACCTGCTGGATGGTGGCTTCCAGCTCGCCCAGGGCATCGCGGATCTGCGCGGTGTCGCCGGCCTGGCGTTCGGCACCGTCATGCAAGGCGCTGCTCATGCCAGCCAGGGCGTGGCTGCTGCCGGCGACCTGCTCGGCGTTGTGGCGGATGGTGCCGACCAGCTCCACCAGGTAGTGGCGCAGGCGGTTGAGCGACTCCTGGATATCGTGCAGTTCGCGGTTGGTCCTGCCCAGGGCGATGGCCTGGGCAAAGTCACCTTCGGCCCAGCGCGACAGGGCCGGGGCCAGGCCGGTGAGGGTGCGCGCCAGGCGCCGCTGCAAGGTATCGATGAGCAGGGCGATCAGCAGAATCAGGCCGATCATCAGGCCCTGGATCAGGCGCACCTCGCCGGCGATCTTCGCGTGCTGGGCGCGCACTTGCGGTTCGAGGGCGGCGATTGCCTGCTGCACGGCTTCCATTCGCTCGCTGGTACTGGCGGCCAGGGCGGCGCGCCGCTCGATCTGCTCCCGCGTGCGTTGCAGTTCGGCCGGGTAGCGGCTGATCAGGCTCTGCAGCTCACGCTTGAGGCCGATGGCGATGTCTTGCTGTTCGCCGCTGCCCTGGGACGCCAGGCCCATCAGCGCGGCGAAGTCATCGGCGCTGGACTCGGCGGCGCGGGTCACCCCGAGCAAGGGCAGGCCATCGATCAGCCGGGCCTGGGCGGCGACCTGCTGCAGCTCGCGATCCACCTCGTCGGCCAACTCGGCGCGCCCGCTGCTGACCAGCTTGTCGCGGGCCAGCGACAGGCGCGCCAGGTGCAGGGTCGCCTCCAGCAGTGGCGAGAGGTAGCGGCCGGCGTCGGGGTTGCCGCTGTCGCGGGCGTAGCTGCCCAGTTGTTCGAGGTTCGCGCCCAGTTCACGCTCGGCTTGCAGCAGCAGGGCCTGCGGATCGCCAGCGAGCTTGCCGGCGGCGAGCAACTCATTGGCGGTGAAGGCCTGCAGGCTGTCGAGGCTCGGGCGCAGTTTGTCGGCCAGCTCTCCAGGCCAGTCGGCCAGGGCTGCCTGCAACTGGCTGTTGGCTTCCACGGCGGCGGCATGGCGCACGGCGTCGCCGTTGCCCAGGTAGGCCTGGATGTTGCGCGCGGCGTCATTCTGGAACTGCTGCGACAGGCCGAGGTAGCGTTCCATCAGCAGATAGGGGCGCTCCAGCGCACGTTGCGACCACCACAGGGTCGCGGCCAGGGCGATACACACGGTCACCAGCAACAGGGTGTTGAAATTGGTCAGCCACTTCAGGCGCATAGCCGCGAACTTCCAGCGCAGGGGGGAGGTAGGTGCCTGAAGTTATTGCGGATTTATGACGAGGTGATGACGACGGAGGGCTGGCGTCATAAAAAAGTGGCACAGTGCCGGTATTGCCCCAAGGGCATTGCGGGGCCGCCTGTCTCCAGCATTTCACGGCTCGACCCGCACCACGCAATTGCGCCCGGCGTGCTTGGCCCGGTACAGCGCCTCGTCCGCCGCGCTGGCCATGGTCAGTGCATCGAGGTCGTCATCCAGTTGCACCACCCCGGCGCTGAAAGTGCACAGCAGATCGTGCGGCTGGGCCGGGTAGTGGATCTCGGCGAAGCGCCGGCGGATTTCGTCGAGCACCCTGTACGCCGCCTCCAGCCCGGTGTTGGGCATGACGATGGCGAACTCCTCGCCGCCGTAGCGGCCGATGAAGTCGGTCTTGCGCAGGCGCTGCTTGAGAAACAGCGCCAGGCTCTTGATCACCCGGTCGCCCATGGGGTGGCCGTGACGGTCGTTGATCTTCTTGAAATGGTCGATGTCGAGCATGGCGAAGCTCAGCGGCTGTTCCTCGCGGCGGGCGCGGAAGCTGCAGTCTTCGAGCAGTTGCAGGATATGGGTGTGGTTGTACAGCCCGGTGAGGCTGTCGCGGACCATCCGCGCCTTGAGGTGGCGGGCGCGGGCCGCGCGATTGCGCACGGTGGTCACCAGGTGCCGGGAGCGGATCGGCTTGGTGAGGAAGTCGTCGCCGCCTTCGCTCATGGCATCGAGTTGCTTGTCCAGGTCGTCCTCGGCCGACAGGTAGATGATCGGCACGCTGACATAGCGATCATTGTGGCGGATCACCTTGGCCAGCTCGGGGCCTGTGCACTCGGGCATGTACAGGTCGAGGATGATCAGGTCGGGCTGGAAGTCGGCCAGCTCGCTCATGGTGCGGATCGGTTCGGTGAGGGTGCGGGTGATGATCCCGGCGTTGTTCAGCAGGCGCTCGGTGTGCAGGGCCTGGGCCCGCGAGTCGTCGATCACCAGCACGCGGAACGGGTCGTACTGGGTGGCGCTGGTCAGCAGCTCGACCTTCTCCAGCAGGCTGGAGGCCTCCAGGGTACCGGTGAGGAACTCCTGGCCACCGGCGCGTACTGCGGCCAGGCGGGTCGGGGTGTCGGTTTCGTGCAGGCTGAAGAACAGCAACGGGATGTGCTGCTCCAGACCCTGCTGGGCCTGCGCGGCCAGGTCCAGGCCGGCACCGGGGCCGCTGAAATCGACATCCATCACGATCGCCGACGGCAGGCGTTCGCTCATCGACGCCTTGAAGGCGCTGACGCTGTCCAGCGCCTGCACGCCGAGGCCGAAGAACTCCAGCTGCTGGGCCAGGCGCTCGGCACGCTCATGGTCCTGCAGGGCGATGTACACCGGTTTGCGCAGGGGCGGCAGCGGCACGTTGTCGAGCTGGTCGCCCTTGCGCAAGCCGGTGCGTGACAGGCGTTGCATCAGGCGGTTGAGCTCGCCGATCAGTTCGGAGTTCAGGCGTGCGCTGTTGGCCTGGATGGCATGCAGGGTCTGGCCGATGGCCAGCGATAGGTGACCGTGTTCGGGTTGCTCGAAGCGTTCGGCATAGCGCTGCAGGCGCAGGTTGGCCTCGCCCAGTTCCCCCAGGTCGGCGCTTGACCATTCGCCGCGCTGCAGGCGCTGCCAGATCTCGAGGATCTGCCGGGCCTGGTGGATGACGCGCTGGGCGAAATGCTGCTTGAGGCGCTCGTGGCTCGGCTCGGCTGGCTGGGTCATGTCCTGACTACTTATAGGGGGTGGGGTGCAGGTTCAATGATGGCTCTATGCTAGCACTGCTTTTCCGGTGCGCGAGTGTCCGGGGTCAACAAAGTGTCGGAGGGACGATTATTCAGTTGCTGACCCCTTGGTCGCTTATACGAATGGCGGCGTCTGCTTTATAGTGCAGGCACACGGGCTTGTCGTGGCACGCTGGCTACGCACTGTGGTCCAAGCCCCGAACTGTCGAGACTGATTAAGGACACTGCCATGCTGGATTGGAAAAACCGCGAGGCCAAGAGCGAGCCCCGTGAGCGGGTCGAATCCCGCGGCTCCGCTACCCGTAGCTACCTTGGCGGCTTGTGGAGCCGTGCTCTCGGGACCCTGATCGGGTTGTACCTGCTGGTGTGCATCGGCCTGGGCTGGTACTGGAGCCAGGAACCGGCCTTGTTCCCGGTACAGCAGAATGCCCAGGCCGCCGCCGAGCGCAACGGGCAGAAGATGGTGGTTGGCTACACCACTGTCGAAACCCTCAAGACCGTGGCTGGCACCTTGCTCAACAAGCCTGGCGGCTACATCTCCAACGACCGCTTCCCGCCGGGCCTGTGGCTGGACAACATGCCGAGCTGGGAATATGGCGTGCTGGTCCAGGTCCGCGACCTGTCCCGTGCCCTGCGCAAGGACTTCGCCCGCTCCCAGTCGCAGTCCACCGAGGATGCCGACCTGGCCAAGGCCGAGCCACGCTTCAACTTCGACAACAAGAGCTGGATCCTGCCGTCGAGCGAGTCGGAGTTCGAGGAAGGCATCAAATCGCTGTCGCGCTACCAGGCCCGCCTGGCGGCTGGCGACCAGGGCGCGATCTTCTACACCCGCGCCGACAACCTGAACAACTGGCTGGGTGACGTGGCCACTCGCCTGGGCTCGCTGTCCCAGCGCCTGTCGGCCAGTGTCGGCCGGGTCAAGCTCAACAGCGACCTGAAGACCGAGAGCGTGGCGGCCGGCCAGGCGCCGCAGGTCGACGAGGAAATCGTCGAGACGCCATGGCTGCAGATCGACAACGTGTTCTACGAGGCCCGTGGCCAGGCCTGGGCGCTGTCGCACCTGCTGCGCGCCATCGAGGTGGACTTCGCCGACGTGCTGGCGAAGAAGAACGCCACCGTCAGCGTGCGTCAGATCATCCGCGAGCTGGAAGCCTCGCAGGAGCCGCTGTGGAGCCCGATGGTGCTCAACGGCAGTGGCTTCGGCATGTGGGCCAACCACTCGCTGGTCATGGCCAACTACATCTCCCGGGCCAACGCCGCGGTCATCGACCTGCGCCAGCTGCTGTCCCAGGGCTGACATGGCCATCAGTCCTGCCGAGGTCGCGCATCGCGCGGCCTCCGACGCCGAACTGGTCGCCTGGGTCGATGATCATGACCAGTTGCTAGGCGCCTTGCCCCGGGCTGAACTGCGTGAGCGTGGCCTGATCGGGCGTTGCACGTTCATCCTGTTGTTCAACAGTGCGGGTGAGTTGTGCGTGCACCGGCGCACGCTGAGCAAGGCGCTGTATCCCGGGTACTGGGACGTGGCGGCGGGCGGCATGGTGGCGCTTGAGGAAAGCTATGCCGACTCGGCGGCCCGGGAGCTTGCCGAAGAGCTTGGGGTCGCGGGCGTCGCGTTGCGCTTTCACGAGAAGTTCTACTTCGAGCAGCCGGGCAACCGCCTGTGGTGCGCGGTGTTCTCGGCACTCTGGGACGGGCCGTTGCGCCTGCAGCCCGAGGAGGTCAGCGAGGCGCGCTTCATCAGCGTCGCGCAGGCCGAGAGCGAGAGCGTGAAGCAGCCGTATTGCCCGGATTCGCTGGTGGCATTGCAGCGCTACAAGGCCAGCCAGAGCTAGCCGCCCGCTCCTGTGCAATAAAGGCAATGGCCTGGGCGCGGGCCTGTCCCGCGACGAGGTCGCAAAACTTTCGCAAAATGGCGCAATCCAGTACTTAGCAAGGCCCGGATTTATCGTTACACTGCGCGCCCTTTTCGGGCTGCCGCAGGACTTTGCGGCAGTAGCGCCGCCCCTGCCAGAGTGGGGCTTCGCGGTCGGCACCCGCCGACCAGTTTTTGTCCTCAGCACAGAGGAACAAAAGTGGCCAAGAAAGCTTCTTCCTTCGCCGCCCTTGGCGGTCTCGTATATTCCACCGATGCCGGTCGGCACTGCCCTGACTGCGGCAAACCGGTGGACGCCTGTATCTGCAAGCAGCAGGTCATCCCCGAGGGTGACGGCATTGCCCGTGTGCGCCGCGAAAGCAAAGGGCGTGGCGGCAAGACCGTGACCACCATCAGCGGCGTTCCACTGCCCCTGGAGCAGCTCAAGGAGCTCGCCAGCACGCTCAAGCGTCGTTGCGGCACCGGCGGGGCGCTCAAGGATGGGGTCATCGAAATCCAGGGCGACCATGTCGAGCTGCTGCTCGGCGAGCTGGTCAAACAGGGCTTCAAAGCGAAGAAATCCGGCGGCTGAACGGCCCGTACGCGATTTTTCGTCCAGTGCTTTCTAAACTCGTTCCCGTGGCCGGGGTCTACCCCTGGCACGCAAGAATCGTCATTTTCGGCTTCTACACTGCGCCCGCCACCTTGCGCGGCAGTGTCTTGACTTATCTACAGGGGACTTGAATGTCCGTACGACGCACACGCAAAGACGATGGTAGCCAATGGACCGTGGCCGACAGCCGCAGTGTTTACGGCATCCGCCATTGGGGCGCGGGTTATTTCGCCATCAATGAAGCCGGGCGCGTCGAAGTGCGCCCCAACGGCCCGGACAGCGCGCCGATCGATCTCTTCGAGCAGGTCCAGGAGCTGCGCCAGAGTGGTCTGTCGCTGCCGCTGCTGGTGCGCTTCCCCGATATCCTGCAGGACCGCGTGCGCCAGCTGACCGGTGCCTTCGACGCCAACATCGCGCGCCTGGAGTACCAGAGCCAGTACACCGCGCTGTACCCGATCAAGGTCAACCAGCAGGAAGCGGTGGTGGAAAACATCATCGCCACCCAGAACGTCTCCATCGGCCTGGAGGCCGGTTCCAAGCCCGAGCTGCTGGCAGTGCTGGCGCTGGCGCCGAAAGGCGGCACCATCGTCTGCAACGGCTACAAGGACCGTGAGTTCATCCGTCTGGCGCTGATGGGCCAGAAGCTTGGCCATAACGTGTTCATCGTCATCGAGAAGGAGTCCGAGGTCGCCCTGGTGATCGAGGAAGCCGCGGACCTGAAGGTCAAGCCGCAGGTCGGCCTGCGCGTGCGCCTGTCGTCGCTGGCCTCGAGCAAGTGGGCCGACACTGGCGGCGAGAAGTCCAAGTTCGGCCTGTCCGCCGCCCAGTTGCTGTCGGTGGTGCAGCGTTTCCGCGACGCCGGCCTGGACCAGGGCATCCGCCTGCTGCACTTCCACATGGGCTCGCAGATCGCCAACCTGGCCGACTACCAGCACGGTTTCAAGGAAGCTATCCGCTACTACGGCGAACTGCGCGCGCTGGGCCTGCCGGTCGATCATATCGACGTCGGCGGTGGCCTGGGCGTGGACTACGACGGTACCCACTCGCGCAACGCCAGTTCGATCAACTACGACATGGACGACTACGCCGGGGTGGTCGTGGGCATGCTCAAGGAGTTCTGCGACGCGCAGGGCCTGCCGCACCCGCACATCTTCTCCGAGAGTGGCCGTTCGCTGACCGCGCACCACGCCATGCTGGTGATCCAGGTCACCGACGTCGAAAGCCACAACGACGAGATGCCGACCATCGAGAACAAGGACACGCTGCCCGAGACCGTGCAGTGGCTGGCCGACTTGCTGGGTCCGACCGACATCGAGATGGTCACCGAGACCTACTGGCGCGCCACCCACTACATGGGTGACGTTGCCGCGCAGTATGCCGATGGCAAGCTCAGCCTGGCCGAGAAGGCCCTTGCCGAGCAGTGCTACTTCGCTGTCTGCCGCCGCCTGCACAACTCGCTGAAAGCCCGTCAGCGCTCGCACCGCCAGGTGCTCGACGAGCTCAACGACAAGCTGGCCGACAAGTACATCTGCAACTTCTCGGTGTTCCAGAGCCTGCCGGATACCTGGGCCATCGGCCAGGTGCTGCCGATCATTCCGCTGCACCGCCTGGACGAGGAGCCGCTGCGCCGCGCCGTGCTGCAGGACCTGACCTGTGACTCCGACGGCAAGATCAACCAGTACGTCGACGAGCAGAGCATCGAGACCAGCATGCCGGTGCACGCGGTCAAGGAAGGCGAGGACTATCTGCTGGGCGTGTTCCTGGTCGGCGCCTACCAGGAGATCCTGGGCGACATGCACAACCTGTTCGGCGACACCGACTCGGTGAACATCTACCAGAACGCCGACGGCAGCGTGTACCACGCCGGTATCGAGACCCACGACACCATCGAGGACATGCTGCGCTACGTGCACCTGTCGCCGGAGGAACTGATGACTCACTACCGCGACAAGGTGGCCAGTGCCAAGATCAGCGCACGGGAGCGGACGCAGTTCCTTGATGCGCTGCGCCTTGGCTTGACGCGGTCTTCGTACCTGTCTTCGTAAACTGCAGGGGGCCGCTTTGCGGCCCCCTGCATCACTGAATCCAACGCCCTTTCTCCTGCAGTCGCCACCCCACCCATCCCAACGTCACCCCCCGCAAGGCCATGAACCCCAGGAACGCCAGCCACAAGCCATGGTTGCCGAACCCCCGCATGGCAAATGCCAGCGGCAGCGCAATCGCCACCGAAAGCAGCATCGCATTGCGCATTTCCCGCGCACGGGTGGCGCCGATGAACAGCCCATCGAGCAGATAGCTCCACACCGCGATCAACGGCAGCAGCGCCAGGTACGGCAGGTACGGATACGCCGCCGCGCGCACGCTGGCGATGTCGGTCTGCAGATCGATGAACAGGTGTCCGCCCAGCAGGAACACCACGGCGAACCCCAGGCTGACGATCAGCGACCAGCCACAGGCCACCACCAGCGACCGGCGCAAGACCTCGCGATCACGGGCGCCGATGGCATGCCCGCACAGGGCTTCCACCGCATGCGCCAGGCCATCCAGGGCATAGGCGGTGAGCAGCAGGCCATTGAGCAGCAGGGCGTTGGCCGCCACCGTCGCTTCGCCCAGGCGTGCGCCCTGCACGGTGATGAGCAGGAATACCAACTGCAATGCCAGGCTGCGCAGGAAGATGTCGCGGTTCACCGCCAGCAGCGGCCGCCAGCTCTGCCAGCGCTTGAGCGCGTTCCAGGCGACCTGCCCGGGGTAGGCGCGCAGTGCCGGGCGGGTGAGGGCCAGGCCGAGCAGGGCAGCGGTCCATTCGGCGATCACCGACGCTCGCGCCGAGCCGACCACGCCCCAGTCCAGACCCAGGACGAACCACAGGTTCAGGGCGATGTTCAGCAGGTTGGTGGTCAGCAGGATCGCCAGGGGCGCGCGGGCGTTCTGCGTGCCGAGGAACCAGCCGACCAGCGCATAGCTGGCCAGCGCCGCCGGCAGGCCGAGCAGGCGGGTGTGGAAGAAGGCTTCGGTCGATGCCTGCAGCGCCTCGCTAGGTTGCATGGCTTGCAGGGCGAGCTGGCTGAAGGGCAGGGCGAGCAGGCCGATCAGCGCGGCGAGGCCGAGCGCCAGCAGCAGTCCCTGGGCCAGTACCTGGCGCAGTGCGGCGCCATCGGCGCGGCCGGCCGCCTGGGCGGCGAAACCGGTGGAGCCCATGCGCAGGAACCCCAGCAGCCCGACCATGAAGGTGAACAGAGTGGCGCCCACCGCCACCGCGCCCAACTGGTGAGCGTGGGGCAGGTGGCCGATGACCGTGCTGTCGACCAGCGCCACCAGCGGCACCGAGATGTTGGACAGGATCATCGGCGCGGCCAGGGCCCAGACTTTGCGGTGGGTGAGGCGGTCGCGCCAGGCGATGGACAGTGAGGACATGCGGGCTCCGGCAGGAAAGCGTGGGGCGTGGGAGCGGGCTTGCCCCGCGATTGCCCAGCGATTGTACCGACCCGGGCACTGCTGCGCGCGAACAGGGTCTCACTTGTCGCGCATCGCCAGGTAAGCCGCGAGTCGTTGCGCTATAGTTGCCCCCCTCACGTACACGCTGCCGAAGAGTTCTCTCTCAAATGCTCAACAAAGGATTGTTGCTGGCCTGCGCGCTGGCCTTGCTCAGTGCCTGTGATTCGTCGACGCCGGACGCTCCTCCGGCCGCCCCCGAGAAAGCCACCACCAGCGCGCCTGCCGCCAGCACGCCGAGCAAGCGCGAGGATCCGGCTGTGCTCGCCAAGCGCTACGCCGGCCGCGAGCTGAGCGTGCTGGATGTCTCGGAAGTGCAGCTCGACGGTGCCAGCACCTTGTCGGTCAGTGTCTCCGCGCCGCTGGACGCCAATCAGGATTTCGCCGCGAAGCTGCACCTGGTGGATACCGTCAAGGGCAAGGTCGATGGTGCCTGGGAACTCTCCGATAACCAGATGGAGCTGCGCCTGCGTCATCTGGAGCCGCAGCGCAAGATGGTCCTGACCATCGACAAGGGCCTGCTGTCGGTCAACGGCAACACCCTCGAGGCTGAATCGGTCAGCCGCTTCGAGACCCGCGACATGCAGCCGACCGTAGGCTTCGCCAGCCGTGGCTCGCTGCTGCCCACGCGCCTGGCCGAAGGCCTGCCGGTGATCGCCCTGAACGTCGCCAAGGTCGATGTCGAGTTCTTCCGGGTCAAGCCCGAGATGCTGTCGACCTTCCTGGTCAACTGGGGCCGCAACTCCAGCCTGTACTACTACCAGTCCAAGGAAACCCTGGACATGGCCGAGCTGGTCTACAGCGGCCGTTTCGACCTCAATCCGGCGCGCAACACCCGCGAGACCGTGCTGTTGCCGATCGCCGGGATCAAGCCGCTGCAGGACCCGGGCGTGTACCTGGCGGTGATGCGGGCCTCGGGCACCTACGACTACTCGCAGCCAGCGACCCTGTTCACCCTCAGTGACATTGGTGTGTCCGCCCACCGCTACCGCGACCGGCTGGATGTCTTCACCCAGGCGCTGGAAGGCGGCAAGGCGCTCGCTGGCGTCACCCTCGAGCTGCATGACGACAAGGGCAAGCTGTTGGCCCAGGCCAAGACCGACGGCGACGGCCACGCGCAACTGCCGATCACTGCCAAGGCCGACACCCTGATCGCCACCCAAGGCGTGCACACCACCTTGCTGCGCCTGAACACCGCGGCGCTGGACCTGGCCGAGTTCGACATCACCGGTCCCCAGGCCAATCCCTTGCAGTTCTTCATCTTCGGCCCACGCGACCTGTACCGCCCGGGCGAAACGGTGTTGCTCAACGGCTTGTTGCGCGATCAGGACGGCAAGCCGGTCAAGGCCCAGCCGGTGAATGTGGAAGTACGCCGCCCGGATGAGCAGGTCAGTCGCAAGTTCGTCTGGGAGGCCGATACTAACGGCCTGTTCCAGTACCAGCTGCAACTGGCCAGCGAGGCACCGACCGGGCGCTGGCAACTGCTGCTCGATCTCGGCGGCGGTCGTCAGCAGGTCTACGAGTTCCTGGTCGAGGACTTCCTCCCTGAGCGCCTGGCGCTGGAGCTCAAGGGCAGCAGCACGCCCCTGGCGCCTGAAGACACCGCGACCATCCAGGTCAGCGGCCGCTATCTCTACGGTGCGCCGGCCGCAGGCAATCGCCTCAGTGGCCAGGCCTATGTACGACCGCTGCGCGAAGCGGTGCCGGCACTGCCGGGCTACCAGTTCGGTGCGGTCACCGAGACCGAGCTGAGCCAGGACCTGGAGCTGGACGAAGTCACCCTCGACCAGAACGGCAAGGCGAGCATCGACATCGAGAGCCGCTGGAGCGAGGCCCGTTCGCCATTGCAACTGACCGTGCAGGCCAGCCTGCAAGAGTCGGGCGGCCGGCCGATCACCCGCCGCCTGGAACAACCGATCTGGCCGGCCGAGCGCTTGCCCGGCCTGCGTGGCTTGTTCTCCGGCGAGGAGACCGACAGCGACGGCCCGGTGGAGTTCGAGTTCCTGGTGGCCGATCGCGACGGCAACAAGCTCGCCGCCGACAACCTCAAGGTGCGCCTGATCCGCGAGCGCCGCGATTACTACTGGAACTATTCGCAGAGCGACGGCTGGAGCTACAACTACAACGAGAAGTTCCTCACCCAGAGTGAAGAGACGCTCAGCGTCAAGGCCGGCTCCACCGCCAAGCTGAACTTCCAGGTGGAATGGGGCCCGTACCGCGTTGAGGTGGAAGACCCGCAGACCGGTCTGGTGTCCAGTGAGCGCTTCTGGGCCGGCTACCGTGCCCAGGACAACGCCGAAGGCGGCGCCGTGCGCCCTGACCAGGTGAAGATCGCCCTGGACAAACCGGCCTACCAGGACGGCGCCACCGCCAAGGTCACTGTGACCCCGCCTGCTGCCGGCACCGGCTACCTGATGATCGAGTCCGCCGATGGCCCGCTGTGGTGGCAGGCGATCGACGTGCCCGCCGAGGGCAAGACCTTCGACGTCGCCCTGGACAAGAAATGGGCGCGTCACGATCTGTACATCAGCGCCCTGGTGATTCGCCCGGGCGAGCGCAAGGCCAATGCCACGCCCAAGCGCGCCGTGGGCGTGCTGCACCTGCCGCTGGACCGCGCCGAGCGCAAGCTCGCCGTGACCCTGCAGGCGCCGGAGAAGATGCGGCCCAAGCAACCGTTGACGGTGAAGTTCAAGGCCGCCAACGCCGACGGCAGCGTGCCGAAAGAGATCCACGTGCTGCTGTCCGCGGTGGATGTGGGCATCCTCAACATCACCGACTTCAAGACCCCTGATCCGTTCGCCAGCCTGTTCGGTCGCAAGGCCTATGGCGCCGACCAGCTGGATATCTACGGCCAGCTGATCGAGGCTGGCCAGGGGCGTCTGGCCAGCCTGGCGTTCGGTGGCGATGCGGCGATGGCCAAGGGCGGCAAGCGTCCGAACACCACGGTGACCATCGTTGCCCAGCAGAGCCTGCCGGTGACGCTGGATGACAAGGGCGAGGGGCAGGCCACTGTCGAAATCCCTGACTTCAATGGTGAGCTGCGGCTGATGGCCCAGGCCTGGACCGACGAGCATTTCGGCATGGCCGAAGGCAAGACCATCGTCGCCGCACCGTTGATCGCCGAGCTGTCGGCGCCGCGCTTCCTCGCCGGCGGTGACCGCACCAGCCTGGCACTGGACCTGGCCAACCTGTCCGGCCGGGCCCAGCAACTGAATGTGCAACTGAGTGCCGAAGGCCAGCTCGCCCTGGCCGCTGGCGCCCAGCAGAGCGTCACCCTGGGCGAAGGCCAGCGCAGCACGCTGATGATTCCGGTTCAAGCCCAGGGCGGTCTTGGCCAGGGCAAGGTGCGGGTACGGGTCGAAGGCCTGCAACTGCCGGGCGAACCGGCCACGCCCTTCGAGCGCGAGTGGACCCTGGGCGTGCGCCCGGCCTACCCGGCGATGCTCAAGCACTACCGCGTGGCCCTGAAGGACCAGCCCTGGACATTGCCGGACAGCGACCTGGCCGCGTTCGAGCCGGCCGGGCTCGAAGCCAGCCTGGCCCTGTCGAGCCGTCCTCCGCTGAACCTCGCCGAACAGATCCGCGCGCTGGAGGCCTACCCCTACGGCTGTCTCGAGCAGACCACCAGCGGCCTGTACCCATCGCTGTATGCCGACGCCGACAGCCTCAAGCGCCTGGGCATCAAGGGCGAGCCGGCCGATGTGCGCAAGCGCAAGATCGAGATGGGCATCGAGCATTTGCTGGGCATGCAGCGCTACAACGGCAGCTTCGGCCTGTGGAGCTCGGACAGCGAGGAAGAATACTGGCTGACTGCCTATGTCACCGACTTCCTGCTGCGTGCCCGCGAACAGGGCTACGGCGTGCCGGCCGAGGTGCTGAAGAAGGCCAGCGAGCGCCTGCTGCGCTACGTGCAGGAGCGTAACCTGATCGAGGTCGACTACAGCCAGAATGCCGATCACACCCGTTTCGCGGTGCAGGCCTACGCGGGCCTGGTCCTGGCGCGCAGCCAGCAGGCGCCGCTGGGGGCGTTGCGCAGCCTGTTCGAGCGGCGCGCCGATGCCCGTTCCGGCCTGCCGCTGGTGCAACTGGCAGTGGCACTGGACAAGATGGGCGACAAGCCGCGCGCGCAGCAGGCGCTGCAGGCTGGCCTGGCGATCACCCGCAGCACTGGCTGGATGGCCGACTACGGCAGCGCCCTGCGCGATCAGGCGCTGATCCTGGCATTGCTGCAGGAGAACAATCTGGCCGGCAACCAGGTCGACCAGCGTCTGTTCGCCCTGTCCGACGAACTGGCCGCCAACCGCTGGTTGTCGACCCAGGAGCGCAACGCGTTGTTCCTCGCCGGGCGAGGCTTGCTGGGCAAGCCTGAAGGCAACTGGAAGGCGCGTCTGGACAGCGCCGGCGAGGTCCGCGAGTTCGACAACGCCGAGTCGGGCATGAAGCTCGAAGGTCCGCTGCTGGCCTCGCCGCTGACGGTGCAGAACGAAGGCAGCGACACTCTTTATCAACAGCTGACCTTGTCGGGCTATCCGCGCCAGGCTCCGCCTGCCAGCAGCAATGGCCTGGAGATTCGTCGCGAATACCTGGGTATGAATGGCCAACCGTTGGATGTGCGCAGCCTGCGCAGCGGCGACCTGGTGCTGGTGCACCTGGCGCTCAAGGCGCAAAGCCAGGTGCCGGATGCGCTGGTGGTGGACCTGCTGCCGGCCGGCCTGGAGCTGGAGAACCAGAACCTGGCGCAGAGCGCCGCCAGCCTGGACAACGCCAGCAGCGCGGTGAAGCAGTGGCGCGAGTCGATGCAGAACGCCAGCGTGGTGCACCAGGAGTACCGTGACGATCGCTATGTCGCGGCGCTCAAGCTCGACAGCTACGGCACCACCCACCTGCTGTACCTGGCGCGGGCGGTGACCCCGGGCAGCTACCGTATCCCGCCGCCGCAGGTGGAATCGATGTACCGGCCGAACCTGCAGGCGACCGGCGAAAGCCAGGGGGAGATGGTCGTGCGCGGCCGCTGAGCCTGCGTGGGCGAAGATTCGTGGGCGCGGGCTTGCCCCGCGATGGCGTCAGCACAACGGGCATCACTGCCTGACCTGACGCTATTGCAGGGCAAGCCCGCGCCCACGAGGACGTGCATTCAATGGACGACCCAACTCAATACCCACAAGCCCAGCAACGCCCAGATGATCCCGAGGATGATCGACGCCCGCATGAACGCGCGGATGGCCGAGTACAGCAGCATCAGGCCAACGATGAGCGCCAGGATGCTGACCAGCGAGGTGTCCATGCCCAGCGTGCGCGCCAGCCCGTCGATGAAGTTGCCACCTGCGTTGGCCAGCAGGTTGAACAGCCCGCTCAGCCCGTCGACGATGAAGCGGATCAACGAACCCAGTGCCTGGCCCAGCCACTCGAAAAAACCTTCTACATGCATAGTTGCTTCCTGATGAACGAATCGGTGATTCCAAGCCTTTGGCCATCACCTGGCCCGGTCGGTTCCCGATGCCAAGCTTAGCCCGGTCAAGCCTGAAACGGGTCCTGCGGCGCATGGCCATCGTCGGTCTGGGGAGTATCGCCCTGTTGTGGCTGGCCGACCGCATCTGGCCGTTGCCGATGCCGGGCGACGACCTGGCGCGGGTGGTGCTCGCCGAGGACGGCACGCCCTTGTGGCGTTTCGCCGATGCCGATGGCGTGTGGCGCTATCCGGTGAGTCCGCAAGAGGTGTCGCCGCTGTACCTCGAGGCGCTGCTTGCCTACGAGGATCGCTGGTTCTACCACCACCCCGGGGTCAACCCCATGGCCCTGGCCCGGGCCGCCTGGCTCAACCTGCGGGGTGGGCGCGTGGTGTCGGGCGGCAGCACCTTGTCGATGCAGGTGGCGCGGTTGCTCGACCCGCATGATCGTACCCTGCCTGGCAAGCTGCGCCAGCTGTGGCGCACGGCGCAGCTGGAGTGGCACCTGTCCAAGCAGCAGATCCTGCAGCTCTACCTGAACCGAGCGCCGTTCGGCGGCACCTTGCAGGGTGTGGCGGCAGCCAGTTGGGCCTACCTGGGCAAGTCGCCGAAGCACCTGACCCCGGCCGAGGCCGCGTTGCTCGCGGTACTGCCCCAGGCTCCCAGCCGGTTGCGCCCGGACCGCCATCCCGAGCGCGCCCAACGGGCCCGCGACAAGGTGCTGCAACGCCTTGACGAGTACCAGGTGTGGCCGGCCCAGCGAATCGCCGAGGCCCGGGAGGAGCCGCTGCTGCTCGCACCGCGTCAGGAGCCGGCGCTGGCGCCACTGCTGGCCCGACGGTTGAATACGCCGGACAGTCCGCCGCTGATCCGCACCACGATCGACGCGGCCTTGCAGCGACGCCTCGAGGACCTGCTGCTGGGGTGGCGTGCGCGGCTACCCGAGCGCACCTCGGCGGCGTTGCTGGTGGTGGAGGCCCAGAACATGGCCGTGCGAGCCTACCTGGGCTCCATCGACCTGGGCGACGAGCGCCGCTTCGGCCATGTCGACATGGTCCATGCCTTGCGTTCGCCGGGCTCGACCCTCAAGCCGTTCCTCTATGCCATGGCCATGGACGATGGCCTGATCCACTCCGAATCGCTGCTGCAGGATGTGCCGCGTCGCTACGGTGACTATCGCCCCGGCAACTTCTCCATGGGCTTCAGCGGGCCGGTCTCGGCCAGCTCGGCGTTGGCGCTGTCGCTCAACCTGCCTGCGGTGCAATTGCTCGAAGCCTACGGGCCGAAGCGTTTCGCCGCGCAGATGCGCATGGGTGGCGTGCCGTTGCTGCTGCCGCCATTGGCCGAGCCGAACCTGTCGCTGATCCTCGGCGGTGCCGGCAGCCGCCTGGAGGACCTGGTCGGCGGCTATGCGGCATTCGCCCGCCAGGGGCGCAGTGCGAGGATCCGCCTGCAACCGCAGGATCCATTGCTGGAGCGACGCCTGCTGTCGCCAGGTTCGGCATGGATCACCCGGCGCATTCTCAGCGGCCTGGCCCGTCCGGATCGCGATCCCCACGCCGAGCTGGTGCAGCGCCCGCAACTGGCCTGGAAGACCGGCACCAGCTATGGCTTTCGGGATGCCTGGTCGGTGGGGGTGGGGCCGCGTTACCTGATCGGTGTATGGATCGGTCGCCCCGACGGTACCCCGGTGCCCGGCCAGTTCGGCCTGGCCTCGGCGGCGCCACTGATGCTGCAGGTGCACGATCTGCTCAGCAATCGCGATGCCCAGCGTGGCATCGATGTGCCGGTCGAGGCGGTGCCGGCCTCGGTCGGGGTGGCGGCGATCTGCTGGCCGCTGGGGCAGCCGATGAGCCGGCAGGATCCGAACTGCCGCCGCCAGCGCTTCGCCTGGACCTTGGACGGCACCACACCGCCGACCCTGCAGGCGGCCGACCAGCCGTTGGGCCTGGGGCTGCGCGACACGGTCTGGGTCGATGAGCAGGGGCTGCGGGTCGATGCCGCCTGCACGGGCGCACATGCGCGGGACATCGCATTGTGGCCAGCGCCGCTGGAGCCCTGGCTGCCGCGTCAGGAGCGGCGAGCGGCACGCCTGCCGGCGGTGAATCCGGCGTGCCCGCCGAAGGTAGCGGCCAGCGCGCCGCCATTGTCTATCGTCGGCGTACGTGCCGGCGACAACCTGCGACGCCCGGCCACCAGCAGCGAGCCCTTGCAGTTGCGGGTATCGGCGTTGGGCGGCGGGGGGCAGCGCTGGTGGTTCCTCAATGGCCAGCCGCTGGGCGAGACCCGCGGACAGGACAGCCTGCTGGTGCGTTTCGAACAGACCGGCCGGGTCGAGTTGAGTGCCCTGGATGGCAGTGGCGAGACCGCGCGGGTGGAGTTCCAGGTCAGCGATTGAAGCGGCCAGGACGCGCCTGGGGCGAGATGGCCGCGGCGGGCGCGATACACATGGGCGGATGTTATTTGATGGCTGTCAGCAGCGGCTTGGGAAACAGGTTCTCGAGGGTTTCCAGCAGGCGGGCGTGATAGATCGGCTTGCGGAACAGGTCGAGGACATGCAGGCGCAGCAGGTCGCTGACGTCGTCCAGGTCCGCGTGCCCGGACATCACGATCACCGGCAGGTGCTGGCGCGCGGTATGGTCGCGCAGGCGCTTGATCAGGCCGATACCGCTTTCGCCGGGCATGCGCAGGTCGGTGATGACCAGTGCCACGTCGGGATGCCGGGTCAGCTGGCGCAGCGCGGCGTCGACCGAGGTGGCGGTGTGGCAGCAGAAGTGTTCGTTCTCCAGCAGTTCGGCCAGTTCGAGCAAGGCCTCTTCCTCGTCGTCCACCAGAAGAATCTGTTCACGCAAGGAAGAGGTCGACATGGCTGGCTCCTGCGGGATGGATCACCCAGGTGTTGCGCGGCGGCCCTCAGAGCGCGCCCTGAATGGTGGTGAACATGGTCCTGATCGCGGCCGAGATGGGGGTGACGAACCCGGCGATCACCACCGCGACCATCGCCGCGATCACCGCGTACTCGATGCCCGAGGCGCCGTCCTTGCGTTGGATGAAGTGTTTGCAGTGATTCAGGATGCGTTGCAGCATGGCAGATCTCCTCGCGCTCGAGCGGCGCCGGTGGTGGGGCTTGAAAGTGACACCCCTTTGCCATCACAGGATTGCCAAGCGGTGGCAGGCTGCAAATGTAAGAAGGCATTAGTCCTAAAGCATTGGTGCGTATTGACGCTGCCAAGTCGCTGTTTTGGCAAAGCGTCAAATTCATGGCTCAAAAAACCAGAGGCACCTAATGGCGAATTGGCAGGGCTGCGCTACCGTCCAATAGCAAAATAATTACTTTTTGCCATCATTTGGCCAGGGCGTAGGGAGGAGCGAATGAGCAGTCGCTTGAGCATGATCCTCGCTGGCCTGTTTCTGTTCGCGGCACTGCTGGCCGGCTACTGGGGAGTGCGCCTGAGTCGCCCACCAGTGTCTGCACCGGCACCGCCCGGCACAGTGGCCGATGCGCCATTGCCGGTTGTCGCCCCTCCTGTTGTCCAACCCGAGGAACCGCCGCGCACACCGGTGCTGGTATTGCGCCGGGCATTGCCGGCCAACACGCCGGTCGGCGAGGACGATGTGCTGGTCGAGCGCTTGCAGGTGGCGCCGGTCGGCGCCTTCCAGCAACTCGAGCAGGTACTTGGGCGCAGCAGCGCCCGCCCGTTGCCGGCGGGCAGTTGGCTGGAGGAGGCGAGCTTCCAGGCTGGCGGCCCACTGGCCAGGATGATCCGCCGTCATGAGCGGGCAGTGGCACTGGCGGTGGATGACGTGATCGGGGCCGCAGGGCAACTACGCCCGGGCGACTATGTGGATGTGCTGCTGTTTCTGCGTGAGGACAACAACAACCCGCAGGCATCGGCACAGGTGGTGCTGCCAGCCTTGCGCGTGCTTAGCGTCGATCAGCAGACCGGGTTGGCCAACGACGGCCGGCCGGCGCAGAGCGCCGAAGAGCAGAAGGCCCGCCGTGACCAGCAGCCTGCGGGTGGCAGCAGCGCCCGTACCGTGGCCCTGGCGGTCCCCGAGGCGCTGGCCAGCCGGCTGATGCTGGCGGCCCAGGCCGGCACCTTGCGCCTGGCCGTGCGCAGCGCCGACGAAGCGCTGCTGGCGAGCTACTGGCGAGATGCAGATACCGCGCCGGCGCTGGAGAGCGCCAGCCGCGATCTCTACCGGTTCAGCCAGTTGTCACAGGTTTCTTCAGGGGCCGCCGCCGCCGTCGGGGCCCCGGCGATGCAGATCATCCGTGGCGCCCAGGGCGTCGAGTCGAACAAAAAACCCTAACCGGCAAGGATGCACGTCATGCGTAGTTCTTTGCGTAGCGCTTTGCGTCGTACCGCGTCGATCGCGACATGCGCCGGCCTGGCCCTGTCATTGCTGGCGCCGTTGGCAGAGGCCGCTGGCAAGGGCTGCCCAGGATACGATCAGTTGCCCTCGGTGATCGAGCTGGACCAAGGGTTGCAGCAAGAGCTGCGCCTGCCGATGACCATCACCCGCGCGGCGGTGGGCGAGCCGAAGGTGGCCGATGTGCAGGCCAGTGGCGAACGGGCGGTGCTGTTGACGGCGGTGGGGCAGGGCAATACCAGCCTGATGCTGTGGACCGGTTGCTCGTCGACGCCGCACCGGACGATGCTGTTCGTCAAGGGCCGGGCCAGCGCCGACATGACCGGGACCGCGCAACTGCCGTCGGCGCAGGCGGATCTGCCGGTGCAGGTACAGGCTGACATCCGCTTCGTCGAGGTGCGCCGGCTCAAGTACAAGGAGGCCGGCGCGCGATTGTTCTTCAAGGGCTCCAACAGTCTGATCGGCGCGCCCGGCACGGTGCCCGGGGCCACGGTACGCCCGACCGATCTGCCTGGCGTGGGGCTGAACGACAACGTCTTCAACATCGTTCTGGGCGGTAACAATGGGCGCTTCATGGCGATGATCAATGCCCTGGAGAACAGCGGCTTCGCCTACACCCTGGCACGTCCCAGCCTTACCGTGCTCAACGGGTTGACCGCAAGCTTCCTGGCCGGTGGCGAGATTCCCATCCCGGTACCCAGCAGCGGCAGCAACAACGTGTCGATCGAATACAAGGAGTTCGGCGTGCGCCTGGCGCTGACCCCCACGGTGGTCAGCCGCGACCGCATCACCCTGAAGGTGGCTCCCGAGGTCAGCGAGCTGGACTACAACCACGCGGTGACCATCGCCGGCACCCAGGTCCCGGGCCTGAGCGTGCGCCGCACCGACACCAGCATTTCCCTGGCCGATGGCGAGAGCTTCATCATCAGTGGCCTGATCAGCAGCAACGTGCGTTCGGGCGTGGACAAGATGCCGGGCCTGGGCAACCTGCCGATCATCGGCGCGTTCTTCCGCCAGTCGGCGCTCAACCGCGAGGAGACCGAGTTGCTGATGATCGTCACCCCGCACCTGGTCCAACCATTGGCAGCCAATGCCCGCTTGCCGGAACTGCCGGGCGAGGGCTTGCGCAGCTACGACCCTAGCTGGGGGCGTCTGTTCTTCATGGAAAACGGCAGCTTCGATGGCCGGGGCGGGATGTCGCGATGAGCGAGAGCCTGAACCAGACCTACCTGGCCCTGACCCGCAACGAGGAGGACCTGCACTGGCTGCAGGGAGCCCTGGCACCGATGGGCCAGGTGATCGCGGCGGCCGGCACCAGCCTTGACGAGCTGCTGGCGCTGGTCGACATGACGTTCAGCAACCTGGTGTTCATCGGCCTGGACCGTGAGCAATTGATCGGCCAGTGCACACTGATCGAGGGCATGCTGGAGGCCAAGCCGATGCTGGCCATCGTTGCGCTGGGCGATGGCATGGACAACCAGCTGGTGCTTCACGCGATGCGAGCCGGTGCCCGCGACTTCGTCGCCTACGGCTCGCGCGCCAGCGAAGTGGCCGGGCTGGTGCGGCGCCTGGGCAAGCGTCTGCCGGCGGTCACCAGCAACCCCAGCCTGGGCGGCCTCACCGTGCTCTACGGGGCCCAGCGCGGCGCCGACGGCGCGCTGCTCACCACCCACCTGGCGCGGGTGGTCCAGGACAGTGGCCAGCAGACCCTATTGCTCGATCTCGGCCTGCCCCGTGGCGATAGCCTGGCACTGTTGGGGCTGGAGGCCTCGTTTCATTTCGGTGACGCCTTGCGGCACCTGCGCCGGCTCGACGCGACGCTGATCGACAGCGCCTTCAGCCGCGACAAGGGTGGCCTGCGCCTGCTCGCCTACGCCGATGGCGACGAGGCCCTGGAGCAGAGCAGCGCCGCCGAGCTGTACATGCTGCTCAGCGCCTTGCGCCAGCATTTCCAGCACATCGTCGTGAACCTGGCCGGGCAGGCCGACAGCGAGGCCTTGCGGACCATCGTCAGCCATTGCGACAAGCTGATCCTGTACACCGACCAGAACATCCTCGATTGCCGGCGCAACCTCGAGGTGCTCGAACAGTGGCGCGACCGTGGCATCAAGCTCGAGCACGCCAGCTTGCTGGTCGACCGCTTCATGCGCCATGTGGCGCCCGATGCCGAGGCCTTGGCCAAACGCTATGGACTGCCCTTGCTCAAGGTCATGCCCTATAGCCCAGAGGTGCGCCTGAACGCCAAGAACCAGGGGCTGAGCCTGTTCGAGCTGGCGCCACGCGAGGGGCTGACCCAGGCCCTGCGCAGCCTGGGCGAGCGCCTGGCCAGCCGCTCCGAGAACCTGGCGCCGCCTAGCCACGCCTGGCTGCGCGGCTTGTGGGGCAAACGATGAGCAACGAGGAGCCGTTTGGCGGGGCCCGCCATGCCGGCAACGACCCGCAAGTGCTCAAGCGGGCCTTGCACCGGCATGTCATCGATGCGATCGAGGACAGCGGCCGCAACCTGCTCGAAGGGGCCCGCCCGGTATTGGCGCAGTTCGTGCTCGAGCAGGTCGGCGATTATGTCGCCCGCCTGCGCCTGGCGTTGTCGCGCTATGAGATGGAGCGCCTGGCCGAGGAAATCGTCGACGAGTTGACCGGCTATGGTCCGCTGGAGGTGCTGCTGCGTGATCCAGGCGTCACCGAGATCCTGGTCAACGGGCCGCACCGGGTGTTCATCGAGCGCTCCGGGTTGCTGCAGCAGACCGACCTGCGGTTCATCGACGCCCATCATGTCGAGCGCGTGGTGCAGCGGATCCTGGCGCCCCTGGGGCGACGCCTGGACGAGTCCTCGCCGATGGTCGATGCGCGCATGCCCGACGGCAGCCGGATCAATGCGATCATCCCGCCGGTAGCGCTGGACGGTCCGTGCCTGTCGATCCGCAAGTTCCGCCAGGACATGCTCAAGAGCGCCGACCTGCTGGCCACCCGCGCCATCGACCAGGCCATCTTCGACTTTCTCGAGCGCGCCGTGGGGCGGCGCTGCAACATCCTCGTCAGTGGTGGTACCGGCACCGGCAAGACCACCCTGCTGAACATCCTCAGCCAGATGATCGCTCCCCAGGAGCGCCTGGTGACCATCGAGGACGTCGCCGAGCTGCAACTGCACCATCCGCATGTGGTGCGCCTGGAGACTCGCCCGCCGAACGCCGAGGGGCATGGCGAGATCAAGGCCAGCGAGTTGATCCGCAACGCCCTGCGCATGCGCCCCGACCGCATCATCCTGGGCGAGGTCCGTGGCGCCGAGGTGGTCGATGTGCTGACGGCGATGAACACCGGCCATGACGGCTCGATGAGCACGGTACACGCCAACAGTGCCCAGGATGCCTTGCTGCGCCTGGAGACCCTGGTTGGCCTGACGGGGCGCCAGGTGGCCGAGAAGACCCTGCGGCAGATGATCTGCGCGGCGCTGGATGTGGTGATCCAGCTGACCCGCCTGGCCGATGGCCGGCGCTGCGTGAGCGAAGTGCTGGAGGTGGTGGGGGTGCGCGACGACGTCTATGTCACCAACACCCTGTTTCGCCTTGACCGCCGCAACGGCGATGGCTTCCTGCGCGAGGCGCCGAACCCGGCGGGCGCCAAGCTGCGCCATGAGGGCATCCAGTGATGGGCCCGCTGCTGCTGGCGCTTTCGCCGCTGTGCCTGGGCATGGCGTTGCTGCTGGTGCGCCTGGGGCTGCACAAGCGCGGCGAGGAGCGCGTGCTGCAACGCCTGGGGCAGGCCTATCGCAGCCTGCGTGTCGGCAGTGTCCGGCACGACTGGTTCGATCCGTTGTTGCATCGTGCGGGGCTGACCCAGGGGCGGCTTCCCCTGCGTGGCGCGCTGGCGGTCTGGCTGGTGGCGAGTCTGCTGGCGGCCCTGGCCGCCGGCTGGGTGGCGGGCTTGATGCTGTTGCTGGGGCTGCCGCTGCTGGCCTACCTGTACCTGAGCTGGCGCTGTCGGTACCGGTTGCGGCAGATCATCCAGCAACTGCCCGGGCTGCTCGACTACAGCGTGCGCAGCCTGAAATCCGGGCGCACCTTGAACGATGCGGTGCTCGGTGGCATCGAGTCCACCCGCGAGCCCTTGCGCTCGGCGATGTTGCGGGTTCGGCGCAACGTGCAGCTGGGGGTGCCGCTGGAAGATGCGGTGGGCGAGCTGGCCGAGCTCTATGGGCAGAACGAGCTGCGCCTGTTCGCCCTGGGCCTGCGCATCAACCAGCGCCATGGTGGCAATGCCAGCGAGCTGATGGAGAACCTGATCAAGCTGATCCGCGAGCAGGAGCAGGGCGAGCGGCAGTTGCGCGCGATGACCGGAGAAACCCGCATCACTGCCTGGATTCTCGGTGCGTTGCCGTTGGCCATGGTCGGCTACTTCCTGTTCGCCAACCCCGGTTACCTGTTGGCCATGTGGAACGATGGCCATGGCCGGTTGATGTTGCTGTTCGCCTTCGCCCTGCAGGCCATCGGTTGCCTGGTGCTGTGGCGCATGATGAGGAGCCTGTGACCATGGCCTTGATGCTCAGCGCCCTGTGCCTGTTTGCCGGCTTTGCCCTGTTCGGCCTGCAGGCGCTGCGGCAGTGGCGGGGCCGGCAGCGGGTGGCGCGGCGTCTGCAGGGAGGCCTGGGGCGGGACGAGCGGCTGGGCGACTGGTTGCAATGGCTGGGCAGCAGCCCGCTGGGGCGCCGCCTGCAGCGGCTCGATGGCGAGAGCCAGGTGTTGCTCGACCGCCTGGGCTGGCGCCGTAGTCGGCAGCGGGCGCTGTTTGCCGCCGTGCAACTGGGCTTGCCGGTACTGATGTTGACGCTGGTGCTGCTGATGCTCCACAGCCTGCCGGGGGAACAGGGGCACTGGCCGGTACTGGCGCTCTGTGCGCTGGGCGCCGGCTACCTGCTGCCCAAGCGCCTGCTGGCGCTGGCGGCGGCGCGGCGGCAGCGGCGTATCGGCGAAGAAGTGAGCCTGTTGATTCCGTTGCTGCGCATCCTGTTCGAGACGGGGCTGGCGGTGGAGCAGGCCTTGCGGGTGCTGGCCCATGAGGGGCGTAGCCTGGTGCCGAACATCAGCGACGAACTGCGCCTGGTGCTGCAACGGGTCGATTCAGGGTTGGCGCTCGGCCTGGAGCTGGACAAGTGTGCGCGGCAACTGGCGGTGGACGAGTTCAGTGATGCCTGCGTGATCCTCCAGCAGTTGCTGGTCCAGGGTGGTGGCTCGATGAAGTCGCTACTGGCGCTCAAGGAATTGCTCGACGACCGCCGCCTGACTGGCTTGCAGGAGCGGGTCTCGAAGATGTCGGCGAAGATGTCGGCGGTGATGATGGTGTTTCTGTTCCCGGCCCTGCTGATCGTACTGGCGGGACCGGGCTTTTCGGCACTGGCGCGGGCCTTGGGGCCATGAGCTTGCAAGGGCGCGTCGAGCCATGGGTGGGGGCTGGTTTCAAGGGGGAAGTGCAATGAAAGCGATCCTGCTGTTCAGTGGCCTGTTGCTGCTCACAGGTTGTGCCGGCCAGCCGCCCGAAGGGCTGGCTCACCTGCTCGGCGCAGGCAGCTGCGGCAAGCCGGATACCGACCAGCAGATGAGCCTGGACCTGGCCGACCAGATGATCAGCGAAGGCCGACCCCATGCCGGGCTGGCGCACCTTGAGCAATTGCCGGAGCGCCTCGACCAGGTGCGTCTGCGCAAGGCCAGGGTATTGCGCCTGCTGGGACGCAGCGAGGCCGAGCCGTTGTATCGCAGCCTGTTGGGCGGCTGCCTGGCGGCCGAGGGCGAACATGGCCTGGGCCAGATGGCCTCGGCCCGTGGCGATGATCCGCAGGCGCTGCGTCACCTGCAACGGGCGGCGCGCCTGGCGCCGACCGACGAGAAAGTGCGCAACGATCTGGGCGTGGTGCAGATGAACCTGGGCAACCATGAGCAGGCGCGGTTCGAGTTCCTCACCGCCCTCGAGCTCAAGGATGACAACCCGTTGCCGGCGGTGAACCTGGTTACCCTGTCGCTGGTGCAGGACAACTGGGGTCAGGCCGAGGACCTGGTCAATCGCCTGCACCTGCGGCCCGAGCAGTTCGCCCAGGCCCAGGCCCGGGCACAACAGCTACGCGCCAGTGGACGTGGCCCGCTGGCTGCGGCCAGCGTTTCCAGCGCATTGCTCAACTGATCGGGAGGTGACCATGTACCGAACCTGTTTCGCCCTGCTGTGCCTGGCCGCGACGCTGCCTGCCCAGGCCGATGATCCGCCCCGCCAGCTCCAACCGGAGACCGCCACGGAAGCCTGGCTGCAGGTGCAGGCGAAGAACCGCCAGGCTTCCCCGGTGCCCCAGGTGCAGACCGACAAGGAGCGCGACCAGGCCATGCAGCGCTGGCTGGACAGCTACAAGTATGCGATCCCGGATTTCTATCGCTGGACCAGGGTCAACTCGTCGAACAACTGAGCCCCGCACATCCGTGGCGGGGCTCAGTCATTCAATGGGTGGTGAAGCGCTGGTGTACCGGTGACGAGCGCGGTGTCAGCGCCAGTGCCAGTTGGGTGCGGTTGTGCATGTGGGTCAGGCGCAGCACCTGCGAGACGTAGAGTTTCACGGTGTTTTCGGTGATGCCCAGCTCACAGGCAATCTGGTAGTTGGTCTTGCCCTTGCTCACCAGCTTGGCCACTTCGAGCTGGCGCGGCGACAACTTCTCGAACGCCGCCGGCAGTTCGGGCTCGCTGTCCTCCTTGTCGCTGGCACGGCGGTGGGTGCCCTGGCCACGGGCTTTCTCCAGGTCCTGGTAAAGGTCGTCGATGGATTCGGCCAGTTCCTGCAGGCGCTGGTTGAGGCTGCCCAGCTCGCGGAAGTTGCGTTGGCGTTCCTGCAGTGCCTGCTCCTGGCGACGCACGCCTTCGAGCAGCTCATCGAGGTCCATGGGCTTCTGGTAGTAGTCCGCGAAACCCTCGCGCAGGGCGCGGATCACATCCTGCTTGTCGGCGCGGCCGGTCAGCATGATGGCTTCGAACAGCCGCTGCTGGCCGGCGATCTGCTTCAGCGCGCGGACCAGCTCGATGCCATCGTGTTCGGGCATGTGCAGGTCGCACAGCACCAGGCCGATGGCTTCGTCGGCCTTGAAGCACTCGATGGCCTGCCGGGTGGATTGGGCGGGCACGCAGCGATAGCCTTCGCCCTCGAGAAACTCGCACAGCTCTTCGACGATCACCGGCTGGTCGTCGACTATCAGCACTTTCACCCCACTGACGGATTTGTTCACGATCAACTCCCTGTTGTATCGGCCCTGTGCCTGAGCCAGACGCCCTGGCAGCAAGAAACGTAGTCGCACTTTGCAATTATGTACATCGACTGTAGACCTCTTCTGACTGTTTGGTCGTTTATTGGATCCAGACGGCGGTCAGGAGGAATCCGGCCAGCACATAAGGTGCGAAGGGCTGCTTGTCGCCGACCTCTTCCGCGAGTTTTTGCAGGCGCTTTTTCAGCTTGGGGTTGAGCAGGGTCCACAGGCGCCGGCGGCCAAGCAGCCAGGCCAGCACGGTGATGCCGGCGCCGATGAAGGTGCCGAGCACGTACTGCGGGCTGGTGGCCAGGGCCAGGGTGCCCATCAGCTTGACGTCGCCGGCGCCGAACCGGCCCAGCATGTAGCCGGGCAGGGTGAGCAGCATGACGATCGCCAGGGCCCAGCCGGCATCGCTGGCATCGGCACCGATCCAGCTGTGCCCGGTGGCGAACAGCCAGATCAGCGCGAAGGCCGCGACGCCGAGGGTGAGGGAGTTGGAAATCTGTCGTTCGCGGACATCTTGTTCGGCGCACAAGGCAAGCCACATCAGGAGAACAATGCTTTGCATTGGCAAATTGCCATCCCTATTCGTTGAACGGTTCTATGCTGTCAGACAGGTCTCACAGTCAGGGTAGACGCGATCATGCAAGCAGGCCCGGCGGGACGGCAAAAAGGCGCGGCAGCCCTCGAATTTGTCGCGGTATTCATGATCTTTTTCGCGGTGTTCTACGGCCTGGTCAGCTACGCCCTGCCAATGCTCATGCTGCAGTCGTTCAACCAGGCCAGCAGCGAGGCAGTGCGCCGCTGCGTGGCGGTGGACCCGGCCAGTGCCACCTATGAACTGGACGTGCAGGGCCTGGCACGCCAGGTGATCGCCCAGCAACTGGCGTGGATGCCCAGTTCGCTGGGTTTCAGCGCCCTGACCGACACCCGGATCAGCATTGGCGCGGACAAGGTGCTGACCGTGACCATCGACTACCCTCGCGAGCGGCTCAACCGGGTCATGCCGGTCCTGGTACTGCCTTTGATCGGCGAGGTGCCGAACCTGCCGGCGCGCCTGCAGGCCCAGGCGAGCCTGCAACTGTGAGCGGCAGCCTGTTCGACCGCTGGCGCGGGGCGCCGGTGCTTCCTGCCGAGGTCGACGCCGTGCCGGCGGTCGGCTTGCAACTGTGGCTGGACGGCCAGGCCCGGGTCCTGCGCCTGTCCGGCCCGCTGCGAACCTTGCTGGTCCTGCCCGGGCAGGCAGAACCCCGGGTCCATGACTACCTCGAGGCGCACAGCTGGCTGGTGCTCGAGGGTGTGCCCGGCGACTGGCAGGGGCAAGCGCTGGACCTGGATTTCCACACGGTGACCGGGCACGCCCTGCATACCCGCGGCTGGCTGCAGCGCCAGGGCGGGCAGTGGCTGCTGCAACTGTTCGATATCGGCGACCTGTTGCGCGAGCAGCGCTGGGACCGGCAGCGGCCGCTGCTCGGGGAGATCGGCCATGCCCTGCGCGAGTGCGGTGCCGAGCGGTTGGCGCAGGTCGCCGCCGAGCAGTTGCAGGCACTTGCCACCCATTGGCAGGCCACTGCGCTGCGCCTGCTGTTGCGCGACGGTACGGCCTGGCGTACTTACGCCAGCAGCGAGGAGCAGTGGCCATGGCCTGCGGACAGCCGTCTGCAGCCTTGGCTGTCGCGGTTGCCTGCGCAGTCGTTGCTCGAGATACGTGACGACCCGGACCTGTTGGCCGCCTGTGGTGGCACCACCTTGTTCCTGCTGCCTTACCGTCAAGGGCTGGAAGCCGAAGCCTGGCTGTTGTGCGCCGGCGCCAGGCAGCCGCCGGCCGATGACATGGCCCTGGCGTTGCTGCGGACCCTGGCCGAACCGCTGCTGGCGCGCTTGCGGCGTCAGCAATTGCAGCAGCAGGCCAGCTACCTCGACGAACTCCAGCAACAGCTCGGTGCCGGTTGGTGGACATGGCCCCTGGAGGGTGACATGACGCTGGACCCGGTCTTGGCCAGGGCGCTCGAGCTACCGTGCCAGGTATCGCGGGAGCAGTGGCTGGCCTGCCTGCATCCGGCCGAGCGCGAGCCCGCCCGGCTGGCCTTGTCCCAGGCCCATGAAGGCCAGGCGCTGAACCTCAGCCTGCGGCTGTCGGCGGCGAATACCCAGGGCGCGTCGCGCTGGTTCCACTGGGTGGGGCAGCGTGAGGGGCGCCAGTTGCGCGGCTTCCTGCTCGATATCACGGCGCTCAAGGCCCAGGAGCAACAGGCCGATGCCGCCAAGGCACGCCTGGAAAACCTCATCGCCAGTTCGCCTGCGGTGATCTATGTGCAACGTTATGCCCAGGGCGCGCTGCACGGTGAGTTCTTCAGTGCCAGCCTGGCACCGCTGCTGGGCTGGGCCAATGACAGTGAACAGGCGCGCCAGCCTGGTCTGGCCGTGCACCCGCAGGATCATGCCTTGTGGCTGGAGCGCACGCGCAGCCTGCTGCGTGATGGCCAGGTGCGCTGCCGCTATCGGCTGCGCGACCGGCATGGCGGCTATCACTGGATGCTCGATGAGGCGCGCCTGTTGCGCGACGATCTCGGCCAGCCCCTGGAGGTGGTCGGCCTGTGGCTGGATGTCAGCGAGGCCACCGAAAGCGCCGAGCGGGTACGCCAGAGCGAGGAGCGCTACCGAGTGCTGGTGGAGGATTCTCCGGCGATGATCTGTCGCTACCTGCCGGACCTGACGCTGCAGTTCGGCAACCGGCCGTTGGCCGAGCAGTTGCGCTGCAGTTCGGGACAACTGCCGGGGATGAACCTTGGCCAGTGGCTGTCCGAGCAGCAGCGCGAAGCCTTTCTCCTGCGTCTGCGCCAACTGACGCCAGAGCAGCCACTGGGCAGCGCGGAAATCTGCCTGCAACTGCCGGGGCGTGAACATGCCTGGTGGGTATGGGCCGATCGTGGCCTGTTCGACGCCGCGGGCCGGCTCGTGGAGGTCCAGGCGGTAGGTCGGGACAACAGCGAGGTCCGCCGCAGCCAGCAGCAACTGTTGCAGGGCGCGAAGATGGCCACCCTGGGCGAGCTGGCCACGGGCCTGGTGCACGAGATCAACCAGCCGCTCAATGTCATGCGCATGGCAGTGGCCAATGCCCTCAAACGCCTGGAAAGCGGTAACGCCGATCCGGCCTATTTGCAGGACAAGCTGCGCCGAGTCGAGGCCCAGGTCGAACGGGCGGCGCGGTTGGTCGAGCACATGCGTGTGTATGGGCGGCGCTCGGCGCTGGAACCGGTGCCTTTCGTGGCCTGGGCCGCGGTCGAAGGGGGCCGGGCAATGCTCGAGGAGGGCCTGCGTGGCAAGGGGGTGCAGTTGCACCTGGAGGTGCCCGCCGAGCAACCGACGGTGCTTGGACAACAGGACCAGCTGGAGCAGGTGCTGATCAACCTGCTGGTCAATGCCCGCGATGCACTGTTGGCGAATGCTGGCGCGCAGCCCTGGATCCGGGTGCGCCAGGCGCTGGAGGGCAACTGGCTGAACCTGCTGGTCGAGGATAACGCCGGCGGTATAGATCCACTGCTGCATGCGCGCATCTTCGAGCCGTTCTTCACCACCAAGCCGGTCGGTGCCGGCACCGGACTCGGGCTGTCGGTCAGCCATGGCATCGTCAGCCACATGGGCGGGCGCCTGAGCGTGGCCAACGGTGCAGCAGGCGCCTGCTTTCGTATCGAGCTGCCGCTTCACATCACCAGTTGAGCGTGACCGCCGGTACAACTGAGATTGGCGCCGACCTGGGCGTTGGCCAGGTCGATGCCCAGCACTTTCAAGAGACTGTTGAGCAGCGGATCGAGCAGTGGGCTCAGCAAGTTGCGGATCAGCGGTTCGAGAATGTTCCTGACCCCATCCAGCAAACCGGCGGTGAGCACCAGCACCTGGCCGAGGCCGCTGTTGACGATGGGCTTGTAGGCTTCCAGGTGGATGCCGGAGAGGGTGTCGCTCAGGCTGGCGACCACCTGGGCCTGGTCGCTGTCCATGGCTTGGTAGGCCGGCGCCAGGCCAAGGTTCGGCGGGGCGCTGGCACCGGCGAACAGCAGCGGCTTTTCCAGCGGGCCGCTGCCCAGCACCTTGCTGTCGACCCGTAGGCCGATACCACCTCCGGCGAACGGCACCCGTGTGCCGCAGGACGGCGGCAGGATCAGCAGGCGGCTGCAGACATTGGTGCCGATGTCGATCAACGGCAGCGCCTTGACCACCGCTGTGCCCTGGCTGAGGAAGTCCGCCGGTGAGTCGAAGCTGCCGATGGCGATCTTCGCCGCGGAGCGTTGGGTGAGGGTCGTCAGGCTCTTGGGGCTGCAACTGTAGTTGTCCGGCGGTGCCGGGCGCAGTCGGCTGCTGGCCTCGGCCACTTCGAGGCCGATGTCGATGTGCAGCTGGCTGTCGAGCAGCTTGATGTCGCTGACCTTACACGGCACGCCGAGGGCGCAGGTAAGCGACTGCACGGTGCCCAGCAGGTTGAGGCTGAGCAGGTTGTTGAGCACGTTGGTCAGTGGCGCGGCCAGGTCCAGCACGGCATTGAGCAGCCCGGCGATGCCACTGAGCAAGGGCAGGTCGAGGGACACCAGGGCACGGACCTGGGCGGTGTGCACGCGCAGGTCGTCGACCCGCGGATCGCCGATGGCCGAGATCTGCTGCGGCTCGATGATGCGTAGCTGGACGCGGCCATTGACCAGGCCCAGCAGGTTGATCGGCAGGTCGGCGTTGACCGCGCGCTCGCTGGCCGCCAGCTGGATGACGCCCTGCACCAGTTGCAGTAACTGGACGCTGGCGTCGAGGCCGGCATGGGCGGTGCCGCTTTGCAGGTCGAGCAACTGGCCCAGTTGCAACCCACCAACCGGCAGGTCGGCGGCGATCTTGCCCAGGTTGGTCACCACGTCGACTGCCGCGCCACCTTGCTGCAGTACCTTGACCGCCGCCTGCAGCAGCACCGTGGCGCTGGTGTCGAGGTTGAGCAGTTGCTGATAGTCGCCCACCCCCAGGTGCAGATCGATCGCGAGCTGGTCGAGGTAGCTGAGCAGGTCCAGGCGAGTGTTGGCGATGCCCTGCCAGCCCAGCAGGTCGAGCTGAGCCGAACCGCCCAGGGACTTGAGCAGGGCGTTGAGCAGCGAACCTTGGGCGGAATTGAGCGTGACCAGGCTGCTGCGGATGCTCAGCATGGCCTGGGGCGGCAGCGGCTTGGCCGCCACCGCGCTGGCACGCAGGGTCGTGGTGCGTGGCAGGCCGTTGCCTTGCACCAGGTCGAACACACCGGCGGCGACGCTGGTGCTCACTCGGCTGCTGACCTCGACCTTGATCGCTTCGTTGCGCACAGGATCACCGATGAAGCTGCGCACGTTGTTGCCACCGGTGCGCAGGTAACCGCAACTGGCGATCAGCGGATCACTGGCGGCATGGCCGTTGCGGGTGGCGGCGGTGCGGGCGAGGGTGGCGGCCTGGGGGGCGCTGCCACTGCAGGCGGCGCCATGTTCGGCCGCTTCCAGGGCCGCCATGTCGGCGACGCGCTGGAGCTTGCGTTGTTCGAGATAGAGACGGCCACTGTCGACGGCCAGGAGCATGAACAGCAGGGCCAGGCCCAGGATCAGCGCGGCCATCAGGCCGATCGCGCCACGTTGGCGAAGCGCTGGACGGGAAACCACGGGCACTCCTTTGCCGGCGTCGAGCCGGGCAGCGTGGCGGCGGTCAAGGCAGTGTAGTCAAGATGATGGCATCTTGCCTTGTCGCGCCGCCTGCGCTCGGATGGCCCGTCGAGGTCAGTGCGGCGGGTAGTTCGACAGCACCTGGGTCACGGTCTTCTGGATCGCTGCATTGCGCTCTTCAGGGCTTGGCGGGTAGTTGTTCATGATCTGTTCGGCGCTGCCACGCCACACCAGCTTGCCGTCGCGCCCATCGAACAGGTCGACCTGGATGGTTGCCACCTTGTAGTCGACGCTGCGGGTCTCGTTGTACATCGGCCCACCCCAGTAGCCGCCCCAGTAGCCCCCCCAGGCTCCGCCGTAATTGGTGGTGATCTGTTGCTGGCGGTCTTCGACGATCAGGTAGGCGCGCACCTTGAGGTCCGCCTTGGCATTGCCTTGCACCGGGCGCAGGCCGCGCTGGTCGAGCTGGTCGGCGACGGCCTGGCGGATACGCTGCTCGGTGAGGTCGCTCTTGATCCGCGGATCATCCGGGCGGTACTGCAGGCCCGGCTCCTGCCAGGCCCAGCTGCGGTAGGCGGCGAAGTTGCGGCTGGCATCGAAATCCTGCTGCACGTTGTTGCTCGAACACGCAGCCAGCAGCAGGGCGAAGGAGAGTAGGATGAGACGGCGCAACATGATGGTTCTCCGTTAAAAAGTTAACTGGGAGGATAGCCGCTCAGTGCCTTGTCCACCGATTCGCGCAAGGCGTTCTCGCGGTCGAGTGGCGAGCCCCGCTCGCTGCCGCTCTCGGCGCTGGCGCTCCATACGGGCTGGCCGTTGCGCGCGTCGAACAGGTCGATGCGTACCACCATCACTTCGATCTCGTAGGTACGCACGACAGGCACGCTGCCATACACGCCGTAGCCATGGCGATAACCGCCGTAGCCGATGCCGCCATAGCCCGGGTAACCCCCGTAGTAGGGGTCGTAGGCGTCATAGTCGCGAACTTGGCGCAGACGCCGCTCCAGGCGCACGTCGGCGCTCACCAGCAGGTCGGCCGGCGCATTGCGGGCCGGGCGCAGACCGTGCTGGTCGAGGGCACTGCTGACCGCGTCGGCGAAGGGGGCTGGATCGGCGTTGGGCACACCGAGTGGCAACTGGTCGTTGCGCCAGCGCCAACTGCGGTAATGGCCGTAGTCGAGGGGCTTGGCCGGATAGGCGCTGGCGTCGAAGGTGCGGGCAGCCTGGGGCGGGGCCGGGGGGATCGGCTTGCCGCTGGCGATGTAGGGGTTGGTGCCTTCGCAGGCACTGAGCAGCCACGGCAGCACGGCCAGGCAGAGCAAGCGGTACGGCATGAGTCCTCCTGCGGTGGATCAGTGGGGCCGGCACATCCAGTGCAGGTAGCGGCCCAGGCCGGCGAAGCTCGGGTGCCGACGGTGCGCCAGCTCCATCTCCAGCAGGTCGAGCAGCTCGGCCTTGTCCTGGAACTCCTTGGGCATGTAGTCGTGGAACACCCGGACACCGCTTTCGCTTTCGACCTGCCACAGAGGTTCAAGGTGCGCCTTGAGATCCCGTGGATCAAGCGGTTTCTGTGGCGTCAGGCTCTGTTTCTCGCCGGCCATGCGGTTGCTGCGCAACTTGCGGAAATGCCCCTTGAGCAGGTTGCGGTAGACCAGCGCATCGCGGTTGTAGAACGCCAGTGACAACCAGCCGCCGGGTGCGGTCAGTTGGTGCAGCACCGGCAGGATGCTCTCGGGTTCGGCCAGCCATTCCAGCACGGCGTGGCACAGCACCAGGTCGTAGGGTTCGGTGAGCTGGCCGAGCAGTTCCTGCCAGGGCGCCTGGATGAAGGTGGCTGCCTGGCCGGCTTCGGCAAAACGCGCGCGGGCGCCTTCGAGCATGGGTTCGGCAGGTTCGGCCAGGGTCAGGTGATGGCCGCGCTGGGCCAGCCACAGGGCCATGTGGCCCAGGCCCGCGCCAATATCGAGCACCCGCAGCGGGCGGTCGGGCAGGGCTTCGGCCAGGTCGGCCTGCAACACCGCGAGGCGGATTGCGCCCTTGGCGCCGCCGTAGATCTTCTCGGCAAAACGGGTGGCCAGCTCATCGAAGTGACGGTCGTTCATTTGGCGAAGCGCCTTTCGCTGTCGGTCAGCTTGGCTCGCACCACCTGGTCCATGTCCAGGCCCAGCTCACTGCACAGCAGCAACAGGTACAGGACGATGTCGCCGACCTCCTGGCCGGCGTGGGCGAGCTGTTCGGGGGGCAGTTGGCGGGACTGGTCCTCGCTCAGCCACTGGAAGATTTCCACCAGCTCGGCCATTTCGACGCTGGCGGCCATGGCCAGGTTCTTCGGGCTGTGGAAACCACGCCAGTCGTTGTTGTCGCGGATGCGGTGCAGGCGTTCGGTCAGTTCTTGCAGGTTCATCGGGATCTCCTCGTGAGGCATAGCTTCGGGCGAGGTCCCGTGCAAAGCAAGTGACTTCATCCGTGCCGCCCGCCGGGAGCAGGCAGGCGCTACAGCGTGCGCCAGCGCCCCAGCATATGCAGGACGTCGCCATGCCCGTCCAGGCGCAACTCGCCCATCGGCCCGGCAGCGCTGGCGCCGAGGATCACCTCCGAGGGCAGGCGCACCGGCTTGTGGAAGTCCACCTCGAAGGCATAGCCCGCCACAGGCAGGTGCCCCTTGAGTGCGGCCAGTGCCATGGCCTTGGTCCACATGCCGTGGGCGATGGCCCGGGGGAAGCCGAACAGGCGCGCGCTGATAGCGCTCAGGTGGATCGGGTTGCAGTCGCCGCAGACCCGGGCATAGCGCCGGCCGATGTCGCGGTCGGCATACCAGCGTGCGGCCTCGGGCAGTGGCGCCGGTATCTGCTGGGCCGGCGCCTCGGCCACGCCGTCAAGCTTCAGGCCGCGCACCAACATGCGGCTGGTTTCGCGCCACAGCGCGCCCATGGCGTCTTCGGCTTCGGTTACCAGGTCGAAGGTGGCGCCCTTGTCGTGCGCCTGAAGGTTGTCGGCGAACACCGAGAAGCGCAGCCCATCGACGCCGCCGAGCGGGCGCAGCACCTGGATGCGGTTGTGCAGGTGCACCAGGCCTGGCAGCGGGAAAGGAAAGTCGCGGGCGCTCAGCAGTTGCAGCTGCAGGTTGAACGCCATGACATGGGGGTAGGTGGCGGGCAGGCGGCCATCGTCGACGAAGTGGCAGAGCTTGCGGTAGGCCGCGAGGTTGGCCGGGTCGACCCGCAACTGACAGCGCAGCCCCTGTGCCGGCAGCGCGTGGCCAGTGATCCGGCGCTTGCACAGGGCGCGCAGGTAAAGGCTGGCACGGGCGTCGGGACGATGCAGTTCGAGCCATGGACGCTTCATGCTCAGGCCCCCATCAGTGCCTGGCCGCAGACCCTCAGGGCCTGGCCATTGACAGCCCCCGAGCCCGGCTGGCTGAGCCAGGCGATGGCCTCGGCGACATCTTGCGGCTGGCCGCCCTGGCCCAGCGAGCTCAGGCGTCGGCCCGCTTCACGCAGGCCCATCGGCATGGCGGCGGTCATATGGGTTTCGATGAAGCCCGGGGCCACGGCGTTGATGCTGGCGCCGTGTTCGGCCAGCCTGGAGGCCCAGGCCTGGGCGAAACCGATCAGGCCAGCCTTGCTCGCCGCATAGTTGGACTGGCCGCGGTTGCCGGCGATGCCGCTGACCGAGGCGAGCAGGGTGATGCGTGCATCGGCGTGCAGCTTGCCGGCGTCGAACAGCGCCTGGGTCAGGACCTGCGGTGCCTTGAGGTTGACCGCCAGCACGGCATCCCAGTAGTCCGGGGTCATGTTGGCGAGGGTCTTGTCGCGGGTGATGCCGGCGTTGTGCACGACGATGTCGAGGCCGTCCGGCAGGGCCGCGACCAGTTGCGTGGCGGCGTCGGCGGCGCAGATGTCCAGGGCCAGGGCCCGTCCGCCCAGGCGTTCGGCCAGGGCGTCGAGATCCTGTTGCGCCGGGGGAACGTCGAGCAACGTTACCTCGGCGCCATCGCGGGCCAGGGTTTCGGCGATGGCTGCACCGATGCCGCGCGCCGCGCCGGTCACCAGTGCCCGGCGCCCGGCCAGCGGACGGCTCCAGTCGGCAACCTGCGCGGCACAGGCGCTCAGGCGCAGCACCTGTCCGCTGACGAACGCGCTGCGGGGCGAGAGGAAGAAGCGCAGCGCACCTTCGAGCTGGTTCTCGGCGTCGCTGGCGACATACAGCAGGTTGGCCGTTGCGCCGTTGCGCAGTTCCTTGGCCAGCGAGCGGCTGAAGCCTTCCAGGGCACGCTGGGCCACGCTGGCCAGCGGATCGTCGAGGGTCTCCGGGGCGCGGCCGAGGATCACCACATGGGCGCAAGAGGCCAGGCTGCGCAGCAGGGGCTGGAAGAACTCGCGCAACTGGCGGAGCTGGTCGCTGTCGGCCAGATGGCTGGCGTCGAACACCACGGCCTTGATCTTCGCCCCGAGCCCGGCGACCCACGCCGGCGAAGCCAGGCTGTCGTCGTTGAAGCCGTAGCAGTCGGCGGTCAGCCTCGGGGCCAGGGCCTCGACCTGTCGGGCCAGCGGACCGCCGCCAAGTACCAGCGCGCCCTCCACCGGGCGCAGTCGGCCGGCCTCCCAGCGCTCCAGCGGCACCGGGCGCGGCAGGCCCAGGGCATCGAGCAGGCGGCGGCCGAAGTTGGAGTTGGCAAAGCCGAGGTAGCGATCGGTCATGGGGGCGAGTCTCCGTGAAGGCCAGCATGCAAGTGTGGACCAAGTTTGCCGCCTAGGGGTCCGAATCCGCTAAAAACGCCTAGGCTTAGCGCTCAATACGTTTCAGGAGGGACAGGCATGCGTTCAATTCGCCGGGTAGCGATCCTGGGTGGCAACCGGATTCCATTCGCCCGCTCCAACGGTGCCTACGCCAGGGCCAGCAACCAGGCAATGCTCACCGCCGCGCTGGAAGGGCTGATCGAGCGTTTTCGCCTGCATGGCCTGTGCCTGGGCGAAGTGGCAGCCGGCGCGGTGCTCAAGCACTTCCACGACATGAACCTGACCCGTGAATGCGTGCTGGGTTCGCGCCTGGCTGCGCAGACACCGGCCTACGATATCCAGCAGGCCTGCGCCACGGGCCTGGAGGCTGCGTTGCTGGTGGCCAACAAGATCGCCCTCGGACAGATCGACAGCGGCATCGCCGGCGGCGTGGACACCACCTCCGATGCGCCGATCGCGGTCAACGAGGGGCTGCGCCAGATTCTCCTGCGGGCCAACCAGGGCCGTACCCTCGCCGAGCGCCTCAAGCCGTTCCTCGGTCTGCGCCCCCGGCACTTGATGCCGCAACTGCCGCGCAACGGCGAGCCGCGTACCGGGCTGTCCATGGGCGAGCACTGCGAGCGCATGGCCCAGGCCTGGCAGATCGGCCGGGTCGAACAGGACGAGCTGACCCTGCTCAGCCACCAGCGCCTGGCGGCCTCTTTCAACGAGGGCTGGCATGACGACCTGCTCACGCCATACCAGGGGTTGAGCCGCGACAACAACCTGCGTGCGGACCTCACCCTCGAGCAACTGGCCAAGTTGCAGCCGGTATTCGATCGCAGCGGCCAGGGCACCTTGACCGCAGGCAACTCGACCCCGCTGACCGATGGCGCTTCGCTGGTGCTGCTGGGCAGCGAGGGCTGGGCACAGGCGCACGGCCTTGAGGTCATGGCCTGGCTGGTCGACGGCGAGGCGGGCGCGGTGGATTTCGTCCACGGCCAGGAAGGCCTGCTGATGGCACCGGTGTATGCGGTCCCCCGCTTGCTGGCGCGCCATGGCCTGGCGTTGCAGGACTTCGACTACTACGAGATCCACGAAGCGTTCGCCGCTCAGGTGCTGTGTACGTTGAAGGCCTGGGAGGATGCCGACTACTGTCGCACGCGGCTCGGCCTCGAGGCGCCGCTGGGGGCGATCGACCGCAGCCGCTTGAACGTCATGGGCAGTTCACTGGCCGCCGGGCACCCGTTCGCCGCGACCGGCGGGCGGATCCTGGCGCACATGGCCAAGCTGCTGAAGACCCATGGCAAGGGCCGGGGGCTGATCTCCATCTGCGCGGCCGGAGGGCAGGGGGTGACGGCAATCGTCGAGCGCTGAGGGCGGGCACAGCCGCAGGCCGGACAAGTCCGTTGCCACAGGCGTCACAGTACCCCTGTGGAAGCGGGCCCGGGCTGTTAGTCTTGCCTGACCAGCACTCTCGGGTCTCGTCATGCCGACCACCGGACACCTTCCCGCACCTCGCGCCATCCCTGCCCTGGAGCAGTTGCCGCGGCCGCTCTATGCCCGCGCCGAAAGCCTGGGCGCCGGCTCCTGGACCACCCGTCACCAGCATGACTGGGTGCAGTTCTCCTATGCCATCAGCGGCGTGCTCGGTGTCTATACCAACGATGGCAGCTACTTCGCGCCACCACAGTGGGGGGTGTGGATTCCCGCTGGCGCCGAGCATGAAGTGGTCACTTCGATGCAGGCCGAGATGCGCAGCCTTTATGTACGGCGCGATGCCTGTCCCTGGGCCCCGGGGCAATGCCGGGTGCTCGAGGTAACGCCATTGGCGCGCGAACTGATCAAGCAGTTCTGCACCTTCTCGGTGGACTACCCGGAGCATGACAGCGTCGAGTCGCGCCTGGTGGCGGTGTTGCTGGACCAGTTGCGCACCCTGCCCGAAGTCGGTTTTTCGTTGCCATTGCCGCGTCATCCGGGGCTGCTGGCCCTGTGCAATGGTTTGATCGCCGAGCCGGATCAGGCGCAGACGCTGCAGCAATGGGCAGTGCGCCTGGGCGTGTCGGAAAAGACCCTGATGCGTCTGTTCCAGCGGGAAACCGGCTTGAGTTTCCGCAACTGGCGCCAGCGCATGCGCCTGCTGTCGTCGCTGGCGTTGCTCGAGGCCGGGGAGAGCGTCACCCAGGCAGCGCTCGGCTGCGGCTACGACTCGACGTCGGCCTACATCGCTGCGTTCAAGCAGCTGTTCGGGGCGACGCCGGGGGAGATCAGGCTTTGAGGCGGGCCGGCGAGCTGTATGCAGGCGCGGCCCTGATCGCGCGGGTCAGTGGCAGCAACCGTTGGCCAGGTCCTTGAGGATCGGGCAGTCCGGTCGGTCATCGCCCTGGCAGTGGGCGACCAGCTCACTGAGGGTGTCGCGCAGGCTCACCAGCTCCTCGATACGCTGGTTCAACGCGTCGATATGCTGGATGGCCAGGGTCTTCACGTCGGCGCTGGCGCGCTGGCGGTCCTGCCAGAGGGTCAGCAGTTTCGCCACTTCCTCCAGGGAAAACCCCAGGTCCCGCGAGCGCTTGATGAAGGCCAGGCTGTGCAGGTCCTCCTGCTGGTACAGCCGGTAGCCACTGTCGCTGCGTTGTGCCGGACGCAACAGGCCGATGGATTCGTAGTAGCGGATCATCTTGGCGCTGAGCCCGCTGCGGCGGGCGGCCTGGCCGATGTTCATGGGGTCTCCTTGTCACTGTCGGTGGGGGACCAGGTCTTCAGCCACAAGGCATTGCTCACCACGCTCACACTGGACAGCGCCATGGCGGCACCGGCCAGGACCGGATTGAGGTAGCCGAAGGCCGCCAGGGGGATGCCGACCAGGTTGTAGATGAAGGCCCAGAACAGGTTCTGGCGAATCTTCGCGTAGGTCTTGCGGCTGATCTCCAGCGCTGCCGGAACCAGCCGCGGGTCGCCGCGCATCAGGGTGATGCCGGCGGCCTGCATGGCCACGTCGGTGCCGCCGCCCATGGCGATGCCGATATCGGCCGCGGCCAGGGCCGGGGCGTCGTTGATGCCGTCGCCGACCATCGCCACCACGCCATCCTGCTTGAGCGCGGCGACGGTGGCGGCCTTGTCCGCCGGCAGCACTTCGGCGTGCACGTCCTCGATGCCCAGCACCTCGGCGACCACCTTGGCACTGCCGCGGTTGTCGCCGGTCAGCAGGTGGCAGCTGATGCCCTTGAGATGCAGCGCCTCGATGGCCTGGCCGGCACCGGCCTTGAGGCTGTCGCCGAAGGCCAGCAGGCCCAGCACCCTTGGTTGCCCGCCGCGTTCGATCAGCCAGGACAGCGTACGACCTTCGGCTTCCCAGGCTTGGGCGCTGGTGGCCAGGTCACCAGGCGCCAGGCCACTTTCTTCGAGCAACCGACGGTTGCCCAGGGCCAGTGGCTGCCCCGCCACCTGTCCAGCGATGCCTCGGCCGGTCAGGGACTGGCTGTCGAGCACCTGCGGGATGTCCAGGCCTTGCTCGGCGCAGGCATCGAACACGGCCTTGGCCAGAGGGTGTTCGCTGCCGCGCTGCAGGGCTCCGGCCAGGCGCAGCAGTTGCGCGTCGTCGCCATCGGTGGCGCGTTGGTGGACGATGCGTGGGCTGCCAGAGGTGAGGGTGCCGGTCTTGTCGAATACCACGCGGTTCACCGCATGGGCTCGCTCCAGGGCTTCGGCGTCCTTGATCAGGATGCCGTGGCGGGCGGCCACCCCGGTGCCGGCCATGATCGCTGCCGGTGTGGCCAGGCCGAGGGCACAGGGGCAGGCGATCACCAGCACCGCCACGGCGTTGATCAGTGCCGTCTCCAGTGGCGCGCCGGCCAGCCACCAGCCGATCAGGGTGAGCAGGGCGAGCAGCAGCACGGCAGGCACGAACACCTGGCTGACCCGGTCGACCAGTTTCTGGATCGGCGCCTTGGCCGCCTGGGCGTCCTCGACCAGGCGGATGATCCGCGCCAGCACGGTCTCGGTGCCCAGCGCCTGGGTCTGCACCAGCAGCCGGCCCTCGCCGTTGATCGCTCCCCCGGTGACCGTGTCGCCGGGCTGCTTGGGCACTGGCAGGCTTTCGCCACTGATCAGCGCCTCGTCGGCATGGCTGCTGCCTTCGAGCACTTCGCCATCTACCGGGAAGCGCTCGCCAGGCTTGACCAGTACCTGGTCGCCCAGACGCAGCTGGCTGATCGCCACGTCCTCCTCGCGGCCATCGACCACGCGTACGGCGCGCTCCGGGCGCAGCGCCTCGAGTGCGCGGATGGCGCTGGCGGTCTGGCGTTTGGCCCGGCTTTCCAGGTATTTGCCGAGCAGTACCAGGGCGATCACCACCGCCGAAGCTTCGAAATACAGGTGGGGTTCCATACCGGCGTGTGCATTCGACCATTGGTACAGGCTCAGGCCATAGCCGGCGCTGGTGCCCAGGGCCACCAGCAGGTCCATGTTGCCGGCGCCGGCGCGCACGGCTTTCCAGGCGGCGACATAGAAGCGTGCACCGAGGATGAACTGCACCGGGGTGGCCAGCAGGAACTGCGCCCAGGCCGGCAACATCCAGTGCAGGCCGAACGGTTGCACCAGCATCGGCAGCACCAGTGGCAGGGCCAGCAGCAAGGCGGCGCCGACCGCCAGCCGCTCATTGCGCAGGCGACGCTGGGCCTGGGACTGCTGATCTTGGGTGGCGCGCGGCAGGGTGGCGCTGTAGCCGGCTTTTTCGACGGCGGCGATCAGCGTGGCGTCATCGACGGCTTGGAGCACTTCGAGGTGGGCGCGTTCGCTGGCCAGGTTGACGCTGACCTGCTCGACCCCCGGCAGTTTGCCTAGGGCGCGTTCGACGCGTCCGGCGCAACTGGCGCAGGTCATGCCGCCGATCTGCAACTCGAGGGTACGGGTGGGCACCTGGTAACCGGCCTCGCGCACGGCGCCAACCAGCGCCGGCAGGCTGTCGGCCGGGGCCTGGACCCGGGCCTGCTCGGTGGCGAGGTTGACGCTGACCTGTTCGGTGCCGGTGACCTTGCGCAGGGCGCGTTCGACCCTGCCTGCGCAACTGGCGCAGGTCATGCCGCTGATCGGCAGGTCGAAGGTGGTGGATGCGGGCATGGCTCTCTCCTCCGTGGACTGGCCTCCAGCATCAACCTTGCCATGCGGTCAAGGTCAATAGTCCAGGCTGGCCTGCCTCAACTCCAGGCCGCGAGTGCCGGTGGCGATCCGGTATTTGCTGATCTGCCCGGCCTTCAGGTTCAAGCGCGTGCTGCGCTGGTCCTCGACTCCGGCGGCGCAGCCGGGCATCTGTCCAGGCAGCAGGCGCATGCGCACATCGACCGGTCCTGGCGGCAGGTTGAACGAGGTGGACTGTTCCTGGAACAGGCGCGCGGCCAGTTGGTCGTTGAGGTAGATGCCGATCTCGCAACTGGTGGCCACTTCCAGGCGTTCCCGGGAAATCATCAGCACGCTGTAGTCCGAGTTGCCCTCGGCGCTGGCCGGTGGCACCACGGCCAACGCGCCCAGCAGTCCGACGAGGCCCAATGCTGCCCTGATCATGAAGAATCTCCTGCGTGCAAAAATCGTCAAAGGCGCAGCTTGGCCGAGCCGCGCGCGGATTTCCAGCCCGGCCGTTCATGGCAGAACTTGACCTTGCCCCCATGGCAAGGATGAGACTGCGCAAAACCCTGATGGAGGCAACCTCGATGCAAGTGTTCAATGTACAAGGCATGACCTGCGGCCATTGTGTGAAAGGTGTGACCCGGGCGGTGCAGGAGCAGGACGCGGCGGCACGGGTGGAAGTGGACCTGGCCGGTCGGCAGGTCCGGGTGGACAGTGCGTTGACTGCCGAGCAGATCCTGGCGGCGATCCGCGAGGAAGGGTACTCGGCCGAAGTGGCCTGACCGGCGCTCTTCCCCGGTTGGTGCGGGCCTGTCCGGTGTGCCGCGCGAGGCATGGGCAGGCCGTCGACCAGGCGCTCGACAGCACCACCCCACGCAGGGCGTGGCCAGGCAAATTATTGCAAAGCTTTTCATCGCAGAGTGTCCCGTGCAGGTAGACTAGCCAGCTTGCTTAGCCTGCTATGGATTTCCCATGAACCTGCGAACCTTGCTGATCCTCGGCGCCCTCAGTGCGTTCGGGCCTCTGGCGATCGACTTCTATCTGCCTGCCTTCCCGGCCATGGCGCATGCTTTTGCGACCGACGAGCAGCATGTGCAGACCACCCTGGCCGCATACTTTCTCGGCCTGTCCCTCGGCCAACTGGTCTACGGTCCGGTCGCCGACCGCTTTGGCCGACGTGTGCCGCTGCTGTTCGGCGTGGGCCTGTTCACCCTGGCCTCGCTCGTGTGCGCCTATGCGCCCAACCTGGACAGCCTGATCCTGGCGCGCTTCGTCCAGGCCCTGGGGGGCTGCGCGGGGATGGTGCTGTCGCGGGCGATCGTCAGCGACAAGTGCGACGCAGTGGCTTCGGCCAAGGTGTTCTCGCAACTGATGCTGGTGATGGGGCTGGCGCCGATACTCGCACCGATGCTCGGCGGCGTGCTGGTGAAGGTCTCGGGTTGGCAGTCGATCTTCCTTGCCTTGAGCCTGTTCAGTGCGGCTTGCCTGCTGGCCGTCGGCCTCGGGCTGCCGGAGAGCATGCCGGCGCACGTGCCGCGCCAGCCCTTGTCCGGCGCGTTGCGTCAGTACCTGCGTCTGCTCGGTGACCGGGTGTTCATTGGCCATGCCCTGACCGGAGGTATCGCCATCGCCGGGATGTTTGCCTATATCGCCGGCTCGCCGTTCGTGTTCATCAAGTTGTACGGGGTGCCGGCCGAGCACTATGGCTGGTTGTTCGGTACCAATGCGGCAGGTTTCATCCTCATGGCCCAGGTCAACGCACGCCTGCTGGCCAAGCGTGGCCCGGCCTTCTTGCTGGCGCGCGCGGTCTGGTTGTATCTGGCAGCGGCCTTGGTGCTGCTGGCACTGGCGGCATTGCGCCCGGCAGTACTCTGGCCCCTGCTGATTCCATTGTTCGTGTGCATCGCCAGCCTGGGCTGCATCGCTCCTAACGCTGCGGCCTGTGCCATGAGCGGGCAGGGCGCCCGCGCAGGTAGCGCCTCGGCCTTGATGGGCTGCTTGCAGTTCAGCGTCGCGGCCGGTGCGGCGGCGCTGGTCGGGTGGCTGCACGATGGCAGCGCGGTGCCCATGGCGCTGGTGATCAGCCTGTGTGGCGCGCTGGTGGTCAGTGTCGCAATGTTGACCCGACGCTTGCAGACCAACCGTCACGCCTGAGCGGGTGAGGGGCGTTGAGACGGGCCTCGAGCAGCGCGGTGAAGGCCCGTGCTTCGGCTTCGCTGCGAAAACTCACCACGTGCTGGTCGAGCTGGACCTGCCACGGGCAATCGGGGTTGCGGTTCGACGCACTGACGACAATCTTCATGGCGGCTTACCTTCAAGGGGCGGGAGCCGATGAAGTCTAGCGCTCTCTTCCGACATCGGCACGGCCAACCCCGGTGCACTGACTGACGGTCAAGTTCGACGTGTAGTCAGGACAAATTCTCCTTTCTCTGCGCATATTGCGGCGCCTGGGTGTCGGCCTTTGCCGCTGTAGCTGCGCCCGCTGTGACGAGGTTGGGCGTGGCGCACGCCGGAGCGTGCGCTGTGCGGCAGATTTTCGCCACCTGGGCGGGAAAACCCCACCTGCCAGGCTACCTGGGCTGCTCTGCTCACCCTGCCCCTGGGGATGCGGTGAGCGGTTGCCACCGGCTTATACTGCGCCACGGCAGCCAGTATCAGGGAGATACAGCCCTGCCAAGGTGCCGATATGCCCCTGCGTGCGGGATGGTATCGACACCCTCACTGTCAGATGGGTTTTCTCAGGGAGCTTCGGAGCAATGAACGCAGTCCACAGCATCAGTCAGGTCGCTGGCCTGATTGCCGATCCCAAGCGTAGCGCCATGTTATGGGCGCTGATCGATGGCACACCACGGGCGGCGGATGAGCTGGCGCCGATGACGGGCTTGAGCACGTCATCGGCCTGCGCGCATCTGTCGCTGCTCTCGGCGGCAGGGCTGCTCAAGCTCGAGACCCGTGGGCGCAAGCGCTACTTCCGCCTGGCATCTCCGGCAGTGGGGGCCGCCGTGGAGGCGCTGGCCAGCGTGCAGGTGGAAGAGCGTGCACCGAGCCAGGCTGGCATGGCATTGAACGTCCCGCTGACGATGCGCAGAGCACGCCTGTGCAGTGATCATCTGGGCGGAGAGCTGGCCGCCGACCTGCTCCAGCGCTTGCAGGCGGCTGGTTGGCTGGAGGGGAGCCAGCAGCACCTGTACGTGAGTCCGGAGGGGCGTGAACGCCTGGCGTCGCTGGGGGTGTTCATCGAGGCCCTGGCGCCCGGTGACAGGCGTGGGTGTGTCGTCTGCCATTGCAGCGAGTGGAGCGACCAGGCCCCGCACCTGGGCGGGAGCCTGGGCCAGGCGCTGTACCGGTTGTTCCTGCAGTCGGGCTGGATCCGCGAGCAGGAGGGCAGCCGGGCCGTGCAGATCACGCCGCTGGGCATTCGCCAGATCAACGCCATTGCCCGGCAGCCCGGCCTTCAGTTCGGTTAACGGACCAGACGGGCATCCAGGCTGTTCTGCGCCAGGCGGCGAGCCTGGTCCTGGGTCATGCCCAGGTGCTGGTGCAGGGCGTGGAAGTTCTCGGTGACATAGCCGCCGAAGTACGCCGGGTCATCCGAGTTCACCGTGACCTTCACGCCACGCTCGAGCATGTCGAGGATGTTGTGCTGGCTCATGTGATCGAACACGCACAGTTTGGTATTGGACAGCGGACAGACAGTGAGCGGGATCTGCTCGTCGATGATGCGCTGCATCAGGCGCTCGTCTTCGATCGCCCGCACACCGTGGTCGATCCGCTGGATCTTCAGCAGGTCGAGCGCTTCCCAGATGTACTCGGGCGGGCCTTCCTCGCCAGCATGGGCCACGGTCAGGAAGCCTTCGCTGCGGGCACGGTCGAATACACGCTGGAACTTGCTTGGCGGGTGCCCTTTCTCGGAGCTGTCCAGCCCCACGGCGACGAAGGCGTCACGGAAGGGCAGGGCCTGGTCGAGGGTCTTCTGCGCCTCGTCCTCGCTCAGGTGGCGCAGGAAACTGAGGATCAGGCCGCTGCCGATGCCCAGTTGTTCGCGACCATCCTTGAGTGCCTGGTTGATGCCGTTGAGCACCACTTCGAAGGCGATGCCGCGGTCGGTATGGGTCTGCGGGTCGAAGAACGGCTCGGTGTGGATGACGTTCTGCGCCTTGCAGCGCTGCAGGTAGGCCCAGGTCAGGTCGTAGAAGTCCTGCTCGGTGCGCAGGACATCGGCGCCCTGGTAGTAGAGGTCGAGGAATTCCTGCAGGTTGTTGAAGGCATAGGCGTTGCGCAGGGTCTCCACATCGGCCCAGGGCAGGGCGACTTTGTTGCGTTCGGCCAGGGCGAACAGCAACTCGGGTTCCAGGGAGCCCTCCAGGTGCATATGCAGTTCCGCCTTGGGCAAGGCGTTCAGCCATTCATACATGTGTGCAATCTCGATCAGGTACGGTTGGCCGGCATTCTACAGGGCCTGGCCGGGCAATGCGCCCGACCAGGCCCTTGTTCATCAACCGGCGATCAGACGGGCTGCCGCCTGGCGGTGATCGGCGATCAGGCCTTGTACATCCAGCCCTTCGATCTGACCGTCGATGACCCGCCACTGGCCACCGACCATGACCCGGTCGGCACGGTCGGCGCCGCACAGCAACAGCGCCGAGAGCGGGTCGTGGCTGCCGGAGAAGCGCAGTTCGTCGAGCTTGAACAGCGCCAGGTCGGCCTGCTTGCCCACCGTCAGCTCACCGATGTCGCTGCGACCCAGCAATTTCGCCGAGCCACGGGTGGCCCAGCCCAGGGCGCGTTCCGGGGTGATCTGCTCGGCGCCGTAGCGCAAGCGCTGCAAGTACAGGGCCTGGCGCGCTTCGAGGATCATGTTGGATGCATCGTTGGAGGCCGAGCCGTCGACCCCTAGCCCTACCGGCGCGCCTGCGGCTTCCAGGTCAACGGTCGGACAGATGCCCGAGGCCAGGCGCATGTTCGAGCTCGGGCAATGGCAGATACCGGTGCCGGCGGCGCCGAGGCGGGCGATTTCATCGGGGTTGAAGTGGATGCCATGGGCCAGCCAGGTGCGGGGGCCGAGCCAGCCGACACTGTCGAGGTAGTCGACGGTGCGCAGCCCGAAGCGCTGCAGGCAGAAGTCCTCTTCATCGAGTGTTTCCGCCAGGTGGGTGTGCAGGCGTACGTCGAGTTCCTCGGCGAGCGTGGCGCTGGCGCGCATGATTTCGGGGGTGACCGAGAATGGCGAGCAGGGGGCCAGGGCGATCTGGATGTGCGCGCCTTCGCCACGTTCGTGGTAGCTGTGGATAAGTCGCTGGCTGTCGGCCAGGATCACCTCGCCTTGCTGCACGGTCTGTTGCGGGGGCAGGCCGCCGTCCTGTTCGCCAAGGCTCATCGAGCCGCGGGTGAGCATGGCGCGCATGCCCAGCTTGCGCACGGCCTCGACTTGTACGTCGATGGCGTTGTCCAGGCCTTCGGGGAACAGGTAGTGGTGATCGGCGGCGGTGGTGCAGCCGGACAGCAGCAATTCGGCGAGTGCCACCCGGCTGGCCAGCTCCAGCTTGGCCGGCGTGAGGCGTGCCCAGACCGGGTAGAGGGTCTTGAGCCAGGGGAACAGTGGCTGATTGACCACCGGCGCCCAGGCGCGGGTGAGGGTCTGGTAGAAGTGGTGGTGGGTGTTGATCAGGCCGGGCAGCACCACGTGCTCGCGGGCATCGAAGACTTGGTCGCAAGGGACACTGGGTGATTGACCGCAGGCCAGCAATTCGGTGATACGGCCGCCTTCGATGACCAGGCCGCCACGGGCGTCCTCGGTGTTGGCAGTGAAGATGGCGAGGGGGGATTTCAACCAGATACGGGTCGCAGGCATGGTGCCGGCTCCTCTGAAAGTGGGTTCAGGGTTAGCCAGCTCAGTGTTGTCCTGTCTGCTGATCCAGGTCCGCCGCAGGGCGAGGCATCGAGTCTACTGCCTCGCTGCGGGGCTTTCAATTCACCAGGTCAGCGCTTCGCCCTTGTAGTTGATGAAGCGCAGGCCGCCGTTGCCGCTCTGGGCCTTGATCTGCGCGAGCATGCCGCGGGTGCTGGTGAGCACGTCGATCTCGGCATTCTCGCCGCCCATGTCGGTCTTGACCCAGCCCGGGTGCATGGCCAGTACGCACAGGTCGGGCCGTTGTAGTTCGACCACGAAGCTGTTGATCATCGAGTTGAGGGCGGCCTTGCTGGCCTTGTACAGGCAGATCTCGCCACCCTCGGGGATGCTCACGCTGCCGAGGATCGAGCTCATGAAGGCCAGCACGCCGCTGCCTTGGCGAACCTGGCCGGCCAGACGGCGGGCTACGCGGATTGGCGCCACGGCGTTGGTCATGAACAGGTCGCCGACCTGCTGTACCTGGACGCTCTCCAGGTCTTGCGGCAAGGGGCCCATGACCCCGGCGTTGACGAACACCAGGTCGAACACCTCGCCGTGCAGGCGCTGCTTGAGCTGGTCGAGTTGCACGGTATCGTTCATTTCCAGTTGTTCGATACGCACGCCGGGCACCTTGTCGAGGGCGCCGGCCTTGGCCGGGTCGCGTACGGTGGCGACGATGTTCCAGCCATCCTCTTGCAGGCGCTGGACCAGGCCCAGGCCAAGGCCTCGGGAGGCACCGATGATCAGGGCGGTCTTGTGTGCAGTCATTGCAGGGGCTCCTTGAAGTGAACAGATGCAACCTGGGAGCATACTCCAAGCTGGAGCCGGGGCTTTTGCGGATTAGTCCACAGGTGTGGTCGGTCGCATGGCTGGTCAATAAACGACCAGGCTTGCCGCAAGCCCGTAACGGCAGGGCCTGGCGCATTGGCGCACGGGTTATCCACAGGGTGCTCCACAGTATCTGTGCGCAAGCCCGACGGCTTCGAAGGGATGCCTTTCAGAGCGGTTTTTCGTTCGGAGTTGGGGATAACCCCTTGATACCCTTTCAGTTGAATCGCTGTAACAGCATTGTGATCAAAATATGATCAATGGTCTGCAAGCCTTGCCTGGCAAGGGCCGGAAGCAGATGCCCAAAGCTTATCCACAGGCAGGCCCACAGTAGTTGTGGGCAACGCTCAGCGTGGTTCCAGCAGGATCCGCCCGCGGCTCAGGTCGGCCAGTTGCTGTTGCAGCCGCTCCAGGTGGGTAGCGCCAAAGGCGATCAGCAGGTCGACGCCGTTGGCGGTGAACTGCTCGTCCAGCACCAGGCCGTCGACTTCCGCCAGACGCAACTTGAGCAGCGCCAGTTCGCTGAACGTACAACTGCAACTGAACTCGCTGCGCTGGATCAGCAATCGCTTGGGTGCCTGCTGCAGGCATTTGTTGGCACCGCCGCCATAAGCCCTGGCCAGGCCGCCGGTGCCCAGTTGGATACCGCCGTACCAGCGGATCACCAGGACCACCACCTGGTCGCAGTCCTGGGCCTCGATGGCGGCAAGGATCGGGCGTCCGGCCGTGCCGCCGGGTTCGCCGTCGTCACTGCTGCGGTACTGGGCGCCCAGCTTCCAGGCCCAGCAGTTGTGGGTGGCGGCCAGGTCGCTGTGGCGTTCGATGAAGGCCATGGCCTCGGCGGCACTGCTGATCGGGCCGGCGAGGGTGATGAAGCGGCTCTTGCGGATTTCCTCGCGGAATTCGCAGAGCTCGAGCAGGGTAGAAGGCATAGGTCCGGTTCAGCTAGGCATGGCGATGCCACAGCCTTTGAGAATGATGTGGATAAGGTTGCTGCTGGCGTCTTCCATGTCTTGCTTGGTCAGGCGGCTGCGACCGGTGACCTGGCAGATCTGGGTGGCGAAGTCGGCATAGTGCTGGGTGCTGCCCCAGAGCAGGAAGATCAGGTGGACCGGGTCGACCGGGTCCATCTTGCCAGCGTCGATCCAGGCCTGGAACACCGCGGCCCGGCCACGGAACCAGTCGCGGTAGTCGGCGCTGAAGTACTGGTTCAGGCACTCGCCACCGCTGATCACTTCCATGGCGAAGATCCGCGAGGCCTGCGGGTTGCGCCGGGAGAATTCCATCTTGTTGCGAATGTACTGGCTCAGCGCCTCGGCGGGATCGTCATCGACGCTCAGGGCGTTGAAGGTGCTGTCCCACAGCTCGATGATGTTGCTCAGTACGGCGATGTACAGGCCCAGCTTGTTGGTGAAGTAGTAATGCAGGTTGGCCTTGGGCAGCCCGGCCTTGAGCGCGATGGTATTCATGCTCGTGCCCTTGTAGCCGTGGCGGGCGAATTCGTCTTCGGCGGCCTGGATGATGGCCTGTTCGTTCTTCTGGCGGATGCGGCCGGCGGGTTTGCCCGAGGCCGGGACGCGATGCGCAGGGACTTCTAGGGTCATGGACGATTCCGTACAGGTCGTTGGCAACGGATGTCGGACAGATTACCTGCCTGTGCCGAAGTGACAAGCATTAGCGTCAGCGACAGGTATCAGCGTGTCGCAGCCAGGCTCTCGAGGAAGCTTTCCAGCACCAGGTTTGGCCGGCGCCCCTTGCGGGTCACCCAGCTCAGGCTCAGGTCATAGAAGCGCTGCGTGGGCTTGAGCGCGCGCAGGCGCCCTTGCTGGACCCAGAAGCTGGCGTAGTGGTCCGGCAGGTAGCCGATGTAGCGGCCCGTCAGGATCAGGAAGGCCATGCCTTCGCGGTCCGAGGCGCTGGCGGTGCAATGCAGTGCTTGATAGTGCGCCTGGATGTCGGCCGGCAGGCGGAAGGTCGGGGCGATGGCGTCCTGGCTGTTGAGGCGGTCGTCATCGATCTGCTGGTCGTCGGCATAGAACAGCGGATGACCAACCGCGCAGTAGAGCAGCGAGCGCTCGCTGTACAGCGATTGGTACTCGAGCCCGGACAGCGGGCTGGTCTGCGGCACCACGCCGACATGCAGGCTGCCATCGAGCACCCCCTGCTCGACCTGGCTGGGGGCGATCATGCGGATCTGGATGCGCACGTCGGGGCCGCGGTCCTTGAGTTCGGCCAAGGCATGGGTGATGCGCATGTGGGGCAGGGTGACGAGGTTGTCGGTCAGGCCGATGTTCAGTTCGCCGCGCAGGTGCTGGTGCAGTCCGTTGACCTCGGTGCGAAAGGTCTCCAGGGCGCTGAGCAGTTGCAGTGCCGAGTGGTAGACCTCGCGGCCTTCCTCGGTCAGCGAGAATCCCGCCCGTCCCCGCTGGCAGAGGCGCAGGCCCAGGCGCTGCTCGAGGTCGTTCATCTGCTGGCTGATCGCCGAACGACCGATGCCCAGAACGTTTTCCGCAGCGGAGAAGCCGCCGCATTCCACCACGCTGCGGTAGATCTTCAACAGGCGGATATCGAAATCACTGACTTGGGCGAGGGGATCTGGGCGTCGACTCATATGTTTAGCACACTGCGGAATGAAGATTAGAAATGTTGGCTTTTCCGCACTTTATCGGCGTGCCAATTTAGCTGCAACAACATCCATCGTTGCCTAATCGTCTTCCGAGGAACCGCCGATGAACATGCCCGAAACCGCCCATGCCAGTCTGGCCAGCCAGCTCAAGCTGGATGCCCACTGGATGCCCTACACCGCCAACCGCAACTTCCAGCGCGATCCACGCCTGATCGTGGCGGCCGAAGGCAACTACCTGGTCGACGACAAGGGGCGCAAGGTGTTCGACGCGCTGTCGGGCCTGTGGACCTGCGGCGCCGGCCACACCCGCAAGGAAATCAGCGAAGCGGTTGCTCGCCAGGTCGCTACCCTGGACTACTCCCCAGCCTTCCAGTTCGGCCACCCACTGGCGTTCCAGTTGGCCGAGAAGATCGCCAACCTGGTGCCGGGCGACCTGAACCATGTGTTCTTCACCAACTCCGGTTCCGAATGCGCCGACACTGCGCTGAAGATGGTGCGTGCCTACTGGCGTCTCAAGGGCCAGGCCACCAAGACCAAGATCATCGGCCGCGCCCGTGGCTACCACGGCGTGAACATCGCCGGCACCAGCCTGGGCGGGGTCAATGGCAACCGCAAGCTGTTCGGCCAGTTGCTAGATGTCGACCACCTGCCACACACCCTGCTGCCGGCCAACGTGTTCAGCAAGGGCATGCCCGAAGAGGGCGGGATCGCCCTGGCCGACGAGATGCTCAAGCTGATCGAGTTGCATGACGCCTCGAACATCGCAGCAGTGATCGTCGAGCCACTGGCTGGCTCCGCCGGTGTGCTGCCGCCGCCGAAGGGCTACCTCAAGCGCCTGCGCGAGATCTGCACGCAGCACAACATTCTGTTGATCTTCGACGAAGTCATCACCGGTTTCGGCCGCATGGGGGCCATGACCGGCGCCGAAGCCTTCGGCGTCACCCCGGACCTGATGTGCATCGCCAAGCAGGTCACCAACGGTGCCATTCCGATGGGCGCGGTGATCGCCACCGGCGAGATCTACCAGACTTTCATGAACCAGCCGACGCCTGAGTACGCGGTGGAATTCCCCCACGGCTACACCTACTCGGCGCACCCGGTCGCCTGTGCCGCAGGTATCGCCGCGCTGGATCTGCTGCAGAAGGAAAACCTGGTGCAGTCGGCCGCCGACCTGGCGCCGCACTTCGAGAAGCTGTTGCATGGCCTGAAGGGCGCCAAGAACATCGTCGATATCCGCAACTACGGCCTGGCCGGCGCCATCCAGATCGCCGCGCGTGACGGTGACGCGATCGTGCGTCCGTACGAGGCGGCGATGAAACTGTGGCAAGCCGGCTTCTATGTACGCTTTGGCGGCGACACCCTGCAGTTCGGCCCAACGTTCAATACCCAGGCGCAGGAACTGGACCGTCTGTTCGATGCCGTGGGCGAAGCGCTGAACAAGGTCGACTGACTTTTCCGATTGTGACGTCGGGCGCGTGAAATGCACGCGCCTGCTTCTACCTTCTTTATCTGGAGTTTTGCATGAGCATTGTTCAGCACCTGATCAACGGTGAACTGGTCGCCAAGGGCGAGCGCACCGCCGATGTCTTCAACCCGTCCACCGGCCAGGCCGTGCGCAAGGTCGAGCTGGCCAGCCGCGCGACCATCCAGCAGGCCATCGACTCGGCCAAGGCCGCGTTCCCGGCCTGGCGCAACACGCCGCCGGCCAAGCGTGCCCAGGTGATGTTCCGCTTCAAGCAACTGCTGGAGCAGAACGAGGCGAAGATCTCGCAACTGATCAGCGAAGAGCACGGCAAGACTCTCGAAGATGCCGCCGGTGAGCTCAAGCGCGGTATCGAGAACGTCGAGTTCGCTTGCGCCGCGCCGGAACTGCTCAAGGGCGAGTACAGCCGCAATGTCGGCCCGAACATCGATGCATGGTCCGACTTCCAGCCGTTGGGCATCGTCGCCGGCATCACTCCGTTCAACTTCCCGGCCATGGTGCCGCTGTGGATGTACCCACTGGCCATCGCCTGCGGCAACGCCTTCATTCTCAAGCCGTCCGAACGCGATCCGAGTTCGACCCTGTTCATTGCCCAGTTGCTGCTGGAGGCTGGCCTGCCGAAGGGCATCCTCAATGTCGTGCATGGCGACAAGGAAGCGGTCGACGCGCTGATCGAGGCGCCTGAGGTCAAGGCCCTGAGTTTCGTTGGCTCGACCCCGATCGCCGAGTACATATATGCCGAGGGCACCAAGCGTGGCAAACGCGTGCAGGCCTTGGGCGGCGCGAAGAACCACGCGGTGCTGATGCCCGATGCCGACCTGGACAACGCGGTGAGCGCTCTGATGGGCGCGGCTTACGGTTCCTGTGGCGAGCGTTGCATGGCGATTTCGGTGGCGGTGTGCGTGGGCGACCAGGTGGCCGATGCGCTGATCGCCAAGCTGGAGCCTCAGATCAAGGCGCTGAAGATTGGTGCCGGGACGTCCTGCGGCCTGGACATGGGACCGCTGGTGACTGCTGCCGCGCGCGACAAGGTGGTCGGCTACATTGACGACGGCGTTGCAGCTGGCGCCAAGCTGGTCGTCGATGGCCGTGGCTTGCGTGTGTCCGGTAACGAAGATGGCTATTTTGTGGGCGGCACCTTGTTCGACAAGGTGACTCCACAGATGCGCATCTATAAGGAAGAGATCTTCGGGCCGGTACTGTGCGTGGTGCGGGTGAGCAGCCTTGAGCAGGCCATGCAACTGATCAACGAGCATGAGTACGGCAATGGTACTTGCATCTTCACTCGCGACGGTGAGGCGGCTCGCCTGTTCTGCGACGAGATCGAAGTGGGCATGGTGGGTGTCAACGTACCGCTGCCGGTACCGGTGGCTTATCACAGCTTTGGTGGATGGAAGCGGTCGCTGTTTGGTGACCTGCATGCCTATGGCCCGGATGGGGTGCGCTTCTATACCCGTCGCAAGGCGATTACCCAGCGTTGGCCACAGCGCGCCAGCCATGAGGCATCGCAGTTTGCGTTCCCAAGCCTGTAAGGAATAGAGGCGTGGAAACGGGGCGGCCGGCAGGCTGCCCCGTTTTGCTTTGGGGGGCTTGTCGATCACCGGGAGGCCTTTGCAGGCCCTTTTCCCTAAATATTTGAAAATATTGAAATTAAGGGTTGACGCGGTTTCAGATCCCCTTATAATGCGCCCCACTTCCAGCGACAACGGAACGCGAAACTCCTTGAGAATCAACGA
>NZ_VWXI01000008.1 GCF_011752525.1 Pantoea sp. Cy-639 | reverse complement strand
GAGCACCAGGCTGGCAGCCTCACGCTTGAAGGCTGGGGTGAAAGTACGTCGTTGTCTGCTCATTGAACACCTCTGTGTGGCGATCATCTTCGCCTAAAAAGGTGTCCGGGGTTAGTAGACCACTACACAGCCCAATCGATTGTCATCGCGAGCCCGCCGTCGTACCACGTCCACACCGGCAAACGGGTATCGACGTACTTTGGCTGATCATTGGTGCGAGTTCGAATCGCAACCAGAGCCGGGCCCTCGAATACGTAGGCCAAAAGAGAGGAGGAGGGTGATGCCTGCTTGGGATCGGCTGATTTAGGCACGACGAACCTCCTTAACTGTCAAGTAGGCCCCAAGCTGCCGAGGCACGCTGCGCGTTATGGCGGTTGGCCGACTCGGCTAGATAACGACTTGCATAACGACGTGGCATCGCCGAAGTCTCAGCCCAACCGCAGACTCGCCGGAGTTCGTCCGTGGCGCGCTCCAGATCGTGCCCACGCTGCTCGACCAGGTAAGCCAAGAAACGGTCGGCGAAGGTGTGGCGAAAGTCATGCGCAGAAAGAGTAGGCAACAACCCCGGATGCGCCAGTTCAATGGTCAGAAACAGCCGATCGAGGACGTTAGACAATGCGCGAATCGACAGCGGGCGGCCTCTGTCAGAGATGAACAGATAGCGGTGCAGCAATTTCATCGGTTTGCCGTCACGTAGAGGACGCCGTTCGCTCTAGATGTAGTGCTCGTAGACCTCATACAACTGTGCAGAAATACCTATGGTTCGTCCGTGGGTTTTCAGCGCAGGCTCTTCAGCACGTGGGTCGGCGGGGTCACGTTCGCGGTCATTGATGGTGACATAGGCGTGCTGAGAACCTTGGTTGATATCCGTAGTGTAGAGCTTCAGAAGCTCTCCACGCCGGATACCGGTCTCCAGCAACAATTCAATCTAGCCAATTGCGCAACTGCAATCGTTCCGGAAACGGATTCTCCGCGGCTCCCGGGCTAATCAGTGTACGAACAATCTGGAGTTGGGTATCGGTCAGGCTGCGGTAACGAGTGCGGTCGGGTCGGGCATTAATGATGTGGCTCTCAAAGCGCCGTTCAACGACGTCGGCGAGATCTGCAAATGCCAACTCGATGTTAGCCAGGGAGGTTGAAGTTTGGCGAGCGCGAGGGATGTATCGGGAGACACACCAGGACAGGTACTGCTTCAACAGCCGCAGGTATTGGTCACGGGTACGCGGATCGATCTGCGGAAAAGGTACCGTTGCAGCTGTGCCGATTCGGGCGACTAGGTTGTCGGCGTGGCGGCCGCTTTGGAGCCAGATAGCGTAACCATCCAGTAAAGCCAAAATCGACTCGAAGTCGCAGGCCAAGATGTCCTCATCGATATCTAGGTCTCGGCCTTTCGTATAGATGTAGAAAGCCTGGATCGCGCGTAGATGCGCCGCAGCCGTGTTGTACGCACGGTACCGTAACTTGAGTTGAACGTAGATGAATGGGACTAGCATGGGCAACGGCGCCGCATCTCCGGTCTGCACGAGCAGCGGTACACGTTGACCTGAGGAGAAACGGCATTGAATCAGCTTCATCGGAAGCCACCTCATGCAATGACTCGCCATGAACACCAAGGACATGGCCCGTTGAGAGAGTGGATGAAAAAAACGGGGTTGTCGAATCAGCAGCCTAGGTAGCTCATGAACATTTATGACATGACCTGTCGTTTAACATAATATACATTATGCGCACTTACGTATGGAGCTTCCGGGGCGTGGGTTGGCCAAATTTGAAGCCAGGCCCAGCCCTTGATCACTCTCCTACAGCTCGTACAAACATCGCTTGGCGATGCGTTCCACGCATGCTTGAATGCCGGCCCTTAGCAACGCTGTTGCTTCCACTCGGCGCCGGAGAAACGGAATGTGGCTTTGTACAGATTGGAAAATTGACTGGAATGCAATCAGCGCCGTGGCGACGGCCGTCGCAGCAATCTTCGCAGTGTGTGTTTGGTATCGTGATAACCGGCAAAAGCGAGCGCGAAGCTCTTGGCTCAAATCATGAAAACACCAATCGGAGCTACGCGCGTCCAAGTTGCAAAGTTCCGATGCGACAATTTTTCAGCCGCCCAAATCGACTGCTTATTGAACGATGAGAATGCTCGAAAGATGCTAGGCGAAAAAGTGTCGTCAATCACAATTGATCTGCCGTCTCAGTTTCTAGATAAAGCAGACATATTCAGTGAAAAAATCAACAGCGAATTGGCTAGCGCGTTTTTTCATGTGAGCAACCTGAAGCAAATAGTTATGCTGACCGCCGACCTATCCAACTCAGCCAAAGATAAAGAAATTTCAAATCATGTCGGCTCGGTGATACAAAAAATCAAGCAGTCCGAGGACGCTACCCAGAAAGCGCTTGACGCTCTTCAAGAATTGGATTCGATCGGATCAAAAAAGGAGTAATCCCACTCTTCTCGTTATGCGGCAACGGAATAACTCGACTAAATAGTCATTTAGTTGAGTTATATAGGCGCATCTATCAAGCGCGGCGTCAGAAACAAAACTAGCTCCGTTCCAGTCTTCACAGTGGAACTACTGGTGAACAACCATTTGAGCCCTGGAATCTGCCCGAAAAACGGCACGCTACGAACAACTCGATCAGCGCGGGCTGGAGATTACACGCCCCCTGCCCGCCTGCTCCATTGCGTTCAGCTCAGCATCCAAATTGAACGACCTGGATGTACTCCCAAACCTAGCGATAGCGGCTGGTGTCAGACCCAATGGAACGCTGCCAATCAAAGTACCGGCACCGCTACCAACAGAACCAGACCATTGGACACCGAGATTCTTCGAGTATGACCGGTCAACCTCGACGACGATCTCAGCTTTTTCAGAGCCGGTGGCATTATCCGGACGCAGCTTAACATTGTGAGGTGGACAGATTCGGAGCCAGCCCCTTGGCCTCTTGCTGCAGTCCGCTCCGGTATCTCACAAGCTGCGAGGTCACCCTTTGCCGCACTCGACTGGCGGTTGCTTCAGGTATTCGATTAAATTGTCCCCCTCAGGACCCTCTCAATCTTCGAGGTTTTGCATGAAGCAATGTTTCACCGTACTGCTCAGCTTGCTGATGCTCGCAGGCTGCGATGTCTCGATCGACACCAACGCGCCCGCCACCAGCACATCAACAGTGCAACTCTCCGATCCCGGCTCTGCACAACTACAGCAACGGGTGGTCGGCAACGCGGCATCTTTCCTGCTGTTGCTTGATGCAGGAAGTGCCGATATGACCTGGGCTACGGCAGGCTCGGCGCTCAAGGCGACAACGTCCGAAGCGAACTGGGTCAAAGGGATCAGCGGCTTGCGAATGGGGCTTGGTGAATTGAAGCAACGCGCCCATTTCCAGATCACGTTCACGAAACAGCTGCCCGATGCACCGCCAGGCCATTACGCGGCCGTTCAGAGCCAGTCGACGTTTGCCAACATGACGGTCACCGAAGCCGTGCTGCTCAACGAGGAAGCCGAGCAATGGCGCGTTGTCGGCTATAACATCAGTAAAACCGTCGAAGTCACCGCTGGGGTTCGGTTGTTCTAGCGGGAGTAAAGGCCGCCGAGCAGCGATCAGCCAAGGCGAAAGCAAGCAATGCTGGCCACAGCCGCTAACGCCGTTTCAGATCCCTGCCGAGCGTCGGGCCTGATCAGAGCGGTACCCGTGCAGCGACCTGCGTGAGCGCAACAGGTCGCCGCACTTGATCAGCAACACCGCTCCCCAAGGCAGGAGCAGGCCAACACTGAGCAAGGTCATCAGCAGTACATGGCGCTCCCCCATCCGGTAGAAGTCCAGCGCGGCGCAGCCAAGCAGCAGTGCCATGCCCAGCGCCATGGCCGCTCCGGGGCTGAGCAGCGGCTTGCCATTGGCCAGTGGGTGCTGGCGGACATAACCGATGAGCCAGAGGAACCCCCAGCTCGTGACCGACGCCATGAATACCGTGAAAAACAGCAAGCGATAGCCAAGCATCGAGGCGTGCATGAGCGGCCTCCCCTCCCTTGTGAACGTGCGATGCCTCTGTTCTATGGGAGTGAAGATGAAAGATCCGTCAAAAATACGTATGGATGGCCTTCTGCCCTTCGAGCTGACGTCAACCTGTGAGAGCACCGTGCGCAGCGCTGGGAGCGATCAGATAAGATTTTTTCAAGAAGAAACAATAAGTTGTGGTTTACAACTGAACAGAAACAGCGAACTTTATGCGTCCATCACCGCTGCTCAGTCCGACCGCACTCTATTATCGGAGGTGGGAATTTTCATGAAATTCCACCGTCACATCCAGCGCTGAAAAGACAGGACCGTAAAAATATTTTAGCCAGCCTGTGACTCGAACCCTGACTTGGAGCATCAGTAGCAATAACCCCGCGCTGTATACTTTGCCGGAATATCACCGCGGAACAATTATTTCGCTGTTTGGGACCACAGAGAGACCGAACCATGAACGCCTCGCTCCGTGTCAACGAAGCACTGCTGATCGCCGACCACGCCTTCGAACCCTTCCAGTGCGTTGCCTGGGATGCCCCTAACGGCACCGGTGAGCTGAGCCTGGCCGTGGTCGACCGAACCAGCACCCGTATTGGTGCCAAGCAGGTATCGTCGCGGGTCTATACCGATCCGGCACAATGGGCCAGCCTGATCGAGGAAGTGCGCGCGGAACTGTGTGAAAAAGGTTACGACCTGCAACCCTGGTCGATGCCAAAGTAATTCAGCCGGCACAAAAAGTGCGTGACCGTCACGCACTTGTGCAACGGTTCCAATTGCCTGACCAGCAACTTTCAATATTGCGACATATTGTCGCACCCTGCATGTTCAATCCAACACACTGAACTGTTCGATGTGCCGGTAGTCGGCCTGTAACTGTTCAGCAAGTTGTCGTGCCCGCCCCACACGGACGGCCGCACGCTCAATATCCACCAGCAGCGTCGTGCACGGTAATGGCTGTACCGGCTGCCAGGGTTTCAGTCGCCCATCGGTCAGCACCAGGCAACGCTGCACTTCGTGAGGCAGACGCTTGCCGCGTGCATGCAACCAGTGTCGGGCCTCCTCCAGCGCTGCGAGCAGAGGCGTGCCGCCACCGGCACCGAGCGCCTGCAGCCAGGGCTGCAACGCCGCCGACGCTTTCAGTCCATGGCGCTGCCACTGTGGTTTTCCGCCACTGGCCGTGAGCAAGGCAAGCCGGGCCCGCTGTCGGTAGGCCTGGTCGAACAGGCTGGCCAGCAGCCCTTTGGCCTGGGCCAGGGCCTGGTACCGGCGAGTGGAGGCCGAAGCATCGACGATCACCAGCCACAATTCCGGCGCCTGAGCCTGGCGCTGCTGCCAGCACAGGTCGCGGCGCTGTCGGGGGCGCCCCTTGAACAGCGTCGGCAGCCAGGCGACACGACCATTGTCGGCGGCCCGCGAACGTCCTCGGGAGGTTCCGCTCAATTGGCCTGAGCGTGGCCTTGCATCCGCCGCCTGGGCGTCACGGGGGCGGATGCTCAGGGCTTTTTTGCCCAGTTCGGCACCTCGCGCCGCGCACCTGCGGCTACAGGCTGGGGCGGCATGGCGCCCCAGTCGCCCTGCCCGCCTGCGGCCTCGGGACGGCTGGCCTGCTCGGCAGGCGCGCTGGCCGGAGGCGTCGATGCGCCAGAACGGCGGCGATGGCGCAAGGCGAAGTCGGCGACAGCCTCGACATCGCCCTCCTCGATCACCGTACGCCCATGCCAGGCCGCATGGGCTCGGGCGGCGCGCAGCCAGACCAGGTCAGCGCGCAAGCCATCGACTCCGGCGGCATAGCAACGCTCGGTGATCCAGGCCAGCGCCTGGTCGTCCAGGGCGATGCTCTCAAGGTGTTCGCGAGCCGCCTGGCAACGCGCGCGCAACGCCTCCTGCGCTGGCGCCCACTGGGCACAGAACGCCTGTGGGTCGCTGTCGAAGGCCAGGCGTCGGCGAATGATGTGCTGACGGGCCTCAGGTGCCGGCAACCCCTCCAGCGCCACATTGAGGCCAAAGCGATCGAGCAGTTGCGGGCGCAACTCACCCTCCTCCGGATTCATCGTGCCGATCAACACGAACCGCGCCGGGTGGCGGTGGGAAATCCCGTCACGCTCGATACGGTTGGTCCCACTGGCGGCAACATCCAGCAGCAGGTCAACCAGTGGGTCGGGCAACAGGTTGACCTCGTCCACGTACAGCACGCCGCCGTCGGCCTGGGCCAGCACCCCGGGCGAGAAGCGTGCCTGCCCCTGCCCCAGCGCGGCGTCCAGGTCCAGGGTGCCGATCAGCCGCTCTTCGGTGGCGCCCAGCGGCAAGGTGACGAATGGCCCGTCGCCAAGCAGGTCGGCCAGGCCACGGGCCAAGGTGCTCTTGGCCATGCCCCGCGGGCCTTCGATCAGAACACCGCCGATCTTCGGGTCGATGGCGATCAGGCACAACGCAAGCTTCAGCTCATCGGCGCCGACCACGGCGGCCAGGGGGAATTGCACGGGTTCACTCATGTTCAACTGTCTTCCTCGCCTTCGAGCAACTGCTGCTCGAGGCTGTCGCGGTAGTCGCCCGGTTCCTGCCACAAACCGCGCTGCTGGGCTTCCAGCAGCCGCTCGGTCAGGTCGCGCAGGGCCTCGGGGTTGTGCTCGCGCATGAAATCGCGGGTCGCCGGGTCGAGCACGTAGGCGTCGGCCAGACCTTGGTAATGATGATCGTCGATCAGGTGGGTGGTCGCGTCGAAAGCGAACAGGTTATCGACCGTGGCCGCCAGCTCGAAGGCGCCCTTGTAGCCATGGCGCTTGGCGCCGTCGATCCACTTGGGGTTGAGGGCACGGGCGCGGATCACCCGGTTCAGTTCTTCTTTCAGGGTACGGATGCGTGGCCGATCGGCCTGGCTGTGGTCACCGTGGTAACTGGCCCGCGTACTGCTTGCCAAGGTTTCGGCGGCGGCCAGCATGCCACCCTGGAACTGGTAGTAGTCGTTGGAGTCGAGCAGGTCGTGCTCGTGGTTGTCCTGGTTTTGCAGCACCGCCTGCACCTGGCTCAGGCGCTGGGCGAAACGGGCGCGGGCCGGCGTGCCTTCGTCAGTGGCGCCATAGGCATAACCGCCATGGTTGAGGTAGACCTCGGCAAGGTCTTCACGGCGCTGCCAGAGGCGGCCGTCGATGGCATTCTGCACACCTGCGCCATAAGCGCCGGGCTTGGCGCCGAACACCCGCCAGCCGGCCTCCCGGGCAGCCTGCTCGGCCGTCAGGCCTTCGTCGAGCAACGCCTGACGCTCGGCACGCACACGGGCGGCCAGTGGATTGAGGTCGTCCGGCTCATCCAGCGCCGCCACGGCCTGCACCGCCGCGTCGAACAGGCGGATCAGGTTGCCGAAAGCGTCACGGAAGAACCCCGAGACGCGCAGGGTAACGTCAACCCGCGGCCGGTCGAGCAGGCTCAGGGGCAGGATCTCGAAGTCATCGACCCGCTGGCTGGCGCTGGCCCATACCGGTCGTACGCCCATCAGCGCCATGGCCTGGGCGATATCGTCGCCGCCGGTGCGCATGGTCGCCGTGCCCCATACCGAAAGGCCCAGTTGGCGCAGATGGTCGCCATGATCCTGCAAGTGGCGCTCGAGTATCAGGTTGGCCGAGGCGAAACCCAGACGCCAGGCCGTGGTAGTGGGCAGGTTGCGCACATCGACGGTGTAGAAATTGCGGCCGGTCGGCAGCACGTCCAGGCGTCCACGGCTCGGCGCGCCGCTCGGCCCGGCCGGCACGAAACGACCGGCCAGCGCAGCCAGCAGGCCGGCGATCTCGGCGTCGCCACAGGCATCCAGCTGTGGTGCAACCTGTTCGACCAGTGCCTGTAGCACTTCGCCTACCGGCTGCCAGGAGGGTGCCTCCGGCAATGCCACAGGCGCCTGCAGCGCCTGCTCGATCAAGCGTGCCGCCAACAGTTCAAGGCGCTCGCGGGTATCGCCGGTAGTGCGCCAGAGGCTGTCATCGATGTCCTGCAACACAGTCGGCCGTGGTCCTTGCCATGCCTCGCCGAGGTCGCAGTCCAGCGGGTCGAAGCCCAGCGACAGGGCCTTGGCCAGGGTGCGGATGAGACTGGCGTTGGCACCCTTGCCGTCGCCACGCTCGACCCGTAGCAAGGCCAGCAGGGTATCGTTGCGCAATCGCCCCACGGGGGACTGGCCGAATACGTGCAAGCCATCGCGGATCTGCGACTCCTTGAGGTCGCACAGGTAGGTGTCCAGCCGGGGCAGCCACACCGCCGCGTCATCCAGTTGACCTTCGAGCGCCAGCTCGCGGTCGATATGGTTGGCCTTGAGCAGCGCGAGGATGTCGCGCTGCAACTCCTGGGCGCGACGCGGGTCGAGCAGTTGCGCCTCGTAGTATTCGTCTGCCAGCTGTTCCAGGTGACGCAGCGGGCCGTAGGTTTCGGCACGGGTCAATGGTGGCATCAGGTGGTCGATGATCACCGCCTGGGTACGCCGCTTGGCCTGGGCGCCCTCGCCCGGGTCGTTGACGATGAACGGGTAGATGTTCGGCAGCGGTCCGAGCAGAGCATCCGGCCAGCACTCGGCGGACAACCCGACCCCTTTGCCCGGCAGCCACTCGAGGTTGCCATGCTTGCCGACGTGGATCAGCGCATCGGCGGCATAGCCGTTGCGCAACCAGAAGTGAAACGCCAGGTAGCCATGGGGCGGAACCAGGTCCGGATCGTGGTACACGGCACTGTGGTCGACCTGGTAACCACGGGCCGGCTGGATACCGACAAAAGTCAACCCATAGCGCAGCCCGGCTACCATCAGCCGGCCATCACGATACATCGGGTCCTGCTCCGGCGCGCCCCAGCGCTCGAGCACGGCGCGCTGGTTGGCAGCCGGCAGCGCGGCGAACGCCGCCTGGTAGTCGTCCAGGGCCAGGCTCTGGGCACAGGGCCGCAGGTCAAGGTGGTCCAGGTCGTTGGTCACCCCGCCCAGCAACTGGTGGATCAGTTCGCTGCCAGTGTCAGGCAGCCCTGCCACCGGATAGCCCTGCGCCTGCATCGCCTGCAGGATGTTCAGCGCTGCGCCCGGGGTATCCAGGCCGACACCATTGCCGATGCGCCCGTCGCGGGTCGGGTAGTTGGCCAGCACCAGCGCCACGCGCTTTTCCTGGTTGTCCAGACGTGCCAGCTCGACCCAGCGCCGCGCCAGTTCGGCGACAAAATCCATGCGCTCGGGGTGGGCGCGGTAGCAGACCACGTCCGACTGGCTGCGCTCGCTGCGCCAGGCCAGGTCCTTGAAGCTGACCGGGCGCGTGATGATGCGCCCATCCAGCTCCGGCAGGGCAATGTGCATGGCCAGGTCACGGGCACCCAACCCCTGCTCGCTCTGCTCCCAGCCTGGCTGGTTGTCCTGGGCACAGATCGCCTGCAGCACTGGGACATCGCGGCGCAGTGGGCGCAGGTTCGGTTGCTCGGGGCTGGACAGGGCAAAGCCGGTGGTGTTGATCACCACTTCGGCCTGCACTTCGTCGAGCCAGGCGTCGACCTGGTCGAGGCAGCCACGCTCCTTGAGGCTGGCCACGGCGATCGGCAACGGGTTCAGGCCACAGGCTTGCAGGCGCTGGCAGAACACATCGATGAAGGCCGTGTTGGCCGCCTGCAGGTGCGAACGATAGAACAGCAAAGGCGCCACTGGTTGCTCAGGATGCCAGTCCGCGTACCAGTCCTGGGGGCTGCTGGCCGTCTTGCCTGGGTGATAGACCGTGGTGCGAGGCAGTGGCTGGGGCTCTTCCCAGGCATAGTCACGTCCCAGCCATTGGCTCGCCAGACAGTTGAACAAATTGATGGCGTTGGCCCGACCGCCCTGGCGCAGGTAGTGCCAGAGGCGCTCGGCCTGCATGCCACGTACCGAGCCAAGCTCAGTGAGCTCGGGGTCGGGACGGTCGTCACCTGGCACCAGGATCAGTTGCACGCCCTGGCGGGCCAGCTCCACCAGTTGCTCGACGCCATAGCGCCAGTAGCCGATGCCGCCGTGCAGCGATACCAGGATGACCTTGGCATGGCGCAGTACCTGGTCGACATAGAGGTCGACCGAGGCATGGTTCTGCACCTGCATGGGATTGGCCAGGCGCAGGCTGGGAAAATCGTCCGGCAACTGCTCGGCGGTATCGGCGAGCAGTGCCAGGTGCGAATCACCGCTGCAGAGGATCACCAGTTCGGCGGGTGTCTGGCCGAGGTCGGCGATGCTGTCGTCCGGCACGAAGCCGCCGGGCTGGGTCCGCAGCAGGTGCATCGGTCAGGCGCCCAGAGCCTGGCGCAGACGCGCTTCCAGCTGGGCTGCATCGAGATCCTGGCCAATCAGCACCAGGCGCGTGATGCGTGCCTCACCGCTGCGCCAGGCGCGGTCGAAGTGCTTGTCGAAACGGGTACCCACGCCCTGGATCAGCAAGCGCATCGGCTTGCCGGGGATTGCCGCGAAGCCCTTGGCGCGCAGGATGCCGAACTCGGTGACCAGTTGCGCGAGCGCGTCCAGCAGCAGGCCTTCGTCGGCCTCGGGCAGGTCGATGGAGATCGAGTCGAAGGCATCGTGATCGTGGTCATCGTGATCGTCACCATCATGGTGCGAGTCGTGGTGGGTGCGGCGGCCATCGATGTGCACCTCTGACTCGGCGCCCACGCCCAGCAGCACGTCCAGCGGCAGGCGGCCGCTGCTGGCTTCGATCACCTTGACCGCCGGCGGCAGTTCCTCGGCCACTTCGGCACGGACCTTGGCCAGGCCCTCGGCGTCGATCAGGTCGGCCTTGTTCAGCACCACCAAGTCGGCGCTGGCCAACTGGTCGGCGAACAGTTCGTGCAGCGGCGACTCGTGGTCCAGGTTGGGATCGAGCTTGCGCTGGGCATCGACCTGCTCCGGGTAGGCGGCGAAGGTGCCGGCCGCCACTGCCGGGCTGTCGACCACGGTGATCACCGCATCGACGGTGCAGGCATTGCGGATTTCCGGCCACTGGAAGGCCTGTACCAATGGCTTGGGCAGTGCCAGGCCACTGGTCTCGATGAGGATATGGTCGAGGTCGCCGCGACGCGCCACCAGCTCGCGCATCACCGGGAAGAACTCTTCCTGCACGGTGCAGCACAGGCAACCGTTGGCCAGCTCGAACACCCGACCGACAGCTTCTTCCTCGGTGCAGCCGATGCTGCATTGCTTGAGGATCTCGCCATCGATGCCCAGTTCGCCGAATTCATTGACGATCACCGCGATGCGGCGGCCCTGGGCGTTGTCGAGCATATGCCGGAGCAAGGTGGTCTTGCCCGAGCCGAGGAAGCCGGTGACGATGGTGACGGGGAGCTTGGCCAGTGTTTTCATGTCGCGTTGCCCTTGGCTGCAATGGCGCGGGCATGCGGGACGCCAGCCTCGGGCCTGAGCGGCCGGGCGCGTTCGCCACCGGATCACCCCGCCCGGTTGAAAGTCGAAATCGTGACGAGGCAGGTCTCCTGGCTTGCACGGTGCCAGCGGCATGGCTGGCGGGATGGCGCCTTCCCGCGCGTACGCAGTGGCTGTGCCGATCCGTTACGGTGCTTACAGTTGCGGGGGCAGCCGCGGCTTGTACCGCGTTCCCGTCTTAGCTCCGGCCTGGGCCGGAGAACCTCGAAGCGGCAAGGCTACGCAGTGCCTGGCGTGCGGTCAACTGGCCGACCGGTGCTGCGGCGCGATTGACGCCGCCTCTGCCCCATGATCTGCTAGCGCATTGCGTCCAGGTGCCCCCGTTCGGGGGTGAAACGGGAAACCGGTGCGTCGCGCTTCGCCCTGCGCGAGGTCGAACAAGGCCGGTGCTGCCCCCGCAACGGTAAGCGAGTGAAGCGTCTTGACCACTGTGCCGCTCGATCGGCATGGGAAGGTGACGCCGTCACGGGAGCCCTGCTCCTCTCGCCAGCCCGGAGACCGGCCTGACGTCCTGATCTACACTCCCGCGGTGGGCGGGCGCTGTCGTTTGTCCTGGGCAAGCCTTGCCCGGGACTGTCGCGCTTGCCCGTTGCCACAACAAAAGCAGCAGAGGAACGCGTCATGCCAGTCACCAGTGCCAAGCACAGCCTCACCACACCCGTCACGCTCAGCCAGCGCCTGGTCATCGCCATCGGGGCCAGCCTGCTGGGGTTATGCCTGGTCTACTTCGCCGGTTTCTCGCACATCGAGGCGGTCCACAACGCCGCCCACGACACCCGCCACAGCGCCGCCTTCCCCTGCCACTGAGAGCACTCGAATGATCACACGCATCGCCCGCACCGCGGGCTTCAGCGGGTTGCTCGCGGCCCTGCTGCTGACCCTGCTGCAGAGTTTCTGGGTGGCCCCGCTGATCCTGCAGGCAGAAACCTATGAAAGCGCGGCCCCCGCCATCGAGCAGCATGAGCATGCCGAGGGCGCCGCCGCGCATGAACACAGTGCCGAAGCCTGGGCGCCTGAGGACGGTTGGCAGCGGGTGCTCTCCACCACGGGTGGCAATCTGGTGGTGGCCGTGGGCTTCGCCCTGATCCTTGCCGCGCTGTACAGCCTGCGCGAGCCTGGCCGAGTGGCTGCCGGAGCGCTATGGGGCCTGGCCGGCTTCGCCGTGTTCTGCCTGGCGCCGACCCTGGGCCTGCCGCCGGAGCTGCCCGGCACCGCGGCGGCCGACCTCGGCCAGCGCCAGACCTGGTGGATCGGCACCGCCGCTGCCAGCGCCGCCGGCCTGGCCTTGCTGGTGTTCGCCCGCCACTGGCTGTTCAAGGTGCTCGGCGCAGCCCTGCTGGTCACGCCTCACCTGATCGGCGCGCCACAGCCTGCGGTGCATGAAAGCCTGGCGCCAGAAGCCCTGGCGACCCAGTTCAAGATCGCCTCATGGCTGACCAACGCCGCCTTCTGGCTGGCCCTGGGTCTGCTCAGCGCCTGGCTTTACCGCCGCGCCGGCCAGGCTTGATGTCCACCCACTCTCCTCGGTCGGCACTGTACGCCGGCCTTGGCTGTCGCCGCGGTTGCCCGGTCGAGACCCTGGCGGTCCTCCTGCGCCGGACCCTGACTGACCAGGGAATACCGCTGAGCGCCCTGCGTGGCATCGCCAGCATCGCGCCGAAGGCGCGTGAGCCCGGACTGCTGGCCCTGGCCGAACGCCTCGATCTGCCACTGGTGTGCTTCGAGGCCGAGCAACTGCTCGACTTCGAGCCGCTGCTCAGCCAGCGCTCGGCCACGGTCTTCGCCCAGACCGGTTGCTGGGGCGTCGCTGAAAGCGCCGCTCTGGCGCTGGCGGGCCGCACCTGCAGCCAACCGCGCCTGTACGTGCCACGGCGCATTCTCGGCGGCGCTACCCTGGCGCTGGCCAGTGGCGGATAATCCGTCCTTTTTACCTGCAAGGAACCCCCATGACGGTCTATTTCATCGGTGCCGGCCCCGGCGATCCCGAGCTGATCACGGTCAAGGGCCAGCGCCTGATCCGCCAGTGCCCGGTGATCATCTATGCCGGCTCGCTGGTTCCACCGGCCGTGCTCGAAGGCCACAACGCACAGCATGTGATCAACAGTGCCGAGCTGCACCTCGAACAGATCGTCGAGGCGATGCGCGAGGCCCATGCCCAGGGCCTGGATGTGGCCCGGGTGCACAGCGGCGATCCCAGTCTCTACGGCGCGATCGGCGAGCAGATCCGCCACCTGCGCGCGCTGGGCATCGACTACCAGATCGTCCCCGGTGTCACCGCCACCGCCGCCAGTGCCGCATTGCTCGGCTGCGAGCTGACCCTGCCGGACGTGGCGCAGACAGTCATCCTCACCCGTTATGGCGACAGTTCACCAATGCCACCGGGTGAGCAGCTCGCCGACCTGGCCCGCCACGGCAGCACGCTGGCCATTCACCTGGGCGTCCGCCACCTTGAACGCATCGTCGCCGAACTGCTGCCACATTATGGTGCCGACTGCCCGATAGCCGTGGTGCACCGGGCCACCTGGCCGGACCAGGACTGGGCCAGGGGCACTTTGGAGAGCATCGTCGAGCAGGTGGCAGCCAAGGGCTTCCGGCGCACGGCGCTGATCCTGGTCGGACATGTCCTGGGCGATGCGCCGTTCGCCGACTCGGCGTTGTACCGTGCCGGCCACGCCCATCTCTACCGGCGCGGCGACTGACAGGATTGCCGCAGGAGCGTGCCCCGTAGCACACTGCGGCCATCCCTGGATGGAGATCACGCTCATGCTCGAACTACGGCCCAACTGCGAATGCTGCGACGTCGACCTGCCGGGCGATAGCCCGGATGCCTTGATCTGCTCGTTCGAGTGCACGTTCTGTCGAGCCTGCAACGACCAGCATTTCCACGACCAGTGCCCCAATTGCGGTGGTCGGCTGAGCCCCCGTCCACCCCGTTCCGGGCAGGCCTTGAAGAACAACCCTGCCACTACCCAGCGGGTACTGAAAAAACACCAGTCCTGCGGCTAAGGCCTGTGCCAGAGGCTTTCGTGGAGGCACGCGCTTTTCTTCCTTGTAGGACTTTTCAACAAAGTATCCGCGCCTTTTCAACACACCTATACTCGCCTATTACCAAGGATCCTGAATCCTCGTAAGGTGCGCGCCTGCCTACCAGGCCCGCCGCTCTCTCCAGCACCCAAGACAGGGCGCGGGCCCCTATCGACAGGAGTTACCGAATGACATCTGTGTTGTTGGTCGATGATCATCACATTGTTCGGCTGGCCGTGCGCATGCTGCTCGAGAGTGAGCGCTTCACCGTGGTCGGTGAGACCGGCAAGGGCAAGGAAGCCGCGCGCCTTGCCGAACAGACCAAGGCCGAGGTGGTGATTCTCGACATCGGACTGCCTGACCTGGACGGCATGGAAGTGATCAAGCGCCTGAAGCTGCTCCAGCCGGCCCCGCGGATCATGGTCCTTACCGGGCAACCCGCCGATCTCTACGTGCGTCGCTGCATGGATGCCGGTATCAGCGCCTTCGTCAACAAGGACGAAGACCTCGATGCCCTGCTATTTGCCCTCAAGGCGCTGGTCAAGGGTTATTCGACCTTCCCGCAGATGGCCGTCAACAGCAATACCCTGGAAAGCGAGAACGACCGCCTGCACAGTCTCTCCAACCGAGAGGTGGAAGTGTTGCGAAGGCTCAGTTGCGGACAGAGCAACAAGCTGATCGGCGAACAGATGAACCTCAGCGCCAAGACCATCAGTACCTATCGCGGGCGGATCCTGGAGAAACTCAAGGCCGAGTCGTTGGTGGAGATGGTCGATCTCGCCAAGCGCAACAAGGTGGTCTGAACAATGATCAGGCGCACCCTGTTGTGCCTGTTGCTGGCCTTGCTGTCCGTTCCCGCCGTGGCCGACGTCCCGGGCGAAAACCGCCGTCTGCTGGCGCGGGCACTGAGCGCCGCACCGCCCATGGTCCTCGCCACAGTGGACCGGCAATGGCTCGACGAACATGGCAGGTTGCTGCTTGGCAGCTCGCGTCCTGACTACCCGCCCTTCGACATCAACACCAGCCTGACCGACTACGAAGGTCTCAGCGCCGACTACGCCGGCCTGCTCTCCGAACAGCTGGGCATACCCGTCGAAGTCCGCCGCTACCCCAGCCGGGCTCAGGCAATCAACGCGCTGCGAGCGGGTGAGATCGACCTGCTCGGCAGCTCCAACGCCTATGAAGCCAGCGACGCCAACCTTGCGCTCAGCCAAGCCTACGCCGACGACCTGCCGGTGATTGTCTCGCGCCAGCGCAGCACCTTGCGGGACAATGAGTCCCTGGACGGGCTCACCCTGGCGATGGTCGACCACTACCTGCCGCTGCCCACCGTGCAGCAACACTTTCCCCAGGCGCAACTGAGCCTCTACCGCTCGACCCTGGGTGGCATCGCGGCGGTGGCGCTGGGCCGGGCCGACGCCTACCTGGGCGATGCCATCAGTACCGACTACATGATTGCCAAAGGCTTCCAGGGCATGGTCAAGGTCGATCATTTCGTGAAAATGCCAGGCAACACCTTCGCCTTCGCCCTGGCCCACGACAACCCCCGGCTGTTGCGCCTGGTGGACGAGGCGCTGGGACGTGTCGCCGACAGCGAGCGGCTGAACATTCTGCGACGCTGGACCAGCGGCAGCACCAGCACCCTCCTCGACCGGCGCCTCGATGCCCTCAGCCCCGAGGAGCGTGACTGGATCGCCAGTCATCCGACCATCAAGGTGATGATCAACACGACTCTGGCCCCGCTGAGCTTCACCGACGTCAATCAGCATCCCCGTGGCATTGCCGTCGACCTGTTGCAGCGGATCGGCCTGCGCACCGGCCTGAACTTCCAGATCATCGAGTCCGACTCCTTCGAGGACATGGTCGAAGCCACCGCGCAAGGCCAGGTCGACATGATCGGCGCAATCGGCTACGGCACCCACCGTGCCCAGCGCTTGCGCTATACCCGCCCCTACATGATCAGCCCACGGGTACTGGTGACCCGCCAGAGCGCCCCGCCGCTACCGCTCACACAGCCCCTGAGCGGCCAGCGCGTGGCGTTGCTGCGTGGTTCGCCCTTGCTCGAGGAGCTGCTGCGTCAATCCCCCGGCATGCGCCCGGTCGAGGTGGAGAACCCGTTGCAACTGATGGAGGCAGTGGCCAATGGCGATGCCGACGTGGCGCTGAGCTCGCAGGTGAATGCCGTGTACTTCATCAACCAGGTATTCAAGGGACAGTTGCGGGTCGCCGGCCTGCAAGGCGACGAGCCAGCCTTGGCCGCATTTGCCGTCAATCCGGCGTTGCCGCAGTTGCAGGGGATCCTCGACAAGGCCTTGTTGAGCATTCCACCCGATGAACAGGAACAGTTGGTCAATCGTTGGCGCACCAACGCCGTGGTCAGCGACAGCCCCTGGCGCAACTACCGGACCCTGGCACTGCAGGTGCTGGCCCTGGCTGCGGTGCTGCTGGCGGGCGTGGTGTTCTGGAACACCTACCTGCGCAAGCTGATCCACCAGCGCACCGAGGCCCAGCGTGCCTTGCAGCAGCAACTGGCGTTGAGCCGCGGCCTGCTCGAGCAATTACACCAGGCCAAGAACGACGCCGAGCAGGCCAGCCAGGCCAAGAGCACCTTCCTGGCGGTCATGAGCCATGAGATCCGCACGCCGATGAACGCAGTCATCGGCCTGCTGGAGCTGGCACAGGAGGATAGCCGCCACGGTTTCAGCGATACCCAGGCGCTGGAGACCGCCCACGCGTCGGCAACCGGTCTGCTCGACCTGATCGGCGATGTGCTCGATATCTCGCGCATCGAGTCAGGGCACATGAGCCTGCAACTGGAGGCCGTCGACCTGGTGAACCTGGTCCGGGCCACGCTGCACGTTTTCGAAGCCAACGCCAGGTTCAAGGGCATCGGCCTGCAGGCCACGCTGCCGGACGCGCCCTGCTGGGTACAGGCCGACCCGCTGCGACTGCGCCAGGTGTTGTCCAACCTGTTGAGCAATGCCCTCAAGTTCACCGACCAGGGTTTGGTCGAGGTCAAGCTCGATACCCGCGCCGCGCCAGGACGGGCAGTCGCGGTCGAACTGCAGGTCAAGGACAGCGGCATGGGCATCAGTGCTGCCGACCAGGCGCGACTGTTCAGCGCTTTTGCCCAGCTCGATGGCCGCAAGGGACGCCAGGGCGCCGGGCTGGGTCTGGCGATCAGCCGCAACCTGTGCGAGCTGATGGGGGGCGAGCTGGCCCTGAAGAGCCTCGAGGGCCTGGGTACCCAGGTCGACGTGCGTCTCACCCTGGCGCTCGCCGACCCCGTCGCCACTCCCGTCATGGCCGACGAACAGGCCAGGACAGATGGCAAGCCACTGCGCATTCTGGTGGTCGATGACTATCCGGCCAACCTGATGCTGCTCGAGAAGCAGTTGCACACGCTGGGACACCAGGTCCGGCTCGCCGAGCAGGGCGAACAAGCCCTGGCGCTCTGGCAAGAGGGCGGATTCGATGTGGTCATGAGCGACTGCAGCATGCCCGTGATGGACGGCCATGCACTGGCCCGACGCATCCGCGCCGAGGAGCGCGAGAAAGGCCTGCCACCCTGCCGGATCATCGGTATCACGGCCAATGCCCAGGCCGAGGAGCGTGAACGCTGCCTGGCCAGCGGCATGGACGAATGCCTGTTCAAACCCCTCGGCCTCCAGGCACTACGGGCCTGCCTGCCCCAGGCGACTGTCAGCGCCACCATCCGCCCCAGTGGCTTCGACTTGCAGGCGCTGCGTCACCTGACCAAGGACGACGAACAGCTGATCCAGCGCCTGTTGCAGCAACTGGCCGAGAGCAATGGCGAGGATCTGCAGGCCCTACAGGGCCTCGGCGACGAGCCGGCCCCGGCCGTGCTGGGGCCACTGGTACACCGTATCCGCGGTGGCGCACGCATGCTCAAGGTCACGCATGTGGTGGCCGATTGCGAGGCGGTGGAGCTCGCCATCGCCGAGGGCCGTTCGGTAGCCGCGGCGCTCGCGCACCTTCGCGCGAGCCTGCAGGGGCTGGAGCAGGAACTGCGCGAAGGCCTCAGTGCAATTGCAGGGTCGAGCTGATCTGGCTGATCGCATCCACCACGTGCCGTGAACCCTGCTGGATCTCCATGATGACCGTGCCCGCCTCGTTGGCCAGTTCCACGCCCAGCCCGGTGCGGGTCAGGCTCGACTGCATGCTGGCTACTGCCGTCAACGACAGGTCGTGGTTCTGCCGCACCACCTCGACGATCTCCAGGGTCGCCTTGCTGGTGCGCGCGGCCAGGTTGCGCACCTCGTCGGCCACCACGGCAAAACCACGCCCGTGCTCGCCGGCCCGGGCGGCCTCGATGGCGGCGTTGAGCGCCAGCAGGTTGGTCTGGTCGGCGATGCCGCGGATGGTCAGGACGATCTGCCCGATCACCTCGGACTGCTTGCTCACCGCATCGATGCTGCGCGCGGCCTGGTTGAGCTCGGCGGAAATCTGCTCGATCACCTCGACCGTCTGCTGCACCACCTGGGTGCCCTTGCGCGCGCAGGCGTCGGTCTGCACGGAACTGGCGTGAGCGGCATCGGCGGCAGTCTGCTGGGTGCTGACCTGGCTGGTGATGTCGCTGGCGAACTTCACCACTTTGTACAGGCGCCCCTTGTTGTCGAAGATCGGGTTGTAGGACGCCTCCAGGTAAACGGTCTGCCCCTGCTTGTTGACCCGCTCGAAACGGTGGGAGTGGTATTCGCCGCGATTGAGGGAGGCCCAGAACTCCCGGTACTGGGCGGATTCACGTTCGTGGGGCAGGCAGAACAGGCCGTGGTGACGCCCGCTGACCTCCTCCAGGCGGTAGCCCATGGTGTCCAGGAAGTTCTGGTTGGCCTTGATCACCCGTCCGGCCGGGGTGAACTCGACCACCGCCATGGAGCGACCGATGGCCTTGAGCAGGCTTTCGCTCTCGTGCTCTTCGTTGACATGGCGGGTGATGTCCGAGGCCACCTTGATCACGCTGGTGACCTGCTGGCGCTCGTCGAGCACCGGCATGTAGCTGGCCTCGAGCCAGACTTCCCGGCCATCCTTGGTCAGGCGCTCGAAGGTGCCGCTGATGGCCTTGCCCTGGCCCAGCTCCCGCCACAGTTGCTGGTACTCGGCACTCTTGGCGTAGGCCGGGTCGCAGAAGATCCGGTGGTGCTTGCCACGGACTTCATCGGCGCTGTAGCCCATGGTCGCGCAGAAATGCTCGTTGGCATCGAGAATGGTGCCATCGGGGGCGAACTCGATCATCGCCATGGAACGGCTGATCGCGGCCAGCTTCGCCTCCATGGTGGACAGGGCCTGGCGGCAACGCTGGATCTCGACCAGGTCGGACTTGCGATGGTACTCGAACATGAGCCGGGTCTCCTTGTGGCCACGGGGTGTTCCTGAGCATAGATCGGGGTTTGCGGGGTGCAAGCGAACTGATATCACCTTGGGGTTGGGACTGAGGTGGTGGTTTTGCGGGATGTATGCGCATCTACACCTGGCCTTCTGAAGTCGCAATGGGGGCGCCTGGACTATTGCGCGCTTAAAAGCCCAAACAAGAGCAACAGCCACAAGCTGGAGTTGAAGCACCTGTTTCATTGCACGGCTGGGCGCTGGTCCTTGTCGGGGATACACTTCCCGTATTCACGCTCCGGCGGCACAGCAATGATCCAGTCCGACCTCGACCTCTTCGATACACAACCACAACGGCTAGCCAGCCATACCGTGCTGCTTCCAGGCTTTGCCCTGCCAGTGGTCGAACAGCTGCTCGACGGGTTGCGGCCTGTGCTGCGCGCCGCGCCATGGCGCCACATGCAGACACCCGGCGGGCTGCGCATGGCCGTGGCCCTGAGCAACTGCGGCAGCCTCGGCTGGATCAGCGACGACCATGGCTACCGCTACACCCCTACAGACCCGCTCACCGGCAAGCCCTGGCCCGAACTGCCCGCGGCATTGCTCGAACTGGCCAGCGCCGCCGCAGCGGCAGCCGGGTTCCCGGACTTCATTGCGGATGCCTGCCTGATCAACCACTACCTGCCTGGCACCCGCCTGAGCCTGCACCAGGACCGCGATGAGCGGGATCACGGGCATCCCATCGTCTCGGTGTCACTGGGGTTGCCGGCCGTGTTCCTGCTCGGCGGCCTGCAGCGCGCCGACCGTACCCGGCGAGTGCCGCTCAGCCATGGCGATGTGCTGGTATGGGGCGGGGAAGATCGCCTGCGCTTTCATGGCGTGCTGCCCATCAAGCCAGGCGTGCATCCACGCCTGGGCGAACGCCGCGTCAACCTCACCTTGCGCAAGGCCGGCTGAGCGGCAAGCGCTTCATATCCCGGCAAACCACTCCCGACGCTCGTCGAATGCCGCCCGGATCGCCGCCACCATTACCTGCACCAACGGATCGCCCTCGGTGTCGGCATTCACGGCTAGCCACACGCGTCTGCGCATCGGTTCCCGGAACATTCCCGGCAACGCCAGCAGGCCGCGGTCCAGATGAGACGCGTAATGGGGCAGCAGGCCCACGCTCGCGCTGCACTTGATCAACTGGCAGTACATGTCGTAGTCCTGGATCTGCGTCACCCCAGTCGAACGGCTCTGCAACAGGCTGTGCCACGGCGTCAATGCCACCACGCCCGCCTCGCCCTGCCATTGCACCAGCATATAGTCCTGCAGGTCGGCCAGGCTGGCCGGCCGATTCGCCTCGCGAGCGTAGCGCTTGGCAATGTGCGGCAGGTATTCCAGGGTTGCCAGCGCCTCCGGCTGGGCGCCGGCGAAGTCCGTGGCACGGGCACCGTGCTGCAGGTCCCCCAGCCACAGCGCCACGTCGACCTCCCGGCCGGGCGTCTGGCTGGCGTCGAAGGTGTCCACCTCCAGGCGCATGCCGGCATGCTGGCGAACGAAGTTGATCAGGTTGCGCCCGAGCAGGTCCTGCAACAAAGGCTCGGCCACTGCCAGGCGCACCCGGGTGGGCGCGGCACAGGGCTCAGGCGGCAGCACGGCAGGTTCACGGGCCTGGAGAATCGACAACAGCCGCTCGCCCTGCTGGCTCAACACCGGGTTGTTGTTGCGGTTGACGAACAAGCCATAGCCCAGTCGCGCCTCCAGCACCGCCAGGCGCTTGCGCAATGCCACCGGCTTGAGATTGAGCCGCCGCGCGGCCTGCATGAAGCAGCCACAGCGTGCGGTGACCACGAAACAGTTCAGCGTCTGTTCGTCCAGGGCCAGCGGCACCTGGGGGCGAACGACAGGCATGGCAGTTTCCGGGGGTCGCCCCCGGGACAGTTCGATCGGCATCCCTCGCCTCCCGCGGGCCCGTGTCCACGGGCCCGGTTCTTCCATGGTTAAGGATTAACGGCTGCTCTCCAGCACCTGGTTGAGCGCCGCGCCATCGATACTCAGTGTCGCGTTGTCGAACATCCCCTCGACATAGGCCTTGGCTACCTGCTCCTGGCGCTGGGCGCGCAGCAGTTGGCGCAGGCGCGGAGCGACCTCCTCCAGCGTCGCGGCCCTGGCAGGCTGCTGTTCGACCAGCTTGATGATGTGATAACCCGCCGCGCTCTGCACCGGCTCGCTGACAGCGCCGACCTTGAGCTTGGGCACCACCCCGCGCACCTCTGGCAACAACTGCGCCAGGGCTTGCAGGCCGGTGTCCCCGCCCTTGGCGGCCGTCTCGGCATCCTGCGAGTGCGTGCGGGCCAGCGCGGCGAAATCGGCATCGCCCGCCTGGGCCTGCTTGGCCAGGGCCAGCGCCTGCTTGTGTACCGCCTCGTCATCCTTCGGGTTGGCCACCCGCAGGAAGATCTGGCTCAGGCGATAGCGCACCGGCAGCTGCAAGCCGGCCTTGCCGGCCTCGTAGGCCTGTTTGAGTTCGGCTTCGCTGGGGTAGTCATCGGCGACCTTGCTCACCGAGTCGAGGTAGTCGCGCAAGACGATCTGTTCGGTCGCCGCACGGGTCTGGGCCTGGATATCCGGACGCTGCAGCCAGCCCTGGGCCTCGGCCTGCTGGTACAGCGTCTTTTCCGCCAGACGGGTGCGAATCCACGCCTCCAGGGCTGGACGATCACCGCGCAGGCGACTGCGGGTGTCCTCCGGCAGTTGGCTGAACAGCGCCTTGAGCTCGCCACTGCCGACCTGCTGGTCGCCCAACCGGGCCAGGCTGGGGCCGCTATCGGCCGGCAACGAGGTGGCCGCCGGCAGCGAACGGGCCGCCGCCACCGGCTCGTCGCCCGGGCGCAAGGCCAGGGCGACGGCTACCGCGACAACGGCCAGCGCACCGGCGCCGGCCCAGAAAGTGCGCGCCGTCACGAGGCGCTCACTGCATCACGCTCGACCGCCTCGGCGCCCTGCTCAGCGACATTGCGGCTGTAGTCGCGCAGGTAGACGATGAACTCCTGCAACAGGCGATCCCACAGCACCAGGCTGCCCAGCAAGTGCTTCTCGCTGACGCCATCGGCGACCACCACATCCTTCTCCATCACCAGGAACTCGCCTTGCACCGACAGACGGGCGAAGCGGCGGCTGGCATTCCACAGCTCGGCCAGGCCCTGGGGCAACTCGCCCTGGATGCGCAAGGCGCAACTGAAAGTGAAATCGAGAAACTCACCGTCCTTGTCCACGGCCCGGTTGCCGAATCGCACGGCATAGCCCACGCCCTGGCTGGCGCTGAGCAACTGCACCACGGCATTCTGCTCGCTGCGGTTGACCCGGCAGCCGGCATCCTGCAACAGCTTGGTGAGGGAGTCGGCGCTAACGGTTTCGATCAGGGTGACTTCGGTCATGTCTTGCCTTCCTTGCTGTTATGAAAAAGGTGATGGAACGTCACTGCATCACGCCCGGTGGGGCGTCGAACTGGCTTTCGTAGAGTTTGTCGCCATAGGCCTGGGCAAGCTCCTCGAACCTCACCCGGGCGCTGCCGGCGAACGGCTGGCGCAGTTTCACCACATCGGCGATATCGACCTTCTCGTAGGCGGCCAGCATTTCCTTGGCCACCCCGTACATCTGCTGGTTACGTGCCTGGCACTGCTGCACCTGGCCGTCGCGCTCGGCCAGGCGCGCCTGCAGGCTGGCACGCTCGCCCTCCTTGCTCCGGGCCATGCCCAGCAGTTCTTCATAGGCTTGCTTGTACTTGTGCAATTGCTCGTTGCTGCTGGCCACCAGCGCCTGGGCCTGGCTGTGCACGGCCTGTTGCTGGCCGGCCAGTTGCTCGCTCTGGCCGCGCGCCTTGGCCAACTGCGCGGTGAGCTCGCGTACCTGGCCCAGAGCCGCGTCACGCTGCTGCTCGGCCGCCTGGCGGGCAACGCTGGCCTGGGCCTGCTCGCTCTGCAGTGCCTGCAATTGCTGGGTGGTGCTGCGCAACTGGGCGCGTAGACGCTCTTCGAGGGTGTCGGCCGACACCGAGGCCGCCAGGCTTGCGCCCAGGGCCAGTATCAACCAGGTGCAACGACGGCGGTAGGCTCCCTTGTTCATCCCCGTGCTCCTTCCCTAGAACCGCGTGTTGACTTCAAGTTGTAGCACATCGATGTCAAACGGCGCGCCGTAGACCGTCTCGCTGCTCAACCAGCGTGCTGTAGCGTAGACGTTGTTGGCCAGGCCGTAGTTGCCACCGAGGAAATAACCCTTGGCGTTGGTGCCGCCGAGGTGGAAGCTCGAGTCGTTGAAACCATCCGGCAGGGCGTCCGGTTCGATGCGCTTGTAGCCGGCGAACAGGTTCCAGTCCCCCGCCTTGCGCATGTCCAGGGCATTGCCCAGGGTGAACTGGAACATCCAGGCGTCGCTGCCGCTCTTGATGTTGCCGTTCGCGTCGATGTTGTTGGCGAGCTGGCCGGCCGAGCGCTTGCGCATGTCGCCTTCATCGTAGGCCAGGTTGTGGATGTAGTTGGCCTGGCTGCGCAGCTTGAAGTCATGCGGCAGGTCGGCGTCCCACACCAGGTTGAGGTCGAGCAGCTCGAACTCCGAGGCGATGCCGACGAACTGCGGTTGCGGCGTCGCCGCCGGATTGGCCGGGTTCGGCGTGATGTCGCGCAGCAGGAACACGGTGTTGCCCTTCTGCATGAAGGTCGGCCGGGTCTCGTCGCTGTCGCAGCCGGGCTGGCCGTCCCACGGGGCGCAGGGGCTGGAGCGTTGGCCAGCGATGTCGTCGAAGCGGTAGTAGGCCATCGCGCCCTTGAGCCGGTGGTGGTCGTTGATCGCCCACTTGGCGCCGAGCTGCGCGCCATACAGCCACTTGTTGTCACTGCCTTCCTTGTCGAAGCCGTTGCTGCTGGCGCTGTCGTCGCTGTACTGCACCGGGAAGGCGCCGACTGTGCCGAACACACTGAGGTCACGGTTCACCGGCTGGTTGAAGAGCGCCGCCAGGCCGTCGAAGTTGAGGTCGTTGGAATACAGGATGTCGGTGGACATGAACGGGTTGGCAATGCGGCCACCGGTGAGGGTCAGGCGCTCGCTGGGACTCCAGCTGACATAGCCCTGGTCGAGCCAGATGTCCTTCTTGCCGAAACCACCGCCGAGGTTCTGGGTGGTCGAGACCGGGTTGTTGTTGCCACCGGTGGCGATGCGGATACCCGCCACCCAGTCCTCTGCCAGCTGTGCCTTGAGGCCGAAGCGTGCCCGCAGGCGCAGGATGCTGTCGCGGTCTTCGCGGGTGTTGAGCAGTGGTGGCAGGCTCGAACTGCTGTTGGGGTTGACGTCGTACGGGCCTTTGTCGTTGAGCTTGGCGAAGTCGACGATCTCGTTGCTGTTGCCATCGGCGTAGTAGCGCGACTCGCCACGCAGGCGCAGGTCGCCGTCGAAGCTGATGCGCGAGGCCCAGTCGGGGAAGCTGTTGGGCGCCGCCCAGTTTTCCTGCTTGGCGGTGTGCATCACCTCGGCCTTGATCTCGTCGCGAATCTGCTGACGAACGATGGCCGGCACATACTGCACCCGCACCTCGCCGTTGGCCGCCGGGGCCTGGGCAACGATCGGCGCGCTGCTGGCGGCGCGGGCCTGCTGGGCCTCGCGCTCGGCCTGGGCGATCAGGGCATCGGCCTTGTCCTGCTTGAGCACGCCCTGTTCCACCAGCAGGCGGATCAGGTTGACGGTCGCGTTATCCGACGGGGCGGCCTGCGCGACTGCCGGACCGACCGCGGTGGCCGCGGCCAGCAGGCCGAGCGCCAGGGTCAATCGGTTCACTGGGCACTTCATGGTTGTGCAACTCCTGTTGGTCAGTCGTGCTTCGTTGTTCATGGCCGGCGCCCCTGCAGGGCGACTTTCACCGGCAACGTAAGGCTGGCGGGCGGACGCTGGTCGAGGGCACGGGCGGCGCGCAGGGCCGCCAGCACCTGGGCGTCGACCTGCGGCTCGCCGCTGGAGCGCAGCAGCTCGACGCGGGTGATCTCCCCGGCGGCGCTGAGCCAGATCTCGGCCTGCAGGTTGAACACCAGGTTGCGCAGCTCGGGGGTCTCCCGCAGCAGGCGCTGGAAGGCGTAGGCCAGGTACTGGCTGTAGGTGCCACTGCCCAGGCCGCCTGCGCCACCTCCTGCCATGCCTGCGCCCTTGCCGGCGCCGACGTTGAAGCTGTCGCTGCCGGACTGGGCGTCGCCGTCCATCTGCATCGGCTCGGCCAGGTCCTGCGCCGGATCCGGAGCGTCCTCGGCGGGCTTGACCTCCTCGGCCTCGGGTACCGGCTCGGGCTCGACGATCTTTTCCTCGACCGGTGGCTCGGGCTCCTTGGGCGGCTCCGGAGGCGGTGGTGGTGGCGGCGGCAGCGGGATGATCGCCGGTACCTTGGGCGCCTCGCGGCGCACCCCGGCCATGTCGTTGGCCCACTGCCACAGCAGCCAGGCCAGGCCGGCGCCGACCACGGCCAGCACCGCCCAGAACAGCAGCCGACGAGGATTGGCTGTACGTTCCATGCCGGTCCTCATCCCTGATTCGGCTTGCCGGTGACCAGCCCGACCTGGGCCAGCTCCAGACGGCGCAACAGGTCGAGCACCTCGACCACCTTCTGGTACTGCACCCCGGCGTCGCCGCGCACGATCAGCGGGAAGTCCGGATTGCGCGCTTTCTCGCTGCGCAGCCGGTCCTCCAGTTCCTGCAACGTCACCGGGTAGGCGTCGAGGAACACCTGGCCGGCGTCGTTGATCGAGATCGCCTTGGTCTTGGGCTGGGCCAGCGACACCGAGGCGCTGGCCTTGGGCAACTGGACCTGGATGCCGGAAACCTGGGCGGTGGCGGTGAGGATGAACATCACCAGCACCACCATGAGCACATCCACCAACGGCGTGATGTTGATGCTGTCGACCGCGGCGTCGGCGTCGTCGTCATGGGCGTTGTTCACGGATGCCATGGCTGCGCCCTCACGCCGGAACCGACGGGTTGTGGATGCGTTCGGCCTGGCGATGGGCCGCCTCGCCGGCCTGCCCTTCGCCATGCAGCTCGGCCAGCCGAGTGATGAATTCGTCGACGAATACCCGCATGTCGGCGCTGACCTCGCGATTGCGGGTGGTCAGGCGGTTGTAGCCGAACAGCGCGGGGATGGCGACGAACAGGCCCATGGCGGTGGCCAGCAACGCCGCGGCCATGCCTGGGGCGATGGCGTTGATGTTGACGTCGCCGGCCATGGCGGTGCCGAGGAACACCACCATGATCCCCAGCACGGTGCCCAGCAGGCCGATGTACGGGCCGCCGGCGATGGCGTTGGACAAGGTCGAGAGCTTCGCCGACAGCACCTGGTTCTCACGGGTACGCACGCCGTCCATGGAGCAGCGGATGGCTTCGATGGTGGCGGCGGACACAGCGCTGGTATCGGCGCCTTGGGCGCGGCGGGTGCGGATTTCCTGCACGGCCACCCCATACAGGCGCCACAGCGACGAGTCGTGCAGTTGCACATGCAAATCGCGGTCGTCGGCGAACTGCTCGAGGCGGGTGCCGACCGTGGCGAAGCGCTCACGGAACAGGGCGTTGGCGGTGGTGACGCGGTTCAGCGCGCGCTGCTTGCGCAGCATGATCACCCACGATTGCACCATCATCAGCAGCAGTACGGCGATGATCACCCAGGCATCCATCGGCACGGCCTTGAGCAGAAAGCCCAGGCTGCCGAAGCCGAAGCCCGACTGTTCTTCATCGACGCCATAGCTCACCAGGCGCGATTCGGCCCCCTGGGCCAGCACGTCGGCCTGCAGGCTCGCCTGGCTGCGGGCCACGCGGGAGATCCGCAGCTCGTCCAGGGCCCCGACGAAGGCGGCGAATGGGCTGGGCGACTCGCCTTCGGCTGGCGGCAGGTCGCCGGCGATACCCACCGCGGTGGTGAAGGCCGGCAGGCTGGTCGCCAGGCGTGCCACCGGTTGTCCTTCGAGCAACAGGCTCAGGTTGCCGCCCTCGCCCACCAGTGCCAGGTGTTGCCACTGGCCGGCGGAAAGCGACTGGTTGGCGCTGGCGCGCTGGCCGTCGACCTCGACGAACGGCACACCCTGGGCCAGGCCCAGCAGCAGGCTGTGGCCCGCGTCACGACGGGCCAGCAGCAGTTGCTCGCCGACTGCCTGGTCCTGGCGCAGCCAGGTGCTGAAGGTGAACGCGCCACCGGCAGGCAACTGCAGCGAGGCGCTGGCCGGCAGTTGCAGTGGCTGACCGCCAAGCTGGATAGCGCGGCCGATCACCCCGTCGACGGCAACCACCGGGCCTTGCAGTTGGTTGCCATACGGGCTGGCATCGTGCGCGGTCGCGCCGTCGAAGTGGTACAGCGCGGTGTAGTCGGCGTCGAAGCTCGGCTGGCCGTTGGGCGCCTGGGCCTTGGGGTTGCCGTAGTACATCCACAGTTCCTGGCGCTGGCCGGCCTCGATGCGCGGCACATCGACCCAGATCAGTGCCATGCCCATCAGCGGGTCGAACTGCTCAACATGGTGGTTGAGCACGGTCTTGTCGTCAGCGCCGACGAAACGGATGTCGGCGCCGCTCTCACTGATGCCGTCGAAGCTGAAGTTGCCGGTGTGCAGGCGCACCAGCAGCGCGGTGCGGCCCAGCGCCTGGGTCAGTCCGGCGCCCTGGGGGGTGGTGTCCACGGCGATCTGCTTGCGGTACATCCAGTCGTCCTGCCACCAGGCGCTGGCGCTGCCGGGCAGGGCGAAGCCCAGGCACAGCAGCAGGGTCAAGATCAGGCGTTGCATGAGAGGTCTCCAGGGTCGATGCCGGTCGGTGATTCGTTGATTTGGGCTCAGAAGGTCGCCTGCACGCTGAAGTGCACCCGCGAGTCGTTCTTGTCGGTGTTGGGGCCGTCCTTGAGCGGCACGGCCCAGTCGAGGCTGCCGGACAACCAGTCGTTGAGCGTGGCGCGGGTGCCGATGCCGACACTGGCCAGGCTGTAGCTGTCGTCCTGCTCGGGCAGGGCGTCCTGTAGTCGCAACTGGGCGCCCTCGGCAAACAGGTAGAAGCGCCAGTCGCTGATGTAGTTGCCGACATAGCGGCCGATGGACGGCGTGCGCAGCTCCTGGGAGAACAGCACGCCATCGTCACCGGTGCGCTCGGCGGCCAGGTAGCCACGCACCGAGGTGGCGCCACCGGCGGCGAACTGCTCGTTCGACACCAGCGGGCCGGAGGCCAGCTGGAACGCGAGTTTCGATGCGCTCTGCCAGTTGCCGGCGAAGTCGAAGGTGTAGCTGGTGTCGCCCTTGAGCACGGCGAAGCTGGGGTTGGCGCGGTAGCGCTTGTAGTCGAAGTCGCCGTCGTCGCTGCCGTAGCCGAACAGCCGGCGGGTACCGGCGACCAGGTTCAGGCCCAGGCTCAGTTGGTCCTGTTCGGTGAAGCGGTAGCCGTTGTAGCCCAGGGTGATCGGTGCGTACTTGAGCGGTACCTTGTCGCTGTTGCCGCCCAGTCCGACCTGTTCCTCGAAGTCCTTGAAGTCGATGCCGATCGACAAGGCATTGGCCCAGGCGCCGACACCCGGCAGGTTGTAGACGACCGAGACGCCATAGGAATGCCCCTTGCCCAGCACATTGGTGCCACCGACCGTGGCCACGTTGCTGTCGGAGTGATAGCCGGAGAACTGCAAGGTCCAGCGCTCGTTCAGCGGCGCGGCGTAGGAACCGGACCAGACCTCGGCGTTGTTGCGGTCCTGCGGCGCGGTGAACCAGGTCAGCGACACGCTGTGGCCGGCCTGCCACAGGTTGTTGTAGCCAAGGCTGACGACACTGCGCAATTGCTCGGTGTCGGCACTGTGGTCGTTGTTCAGGCCCAGGCTGAGGTTCCAGGGCTGCTTGTCCTCGACCTGCAGGTCGACATCCATGGTGCCGGGCCGCTGCCCTTCGCGCACCAGCGGCATGACCTGGCGGCCCGGGGTGCGGTTGAGGGTCGCCAGCTCTGCCTGCACTTGTTCGAAGTCGGGTACCTTGCCCTCCTCCAGCGCCGGCACCTGCTCGCGGATCTCCACCGGCGAATGGTGCTTGGCGCCAACCACCCGCACACGGCCGACCTTGGTTTCACTCACCTGCAGGTAGACGATGCCACCTTCGACCTTCTGCTCCGGCAGCTCGACGAACACCGACTGGTAGCCGTGGGCCTGGTAGCTTTTCTGCAGCGCTTCGCGGGCGCCCTCGAGGTCGGCCAGGGTCTTGTCCGGGCCCAGGTACGGGTACACCGCCTCCTCGATTGCCTGGGCATCGAGCACGCTGTTGCCGCGCACCACGTATTCGTTGATCTCGACCCGCCGCTCAGGCTGGGTCGGTGCCTCGTCGGCGCTTGCCTGGGTCGCCAGCAGGCACAGCAGTGCCCCTGCGCCCATGCCGCATCGCTTGAAGAAAAAGTGCTCCACACCGCCCCCTTGAGCGCCAGGAATTCGAATGGTTTCTAGTGATTGTCGGGCGAACCCTGGCCGTGGTGACGGGCCAGCCAGCTGTGCAGCAGGGCCAGGTTGAGGCTGAACTCGGGCATGCCCTGCAGACTGGCGCCCAGCACTTCATCGACCATGCGCTGCAGCAGCGACACGGCCATCGCGTTGCCGAGCAGCACGCCGAGGTCGTGACTGAACAGGCTGAAGCTCCACATCCGCGACTTCAGCTCCAGCCCGGCGAACCAGCGGAACAGCAGGTTGTAGTTCAACTGCTCGTAGAGCTGCTTCTCGCTGGGCACCGAGTACAGCAACTGCAGCAGCAGCACCTGCATCAGCGTGTGCGGGGCGATACTCATGCCCTGTTGCTCGGCCAGTCGCGCCAATGGCACCTGGTGCTCGCCGAGCAGCGCTTCGATGCGTGGCCTGAGCAGCGCCAGCGAATGTCCCGGTGGCACGCAACTGGCCACTTCGCGCAGGGCCCCCTGCCAGTCCTCCTGGGACACGATCCAGACCCACGGCGCGCCGTAGCGGTACACCGAGACCGGCTGCTTGCGCGCCGCCTCGACGATCTTCGCCAGGCGCTGGTCCAGCTCCTGCATTCCCACTTTCGTGTAGCGCTCCATAGTTCCCATCGCCCCGCTCCCCAGCCTGCTCCCGCGACGCGTCGTGGCCCCTCGGGCAGACGCTTCGTCCGTGTCCCTGGCTTGACGGAGATGGCGCTTTGCTACCGAACTTTTGTCATGAAAGGTTCATCAGCCCGGCATTCGCCTGGAGGCAATCTGCCACCAGTCATCGCGCTGTCATTTGCCTGTCGTATTTTCTGCCGACCACCCAAGGCCGGGGAAACCAGCCGTGATCCGCCGTTCCCGCTCTTCCGCGGGGCTGTTGCCCCTGCTGTTGCTGATGCTGTGCGCCGCGACCCTGACCTTCCTGTGGGGGCTGCACTTCAATCAGAAAGCCGCTTCGCGCCAGGATGCGCTCTCGGCCAAGGCCATCGAGCACCTCAACCTGGCCAGCATCGTCGCCGAGAACCTGCGCCAGCTGGTCGACCGGGCCCAGGCTGTCGGTCGGGTCACCCAGGACGACATGAAGCGCCTGCGCCAGGGCAACCTGAGCCTGGCGCGGATCCTCGCCGAGGACCCGGTGTTCAAGCGCATGAGCCTGTACGACCACAACGGCCGGCTGCTTTCCTCCAGCCACGGCGACGAGCCGGCGCAATTGCCCCAGGCCTGGCTCGAGCAGCTCAAGCACCACGTCGGGCAGCATGGCTTCAAGGCTTTCCTGCCCCGGATGGCGGCGGCCAGTCCGGCATCGGTGCTGCCCAGTTGGCGCCTGCCGTTCCTGCTGCCGTTGACCGACCTGCCGGGCCGCGAGATCGACAACATCCTCGTGGTACAGCTGGACATCGGTTACCTGGCGGTGCTGTTCCAGCACATCGACCTGGGCCACACCGGGCTGGTGCGCCTGCTCCAGGACGATGGCCAGGAGCGCCTGCGCATCGACACCAGCGGCGTGGTGGTGGCCGGCGAAGCGCTGTTGCCGGGCTTGCCGGACGCGGGCGAGGCCAGTGGCCAGCTCACCCAGTACAGTCTCGAGGGGCCCTTCCAGAGCCTGTACCGGCGAGTGCCCGAGCGCGGCTTCAGCGTTGTCGTCAGTCAGCGCCATGACGAGATCCTCGCCCCTGCACTGCTCACGGCCGATCGCCAGTTCTGGCTCAACCTGAGCATGACCCTGATGATCCTCGCCAGCCTGGCCTGGGGCCTGCGCCTGCTGCACAAGCGCCAGGAGGCGTTCGCCGAGCTGGAGCGCGCGCAGCAGGTCAACCAGCAACTGATCGGGCGCCTGGAAGACGAGCACCGGCGCAGCAGCCAGGCCGCCGCCACCGACCACCTCAGCGGCCTGCACAACCGCCGCCAGTTCGTCGAGATGGCCGCCCAGGCGCTCACCCAGCAGCGCGGCAGGCGCCGTTTGCTGGCGATCCTGTTCATCGACATGGACCGCTTCAAGTCGATCAACGACTCGCTTGGCCACAAGATCGGCGACCTGTTGCTCCAGGCCGTGGCCGGACGCATCCAGCGCCTGCTGGAATCAGGCGACGAGGCCTCGCGCTTCGGTGGCGACGAGTTCGTCGTGCTGCTGGCCGGCGAGCGCGGCGAGGAACAGATCGACGCCTGGGTTCGTGCGTTGGTGGAAAAGCTCTCGGCCACCTACGCCCTCGACGGCCAGGAGGTCAACACCAGCCCCAGTGTCGGGGTGAGCATCTGTCCGCGCGATGGCCAGGACATCGACAGCCTGATCCGCTGTGCCGACGCCGCGATGTACTCGGCCAAGCAGGCCGGACGCGCCCAGTACCGTTTCTTCGACCCTTCGCTGAACCTCGCCGACATCCAGGCCTTCACCCTCGAACAAGCCTTCGGCAGCGCCCTGGCCGAGCGCCAGTTCGTCCTGCACTTCCAGCCACAGATCCGCCTCGACACCCTGCAGGTGCTGGGCTACGAAGCGCTGGTGCGCTGGGACCATCCCGCGTTCGGCCTGCTTTACCCGGACCGTTTCATCGGCGTCGCCGAGCGCAGCGGCTTCATCGTCGAACTGGGCTGGGAGGTGCTGCGCCTGGCCTGCGAGGAGCTGGCGCGCTGGTGCTTGCGCGACCATGGCGCGTGCCTGGCGGTCAACGTCTCGGCACTGCAACTGCGCCAGGCCGATTTCAGCGAGCGCTTGCTCGCCGAGCTCGACTACTACGGCATCCCCTCCCGGCGCCTGGAGCTGGAAATCACCGAGACCACGGTGCTCGAGCCCGAGGGCACCGCCGTGGAACACCTGCACCGCCTGCGCCGCGCCGGACTGGGGATCAGCCTCGACGATTTCGGCCGTGGCTACGCCGGTTTCGCCCATCTGCAGGCGCTGCCGCTGTCCAAGCTCAAGATCGACCGCGCGCTGATCGCGCCACTGTGCAACAGCCATGACGACAGCCCGATCGTGTCCTCGACCATCATCCTGGCCAAGCGCCTGGGGCTGGAAGTGGTGGCCGAGGGCGTCGAGACCCGCGAGCAGGTGGTGTGCCTGAAGCTGGCTGGCTGCGACATCGCCCAGGGCTACCACTTCAGCCGGCCCCTGTCGGCGGCGCAGTTGTACGACTATCCCCCCTTCAACAGCCACGAGGAGAAGGCATGCGTGTAGTGAAGATCCTGGCAGCCGTGGCCATGGCCCAATGGCTGGCCGAGGCCGCCCTGGCCACGTGCAATCCGCACAGCCTGCGCCTGGCGGTGATCCCGTTCAAGAGCGTCGAGCAGATGACTCGCGAGCACCAGCCATTGCTCGAACGCCTCAGCCAGGCGGCCGGGGTACCAGTGGAACTGGTGCTGAGCGCTTCGTACGAGAGCGTGGTCGACGCGGTGGTTTCCGGAGGCGTCGATATCGCCCGGCTGGGGCCTGCGTCGTACATCCTCGCCCATCGGCGCGACCCGCGCATCCTGCCATTCGCCACCTTCACCCTCGCCGCCGGGCCCTACACGCCAGCCGGGAATCATTACCAGGCATTGTTGCTGGCACGTGCCGATGGCCCGGCCAGCCTCGATGCCTTGCGTGGAGCCCGGGTGGCGCTGAGCGACCCGGCCAGTACCTCCGGCAGCCTGGTGCCCAGTGTCGAGTTCGCCGGGCAGGTGAACATGCCGCTAGCGCGCTACTTCGGCGCGCTGGTGTATGCCGGCAATCATGACAAGGCGCTCGATGCGTTGCTCGCTGGCCGGGTGGACGCGGCCTTCGTCGCCAGCGAGCGGGCCGATGCCTACCTGGCCAGCCACGCCATCGCCCCGGCGCGCCTGCAGGTGCTATGGCGTTCGGCGCCGATCTATTACGACCCGTATGTGTTCAGCGCCGGGCTGTGTCCGACGCTCAAGGCGCGCTTGCGCAAGGCAATGCTGGAAACCCCGGAAGCGCTGGCAGCGTTCGTCGCTTCACAGGAAGCCACTGGGCTGGTGCCTGTGGGGCATCAGGAATATGCGGGGGTGGAGCGGATGATGGCACTGACGCCGCAGCCTTGATGAATGCAGTACGACAGGTGTCACCTGGCGAGATGAGCGACCTGCCACAAGCGCGCCAGATCACCCGCCCGCGCCTTGAGTAGCGCACCGGCCTCGGCACAGGCCTGCTCCAGGGTCATCGGTCCATTGGCCAGGGCAAAGGCGGCATCGATGCCATGGGCGTACAACTGTTCGTAGCCGGCACCCAGCGTGCCGGCCAGCACCAGCACCGGCACGCCATGGCGCTTGGCCACCCGCGCCACGCCCAATGGGGTCTTGCCGCGCAGGGTCTGGGCATCGAAACGCCCTTCCCCGGTGATCACCAGGTCGGCGCCTTGCACCAGGGCGTCCAGGCCGGCCAGTTCGGCAACCACCTCGACGCCAGGGCGGAACTGCGCCCCCATGAACGCCTTGGCCGCGAACCCCATGCCTCCGGCCGCACCACTGCCCGGCTCGTTGCGCACATCCTTGCCCAGCAGGCCGGCACAGTGCTCGGCAAAATGCCCCAAGGCCTGGTCCAGTGCCTGCACCTGTTCGGGGCTGGCACCCTTCTGCGGCCCGAAGATCGCCGAGGCACCGTTGACGCCACACAGGGGATTGTCGACATCGGCGGCAACGTCCACCTGCACTTCGCCCAGGCGCGGGTCGAGATCGCTGGCATCGATATGCGCCAGTTGCGCCAGGGCCAGGCCACCTTCGGCCAGCGGCTGGCCGGCGGCATCGAGCAGGCGCAGGCCAAGGGCACGCAGCATGCCACTGCCGCCGTCGTTGGTGGCGCTGCCGCCGATGGCCAGGACAATGCGCCGGGCACCGGCCGCCAACGCGGCGGCGATCAGCTCGCCAGTGCCCCAGGTGCTGCTGCGGCAGGCATCGCGACAGGCGCCGGGCACGAGTTGGATGCCACTGGCCTGGGCCATTTCGATCACCGCGGTACGGCTTTGCGCCAGCCAGCCCCACGTGGCCTCGACAGGTGCGCCGAGCGGGCCGCGCACTACCTGGCGCCGCTGTTCGCCCTGGCTGGCGGCGACGATCGCCTCCAGGGTGCCCTCGCCGCCATCGGCCATCGGGCACTCGATCAGTTCGGCCTGGGGCCAGACCTCGGCCAGCCCTGCGGCGATGGCGCTGGCGACACCGGCAGCATCGAGGCTGTCCTTGAACGAGTCGGGGGCGATGACGATTTTCATGGCGGTTCTCCTGTCCTGTTACCGCGCATGCTGACAGCTACACGCTACAGCGGCCTCGGTCGGATGCACAAAAGCGTAGGGGGAGTGTTTGGGCGAATGCCTTCGTCCGATGCCGCCGAAGCAGACATTAGAAACACTACGGGAACATTCGAATTCAGCATTTAAAAACAAGCAGCTTGAGACTTTGGCTAGCGCCGAGCGCCGCCAACGTTTCTTTCAGCCTGCAAGTCATCGCACGACCAAAAGTTGCATGCCCAAGTAAAGACTTAACATTCCATCCATCTTCGTCGGATTCACCTCCCCTAACTCAGCAATGCGTTCCAACCTGTATCGAAGACTATTGCGATGAATACCCAAAGCATCTGCACACGCCTGGCTCTGGCCGTCATGGGCGCACCAGGCACGCAGGGTGGCAAGCAACTGACCGCTGGTGTCCTTGGCCCTAATGCGTTGCAGCGGTTCGAGCAACTCGTCCAGCGCATCGTCGTTACGGTGCCGCCAGAGCAGTACCGGCAAGCGATAACGCGCAAGGTTCAGCAAACGCTCGGCGGGCAATACCTCGCGGCCATAAGCCAGCAGGTCACGCACTCGACGATAACCCCGGCGCAACTGCTCCAGGCTTTGCGCCGGGCTACCCAGGGCCAGGCGCTCGATCTCCCAGCCATGGCGCTGCAGGCGCTCGAGCAGGCGCGCCTCGTCCAGCGCCGCGCCGGCCGGGCGGCACCACAGCAGCGACTGGCGCGCGGGGCTGACGCACCAGCTGTCCGGATAACGACTCATCAACCACGCCGACAGCGCTTCGGCCGGCGGCCCGGCCTGCAGCTCGAACAGGCAGGGAATGCGCGGCAGGTTGGGTTTCAGGCCCAGTTGCCGGGCCTCATCGACCAACCGCGGTGAGTCACCGCTTCCCCCCAGCAGCAAGGCCAGCAAGTCGTCGCAGCGCTGCCGTCGCCATTGCTGCTCCACCTGCAGGTGGCGCTGGGCCAGGAGCATTTCGGCGGTCATGCGCACCAGTTCACCATAAGTGCGCAGCGCTTGCGGATCGCCGGTCAGGCCGAGCACGCCGATCAACCGGCCATCGAGCAGCAATGGCAGGTTGACGCCTGGCTGCACGCCCTTCAGGCACTTGGCCGCCTCGTTGTCGAGCTCGACGATGCGCCCGTTGGCCAGCACCAGCTGGGCGCCCTCATGGCGGGTGTTGATGCGCTCGGGCTCGCCGCTGCCGAGGATCAGCCCCTGGCTGTCCATCACATTGACGTTGCACGGCAGAATGGCCATCGCCCGGTCGACGATGTCCTGGGCCAGCTCGTGGTCCAGTTCGAACATGAGGGATTCCTTGCAGTGGCGGGATTTGGTCGACGGCACAGCAGCCGCTGCCCGCGGCTGTGCACAAGCACAAAGACAGCCGCGCTACACTCCCCGAGACTTTTCCTGGCGAGCGCCAGCATAGGCGACGCGGCGATAACCATAACAACAGAGAATCCGATCATGGCACACAGCCCCGCCCCTGACCAAGGCACCGACACCACCCGCGACGCGCTGTACCGGCGCATCACCTTGCGGCTGATCCCCTTCATCTTCATCTGCTACCTGTTCAACTACCTGGACCGCGTCAACGTCGGCTTCGCCAAGCTGCAGATGCTCGACGCGCTGAAGTTCAGCGAGACCGTGTACGGCCTCGGCGCCGGTATCTTCTTCATCGGCTACGTGCTCTGCGGCCTGCCCAGCAACCTGGCGCTCAACCGCTTCGGCCCGCGACGCTGGATCGCGCTGATGATGATCGTCTGGGGCAGCTTGTCCACCTGTTTGCTGTTCGTCACCACGCCCGGCGAGTTCTACGCCTTGCGCCTGCTGACCGGCGCCGCCGAGGCCGGATTCTTCCCTGGCGTGGTGCTGTACCTCTCGCGCTGGTTCCCGGCTGACCGGCGTGGCCGGATCATGGCCCTGTTCATGTCGGCGATCCCGGTCTCGGGCCTGCTCGGCGGGCCGTTCTCCGGCTGGATCCTCGACCACTTCGCCGCAGGCCAGCACGGCCTGGCCGGCTGGCAGTGGATGTTCCTGATCCAGGGGCTGCCTACCGTGGTGCTCGGGGTGCTGGCCATCGGTCTGCTCAGCGACGGCTACCAGAAGGCTGCCTGGCTGAACCCGGCCGAGCGCCGACTGATCGAGGCCGACCTCAAGGCCGACGCCGCGAGCAAGCCGAACACCATGGGCGACAGCGTGCTGGCAGTGCTGACCAATCCATTGGTGTGGACGTTCGGTTTCGTCTACTTCTGCATCCAGAGCGGGGTGTACGCGATCAACTTCTGGCTGCCCTCGATCATCAAGAACATGGGCTTCGACAGCCCGCTGCTGATTGGCTGGCTGAGCGCCATTCCCTACTTGCTGGCCGGGGTGTTCATGATCCTGGTCGGGCGCTCGGCCGATCGACGCAACGAGCGGCGCTGGCACCTCGTGGTACCGATGCTGATGGGCGCCCTGGGTCTGGTGATCGCGGTCAACTTCGCCGCCACGCCGACTATCGCCATTCTCGGCCTGTCGATCGCCACCATGGGCGCGCTGACCGGCCTGCCGATGTTCTGGCCGATGCCGACCGCCCTGCTCAGCGCAGGCGCTGCGGTGGCGGGCCTGGCGATCATCAACTCGGTGGGGCAGATGGCCGGTTTCCTCAGCCCCTACCTGGTGGGGTTCATCAAGGACCAGACCGGCTCGACCGATGCCGCGCTGTATGCACTGGCGGCGTTGATCGTGATCGGCAGCCTCGTCGCCCTGCGCGTATCGCGCACCGGCAACCGCGCGCTGGCCAGCGCCCGCTGAGGCAATGATTGGCAGGCGCCAGCCGGGCTGGCGCCTGCCCGGTCAGCGTGCACGGGGCTTCCAGCCCACCTCGTGCAGCGCTGTCAGCAGGGTATCGGCATCCAACTGCGGTACCACCACGCCCCCTTTGCCGCGCATCTCGCGCCCCGCCAGCAAGGCGTTGACGATCGCCTCTTCCACCGCCTCCGCCGCAGCCAGGAACACCCCGGAGATGTGGTCATTGTTGAGCATGCGCACCGCGCTGCACTGCTCCAGGCCCTTGCGCCCGTAGTCCGCCGGCGGCAGGTCGTGGTTGCCGGTAGAGAACGCCAGGAAGACATCGCCGCTGGAATCCTCGGTACCGCCACCGGTGCGGGCGATGCCGATCGAAGCGCGCTGGGCCAGGCGCTGGCACTGGTGCGGCAGCAAGGGGGCATCGGTGGCGATCACCACCACGATCGAGCCCATGCCCGGGGTGCCTGTCTCGGCCTCGGCGAACGGCGATGGCAGATGCCCCAGCTGTCGTCCCACCGGATAGCCGTCGACGCGCAGCTCACGGCGCTGGCCATGGTTGGCCTGCACCAGCACGCCGACCGTCCAGCCCCCCTGCTCGTCCGCCAGACGCCGCGAGGCCGTGCCGATTCCGCCCTTGAACTCATGGCAGATCATGCCTGTGCCGCCGCCCACCGGGCCCTCCTCCACCGCGCCGCAGGCCGCTGCCTGCAGGGCCTGGCGCACCTGCGCGGCGCTCACATGCTGGCCCCAGATATCGTTGAGCAGGCCGTCGAACGTTTCCATCACCACCGGCATGCACCAATACACTGCATCGTCGGCGAGTTGCTCGCGTTCGGCAGCGATCAGCGCATCGCGCACCACCCCGACACTGTGGGTGTTGGTGATGGCGATGGGGGTGGTCAGCAGCCCCGCCTCGCGAATCCACTCCAGCCCGGTGGCATCGCCGTTGCCGTTGAGCACATGGCAACCGGCAAAGCACGGCTGCAGCCTGGCCGCCCCGGCTCGGGGCTGGATCAGGGTGACCCCGGTGCGCACCGGTGCGGGGAGCTGTTCGTCGATCAGGGTGCTGTGGCCGACCCGTACCCCGGGTACATCGGTAATGGCATTGAACGGGCCCGGGGTGCCAAGGCCCAGGGTGATGCCCAGTTGACGCGCGCGCATGTGTACTCCTTGGATTCACAATTTCTGGAAAGTCGGGCTGAGCCGGCCATGGGTGCTGTAGAGGGTCACCGACACCGCCAGCAGCCCGAGGATGATCAGCAAGTCACGCAATGAAGCCTCACGCAGCAGGGCCACCAGCAGCCAGCCTGCGCCACTGGCCGCCAACAGTGCCGGCAATGGCCACAGCGGCATGCGGTACGGGTGTTCGCGGTCGCGGCGCAGCACCCGGCTGCACAGTGCGCAGGACGCGACCACCAGGTAGATCAGCAGCAGCAACAGCACGGTGAACGAGGTCAGTTCCTCCAGGCTACCCGACAGGCTCAGCAAGGCCGAGGGCACCGCGAGGAACAGCGTGGCCAGCCACGGCGACTCCCAGCGTGGGTGGATCACGGTAAACGCGCGGTTGAGGGTCGGCGTCCAGAGCGCGTCGCGGCCACTGCTGTACACCACCCGCCCGACCTGGATGACGATGGCGACGATGGCGTTGAACACCGACAGGAAGATCCCGGCACTGACCAACCGGGCCAGGGCCGGGCTGCCATGGGCGGTCAACAGGTAGCCGATAGGGTCGCCGCTGGCCAGCATCGCCTGCAACGATGGGGCGCCGATCAGCAGCGCCGCCAACGGGATCACCTCGATCGCCACCACCACGGCCAGCGACCACAGCACCGCGCGATGCACGGTACGCCCGCGGTCCTTCATGTCTTCGGCCAGCAATACCGCGCCGCCATAGCCGTTGAAGGCGAACAGCGCCATGCCCACAGCGCCCACTACCAGCGCCCACGGCGCGGCGACCAGGGCGCCCTGCTCGAGCATCTGCGGCTGCAACAGGCTGGCCGCCGGCTGACTGGCATGACCGAAGCCCAGCACCACGATCACCAGCAACGCGGCGACTTCGCAGAACAGGAAAACCCCGGTGATCCAGGCGTTAAGGCGAATGTTGAGGATACCCAGGGCATAGCTGCAGACCACGATAACCAAGGCCACGGCCTGGGTATCGAAGCGCGTGCCCAGGGCATTGTTCAGGTAGGTGGCGGCGCCGGCGGCGAGTACTGGCGGAATGAACAGCATCGACGCCAGCACGGTGAGGAAGGTGGCGTAGCCTGCCAGGCCGCCGAACACCCGCTTGGCATACACATACTCGCCCCCGGCCGAGCTGTGGGCACGGCCCAGCTCGGCGTAGCACCAGGCGAACATCAACGCCAGGGCGCCGGCCATGATGAACGACAGGAAGGCGCCGCTGCCGGCCTGCTGGATGGCGAACGGGGCGATGACGAACACGGAACTGGCCGGGGTCACCGCCGAGACGGTGATGGCGACCACGTCGAACACGCCCAGGCGCTGCTTGAGTGCGCTGGCGGGCTCTGCACTGGAGCTCATGGCGTTTTTCCTCTGATTGTTATTGGTTGTGAGGGGAAAACCGGTCGAGCGGCCGCGGGACCTGGACTGGACTGTAGGGCGTGGCGACGCCATGGCCAATTACCCTATGGGGGTACGCCTATTGACGAGGAGCGCAAAACATCCCGAGACTTGTGGCCGCTGCGATGACGTCAGGCCAGGCAACCCGGAGCATCGTGGCCAAGCCCGCCGCCAGCCGCTTTCGTGACAGCGGTAAACCTGACTTCGTAACGGGGCCACATGCACAACCTATTCACCGAAGCCAGTACCCATACCGGCCTGGCCCGCACCGTCGAACAGCTTGGCCAGCCGCGCTTCTGGCGCCAGCTGATCCTGCTCCTGCAGCAATGGCTGGCGTTCGACAACGCCCTGGCGATGCTCTACCCACGCGACGGCCTGCCGCGGGCGCTGGAGATCTTCGATGCCCGCGGCGAGGGCAATCCCGAGGCCATGGCCTTGTACCTGAGCGGGCTGTACCAGCTCGACCCGTTCTACCAGGCCTGCCAGGAGCGCATCGGCGATGGCCTGCACCGTCTCGAGGAAGTGGCGCCGGACCAGTTCCGCCAGAGCGAGTACTACCTCAAGTATTTCCATGACCATGTGCTGGAAGACGAGGTGCAGTTCATCGTCCAGCTTGGCGACAGTGGCGCACTGTCATTGTCGCTGGGTACCCGCGAGCGTTTCGACCCGACCCGCCATGGCCTGCTGGCGCTGATCTGTCCGTGGGTGCTCGCGCTCATGGGCCAGCACTGGATGAGCCAGGGCTCGCGCCCGGCCCCGGCGATGGCCAGCCAGGTGCGCGATGCCATGAGCCTGTTCGGGGCGAAGGTGCTGTCGGAACGCGAGCTGGAAATTGCCCGGCTGATCTTGCGGGGGTATTCCTCGAAGGCCATGGCCGAACGGTTGGCGATTTCGCCGGAGACCATCAAGGTGCACCGCCGGCATTTGTACGCCAAGCTGGACATCTCGTCGCAGCCGGAGCTGTTTTCGCTGTTCCTGCAATCGCTGGGGCACGACCCGCAGGATCCTTGATGACACAAGGCCGCCCTGCTGGAAACGCTTGCAGGAGCGGCCTTGTGCGAGAAAGGGGCGCAAAGCGCCCCTGCCAGAATCAACGCCTGCCAACCATTCCCGCCACCCGGTCCACCGCGATGCGCGTCTTTTCCACCAGTTCGTCCAGCTCGCCACGGCTGGCCACCAGTGCCGGCGCCATGATCATCCGCCCCAGGGTCGAGCGGATGATCACCCCCTCTTCGAAACCAAAGGTCCGGCACTGCCAGGCCAGTTCGTTCTCGTTGGCGAAACGCTTGCGCGTGGCTTTGTCCTCGGCGAACTGCAACGCCGCCACCAGTCCTGCGCCCTGCACTTCGCCGATCAGCGGATGGTCGGCGAACACCTCGCGCAGGATGCGCTGCAGGTACGGGCCGGTGTCGTCCTTGACCTGACGCACGATCCCCTCGTCGCGCAACGCCTTGAGGTTGGCGATGGCCACCGCCGCCGCCACCGGGTGGCCGGAGTAGGTCAGGCCGTGGGCGAACACCCCGCCACGCTCGACCAGGGCCTCGGCGATGCGCTTGCTCAGCACCAGGCCGCCCATGGGCACATAGCCGCTGGTCAGGCCCTTGGCGATGGACAACGTGTCGGGCTCGAAACCGAAGTGCTGGTGGGCGAACCATTCACCGGTGCGGCCAAAACCGCCGATCACCTCGTCGGCGCACAGCAGCACGTCGTACTGGCGGCAGATGCGCTGGATCTCGGGCCAGTAGCTCTCGGGCGGGAAGATCATGCCGCCGGCCCCCTGGAACGGCTCGGCGATGAAGCCGGCGACGTTCTCGGCACCCAGTTCGAGAATCTTCTCCTCCAGTTGCAAGGCACAGCGGCGGCCGAACTCGGCCGGGCTCAGCGCCGCGCCCTCGGCGTACCAGTAAGGCTCGTCGATATGCGCCACGTCCGGGATCAGCCCGCCCATCTCGTGCATGAACTTCATCCCGCCCAGCGCCGTGGCCGCCAGGGTCGAGCCGTGATAGCCGTTCCAGCGGCCGATCATGATTTTCTTGCGCGGCTGGCCGACCACCTGCCAGTAGCGGCGCACGGTACGGATCAGCACTTCGTTGGCCTCGGAGCCGGAGTTGGTGTAGATCGCGTGGCTGTAGTGCCCCGGCAGCAGGCTGAACAGCAGCTCGGACAGCTCGATCACCGCCGGGTGGGTGGTGTGGAAGAACATGTTGTAGTAGGCCAGCTGGTCCATCTGTGCGGCGGCGGCGGCGGTCAGGTCCTTGCGGCCATAGCCGAGCTGGGTGCACCACAGGCCGGACATGCCGTCCAGGTAGCGACGGCCGTCGTTGTCCCACAGGTACAGGCCCTCGCCGCGGGTGATCACCCGCGGGCCTTCGGCGTTGAGCGCCTTCTGGTCGAGGAAGGCGTGGATGTGGTGGGCCGCGTCGCTGGCCTGGTAGTCGCGGGTGTCGCGTTTGACGGTGGCAGGTGCGTTCATGGTTGTTCTCCTAGGTAAAGGTCAGCGCAGCTGGATCCAGGTGGTCTTGAGCTGGGTGTACTTGTCGAACGAATGCAGCGAGAGGTCGCGGCCAAAACCGGACTGCCGGCCACCGCCGAACGGCACGCTGACGTCCAGGGCGTCGACGGTGTTGACCGACACGGTGCCGGCCTTCAGGCGCCGGGCGACACGATGGGCACGGTTGAGGTCGTCGCTCCACACCGAGGCCGCCAGGGCGTAGACGCTGTCGTTGGCCAGGGCGAGCGCCTGTGCTTCGTCGTCGAAGGCGCTGACGGCAAGCACCGGGCCGAAGATCTCTTCCCGGGCCAAGGCCATGTCCGGGCGCACGTCGGTGAAGATCGTCGGCATGATGAAGTTGCTCGCGCCGTTGATGCTCAGGCGCTCGCCGCCGCACAGCAGCCTCGCGCCCTGCTCCAGCCCGGCGCCGATGGCCGCCTCGATGCGCGCGGTCTGTTCGGCGTCGACGATGGCCCCGGCACGGCTGGCCGGGTCCAGCGGGTCGCCGGGCAACCAGGCGCGAGCCTTGGCCAGCAGGCGCTCGACGAATTCGTCATGGATCGAGCGCTGCACATACAGCCGCGAGTTGGCCGAGCACACCTCGCCCTGGTTGAAGAAGATGCCGAACGCCGCTTTCTCTGCCGCCAGGTCCAGGTCACGGCAATCGTCGAACACCAGGTTCGGGCTCTTGCCGCCGCACTCCAGCCATACCTGCTTGAGGTTCGACTGCGCGGCGTACTGCATGAAGTACTTGCCCACCTGGGTGGAGCCGGTAAACACCAGGCAGTCCACATCCGGGTGCAGGCCCAGGGCGCGACCAGCGCTCTCGCCCAGCCCGGGTACCACATTGAACACGCCTTCGGGCACACCGGCCTCGAGGGCCAGCTCGGCCAGGCGCAGGGCCGAGAACGGCGACTGCTCGGCGGGCTTGAGCACCACGCTGTTGCCTGCGGCCAGCGCCGGGGCGACTTTCCAGGCGGCCATGTCCAACGGGAAGTTCCACGGCACCACCGCGCCGACCACGCCCAGCGCTTCGCGGGTGATCATCGCCACCGCGCTGGCGGCGGTCGGCGCAACCTGGTCGTAGAGCTTGTCCAGTGCCTCGCCATACCAGGCGAACACCTGGGCCGCGCCAGGCACGTCGATGCTGTAGGCGTCCATCACCGGCTTGCCCATGTTCAGCGAGTCGAGCAAGGCCAGTTCCTCGCGATGGGCCAGCATCAGCTCGGCCAGGCGCAGCAGGACCCGCTTGCGCTCGGCCGGCGCCATGCGTGCCCAGGGCCCCTGCTCGAAGGCGCGCCGTGCAGCGGACACGGCCAGGTCGATCTCGTGCTCGCCACAGGCCGCAACCCGGGCCAGCAGCTGGTTGGTCGCCGGGTTGATGGCATCGAAGGTCGCCCCTGTGGCGGCTGCCACCGGCCGGCCAGCGATCAGCGCCGAGGTCATGAAGCGTTGCTGCGCAGCGCGTTGCTGCCAATCACTTTTGCTATGCACGCAGGTCTCCCATCCGGCCATGCGCTGGCCGGTCGTTGTCGTTGTCAGGATGCGCCGAAGCGGTGGTTCAGCGTCTTCGCAGGTAGCTTTCCAGCGGGTCCTTGCTCAGGCCTTCCTGGGCTTGGGCCAGGGAGGCGATGAACAATGAGAACAGCTCGGCCTGGGTGGCGATGTCGAGCTTGGCGTAGAGGTTCTTGCGATGGGTCTTGATGGTGTCTTCGCTGATGCCCAGGCGCTCGGCCAGGGAGCGGGTCGAGTGGCCGCGCAGCAGGTACTGGGCGATGTGGCACTCGCGCTCGGTGAGCACGGAGGCGCCGAAGTTGTTCAGCGCGGCATTGATCTGCCGGCCCAGGGCGCTTTCGAAGCGCCCGCCCAGGGTCGCGCTGTCCAGGTGTCCCCAGTGCCGACGCACTACCGCGACCACCCAGGCGGCGATGCACTTGAGATCGCCCACCTCGCGACTGCCGAGGCGGCGGACGCTGCCCAGGGCAACGGCGATGGACAATTGCTCGTCCAGCGGCGCGATGTAGTTGAGCTCGTCCTCCAGGTGTGCGTGCTGGTAGAACGCGGTGTAGTACTCGCTGCGCTTGAAATGGTCAGGGGCGACGTCACTCAGGCGATAGCAGCCGGCCCCCACGCCGTCCATGCAGGCGCGGTAGAACGGGCATAGCAGGTAGTAGCCTTCGAGGTACTTCTGCACATTGCCTTCCGGCAGCCACGGCCCCTCGTCGTCCTTGGCGAACAGGGCCGAAGGCAGGCCCTTGCGCGGGTAGAGGAACACGCTGATCGCCTGGCAAGGCGCCAGGCTGTTGAGCGCGGCGAACAGCGTCTCGACGAACCCCGGCGTGCCGATGGCATCGGTCACACGGGCCATCTGCGTATACCAGTCGGGCGAATTCAGCTGGGCCTTGCTCATTGTTATGGTCCCCGCCAGGGTGAGTGCTGGGCCGGATTGTTTCACGCGGCGGCACGACCGGCCATCACCCTTCGGGGTGAGCTGGCGCCTGGCGTCTGCGAGATGGCGCAACGCCCCCTTGTGCCCTCCCGCCACGGCGCTAAAGTGGCAACACCGAGGTCTGGCCAGGTCACCCAAGGCAAAAATGCAGAAACGCCCTGCAGATTTGCCAATTGTGCAAGGCAAATTCGCATGACAGGATCCTGCGATCCGCCCGCGAATTCCAGACTTCACTTGGAAAATCAATAACAAAGCAGGGAGACCGCGATGACCGCGCACGCTCAACCCTCGGCAACGGATCAGGTACTGGCCGAGGTCCGCAACCACATCGGCCACCTCACCCTCAACCGTCCCGCCGGCCTCAATGCCCTGACCCTCGACATGGTACGCAGCCTGCAGCGCCAGCTCGACCAGTGGGCCGACGATCCGCAGGTGCATGCCGTGATGCTGCGCGGTGAAGGTCCCAAGGGTTTCTGCGCCGGTGGCGACATCCGCTCGCTGCACGACAGTTTCAAGGCCGGTGAGAAGCTGCACGAAGACTTCTTCGTCGAGGAGTACGCCCTGGACCTGTGCCTGCACCGCTACCGCAAGCCGGTGCTGGCGTTGATGGACGGCTTCACCCTCGGCGGTGGCATGGGCCTGGCCCAGGGCTGCGACCTGCGTATCGTCACCGAGCGCAGCCGCCTGGGCATGCCCGAGGTGGGCATCGGTTACTTCCCGGATGTCGGCGGCAGCTACTTCCTGCCCCGTGTACCCGGCGAGCTAGGCATCTACCTGGGCGTCACCGGCACCCAGGTCAAGGCCGCCGACGCCCTGTACTGCGGCCTCGCCGACTGGTACCTGGACAGCGACAAGCTCAGCGCCCTGGACCAGGGCCTGGACAAGCTGCAGTTCGGCGACCACCCGCTCAAGGATCTGCAGGGCCTGCTGGCCCGACTCGGCACCCAGGTGCTGGAAGACCCGCCACTGGCCAGCCTGCGTCCGGTGATCGACCACTTCTTCGCCCTGCCCGACCTGCCCAGCATCATCGAGCAACTGCGCGCCGTAACCATCGGCGACAGCCATGCCTGGGCGCTGGATACCGCCGCCCTGCTGGAAACCCGCTCGCCGCTGGCCATGGCCGTCACCCTCGAGCTGCTGCGCCGGGGCCGCCACCTGGTACTGGAAGACTGCTTCGCCATGGAACTGCACATCGACCGTCAGTGGTTCGAGTACGGCGACATCATCGAGGGCGTGCGCGCCCTGATCATCGACAAGGACAAGCAGCCGCGCTGGAACCCGCCGACCCTCGCCGGCCTCACCGCGCAACGCGTCGACCAATTCTTCGAAGGCCTGTGAGCCGGGGAGTACACAGATGCAAGACCTGGAACTGAGCGAAGAGCAGATCATGATCCGCGACATGGCCCGTGACTTCGCCCGCGGCGAAATCGCCCCCCATGCCCAGGCCTGGGAAAAGGCCGGCTGGATCGACGACGCGGTGGTGCGCAAGATGGGCGAGCTTGGCCTGCTCGGCATGGTCGCCCCGGAGCAGTTCGGCGGCAGCTACACCGACTACGTGGCCTATGCCCTGGCGGTGGAGGAAATCTCTGCCGGCGACGGCGCCACCGGGGCGATGATGAGCATCCACAACTCGGTGGGCTGCGGTCCGCTGCTGGCCTACGGCACGCCTGAACAGCAGCAGGCCTGGCTGCCGAAGCTGGCCAGCGGCGAGGTGATCGGCTGCTTCTGCCTGACCGAGCCACAGGCGGGCTCCGAAGCCCACAACCTGCGCACCCGCGCCGAGCTGATCGACGGCCAGTGGGTGATCAACGGCGCCAAGCAGTTCGTCAGCAACGCCCGCCGCGCCAAGCTGGCCATCGTCTTCGCCGTCACCGACCCGGAGCTTGGCAAGAAAGGCCTGTCGGCGTTCCTGGTGCCCACCGACAACCCGGGGTTCAAGGTCGATCGCAGCGAACACAAGATGGGCATCCGCGCCTCCGATACCTGCGCGGTGACTCTCGACGACTGCCGCGTCCCTGCCGCCAACCTGCTCGGCGAGCGCGGCAAGGGCCTGGCCATCGCCCTGTCCAACCTCGAGGGCGGGCGCATCGGCATTGCCGCCCAGGCCTTGGGAATCGCCCGCGCGGCATTCGAGGCGGCGCTGCTGTACTCGCGCGAACGCATCCAGTTCGGCAAGCCGATCAACGAGCACCAGAGCATCGCCAACCTGCTGGCCGACATGCAGGTGCAGATCAACGCCACGCGCCTGCTGATCCTGCATGCCGCGCGCCTGCGCACGGCCGGCAAGCCCTGCCTGTCGGAAGCCTCCCAGGCCAAGCTGTTCGCCTCGGAAATGGCCGAGCGAGTGTGCTCGATGGCGATCCAGGTGCATGGTGGCTATGGCTACCTCGAAGACTACCCGGTGGAAAAGTACTACCGCGATGCGCGGATCACCCAGATCTACGAGGGGTCGAGCGAGATCCAGCGCATGCTGATCGCACGGGAGCTCAAGCACTATCCGCTGTGATGCCGCGACGGCCAGTGGCGCCCTGCTGGATGTCAATGTCTTCGTCGACGATGTCGACACGTTCGGCCTGACGGGCGACGGCAACGAGTGCGCAGCGCCCATGCCCTGGCGCTACAGTGCAACGCCGAACGGCGCCTGTTGCATGTCTGTGACAGTGCTCGCCCCCCTATCGCCGACTTCGGCGCCGGCACGGTGACCATGCACTAGGGTCTGTACGAAAAGTCTTGAGACGCAGGTCAGGCAAGGCGAAAACAGCCGAGGAACGGTCGGAGTCGCGCACGACTGTACTGGAGTACATGAGCATTCCGAGGCTGTTTTCAACGCAGCATGAACAAGTATCAAGGCTTTTCGTACAGACCCTAGCGAATGCCCACCGCAGAGGCCTGGCTGGCCCCTGCGGTGGATTGGGCTCAGAACGCCTTGCTGTAGAACAGCGAGTACGACTCGATCCCGTCGTTGGGCTGCTTGAGGCCGGCGTTGGAGTAGTGGATCGCACGGATACCGACCTTCTGTTCGGCCGGCAGCTTCAGGCCGAAGCCGATGCGATCCTCGAAGTTGACCGACGAGCCCAGGCGCTGGTCGCCGACATCGGTCTTGGAGAACGCCGCCAGGCCGATACCGGCCTCGATGAACGGCGTGTAGGTGAAGCCGCTGAACTCATAGACGAACACCGGCGCGAACGACAACGAATGGGCACCGCTGGCGTCACCCCCCTCCCAGTAGGTGTATCCCGCATCCCAGTAGCCGGTCAGGTGACCAGTGCTGCTCTGCCACCACTGCTTGTCCCAATCCCAGGACAGGCCGATACGGTAGGTCATGTCGCCTTGGCTGGTGGCCCCCACGGCACCAGAGATCGACGCGGCCTGGGCCAGGTTGGCCCCGGCAAGCGCCAGCACTGCAGCCGCCAACGAAGCGGCGAGACGGATTTTCATCAATGACTACTCCTGATGGTCTTCACGAACAGGCCCGCGTGCGGATGCGGGCCTGTGGCAAGTGGGGGCTGGGCCCCTCGTTGTCCACATGCGGACTGGCACTCCCGCCAGGTCACAAGTGGTAATACTTTCCCGATTATTGTACGAACAGTCTGAAAGTTAAAAGTCATTTGCCACTATTGCAGCAAGACACTGTGTTGCATCCAGCGGTTCAATCGTATTCGGCCTTGGTCTGCTCGCCGAGCAAGGCGTGGATCCCCGCTTCGGCTAAAGGAGCGCCCGGCGCTCCTGCGATGGGCCGGCGGCCTGCCGCGAGCACGCCCGTGGCAGGCCGCTTCGAGCGCAATCACTTGGCAGCGCAAGGCTTACAGGTGTGCGCTCCTGGTCTTAATGCCAGTTCATGTCCACCCGCGCCGGGGTGTTGCCATTCACCGTCACCATCTGCTGGTGCGTCTGTCCGCCAGCGGAGCCGGTGACCTTGTACTGCCCGGGCGGCAGTTGCACGAAGACCAATGGGCCGACGTCCTTCAGCGCCAGGACCGAGTCGCCCTTGGCCGACTGGATATCCACCGCCGCCCCGGTCTCGAACTCACCGCTCGCACCGGTGGACAGGGTGATGTGCAGGTCATAGCCCGGCGTCTTGCGCAGCGCGTTGGCTTCGTCCTGGCCGATACCGCCTTGCAGATAGCGGATACCGTGCTGTTCCTGGGGTACCAACTGCACGCCTTGCGGATCGATGGGCGCATTGAGGTCGGCGGCGGCCGTGACGGTCCAGGGCATGGCCAGGGCCAGCAGCAGCGCCGCGCAGTTTCCGTAGTGATGGGTTCGCATGATGTCTGTCTCCCTCGAAGGGATGGGTACACAGTTTGGATACCTCCCAGGGGTCGCTGTTCGAGCAGCGCGCAACCGTTGGTCAGAGCGTCGCGCCGACCACCTCGACACGGCGTTCCTCCAGCAGCTTGATGAACATGCTCAGGCTGCGCGACACCGTGCCCCGACGCCACACCAGCCAGGTCTTGAGGTAGCGGAAATCCTCGGCCATCGGCCAGGCGCTGACCGTGCTGCACCCCGGCATGTTGTCGAGCATGCTGCGCGGCATCATCGCCAGTCCGGCGCCGGCGCTGACGCAGGCAAGCATGCCGTGATAGGACTCCATCTCGTGGATCTTGCCCGGCACCGCCTGGTCGTGGACGAACCAGCTCTCGAAATGATGGCGATACGAGCAGTTGGCGCGAAAGGCGTAGATGCTCGCGCCATTGACATCCCGGGCGCGGGTCACCGGCGCATGGTTCAGTGGCGCGATGACCATCATCTCCTCTTCGAACACCGGCATGCCTTCAAGCGTCGGGTGCAGCACCGGACCGTCGACGAACGCCGCCACCAGGCGACCAGACAGCACGCCTTCGAGCATGGTCCCCGACGGTCCGGTGGACAGGTCGAGGTCGACCTTGGGGTAGCGCTGGTTATAGGCCGCCAGCAAGGCCGGGATACGCACTGCGGCGGTACTCTCCAGCGAGCCCAGGGCGAAAGTCCCCTGTGGGTCCTCGCCCGCCACGGTGAGCCGCGCCTCGTGCACCAGGTCGAGGATGCGCCGGGTGTACTCGAGGAAGTTCCATCCGGCCGGCGACAGGCGCAGGCGACTCTTTTCGCGGATGAACAGCTCGACCCCCAGGTCTTCCTCCAGTTGCTTGATGCGGGTAGTCAGGTTCGACGGTACCCGATGAATGCGCTGGGCGGCGGCGCTGATGCTGCCATGCTCGGCCACGGCCTTGAAGATCTCCAGTTGCACCAGGTCCACAGTCATTCTCCATTCGTGAATGTTTCGCTCATTATTATTCAGTTTTCATTAAAGCTTGCCACCCCTAGTCTGGGCCCACTGATTCATAACAACGAGACTCCAGCCATGAGCGAGATCAGCAGCCTGACCCATGCCATTTCCGTCGACCCGTACACCGGCGAGCGGATCGGCCACTACGCCTTCGATACCGACGCCGCACTGGACGCGGCGCTGCAACGCGCCAAGGTGGGCTACAGCCAGTGGCGCAAGGTGTCGCTGGGTCATCGCAGCGAATACCTCATCGCCCTGGCCAACGCCTTGCAGGCCAACGCCGAGGCATTCGCCCAGATGATCGCCCGCGAAATCGGCAAGCCGATCACCCAGGCCCGTGGCGAAGTCAGCAAGTGTGTCGGGCTGTGCCAGTGGTACGCCGAGCATGGCCCTGCGATGCTCGCCCCCGAGGCCACGCAGATCGAAAAGGCACGTATCGAATATCGCCCGCTGGGTCCGATCCTCGCCGTGATGCCATGGAACTTCCCGGTCTGGCAGGTCTTGCGTGGCGCCGTGCCGGCCTTGCTGGCCGGCAACACCTATGTGCTCAAGCACGCCCCCAACGTGATGGGCAGCGCCTACCTGCTGGCCGACCTGTTCAAGCGCGCCGGCCTGCCCGAGGGCGTGTTCGAGGTGCTCAACGTCACGCCTGAAGGCGTCACCCGGGCCATCAACGATTCGCGTATCGCCGCCATTACCCTGACCGGCAGCGTGCGCGCCGGCATGGCCATCGGCGCCCAGGCCGGCGCCGCGCTGAAGAAGTGCGTGCTCGAGCTGGGTGGTTCCGATCCGTTCATCGTGCTGGCCGACGCCGACCTCGACGCGGCGGTCAAGGCTGCCGTGATCGGCCGCTACCAGAACACCGGCCAGGTCTGCGCCGCGGCCAAGCGCCTGATCGTCGAAGACAGCATCGTCGATGAGTTCACCCGCAAGTTCGTCGAGGCTACCCGTGCCCTGAACATCGGCAACCCCTTGGACGATGCCACCTACATCGGCCCGATGGCGCGCTACGACCTGCGCGACGAACTCGATGGCCAGGTCCAGGCAACCCTGGCCGAAGGCGCCACCCTGTTGCTGGGCGGCCACAAGGTCGAAGGCGCGGCGAACTTCTATGCCCCGACCGTGTTCGCCAACGTCACGCCGGACATGACCGCCTTCAAGCAGGAACTGTTCGGACCGGTGGCGGCGATCATCAGCGCCCGTGACGCCGAACATGCGCTAGCGCTGGCCAACGACAGCGAGTTCGGCCTGGCCGCGACGATCTATACGGCCGACCATGCCTTGGCCGAACGCATGACCGCAGCGCTGGATACCGGCGGCGTGTTCATCAACGGCTACTGCGCTTCCGACCCCCGTGTGGCGTTCGGTGGCGTGAAGAAAAGCGGTTTCGGTCGCGAGCTGTCGCACTTTGGCGTACGCGAGTTCACCAACGCCCAGACCGTGTGGCTGGATCGCAACTGATCTGCCCTGGCCAATGGAGATCGACCTGCCGACGCAAGCGCCGGCAGGTCGATTTCTGCTTGATTGAACCTGGGTGTTCACCCCCGCGCCGATTCGCGAGGGGCTGCTACATCACCCTGGCGCTCCGTTAGCGAGTTTCAGAATGCCCAGTCCAGGGTCAGGCCGACCCCGTGGCTCTTGTCGCGATTCCCCAGCAACCCGTTGTAGTCCAGGTTGACCCGGGCCTGGCGACCCAGGGCGACCCCTGCCCGCACGCCGACTACCGCCGCATCACGATCCAGGGACAGTGCCTGGACCTTGTAGCTGTCACCCTGGCCCGCAAAGGCCAGGTGCTGGTCGGCCCCGGTGGAGCTCAGGTTGTGCTGCCAGCCGAGGGTGGCGGCAAGCTCCACCGCCTGGCCGCTGGACAACTGCAGTTGCTTGCCGACGCGCATACCCAGGGTCGAAAGCCAGGCGTCACGGTTATCCTGCCCCCCCTTGAGCGCAGCCGCGCCGCCATGCTCCTTGAAGCTGTCGCTGTCGATATGCACATAGGCCAGGTTGGCGAACGGCTCCAGCGCCACGCTCGGCACTGCGAGCTTCCACGCCGCCTCGCCGAACACCTGGGTGCTCTGGGCATCGCGCTTGCTCTTCTGGCGATCGGAGACTTCGTTGTACTGCAGCTCGCGCTTGGTCTCGATGCGGTGCCAGCTATGGCTGCCCCCCAGGCTCAGGCGCACTTGCTCCAGTTCCTTGCCGGCATAGGCGCCCAGGTGGTAGCTGTCGACGCTGGCCGAGGAATGTCGACCATCGCCCATGCTCAGCGAACTGTCGCTGTAGCCGGTGAAGACCCCGACGCGGGTGTCCTCGCTCATCTGCCCGTCGACCCCCAGCAGCAGGCCGCCAATGGAGCTGCTGTAACGCGCGTGCCCGGAATCACCATCCGCCTTACCCCAGGCCCCCAGTGCCTTGATCCACAAGCCGTTGTCCTGGCCTTCCCGAGTCGGTGCGGCGGCAACGCCCTGCTGGCGGGTGCGCTCACCTACCGCGTCGCGCAACTGGCGACTGTCGTTGAGCAACAGGTTGCTCACCGCCGGGTGGATTTCCCCGGACAGTTGATCGAACGCCTGCTGGACGCTGGCGGCATTGTTCGACAGCAGCAGGCTCTCGTAGACCGGGTGGCCCGCGCCGAGCCGATCGGCGGCGGCCCCCACCGAACGCTGGTTGGCGGTCAGTCCGACACTGGCGAAGGAGGTGCCGTTGCGCTGCACCGCCAGCTGTACCCCGCTGCCGGTATAGGCCAGGCCGCCACCAAGGAACAGTGAGTTGGCCTGCACGGTGGCGAAACTGCCCTGCACGCCGCCCGCGGCATCCAGGATGTCGTACTGACGCCCCAGCAGGCTGGTTGCCTGCGAGGACTGCAGCGAAACCCCCGGGTTCTGCAGGTCCAGGGCCAGGTTCGCGCCGCCCAGGGAAACCTTGCCATCGCTGACCAGGCGGTCGCTGCCGGCGGCATCCACTTCCACCGCATAGGTCGAGCCCGGCTGGAAGGCCACGTCGGAACTCACGTGCAACGTGCCGATGGAGTTGCCTGGCGCCACTACGCCACCGCGGTTGACCACCAGCGCGCCGATCCGGCCGTTACCGCCCAGCACGCCGCCGTCATTGACCGTCACCGTCGATTGCAGCGAGCCATTGATCGCCAGGCGGCCCTGGTTGACCAGGGTCGGGCCGGAGTAGGTGTTGTTGCCGGTGAGCACCAGCGTACCAATGCCCTGCTTGGTCAGGCCGCCATGGCCAGCGATGTCGTTGCTCCACAGATCGAGCACGCAGCTCAGGTCGTTGCAGCGTCGCTGGGTCGGCCGGCCGGCGTCCACCAGGGCGCCGACACCCGGCAGATCGACCACGAACTGGCTCGGGCCATAACCACCGGCAATACGGAACTCCTCGGGGATGTCCTGTTCGGTCACCAACATGCCCGGGCCACGGATGCCCTTCTCCAGGTTGATCATGCCCCAGCCGTACAAGGCATCGATGCCCGGCGCGCCCATGTCGGTGGCGGTGGTGCGCAGCACGCTGGCGATCTGTGCGCCGCTCATGTAGGGGAAGCGCTCCATCAGCACCGCCGCCGCGCCGGCGGCATGGGGCGCGGCCATGGACGTACCGTTCTTGTTGGCGTAGTCCAGGGTCAGGTCTTCCAGGCTGGTGCCGCCAATCACCGCGCTGTAGATCCGGGTACCGGGGGCCGAGACGCAGAAGCTCGCGGTATAGCCGCAACGAGAAGAGAAGGTACTGATCTGGTACGGGTTGGCGCTGCTGGCATCGGGGTTCTGCTGCAACGCCGCCACGGTCATCCAGTTGGGGGCGATTTCCGGGACGAAATAGCCCAGCCCGGCAATCGCATCGGGGTTGTTCAGGTTGTAATCGTTGCCTGCGGCGAAGATCGTCAGGACCCCACTGCGGGCGGCGGCGATGGCGCCATCATAGGCACCGCCTGGCAAGGTGCCCAGCAGTGGCTGGATCTGTGCGAACTGCGCCCGCGCATCGTTCACGGTGAAGTGCGCAAAGTCCGGGTTGCGCCCGCCCTTGGCGAAGCGATCAGTGATGCCGATGCCCCAGCTGTTGTTGATGATCCGCGCGCCGCTGTTCACCAGGCTGTCCCAGCCGGCCTTGTACACCGCGCCATCGTTGCCCAGGACGATGCCATCCTCGGGGCCGGGGTCGCCGTTGTCGGCACTGATGATCTGCGCATCGTAGGCCACGCCGTGCATCGACACGCCGTCCCGGTTGCCGGCGGCGATCCCGCCGACGTGGGTGCCGTGGGAGCCGAGCTTGCCATCCGACCCCACCGACGGGCTGCCGTCATAGCGGAACGCATCGCCGGCCTTCACCGGGATGTAGGGGTCGGTGTACTGGCGAATGCCGCTGGTGACCAGGGTCACGATCTTGTCCTTGCCGGCGAACTCGGGGTGCTTGGCATAGACCGGCTGGTCGAAGATCCCAAGCTTCACCCCCTTGCCGCTGTAGCCGGCGGCATAGGCGCTGTCAGCGTGGATCGCCCCCAACCCCCAATCGGCCTTGAATTCGTTGCTGCGCCAACTGCTGGCATCGCCCAGTCGGCCACTCTCCACATAGGGCGCGGCCTGGGCCGTGCCCATCAATGCCGCCCATCCCACCAACGCCCGCCCCAGTGGGGCCAGGGACCAACCCTGCCCGAGCGCGCTGTCATCCTTTTTGACGTGCTTCACTACGACCTTCCTTAGCTGCATTGATAAAAACCGCGTCAGTCCAACTCGGTATTGCAACGCCAGGCTGGCGAGACCTTGGCCCCGCCAGCGTCACTGCGTTTTCAGAAACGCCATTGCAGGTTGAGCCCTGCGCCATGCTGTTGCTCGCGGCTGGCCAGGCGCCCCTGGTAGTCCAGGCTCAGGTCCAGGTCACGGGTCAGTCCCATCCGGGCCTGGAGCCCTACCAGCGCGGCATCGCGCAAGGCTGGCGCAGTCTCCACCCGGAATGGCAGGTCGCTACCGGCGAAAGCCAGTTGCTCGCGATCCTGGGTGCCACTCAGGCGGTGTTGCCAGCCCAGGCTGGCGGCCAGTTGCATGTCTTGCTGCGGGCCCAGTTGCCAGTGCTGGCGCCCACGCAGGCCCAAGGTGCTGAGCCAGGCATCCCGCTGCTCATCGCCGGCATGCAGCGCCGCGGCATCGCCTTTCTCATGGAAGGCATCACGGTCCAGGTGCTGGTAGGTCAGGTTGGCGAAGGGCTCCAGCTGCAGCGCCGAATCAGCCAGGCGATAGGCCGCCTCGGCGAACAGCTGCTGGCTACGGGCATCGACCCGCGCACGCTGACGACCGGACACCTCTTCATAGGCCAGGTCGCGCCGGACCTTGGCACGGTGCCAGCTGTAGCTGCCGCCCAGGCTCAGGCGCAGCTGGTCCAGGTCGTGACGGGCATAGGCGCCCAGGTGGTAGCTGTCGACCGTGGCCCGGGAGTGGCTGCCGCCCATGCCCAGGGAGCTGTCGCTGTAGCCTGCGGCCAGGCCGGCCCGGGTCTGATCGTCGAGGTCTCGGTCCAGGCCCAGCAACATGCCGCCCAGGGAGCTGGTATAGGACTCGCTGCCCTGCACTCCCTCGATGCGCCCCCAGTTGCCCAGGCCCTTGAGCCAGAGCTGGGTCGAGCCAGGTTCGCCCGCCGCCGCGCCAGGTGCGTCGACAGTACGCGCGGGCGCCTGCAGGCGCTCGCCAAAGGCATCGCGCAAGACCGCGCCCTGGCTGAGCAGCATCGAGTCCAGCGCCGGGTAGATTTCTCCGGACAACTGCCGCAGGCCGTCCCGGGCCTGGTCCGCCGAGGTCGAGAGCAACAGGCTTTCATACACCGGGTTGCCCGGCCCCAGCCGCTCCACGGCGGTGCCGCTGGAGCGCTGGTTGGGCGTGGCGCCGACACTGGCGAACGTCATGCCGCTACGTGTCACATCCAGTTGCACGGCGTTGGCCGAATAGTCGAGTACAGTCCCCAGAAACAGGTAGCCGGGCTGGACCTGGGCGAAGCGCCCATCGACGCCACCCGCGGCCTGCAGGATATCGAACTGGCGCCCCACCAGGCTGGCCACCGGGCCACCAGCCAGCAGGTTCGGCCGAGCCAGGGGCTCCAGGCTCAGGTTGGCGCCACCGACACTGGCCTGGCCGCCCACGACGAGCCGGTCGCTGGCGGCAGGTGACAACTCCAGCCGATAGCTGGAGCCCGCTTGCAAGTCCAGATTGCCGGCGACATTCAAGGTGCCGATGGAGTTGCCAGGAGCCACTACCCCCCCGGCACTGGCGGTCAGCGCACCGACCTGGCCATTGCCGCCCAGCGTGCCGCCTGCGTTGACCGTGACCGCCGACTGCAGGTTGCCATTGACGGCCAGCAAGCCGCCATCGACCCGAGTCGGGCCGCGGTAGCTGCTGTCACCGCTGAGCACCAGCCAGCCGGCCCCGGACTTGACCAGACTGCCCTGGTAGATCCGCTGCGCGGCCGCTGCGTCCCGCGCCATGCCCAGGGCATAGTCGCTGCGCTCCTGCTGGCTGGCGCCCGCTGCCAGGCCATGTTCCCAGCCGCGATCCTTGAGAGTCTGCTGCCACGCCTGGCGCTCCGCGGCATCCTCGGCCTGGCGCTGCGCCAGGGCCTGGTCGGAAATGCCATTGCTCCAGGTGTCGCCCTGGCCGCGTCCGAGGTTGACGTCGAACTCACCCAGCAACTGTCCTGGGCCGTGCAAGGCCCGGCCCAGGTCCGGGACACCCCAGCCCACCTGGTCGCTGGGCCCCTGGGTCGGCGAGCCGTCGAGCTGGCGCGAGGTGGTCAGCAGCACTTGCAGGGCCTGCTGGTTGTTCAGGTAGGGATAGCGCTCCATCACCAGCGCCAGGGCCCCGGTGGCGTGGGGCGCGGCCATCGAGGTGCCGTTGTAGGTGGCGTAGCCGCCACCGGGCACGGTACTGGTGATCGCCGCACCCGGGGTCGCCAGGCACCAGTACTTGGCGATGCCGCACTGGTTGTATTTCTGCTGGTTGTTCTTGTCCAGGCCCGACACCGCCAGCCAGTGGCCTTCCAGCTCCGGCTGGAAGTACGGCAACGCCGAGCGCACGCTGGCATTGGCGTAACCACTGTTGCCGGCGCTGAACACGTTGATCACGCCGCGACGCGCTACGTCGCCGGCGGCATCGAGCCAGGTGTCCTGCTGGAAGTGCTGGGCGTAGGCCGCGCGCAAGCCATCCAGGGTCTGGTAGCTGACGTCCTTGGGCTGGCTGCCCCAGCTGTTGTTGATGGCGCGCACCCCGGCGTCCACCAGGGCATCGTAGACCGCCTTGAAATACCTCGGATCGGGGTCGGTGCCGAACAGGAACTTGTCGTTCTTGTTGGTGTTGCCCACGTACACCTGGGCATCGAAGGCCACGCCATGCATGCCAGCGCCATCGCGGGCCGCGCCCATGGTGCCGGTGACATGGGTGCCATGGCTGTCGTTGGCGTCGTTGAGCACACCGGACACGCTGAACGGAGTACCGTCGAGGTACTGCCCGGTGGCGGTGACTGCGTGGAAGCGTCCCGGGCTGGCCTCGGGGTGGGCGGCATCGAAACCTGAGTCCAGGGCGCCGATGCGGACTCCCGCGCCGGTGACCCCGGCGGCATAGGCCTGGTTCGCCTGCATGCGCTCCAGCCCCCAGTCCTGCTGGTACTCGGTCGAACGCCAGCTGGCGGGATCGCCCAGGCGTCCAGTCTCCTGATAGGCCGCCGCAGCCGATAGCGGCAGTCCGCTGGCGAACGCCAGGCACAGGGTGCCCGTCAGCCTCTTGAGCTGATCACATCTCACATCCATGTCGATGACTTCTCTTGTATTTGTTGTTGGATCGCCCGTCCTGGGTCGACCGGTGTATCGCTGCAATGCTCGGCCGCAAACCCGCGGCCCCATCAAACCAGGGGTGGTTGCCCACGCCTGGCAGGGTTATTTCGGCTCAAGGACAAGGAGATGGCCTACAGCTGAAAGTCGTGAGTGTCTGAAATTGATTACGCCAGGTCAATCGGCATCGCTACATCGTCAGCAGCGTCGGTGAATATCAGGGGCGCATCGGCACGATCGCGCACCTCGATCCCGAGCCTGCAGCGCCATGGCCAGGACGCCCCGCCCAGCAGCTCAGGCCCCTCCCCGCGCACGCTTGAGCGTCTCGCTCGGCAGCTCGCGAAACAGCTGGCGGTAGCTCTCGGAAAACCGCCCCAGGTGCCAGAACGACCAGCGCATGGCCACCTCGGCCACTGTGACGTCGGCCTCGCGCAACAGGTCCCGGCGTGCGCCATTGAGCCTGCGCAGACGCAGCCAATGCGCGGGGGGCAACCCGGTGAAAGCCTTGAATGCCTGCTGCAGTTGACGCAGCGACACGCCCGCGACCTGGGCCAGCTCCAGCAGGTTGAGGGTCTCCTCGGGGCAGTCGGCCGACCATTCGCTGACCCGCCGCATGATCGCCCGCTCCTCGTCGCGCCGCCCCAGGGCATCGCCCTGCAGGCGCTGGCCGGCGTTGTCGAGAATGAACAGGCAGTCTTCCAGCAGTTGCTCGGCCAGCGCCCTGCCCTCCAGCGCGCAGTCCGCCTGGCCCAGGCGACTGAGCGTGGCGCTCAGCCAGTTGCCGAACAGGGTGTTCTGCCGGCAGGTCAGCGGCACCATGAACAAGCCCCGCAGGCGTTCCATGTCCAGGCCATGGCTGCGCAGGAACGATTGTTCGAACACCACCGCCACTTCCTGGTAGTTCTCCGGAGTGATCCAGATATTGCGACTGTCCTCGTTGAGCAGGTACAGGCTGTTTTCGCTGCGGTCGAAACAGAACGCCAGTGCGCCGCTGGGCGCACGGAAAAACTGCTCGACCCGAGTGTTCAGGCGCTCCTCGTACACCTCCACGCCCTCGAGCCCCAACCAGCGCAGCTGACCGCTGAAATGCCCCGGGGACATCTGCCGGTACTGCTGCTGCCAACCTGGGGTGGCGCGGGTCTGTTCGGTCACATCGGTGGTGCGGTAATCCTGCACTTGCAAGGCGGTTGGCGTTGTCACGCGCTGTCCTATTGCACTCTTTTGGTGCATTCAACGACGACAAAAGTGGATAGATCGGCCCGGCGGGCTGCGCCCAAGATAGTCCTCAGCGGCACCTGTGGGAAGTGACCCTGCGTGCAGGCCACCGCTCCCAGCACAAAAAAAACCAACCACGAGGTCTGTATGAACGCCCCCTTCGATCAGCTGTCCACCTGGCTGAAAGAACACCGGATCACCGAAGTCGAATGCGTGATCAGCGACCTGACCGGCATCGCCCGCGGCAAGATCGCCCCGACCGCCAAGTTTCTCCATGAGCGCGGCATGCGCCTGCCAGAAAGCGTGCTGCTGCAGACCGTCACCGGTGACTACGTCGACGACGACATCTACTACAGCCTGCTCGACGCCGCCGACATCGACATGGTCTGCCGCCCCGACCCCACGGCGGTGTACCAGATCCCTTGGGCCATCGAACCGACTGCTATCGTCATCCACGACACCTTCGACAAACAAGGCAATCCCATCGAGCTGTCGCCGCGCAACGTGCTCAAGAAGGTCCTCAAGCTGTACGCGGACAAGGGCTGGCAGCCGATCGTCGCGCCGGAGATGGAGTTCTACCTGACCCAGCGCTGCGAAGACCCCGACCTGCCGCTGCAAGTGCCACTGGGCCGCTCCGGCCGCGCCGAAAGTGGCCGCCAGTCCTTCTCCATCGATGCCGCCAACGAATTCGACCCACTGTTCGAGGATGTCTACGACTGGTGCGAACTCCAGGGCCTGGACCTGGACACGCTGATCCACGAGGACGGCCCGGCGCAGATGGAGATCAACTTCCGCCATGGCGATGCCCTCGACCTGGCCGACCAGATCACCGTGTTCAAGCGCACGATGCGCGAGGCCGCGCTCAAGCACAACGTCACCGCCACCTTCATGGCCAAGCCGATCACCGATGAGCCGGGCAGTGCCATGCACCTGCACCAGAGCGTGGTCGACATCGCCACCGGCAAGCCGATCTTCGCCAATGAAGACGGCAGCATGAGCGAACTGTTCCTGCACCATATCGGCGGCCTGCAGAAGTACATCCCCAAGCTGCTGCCGATGTTCGCGCCGAACGTCAACTCGTTCCGCCGCTTCCTGCCCGACACCTCGGCGCCGGTGAACGTCGAGTGGGGCGAGGAGAACCGTACCGCCGGCCTGCGCGTGCCGACTTCCAGCCCCGAGGCGATGCGGGTCGAGAACCGCCTGCCGGGCGCCGACGCCAACCCCTACCTGGCCATCGCCGCCAGCCTGCTGTGCGGCTACATCGGCATGGTCGAGCGGATCGAGCCGAGCGCGCCGGTACAGGGCCGGGCCTACGAGCGGCGCAACCTGCGCCTGCCGATCACCATCGAGGATGCGCTGCAGCACATGGAAGACTGCGAGGTGGTGCAGCAGTACCTGGGCCAGCAATTCGTCCAGGGCTACGTGGCGGTCAAGCGTGCCGAACACGAGAACTTCAAGCGCGTGATCAGCTCGTGGGAGCGTGAGTTCCTGCTGCTGAGCGTGTGAAGAACAACGCCATGTGACTGCTTGTATGGGAGCGGACCCGCTCCCATGCCACCACTACACGTGCCACGACCCAGAACAAGACCAACGAGGTGTCGACATGCGTCATCTGCAAGCCCTGATCCCCGCAACCTTCGCCCTGCTCTGCGGCGCTGCCGCCCAGGCCCAGCCCACGGTCAGCGTGTACAACTGGACCGACTACATCGGCAGCACCACCCTGGCGGATTTCCAGGCCAGCAGCGGGATCAAGGTGGTCTATGACGTGTTCGACTCCAACGAGACCCTGGAGGGCAAGTTGCTGGCCGGGCGTACCGGCTACGACGTGGTGGTGCCCTCCAACCATTTCCTCGCCCGCCAGGCCCAGGCCGGCGCGTTCCTGCCACTGGACCGCAGCAAGCTGCCCAACTGGCAGCACCTGGACCCGAAACTGCTCAAGCAGCTGGAGCAGAACGACCCCGGCAACCAGTACGCCGCCCCCTACCTGTGGGGTACCAACGGCATCGGCTACAACGTCGACAAGGTCAAGGCGGCACTGGGCATCGACAAAGTCGACTCCTGGGCCGTGCTGTTCGAGCCGGAGAACCTGAAGAAACTCAAGCAGTGCGGTGTCGCCTTCATGGACTCGCCCGACGAGCTGTTCCCGGCCATGCTCAACTACCTGGGCCTGGACCCACGCAGCGAAAAGGCCGCCGACTATGCCAAGGCCGAGGCGCGGCTGCTGGAACTGCGTCCGTACATCACCTACTTCCACTCCTCCAAGTACGTCTCGGACCTGGCCAACGGCGACGTCTGCGTGGCCTTCGGCTACTCCGGCGACGTGTTCCAGGCCGCCAACCGCGCGGTGGAAGCGAACAACGGCGTGAAGATCGCCTACAGCATCCCCAAGGAAGGCAGCAACCTGTGGTTCGACCTGCTGGCCATCCCCAAGGACTCGGCCAACCCGGAACAGGCACTGGCCTTCATCAACTACCTGCTCGACCCGCAGGTGATCGCCAAGGTCAGCGCCGCCGTCGGCTATGCCAACGCCAACCCCGAGGCCAAGCGCTACATGGACGCATCGCTGGTCGACAACCCCGAGGTCTACCCACCCCAGGAGGTGCTGGACAAGCTCTACGTGTCCAGCACGCCGAGCCCGCAGATCATGCGGGTCATGACCCGTTCCTGGAGCAAGATCAAGTCCAACCGCTGAGCCGAGCCCGCCCATGCCACACATGACTGAACACACCGCCTCCTACTACGCCGCCACGGCGCGCCAGGCGGCTCCCTACCCTGTGCTCGAGCAGGACCTGCAAGCCGACGTGTGCGTGGTCGGCGGTGGCCTGACCGGGGTCAACGCGGCCCTGGAACTGGCCGAACGCGGCCTCTCGGTGGTGTTGCTGGAAGCCCGGCGGATCGGCTGGGGCGCCAGTGGCCGCAACGGCGGCCAGCTGATTCGCGGGATCGGCCACGACGTCTCGGGGTTTGCCCGCCACGTTGGCCAGGATGGCGTGCGCTACCTCAAGCAGGCCGGCATCGACTCGGTGGCGCTGGTGGCCCGGCGCATCGAGCAGTACGCCATCGCCTGCGACCTGCGCTGGGGCTTCTGCGAACTGGCCAACACCCCGGCGCAGTTCGCCGCCTTTGCCGACGAGCAGCGCGAGCTGGCCGAGCTCGGCTATCGCCACGAAACCCGCCTGGTCGAGCCCGGGCGCATGCATGAGGTAGTGGCCAGCGACCTGTACGCCGGAGGCCTGGTGGACATGGGCTCGGGCCACTTGCACCCGCTCGACCTGGTGCAGGGCGAAGCCCGCGCGGCCCACGGCCTGGGGGTGCGGATCTTCGAGCAGAGCCCGGTGCTGCGTATCGACCACGGCGCCACGGTGACCCTGCACACCGCGCGCGGCAAGGTCCGCGCGCAACACCTGGTGCTCGGCTGCAACGCCCACCTAGACGAACTGGAACCGCGCCTGAGCGGCAAGGTGCTGCCCGCCGGTAGCTACGTGGTGGCCACCGCGCCACTGCCCGAAGCCCTCGCGCGCACGCTGATTCCACAGAACATGGCGCTGTGCGACCAGAAGGTAGGCCTGGACTACTACCGGCTGACTGCCGACCGGCGCCTGCTGTTCGGCGGCGCCTGCCACTACTCCGGGCGCGACCCGAAGGACATCGGCGCCTACATGCGGCCCAAGGTGCTCAAGGTGTTCCCGCAACTGGCGGATGTGCGCCTGGACTACCAATGGGGCGGCATGATCGGCATCACTGCCAACCGCTTCCCCCAGGTCGGCCGGCTCAGCCAGCACCCCAACGTGTACTACGCCCAGGGCTACTCCGGGCACGGTCTCAACGTCACCCACTGGACCGCGAAGCTGCTGGCCGAGGCCATCGCCACCCAGGCCAGCCAGGGCCTGGACGTGTTCAGCGCGGTGCCGCACCTGACCTTCCCCGGCGGCAAGGCCCTGCGCTCGCCACTGCTGGCGCTGGGGATGCTGTGGTACCGACTGCGTGAGGCGTTGGGCTGAAGCCCTGCAGAACTGGCCATTTCCGTGAGCTGGAGCAGAATCTTCCGACACGCCGGGCAAGGTGCTGGCCATCCGCCTGGCACCTGCTAGCGTTGATCTGGCCAACCCACACATGGAACCCGTCATCATGATGCAACTGCCCCGCGCCACCCTGCTGTGCGCTGCTGTGCTGGCACTGGTTGCCTGCTCCAGCAACAAGGTCGACCCCAAGGACTATTCCGGGTTTCTCAAGGACTACAGTCGCCTGAAGCCTGCACAAAGCGCGTCCGGGACGCCGGTGATGCGCTGGATCGATCCGGACGTCAAGGCCAGCCGCTACACCAAGGTGTTCATCGAGCCCAGCCAGTACTACCCCAAGCCACAACCGACCGCGGTGATTTCGGCGCAGACCCTGCAGCAGATCACCCGCTACTTCAACGAGGCGATGCGTCGCGAACTGGGCAGCGTGCTGACCCTGGTCAAGACCCCGGGCGCGGACACCATCGTGGTACGCCCGGCGATCACCGCAGTGTCCACCAGCAACGAGGGGCTCAAGCCCTACGAGGTGATCCCCATCGCCCTGGTCGCCGCCGCCGTCAATACCGCCGCCGGCGGGCGTGACCAGGACGTGGACATCGGCGTCGAGGCCGCGTTCCTCGACGGCAGCAGCCAGCAGGTGCTGGCCCAGGTGGTACGCAAGGGCAACGGCAAGGCCCTGGAGAACGACACCCAGCAACTGACCCTCGACGACGTCAAGCCCGTGCTCGACGGCTGGGCCAGGGACATGCGTCGCAGTTTCGTGGCACTGCAACGCAAAGCGAAATGAGTGACCAGTCAGTCAAGTTCTGAACCGCTCGTCGGAGATACTGCAAAAAGGCCATCACTGCCTGGCCGCCCTGCTTAACTCAAGCGGGCTGCCAGGCAGGCGGCACCATGTACCAGGGATGGCTGCACAAGCCGGCTGCCAACAGCCGCTCGCACCGGGCACGCCAGTTCATCCGCCCGTTCTCCTGCCTTTCCCCGCCTCTTCCGCCCGCCTGCGCCAGTCGTGGTAACGGTCTGTCATTCATCGAATGCAATGGAGGCAATCATGTCTGAATCGCTACTCGCACCCGCCGAAGGCCTGTTCCCGGTGTCCTATCTCGTCGGCGCCAACCTGCCGGGCGCCCCGCGCCTGGAACTCAACCTGCTGGTCTATACACCCGATCGCAGCGTGCGTGGCCACGCACAGCTGACCCAGGCCACCAACCCGCCGCTGGACCTGCACCTGGATGTCTGGGGTACCTACAGCTACCTGTCCGTGCAGCCACCGAGCGAAGGCAAGATCCTGCTCACCCTGCGCGGCAACCAAGGCGGTCCGCAGGCCAATTCGCCGATCCAGCTGAACCTGCAAGGACTGCTGGAGCTCGACTGGCAACGCGGTTTGGCCAACTACCGCTATTACAGCGGCCAGCGCTGGATCGAGATCGACAATGCGCCGGTGGTCCTGCAGCCCCAGCACGTGCAGACCCTGGCCAACGTCGACCTGCAGCGTGAGCTGCACAGCGCCACCCTGGAGGCGGCCATCGCCACCGGCGATGTCGCGCAGCTCAAGCAGCTGGCCAGCGGCGCCGTGGGCAAGGCCCTCGACCAGGCCATCGCCTCGACCAAGAGCCCGGCCGGCAAGGCCGCCAAGAAAGCCTGAGCAGACAAGGAGAATCAGCAATGGCCATCGGACTTTTCCATACCCGCCTGAACGTTGGCAACGGCCTGCCTGGCGCACCGTTCCTGACCCTCGACCTGCTGGTGAACGTGGTGAGCAAGAAAGTCACCGGCAAGGCCCGCCTGTACCAGGCCACCCATCCGGTGCAGGTGTTCCACGCCGATGTCTGGGGCAGCTACAGCGAACTGCCGTTCGTGCCAGCCGCCAGCCCGTCGGTGATCCTGCACCTGGACGGCAGCCCCAGCGGCCCGTTCAGCCAGATCGCCCAGACCTTCCACTTGCAAGGCCTGCTGGACAAGGCCTGGAGCCATGGCACCGCCAGCTACCGGTACTTCGCCAACGGCCACTGGATCGACCAGCATGGCCGGGTACGCAAGGTCCCGGAGATCACCCACCAGGACCACGCCAGGCCAGCCGAGCGCCTGAAGGCGGCGATCAAGCACCTGGAACACGCCTGATCTGAAAAACGTCGCGGGGCCGGCCCGCTCCCACGCCATCATCGCGGCGTGGGAGCGGGCCGGCCCCGCGATGCCTCACCGGTTCAGGCGACGAAGCTGTAGACGATCGCCGACAGCGTGATCAAGCCGATCAGCACCACGAACACATTCGACAGCGTGCCCGAGTACTGACGCAGCGCCGGTACCTTGCGCACCGCGTACATCGGCATCAGGAACAGCAGGCAGGCGATCACCGGCCCACCGAGGCTTTCGATCAGCCCGAGAATGCTCGGATTGAGGGTCGCCACCGCCCAGCAGGTCACCACCATGAACAGCGCCGTGGCCCGCTCCAGGCGTTTGGCCGGCCAAGCCTTGCCACGCCCGCGCAGGCTCTTGACGATCATGCCCTGGAAGCCTTCGCTGGCGCCGATGTAGTGGCCCAGGAACGACTTGGTGATCGCCACCAGGGCGATCAATGGCGCGACGAAGGCGATCACCGGGGTCTGGAAGTGGTTGGCCAGGTACGACAGGATCGAGATGTTCTGCGCCTTGGCCGCGGCCAGGTCGCCAGGGCTCAGGGCCAGCACGCAGCTGAAGCAGAAGAACATCACCGTCAGCACCATCATCACGTGGGCGGTGGCCAGGGTGCGCCCGCTCTTGCGGTCGGCGTCGGCCCCGTAGCGGTGTTTCTGGTCGACGGCGAAGGCCGAAATGATCGGCGAGTGGTTGAACGAGAACACCATCACCGGAATCGCCAGCCACAGGGTCAGCAACAGCTTCGAGGCGCTGATGCCCTCATTGGCCTGGGCGAAGAACGCGCCGTTCCAGTTGGGCACCAGGCTCACCGCCAACAGCAGCAGCGAGGCGACGAAGGGGTACACCAGCACGCTCATGGCCTTGACGATCAACTGCTGGCCACAGCGCACGATGATCATCAGCCCGCAGATCAGCAGCAGTGCCAGCAAGGCACGGGGTGGCGGGGTCAGGTGCAGTTGGTGCTCGAGGAAGCTGGTCAGGGTGTTGGTCAATGCCACGCTGTACACCAGCAGGATCGGGAAGATGGCGAAAAAGTACAGCAGGGTGATCAGCTTGCCGGCGCCGGTGCCGAAGTGCTCTTCCACCACCTCGGTGATGTCCTCGCTGCCGCCCTTGCGCCCGGAGAGCACGAAGCGGGTCAGCGCGCGGTGGGCGAAGAAGGTCATGGGGAAGGCCAGCAACGCCAGGATCAGCAGCGGCCAGAAGCCCCCTACCCCGGCGTTGATCGGCAGGAACAGGGTGCCGGCACCGATGGCGGTGCCATACAGGCCCAGGGCCCAGGTGGTGTCGTGACGGTTCCAGGTGGTCGAGCCCGTCGCCGGGGCAGCCGAATCCGCACGAACGCTCGTGGTGCTTTGTACATCAGTCATGGGTATCGCCTTTGTAGTTGTTTTTGTCGCAGGTACAGCGGGTGTTGCAGGTTCAGCAGGATGTTGCAGTGACGCATGCCGGAGCGGGCGTGCCCGGCGATGGGCATTGCCTCGCCATCACGGGGCAAGCCCGCTCCCGAAAGTCAGCGCTTGGACTCAGCACTCGACGAACGCGACGGCCAGGCCGCCACGGGAGGTCTCCTTGTAGTTCGCGTGCATGTCGGCGCCGGTATCGCGCATGGTGCGGATCACCCGGTCGAGGGAGATGAAGTGCTCGCCGTCGCCACGCAGGGCCATCTGCACGGCATTGATCGCCTTCACCGCGGCGATGGCGTTGCGTTCGATGCACGGAATCTGCACCAGTCCACCGACCGGGTCGCAGGTCAGCCCAAGATTGTGCTCCAAGGCGATCTCAGCGGCGTTCTCCAGTTGCGGCGGGGTCGCCCCCAGCACCTCGGCCAGACCCGCGGCGGCCATCGAGCAGGCCGAACCGACCTCGCCCTGGCAGCCCACTTCGGCCCCGGAAATCGAAGCGTTCTTCTTGCACAGGATGCCGACTGCGGCAGCGGCCAGCAGGAAGGCCACCACGTCGTCGTCGCAGGCACCGGGGTTGAACTTCATGTAGTAGTGCAACACCGCCGGAATGATCCCGGCCGCACCGTTGGTGGGCGCGGTGACCATGCGCCCGCCGGCGGCGTTCTCCTCGTTGACCGCCAGGGCGAACAGGTTGACCCACTCCATGGCGCTGAGGGTTGAGCCGATCACGTTGGGCTTGCCCAGCTCCTGCAGGCTGCGGTGCAGGCGCGCGGCGCGACGCTTGACGTTGAGCCCGCCAGGCAGGATGCCTTCGTTGCGCAGGCCATTGTCGACGCATTCGCCCATGGCCGCCCAGATCTTCAGCAGGCCTTCACGTACCTCGTGCTCCGGGCGCCAGGCGCACTCATTGGCCAGCATCAGCTGGCTGACGCTGAGGTTGTGGGCCTTGCACAGGGCCAGCAGTTGCGCGCCGCTGGAGAACTCGTAGGGCAGCTCGACCTGGCCTTCGCTGGCCTGGGGCGCATCGATCTCGCCGGCTTCGAGGATGAAGCCGCCGCCAATGGAGTAGTAGGTCTGGACGAACAGGCTGCCCTGTTCGTCGAAACACTCAAGGCTCATGGCATTGGGATGATAGGCCAGGTTCTCGTCGAGCAGGCGCATGTCACGGGCGTACTGGAACACCACCGGATGACTGCCATCGAGCATCAGGCACTGCTCCTGCAGCAAGTGGGCGATGCGCGGCTCGATGCTGTGCGGGTCGATCCGGTCCGGCCACTGGCCCATGAGGCCCAGCAGGCAGGCACGGTCGGTGGCATGGCCAACGCCGGTGGCCGACAGCGAGCCGTACAGGCGCACCTCGACACGGCTCACCCGTGCCAGCAGGTCACGCTCACGCAGCGCCTGGGCGAATGTCGCCGCGGCGCGCATGGGGCCGACGGTATGGGAGCTGGAGGGACCGATGCCAATCTTGAAAAGGTCGAAAACACTGATAGCCATGCTAATGCCTGGCCGTGAAGGCGATAGGTGCCTGCTCACGGCTCTCTGTAAAAATTGAACGGTACTGCAAAGTTGCGCGATACTGCCGCGCTCCGGTTGGCTTGACCAACGAAACTTTCTACACAAGCCTTTAGTGGGACTAAACGATGAAGGGGCCACTCAACGGCCAGGTGTTCGTCTGGCTGCATGTGTTTTCCTGCGCCGCCCGGCACCTGTCGTTCACCCGCTGCGCCGAGGAACTGCATATCACCCCCGGCGCGGTCAGCCAGCAGATGCGTCAACTCGAAGAGCGCCTCGGTTTTCGCCTGTTCCTGCGCCGGGCCCGGGGCGTCGAGCTGTCCGCCGAGGGCCAGCGCCTGGCGCAGACCGTGGCCGAGGCCTACGGCAGCATCGAGAGCGAGCTGCTGCGCCTGGACGCCGGCGAGATCCGCGGCACCCTGCGCCTGCGCTCGATCCCCTCGTTCCTGGCCAAGTGGCTGACGCCGCGCCTGCCCCGCTTCCAGCAGCGCTACCCGGACATCGAACTGCGCCTGGTGGCCGAAGACAGCAACCAGGCCCTGCACCCGGAAGACTTCGACCTGGCCATCGACCTCAACGACGGCAGCTACCCGGGCATGCTGTCCACGCCATTGCTGGACGAGCAGATCTTCCCGGTCTGCTCCCCCGCCCTGCTGCGTGGGCGTCCACCGCTGCATGGCCCGGCCGACCTGGCGCACTACCCGCTGCTGCACGACATCACCGCCTGGCGCGGCAGTTCGGAGTACGCCGAGTGGGAGTTCTACCTGGATGGCATCGGCGCGGACGGCCTGGACGTACGCCGTGGCCATACCTTCAACCGCAATCACCTGACCATCGAGGCGGCGATCGCCGGTATCGGCGTGGCCATCGCCCGGCGCACGCTGCTCAACGACGAACTGGAACGGGGCGCGCTGATCGTGCCGTTCGGCATGCCGATCGCCAATCACAAGCGCTATGTGCTGCTCTATCCGCCTGGTGGCCTCAACCAGCCCGGCGCGCGTGCCGTGCATGACTGGCTGGTGGAGGAAGCGCAGGGGTTCCGGGCCCTGCACCCGCTGGCGCTCGGCTGACTAATAGGCCTGCTTGCCGGTGAAGGCGTTGAGGGTACGGACCAGGATCACGAAATCCAGCCACAGCGACCAGTTGTTGATGTACTCGATGTCCGAGTCGACCCGCTGGATCATTTGCGCGATGTCCTTGGTCTCGCCACGGAAACCGCGGACCTGGGCCAGTCCCGTCATCCCAGGCTTGATGTTGTGGCGGGCGAAGTAGTCGACGATGTCCTGGGAATACAGGGTGTCGTGCTGCAGCGCATGGGGGCGCGGACCGACCAGCGACATCTCGCCGGTGATCACGTTGAACAGTTGCGGCAGCTCGTCGAGGCTGGTGCGGCGGATGAAGCCACCGATCCGGGTCAGCCGCGGGTCGTTCTTCTGCGCCTGCTCGATCACCCCGGCCTCGGGCTGATGCACATGCATGCTCCTGAACTTCCAGATGCGGAACGACTCGCCGGTCCAGCCGGTGCGCTCCTGGCGGAAGAACACCGGCCCCGGGCTGTCGAGCTTGATCACCACGGCGATGGTCAGCAGTACCGGCGAAGCGCAGAGCAGGATCAGCGCCGCCAGCACCCGGTCCTCGAGGTTCTTGAGGAACAGGCTCATCCCGGTCAGCGGGGTCTCCGACAAGGTCAGCACCGGGATCCCGGCGATTTCCCGCACGCTGTGGTTGATCAGCCGCAGCGAGAAGATGTCCGGCACCCAGTTCACCGCGATGCACTTGTCCAGCAGCTTGAGGTAGACGTCGTTGATCACGTCCGACCCACCCAGCGGGGTCACCAGGTAGACGGTGCGAATGGCATGCCGGGCAACGATGGCATCGAGCTCGCGGATATGCCCCAGCACCGGTAGCGGCGGCAGGCTCTGCGGGTTGTCGTCGGCCTCGGCCTCGCCGATCAACAGACAGCCGATCACCCGCTCGCCCAGCCACGGGTTGTTGCTGATCTTCAGGTAGAGGAAATTGGCCAGGTCGCCGGAGCCGATGATCAGCACGTTCTCCGGACGCGAAGCATGGGCCATGAAGTGTTTCTGCGCCTCGCGCACGATGAAGTGCAGGAACAGCTGTACCGCGTAGCCAATCACGAACAACTGCGCCACCAGCAACCGCGAGTACTCCTGGCTCTGCTTGGTGAGGAACGCCATGACCGCGAGGAAGCAGAACGTCGCCGACCAGGCCTTGAACAGGCGGAACGCCTTGGTGGTCAGGCCGACATTGCTGCGGTAGATGCCGTAGTGGTCGTAGATCACCGCCAGGGCGCCGATCAGCAGCAACAGCATGATCACGTAGTCAGAGGTGATGTAGCCGAATTGCTCGTAGATCAGGTACCAGGCCACCCCGGTCACCGCGATACCGTCCAGCCCGGCCTGGAGGGCGTTGCTCACGCTGCTCCGGCGCTGGAGCACGGAGCGGCTGCTTCTGGGTTCGAAAACCATGATCGGACCTCATCGGGTGGACACGTCGGCAACGCTGTTCCCGCAGGCAGGCAAGCGTGCCTGCAACGGACCTTGGCATCCCGACATTGCAGTTCGACGCAATGCTCGATGAGATTCAGGATTATCCAGGACGCAGTCGACATACCGCCCCAAGGCATACGGCATGCGCTCGAGCAAGCGGCATCCGCAAGGTGGCGAAACAGACGAACGAACCAGGCATGCCGCAGACTCCTCCCAGGGACTGGCCCATCCTCGCCAGGCAAGGAAGGTTCCGTCAGAAGGTTGTGATATCACTGTAGCAGTGCCTCGCTGGCCGCGTAGGACATGTCGCTCTGATCGCCCATTGTGGCGCAATCACCCCGTGCCAGCTCGCTTCGCCTCGGCCCTGGCATAGTCCAGCACGCGCCAGAGGAACAGTGGATTGCCCAGCACATAGCGGGTGAACAAGCGCTTGGGTTCGCGCAACAGCCGATACAGCCACTCGCAACCGAACCGACGGACCCAGCGCGGAGCACGGGTGACCTTGCCGCCGAGAAAATCCAGGATCGCCCCGCCACAGACAATCACACAAGGCCCGGCACTGGCCGCCAGGGCAGCGGCGACTGTCTCCTGCCGAGGCATGCCCATGCCCAGCACGATCAACGCAGGCTGGTGTGCCCTGGCCAGTTCGACATAGGTGGCGACTTCGGAAAAGCCTTCCTGCAAAGAGACAGAGCGCACCCCGAACTCGGCCACGCAGCGCTGCATCGCCTGGCCCAGGTAAGGCTCGCGGGTGCCCCAGAAGGCCACCGGGCGCCCATTGAATGCCGTCAGCAAGCGGGGGATGAAATCAGTGCCATTGAGGTTCAGCCCCGGCGCCTGCCCCAACCGCCGTTGCAGGATCGCCATGCCGGAACCATCGCGCAGCAACAGGTCGGCAGCGGCCAGGGTCTCGGCAAAACCCATGTCGGTGGCGGCCATGTTCAAGGCATGGGCATTGACGAAGGCCAGCACCAGGGGCCGTTCGGGCTGCGCCAGCGTCTGCAGCAGTCGCTGCTCGTCGGCCAGGTCATGGACCACCATGAGCTTGTCCAGCACCCGGCGCCAACGCGCTTGCCATTCTGGCCCGGGCATCAGTCGCCGTCCCGCTTCGAGCGTACCCAGTCGACCTGGCGCCGAATCAGGAACTTCAGGTACACAGGGATCTTCCGGACCGCGTAGAACGGCGCGTACAGCAGCACAGAGAATGGCAGCTGCTCGCGGGCGAAACGCCCCCAGGCAAGCAGGACCGCGCCAGACAGCAAGCCTGCGGCACAGGTGGCGAGCAGCGCCGGCGCCAGGCTGCCCGACAGGGCGAAGAACAGCCAGCACACCACCAGCAGTGCCATCAGGGTCAGGCTCAGCAGGGCCAGCGGCGGCACCAGCAGATCGATGGTCATGGCCAGCAGCGCCCAGTTGCGCTGGGCGAAGGCACGTGCGACCAACCCCGGCGCATCGGCCAGGATCAAGCCCAGGTGGCCGTGCTCCCAACGGGTCCGCTGGCTGGTCAAGCCCTCGTCGCTGCTGGGAAACTGGCTGGTCACCAGTGCCTGCGGGCAGAACAGCGGCGGCTTGCCGTCCCGGCACAGCTCCAGCCCGAGCTTGATGTCCTCCACCAGGTGGCCACTGGCCAGTTCGCTGGCGGCCAGGTCCTTCCAGGCGAACGCCATGCCCGCCCCCATCAACTGGCACGGCAGCCCGAGACGCGACCAGCCCCGGGCCCGCACCAGGTTCTTCACCCGCCAGGCGAACTCGGCGATCAGCACTTTCACCCCCGCCCCGGCGGGTGCGCGCATCAGGTACAGCGACTGCACCGGCCGGCCACTGGCCAGGCAGCAGCGTGCCAGTTGCTCGATGGCGTCTTCGGCCACCAGGCAATCGGCGTCGATGATCACCACCACGTCCGGCGGCTGCTGCGCCAGCTGGCGTACACCATGGTCCAGCGCATAGCCCTTGCCACGCCGCTCGGCATCCTGGCGCTCGACCACCTGGGCGCCAGCGCCGCGGGCCAGCGCCGCGGTGTCATCGCTGCAGTTGTCCGCCACCACCAGCAGGGTGTCGTCTTCGCGCAACTGCGGGATGATGCTGGCCAGCGATGCACGGATGACCGATGCCTCGTCATGGGCCGGCACCAGCACCGCCACCCTGCCCCGCGCCGTGCTGGTCGATGGCAGCCAAGGCCCTGGCAGGCAGGCCAGCAAGACCTGGAGGAACAGCACCAGCACCGGCAGCAGCACGACCACTGCCAGTGCTCCCAGCAACCAAGCCAACAGGGTAATCATGCCAAGCCCTTCAGATAACCGGCCAACCTGGCCGCTTCGGTATCGATGTCATGACGCTGCAGGACACGCTGACAGGCCGCATCGCCCATGCGCTGAAGCGCCGCCTGGGGCAATGCCAGGCACTGCGCCATGGCCTCGGCCAGCGCCTCGACCGCGCCGGCCGGGAACAGCCAGCCGTTCTCGCCAGGAATCACCAGCTCCGGAATACCGGCGACATAGGTAGTCAGCACCGGGCGGCGCAATGCCATGGCCTCCATGATGACCACCGGCAGCCCCTCGGCGAAGCTGGGCAGGACCAGCGCCCGGGCCGCCAGCAGCTCCTCGCGCACCTGTGCGCCGCTGATCCAGCCGGTAATCCGCACCCGGTCCTGCAGATTGTGGCGGACAACCAAGGCCTCGATTTCACCACGCATTTCACCATCGCCGGCCAGTACCAGCTCGCAGGCTATCCCGCTGTCGGCCAGGCGTCGCACGGCCTCCAGCAGCAGCAACTGACCCTTCTGTTCGCACAGGCGGCCCACGCAGACCAACCGTGGCGCCTCGGGCACTGCCACGCTGTATCCCGCGTGGAAGTGCTGCTCCAGGCCGCAGTGCACCACCTTCACCTTGCGCCACTGCGCATGCTCGACCCAGCGCAGCAACTGGCTGCGACCGTAGCTGCTGATGGCCACGACGAACGCCGCCCGGCGAACCTTTTCGCCAAGGTGCAAGAATTGCGGCTTGTCGAACTCTTCAGGCCCATGCACGGTGAAACTGTAGGGTGGCCCGCCAAGAGCGCTGGCCAGCATGGCCACCTCGGTCGAGTTGGTGCCGAAATGCGCGTGCACATGTTCTGCGTCAAAGGCATTCAGCCACTGCAGCAGACAGCAGGCCTCAGCCAGGTAAACGAGGTGATAGGGCCACGCCCGGTCAGCGCGCACGCCCATTCGCAGGGCCAGCCACAAGGCCCGGCCGAACAGCCGCGGTCGCTCGCGCAACACCTGCAGCATCGGGCGCAACAAGCCCTTGAGCCCTCCTTGCAGCACATAGCGGGTCCTGTCTCGCTCGGCCAGGTCCTCGGCGTCCTGCAACTCGGCGTCCCAGCCACGCAGGGCGATTCGCTCGATCTCGAAGCCCTGCCGTTGCAGCGCCAGGATCTCCCGGCGAATGAAGCTGTGGCTGACCTTGGGATACTGGTTGATGAAGTAAGCGATACGCATAAGCCCCCGAATCAATACCGCGAGGTGAGCGAGCGGTGCGTCTGAGCTCCCGTCGCCACGCCTGTGGCGAGTACGTCCTGATAGATCCGCTGCAGCTCCGTGGCCTGGTCGCTGCACAAGGTGATGCCGGTCTTGAAACTGTTGCGGTGCTGCAGGTAACGCTGCGGATCATCCAGGATGTCGGCCAATGCCTTGGCCAGGTACTGGGCATCGGCGCTCAGTGGAATGATCGTGCCATTGACCCCGTCGACGATGTCCTCGACCGTGCCGCCGGCGTCGGTGCTGACCACCCAGATATCGCGCACCAGTGCCTCGCGTACCGCCAGACCGAAGGTTTCCTTCCACTGCGTGGGAAACAGCAGCACATCGATGCCCGCAAAGAATTCGTCGATGTTCTCCTGTGTATAGCCCGGAATGACACTGACCGTGCCGGAAATCCTGACGCTGTGCCGGTTGTAGGAACGAAAGCCCAGATTCAGCAGGTTGTCGACCAGCTTCAGTTCATAGTCGGAACGTTCCAGCGCGGCAAACGCACGACTGATCAGGGTCACCCCCTTGATCGCGGTGTTGCCGCCGACATAGCCGAAGCGCAAGCGCTGCCCTGGCTGGCGCTGATAGCCGGGCCCCGGGGGGAGGATGCCGTTGCGGTTGATCCGTACCTTCTCCGGGGCGAAGCCATTGGCCAGGTAGAGCTGCCTGGCGAAAGCGCTCGGCGCCAGCAGCATGTCGGCCTGCTGCAAGGTCTCGGCCAGCAGGCGCTGACGCTGCTCGTTCAATGCCGGATCGTCGACGCAGGTCGCGCAGACATCGCTGTGGATCCGGGTCTGACCACAATAGCGGCCCTTGCCATCGATCATGAACTGACGGGCGCAGATCCACCACGCATCGTGTAGCGTGACCACGAAGGGAATGCCCGCCTGGCGGCAGCTCGACGCCAGCAGCGCGCCCAGGCCCTGGATCGAATGCAGGTGCACGATGTCCGGTGCCACGCTGGCAAGCACCGTCGCGAACGCTTGCAGCGTCGCGGGGTTGTCGAAGTCATCACGGGCGCTGCGCGCGTCCGGCAGCCCCATGCCCAGCACAGTGGCGCCCTGTGCTTCATAGCGGTACAGCCCGTAGGCATCGACTTCGGTCAACGGCAACGAGGTGAAGACGAATGGCTGCCACTGCGACGACAGGCCCAGCAGCCGCACCATCTGCTCTGCCACCACGGTGGCGCCGCCAAAACTGCGTGGGGCGAAGAAGATGTTGGCCGCCAGCACCCGCAGCCGCCGGGGGCCGGACAGCGCTGGCAGGCACTCGCCCAGTTGCGCCTCGCTTTCGACCCAGGCCACCTGGCCCATGCCGGTATCACCCATCGCCGCTGCCAGCTCCGGTGTGGCGGCGAGCCCCCGTTCGCAGGCCAGCAAGGCCTCGCGGTACAACTGCACGCCACCGATCAGCCGTTCGGCCTCATGCGCGGGCAAGGCGTCGAGCGCATGCGCCTGGCGATAGGCCTGTGGCGCGAACACCTGCTCGTCGCAGTCCCAGTAGCGCTCCACCTTCAAGCGCCCCGCCTCGGCGATCAGCGCCAGCGCCTCGGGCAGCGCCGGCACGCGGTGCAGGATCAGCGTCGAGCAGGTCTGCACGGCTGACAGGCAGGCGTCCTGTGCCCGCCAGTCGTGTACCTGGCAGCGATAGCCCAGCCCCTCCAGCCACTGCCGCAGCTGCGCCGCCCGGGGTGGCAGGCCAGCGCTGGCATCGAGGCTGGCGACCAGCAGCACATCGCCAGGGAACAGGGTACTGGCCGCCACCGTCGGGGCCGCCAGCGGCAAGTCATGGTGACGCCCGTCAGGACGCTCCCACAGCAGGCTCGGCCCTTGCCGGCGCAGCTCTCGCCACAGCTTGCGCAACGTGCGATAGCTTCCGGCCTTGCGCAGGTAGGCGACGAAACGCTGGTCGGCCCGCGGCTCGCGCAGCAACTGCGCCTTGAGCACCTGCAGCCGGTCCCGCCAGGACGGGGCGAGCGCCGAGGGCCGGTCCGCCAGCAACGCCGGGCCGAGCCGCTGCCGATGCACGGCCAGCGGCGACTGCCCGGCGCCACCGGGCAGGAACGTGTCGATCCGCGCGAACAGCGCCTCGAGCAGCGCCTGGCGCCGGCGGTACATGGCCCGCTTCTTCGGCGCGACCTCCTCGGCAGCGCGCTGCGCCGAGGCCAGGGGAAGACTGAAGAAGTCTTCCCGCTCCGAGGCTGTCGCGCCGTTCTCTTGCCAGATGGTGTCGTAGTTGGCGGCCAGCTCATGGGCCTTGTCGGCCCCGAAATAAGGGTGGCGGTGATGCCGGCAGTCGTCGGCCACTGCGTAGATCCGCTCGACCCCGACATTGCGGGCGAGGCCTTTGAGCGCCTCGATCAGCAGGCTCCTGGGGCGCAGCCCTTCGAAGTCCTTGGTCAGATCGCGGTAGATGTTCAGCGAAGTCTCGCTGTCGATGCCCTTGTGGATCCCCTGCACGGCACCGATGAACATCGCCAGCCCAGCGTCGGCGCGCTGCAGGGTAAAGGCCAGCGAGGCCACGCGCAGGTTGCCCTGGAACAGGTTCAGCACCAGTTCGCCCTCGCGCTTGAACCATATCGGCCGGTCCAGCACCAGCGTGCACCCAGGGGAGTAGTCCGACAGTTCGCAGATCACCAGGTATTCGTCACGCCCGAACAGCAACAGGCCAGGCAGTTGCCCCGCCACCACTTCATAGTGCGAGGCCACGGCGTCGAAGCGTTGGCTGGCTTCCCAGCATTTGCTGATATACGGCCACTGCACCACGCCGACGCAGTCCACCCCCAGCCGGGCAAGGCCCTCACGCCCCAAGGCCGCCGACATGCGTTGCAGGAAGCGGCGCAACTCGGCCCGCTGCCTGACCATCAGGATGGCCAGCTTGCCAGTGCTCTTCAGTGCCCGCAGCGAATAGCCTGGTTGGAGGGTGAGGACACTCTTGACGATCGCGCGATAGAACATGGTGTCCTCACTTGTACTCGATCAGTGCCGTCCTGCTGCCAGACAGCCGGCTCAGCAGGAACTTCACCTGCCCCAGCATCTCGGGAAACTTGCCGAGCACCAGGAATGTCGCCTGCAACCAGTTCTCGCGGGCCGACCTGACGCCGCGCAGCGCCAGGCGCGTGACCTGTACAGGGTAGACCAGCAGCAACGACGCGCCCCAGGGCCCGCACGACAGGGTGGCGGCAACGACGCCCAGCGGCAGGCCCAACCCCCACCACCAGGCACGCCGCGACTCGCGCCGCCAATGGCGCTCCGGCGTCGAGCCATGCAGCGCGGCGCCCTCGGCGAAGGCATGCCCGGCGCGCAGGCTGCGCCGCCACCATTGGCCGAAACGGGTCATCGCCGCGTCGTGCAGGGTCATCTCGCCATCGAGCCGCCAGATCTTCCAGCCCTGGGCCCGCAGGCGCACGCACAGCTCAGGCTCCTCGCCGGCGATCATGCCCGCGCGGAAACCGCCCGCAGCGGCGAACGCCTCGGCCCTCATCAGCGCATCACCGCCGCAGGCCATTGCCTCGCCCACCGGGGTATCCCATTCCAGGTCGCACAACAGGTTGTATACCGAACGCTCGGGGTGGCGCTCACGGCGCCGGCCACAAACCACCGCGACCTGCGGATGCTCATCGAGAAATGCCCGCGCCTGCGCCAGCCAGCCCTCTGCCACCTCGCAGTCGCCGTCGACGAACTGCACGTAGCGCAGTTGCGGCAACTGCTGGCGCAGGCAGGCGAAGCCCTCGTTGCGGGCGCGGGCGGCGGTGAACGGGATCGACAGGTCGAGTGCCAGCACCTCGGCCCCGCGGGCATGGGCCAGTTGCACCGAATCGTCGGTCGAGCCCGAATCGACATAGACCAGGCGGTCCACGCCGACGGCCAGCGAGGCCAGACAGCGCGCCAGGCGCGCGCCCTCGTTACGACCGATCACCACGACTCCGATCCCTGTCACGCGCAGGCCTCGCTCGACTGTCCTGAAGGGCTCACTCCTCGGCGCCTGGCATCACGTCCCGCAGCGACTTGCGCGGCTTGACGGTGGCCGGCACGCCGACGGCGATGCAGTTGTCCGGCACATCCATCAGCACCACGGCATTGGCGCCGATCACCACGTTGTCGCCAATGCGGATGGCGCCCAGGATCTTGGCCCCGGTCCCGATGTCCACGTTGTTGCCGAACACCGGTGCCACCGGTGTGTCGACGTTCTTGAGCCCCACCACCACACCGTTGCGGATCCGGCAGTCATCGCCGAAGCGGGCATAGCCACTGACGACGATGCCGCCGAAATGGTCGATGACGAAATTGCGGCCGATCTCGACCTCGCAGGGCAGTTCGATGCCGGTGAGTACCTGTACCAGCTTGAACAATAGCTTGTAGACCAACGACAGCAGCTTGCGCAGCAACGCCGGACGCACGCCGTAGCGCCAGCGCCCGAAGCGGTACACCAGCATCACCCAGAAGCCCTGGGCCCCCCAGTCGCCACCGTACGCGCGCAGGTCGGCGCGGATATTGTCGAGCATGGCTTCTCCCTGGCTAACGGGTCGGTTGGCTGGCGAAACGGGTCTTGCGCAACAACGACCAGGTAGTCCGGGTGTGTCGCCAGCAAGCGGCGATGGCCGCCAGACCCCGCCCCTTGAGCAGCGCCTTGAGCGCCAGCAGCAGGTCGCCCAGGCCTACCAGCAGCATGTGCAAGGCCAGGCCGCCGATACCATGGTGCTTGCGAAAGTACAGCAGCTCGCTTTCGATCTGGTAGCTGGAGATCTGCCGGCTGGCGGCCTCCAGCGCGGCGACCGACTTGGAGCTCTCGCCACCGATGTGCACCACGGTGGTGTGCGGGTAGTACACCACCTTCCAGCCCGCCTGCTTGACCCGCTTGCAGTGGTCGACCTCCTCGTAGTAGAGGAAGTAGCGTGGGTCGAACAGACCCACCTGGTCGAGCACCTCGCGGCGGATCAGGTAGAAGCATCCCGGCAGCCAGTCGCACTCGCGCACGGCGTTGTGGTCCCAGTCCATCTCGTCGACCATCTTCAGCCCCGGGAAGAAACGCCCCAGCCCGGTGCGGGCGACGAACACGTTCAATGGCGTGGGGAAGTACCGGCAGCTCGGCTGCAGATCACCGTCGCGCCCGACCAGGCGCACTCCCAGCACGCCGCAATCGGGGTGTTCGTCCATGTAGTCGAGGGTCTTGGCCAGCGAGTCGACGGCCACGAAGGCGTCGGTGTTGAGCAGCAGCGCGTAGCGGCCGCGCAGATGGTCGAGCAGCTGGTTGTTGGCACGGCCGAAACCGACGTTCCTGGCGTTGCGCAGCAACAACGCCTCGGGGCATACCTCGGCCATGCGCTGCAGCGAATCGTCCACCGAGGCATTGTCCACCACCAGGTAGCTGGCCAGCACCTCGCCTCCTGCCCGGCGCAAGGCGTCGAACATAGGCTGCAACAGCGAAGCGGTGTTGAAGTTGACCACCATCACATCGACCGGCTTGCTATCCATGGTCTTCATTCCCGAAGAAGTACTGGCGCCGCCGCGCCGCCAGGATCGGCTCCAGTTCCGGGTCGTAGGCCCCCTGGCGCTGGTTGATCAGGTCGATCCACGGATACGCCGCGCAGCGCTCCTCGACCCGCTTGATCAGCGCCTCGGTGGTGCAGATGAACTTCGCCGGATTGCCGCCGACCACCGTACCGGGGGCGACATCCTTGGTCACCACCGCGCCGGCGGCGACGATCGCGTTGGGGCCGATGGTCACCCGCGGCATGACGATGGCGCCATGGCCGATGAAACAGTTGTCCTTGATATCGATGTAGCCCACCGAGTCGAGGTGCTTGCCGGTGGCGAACTCGATCAGCGCGACCACGCCGTCATGACCGATCAGCGTGCAGTCCGACAGCCCGACATTGGTGCCCAGGCGCACCAGGGTCGGGTCGGTGACGTTGCATCCGGGGTTGATGTGGATGTTCTCGCCTACCGAGTAGAACTTGCCCCAGCGCCCGAGGTAGGCGCCCCAGTCACGGGCGTTGGGGTTGCAGAATTTCTTGTAGGTCGAACCAGCACGACCTGTCGTGGTGGCGTAGTACGCCACTGCCCTGCGCATCCATCCGAACATGCTGCGTGCCTCGCGAGTCTGGTGTTGCTGGACTGTTCCTGAGGCGATGGGGTCAGTGGTACCTGCTGTCGACCGTGTCGCGCTCACTCCCTCTGCACTCTCCCTCATGCCTACATGGTGGCGCCCTCCCAGGCATCAGCTGGCAACGACCACGCCGTTCGCCGAGCGCAGGCGCTCATCCAGATGGTCCACCAGGCGCAGCGCGAACTGCAGCAGTGGCATGGTCGGGTTGGCGGCGGCGCCGCGGGCGTAGATGCTGCTGCCGGCCACGTACAGGTTGTTCGTGCCGAACACCTTGCAGTCATGGTCGACCACCCCGTGTTCGGGGGAGGCGGCCATCCGCGTGGTGCCCATGTGGTGGGCATGGGGCTCGAGCTTGAGAGGCTTGCTGGTGTCGTAGACGAATTCGTTGAGCTTGATGAAGCCCTCGCCACTGTCGGCGAACTGCTTGGCCAGCTCGGTGCCGATGCACTTGATGGTGTGGCGGTCCTCGGGGGTCAGCGCCCAGTTGACGTTGACCTTGGCCACCCCGAGGGCGTCCTTTTCACGGTGCAACGTCACCCGGCTCTGCAGGTTGGGACACTGCTCGATCATGGTGCCGATGATGCCATCGCCCGGGCAGCTGAAGTTGGCGATGAAATCGATCTTGTCGGCTACTTCCCAGCGGCACGCCAGGCTTTCCAGGAACTGCTTGACCTCGGCCATGCGCCCGTAGGTCTTGACCTGGTCCAGCACCGCTGCCGAGACATTGCCCTTGCCCGCCTTGTAGGTCTTGGCGAAGGCCTCGCTGGTGTAGTACGAGCGCAGGCCGGTGTCCTGCCCCGACTTGAGAATGAACGTGCCCATCTCGACATTCAGGTGATCCATCAGGCAGCGCCCGACCATGCCGTCCTTGCCGACCACGCCGGCCGCCGCCAGCGAGCCGCTGTTGAGCAACTGCCGGGCGTTCTCGATGGCCCCCATTGCCAGCACGAACTGCTTGGCCACTACCGCCTCACGGTGCCGCTCATAGTCCGAGACCATCACCGAGGCCAGGTTGCCGCTGGCCTTGTCGAAGTGCAGGTCGACGCAGTTGCAGTTGATGAACACATCGAGGCCGGGGGTATCGTTGAGCGCCGCGGCGTACTTCTGTGCAAAGCGCGTCGGTGGGCTGAGCAGGAAGCGGTCCGCATCGAACTCGCCGCCGTTCAAGGCGGTGTTCACCGCGCGAAAGTCCGCCCCTTGCTCAAGGTCGACGATATCCATTGCCGCCGGCAGGTAACGCTCGACCTCGGCGTAGGCAATGGGCCAGCCAGGCAGCGCGCCGGGAGGCGGATCGCTGAAGTCCGAGGCGTCGAACGGCCGGCAGCGCCCTGCCCAGTGGTTGGACGTGCCGCCCAAAAAGCGCAGGCGGGTGTCATGGGGGTACAGCTCCAGGCCCGACGAAGTGCAGGTGTAGAAGTCCTGCGAACGCTCCGCGTAGGCCTGGCCTCCGGCCTCCAGCAGCGCCACGCTCCAGCCGGCCTTGGCCAGGCGCAAGGCCAAGGTGATGCCGGCCGGCCCCGCGCCGACGATGCAGACGTCGTAGAGCACGCGCAGGGTCTTCTGTGTCTGATAGTCCTTGATCATGCCTGCCCGTCCCTGAAGTAGTGAGAAGGCAACACCCACCCGTTGATCAGCACGAAATCCGTCTGCGCCACGACTGAGGACCTGGCGACAGCCCCCGTGCCGAACACCGCCGCGCCTGCGCCCAGCACCGCGCAATTGCGCAGGAATCCTCGACGGCCCAACTGTGGAATGCAGAACCGAAGCTTCGTCATGCTTGCCAAGCCCCATGTCGTTGATTGCCCATCCCGGTGCCCCGACGCGCCCTGCGCGCGGCACTGCCCGAACCCCGTGAGCCCGCCGGCCTCACAGCCAGTTGAAGAAGTCCGTCAACAGCACGCCGCACAACGCCCCGAGCGCGATCATCGGCAACACCACCAGTTCCCGTTTCAGGTTGAACATGTCCAGCTTGCAATTGACGTAGACGATCAGCACCAGCGTCGGGAAGCTGTGCAGGGCCACGCCCCAGATCGCATACTTGACCCCGCCGATGGCCAGCAACAGCGGCAAGCCACCCCACAGCGCCACCAGCCGGATGATGTTGTCCATCGCCTGGTACTTGGTCAGCCCGAGGGCGATCCAGACCTGGTGGGCCAAGGTATAGCGCAAGGTGAAAAACGACAGCGAGAGAATAGCCAGCATAGTGCCTGCACCGGCATAGCGCTCGTCGTACATCCAGTCGATCAGCAGCGGGCTGGCCGTCAGGAAACCGCCCATGGCGAACAGCATCAGCAGGTCGACCAGCAGCCGTGCACGGTGGTACAGGGCCTTCAGGCGCTCGGTATCGCCGGAGCGTGTCGCCTCGCTGAAGGCCGGCAGCGCGACCATGCCGACCACTTTCATCAGGCCGGTCTGGATCGACCCGAGGATCAGCACGGCGATCGAATAGACGCCAAGTTCGGCCGCCGACATGCTGGCACCGAACCACATGCGGTCGCCGTACATGGCCAGCACGCCGACGATCGACGACACCAGGATCCAGCGCCCGAACACCACCAGTTCGGCCAGCGCCGTGCGGTCCCAGCGCAGGCGGTTGCGCGGTCCGCTCATGGCCAGGTGGCCGAGCACGGTACCGGTCAGCGCCCCGGCCAGCCCCGCCGCCACCAGCGACCAGATGGAGCGGGTGAAATAGCCGATCACCAGCATCACCACGAGCCCGACCACCTGCGAGGCCAGGTCCACCAGCACCACGCGCTTGTGCTGCAGGGTGCGCACGGCGATGTCCATCTTGGTCGACTGCAGGCCGTAGATGATCGCCGAGACACCGGTGATCGCCAGGACCAGCGGCAGTTCCGGCGCAGCGTAGGTGGAATCGGCCGGCCACAGGTTGGCCAACTGCGCCAGCCAGGAGGCCAGGGCCAGCAGCAAGGTCATCGCGAACAGGGTGAAACCGCGCAGGATCTGTACGGTCCAGGCCGTGTTGAGGAAGTCCGGATCATCACCCCGTGGGCTCTGGATGATGTTCTGCCGCAGGCCGACATCCGAGAGCAGGTGCAGCAGCACCGACACCGTGGTGGCGATGACCATCACGCCGAACATCTCCGGCAGCAGCAGCCGGGCCATGATCAGGTTGCCGCCCAGGCGCAGTACCTGCGAGGCGAGCAGCGACAGCGCATTCCATGCCCCGGCCCAGATCGCGCGCCTGCGCAGGCTCACCGGTGACGGCACCTCAATCGACGGCATGAGTTCGATCCCTGACTGGATGGCTAGAAGTCACTATAGTTTCAATCAGCCATGATGCGAGTGACCCGGGTGGCGAATTCACGCAAGCGCAAATGCCACCCAGGCCAGCCCTTGTCCACCAACGGATAGGTGTCCCAGCCCAATGCCCGAACATTTCCGCGCGCTGATCGTGATCCTGCTGGTGGCCATCCTGGTGTTCGGCTTCGCCCGCCGGTCTGCCTGCGACCTGATCCCCTACGCTGACTTCAAGCGGCGGCGCAACCTCTGGTTCATCTTGACCCTGGTGGCGTTCTGCTCGTTCAGCTTCTGGGTGTATGCCGTTGCCGCCAGCGTGATCATGTACCTGGCCGGGCGCCGCGAACACAATCCGGTGGCGCTGTTCTACATGCTGCTGTTCCTGATTCCGCCGGCCACGGTGCAGGTCCCCGGGTTCGGCGTGGTCAACTACCTGATCGACCTCAATCACGTTCGCCTGCTGAGCCTGTGCGTATTGCTGCCGGCAGCCCTGAAGCTGCGCAAGCTCCCCGAAAGCATAGGCTTCGGGCGCACCTGGCCTGACAGGCTGGTGCTGGCCGGCGTGCTGCTGATGGGCGGGTTGTACCTGCGCGAGACCACCCCCACCGACACCTTGCGCCAGTCACTGTACCTGTACCTGGACGTGATCCTGCCCTACTACGTCGCCAGCCGCGGCCTGCGTCAGCTCAGCGACTTCAAGGACGCGTTGCTGGCCTTCGTGCTGGCCGCCTTCCTGCTCGCCCTGATCGGCGTGGCCGAGACCATCCGCCACTGGTTGCTGTACGACGCCCTGCTCGACGCCATGGGCGTTGAGTGGTCGATGACCAGCTACCTCAGCCGCGGCGGTTCGCTGCGCGCCAGCGCCACCACCGGCCAGGCCATCGCCCTGGGCTACGTCATCAGCGTCGGCATCGGTCTGTTCCTGTTCGTCCAGGGCTATGTCCGCAACCGCCTGCACTGCCTGCTCGGAGCCCTGCTGCTGGCGGCCGGGCTGTTCGCGCCGCTGTCGCGCGGCCCCTGGATCGGTGCCGGGGTGATCGTCGCCGCGTTCATCGCCACCGGCCGCGGCGCCGTGCGCCGCCTGATGCTGCTGGCGCTGGCCGGAGTGCTGGCGCTGCCCCTGCTGGCAGTGCTGCCCGGGGGCGAGAAGGTCCTCGACCTGCTGCCGTTCATCGGCAACATCGAGGCAGAGAACATCACCTACCGCGAGCGCCTGATCGACAACTCGATGATCGTCATCCAGCGCAACCTGTGGTTCGGCTCGTTCGACTTTCGCAGCACGCCGGAGATGCAGTCGATGATCCAGGGCGACGGCATCATCGACATCGTCAACACCTACATCAACCTGGCCCTGCGCGTCGGCCTGGTCGGCCTGGGGCTGTTCCTGGCGTTCTTCGCCAGCGTCCTGCTGGGCATCAACAAGGCCATGCGCGCCTTCCCCGACAAGGACGACGAGTACCGCCAGCTAGGTCGCGCGCTGCTGGCGACGCTGATCGGCATCCTGGTGATCATCTTCACCGTCAGCAGCATCACGGTAATTCCCATCGTCTACTGGTCGGTCGGCGGCCTGGGCGCAGGCTACATCCAGATGGTCCGCCGGCTCAGGTTCCAGCAGGCCAGCCAATTCGCCCATCCACGCCTTCAGGCCAGGTGATCGCCCATGACGACCGCTGTGCTGTACCGAGTGCTGCGCATCACCACCCTTGCCGGACTGCTGACCATGCCGCTGGCCGGCTGGGCCTCGGCCTGGGGCGTCGCGGTCGACGAACAGACCGGCCTGCCGGGGCTCAGCCACGGCGGCGGCCCGGCGATGCAGGCCAAGTACGACTTCTGGGCGGCCGACTGGCGCTGGACCGGCTTCTACAGCCGCTTCAAGGTCGAGGCCCCGGGACGCTACAGCCTGGAGGGCAAGAACAAGGACCTGGACTTCGACCTGCGGGCGAACATCCTCCGTCGGGACGACAAGGCCCTGACCTGGACCTTCGACCTCGACGCTCACAGCCGGCAGAGCAACGTCAAGGGCGGCGGCCTGGTATTCCAGTTCGACCCGGCGCTGGTCGCCGGCGAGATGGGCGCCCCACAGCTGCTGCCAGGCAATACCGGCTGGGCCTGGGGCAAGCAGGACCGGCATGTCGAGATGCGCTTCGAACCGCCGCTGGCCAAGGTCTATTTCGAGCAGGGCAACCCCAGCGAGGTCCGCGCGTTCTTCTACCAGGACCCGATCGTGCCAGGGCACCAGCAAGTCAAGGCAACCCTGACGCTCAACGGTGACATCGGGCTCGAGCCGACCACTACCGAGCGCTTCGGCCTGGCCGACCCTGCCCGCTGGCCCGACGACCAGCTCGACTGGCAGACCTCGCCGGTAGACCTGGCGTTCCTCAACGCCCCGGAAAAACCCGCCGGCAAGCGCGGTTTCGTCAAGGCCGACGGCGAACGACTGGTGTTCGCCGACGGCACGCCCGTGCGCTTCTGGGGCACCAACCTGTCGGCCTATGCGCTGTTCAAGACCCCGGACGAGGAAATCAAGCGCCAGGCCCGGCGCCTGTCGGCCCTAGGCGTCAATCTGGTACGCCTGCACCACCACGACTCGCCCTGGGTGAGCCCGAACATCTTCGGCGACGTCAGTACCCTGCGTGACACCCAGCGCCTGAATGCCGAGTCGCAGCGCAAGATCGACCTGTGGATCAAGAGCCTGAAGGATGAAGGCCTCTACGTGTGGCTCGACCTGCACGTGCAACGCCCACTGACCGCCGCCGACGACATCTTCGCCTTCGACGAGCTGGCCAAGGGTGAACGGGCCGCCGACCTCAAGGGCTACGCCTACGTCAACGTCACCATCCAGCAGGCCATGAAGCGCTTCGCCGAACAGTACCTGACCCATGTGAATACCTACACCGGCCTGGCCTACAAGGACGATCCGGCGGTGGCCGCAGTACTGATCACCAACGAGAACGACATCACCCAGCACTTCGGCAACGCCCTGCTGCCCGACAAGCAGGTCCCCCGTCACAGCCAGCTGTACATGGATGCAGCCAAGGCCTTCGCGTTGCGTACCGGCCTGCCTGCCGACCAGGTCTGGCGGGCCTGGGAGCACGGCCCCTCGAAGCTGTTTCTCAACGACCTCGAGCACCGCTTCGACGCCGACATGATCCAGCACCTGCGCGGGCTAGGGGTCAAGGTGCCGATCGCCACCACCAGCACCTGGGGCGGCAATGGCCTGAGCGCGCTGCCGGCCCTGACCAGCGGCGACCTGATCGACGCCCACAGCTACGGTGGTAGCGGCCAGTTGCAACGCAACCCGCTGACCAGCGACAACCTGGTCAACTGGCTTGGCGCCGCGCAGGTGGTTGGCCTGCCGATGACGGTCAGCGAATGGAACGCCGAGCCCTTCCCGACACCTGACCGCCACTCGCTGCCGCTGTACGTCGCGGCCAGCGGCGCCTACCAAGGCTGGGACGCGATCTTGCAGTACGCCTACAGCCAGCAGGCGTTCAACCCCGGCTGGCGCACCGCCGACAACTGGCATGCCTACAACGACCCGGCGCTGCTCGCCACCCTGCCCGCCGCCGCCCTGCTCTACCGCCGCGCCGACGTGCAGCCGGCGCAGACCCGCTACGTGTTCGCCCCCACTCCCGAGACCCTGTACGGTCGCCAGATAAGCCCCAACAACTCCGTACTGCTGCGCACCGCCATGGAAAAAGGCCGGCTGCAGATCGCCCTGCCGCAGACAACGCAGTTGCCCTGGCTGCAACCACGCCAGGCGGCACCCGGCGCGCAGGTGCTGAGCGATCCCGACCACTCGCTGCTGGCGGCCGATGCCAGCGCAGCCACCAGCGATACCGGCCAGTTGCGCCGCGACTGGCGGCAGGGGCTGTACACCATCGACTCGCCGCTCACCCAGGCGGCCACCGGCTGGCTCGGTGGCCAGACGGTGAACCTGGCCAATATCCAGGTGCAGAGCAGGACGCCCTACGCCAGCGTCGTGGTGCAAAGCCTGGACGGCAAGCCTTTCGCCCAGTCGCGCAGCCTGCTGATCTCCCTGGGCACCCGCGCGGTGCCCAGGGAGGACGACAAGACGCCGTTCCACGTCGAGCCGCTCGAAGGCAGGTTGTCGATCAAGGCCGGCAAGGGTCTGAGGCTGTTCAGCCGCAACGCTGCCGGCGAGGAGCAAGCGCTGCCCGTCAGCTACCGCGACGGCCGCTACCAGATCGACTTCGACGGGCAGCGCATGGCCAATTGGCTGTTCCTCAAATAGCCATCTAGAGTCTGGAAAGGCCCGGTCCGACTGCTCGGCAGGGACGCCTACACAGGCAACAGGTTCCAGGAGGGTCGGATGAAATATCTGGTCGTCGGTGGCGCGGGCTACATCGGTTCACACATGGTCCGGCACCTGACGAAGGCCGGGCACCAGGTGGTGGTGGTCGATACCGCCCGCCCCCGGCCCGGCATCGCCTGGGTCGCCATGGACATTGTCGATGGCCCGGCCCTGGACCGGCTGTTCGGCGAACACCGTTTCGACGCGGTCTTTCACTTCGCCTCGTTCATCCAGGTCGGCGAGTCCGTCGCCGACCCCGGCAAGTACTACCAGAACAACGTCGCCGCCACCCTGAGCCTGCTCCAGGCCATGCGCCGCGCCCAGGTGAACCACCTGGTCTTCTCTTCCAGCGCCGCCGTGTATGGCGACCCCTTGTCGGTACCCATCGACGAAGCCCACCCCAAGGCACCGATCAACCCTTATGGGCGCAGCAAGTGGATCGTCGAGCAGATGCTCGGCGAGTTCGACCAGGCGTATGGACTCAAGTCGGTCAGCCTGCGCTACTTCAACGCCGCCGGGGCCGATCCAGGCGGGCAACTGGGCGAATGCCACGAGCCGGAGACCCACCTGATCCCGCTGATCCTGCAGGCCGCCGCCGGACGCCGCGAGGCGATCACCGTCTATGGTCGCGACTACGACACGCCCGATGGCACCTGCATCCGCGATTATGTGCATGTCAGCGACCTGGCCTCGGCCCACGCCCAGGCCATCGACTACCTGCGCGCAGGCGGCACCAGCACGGCGTTCAACCTGGGCAATGGCCAGGGCTTCTCGGTGCAGCAGGTGATCGACGCCGCGCGCACGGTGACCGGTCGAACCATCGCCACCCTCGACGCGCCACGCCGTGCCGGCGACCCGCCGCGACTGGTGGCCGATGCGGGCAAGGCGCGCAGCGTACTGGGCTGGCAGCCAGCGTTCAGCTCGCTGGAGCAGATCGTCGCCCACGCCTGGAACTGGGAATGCAAATACCCCTGGCACTGAATGCCAGGGGTATTTGCGCTGAGGGGCCGGCTCAGTAGTAGGAGCGTTTCTCCGGCTCTGCCTTGTTCAGTACCGCACCCAGCAGGTTGGCGGTGGCCAGGTGGTACAGGCAGTCCTCGATCTCCTTCTTGTTGTTCACCCCGTTGGCAACCACCAGTAGCACGCAGTCGAACTTCGGCAGCACGGTGATGGCGTCGTCTGAGCTGAGCAGCGGCGGCAGGTCGAAGATGCAGATGCGCGATTCGTAGCGGTCGCGCAGGTCGCCGATCAGGTTGTTGACCCGGGGTGAGGACAGCACCTCGGTGGACAGCGGGATCGGTTCGCGGGTCGGCAGCACCACGAAGCGCGGCAAGGTCGGGTTGACCAGCACGTCCTCCAGCGGCGCCTTGTCCGCCAGCAGGTCGTTGAGCGCCTTGTCCATCGGCAGCCCGAGGGTGCTGCCCACCCGCGGCCGACGCAGGTCGAAGTCGACCAGCAGCGCGGTACGGGTAGTGTGATGGGCGATGCTCATGGCCAGGTTGATCGCCAGCACGGTCTTGCCCGCCTCGGGCGTCGGCGAGGTGATCGCCAGGGTGCGCCAGCCGTTCTCCTCCATGGCCTGCAACACCTGGGTGCGCAGCAGGTCGAAGGCCCAGCTCATGTTCGAGTTCTTGTTGTACGCCACGATCCGGTTACGCTCCAGGTGCTCGGGGCGCAGGGGCACGGTGCGGGTCTGTATGTAGTCGAAGGGCCCCAGCAGCTCGGTCTGCTCCGGGACGCGCGGAGTGCCTGAGGTAACCGGGTGGATGTTCTTTCCAGCAGCGGGCGTGATCCTGTCCATCGCAGCCTTCCCTATCCGAAACGAGACAACGTTTTAATGAGCAGCAGGTCCAGCGGCATATAGAAGAGATGGACCACCAGCAGCAGCACGACCGCCAGCAACACCCCGCCGGCGATCAGGATCGTCAGCCATTTTCGGCGTCGTGCCAGCTCCGCCTGGGTGGCGATGAACGGGACGGCCACCAACACCCGCTTGCCCAGCACGCTTTCCAGGGCGCCGACACTGCGCACCCGCTGGTTGAGCATTTCCAGCAACATCACCAGTGCGCCACCACCGGCCGGTGCCAGCACCAGGCCCAGGGCGACGATCTTCTTGCGGTTGGGCTTGACCGGTTTCTCCGGCAGCAGCGGCGGCTCGAGGAGCACGAAGCGCTCGGCCTTGTTCTCCTGTTCCAGGCTTTCGGTGATCTTCGCGCCCATTTCCTTGTTGCGGATCTCTTCGTATTTCTTGCGCGCGTTGTCGTGATCGCGCATCAGCGTGACCAGGCCACGCTCGACCTGTGGCGCCTCGAGGATATCTGCCTCGTAGCCCGACATCTTCTGGCTCAGGTCACGCTTCTGCTGGGCCAGGGAGGCGATGTTGTCCTGGGCGGCGGTGATCTTCGCCTGGGCCCTGGCGACATCCAGGTTCACCGCCACGGCACCGGCGCCCGAACCGGCCCCGGCGTCCTGCAACGCCTGGATCTTGCGCTTGATGGCCACCACATCGGGGTGGGCCTCGGTGTACTTGGTCAGCAGCCGGGCGTACTCGGCCTTGAGGCTGCCCAGGTCCTGGGGCTGCTCGATCGGTCGGGTGCTGCCATCGGGCTTGGTCGCCAGGCCGGCATTGGCCGCCGACAGCTCCAGTTGCAGCAGGCGCAGCTCTTCCTGGGCGTTCTTGTAGTCACGGTCGACTTCGCGGAACTCCAGCTCGGCCCGCGACAGCATGCTCATGCGCAGCGCCTGGTTCTCGGGCAGCGCATTGGCGTGGGCCTGTTTGAAGTCGGCCAGTTGGTTCTCCAGGGTGGCCAGTTCGGCGCCAAGCTTGTTGGCCTCCTGGGTGAGGAATTCAGTGGTCTCGCTGGCGCGCTCGGTGCGCTGCTTCATGTTCTCGTTGAGGAACAATGTGACCAACTCGTCGGCAACCTCCTTGGCCACCTCCGGGCGCTTGTGTTCAAAGGCCACGTTGAAGGCCACGGTGGTGTCGCCGCGACCCTTGACGAAGGTGCTGAGGGTGGTGACGACGATCGAGTTGCGCATCAGGTCGATCTTGTCCGACTCGCTGAGCGGGCGGCTGCCATCGGCGAACAGGTGGTACTTGTCGATGATCTGCAGCAGGTTCTCGCGGGTCATCACGCGCTGGCGGATGACCTCGATGCGCTCGTCGGCGAAGCTGGTGTTGTTCGAGGCCACCAGCTCCGGGGATATCTGCTGGGACTCGACGAGGATGGTGCCGGTGGACTCGTACACCGGCGGCATGCTCATGGCGACCCCTACCGTCGCTGCGAGGATGACCACGATGCTCACCCCCAGCAGCAGCGCGCGGTCCTTGATGATGGCGATGTAGTCCTTCAGTGACAGCTCGTACTCAGCGTTCATGGCGGCCACCCGGCTGGGGTTCAGAGTTCGGGGAATCTGTAGGTCAGGGTCATTCCGACAATCGTGGCAACGGCATCCGGCAGGTGACTCTGCTGGCGTTCCTTGTACATCAACGATAGGCGCAGATCCCAGAAAGGCGAGAACTGGCGACTGGCCCAGACGCTGTAGGTCTGCAAGGTGTTCGGGGTCTGGCCCTTGCTGTCCTGCCAGGCGGCGTTCAGGCCCACTCGGTTCAGTTCACTGAGCGCGTAGCTCCAGGTGCCCTGGATCATGTCGAGCTGGGCGAAGCTGCCCTGGGCGCTGGCATCGGTACGGCGTTCCGCGCTGAAGCTGGCATCGGCGCGCGCACCGCGATAGTCCAGCAGCACGCCGCCCTCCTCCTTGCGCTGGTTGGAGCCGGAGACCTGGCTGACACCGATGTGCATCACCGTCTCCAGCTGGTCGGTAAGCTGGTAGCGCATGCCGATACTGGGTGTGTAGCTGTTGGTGGCGACGGCGCCCGTGGAGGTCTGCTGTGGCTCGTAGCGCCGCACACGCATGGAGGTGAAGACATCCGCGCGCTCGCTCCAGGCGTAGGTGTACTTGAAGGTGTTCCCCAGCTCTTCGAAACCGGTCAGCGACGTGATGTCGTAGCGGGCATGGTCGTAGCTGATCTCGTTGCTCAACGTGCTGCGCTCGGTCAGCGCGTATTCCCAGTCCCCGGTGAGGGTGATCAGTTTCTGCGTGCCGTCGGTGGTCACCACGCCGGTGTCCAGCACCGTGCCGGACAACGTCGAGCTTTCGAGGTACTGCGCGTGCAGGCCGTAATGCCCGCGTTCGGTCTCGTGCCGCCAGCCCAGGCTCACGTCCGGGTCCTCGCGGTTGCCCAGCACCGAGGTGTTGGACGAGTGCAGGACATGCGCGCCCAGGCCCAACCGCCACTCGTCGCGGTCGAAGGTACCGACCAGGCTGTAGCGCGGCTCGATGATCGTTCGCATCACACCCTTCTCCTCCGAAGTCAGGAGCAATGGGTTGCTGTCGTACTCGACAGTAGTAGGCACCTCGACCGAGGACTGCCAGTTGGACGCTTGGGCCAGGCCCGGGACCGGCAACATCAGGATTGCCGTTGCAACACTTGTTGTTCGAAGAATAGGCACTATGCAGTCTTAATAAGGTCGAGCAGGCTTATGGGACAACCAGCGTGTCACCCGCCTGGAGTTGGAAGTTGGTGGACATGTCACGTCCGGAAACGAGGTCCTTGTAGCGCACCGGCAGCACTTGTTGCCTGATGCCGTTGTTGCGAATCACCTTGATGTCACTTACGTCGGCAAACTTGTCCAGTCCACCCGACATGCTCAGGGCCTGCAGTACCACGGTGGGGCCAGTCATGGGCACAGGCCCGGGCTTGATCACCTTGCCCTGGACATACACGAGATTACCGGCGGGATTGATCACCACGACACTGACATTGGGATCGGCGAGGAAAGGTTTGAGGCCGGTGGTTATTTTCTTCGCTGCCGCGGTAACGTCGAGACCCGCTACGTCAATGCGCCCGGCCAGCGGAAAAGTGATACTGCCGTCGGGTAGCACCGTGGTTTCCTGACGCAAAGTATCTTCCTGCCACACTGAGACCAGGACTTTGTCGCCGGGGCTGAGTAGATAGGGAATTTCGGTGACGCCAACGGGCCGCGTTTCCAACGGAACGTCAGCGTTGCCCCCCCTTCCGGGAGACTGAGCGCACGCGCTAATCAGCAGCACGCACAGCAGCGAAGACAATGAACGTACCATGGGACCCTCCTGGCCTCTCGGCATGCAAAGAGCACTGATGAGCACAGCACTGACACCACTTCGCAGCCTGACCGGCCGCTGCGACGGCCTCGATCATCCATAAAAACCGATTGCCTGATTACCTGGGCCAGCGCGATGAAAGCGTCAGTGCGCTGGCAGATTGGAATATAGCAATGGCTGGAAAATTGACAAGCCGCCAATACGGCGAGAGACAGCAAATTCAACCGGTTCAAGTCAATTTGCTGTCACCCTCCTCGGCAGACATTTATTTGAATGCGATAGACACTTGTTCGACAGGGTAAATGTCAGATTCTTCTTCTATTGGCGACTACCACGAATCCGATTACCGCGAAGCCGAACAACCAGCCGGCCGTCGCTACTGGCATGACGCTCGCCTGGCTGACGTAAGAGTCTGCCGCACGCGCCGCGCCGCTCAGAAGCACCAACAGGAAAACGGATTTGATGAACAGTGTCGAGCCCATGATCCCCTCCTGACAGAGGACGGTTATTGTTGTTTGGGAGTGGTGTTCTTCGCCGCTGATTTGAGCTTATGGGCACAATGACACTACGTCAACGATCCGCCACCATAATAAATCTCAATGGGGATCTCGCTAATTAGTCAAAATACCGACAGCGGAAAACAACGCTCACTTTCTACTCCCGCAGGCCTTTTTCGACACCTCGAACTTCCAGGGAAAGTTCATCCATTTCAATAAGTTGAGACAAAGTTAGGCAAACAGGCGAAGACTGCGCCATGGCCAGTTAAGCGCCATTGCAACGGCGTCAAGCCGGGAACAGATCCAAGGTCCGCTCGACCTCCTCGATGTCGATACGGAAACCATTCCCCTCAGGCACACCGACCACGAAGCCATAGTGCTGGTGATCCCGATCGGTCAGGTACTTGTAGTAGCTGACAAAACGATTGGGGGGCTGCAAGGCCAGCAACGCGCAGCCCGGCTGCAGCACATTGACGCCGTGCACCAACTGGCTGCCTTCGACCCCGATCACCACCCGCGCCCCGGCACAGGCCGCGACAATCCCCGGCACGTCGCTGTGCATCGGGTCGATGACCCGAAAACCCCGATGCCGGCGCAGGTGCTCGGCGATTTCCAGCTCGTTGCGCAACAGGCGCAAGTCACCGTCGCTGCCACGCAGGATGAACACCCCAGGGTGTGCCGTTGGATCGACATGGGACAACAGCTTGTCGCCCATGGCACGGTAGCGCTGGTGACGGCTGCGGTTATTGCTGGTGTCCTCGAACAGCACCAGCTCATGGAAGTACGCACCACGCGTGCGCAATGGCTGCATCCCCAGCCAGTCTTCATACGCCTGCTGCTGGGTGAACAACGGGTAGCGCGACGAAGGCGCGATCGTCACCGGCACCCCTTCGTCGCATGCCAGCGTATAGGTGGCGCAGTCTTCCATCAGCCAGGTACCGAACCAGGTGCTGCCGTTCTGCGTGCAATAGGTGGCGCCGCGCTCGATCTCGTGGTCGATGCTGATACCCGGCCAGGGCCTGGGCTTGAGTGACAGCCAATGACTGGCCCGCCCTTTGTAGAGCGCCCCGTCGATCAACCAGACATCCTTGAGCAAGTAGCCGCGGGTCGGCCCCTGCTCCATGCGGATACCACCGGCCATGGTCGGGCCTGGGTGCACGTAGGGATAGAAGCGCTTGGCCTCCCAGCCGGTCACCCGCTCAAGCTGGTTGGGCAGGAAGAACGCCGGTGGCGACACCGTGGTTTCGCCCGGCGCGATGTCCCAGGTCTTGTCGGCCAGGCTCTTGAGCTCGACCTGTGCCTGGTGGCCAAGCCGCTTCCTGACGATGTTGCGATAAGCTGCCAGGCTCCAGCGGTATTGGCCGCTGCTGGCGGCGACAACGGATTTGCGGGGATCGATGCCCATTACGCACGCTCCTTGGTAATTCGACCGCAATCGTCATCAACTGGACGAAATACGCTCCATCGCGGGGGGCGACTGCAAGTTGGCGTAACGGCTGCGCAGGATCTCAAGAAACCGCTCCGCCGAAGTCTTGGCGCCGTAGAGGTAGATCTTGTCCAGCCCGCCAAAGACCATTTCATGGTAGCGGCTGGCAACTTCCTCATCGCTCGTGCCCTCAGGGACACCCAGGTGAAGGGTCAACTTGTTGCCTTCCACCGCGAACAACGGCGTCTCCCAGAGGAACTTGGCGGTACCGCTCCTGGGCAAGCGCAGGAACAGGTAGGCATGATTACCCAGCGAATCGATATCGCCACCACGCCGGCGCTTCCATTTGAGCAGGCCATCATCCGGACGAGCCAGGCACAGGCCGATGTCGTAGTAGTCGTAACCGTTCTCCAACGCCCATTCCAACGCCATGAACGTGGTGATGGAGTTCACTTCGCGCAACTTCTTCGCATCGGAGAACACCGTTTCGCGATAACCAAAGCGCAGGGTGCTCCAGTAGCGTTTGCCGCCACGGGTTATTTCACACCCCAGGTGGCAGGCCACCACCTCGTCGTCGTGATAGATCAGGTCCAGGCGCCCAACCCCCTTGGCCAGGCGGAATACGTCGTCGGTGGGGAACTGCGCGGCATGGATGCCTTGCCTGGCGCTGGCGTAGGGCCGCAGCAGCTCGCGGTCGGCCATGGCGATCTCTTCATCGTCACGGGTCTGGCGCATCTGGTACAACGGCCGGTGCTTGCGCAGGCTGCGCCGCAGTTCGCTGTCGTAACGCGCGGTGATGTCATCGAGCGAACGCCCCAGCGGCACCACCGCGCTCAGGTAATGGGGGATGCTCAAGGCGCCGGGGTTGGGCATTTCACTGACCACCACCACATGCCTCTGATCGCCCGCCGCCACCGGCAACTGCGGCGCAGGCCCGCCGTCGGGCGACTTGCCGCCGATCAGCAGCTTGGCCATTTCTCGCTGCTGTTTCCGACCGATGTAGAGAATTTCGAAGGGACTTTCCTGCTGCAACTTGAAACGGCTGACTTCCCAGCGCCAGAAACACGCGCGCCCCAGGTAGTCACGCGCCGTGTTGGCAACGTTCCTGATTTCATAACGCAGGGAGGGTGACAGAAGCTGACGGGCGGCAGCGGCCAGGTGCTCTTTCATTTCTTCTCCGACGTCCTAGGATGCTGGCGATGGGGCAGATCAGAAAAGGGGCATGGCGCAGGCGCCGCCATTGCACATGACGCATTGAAATAAGCGGGCCAAGGGCCTGGCCAGGAACAGCACATCCACGCACAAGTAAAGATGCAAGGCCAGGCCTTGGCAAGGGGTCCACTGCCCTCACTGCGTCGGGTTCGAATGACGTCTTTTTTTCGCCAGGGTCGGTGTCGGCACGTCCGGCAACCGCCCTGCCCGAGCGAGGGCGGACGGTCTCAGCGTTGTCTCTTGTGTACCGGGTACTGCGCCATCCAGCGTTGCAGGTCAGCCGCGGGCATTGGCCGGCCGAGCAGGAAGCCCTGGCCATGATCGCACCCGGCGTTGCGCAGGAAATCGTACTGCTCCTGGGTCTCGATACCCTCGGCGGTAATCCGAAAACCCAGGGCGTGCCCCAGATCGACGATCGCCCGGGCAATGGCCACCGCGTCGTCGTCGTCCGGCAGGTCCTTGATAAAGGCCCGGTCGATCTTCAGGTGGTCGATCGGCAGCGCCCGCAGGTAGGCCAGCGACGAATAGCCGGTACCGAAGTCATCGACCGCGGTGGCCACGCCCATCGCCTGCAACTGGGACAGCACCGCGCAGGCCTGCTGCTGGCTCTCCATCAGCAGGCTCTCGGTGATTTCCACCTCCAGCAGGCTGGCTGGCAGGTCATGGCGCTCCAGCGCCGAGGCCAGGCTGGTGACATAGTCGCTGCGCTCGATCTGCAACGCGGCGACGTTGATCGCCAGCGGCCCGGGCAGGCCATCCCCGGCGCGCCAGTCGGCCAATTGCTGGCAGGCCAGTTCCAGTACCCGCTCCCCCAGGGGAATGATCAACCCGGTACGCTCGGCCAGGGGAATGAACTCGGCTGGCGAGACCAGGCCATGCTCCGGATCGCGCCAGCGCAGCAAGGCTTCGACGCCTTCGAGCCGACCGCTGAACAAGTCGACCTTCGGCTGGTACCACAGCTCGAATTCGTTGCACTCGAGGGCTCGACGCAAGTTGCGCTCCAGCTCCAGGCGCTGGTGCAGCCGGTCGGTCATCTCCGCCTGGTAGGGGCGCCAGGCATTGCGGCCACTTTCCTTGGCCGCATACATCGCGGTATCGGCATGGCGCAGCAGGCTATCGACATCCTCGCCATGCTGCGGGCACCAGGCCAGGCCGATGCTGCCGGTTACCAGGGAGGCATTGCCATTGAGGTCGAACGGCCTCTGCAGGCAACGCAACAGGGCACGCACCTGGTGATTCACCTGGCCCTGGGCGCCCTGCAGCATGAACACGAACTCGTCGCCGCCCAGGCGGCAGACCCGGTCCTGGCTATCGAGCTCCTGCAAGAAACGCGCAGTGGCCTGTTGCAGCAAAAGATCGCCCATGGGGTGACCGAGGCTGTCGTTGACCTGCTTGAAGCCATCGATATCGAGCATCAGCACCGCCAGCCCATGGCCTTGCGCAATCCCTTCGCTCAACTGCTGCTGGAACAGCACCCGGTTGGGCAGGCCGGTGATGGTGTCGTAGTGCGCCAGGCGCTCGAGCTGCACCTGGTACTGGTGCAGCTCGCTGTTGCGCAGTTCCAGCAGGCGTTGCTTGCGGTTGAGCTGGGCGACGAACAGGCTGAACAGCCCGGTGCAGCTCAAGGCGAAGAGGAACAACGGCGAGCAGAACAGGCTCAGCCCCGACCAGCCGCCGCGGGGCTCGGCCGCCAGTTGCCAGAAGCCGCCCGGCACCTGCACGCTGCTGGTCACCAGGGCATGTTCGAACAGCTGCTCGTCGCCCCAGATCATCGCCCCTTCGGCGCCCTTGCCGTCGCTGCCCCGCACGGCCAGCTCGAAGCCGGTCTCCGGGCGCAGGCCGGCGGCCAGCAGCAGGCGATCGATGTCGGCGACGATGGAGATGTTGCCCCAGTAGAACTTCACCCCGCGCTTGCCCGAGATGAACACCGGGCGACGGTACACCAGCGCCCGCCCACCCTGGTACAACGCCAGCGGGCCAGCCAGCACCGGCTCTTCGCGTTCGCGCGCCGACGCCAGCAGCGGCATCTGCTCCGGCAGGCCACGGTAGTCCAGGCCGAGGATGCGTTCATTGCCGTCACGTGGGTAGACATCCACGACCACATCGGCCGGAGCCAGGGCGATGTGGTGCATGTAGCTCACCGAAGCCAGCGCATCCCGGGCCATGCCGTGGAAGTGACTATCGCTGATGCGGCCATCGGTGCTGATCAGTTGGGCAATGCCCTCGGCCTCGGCGAACGCAGCACGCAATTGCGCCTCCAGCGCCCCGCGAACGCCGGACAGGCGCGCCGCCAGGTTGGCGACCTCCTCGCTCTGTTCACGCTTGGCATCCAAGTGGCCAAGGACCATGGACAGGCCGATGCCGACCACGGCGAAGCCCACCGGCAACAGGCGACTGAGGGTGCGGCGCAGCGCGCCTTGGGCAGGTGGCTGTTCATCGGAAGCGAGTTTGTTGCTGCTGATCATAGGTCTGCAATCGGCGTCGATTCATACTGTATCGGCGCAGCCTGGGCAATGTTGAGCCAGACTGGTGTTTTTCCGGCGCGGGGTGCATGCTCACCAGCTGAAGCGCTTCACCCAGTCCCACACATAGAGGTGCAGTACCCATGGACCGTCTGCTCGACTCGCTGTTTCCCGCCCCTGAAGACATTCCCGCACAATGGCGCCTGGATGCGCCACTCGAACAACGCGACTACCTGGTCGGCGGCGAGCTGCGGCGCTGGGATGGCCCGTTGGCCACGGTGCGTAGCCCGGTCTGGTTGAAAGAGGGCGACAGTGAGCGCCAGGTGATCCTCGGCAGCGCACCGCTGCTCGATGCCGACACCGCCCTCGGCGCCCTGGACGCTGCCGTGCAAGCCTATGACAAGGGCCGTGGCGCCTGGCCGACGATGCGCGTCGCCGAGCGCATCCAGCATGTCGAGACGTTCCTGGCACGCATGCGCGAGCAGCGCGAGGCGGTGGTCAAGCTGCTGATGTGGGAGATCGGCAAGAACCTCAAGGACTCGGAGAAAGAGTTCGACCGGACCTGCGACTACATCGTCGATACCATCAACGCACTAAAGGACCTCGACCGTCGCTCCAGCCGCTTCGAGCTCGAACAGGGCACCCTCGGCCAGATCCGCCGCGCACCGCTGGGCGTGGCCTTGTGCATGGGCCCCTACAACTATCCATTGAACGAAACCTTCACCACCCTGATCCCGGCGCTGATCATGGGCAACACCGTGGTGTTCAAGCCGGCCAAGTTCGGCGTGCTGCTGATCCGCCCGCTGCTCGAGGCCTTCCGCGACAGCTTCCCGGCAGGCGTGATCAACGTCATCTATGGCCGGGGGCGCGAAACCGTCAGCGCACTGATGGCCAGCGGCAAGGTCGACGTATTCGCCTTCATCGGCACCCACAAGGCCGCCAGCGACCTGAAGAAACTGCACCCGCGCCCGCACCGCCTGCGCGCGGCATTGGGCCTGGACGCGAAGAACCCGGGCATCATCCTGCCTCAGGTCGACCTGGACAACGCCGTCGACGAGGCGGTCACCGGCGCGCTGTCGTTCAACGGCCAGCGCTGCACGGCGCTGAAGATCCTGTTCGTCCACGAGGACGTGGTCGAGCCGTTCCTCGACAAGTTCCAGCGCAAGCTCGCCGCGCTCAAGCCCGGCATGCCCTGGGAGCCGGGCGTGGCGCTGACGCCGTTGCCGGAGCCGGGCAAGATCGACTACCTCGATAGCCTGGTCGCCGACGCTACCGACAAGGGCGCACGGGTACTCAACGAAGGTGGCGGGCACAGCCGCGGCTCGTTCTTCTACCCCGCCCTGCTCTACCCGGTCAGCCCCGCCATGCGCATCTACCATGAAGAGCAGTTCGGGCCGCTGGTGCCGGTGGTGCCCTACCGCGACCTGCAAACGGTGATCGACTACGTGCTCGACTCCGACTACGGCCAGCAACTGAGCCTGTTCGGCAACGATCCGCAGACCATCGGCGCGCTGGTCGACACCTTCGCCAACCAGGTCGGTCGGATCAACCTCAACGCCCAGTGCCAGCGCGGCCCAGACACCTATCCGTTCAACGGGCGCAAGAACAGCGCCGAAGGCACCTTGTCGGTACATGACGCGCTGCGGGTGTTCTCGATCCGCACATTGGTGGCGACCCGCTTCCAGGAAGCCAACAAAGAGCTGATCAGCGAGATCATCCGCAACCGCCAGTCGAGCTTCCTGACCACCGACTACATTTTCTGAACCAAGGGCTGCATCGCGGCCCGTCACCGGCTCCCACAGGCCAATATGAATCTGCAAAGGTGCAGATAGTGTGGAAGCCGGCGATGGGCCAATCCCTCTTTTTATAGACAATCGATCTAAGGTCACTGTCGATTTTCCACCTGCCGGAACGACTCTAATCACCTGGGCAGCACATTCCCCCACGTGAAAAGGAGCGTACGCAAATGGCAGTCAAACCCATCCCCGAAGGCCAGCACAGCATCACCCCCTACCTGGGCATCCGCGATGCCGCCAAGGCCATCGAGTTCTACAAGAAAGCCTTCGGCGCGATCGAGATGTTCCGTCTCGAGGGGCCGGACGGCCGCGTCGGCCACGCCGAGCTGAAAATCGGCGACTCTTCATTGATGCTCGGCGACCCCTGCGACATGGAAGGCGGACTCAAGCCCAGCCAGACCATCGAGCATCCCGCCGTCGGCCTGCACCTTTACGTCACCGACTGCGACAAAGTCCATGCCCAGGCCATCGCGGCCGGGGCCACACCCGTCAGCGAGGTGAAAGACCAGTTCTACGGCGACCGCAGCGGCACCCTGAAGGATCCGTTCAACAACCTGTGGTTCGTCTCGACCCACAAGGAAGATCTCAGCCCCGAGGAGATCCGCGCCCGCGCCGCGAAACTGTTCGGCGGCAGTTGATCCGGGCCAAGCTGCAAGCTTCAAGTTGAAAGCCGCGCGGCTTTGCTTGAAGCTTGCAGCTTGTAGCTTGGAGCTGCCCCTCAATGCGAATCATCGAAAAATCCGGCGCCCTGGTGCGCAGCCTGACCCCGGCGGAAGAAGAACTGCTGGTCGGCTTCACCTCCGGCACCCTCGCCGGCCCCCGCCTGCTGCAGGCCAACCAGTGGCTGATGAAAGTACGCAGCGCCAACCAGTGGCTGGCCTGCGACTGCCGCAAGGACGCCCTGCCAGTGCTCAACATCTCGTTGAACGGCAGCAGCGGCACGCTGTTCCTGCGCAACAATCCCGACACCCCCGAGCATGGCCCCGGCTGCCCGTTCACCAAGGACGAACGCGAGGCCAGCGAACGCGCCGCCGAGAGCAGCCCGCCCGCCGCCTGGCTGGCCCCCGACACCCCGCTGCGCCTGCTTGGCGACTATCGCCGCGACAGCGTCGCCGAGCCTTCCACCACCTCCCGCAGCCCTGGCGAACGGCGCGAGCAGCAACGCCTGCTGTCGCTGCTGCTGACCTGGATCGAAACCAGCGGCCTGAACGTCTACGCCACCCACCTGAAGAAGGACCTCAGTGCCCAGTTCGCCGAGCTGCGCAGCGTGGCCAGTCGCTACCCGCTGCTGGAGCGGGTACCGGCCAGCAACTACCTGGAAACCCGCCTGGACATGAAGCACATGATGATGCTCAAGGGCCGGCTGCGTGATGCCACGGTATTCGGCGAACACCGCCGCCATGGATTGCTGCTCGACTGTGTGGAGCAGGTCAAGGGCCGCAAGGTGATGCCCAGTCGCAACGACGACGGCTTCGACTTCCAGGGCCATCACCAGTACTGGGGCGGCAGCCGCACCAGCGGGCCGTTGCTGGCCCTGGCGTTGTACTCACCGGCCACTGCCGGCAGCCAGTTCTACGAACTGATCCACCTGGCCAGCGTGCCGGTGCTGTCGCGCGGGCAGCTGTTCCCGGTGTACCGCGACGAAGAGCGCGAACCGCTCAAGGCGCTGGTTTCGCTGATCGACTGGATGGCGGGCAAAGGCGTGAAGGTGCTGATGCGCAGGCCGGTGATCGGCGGCCAGGTGATGGACGAACTGGTGCTGACCTCGGACCAGGACCGGGTACTGTCGGTGTCGCTGCTCGAGCAACCGCTCGGGCCTGAGCCGGACGCCGAGAATTTCAAGCGCTATGCCGACTTCAAGAGCCTGGAGACCTTCCGCAAGTATGTCGCCGGGTTCTTCATGCGCGAGCGTTGATCGATAGTGCCGGCGCTGCTCTGCAGCCCCGGCAAGTCCAAGTTGGACGCTATTCATCAGCCCCTGAAAGGCTCGAACCTTAAAACGCCGCCTTGAAGATCGCCTCGATCTCCACCTGGCTGGCCACCCGCGGGTTGGTCAGCCCGCAAGCGTCTTTCAGCGCATTGGCCGCCAGCACCGGCACATCCTCGACCTTGGCCCCCAGTTCGGCCAGCCCCGCCGGAATGCCGATCGCCGCCGCCAGGTGCTCGATGGCCGAGATCGCCGCCCCGGCGCCCTGCTCCGCGTCCAGCCCGCACACCTTCACCCCCATGGCCTTGGCCACATCACGCAGGCGCGCGGCACTGACCTTGGCGTTGAAGCGCTGCACATGGGGCAGCAGCACCGCGTTGCAGACCCCATGCGGCAGGTCGTAGTAACCGCCCAACTGGTGCGCCATGGCATGCACATAGCCCAGCGAGGCATTGTTGAATGCCATGCCCGCGAGGAACTGGGCATAGGCCATGTTCTCCCGGGCCTGCAGGTCCGCACCGTCGGCCACGGCCTGGCGCAGGTTGTCGCTGATCAGGCTGATGGCCTTGAGCGCGCAGGCATCGGTGATCGGCGTAGCGGCCGTCGAGACATAAGCCTCGATGGCGTGGGTCAGCGCATCCATGCCGGTGGCAGCGGTAAGCCCCTTGGGCATGCCGGCCATCAGCGCCGGATCATTGACCGACAGGATCGGAGTGACATTCCGGTCGACGATGGCCATTTTCACGTGACGGGCTTCGTCGGTGATGATGCAGAAGCGGGTCATCTCGCTGGCCGTGCCAGCAGTGGTATTGATGGCGATCAGCGGCAACTGCGGCTTGCTCGAACGGTCGACGCCTTCGTAGTCGCTGATATGCCCGCCATTGGTGGCGCACAAGGCGATGCCCTTGGCGCAGTCATGGGGCGAGCCGCCACCCAGGGAAATCACGCAATCGCACTGTTCGCGGCGCAGCATGGCCAGGCCCGCCTCGACGTTGGCGATGCTCGGGTTGGGCTTGGCACCGTCGAACACCCGCGAATCGATGTCGCGCATCGCCAGCATGCCGGCGATGCGCTCGGCCACGCCGGCCTTGACCAGGCCGGCATCGGTGACGATCAGCGCCTTGCGCAAGCCATGGCCGGCGATCGCGGTCATCGCCTCGTCCAGGCAGTCGATGCCCATGATGTTCACGGCGGGAATGAAGAAAGTGCTGCTCATGGGCGGATCCTCTCAGGCTTGTGTTTGCCTTGAGCATCTGCCTGAACCGCAGGCATGACCTTGATCCAGGGCAAGGATTGCGGCACCTGGGAAGCGCCATTATCCCGGATGCCACCAACCCCCGACGCCTCGACCTGCCCTGGCCTTACCCCAGGAACAGCCGATACGCCGGATTCTGCGTCTCATCCCAGTACCGATACCCCATCTCGTCCAGCGCCTGGGGCAATCCGGCCACTTCGTCGTCGGGCACCTCCAGCGCCGCGAACACCCGCGCCTCGGCGGCGCCATGGTTGCGGTAATGGAACAGACTGATGTTCCAGCGCTTGCCCAACCGTTCGAGAAAGCCCAGCAAGGCACCCGGCCGCTCGGGGAACTCGAAGCGCAGTACCCGCTCGCGGGCACCCGGCGCGGCATGGCCACCGACAGTGTGGCGCACGTGCAGCTTGGCCAGTTCGTTGTCGGTCAGGTCGAGCACCTGGTAACCCTGCCCGGCCAGATTGGCCAGCAGTTGCGCGCGCGGGTCATGCTGCGGGTGGGTCTGCACGCCAACGAACAATCGTGCCTCCTTGCCTGGGTAGTAGCGGTAGTTGAACTCAGTGATCTGACGCTTGCCCAGGGCCTGGCAGAAGGCGCGGAAACTGCCCGGCTGTTCGGGAATGGTCACCGCGATCACGGCCTCGCGCTGTTCCCCCAGTTCGGCGCGCTCGGCCACATGGCGCAGGCGGTCGAAGTTGACGTTGGCACCCGAATCGATCGCCACCAGGGCCTGTCCCTGCAGCCCTTCCCGGGCCACGTAGCGCTTGATCCCGGCCACCGCCAGCGCGCCGGAGGGTTCGGTGATCGAGCGGGTGTCGTCATAGATGTCCTTGATCGCAGCGCACAGCTCGTCGCTGCTGACCGTCACCACTTCGTCGACGAAATGCCGGCACAGCTCGAAGCAATGGGCGCCGACCTGGGCCACCGCGACGCCATCGGCGAAGCTGCCGACCTGCCCCAGGACCACCCGTTCACCCGCAGCCAGGGCGGCCTGCAGGCAGTTGGAGTCCTCCGGCTCGACACCGATCACCTTCACCTCAGGACGCAGGTACTTCACATAGGCGGCGATGCCGGCCACCAACCCGCCGCCGCCCACCGGCACGAAGATCGCGTGCAACGGGCCAGGGTGCTGGCGAAGGATCTCCATGGCCACGGTGCCTTGACCGGCGATGACGTCCGGGTCGTCGAACGGTGGTACGAAGGTCGCGCCGTCCTGGTCGGCCAGGGCCAGCGCATGGGCCAGGGCGTGGGGGAAGCTCTCGCCGTGCAGCACCACCCGGCCGCCGCGCGAGCGGACGCCTTCGATCTTCAGCGAGGGGGTGGTGGTCGGCATGACGATGGTGGCCTGCATGCCCAGTGTCGCAGCCGCCAGGGCCACGCCCTGGGCGTGGTTGCCAGCCGAGGCGGTGATCACGCCGCGCGCGCGCTGGGCATCGGTCAGCCGCGACAGCCGGGTGTAGGCGCCGCGGATCTTGAAGGAAAAAGTCGGTTGCAGGTCTTCGCGCTTGAGCAGCACCTGGTTGCCCAGGCGCATCGACAACGCCGGCGCCGGCTGCAGGGGCGTCTCGATGGCCAGGTCGTACACCGGCGCGCTGAGGATGCGGCGCACCTGCTCGGACAGCAACTGCTGGGGTGAGGCCGGGGTACGGGGGCTGGGGTTCAGACTGGTCATCGATGACTCCTGGTTTTCTTGTGGTGCCCAGGAGTCAGAAAGAACAAACCCGCCTCCAGGGCGGGTTCGGTGCACGTACGCGCTAGCCCGCCAAGCTGATAATGGCGGTAATAATGATGACGGCGGCGTGACGCTGCGGGGATGTGTTCATGGGGCTGGAAGGTAGCCTGGAGCGCTCGACGAAGTCAACAGTGGTCTATCAACAGCCTTTGGCCACTTCCTGCGCCGACACCGGCACATCGAACACCTTGTCGAAACCCCACTGGAACACGAAGGCATAGACGAAGAAGAACACGAACAGCGCCAGGTTGGTCATCAGCGCCGCCACCAGGCCGATGCCCAGCCACCAGGCCACCAGCGGCAGCAGGATCAGCACCAGCCCGCCCTCGAAACCGAGGGCGTGCAGCAGGCGGCGCAGGAAGGTGCGGCTACGCTGCTGCTGGCGTGCTTCCCAGCGCTCGAACGCCCAGTTGTAGGCCATGTTCCAGCTCATGGCGATGGCCGACATGAGGATCGACAGCACCGTCGACTGGCCCATGCCGGCACCGAACGCCAGCTCGAGCGCCGGCGCCACGCAGGCCACGGCGATGGCTTCGTAGAGGATGGCCTGGACGATCTTGCGGGCCTTGCCTTGCATGTGCAGTTTCCTTGAAGAAAAGGCCTACAAAATAACAAGAAGCCTCCCTCAAGAAAAAGTCTGAAATACTTATTTAACTGATCATCCAGTCAAGATCCTCTAGCATAAACGTTTCCGCAACACCCGCCCCCTGGCGTCCGGCACTCTTCACCGCCCGACACGACCTTCCCCAATGCCCGCCCGGCAACGGCCCAAACGCCGCTGGCCGCAGACGCACCGCGCATTGGACAACCCCGCTTTCGGCTGCTTGTATCTATCACTTGCGAGCGGCGACATGTCGTACAACTTCGTCCAGGGAATCGAACGAGGAAATACACGATGGCCTACACCGTGATGATGGTATTCGGTACCCGCCCAGAAGCGATCAAGATGGCCCCGTTGGCCCGGGTACTGCGCACCTGGCCAGAGGTCGACCTGCGCATCTGTTCCACCGGTCAGCACCGCGAAATGCTCGAACAGGTGCTCACCGCCTTTGGCCTGAAGGTCGACCAGGACCTCAAGGTGATGACCCAGAACCAGACCCTCAACGGCCTGTCCCGCGATCTGCTGGACAAGATCGACCAGGCCTACGAGCAGACCCGACCAGACATCGTGCTGGTCCACGGCGACACCACCACCAGCTTCATCGCCTCGCTGGCAGCGTTCCACCGGCGCATTCCCATCGGCCATGTCGAGGCCGGCCTGCGTACCGGCAACCTGCAGCAGCCTTGGCCCGAGGAAGCCAACCGGCGCCTCACCGGGGTGCTCGCCGACCTGCACTTCACCCCGACCCGCGACTCCGACGCCAACCTGATCCACGAAGGTGTGCCGCCCGAGCACATCGCGGTCACTGGCAATACCGTGATCGATGCCTTGCTGTGGATGCGCGACCATCTCGCCGAGCAGCAATGGAAGCCAGCCGCCGACTCGCCGCTCGGCGTGCTGCGCGACGACCAGCGCATGGTGCTGATCACCGGCCACCGCCGGGAGAATTTCGGCCATGGCTTCGAACGTATCTGCAAGGCCCTGGCCCAATTGGGCGAGCGCTACCCCGACGTGCAGTTCGTCTACCCCGTGCACCTCAACCCACAAGTACAGCAGGCGGTCTACGGCGTGCTCTCCGGGCGCAACAACATCCACCTGGTGCCGCCCCAGGACTACCAGCATTTCGTCTGGCTGATGGCCCGCGCCCATGTGATCCTCACCGATTCCGGCGGTGTGCAGGAAGAAGCCCCTGCCCTGGGCAAGCCGGTGCTGGTGCTGCGCAAGGTCACCGAGCGCCCGGCGGTACTCAAGGGCGGTACGGTCAAGCTGGTCGGCACCGACACCGCAAGGATCGTCGATGAAACCAGCCAGTTGCTCGACGACCCTGCGGCCTATGCACGCATGGCCCGGGTCTACACGCCATTCGGTGACGGTCACGCCAGCGAGCGCATCGCCGAGCGCCTGAGCCGCTGGTTCACCGAGCAATCCGCCGCACGGGACAACGCATGAGCCTGGCCTTCATCGATTTCCTCACCTATGTCCTGTTCGGCCTGAAGATTCTCGCCATCGTCCTGGCCTCGCTGATGTTCCTGCTCGGCCTGGACGACCTGTTCATCGACATCTGCTACTGGGGCCGCAAGCTGGTCCGGCGCTTTCGCATCTATGACAAGCACGAGAAGGCCGACGAGAAACGTCTGTTCGAGGTACCGGAAAAACCCTTGGCGATCATGGTCCCGGCCTGGAACGAAGTCGGCGTGGTCGGCGAAATGGCACGCCTGGCGGCCTCGACCATCGACTACGAGAACTACCAGATCTTCGTCGGTACCTACCCCAACGACCCACAGACCCAGGCTGACGTCGATGCCGTGTGCCTGCACTACCCCAACGTGCACAAGGTGGTCTGCGCCCGTCCCGGCCCGACCAGCAAGGCCGACTGCCTGAACAACATCATCGACGCCATCCTGCGCTTCCAGCAGGACGCGCGCATCGAGTTCGCCGGTTTCATCCTGCACGACGCCGAGGACGTCATCTCGCCGATGGAGCTGCGCCTGTACAACTACCTGCTGCCGAACAAGGACATGATCCAGATCCCGGTGTACCCCTACGCCCCGGAATGGAAAGGCTTCACCGCCGGCCACTATGTCGACGAGTTCGCCGAAAACCATGGCAAGGACGTCATCGTGCGTGAAGCGCTCACCGGCCAGGTGCCCAGCGCCGGCGTCGGCACCTGCTTCAGCCGCCGGGCGATCAGCGCCCTGCTCGAAGACGGTGACGGTATCGCCTTCGACGTGCAGTCGCTGACCGAGGACTACGACATCGGTTTCCGCCTGAAGCAAAAAGGCATGAAATGCATCTTCGCCCGCTACTCGATCACCGATCCGGCCCTGGCCTTGAAGCAGGAATGGCGCTTCGGCATGAGCCGTGAGTTCTCCCAGGTGATCTGCGTGCGCGAGCACTTCCCGCGTGACTGGCAACACGCCATCCGGCAGAAGTCGCGGTGGATCGTCGGTATCGTGTTCCAGGGCACCAGCAACCTCGGCTGGAGCCGCAAGGGCGCGCTCAACTATTTCCTCTGGCGTGACCGCCGCGGCCTGTTCGCCTACCTGCTGAGCTTCCTGGTCAACCTGTTGCTGCTGGTGTTGCTGGCCATGTGGCTGGTCACCGTGATCGCCCCGGAATCCTGGCGTTTCATGTCGATCCTCAGCGACAGCCAGCTGCTCAGCGTGCTGCTCTGGCTCAACGGCCTGCTGCTGTTCAACCGGCTGTTCCAGCGTTTCTGGTTCGTCACCCGCTACTACGGCGTCTTCGAGGGCCTGCTGTCGGCACCGCGGATGATGTGGAGCAACTTCGTCAACTTCTTCGCCAACCTGCGCGCGCTGCGCCAGGTCATGGAAATGGGCGACTCGCGACGAGTGGCCTGGGACAAGACCACCCACGAGTTCCCCGCCCTCGCCTCGCCGGCCCGCACCCCGCTGGGCCAGCGCCTGGTGGAAAAAGGTCTGATCAGCACCGAGCAACTGGAACAGGCCATCACCAGCCCGGTGCGCCGACGCCTGGGCCGCGAGTTGCTGCTGCGTGGCTGGTTGACCAGCGAACAGCTGACCGAGGCCCTGGCCGAACAGCTCGACCTGCCCTGGGAGCCACTGAACCCGTTCAAGATCGACCCCGCACTGATCGCCAAGCTGCCGCGCAAGCTCGCCACCCACTACGGCGTGCTGCCGGTGGCCGAAGACGGCGATACCCTGGTGCTGGCCAGCGAGAGCCCGGTCAGCCAGGTCTCGTTGGGCGTCATCAGCCGCCAGCTCAAGCGTCCGGTCAGTGCCCGCCTGGCGCCTCAGGGACGGGTCACCCTGGGCCTGCGCCACCATTACCCGAGCCCCTGGCAGAAACCCGAAACCCGCGAGATGCTCGAGGTGCTGATCCGCCACCAGGACGACGCCGAGCTGCTGGAGCGGGTCAGCACCCACCAGGTGATGCTCGGTGCCCTGCTGCAGGTCCGCGGCATGGTCCCGGTGACCCTGTTCAACCAGGCACTGATCGACTTCGACCCCGAACACCAGAGCCTCGGCGAACACCTGATCGCCCGCGGCATCATTACCGAAGAGGTGCTGCAGCAGGCCCTCGCCGAACAGGCCAGCGAACAGCAGGCCGCCTATGACCTGACCCGGGAGGTGGCATGAAGCCCCGTCTTTCCCTGACTTTCGCCGGCCTGCTGCTCGGTTCCTCCGCGCTGGCCGCGCCTACCGCACCGATGACCGACTTCCAGCGTTTCACCAGCTATCCGTTCATGGAGCGCAGCTACCGCGAGGCGCAGAAGGATAACTGGGCCGAAGTCGAGCGCCTGACCCGGCATGTGCTCAAGCGCGTGCCCAACAACAACGAGGCGCGCGCCCTGCTGGCCGAGTCCCTGGCCCACCAGCGCCGCTACCAGGAGGCCGAGGCGATCGCCGAGGACCTCGATGACAACCCCGAGCACGCCGACGCCCTGCTCGAGCTGCGCCTGACCTGGATCGAGCAGGATCCGCCGCCCGCCAGCCAGGTCGAGGCCTGGCTGGCCAAGAGCGAGGGCCAGCATCGCGTACGCCTGTGGCAGGCCTACAGCGTCAGCCTGGCCAAGTTCGGCGGCGCGGCCAAGGCCCTGGAATGGCTCAACCATTTGCCGCCTGGCGACGACGGCATGGTCCTGCGCCTGACCCGGGCCAACTTCGCCGAGCAACTGCGCAACTGGGGCGAGACCATCGACCAGTTGCAGCCGTTGGCCGACAAAGGCGAACTGCCTGCGGATGACTGGCAGCGCCTGGCCAATGCCTATATCCAGCAAGTCGACGAGAAGAACCTGAACAAGCTGCTGGCCAGCGCGCCGTCCCAGCAAGCGGCCACCCGCACACGCCTGGCCATGGCCGACCGCGCCATCGCCATGGGCCACAACCAGCAGGCCGAGCGCTGGTTGCACAGCGTGCCGGAGGACCAACTGCAACGCCCCGAACAGCGCCAGCAGCTCTGGGAACTGGCCCGCGGAGGCGACGACGCGCCACTGGTGCGGCGCCTGAGCAACGAACTGCAACGCCCGTGCATGGAAACCGTCGACTGGCTGTCGCACAAGGACCTGGCCCTGGCCCGCGAACAGCTCGGTCAATGCCAGGCCAGCGACAACCCGCGCGCCTATGCCATCCTGCGTCAGCGCCTGTACGGCGACCCACCGCAGCCGCCGCAACCGCGCACCCCGGCACAGTGGGAACAGCGCTATCGGCAGACCGGCGACCTCGCGGCCCTGGAGCAAGCCACCTTCATGCTCCTCGAGCAAGGCCAGGCCGAGCGCGCCAGGCAATTGCTCGAGCAGGCCTACGACCGTCGCCAGGGCCGCCTGAGTGCATCGCTGCTACAGCGCCTGGGCAACCTCTACGCGCGCAACGATGGCCCCATGAACAGCTCGCGCATGCTGGCCCTGGTACCACGGGTCGATGCCGCCACCCGCGGCCAGTTGCTCGGCCGCCTGGCCGAGTCCGGCCAGTGCGATGCCGTGCGCCGGGCGATCCCGACCACGCCGACCGAGGCCGGCCAGTTCCGCGCCCTGGGCCGTTGCGCCATGCCCGACCAGCCCGGCGAGGCAGTGGTCTACTACCAGGCTGCCGAGCGCCTGGGCGACCACGCCAGCCGCCTGCCCCTGGCCTATGCCCTGGAAGCCTCCGGTGACTCCACCGCGGCACTGCCGATCTGGAACAGCCTGCCGGCCAGCGCCTGGAACGACAACGCCCGTCTCACCGCCGCCCGTGGCGCGCTGAACGCTGGCGACGTCGACGCCGCGCGCCGCCACTGGGACGCCGCCGGCCACCACAGTGCCGATGACTGGGCGCTGGGCGCCGCCATCGCCCAACGCCAAGGCGACTTGCCACAAGCCCTGGCGTTCCAGCGCGAGGCGCTGCGCCACACGCCACGCGCCGACCACTACTACGCCGCCGCCGGCACCGCCCAACAGGCCGGCGACAGCGCCCAGAGCAGTGCCTGGCTGGCCGAGGCCGTGCGCCTGGCCCCCGACCAGCCACGTTACCGTGCCGACTACGGCATGCGCCTGGCCGGCTCGAGCGACAAACAGCAGCGGCGCCAGTCGATCCCCTACCTGGAGCGCGCTACCCGCGACTTCCCCGAGGACTTCCGCCTCGGCGAGACCCTGGCCCTGCGCTACGACGAAGTCGAGGACAGCGCCGCGGCCCGCCGCGAGCTGCGCCGGGTGCTGGACGTGGAGCAGAACCTGGTCGATGGCGATGACGAGTACGGCAGCCTCGAAGCCCGAAAATACCGCCAGCGCCGCGCCCACGAAACCCAGTCGCGCCGCGACAGCATCACCCTGGCCAGCACTTGGTCGCCAGCCGGCACCTCGACCAACGACAAGTTCCTCGACACCGGCCAGCCCAACGGCACCTCGCGCAAGGCCCGCTCGCAGAACGTCCAGATCGCCATGTGGGACCACGCCCTGGGCGAGGAGCCCAGCCGCAACGGCAGCACGCTGTCGGTCTATGGCCGCGTGCTGTTCGGTGGCCAGAGCCGCACCGACTACGCCCAGAGCATGGGCACTGGCGTCGGCCTGCGCTACAAGCCGCTGGGCCAGGCCAACCTCAACCTGTATGCCGAGCTCTACCACCAGCGCCAGATCGACAGCGACCACTACAGTGGCCTGAGCCTGGGCGAACTGCTCAGCCCGGCCAAGGTCGGCGGCAACTGGGGCGACCTGCGCCACCACGCCGAGTCGAGCAACGACCTGCTGCTGCGCGCCACCGCCTCGTTCCTCGACCAGGGCCGCTACCGCAACGACTGGCGTATCGACGAGGACGACTGGGACGAGCGCTTCCTCTACCTCGATGCCGCCTGGTGGACCCGTGCCGGCGACCACGCCTGGCTGTCACGCTTCCAGCAGGGCCATGCCTGGAAGCTGCCCGGCAACTCGCCACAAAGCATCATGCCCTATGGCTTCCTCGAGTTCGCCAGCCAGGACCCGAGCAACGACTGGCGCCAGGACGCCCGCGCCGGGGTCGGCGTGCGTTGGCAGTGGTGGTTCGACGACGATCGCTACAACGCCTACCGCGGCTCCCTGAAGGTGCGTGCCGAGTACCAGCAGTCACTGGGGGGCAACCTCTACATGCGCGCCAACGGCATGCTGGTGGGTGTGGAGATGAACTTCTGATGCGTACCTTCCTGGCAATCTGCCTGCTGGCCCTGTGCTTGCCGGCACAGGCCGACACACGCCTGTTCTACCAACCGTTGAACCGCGACGCCTCGGTCAGCCCCGGGCAGTGGCAACAGTTGTGGCGAGCCACCGTGGCCCAGGGCGGCAAGACCCTGGTCGTGCAATGGAGCGCCTATGGCGACAGCGACTTCGGCGGCCCCCGGGGCTGGCTCGCCAACAGCCTGCGCGAGGCCCGCGCCCAGGGCCTGGAACTGGTGCTCGGGCTGTACATGGACCCGGCCTACTACCAGCGCCTGGAACAGCTCGATGGCGAAGGCCTGAACAGCTATTTCAAGGCCCAGCTGGGTCGCTCCCTCGGCCAGTACCAACAGGTACGGGCCAAATGGGCGCTGCCGGCCAGCGGCTGGTACCTGCCGCTGGAGCTCGATGACCTGCATTTTCGCGACCCGGCCCGGCGCGATGCGCTGTACAGCCAGTTGCAGGCGTTCAACCGCCAGCTGGACAAGCCGCTGCACATCAGCGCCTTCAGCGCCGGACAATTGTCGCCCAGGGTCAACGCCGCCTGGCTGGACCAGTTGGCAAGCCTCGGCCTGAGCGTCTGGTGGCAGGACGGCGCCGGTACCGGGCGCCTGGCGCCGATGGTTCGACAAAGCTACGAACAGGCACTGCCATGCCGGGTGGGGGTTGTACGCGAAGCCTTCCGCCAGGTCAGCAAGCCCGGCCAGCCGTTCCGTGCCGAACCGGCTGAACCGGCCCTGGGCGGCGGTTGCCATGCCGAGGCGGTGTTTTCCTTGCGCTACCGCCCCTGGGCCAAGGGGATACTTTCCAAAGACTGAGCCAGGCCTGCTGGCGAACCAGGTGCCGCGCGGCTGTGCCGGTGGCCGACGCCTGCCGCGCAGGCTTTCAGGAACCCTGCCCGCATGTACAAGACCCTCGAGGCCCATGTTCGCCAGCAAGTCGCTCCCGCCGCCCTGCGCGCCGAGTTCCGCCAGCATGAATTCGAGGCGATGCGCCGCTTTTGCCTGCTGATCTTCTGTATTGGTATCGCCATCTGGCTGGTCTTCGACCTGATCGTCAGCTACCTGGGCAACCAGGGCTTCACCTGGCGCTCGGGTGTCTTCTTCGCGGGGCTCTGCTGCCTGACCGTGGTGCTGGGCTTCACCCGCAGGAGCCATCATTTCGACGTGCTCAACCTGCTGTTCATCGCCACCATCACCCTGGCCATGCGCCTGGTCATCGATGGCGTGCCCATCGTCCTGCGCCCGGTGTGGCTGGTACTGGGCGTGTCCACCGTGCTGTACACGGTGTCGGTGCTGCCGGTGCGGCGCTGGTCGTTCTTCTGCGCCATGGGCATCAGCTGGGTGCTGCTCAACCCGTTCTACCACACCCGGCTCGCGGCCCTGGAGCTGGAGGGCGCGATGCTGCTGGCCTATGCCGTATTCCTCAGCGGCCTGGTGAGCTATAGCTACCTGCGCATCCGCCAGGCCAAGCTGCACAACTTCTACCTGACCAAGGTGCTGCTGGAGCAGGCCTACATCGACGCCCTGACCGAGATACCCAATCGCCGCTCGTTCATGGTCAAGGCCGAACGCCAATTGCGTCTGGCCACGCCCGGGCAGTACCTGGCGATGATCGACATCGACAACTTCAAGCAGGTCAACGACCGCTACGGGCATGACATCGGCGATGAGGTGCTCAGGCGCGTGGCGGCGCACATCAAGGCGGCGATGAGCGGTTTCGAGATCGCCCGGCTGGGCGGCGAGGAGTTCGCGATCTTTTTCCAGGGGCTGGACGAGAGCGGCGCCGAGCAACAGGTCGCGGCCTTGTGCCGCCGGGTGCGCGAGGACACTGGCGAGCATCGGGTGACCATCAGCATCGGCCTGGCCCGGGTCGACTGCGGCGACACCCTGAGCATGGCGCTGGTGCGGGCGGACCAGGCGTTGTACGAGGCCAAGCACAGCGGCAAGGACCGGGCCGTGCTGTGGACGTCACGGTTGCTCGGACACTGACCGCCCTGCCCCGGAAACCTCTGTCACAAGCCCACTCCCACACCAAAGCGTTGCTGCAAGCAAAGCGTCATCAACCCGCCGGCAGGCGGATACGGAACTGCGCCCCGCCCAACGCCGACTGCGCCACGGTCAAGGTCCCGCCCTGCCCTTCGATCGCTCGCCGGCTGATCGCCAACCCAAGCCCGAAGCCACCGGTATTGCGGTCGCGGCTGCGGTCCAGCCGGTAGAACGGCTGGAAGATCCGCTCGCGTTCCTCGGCCGGAATACCGATACCATCGTCCTCCACCGTCAACAGGCAGGCGCCGTCCGGTTCCAGGCGCAGGCGCAGCAGCAGGCTCTCGTCGCAATAGCGCATGGCATTGCGCACCAGGTTCTGCACCGCCCGGGCGGTCAGGCGCGGGTCGAGGACGAAACGCGGCAGCTCGGACTCGGCGCGCACCTCCCAGCGAATCCCCCGGGCATCGAGCTCTTCGGCAAAACCGCCGAGCACGCTGTCGACCAGCTCCAGCAAGGACACCTCGACCCGCTCGCGGGCTTGGTCGGCGTTGACCAGGCGGCTGTAGGACAACAGTTCCAGCACCAGCTCGTCCAGCTCGCGCACATGCCCGACCAGTTCCAGCAGGCGCTTGCGGCTGGCGGGCGGCACTTCGTCGTACAGCAGCACCAGGCCGAAGTCCAGGCGGGTCAGCGGCGTGCGCAGTTCATGGGAGACCGCGTTGAGCAACTCGCGCTGCTGGTTGACATGGCGCTCCAGGTCGCTGGCCATGGTGTCGAACACCCCGGCCAGCTCGCCGATGTTCGAGCGCGGCGAAATGTGCGTACGCTCGCTCATCTCACCCTCGCCAAGGCGCCGGGCGGTTTCCTTCAGGCGCTCCAGGTCACGCCAGTGCGGCCACAGCCACAGCAACAGGCAGCCGAGCAAGGCGGCGCCGATCAGCACCGTCACGCCCCATGACAGGAGGTTGATGTCCAGCGGGTCGTCCGGCGAGTGCAGGCGCACCAGCCATTGCCCGTCCAGCGGCGCCAGGGCGGTTTCGTAGTAGCCCCAGTCGGCCATCCGCACCACGTACAGCCCCTGCTGCAGACGGTCGCGCTCTTCGCGGCTCAGCTCGACGGCGTCCATGCGCTGCAACTGCACTTCGAGCGGTTTGAACGCTGCCGCCAGCTCCTGTTCCAGCGCCGGCCACTGTGCCTGCGGGGTCTGCTGGAACTGACGCACGATCAGGGTCTGCACGCCCTTGGCCTGCTCGAGGTTGTAGGCCATGAAGCGGTCGTGGAACAACCCGACGATGGCATCGGGGATCAGCAGCAACGCACCGGCATAGGCGACGATGATCACCAGGTACAGGCGCACCAGGATCTTCAGCATGGTGTATCAGTACTCCCACTCGACACGGCTGAACAGGTAGCCCTTGCCCCACACGGTCTTGATCTTGCGCGCTTCGCCGGCGTGGTCGTCGAACTTGCGCCGCAGCTTGGAAATGGCCACGTCCACCGAACGGTCGGTACCGTTGAACTCGATGCCGCGCAGTTGCTGGAGAATGCGGTCGCGGCTCATCACCTCGCCGGCGTTACGCGCCAGCACCACCAGCAGGTTGTATTCACCGCTGGACAACTCGACCTCTTCGTCGCGCCAACTGACCGTACGCTCGGCCAGGTCGATGCGCAGGCCGCCTACCTGGATCAGCTCGCTGTCCAGGCGCGGCTCGTTGATGCTGCTGCGGCGCAGCAAGGTACGCACCCGCGCCAACAGCACCCGCGGCTCGCAAGGCTTGGTGACATAGTCGTCGGCGCCCATCTCCAGGCCCAGCACCTGGTCGTGGCTGTCGTCGCGCGCCGTCAGCATGAGGATCGGCAGTACCTGCGACTCCTGGCGCAGCAGGCGGCACACCTGCAGGCCATCGAGCCCGGGCAGCATCAGGTCGAGGATCACCAGGTCCGGCTTCTGCCGGCTGAACTCTTCCAGCACATGGTCGCCCCGGGCAATCACCCGGACATGGAAATCGTTGCGTTGCAGGTAGCTGGCAATCAGCTCGGACAGGGCGCTGTCGTCTTCGACCAGGAGGATGTTCGGCATAAGTGGATGTGCAGTCGGAGTGAAGTGAGGCAGGATATAGAATCCTGCGCCGGGCGCCGTCGCTTGTTCACACTTTTTCACATACGTCCTACACAGCTTAACAGCGCACATGCGAATGGCTGCCTTAGCATACGCCCGATCAAAATCCGGAAGATCCGCATGCACACTCCAAGCACCCCGCACCTGCGCCGTCTGGCGCTGTTGGCGCTGCTGACCCTGCCCCTGGCCGCCTGCAACGACGCTGCCGACCAGGAGGCAAAGGCCCCTGCCCCGCAGGTCCGGGTCGAAACCCTCGATGTCCAGCCACTGGCCATCAGTACCGAACTCAGCGGGCGTATTCTCGCCCCGCGCACCGCCGAAGTGCGCGCGCGTGTCGCCGGCGTGGTGCTCAAGCGGGTATACCGCGAAGGCAGCGACGTGAAACGGGGCGATGTGCTGTTCCTGATCGACCCGGCACCATTCAAGGCCGACCACGACAGCGCCCGCGCTACCCTGGCCAAGGCCGAGGCCACGCTGTACCAGGCGCGCCTGCAGGAGCAACGCTACCGTGAGCTGGTCGACGACAAGGCGGTCAGCCGCCAGGAGTACGACAACGCCCGCGCCGCGTTCCTCCAGGCCGATGCCGCGGTGGCCGAAGCGAAGGCGGCACTGGAGCGTGCGCGCCTGAACCTGGGCTATGCCACCGTCACCGCGCCGATTTCCGGGCGTATCGGCCGCGCGCTGGTCACCGAAGGCGCGCTGGTCGGCCAGAACGAGACCACGCCGCTGGCGACCATCCAGCAACTGGACCCGATCCACGCCGACGTCACCCAGTCGACCCGCGAACTCAACGCCCTGCGTCGCTCGCTGCGGGCCGGCGAGCTGCGCCAGGTCGGCCAGGACCAGGTCAAGGCAACGCTGATCCAGGACGACGGCAGCGCCTACCCGCTGGCAGGCAAGCTGCTGTTCTCCGACATCAGCGTCGACCCGAGCACCAACCAGATCACCCTGCGCAGCGAGTTCCCCAACCCCGACCTCGACCTGCTGCCCGGCAGCTACGTGCGCGTGCGCCTGGAACAGGCGGTGCAGCCCAAGGGGCTGAGCGTGCCGCAGCGCGCGATCCTGCGCGACAGCGCCGGGGTGCCGAAGGTGCTGGTGGTCGATCACCAGGACCGCATCAGCGAGCGCCAGGTGACCTTGGGCAACGCCCAGGGCGACCGCTGGATCGTCAGCGCCGGCCTGGCCGCCGGCGAACGGGTCGTGGTCGAAGGCCTGCAACACGTCAAGGCCGGCGACGCGGTGCACGTCGACGAACAACCGGGTGCCAGCGCCATCGCCCAACACACCGGCCAGTGAGGGCCTGATCCATGCCGCAGTTCTTCATCGACCGCCCGGTATTCGCCTGGGTGGTCGCCCTGTTCATCCTCCTGGTCGGCGCCCTGGCCATCCCGCAACTGCCGGTGGCCCAGTACCCGGACGTGGCGCCGCCGCAGGTGGAAATCTACGCCGTGTATCCGGGCGCCTCGGCGGCGACCATGGACGAAAGCGTGGTCAGCATCATCGAGCAAGAGCTCAACGGCGCTGACAACCTGCTCTATTTCGAATCGCAGAGCAGCCTGGGCAGTGCCACCATCACTGCCAGCTTCCAGCCCGGCACCAATCCGGACATGGCCCAGGTCGACGTGCAGAACCGCCTGAAGGTGATCGAGTCGCGCCTGCCGCGCCCGGTGACCCAGCAAGGCCTGCAGGTGGAAAAGGTGTCCACCGGTTTCCTGCTCATGGCCACCCTGACCTCCGAGGACGGCAGCCTCGACGAAATCGCCCTGTCCGACATCCTCGCACGTAACGTGATGAACGAGATTCGTCGCATCAAAGGTGTCGGCAAGGCGCAACTGTATGGTTCGGAGCGAGCCATGCGGATCTGGATCGACCCGGCGAAGCTGGTCGGCTTCAAGCTGACGCCCAACGACGTGGCCGAGGCGATCGCCGCGCAGAACGCCCAGGTGGCGCCCGGCAGTATCGGCGACCTGCCGTCGCGGCCGACCCAGGAAATCACCGCCAACGTGGTGGTCAAGGGCCAGTTGAGCACCCCAGAGGAGTTCGCCGCCATCGTCCTGCGCGCCAACGCCGACGGCTCCAGCGTGACTGTCGGCGACGTCGCCCGGGTCGAGGTCGGCGCCCAGGAGTACCAGTACGGCACCCGGCTCAACGGCAAGGCCACCAGCGCCTTCAGCGTCAAGCTGTCGCCAGGCGCCAACGCCATGGAAACCGCGACCCTGGTCAAGGCCAAGCTCGACGAGCTGGCGCGCTACTTCCCGGCCGGGGTGAAATACGACATCCCCTATGACACCTCGCCGTTCGTCAAGGTCTCGATCAAGCAGGTGATCAGCACCCTGGTCGAGGCCATGGTGCTGGTGTTCGCGGTGATGTTCCTGTTCCTGCAGAACTTGCGCTACACCCTGATCCCGACCCTGGTGGTACCGGTGGCGCTGATGGGCACCTTCGCGGCGATGAACGCGCTGGGCTTCTCGGTCAACGTGCTGACCCTGTTCGGCATGGTGCTGGCGATCGGCATCCTGGTGGACGACGCCATCGTCGTGGTGGAGAACGTCGAGCGGATCATGGCCGAAGAAGGCCTGCCGCCCAAGGAAGCCACGCGCAAGGCCATGGGCCAGATCAGCGGCGCCATCGTCGGCATCACCCTGGTGCTGGTGGCGGTGTTCCTGCCCATGGCCTTCATGAAGGGCTCGGTGGGCGTGATCTACCAACAGTTCTCGGTGTCGATGGCGGTGTCGATCCTGTTCTCGGCGTTCCTCGCCCTGAGCCTGACCCCGGCCCTGTGCGCCACCCTGCTCAAACCCGTGGCCAAGGGCGAGCTGCATGCGCACAAGGGCTTCTTCGGCTGGTTCAATCGCCGCTTCCAGGGCATGAGCAATGGCTACGAGCGCTGGGTCAGCCATGCCCTGGCCCGCAGCGGGCGCTACCTGCTGGTATACGCCGCGCTGCTGCTGGCGCTGGTCTACGGCTTCAGCCAGTTGCCCACCGCGTTCCTGCCTACCGAGGACCAGGGCTACACCATCACCGACATCCAGCTGCCGCCGGGGGCCAGCCAGGCCCGGACCATCGAGGTGGCGAAGCAGATCGAGGCGCACAACGCCGAAGAACCGGGCGTGGCCAATACCACGCTGATCCTGGGCTTCAGCTTCTCTGGCAGCGGGCAGAACGCGGCGCTGGCCTTCACCACGCTCAAGGACTGGTCCGAGCGCGGCAGCGTCGACGATCACGCGCAGTCGATCGCCGACCGCGCGACCGTGGCCTTCACCCAGCTCAAGGACGCCATCGCCTACGCAGTGCTGCCACCGCCAGTGGATGGCCTGGGCGAATCGACCGGCTTCGAGTTCCGCCTGCAGGACCGCGGCGGCATGGGCCACAGCGAGCTGATGCAGGCCCGCGACCAACTGCTGGACGAGGCCCGCAAGAGCAAGGTGCTGGTCAACGTGCGCGAAGCCTCGCTGGCCGAGAGCCCGCAGGTCGAGCTGGAAGTCGACCGCCGCCAGGCCAATGCCCTGGGCGTGTCGTTCGCCGACATCGGCGCGGTACTCGACACCGCGGTGGGCTCCAACTACGTCAACGACTTCCCCAACCAGGGCCGCATGCAGCGGGTGGTGGTGCAGGCCGAAGGCGACCAGCGCAGCCAGATCGACGATCTGCTGAAGATCCACGTGCGCAACAGCGACGGCAAAATGGTGCCGCTGGGGGCCTTCGTGCGTGCCCACTGGCAGACCGGCCCGGTGCAGTTGACCCGTTACAACGGCTACCCGGCGGTGTCGATTTCCGGCGAGCCGGCCCCAGGCTTCAGCTCCGGCGAGGCCATGGCCGAGGTCGAGCGCCTGGTCGCCCGCCTGCCGGCCGGCAGCGGGCTCGAGTGGACCGGCCTGTCGCTGCAGGAGCGCCTGTCCGGCAGCCAGGCGCCGATGCTGATGGCGCTGTCGCTGCTGGTGGTGTTCCTGTGCCTGGCGGCGCTGTACGAGAGTTGGTCGATTCCCACCGCGGTCCTGCTGGTGGTGCCGCTGGGCGTGCTCGGCGCGGTGCTGGCGGTGACCCTGCGCGGCTTGCCCAACGATGTGTACTTCAAGGTCGGCCTGATCACCCTGATCGGCCTGTCGGCGAAGAACGCGATCCTGATCATCGAATTCGCCAAGGACCTGGTGGACCAGGGCCATGACGCCGTCGACGCCGCCATCCAGGCCGCACGCCTGCGCCTGCGGCCGATCGTCATGACCTCGCTGGCGTTCATCCTCGGCGTGGTGCCATTGGCAATCGCCAGCGGCGCCAGCTCGGCCAGCCAGCAGGCGATCGGCACCGGGGTGATCGGCGGCATGCTCAGCGCCACCTTCGCCGTGGTGTTCGTGCCGGTGTTCTTCGTGGTGGTGACGCGCCTGGCCCGCCGTACGCGCGCCAGACAACCCGAGGCACAGGCCGAGCAGACCTGACTGGACAAACCAGGCGGCGAATGAGAGGGTTCCCGGCAATCTCTGCCCGGAACCCTTTTTCATGCCCGTCGCCCTGCCCCCCTGCTCGATCCTCATCCTCGCCGGCGGCCGTGGCCAGCGCATGGGCGGCCGTGACAAAGGCCTGGTCGAATGGCACGCTGAGCCGCTGGTGGCCCATGTGCAGCGGGTGGTACGCGGGCTCTCGGACGATGTGGTGATCTCCTGCAACCGCAACCAGGAGACCTACGCCAGCTACGCCGACCAGTTGGTGGGCGATGCCGAGGCAGACTACCCCGGGCCGCTGGCCGGGGTGATCGCCGGCTTGAAAGTGGCGCGACACGACTGGGTGGCGGTGCTCGCCTGCGACGCGCCGCAGATCGACCAGGCACTGCTCGAGGCGCTACTGAGCCTGGCGGTCGAGCACGACAGCGCGGCCATGGTGCGCCAGTCAGGCTACTGGCAACCGATGTTCAGCGTATTGCCACGGCGCCTGCTGGGGATGCTGGAACAGGCCTGGGCCAGCGGCGAGCGGAGTTTGCAGAAAGCCTTGCTGCGCGAACCTGTGCAGGCGCTGCAATGTGCCGACAACGACGCCAGGCTGAGCAATTTCAACAGCCCTGAACTGCTGCAATGAGATCAATGCCCTGATCGGCAGGCTGAAACCTGCCGATCAGAACTGCACCCCGCGGGTCAGCCCGCCATCCACCAGCAGGTTGGTGCCGGTGATGAAGCCTGCCGCCGGGCTGGCGAGGAACACCACCGCCCGCGCCACCTCGTCAGGCCGGGCCATCCGCCCCAGCGGGTTGGCCGCCAGACTGCGGGCGAACGCTTCGGGCTGCTCGCGCTCGATCCGCCCCCACACGCCATCCTCGAAGTAGACATTGCCCGGCGAGACACTGTTGACCCGGATCCCGTCCCCGGCATGCCGGGCCGACAGGGTCTTGCCATAGTGGTTGAGTGCCGCCTTGAGCGCGCCGTAGGGTTCGTCGAAGCTGCTCAGCTCGCGCCCCGACACGCTGGAGATCAACACCACCGCCGCCCGCTCGGACGCCTTCAGCCACGGCAACGCCGCGCTGACCAGTCCGACCGTGCCCAGCAGGTCGGTCTCGAATGCCTGGCGCCACACCGCGGCATCGCTGCCCTTGGCCAGCGCGCTGACGTTGGGCACGACGATGTCCACCCCGCCCATGTGGGCAGCGGCAGCCGCGACCCAGGCCGTCACCTCGGCCGCATCGGTGATGTCTACCGCCGTGCCGAGCGTGCGCTCGCCCAGTTCCTGCCGCGCCTGGCGTACACCCGCCTCGCCACGGGCACAGAACGCCACCTGGGCGCCCTCGGCCAGGAAACACTCGACGATTGCCCGGCCAATACCGCGCGAGCCGCCGCTGACCAATACCCGTGCGCCTTGCAACTGCAGATCCATGTGACACGTCCTCTGGAGGGTTTGAAGTGGCGCCGAGTCTAATCCCGGCGCAGCGGCACACGGCGCATCGCCGGCACAAATACCCGCTTGTTCGACAATGTCGAACACAGGCCGCGCATCAGCCTGCAGGCGCGTGCAATTACAGGCACAATGGCTGCCTCGACGCCCGGTACCCAGTCCATGTCCGCCAATCACCGCCAGATCCAGTCTCTCGAACGGGCCATGCACCTGCTCGAGCTCATCCGCGCCGAGGGCGGTCGCGCCCGCCTGAACGACCTGGCCGAACGCAGTGGGCTGGGCAAGAGCACCGTGCATGGGCTGCTCGACACACTCATGTCCCTCGGCTACGTCGCCCGCGAGCAACGCCACTACGTGCTTGGCCTGCGCCTGCGGCAACTGGCGCAACCGGTGCACGACACCGAACAGCGCCTGCGCCAGGCCTTCTCTCCGGCGCTGCGGGCCTTCACCGAGCTCTGTGGCGAGAGCTGTTTCCTCGCCGTGCCCGGCGGCACCCGGGCCTACCTCACCCTCGCCGCGCTGGACGGCAGGGGCCAACCTCTGCAACTGCCTGGCGACATCCGCCGCGACGGCCTGGCCACCTCGGCGATCGGCAAAGTCCTGCTGGCCCACGATCCACACCTGGCGCGCCAGATGGCACGCAGCCGCCCTATGCCGCAGGTCCTGGAGCAGGAACTGCAACAGATCGGCAATCAGGGTTTCGCCCTCGACCTCGGCGCCTCGCGCCCCGACCTGCACTGCGTCGCCCTACCTTTGCGCCTGCGCGGCCAGGTGGTCGCCGCGCTGGGCGCCGGCGGGCCTGCCGAGCGCCTGCCGCCGCCGGTGATGCGCCGCCTGGCGGGCCAGGCGATGCGTTCGCTGTTCGACCTGGTGAAGTGCTGAACGCTGGTCAAAAACTGCGGAGCGGCTTTACTTGCTGATACCCCTTCCGTGCAGGCGAGCGCCCATGAAGATCGTGGTCACCAGCATCCTCGTCGACGACCAGGCCAAGGCCCAGGCCTTCTATCACCACGTGCTGGGCTTTCAGCCCAAACATGACATTCCCATGGGCAAGCACCGCTGGCTGACCTTCACCTCGCCCAACGACCCCAATGGCGTCGAACTGCTGCTCGAGCCTGACGCGCACCCGGCCGCGCGCACCTACAAGGCCGCGCTCAAGCAAGATGGCATTCCCGCCACCTCGTTCGGCGTGCGCGATATCCAGGCCGAGTACACCCGCCTGTGCGCCGCCGGCGTGCATTTCACCCAGCCGCCGACGGCCATGGGCCCGGTCACCGTGGCGGTGTTCGACGACACTTGCGGCAACCTGATCCAGATCGCCCAGCGTCACTAGCGTGCACCTGCACAACTGAGGCTCAAGCGTTAGGTCTTGCACGAAAAGCATGGCCATCGAGCGTTGTGGGGGGCGGGCCTGCCCGGCGATCTGCCGCAACGCTGCGGCAAATCCTGAATCCGCGGTTATTCATCACGGGGCAAGTCGCATCGGCGCACCGCCGCTCCCTCGGAACTTCTCGTACAGAGCCTGCTCGCCGGCCCCTTGAGCTCGACCCGGTTGCCATCCGGGTCGAAGCAGTACAACGACAGTCCTTCGCCCTGCGCGCCAAAACGCGGCTCGGCCGGCTCCGCCTTCACCCCGGCGGCGGTCAGGTACGCCAGCAGCGCCTGCTCGTCGAACGGTTCGATGCGCAGGCACAGGTGATCGACATTACGCCCCTCGGCCCCCGGCCCGGCGCCGCCCTGGCGCCCAAGCGGGCCATCGACCGCTACCAGGTCGATCATGCAGTCGCCGGCCGCCAGGTGCAGCATGCCCAGGTCCTCGCGGCGCCGGCGCAGGGGACAGCCCAGCACCGTCTGGTAGAACGCCAGGCTGCGCTCGAGGTCGGCGACCCGCAGCACGACATGGTCGAGCCGCAGAATGTTGAAGGCTGGCATGGGAGGCTCCCGTTGCAAAGGAAGACTTGACCTTAGCAGGTGCCAGGCTATTCGTTGGCCCGGCGTCCCAGGGCGCCAGTCTCGTGGCGTACCAGGTTGCGCAGGATCTGCCTGGCCAGAGCTGGCGCCGGGGACTCCAGGTGGAAGTGATGACCACCCGGATGCCAGCTGACCTGCGCATGCCGAGGCAGGGCCATCTGGCGTTGGGCGTAGCCTGCGCCGGCAAAGGCCCCCTCGCGCCCCAGCAGCAGGTAGAGCGGGCAACTGATCTGGCGCAGCAGGTCGCAGGCCTCGCGCTCGGTCAGTGGCATCGGTTCGGGCAGGTCCAGGCGCGGATCATGGCGCCAGCAATAGCCATCTCTGAGCTGCAACAGGTCGCGCTGGGCCAGCAAGCGCGCGGCAGCGCTCGGCGGACCGCCATCGAGGCCATTGCGACGTTGGTCCAATGCGTGCTCCAAGGTGTCGAAGCGAGCATCGTCGTCGGGCGTGACGAATCCCGGCAGGCGGCTGCGTCTGACCAAGCGCTTGAGCCGGTAGGCGCGGGCCATGTGCGCCACCCGGTCGTCTTCGGCGACGGTGAACGGCGCCCCCATGCCATCGAGAAAATGCAGGCTGGCGATGCCACTGGTCAGCGCCGCCAGAATCGAGGCCACCCCGCTGCCCATGCCATGGGCCAGGACATGGAACGACGACAGGCCAAGACTCTCGGCCACCGCCAGCATGTCCTCGGCGTGCTCCCACAGGTAGTAGCCGCTGTCGACGCGGCGATGGTCGCTGCGACCGTGCCCCACCAGGTCCGGGGCCACCACGAAACAACCCGCGAGCTGCGGCGCCAGGCGCTCGAACGAGGCGGCGTTGTCCAGCCAGCCATGCAGGGCCAGCACCGGGACACCCTCCTCGTCCCCCCAGGCGCGCACGGCGATCTCGATACCGTTGATGTCGAGCAGGTGCTCCCTGGGACTGCTTTGCGAACGCATGAACTCACCTCCTTGGCGTCGGCGCCACAGGCCGCCAGCCCACCATGGCGCAATCCCAAGGCCTGCGCTGGCCTTTCACCGACAGCGACATGCGTGCCGCCGACCTGCTGGTGTTACCCGGTTAACGCCAAGCCTTGCGGATGGGCGGCTGCAATGACGGCTCTCGTACACGGAGCTCAACATGACCACGACCCCTCCCTTTCATCAGCAACAGATACTGCGCAGCGTGCCTGCATGGTGCAAAAGCGTTCACCCTGCCTACCTGCCTGCCCTGATGGGCAGCCTGCGCCAGGACTTCCTGCAAGGTGACGGCACGCCCCATGACTGGTTCCGGCACGCCACGCCGGAGCAGCAACAGGCACTGCGCGAAGCCATCGAGAAACGTGACGCCAGCCGTGAAGCCGTTCGGCAATTGCTGCTCCCGCTCAAGGGTGTCACCGACTTCTGCAAGCCGCTGCTCCAGCAACACCTGGGCATCAAGGCGGCAGTGGACCAGGCGCAGTATCATCTGCGTCCGTTCCGCCTGAAGCGCGATGTCCTGGTGGAGCCCACCGCCGGGATCGCCGCCATCGCATCGACTGACCACTACGAAGTCGATCCGGACGGCAAGCCACGCATCCTGAGCCTGCTCGCAGCAGCACTGCACAATTTCACTCAAGCCGAAGAGCCCGACCCGTTCAGCAGCCTGCACGTCAGCAGCGACGATCCCCAGGCCATCGAGGGGCTGACCGCCAGCGAGTTCGTGCGAGCCTGTCGCACTCTGGATCTTGGGCGGCAGTACCAGACGCATGTCGCCAATCTGTATGACGGCCCCGACAGTGCCAGGATCCATACCCAGTCGACCCAAGCCAGCCGCGATGAGCTGTGGGTCCAGGCACTGATTGCCCAGATGCGTGGTTTGCTCAGCGCAACGGGGGTCGAGACGCTCCGACAACTGTGCACCAGCGGCACCACCGTGCAATACGGTGCGCAAGCCATGCAGTGCTGGCGCATCGAGCTGTTCGATACCCCGCTCAACGAAGTGCTGCTGATCGCAACTGACGCCAACGCTCAAATCACCCCCTGCATCGCCTACATTCCGGGTGCTCCCGACGCCCCAGTGCGTGAGTATCCCTCGCCAGCCCAGGCCGCGGTGGACTTGGCTCGCCGACTGCAACAACAGGATCTGCTGCGCACTGTCACGCGCCTCGCCCCCGCCGCCCTCCAGGCACAACTGAGCAACAAGCTGCGCGAAGCCCTGTTCGAAGAAAAGAAACTGTTCGGTCGCAAGCATGTATTCAATCGCAAGCACCCACGGCTGCGCTACCAGACACACCTGCTCCCTTCCCAGCCCTGGGACGCCTTGCACCGGGCCCATGTCCGGCGCCTGAAAGGCGATGCCGCCACCCTCGCGGTGCCCACGGCCACGGTGGATGCCGAAGCGCGCCTGCAACGCCTGGAACACTTGTTGTCGGCAGGCCTGGACGTACTGAACGTCGCGGCCATGTTCATCCCCCTGCTCAACCCATTGATGATGGTGATTGGCGCGGCGCAGATCATGAACAGCGTGTTCCAGGGTATCGAGGCCTGGGAAGACGATCAGCGCGCCGAGGCCTTGGCGCAGGTCGAGTCGCTGCTGGTCAATCTGGCGACCGTTGCCGGCGTGGCGGGCGGGGTGGCGCTGTTCAAGGCATCGGGCTTCGTCGACGCCATGCGCTCGATCACGGTTGCCGGCCAGGAACGCCTGTGGCACACAGACCTGTCCACCTATGCCAGTGATGTCGAGTTACCGGATGACTTACGCCCCAATGCGCTTGGGCAGTACCACCACAACGACAAGACTTACGTGCGCCTGGGGAATGACCTGTACGCCCATTCCCAGGACAACGAAGGCATATGGCGCATTGACCACCCTGGCGACCCGCAGGCTTACCGGCCTGCACTCGAACACAACGGCAGCGGCGCCTGGCGTACCGTCCACGAACAGCCGCTGGACTGGGACGACGCCGAACTGGTCCGCCGCTTCGGCCCCATCAGCGAACCACTCGACGACCAGCAACTGTTGGCAGTCCTGCGCTGCACCGGTACCGCTGCCGAGACCTTGCGCGCAGCCCATGTGGCAGGCGAACCGCCACCGCCCCTGCTGGCGGACGCCCTGATGCGCCTGCGTGCGGACCAGGAAGCTGACGAAATCATCACCCGGGTACGCCACGGCATGCCCCTCGCCGCGTACAGGAACTATGCCCTGCCTGCCCTGCCCGAACTCCCTGGCTGGCCGCAAGATCACTTCATCAAGGCTTTCGAGGGACCAGAGCCCTGGGGTACCTCGGTGCGCTACGGGCCTGCCGAGGCACCTGGCCAGGTGGAGATCCAGATCACCCGCGCCGACCTGGAACAAGGCAGGCTCGGCGACAGCGTGATGCGGCAAATGGAACCGGCCAGTGCACGTCAGCTATTCGCCACCGACACCAATGCCAGGGAGGGAGCCTCGGGGCTGCGCGAGCGGCTGGCGACGTATCTCACCCTGCAACGCACGGCCTTGTCCGAGAGCCTTTATGCCAGCCGCGCGCCCTCCCTGGGCGAGCCTGCTCAAGCGCTGGGCCGTCAATTCAGCGGGCTGCCACCCAGCGCGCTCGAAGCGCTGGCCGAACAGGCCAATGGCCGCGAACGCCAACTCATGGTCAGCGGGCGTATTCCCCTGCGCGTTGCTGAAGAAGCCCGCCTGCTGCAGGCACGGTTCCGCCTGGACCGGGCCTTGCTGGGGCTGTATCGGCCTGGACTGAGCAACGCCGACAGCCTGCGCCTGGGTAACGCATTGCACCTTGAACACCCGCAGGCCCAACCTGCAAGGCTGCTGGAGATAGCGCTGGGCGACCGCGCCCATGCCGCGCAACTCATCGGGCAACAGCCCATCAAGCGCGGCTTCAGATCACCATTGCGCCTGAGCGATGGCCGAGTCGGATATCAGTTGAGCGGCAGGTCGTGCCTGTCGAAATGGCTCTCGGGGGAAGCACGGGCCATCGAAGACCGCCGGCTGCAGGAGCTCTATCCCTCCTTGAGCAGCAGCGCACGCCGCCAGTTGCTCACCCGCCTGCGCGCGCGTGCGCGTGGTGACGTGGGGCGGCAGATCGAGGCATTGACCCAAGAACAACGGCAACTGGCCATCACGCTTCAGCAGTGGCTGGACCTCGCGGACGATGACGCCTATGACGATCGCCGACGCTTGTATCGGATTCTCATGAGCGCCTGGCGACAGGATGGCGGCGAGGTGCTGATCCTCGAGGAGCTCACACTGGAAAGCTTGCCCGAGCTGCCCGCACGCTTCGACCACATCACTACGCTGAGCCTGCGCAGCATTGGCCTGAGAGCTTTGCCAGAACGGTTCCTGCAAAGCTTCCCGGCGTTGCGTCAGCTGGATCTGGTCGGCAACACCGAATTGCCGGCCCAGGATCTTTGGAGAGCACTGCGCAGCGCTCCACGCCTGCAGCAACTCGGGGTCGCCGAGACGGTGCTGGGCGGCTTGGACGACGCTGCCCGGAGCGCCTTGGCCGGTCTGCGTGAACTTCACAGCTTGTGGCTGCACGATACCGAGTTGACGCTGCTGGATGCCGACCTGGAGGTCCTGAGCCGCCTGCCGCTCGAACGCCTGCACCTGCATGGCAATGCCATCACCTTGGATATCGTCACAGCCGAACGGTTCGCGGCAATGCCACGCCTGCGGGAGCTGCGGCTGTCGAACAATCCATTGCAAGTACCGCCTGCGCTGGCGAGCTTGCACCGCCTGGAGACCCTGATGCTCGATGACTGCCAGCTGGGCGCCTGGCCTGCCGGCCTGACCGAACTGATGAGCCGGCGCAACTGCACCCTGCGCAACCTGGACCTGAGCAGCAACCAGATCCACGACGTGCCGCTGGTCACGCAGGTCCTGGATTCGACCTATGCCAGAGAACTGAGCGCCCAGCGGCGCCCCATGGCCTGGAACTTCCATTACAACGGCCTGCAACCTGACACAGCGGTACAGTTGCGCAGTATCGGCGCGAGGATCATCGAGGTCGCCCACTTGCCACCTCCGGAACAGGCCGTTGACTGGAGGGCCAGTGCCAGCGCAACCCAGCGCCAACAGTGGAATGATCTGTTCGAGGGTAACGCCCATGCTCATCTCAGAGAGGTCATAGAGCGTGTCGGCCGTTCGGCCGAGGCCCGCAACAACCAGCAATCGCTGGCCAGGCAGATCTGGCAGATGCTCGACACTGCCAGCAGGGACTCGGCGTTGCGCCAACACCTGGATGAGGTGGCCAGCGATTTCCCGGCCACTTGCGGCGATGCCGGCACCGATGCGTTCAGCACCCTGGAAGTGGAGGTCCTGATCCATGAGCACAGCCAAGAGGCTGACGTTCCAGGAGCGATCCAGTACAACTTCTACACGCGTCTGTTCCGCCGCGAGCAAGTCAATCGAATGGCCGCACGCATTCATGCAGCGCGTCTCGAGCGGCAACAGGCTTTCGTGGCATGGGAAACGCAAGCGCCAGAGGAACGTCCCGACTTCGCAGAATTGCCACCGTTCGATCCGCTCGATGACATCACCCTGGAGCAACTGCGCGACGGCGGGCTCGATGACATCGAGATCCGGCTGGCGCTGCGTCAGTCCCTGGCCCGCGTGCTGGTGTTCCCCGAGCCCAGCCAGGACATGCTCTATCGCCAGACGGCGCGGATCACGCAGGACGTCATCGACAATGTCGAACATGCCGTGCGCGACCTTGAAGACGACGATGAAGCCGTCAGGGTCTGGATCTCACGGCAACCCAGTTGGCAGCGGTTCTTGCGTAGTCGTTACGGTGAGCGCTTCGAGCAGTTGCAGAGCCACTGGTCCGTCGGGTTGGAATACCTGGACTATTGCCTGGATGAGCAAGCCGAGCGAATCGACTCGGTGCAAGCCGATGTCCTGCAGCAATTGCAGGACACGTTGCCCATGCCCCTGACCAACGAAACCGGGCAACTGCAACGCGTCCAACTGGACAGCCAACAGTACCGACAGGCCACCGATGCCCTGGCCAAGGGCCGCCAAGTGGCCGAAGAAGCCCTGCTGCTGGCACTCACCACCGAGCAGGACCCTAATCGACCCGCTCAATGACCTCGCAGGTCTTCAAAAAAGGCGTGGCGACCGTCCACCTGGGCAGATGCCCTGGGTGAGCCGGCCGCCTCGCCACTGGCCGCCTCGACATGCCAGTAGCAGTGCCTGACCGCGCGGGTCACCGCCACGTAGGCCAGGCGCTGCACCTCTTCCTTCTGCGCCATGTCGAAGGCCTGGGCGTCACCCGGCTTGCCCAGGCCCGCCAGGCGATAGACCTGGTTCTTGTACGGCGAGCTGGTCTGGTACTGGCAGTCACCAAGCATGAATACCGCGTCGGCCTGCAGGCCCTTGGCACTGTGGTAGGTCAGCTGGCGCAGGCGGCGCTGAGCAGTCGGCAAGCTAGAATCAGCTTTAACAATTTGAGATAAATGTTTTTCTATCAATAACTTATCGCTACTTTTTCGAAACAGCATCATCACCGAATCACCCTGCTGGTAGTGCTCGATCAGGGTCTGCGCCAGTGCCGATTCGTCACGTTCGAACACCTTGACCGGCGACAGTGCCAGCTCCGCCGCTGCACCGCTGGCCCGGGCCTTCTTGCCGGCGATGGCCGGTGCGCCCTTCACCAGGTGCTCGGCAGCCTCGATGATGTGCTGCTGGCTACGGTAGTTTTCCACCAGCATCACCCGCGTGTTGGCCGGCGACGGAAACGTCTTGGTGAACTCCATGAAGTATTTCGGCGAACTGCCCCGCCAGCCATAGATCGACTGCCAGTCGTCGCCCACGCACATCAACGATGCGTGCTGCGCCACCCGTCCGTTGTGCATGGCCGGGCCACGCCGGCGGATCTCGGCCAGGCTGGCCCGCAGCCAGCTGACGATCTGCGGCGAGACGTCCTGGAACTCGTCGATCATCAGGTGCGCGAGCGGGCGCAGCAAAGGGTCCGGCAACAGCGCCAGATTCTCCGGATTGTTCTCGCCGAACAGGGCGAACATGCGGTTGTAGGTCATCACCGGTGGCGACTGACCGAGCAGGTGTGCCTCAAGCGCCTTCCAGAACAGGGCCAGGGCCTCGAAGAACGGGCCGTCGCTGTCGCCCGGCGGGAAGCGCATGGCCGTCACGGCGGCATTGACGTCCAGCCCGAGGTTCTCGATGAAGTTCGCGGCACTGACGAAGGCATCCAGCAGCGGTGCCGCCGCCAGTTCACCCTTGACCTTGTACTCGAAGCCCGGACCCGCCACGGCATCGCCGGCCAGAGAGGCGGCCAGACGCTTTGCAGAAGCGTAATTATCCAACCATATCAATGGTTTATCGCAGAAAGCTTGAAACAAGGTGCGCTTTACAGCCCATTCCGCGCGTACCGTCAGCTTGGCCCCAGGGCGTTGGTACTGGGCACTTTCCGACGGGTCGAAGCCCAGCACCACCCAGGCATCCAGCCCCTCCAGGCGGCCATGGACATGGAAGCGGCTGCCACGGATCTGCACAGTTTCGCGGCTGGGCTCGATTCCCTTGATCGGCCAGGCACCGGCAGCGAACCACAGGTCCTCGATCACATCGCACAGCTCTTCGTCGCGCTGCGCCGCCAGCTGCGTCACCTGCGCGCGCTTCTGCACCTCCGGATGCTCCGGATCCAGCGGCTTGAGCAACAGTGCCTCCTGGCGCAACGTGCCGACCAGCGTGGCAAAACGCGGGCTCTGGGCCATGAGGTCGCGGTAGCAGAGGTTGAGTTGCTGGCGCTGAGCATCGTTAAGCCGCAGGTCGAAGGGGTTGCTCTCGGCGCCGGCCTCGGCCCCGGCGGGCATCTCGTTGCCCAGGGTCTCGAACGCACGCAACTGGGAAAAGCCCGGCAGGCTGCGTACCAGCGGCAGGATGCGCGAGTGGAAGGTGCGCACCAGCTCACGGCCCTGGGCCGGCGACAGGTCGATCTGCCACAACGCGAACACTTGTAGCAGACGCTGGATGAAGTCCCTGCGCGATTCGCGGGTGAAGGTCACCACGGTCATGGCGTCGAGTTCGAAGCCCAGGTAATGGCGCAGCAGCAGGATCCGCAGCACCAGCGAGGTCGACTTGCCGGCACCGGCGCCGGCCACCACGCAGGTGGACGGCGTGTCGCTGAAGATCAGCTTCCACTGCGCCGCGCTGGGCTGGCTGCCGGCAGGCAAGCGCTGGGCCACATCGGCCTTGAAGCGTTTCTTGAGCTCCGCGGTCAACGGCAGGCGCCAGTCGTCGAACAGCTTGTCGTCCTCGCCTGGCACAGCGCCATGGTCCGGGCGGGTGTCGCGGATCACCAGGACCTGGCGTCCGGCTTCATAGCCATCGGCCCGGCCCCGTTCGTAACCCTCGCGCAGGCCGTCGGCGTGGCCATTGCGCTGGCCGGTGGCGTGGCCGAGGAACCAGGAGTCGCGGTGCTGTGCCTGCAAACGGCTCAGGCCACGACCCAGCAGGCGCGCGGCAAGGCGGCGCAGCCAGGGCAACTGGGCGGGAGGGGTCAGGTCGGCCGGGGCCTGGGGACGCTCGGGGGGCACGGTCACTCCGTTGAAGATCGAAAGCAGCGAGCATGTTCGCCCCATCTGCCCAAAAGTACCAGCGAATGCTTATGGATCATGGGATTAGGCGATGAAGCGCATGCAGAACCGCAAAAGTAAAAATCCACAAATTCGATCATAACAAGCCGATATTTACGCTTTTTTTCGATCTTTGAACCGCGCATCATGGCCCCATTCCAGCGAATCAGAGGAGCACGACCATGCTGCAACTGCGACCCTTCGAAAGCCTGGGCCACGCCAACCACGGCTGGCTCGACGCTCACCACCACTTCTCGTTCGCCGAGTACTACGACCCGGCACGCATGCACTGGGGCAACCTGCGGGTGTGGAACGACGACCTGATCGCCGCCGGCAGCGGTTTTCCGCCGCACCCACACCGTGACATGGAGATCATCACCTACGTTCGCGAAGGCGCCATCACCCACCAGGACAGCCTGGGCAACAAGGGCCGCACCGAGGCGGGCGACGTGCAGGTGATGAGTGCCGGCAGCGGCATCGTGCACAGCGAGTACAACCTGGAGAAGGTCGACACACGGATCTTCCAGATCTGGATCGTGCCGGAGAACGTCGGCGAGGCGCCGTCCTGGGGCTCCCGGCCATTCCCCAAGGGTGAGCGCGGCGAAGGCTTCGTGACCCTGGCCAGCGGTCGCGAGGGCGACGAGGACAGCCTGCGCATCCGCACCGACGCTCGTCTGGTGGCCGCTACCTTGAAAGCTGGGGAAAGCGCCGAGTACCGCTTCGACCCGGCACGCCGTGGCTACCTGGTGCCGGCCAAGGGCCGCCTCGAGGTCAACGGCCTGCAGGTCAAGGCCCGTGATGGCCTGGCGATCGAGCAGGAAAGCGTGCTGACGGTCACGGCGCTGGAAGACAGCGAGATCGTGCTGGTCGACGTCGCCTGACCAGCAACGCCCCTTCGCCGGCAATACCGGCGAAGGGGCGTTGCTGTCTCACTGCACCGGCAGGAAATTCATCAGCAGCAGGCTCTGCGCATAGTTCAGGCCAACGCGCCGGTAACGCTCGTCGAGGATCTGCGCCAGCAGGTCCAGGCGCGCGACCACCTTGCCGAACTCCACGGCGAAGCTCAGGTTGCTGCCCTGCTCGGAGATCTCATTGGAAAACAGCAACAGCACACCATTGGCATCCTGGCGCTGGCTGAGCATCCAGGTGGCCTTCTCGATATTGCGCGCGGCGTTGTTGATGAACAGCGGGTCGAGGGTATCGGTCATGTAGAACGTGGTGCGCCCGCCATGGGCGGTGATCAGCATGCTGCCGATGGCATAGATGAAGGCACCGACCCGGTCGCCGCGAAACGCTGGACTCAACGCGTAGCTCAGCGCTTCGAGGTCGCGGCGTCCGCCCAGTTGCGCGAGCGGCTCGCGCTGTTCGATGGCGATGCGGATCTGCCGCGCGGCCGTGGTGGCGTCGAGGTAGCCGGACTGCTTCCACTGGTTGGGATTGCGCAGGTACAGCTTGTTCATCAACAGATAGAGGCTTTGCAGGTTGTCGCGCATGCCCAGGGTGGCCATGCGGTCGACGCTGGTCTGGAACAGCTCGTCGGGCTTGCCGTTGCCCAGTTGCGTGAGCATGTCACGGCCTTGTTGCTGGGAGCAGGCGCAGAGCGCCGTCAGGGCACCCGCCAGCAGCAGACCTTGGAGAGTTCGGGTATGTGTTCGTACGACCATCGGCACCGGCATGGGTCATCGGCCACACCGTGAATCGGTGTGGCATGGCCATGCATAGAGCGTTCAAAACGCGAAAAGTGCGATGGCAGGTGCCCAGCCAAGCCACACGACTCCGGAACAGCCCCCAGTCATCGAAGCTGGCAAGCCGACGAAACCGCAGCCGTGGGAGCCGGCAAAGCCGGCGATGGGCCGCACAGCGGCCCCTGGTGCAAGACCTTCACTCCCGCCTAGTGCACATCCCGATTACATCGCGTGGCGCAACAACGCCACCATTTGCGCATGCAACGCCGGATCGCCACAGGCCACCACGCAGCCACCGTTCTGCGCCGAGCTGCCGTCCCAGGCCGTGATCACACCGCCCGCCCCTTCGATGATCGGCATCAGCGCCTGCACGTCATACGGCTGCAAACTGGCCTCGACGATCACGTCGACGAAGCCCGAAGCCAGCATGCAGTAGGCGTAGCAATCTCCCCCGTAGCGCATCAATCGGGCCTGCCCGGCGACCTGCTCGAAGGCTGCCTTGCGCGCCGGAGTGTCGAACATGTCAGGGGTGGTGCACATCAGCGTCGCGGCGCCCAGCTCGGCACAGGCACGGGTCTTCAGCGGCGTGCCGCTGCGCCAGGCGCCTTCGGGGGTACCCACGAAGCGCTCGCCGGTGAAGGGCTGGTTCATCACGCCGACAACCGGGCGCTGGCCGTCGTTCAGAGCAATCAATGTGCCCCACAGCGGCAGGCCGGTGATGAAGGCACGGGTGCCATCGATCGGATCGAGCACCCAGGTCAGCGGGCTGCTGCCCAGTGCCACGCCCTGTTCCTCGCCAAGGATGCCGTGCTCGGGATAGCGGGCCTGGATCAATGCCCGCATGGCGTCTTCGGCAGCCTTGTCGGCGATGGTCACCGGGTCGTACAGGCGCCCCCCCTTGTCCTCGACATCGAGGCTGGCGCGAAAGTACGGCGCGATGGCCTCGGCGGCGGCATCGGCAAGCTGTTCGGCGAAGGCGCGGAATTCGCCGGTCTGTGCTGCGCTCAGGGACATGGGATCGGGCCTCGTGGGAGAGAATGGGCCCGCATCATACCTGACTTGCGCGGCGCTACGCGCCAGGCATGGAGGCAATGATATTGTTATGCCATTATTCCAGCTTCATTTAACCGTCACCGAATCGTTGTACTAGGATAGCAAGCAGCTCCAACCGCCCCGCCGCCAGTCAAGGATGCTGGTCTCTGGCAGATCGGGCGTTTCGTACCACCGTTTATCAGGGATGACACGATGAATTCGCACCTGCTTTTTCCGCAGATCGGCAAAGTCATAGCCAGTACCGGCAGCCGCCAGTTTCCACAACGGCTGCATGACCTTATCCAGACCCACCTGACCATCGATGCGACGCACATCCGTCAGTTGCGCGACGCTTCGGCCTGCGCCTCGCGCCAGGACGCCACGTTGCTCAGCGAAATGGTGTTCAGCACCGGCGGGCCGGAGGATGCCTTCGACGCGCCGGCGCGTCTGCACCTGGCCAGCCGCAAGGACGGCTACCGCTACGAGATCACCGTGCTGCGCGCCGACCCGCGCGTTGGCTTCTCCGCCACCGAGCGCAGCCGCCTGGAGGACATCTCGCCGTTGCTGATGCCCATGCTGGAAAAGCACATCAATGCGCTGCAACCGGCCACGCTCGACCCCTGCGAACCCGAAAGCCTCGAACAGCGCTTCCTCGAACGCCTGGGGCAGACGGGCATCACCCTGTCGGAGCGCGAGATGCAGGTATGCAAGGGCCTGCTGGCCGGGCGCACCGCGCCGCAGCAGGCCGAGCACCTGAGCCTGAAGGTCAACACCGTGGAGAGCTACCTGCGCCGCGCGGCGATCAAGCTGGGCATCAGTGGCCGCCACTCGCTGATGCGCTGGATGTACGCGGAAGGCTGACCAGCCCCTGGCCGGGCGGCCAGCGCCACCCGGCCACTATCAGCAGGCGTCACGCCGCCCTTGCAGTGCTCACTGCACCAACTGGTTGATCTCGATGATAGGCATCAGCACGGCCATCACGATCAACAGCACCACCCCACCCATCACCACGATCATCAACGGCTCGAGCAAGGCGGTCATGCCCATAGCGCGGCGTTCGATGTCCTTGGCCAGGCTGTCGGCGGCGCGATCGAGCATCGGCGGCAGGTTGCCAGTCTTCTCGCCGCTGGCGATCAGGTGGATCAGCAACGGCGGGAACACCTTTTCCACCGCCAGCGCAGCGGCCAGGCCAGCGCCTTCGCGCACCCGTGCGGTGGCTTCGCTGACGCAGCGGTCGAGCCGATCGTTGCCAAGCGTCTGGCGCGCCGCCTCCAGCGCCCGCAGCAACGGCACACCGGCACTGCCGAGAATCGCCAGGGTGGAGGCGAAACGGGCAGTGTTCAAGCCCAGCACGAAACGCCCGAACAGCGGCAGGCGCAAGATCCGCGCATGCCACGCCAGGCGCGCCGGCGGCGCCCGCAGATATAGCCGCCAGCCCCACAGCGCGGCAGCCATCACGGCAAAGCACAGCACGCCCCATGCCCGCACGAAGTCACTGGCGGCAAGCATCGCCAGGGTCAATCCGGGCAGGTCCTGACGCGCCTGGGTGAAGGCGCTGACCACCTGCGGCACCACATAGCTGAGCAGGAAGATCACGATGCCCACAGACACCAGCCCCACCACCGCCGGGTAGATGAATGCCGTGAGAATCTTGCCGCGCAGGGTGTTGCGCTCTTCGATATAGTCGGCCAGGCGTTCCATCACCTGCGCCAGGTCACCGGACTCCTCGCCCGCCGCCACCAGCGCCCGGTAGATGTCCGGAAAATCGCGCGGACGTGCGGCCAGCGCGTCGGCCAGGCGCATGCCGCTGCGCACATCGCCACGCACCGCCCCCAGCACCTGGGCCACATGCTTGCGCTCGGCCTGCTCAAGGGTCGCCCCCAGCGCTGCCTCCAGCGGCAGGCCGGCCGCCAGCAGGCTGGCCAACTGGCGAGTGGCCCAGGCCAGATCGCTATCGGACAGCTTCGGGCTGAACAGCCCGGCCCCCTGCCCGGCAGCCGCATGGACCTCGACCTCCAGCGCAGTGAGCCCCAGGGCCTTGAGCTGGGCCATGGCCGCAGCCGGGGTATCGGCCTCGAGCAGACCATTGACGATGCGCCCTTGGGCATCGGCGGCTTCATAGCGATAGCGGTTCATCAGGCGTCCCGTGTCACGCGCAGGATCTCTTCCTGGCAGGTGCTGCCGTCGTCGATCCAGCGCTGGCCGTCCTCACGCATGCTGCGCATGCCATTGGCCCGCGCGGCGCTGCGCAGGGCCTGCTCATCGGCGCCCTGGTGGACCAGGCTGCGTACCTGGTCATTGACACAGAACAGCTCGTGGATACCGGTGCGGCCACTGTAGCCACAGTGGTTGCACTGGACACAGCCGACCGGGCGGAACTGCCCTGGCGCCGTCGGATCGGGCTCGCGACAGTGCGGGCAAAGCCTGCGTACCAGCCGCTGGGCCAGCACCCCGAGCAGTGCCGAGGCCAGCAGGAACGGCTCCACGCCCATGTCGACCAGGCGGTTGACCGCCGACACCGCATCGTTGGTGTGCAGGGTGGCCAGCACCAGGTGCCCGGTCAGCGAGGCCTGCACCGCGATCTGCGCGGTTTCCAGGTCGCGGATCTCACCGATCATGATCACATCCGGGTCCTGACGCAGGATCGCCCGCAAAGCCACGGCGAAGCTCATGTCGATGCGCGCGTTGACCTGGATCTGGCTGATCCCCGGCAAGTCGTACTCCACCGGGTCCTCGACGGTGAGGATGTTGCTCACGCTGGCATCCAGCCGCGCCAGGGCCGCGTACAGGCTGGTGGTCTTGCCCGAGCCGGTGGGGCCGGTGACCAGGACGATGCCATGGGGCTGGCGGATCAACTGGTCTAGCCGCGCCAGCAGCGCCGCGTCCATGCCCAGCGCCTCCAGGCGCAGACGCCCGGCCTGCTTGTCGAGCAGGCGCATCACCACCCGCTCGCCATGCCCGGTGGGCACCGTGGACACGCGGATATCGATCGGGCGCCCGGCCACCCGCAAAGCGATGCGACCGTCCTGGGGCAGGCGTTTTTCGGCGATGTCCAGCTGCGCCATGATCTTGATCCGCGATACCAGCGCGCCATGCAGCGCCTTGCGCGGCGAGACCACATCGCGCAGGGTGCCGTCGACCCGGTAGCGCACCAGGCAGTGACTTTCGAACGGTTCGATATGGATATCGCTGGCCTGGTCCCGCGCCGCCTGGGTCAGCAAGGCATTGATCATGCGGATCACCGGCGCATCGTCCTGGGCTTCGAGCAGGTCGGTGACCTCGGGAATGTCCTGCAGCAGGCGGTCGAGGTCGACCTCGTTTTCCGCCGCGCCCACCACTGCCGCCGCGCTGCCGGTATCGGCATAGGCGCTGACCAGCAGCGCGTCCATCTGCGCATCGCTGAGCGCCTCGACCGGCACCGGGCCATACCGCCGACGGACCTCGGCCAGCGCCCAGCCCGGGCTGGAGGGGCAGCGCGCCAGGCGCGGGCCATCCTCGCCACCGGCCTGCAGCACCAGGCGCTGGGCCTTGGCCCAGGCGTAGGGCAGCCGGCTCACCGGGCCACCTCATCCAGCGGCACCGCGCGGATCGCCGCCCGTGGCGCGCCCTGCGCCGCGGGCTGGGCCCGGCCCTGTACCGGCACGCCCTGCTCCACCGGTGGCAGCAACGGCATGTCCATGTCCGGCAGCGCCCAGGAATGCTCGGGCTTGAGGTTGCCCTGGGCGCGGCGGATGAAGTCGTAGCGGTTGAGGGTGATGCTGCGCCCGGCGCCGGCGTCACGCACGATGTACGGACGCAGGAACACCATCAGGTTGGTCTTGTTGCTGGCCCGACGCTCGTTGCGAAACAGCGCGCCGACCCCAGGCAGACTCGCCAGCCACGGGATGCCTTCGTTGCTCTGGGTGTAGCCATCCTGCAGCAGGCCGCCGAGCACCATGATCTGGCCATCGTCGAGCAGGATGCTGGTGTCGATGGCACGCTTGTTGGTCACCGTGCCGGCGGCGCTGGAGGCCCGTTGATCGACGCTGCTGACTTCCTGGTAGACGTCGAGCTTGACCGTGCCGCCCTCGGAGATCTGCGGGCGTACGTTCAGGCGCAGGCCCACCTCCTCGCGCTGGATGGTCTGGAACGGGTTGTTGCTGTTGCCGCCGCCGTCGGTGACGTACTGGCCGCTGACGAAGGGGATGGTCTGGCCGACGAAGATGCTCGCCGCCTCGTTGTCCAGGGTCAGCAGGTTGGGCGTCGACAGCACATTGCTGCCACCCTTGCTCTTGAGCGCGTGGGCCAGCACCTTGAGGTCGAGCACTTCGCCGATGCCAGGGATCTTCACCGTGCCGTCGACCACCCCCACCGACAGGCCCTTGGGCAGCACGTCGATGCTGGTGGCGCCCTTGGTCAGCCCGCTGCCGCCAAGATTGGCACCACCGAACACGCCGTTCTTGCCAAGGTTGCCGGCCTGCCACTGGATGCCGAACTCGTTGGCATCGTCCTCGCCGACCTCGACGATCAGGCTCTCGACCACCACCTGGGCGCGGCGCTGGTCGAGCTGGTCGATCACTTCGCGCAGGCTGCGGTACAGCGGCTCGGGCGCGGAGATCAGCAAGGTGTTGGTGGTCTTGTCGGCCTGGATGGTCGCGCCACCGGCTGAAAACGCGCTGCCCTGCTCGCCCTGAGCCTGGCCGTTGCCATAGCCGTTGGGCGTACTGCCAGCCCCCAGGCCGTTGCCGCTGCGATTCAGGCCACCGCCAGCGTTGTTGCCGCTGGCGTTCTGGGTCGCGCCGTTCCTGGCCCCGCCGCTGTTCGTGCTGGTGCCATTGCCACTCAGCATGCCACCCCCGCTGAGCAGCGCCCGGGTGCCGTCGCTGGTCGCGCTGTCGCTCTCGCCGGTGAGCAGTCCGCGCAGGCTCTGGGCCAGCTTGTCGGCCTGGGCGTTGCGCAGGTACACCACATGCAGGTTGCCGCTGCTGTTCTGCGCGTTGTCGAGCTTGTACACCAGGTCGCGGGCCAACTGGGTGCGCTCCGGGCTGCCGGAACGGATCACCACGCTGTTCGAGCGCGGGTCGCCGAGCACGCTGATCTTCTGCGTGGGGTCGCCGCCCTGGGCATCGAGCAGTTCGCTGACCATGCTGGCGATATCGCTGGCAATGCCGTTCTGGATCGCCACCACATCGGTGTCGATGGCGCTGGGAATGTCGATACGGTCGAGGATCTGTGCCACCCGCTCGAGGTTCTCGGCGTAGTCGGTGACGACGATGGTGTTGTTGCCCGGGTAGGCGTTGATCGGGTTGTCCGGCGAGACAATCGGGCGCAGTACCGGGATCAGGTTGACCGCGTTCTCGTACTGCAGGCGGAAGGTCCGGGTGAGCATGCCGTTGCCGGCCTCGCGGTCGGCGCCGGCCAGCGCGCCGCCGAGCAGTTTGGCGTCGGCCTGGGGCACCACCTGGGCCACGCCGCCGACATCGACCACGCTGAAACCTTGCATGCGCAAGGCCGCCAGCAGCATGGCGTAGGCCTTGCTGGCCGGCACCTCGCCCTCCGAGACCAGGGTCAGCTGGCCCTTGACCCGTGGGTCGACCAGGAACTGCCGGCCAGTGGCGCGGGAAAGACCGCGCACCACCGCCTGGATATCGGCCTCGACGAAGTTCAGTTGCACCGGCTGGTTGCCCAGCGGATTGGCCGCGACCGGCGTCAACGGCGCGCGGCTATGACGCTGGCCGACCCGTGGCGGTACCTGGCGCGAAGCCGGACGACGGGTGTCGGCGTTCTGGGCATGCAAGTCCGGCACGCTGTCGCTGGCACCGGTACTGGCCAGCGGCCGGCCAAGCTCGCTGCTGGCCAACGGCTTCTGCGCAGGCGGCGGGTTGGCGCAGGCGGCGAGCGCCAGGGCCAGGGCCAGCGGCGCGAACGGCAGCAGCCGTGTAGGGAGGCGAGTGCAGATCATGAAGGGTCCTTAGCGCCATGCGCCTGATCCATGCGAAGGGTTCCGGAAAATGTCACCGGGGCGCCGACGGCCGCCTCCGGGTCGCGGCGCAGCGTCAGTCGCCCGACGCTGAGCCCGTAGCGCGACGGCACGCCCTGCAGCCAGGCCATCGCGGCCTCGGCCGGGGCTTGCTGCCAGTCCAGCTGCCAGCCATCACCCGTGTCGCTGAGGCGCGACTGCGCCGTCAGGCCGGCCTGTTCGAGGCTCTGTGCCAGGGCTTCGCTCAGGCTGCCCGTGACCACAGAATGCTGTGCCAGCAACGCGTCCAAGGCCTGGGCCTGGCTGCGCAGCCTGGGGGTTTCGGCCTGCCAGTGCTCGATCCGCGCCAGGGCCGGCGCGGTCAGTACCTGCCAGCCGAACAACGCGCCCAGTAGTAGCCCGGCCAGCGTCACCGCCCGCCGCTCCCGCGGGGCCAACGCCTGCCAGCGCTGCCGGGCCTGGCCATGCAAGGCCTGCAGACGGGGTTTAATCGACATGGGCCAGCTCCTGGTTGACCGGCGTACCGGCGCGCAAGGCCCAACCCTGCCCGCTCGCGCTGGCTTCGATGCCACGGGTGGCGAGCTCGGCCTGCCAGCTGCTGTCGGTCGGTAGCTTCGTGCCCTCGGTCTGCACCGTGACCTGCAGCACGCCGTCCTGGTAGTCCAGTGCCGCGACATTGCCGGCCAGAAAAGGCATCGCCTGCCCAGCCCCGTCGAGCAACCCGTCCAGTCCCGGTCGCCCGCTCCCGCCTTGTAGCTGCTGACGCGCCTGCTGCAAGGGATTGAGCACCACGGGCAACTGCGGGAAGGCCTGGCGAACCTGGGCGACCATGCGTGCCCGCAATCGCTCGCCCTCGTCGGCCAGGTGCCCGGCGTACAGGTTCAGCCCCAGGCACCAGATCGCCAGCGCGACGCCCCAGATGCTCAACGTACGACCCCACGCCACCGGCGTGGCCGGGCCTTGCAGGCCGCCGGCCAGGTCCACCGCAGGCCGCGCGTCCCCCGGGTGGGCGAACAGGCCACCGAGGCTGACCCGCTCCACCCGCAACCAATCCTGCAACTGCTTCAGTTCGGCCTGGCCGAGCCAGGCCACCACCACCTGGCCATCGGCCTGGCGCGGGCCGTGGGCCATGTGGACCTGCCCGGCGTCGCCCAGCAGCAACCCTTGCACCGCGCAGCACGCAGCGGCCTGCAGGCGCTTGCCTGCCAGCGGCGGCAAGGCGATGGGCAACGCCAGGCTATCGTCCTCGTGCAGGTGCAATCGCCAACGTGCGCCCCTGGCCTGGCCGGCCAGCTCGCCGCGGGTGGCCTCGCCACTGCTCAGCAAGCTGCCCTGGCGGTCGCTCAGGCGGTAAGCCAGCGACGAGGTCGCCGTCAGCGCCGCCAGCGGCGGCAATTGAATGTCCAGTACCCGACTCATGCCCCGACCCTCGTCCAGATCACATCCGGCAACTGTCCCTCGCGCTGGCGCAACAGCGCCTGCAGGCGCACCTGCCGCTGCCCCTGGCGCGCCTGGCCGTGCAGACGGAACCAGTCGCTGTTGATCCCTACCCGCACATTGGCCGTGGCCAGTTGCGGCATGCGCAGACGGTTGACGAAGTCACCACGATTGATGAACCAGCGCCCGCCGTCACGCTCGGCCACCAGGGCCCTGGCCTGCTGCAGCGACAGCCCCGGCACCTGGGCGGCGAGCACTTCGGCGCTGGCGGTGTTGCCGTTGACCCAGGTCAGCGCAGGGATCACCGTCACGACCCGGCGCAGGCGCTGCAGGGCCTTGGCATTCATGCCTTCGAGCGAAGCCAGGGTGTCGAGGCTGCGCAACATCGGGCGCCGGGGCGGCGATGTGGCACTGGCGCTGGCCGGCGATGTCAGTCGCCCACTGGCCGGCTCCGCGCCTTGCACCGGCGACGCGACGGCGCGTTGCGGATAGCTGTCGATCACCAGGGTGGCGATGGCGGTGGCCAGACGCTCGTCGATGTCGATCAGCGCGCACAGTCGATGGAAGGAGGCCAGCGCCTGCGCGTCGACCAGGCCATCGACCACCAGGTTGCGCAAGTTGAACTTGCCCTGCTCGTCTTCCAGGCGCCCGGCAAACACCAGGTTGCCGGCCGACCACTCAGGCAGTGGCTGCGCCCAGGGTTGCCCGGCGCGCACCAGCGGATCGCGCAGACGCTGTTCGTGCAGTACCTGGCGGCTCAACTGCAAGCCACCTTCCAGCGCCCACAGCCCCTGCACCGCCAGTTGCCGGTTCTCCACCTGACGGGTGAGCAGGCCCTGGCGCTCGATCATGCCGGCGGCGATCACCGCCACCACCGCGGCGATCAGCAGGGCGCTGATCACCGCCATGCCATCCTGGCGCGCCATGGCCGGTCACAGCTGCCAGGAGCCGATGTCGCTGTTCACCCCGTCGCCGCCGGCCTGACCATCGGCGCCCAGGGAGAACACGTCGACCTCGCCGTTGGCGCCGGGGTTCAGGTACTGGTACGGACGGCCCCACGGGTCGTTGGGCAGGCGGTCGAGGTAGGCGCGCCACTGGCCATCCTTGGCCTGGGCCGGTTTTTCCACCAGCACCTTCAGGCCCTGGTTCTGGTTCGGATAGCTGCCGTTGTCCAGGCGGTAGAGCTTGAGCGCCTGCATCAACCCGGCGATGTCCTGGCGCGCGGCGGTGGCCCGGGCCTGGTCGGGACGGTCGAGCACCTTGGGCACCACCATCGCGGCGAGGATCCCGAGGATCACCACCACCACCATGATCTCGATCAGGGTGAAGCCCTGCTGGCGGGAACGGCGGCCTGTGGCGCGGCGACGGGCGATCTGCATCTCGGCATTCCTTGCATGAGTTCGAATCGGGGGCCGATTGTTGCAAGCAGGTATGTCACCGATATTGAAAAAGCTCGGGAGTTGTCGTCGTCAAACCGTCACCCAGGCGCTCTACATTGCCGTTTTCCCTTGTGCGCAGGTGCTGCCGTGAGGCGGACGCAGGCTGGTTTCACCCTGATCGAAGTGCTGGTGGCCTTGACCATCGTTGCCGTGGCCATGGCTGCCGCCGTGCGCGCCACAGGGCTGATGACCCAGGGCAACGGCCTGCTGCGCGACAAGTCGCTGGCGCTGCTGGCGGCCCAGGGACGCCTGGCCGAGTTGCGCCTGGAGGGCAGCGCCAAGCCAGGGGTGCTTCAGTTCGAGTGCGACCAGGGGCGCCTGCGCCTGCGCTGTGAGCAACGGCTGGCGCGCGCGGCAGCAGGTGGGATGCTGGAGGTGTCGCTGCAGGTGTTCGATCGGCAACGGGAAGGGCCGGCGCTGGCGCGGTTGCAGAGTGCGCTGGCGAGTGGGGGTTGAGATCAGGAGGTTCTACCCCGCCGCCACGTACTCCTTGTCCAGCCGCTCGCGGGTGATCCCCCATCAAGGCTCCGAATCGAAGGTGCAAGACCAGCACGAGACACCTCTACCACCACACGCACCTCCCCTTGCCGTCAGATGCACCTTTCCCCACAGCAAGGTGCCCGCATGCCACAGTCAACACCCGATCACCCCTACCAACCACTGCTCGAGCAACGTCTACCGCAATGGGCCCGGCACGCCGGCCCCGAGGATTGGCAGGCGCTCAGGCAAACCCTGTCGCCGTACCAGGACGACCCGACCTTTGCCAATGCCGTCCCCGGCCTGCGCGAAGCCGTCATCGCCAGCCAACACCGCCTGGATCAGGCACAAACCACCCTGGCCCGCTCGCTACGCGGGCTCAAGCAGATCGCCGAGTTCGCCGAGCCGCTGCTGGCCAGGCATCTGCTCGACGAGCATGGCTTCACGGCACCGTTGCGCGACACTGAACTGGTGCATGCCCGGCATGTCTTCACCTGGCAGGTCTACGTCACTCACCATCGCCGTCAAAGCCTGCTCGAGGCTGCGCTGCAGAACTTCCCGGACGGCCAGACCTTCAGCCTCGAGAGTGCCATTGCCCGCAGCGGCGATATCCATGTCACACCGACCAAAGTCACCGGCAAGACCACCCTGGGCGACAGTGAAACCTTGGTGGATATCGATCTCGACTCGCAAACCTGCACCCTCCAGCCCCTGCCCCTGAGCCCAGAAGCCTTCGCCCACAGCTGCCGCTCGCTCGATCTCGGCCAGCGCTACCAGGAACACCTCGACAGCCTCCTGGGGACCCCGGAGGCCACCCGACAGACCATCGAGGTGCTCCGCGAACGTCTGCGCCTGGACAGCGACCTCGCCTACCTGCGCCAGCAGGTCGACGGCGCCGCCGTGGACACCGTCAAGGCGCTGCTCGACGGCCCGGCACCGCCGCACGGCCTGCAACTGTCACTGTTCGGCATTACCCTGCACGATGTGCTGGTCATTGCACAGGGCGATGCGGGACTGCTGCTCTACCTGCCGGGGCAACCCGAACCGCTGCGTCACTACCCAAGCCTTGGGCACCTGCAGGAGCAACTGTGCACCGACCTGCTGCAAGCCGACTGGCGTGCCAGGTTCCTGCGTTACGTGCGGCGCGACACCCAGGCCAGCTTCATCGACCGCCTGCGCCAGAACCTGGATGCCACGGGAGAGTCGGCCATGGACCAGGCTTGGCCGCTGCGCGCAGGCGCCAACCTGCACCTGGCCACCCAGTCGATCGATGGCGAGCTGTTCGCCTTTCTCCAGCGCGAGCACCTTGCCCGCCTCAAGGCCGAAGCGCGTCAGGTCGCGGTGCCCAGTGCCGACGCCGACGAGCAGCTCCGCCAGCGGCGCATCGACGAGTGGGAAAGCCTGGGCATGACCGCGCTGATGCTGGCCGGCTTCTTCGTGCCCGCGATCGGCACCCTGATGCTCGCCATCACCGCCTGCCAGTTGCTGGACGAAGCCTACGAAGGCTGGCAGGCCTGGCAGCTTGGTGACCGCCACCAGGCCCTGCACCACCTCGAGGTGGTCGGCCTCAACCTGGCGCTGATCGGCGGCCTGCACATGGCCGGCAAGGCCATGCCGAAATTGCTCGGCAGCCCATTGCTCGACACCCTCGAACCGGTGCGCAAAGCCGATGGCACAACACGGCTGTGGTCGCCCGAGCTGGCCCCCTACCGCAGCCCGGTCGAGCTACCCACGGACTTGCAGCCCAACGCCCTGGGGCAATACCAGCACGACGCTCGCCATTTCATCCGCCTGGATGGCCGGCTGTACGAACAGCGCCTGGACACGGTCACAGGCCGCTGGCGCTTGCTCCACCCCAGTGACGCAGAGGCCTGGCAACCGCCGCTGGCGCACAACGATGAAGGTGCCTGGCACGCCGAGCACGAGCAACCACACAGCTGGGACGGTCCACGCCTGGTCCGACGCCTGGGCCCCTGGTTCGACGATTTCGCCGATGCCGAGGTGCGCCAGGCCATGCAGATCAGCGGCACGGACGAGCAGGCCCTGTTGCAGGTGTACCTCGGGGGCAAGCCCACTCCGCCCCTGCTGGCCGACAGCCTGGCCCGCCTGCGGGCGCTGCGCATGGCCAGGGCGGCGTTGGCCGAGGGTTCAGGGACACAGGCCGAGGCCTGGCTCGACACCTTCGCCAACAGCCAGGTCGATAGCGACCCGCTCGCCGAACGCCTCTACCGTGAACGGCCACAGCTGGGACGTGCGCTGGCCAGGCGCCTCACGGCCCGTCTGGGGGGCACCGGGCTCGGATCGGAGGACACTTGGCCGGCCTGGTTGCAAGAGGAAATAACCGAGGTCGAACGTGAGTTGCCGCTGACCCGGACACTCGAGGCCCTGTCGCTGGCCTATCCCCCCTCCTCGGCGGGTGAGCGCCTGTTGCTCGCCGCGGTTCAGCGCCTGCCTCGCTGGCCAGCCGACCTGCGGCTGGAAATAAGAGCAGGCAGCCCCGACGGCTCGGTCCTGGAAGCCACCGCAAGTGCGCAGGGCAAGGAGCAGGTGGTGGTCCTCAAGTCAGCGAGCGGTTATGAAGCGTTTCTCGGCGAGCGCCCCGTAGCCGGCGTCAGTGATCCCGACCTGTGCCGCGCCGTCGTTGCCGCGCTGCCCGTCGCCCGGCGTGAGGCCCTGGGCTTGCTCGATGGCGCCGATCTGCGTGCACGGCTGCTGGAAATGGCGGCCAGCGACCGACAAGGTTTCCAGCGCCTGTTGGGCCGCGTCCCCGACTGGAAGTGGAACCGAGGGCTGCTGCGCGGCGGCGACTCGGCCCGTGGCTATCCGCGCACGCACCTGCGCTCCCCGACGGCCGTGCGCTACCGCCGCCTGTTCCCGCGCACCACCGAGACCGAGTACCAGCAACTCGCCGCGCAGTGGCGTGCCCAAGGTCTGTCGCCAACCATGGAAGTGGATCGCCTGGATACCCAACTGGGCAATCTACGCAGAGACTTGCATGACTGGGCCGGTGAGCACCCTGACCGCCGCCAGGCCAGCCAACGAGTGGAAAGCGCCTGGCGGCGCACGGAGGTCGTACCGATCGGCAATGGCCGCGGTATCGTCGCCCTCGATCTCGGCGGGCTTGACCTGGCCGACACAGACCTCGCCGACCTGCCGCTGCCCGACGGGCTGGGGCACGTCAACGAACTGCGTCTGTCGTTCAATCCGCGCACAAGCCGGATTCCTCCGGCCTGGCTGGAACGCATGCCGACGCTCAACCGCCTGATGCTGACCAGCAGTGGCTTCACCCGCCTGCCGCGCCTGCCACATGCCGAAACCTTGCAGTGGCTCGATATCGATCGCAATCCACTGGTGTGGAGCGACACGACTCAGCTCGATCTCGATCGTTACGCGAACCTGCGGGTGCTCGACCTCTCCTACTGCCCGCTGGGGCGCGCACCCAACCTGGCCCTGCACCCTGAACTGAGCACCGTCTACATGACCGATTGCGGCCTGGCCAGCCTGCCCGAGGGCCTGCACACCCTGATCGAGCCGCTGGCCCTGGACTTTGCCCATAACCCACTGGTCCAGCTGCCCACGGCGAATCTGCTCCCGGCCCGGGTCGCCCGGGCACTGCGCCTGGAAGGTGATGGCCTGGGCGAGGAAGTCTGGCGACAGATCGGAGACTATTACCAGGCCACCGGGATCGACTTGCTGATCGCCGACCTCGAATACGAGCCCCTGCTGGCATACGCCGGAGCAGAACGTCGGGCAGTCTGGGAGCGCCTGCCGCTGAGTTATCGCCGGGACCTGCGCAACCTGATGAGAACCCAGGCATTCCAGCGCAGCCAGCCACAGTCGGTCGAGGAAACCTGGCGACGACTGACGCGAATCGATCAGGACATCTACTACCGCCAGCGGGCACTGGCACAACCTGCGGCCAGATTGCTCGATCTGCCCATGTCTTACATCTGACCGGACTGGCAGGGCTGGTCGCAGCCCTGCCCCCTTACGCACTTTTGCGCACTCGTCGCAGTACGTTCAGTACCAGAGCCAGATTGATCGCAGCCAGTCCGACCAGGCAGTACAGCACCCCGTGTGCCCCCAGGTGCTCGAGCAGGTAGCCGCCCACCAGTGGTGTCAGCGCCTGCCCGATCAGCGACGGGCGCGACATCCGCCCCATCAGCAGCACATACTGCGCCGGTGGCAGCATCGCCAGGGGCAGCAGCCCGCGAACGATGGCCCGCAGGCCATTGCCGCAGCCGAAAATCAGCAGGCCCAGCGCGGTCGCCATGGGCGCAAAGGCCACCAGCAGCAGCCCCAGCAGCACCAGGCCCGTCCAGACCAGCGCCGTCCACACCGGATGCCGTCGTCCCACCAGCACCTGCAATACCCGCGAAGCCACCTGGCTCGGCCCCAGCATCGCAGCCAGGCCGATGGCCGCCGCCAACGAATGGCCCAGGCCCTGCAGCACCGCAACCAGTTGCACGGCGATGGCCGTCATGATGATCGCGCCGATGGCGAAGATCGTCGTCAGCAGGCGGTACAGCCCGGGGTCGAGCGCGCCTTCCTCGCCCTGCACCGCCCGAGGCGCGGCGACGCTTTCACCTGCCGGCAGCACCTTCCAGTACAGTGCCGGCACCACCAGCAGCAGAACCCCGGCATAGAGCACGCAGGCCTGGCGCCAGCCAAGCTGCTCGATCAGCAACGCCACCGTCGGCCAGGACAGGGTCGAGGCGAAGCCGGCGATCAGCGTCACCCCGGTAATCGCCCGGCCCGCGCCCTCGGCGTACAACGCGCCCAGAGTGGCGAACAGGGCCTCGTACAAGCCCATGGCCATGCCCACGCCGATCACCGCCCAGGCCAGCAGAAAGCCGGGCAGCCCCTGGCTGGCAGCCATCAGCAGCAGGCCCAGCGCCACCACCGCGCCACTCGCGGCCAGCTGCGCACGCCCACCATGACGGGCGATCAGCCGGCTCGACAGCGGTGCCAGCGCGGCAGCCACCAGCAGGCTCAGCGACAGCGCGCCATACACCCATTGTGCGGGCCAGCCGGTGTCGCGACTGATCGGCTCGGCCATCACGGCCATGAGAAAGAACGAACCACCCCAGACCAGGATCTGCAGGATCCCGAGGCAGACGATCGTCCGGTTGGAGGGTGTTCGAAGATCACGAGTCATCGCGCAAGCCTTGGTTGGGCGTGGCTGGCACGCAGCGCACGGCAGTATCCGTCATCATCGATGAAAGCAGCGAACATATCATTGCGCGTGATAATAACCTTCGCTCCGTTTGATTCGTGCGTCACGCGCAAGACACTCACACTCCGCCCACTACTAATACATTGGCGGAGTTCTCCATGGATCACTCACTCAAACCCTTGCGCTTCCCCCTCGCTGCCCTGGCAGTGGTGGTGCTCAGCGCTTGCGGCCGCACCCCCGACGCCGTGCAGGCTCCCGCCGCGCCCAAGGTCAGCGTCGCCAAGGTCATCGAACAGCCGATCAACGAATGGGACGAGTTCACCGGCCGCCTCGAAGCGCCGGAAACCGTCGAGGTGCGCCCGCGGGTGTCCGGCCAGATCGACCTGGTGGCCTTCACCGAAGGTGCCCAGGTGAAGAAAGGCGACCTGCTGTTCCAGATCGATCCACGCCCGTTCCAGGCTGAGGTCCGCCGTCTCGAGGCCCAACTGCAACAAGCCAAGGCCACTGCCATCCGCAGCGCCAACGAGGCCCGCCGGGGCGAGCGTCTGCGCGACAGCAACGCTATCTCCGCCGAACTGGCCGAGTCGCGCAGCAGCGCCGCCGCCGAGGCCCGCGCCGGGGTCGATGCGATCCAGGCCCAGCTCGACCTGGCCCGTCTGAACCTGAGCTTCACCCGCGTCACCGCACCCATCAGCGGCCGCGTCAGCCGGGCCCAGTTCACCGCCGGCAACATCGTCACCGCCGATGTCACCCCGCTGACCAGCCTGGTCTCCACCGACAAGGTCTACGCCTACTTCGATGCCGACGAGCGCGTGTACCTCAAGTACACCCAACTGGCACGCGACGGCCAGCGCGGCCAGAGCACCCCGGTGTACCTGGGCCTGACCAGCGAGACCGGCAACCCGCACCTGGGCCAGATGAATTTCGTCGACAACCAGGTCAATCCACGCACCGGCACCATCCGCGGCCGCGCGGTGTTCGACAACCGCGACGGCCAGTTCACCCCAGGCCTCTACGCGCGCCTGAAACTGGTCGGCAGCGCCCAGTACGACGCCATGCTGATCAACGACGAAGCGGTCGGCACCGACCTGGGCAAGAAGTTCGTGCTGGTCATGGACAAGGACAACAAGGCCGCCTACCGCGCCGTGGAGCTGGGGCCCAAGCTCGAAGGCCTGCGCATCGTGCGCAGTGGCCTGGCCAAGGACGACCGCATCGTGGTCAAGGGCTTGCAGCGTGTGCGCCCCGGCTCGCCAGTGACGCCGGAAGAAACGCCGATGGCCAGTGAGCAGACCCTCGCCGCCCTCGCCCAGCAGCGCCAGGCCCTGGAGGCCAGCAATCCGGCACCGAGAATGGCCGGCACCAACGAAAAAGTCGCCAGCGCCCAGGCGCCTCGCGGTTAAGGGACCCCATCGATGAACTTCTCGAAATTCTTCATTACCCGGCCGATCTTCGCCGCGGTGCTGTCGCTGGTGCTGCTGATCGCGGGTTCGATCTCGCTGTTCCAGCTGCCGATCAGCGAATACCCCGAAGTGGTGCCGCCCACCGTGGTGGTGCGTGCCAACTTCCCCGGCGCCAACCCCAAGGTGATCGGCGAAACCGTCGCCGCACCGCTGGAGCAGGCCATCACCGGCGTCGAGAACATGCTGTACATGTCCTCGCAGTCCACCGCCGACGGCAAGCTGACCCTGACCATCACCTTCGCCCTGGGCACCGACCTGGACAACGCCCAGGTGCAGGTGCAGAACCGTGTCACCCGTACCCAGCCCAAGCTGCCGGAGGAAGTGACACGCATCGGTATCACCGTCGACAAGGCCTCGCCCGACCTGACCATGGTCGTGCACCTGACCTCGCCGGACAACCGCTACGACATGCTCTACCTGTCCAACTACGCCATCCTCAACATCAAGGACGAACTGGCGCGCCTGGGCGGCGTCGGCGACGTGCAGCTGTTCGGCATGGGCGACTACTCGCTGCGCGTGTGGCTCGACCCGAACAAGACCGCTTCGCGCAACCTGACCGCCAGCGACGTGGTGGCCGCGATCCGCGAGCAGAACCGCCAGGTCGCCGCCGGCCAGCTGGGCGCCCCGCCCGCCCCGGGCTCGACCAGCTTCCAGCTGTCGATCAACACCCAGGGCCGCCTGGTCAACGAGGAAGAGTTCGAGAACATCATCATCCGCGCAGGCGCCGACGGCGAGATCACTCGCCTGAAGGACATCGCCCGGGTCGAGCTCGGCTCCAGCCAGTACGCCCTGCGCTCGCTGCTGAACAACCAGCCGGCCGTGGCCCTGCCGATCTTCCAGCGTCCAGGCTCCAACGCCATCCAGATCTCCGACGAAGTGCGGGCGAAGATGGCCGAGCTGAAGAAAGACTTCCCGGAAGGCATGGACTACAGCATCGTCTATGACCCGACCGTGTTCGTTCGTGGCTCCATCGAAGCCGTGGTGCACACCCTGTTCGAAGCACTGATCCTGGTGGTGCTGGTGGTGATCCTGTTCCTGCAGACCTGGCGCGCCTCGATCATCCCGCTGATGGCCGTGCCGGTGTCGCTGATCGGGACCTTCGCGGTGATGCACCTGTTCGGCTTCTCGCTCAACGCGCTGTCATTGTTCGGCCTGGTGCTGGCCATCGGTATCGTGGTCGACGACGCCATCGTCGTGGTGGAGAACGTCGAGCGCAACATCGGGCTCGGGCTCAAGCCGCTCGAGGCCACGCAAAAAGCCATGGCCGAGGTGACCGGGCCGATCATCGCCACGGCCCTGGTGCTGTGCGCGGTGTTCGTGCCGGCGGCGTTCATCTCCGGCCTCACCGGGCAGTTCTACAAACAGTTCGCCCTGACCATCGCCATTTCCACCGTGATTTCGGCGTTCAACTCGCTGACCCTGTCGCCAGCCCTGGCGGCCGTGCTGCTCAAGGATCACCACGCGCCGAAGGACCGCTTCTCGCTGTTCCTGGAGAAACTGCTGGGCAGTTGGCTGTTCGCGCCGTTCAACCGCTTCTTCGACCGCGCCAGCCATGGCTATGTCGGCGGCGTGCGCCGGGTCATCCGCTCCAGCGGCATCGCCCTGTTCGTGTATGCCGGCCTGATGGGCCTGACCTACCTGGGCTTCTCGTCCACCCCGACCGGTTTCGTGCCGGCCCAGGACAAGCAGTACCTGGTGGCGTTCGCCCAGTTGCCGGACGCAGCCAGCCTCGACCGCACCGAAGCGGTGATCAAGCGCATGAGCGAGATCGCCCTCAAGCAACCTGGCGTGGCCGACTCGGTGGCCTTCCCCGGCCTGTCGATCAACGGCTTCACCAACAGCCCGAACAGCGGCATCGTGTTCACCCCGCTCAAGCCGTTCAACGAGCGCAAGGACCCGAGCCAGTCGGCCGGCGCCATCGCCGCCGCGCTGAACGCCCAGTTCGCCGACATCCAGGACGCCTACATCGCGATCTTCCCGCCACCTCCGGTCCAGGGCCTGGGCACCATCGGCGGCTTCCGCCTGCAGATCGAGGACCGCGGCAACCTGGGCTACGAAGCGCTGTACAAGGAAACCCAGAACATCATCGCCAAGAGCCACAACGTGCCGGAGCTGGCGGGCCTGTTCACCAGCTACCAGGTCAACGTGCCGCAGGTCGATGCCGCCATCGACCGGGAAAAGGCCAAGACCCACGGCGTGGCGATCAACGATATCTTCGACACCCTGCAGGTCTACCTGGGGTCGCTGTACACCAACGACTTCAACCGCTTTGGCCGTACCTACCAGGTCAACGTCCAGGCCGAGCAGCAGTTCCGCCTCGATGCCGAGCAGATCGGCCAGCTCAAGGTGCGCAACAACCTCGGCGAGATGATTCCGCTGGCGACCTTCCTCAAGGTCAGCGACACCTCCGGGCCTGATCGAGTGATGCACTACAACGGTTTCATCACCGCCGAGATCAACGGTGCGGCGGCGCCAGGCTACAGCTCCGGCCAGGCCGAGGCGGCGATCGAGAAACTGCTGAAAGAGGAACTGCCCAATGGCATGACCTTCGAGTGGACCGACCTGACCTACCAGCAGATCCTCTCGGGCAATACCGCGCTGTTCGTGTTCCCGCTGTGCGTGCTGCTGGCCTTCCTGGTGCTGGCCGCCCAGTACGAGAGCTGGAGTCTGCCGCTGGCAGTGATCCTGATCGTGCCGATGACCCTGCTGTCGGCTATCACCGGGGTGATCATCTCGGGCAGCGACAACAACATCTTCACCCAGATCGGCCTGATCGTGCTGGTCGGCCTGGCGTGCAAGAACGCGATCCTGATCGTCGAGTTCGCCAAGGACGAACAGGCCAAGGGCCTCGACCCGCTGGCTGCGGTGCTGGAGGCGTGCCGCCTGCGCCTGCGGCCGATCCTGATGACTTCGATCGCCTTCATCATGGGCGTGGTGCCGCTGGTGTTCTCCTCCGGCGCCGGTGCCGAGATGCGTCACGCCATGGGTGTGGCGGTGTTCTCGGGGATGATCGGGGTGACCGTGTTCGGCCTGTTCCTGACCCCTGTGTTCTTCTTCCTGATCCGCCGTTTCGTCGAGCGTCGCCAGGCCCGCAAGGCCGAGCGCGCACCGGCGCTGGAGACCCATGCATGAAGCTGCTCAAACCCCTGACCCCGAGCCTGCTGGCCCTGGCCCTGGCGGCCTGCGCGGTAGGCCCGGACTACCAGGCCCCGGCGACCGAGCCTGCCAGGCTGGACAGCGCGCTGCCGGCCAAGTCCCTCGACCGCAGCCGTTTCGAGAGCCTGTGGTGGAAGCAGTTCGACGACCCGGTGCTGAACCAGCTGGTGCAGGCATCGCTGGACGGCAACCGCGACCTGCGCGTGGCCTTCGCCCGCCTGAAGGCGGCGCGGGCGATCCGCGAAGATGCCTCCAACGACCAGTTGCCGGTAGTCACCAGCCGGGCCAGCAGCGACATCGGCAAGGCCCAGGTCCCAGGCCAGGTCGACCACCGGGTCAACAGCGAACGCTATGACCTGGGCCTGGACATGGCCTGGGAGCTCGATCTGTTCGGCCGTATCCAGCGCCAGATCGAAGCCAGCGAAGCCCAGGAGGCCGCCGCCGCCGCTGACCTGCAACAACTGCAGGTCAGCCTGATCGCCGAACTGGTCGATGCCTATGGCCAACTGCGCGGTGCGCAGTTGCGCGAGAAAATCGCCCTGGCCAACCTCAAGACCCAGCAGGAGTCGCGGGATATCACCGTGACCCTGCGCGACACCGGGGTCGGCAACGAGCTCGACGTGGTTCGCGCCGACGCCCGCCTGGCAGGTGTCGAAGCCAGCGTGCCGCAGCTGCAGGCCGAACAGGTACGTGCGAAAAACCGCATCGCCACCCTGCTCGGCCAGCGCCCGGACGCACTGAGCGTCGACCTCGCGCCCAAGGCCCTGCCGGCCATCGCCAAGGCCCTGCCGGTGGGCGACCCCGGCGAGCTGCTGCGCCGCCGGCCGGATATCCGCAGCGCCGAGCGCCAGTTGGCCGCGGCCACTGCCAATGTCGGCGTGGCCACTGCGGACTTGTTCCCGCGGGTCAGCCTCAGCGGCTTCCTCGGTTTCACCGCCGCACGCGGTTCGCAGATCGGCTCGTCGGCAGCCAATGCCTGGGCGCTGGGCCCGAGCATCACCTGGGCCGCATTCGACCTGGGCAGCGTGCGTGCGCGCCTGCGCGGCGCCAAGGCCGACGCCGACGGTGCCCTGGCCAGCTACGAGCAGCATGTGCTGCTGGCCCTGGAAGAATCGGCCAACGCCTTCAGCGACTATGGCAAGCGCCAGCAACGCCTGCTGGCGCTGATGCGCCAGAGCGACGCCAGCCGCAAGGCTGCGGAACTGGCCTCGGTGCGCTACCGCGAAGGCACGGTGGATTACCTGGTACTGCTCGACGCCGAGCGTGAAAGGCTGAGCGCCGAGGATGCCCAGGCCCAGGGCGAGGTCGAGCTGTACAGCGGCATCGTCGCGATCTACAAGGCCCTCGGCGGCGGCTGGCAACCCGACGTGGTGGCCAGCATCCCGTGATCCGACGGTGACGTGAAGACTCCTTTGGTTGGCTCCTCCCCCAACCGTTTGCCCCGAAGGCCTTGGCCCTCGGGGCTTTTTTATGCGTCGATCATGCGCAAAGCGGATGGGATCCAACTGCATATGCGCGGAAATACTTCACATTTGATAGTCATTCGCCATTAACTCGTTCTCGTAACCTCCGGCCGAAGGTAGAATGCCGGCAAAACCGGGAGCCGCAATGAACCAGGACCGCCTCATTCCCAGCGAAGACGATGCCATCACCGACGCCGCCGCGCATTGGTGCATGCGCCTGCACGCCGACGATTGCAGTGCCGACGAGCGTACTGCCTTCAACCAGTGGCTGGGCGCCGACCCGCGTCACGCCGAGGAATACCAGGCGATGCTGGAGATCTGGCAGACCGCCGACCTGCTGCCGCGCACGGCCAATGTCCTCGAGTTGCGCCCGGCGCCCCGGCTGGCCCGTCACTGGCGCCCCCTGGCTTCGGCCGCCGCCATTGCCCTGCTCGCCCTGCCCCTGGCCGGCTGGGTCGGCTGGGAACAGGGCTGGCTGCCGAGCAGCTACCAGCATTTCGAAAGCAGTGACCGCTTGCAGCAAGTCACCTTGAGCGACGGCAGCGTCGTCGAGCTCAACCTCAACAGCGAGCTGCGCTTTCTCGACTACAAGGACGAGCGGCGAGTCACCCTGGTCAAGGGTGAAGCGTTCTTCCAGGTCAGCCATGACAGCAGCCACCCGTTCATCGTCCGCGCCGGCAACGGCCAGACCCGGGTCACCGGCACTCAGTTCAACGTGTGGAAGTACCAGGACCAGGTCAAGGTGACCCTGGTGGAAGGCTCGGTGCTGGTCAGCAGCGATGGCAGCCACGGCGGCGGCTATCGACTCGGCCCCGGCATGCAGGCCAGTTATCGCCAGGGCGACTTCGAGCCGCAACTGGCGCAGAGCGACGACTTCGGCAACAACCTGGCCTGGCGCAGCGGCAAGCTGGTGCTGGACAACCTCAGCCTCGGCCAGGCGCTGCCGGTGATCAACCGCTACCTGGAGAAACCGCTGCGCCTGGCCGACGATGGCACCGCGCGACTGCGTGTGAGCGGCATCTACAACACCACCGAGGTCGAGCGCCTGGTCGACAACCTGCCCAAGGTATTGCCGGTCTACCTGACCCGCAGCAAGGACGGCAGCACCGTCCTCAACCGCATCGTCTCGCCACCGGCACGCGGCTGAGACACCTTCGCGGCGCAAGCCCGCCCGTCCGGGCGGGCTCGGGCGATCACAGGGTCATGGCGGCCAGCCAGCCGAACGCCAGCAGCGGCAGGTTGTAATGGATGAAGGTCGGCACCACAGTGTCCCAGATGTGGTGGTGCTGGCCATCGACGTTCAGGCCCGAGGTCGGCCCCAAGGTCGAGTCCGACGCAGGCGAGCCGGCGTCCCCCAGCGCACCGGCGGTACCGACGATGCACACCGTGGCCAGCGGGTCAAAGCCCAGTTGCACGCACAGCGGCACGAAGATCGCCGCCAGGATCGGCACGGTGGAGAACGACGAGCCGATGCCCATGGTCACCAGCAGGCCCACCAGCAGCATCAGTAGCGCGCCGACACCCTTGCTGTGGTCGATCCACTGCGCCGAGGCCTCGACCAGGGTCTTCACCTCGCCGGTGGCCTTCATCACTTCGGCGAAGCCCGAGGCGGCGATCATGATGAAGCCGATCATGGCCATCATCTTCATGCCTTCGGTGAACAGGCCATCGGTCTCCTTCCAGCGCACGATGCCGGACAGCGAGAAGATCAGGAAACCGACCATGGCACCGATGATCATCGAGTCCAGCCACAGCTGGATGACGAACGCCGCGGCGATGGCGATGCCGGCCACCAGCAGGGTCAGCGGGTTGTACTGCACGCTGACCTGCTCCACCTGCTCGATCCGCGCCAGGTCGTAGTCGCGCTTCTTGCGGTAGCTGAAGAACACCGCCAGCAGCAGGCCGGCCAGCATCCCCGCAGCGGGAATGGCCATGGCGTGGGTGACGTTGACACCGCTGATGTCGACCCCGGCACGGGCGACGTTGGCCAGCAGGATCTCGTTGAGGAAGATGTTGCCGAAGCCCACCGGCAGGAACATGTACGGGGTGATCAGGCCGAAGGTCATCACGCAGGCGATCAGCCGGCGGTCGATGCGCAGGCGGGTCAGCACATACAGCAGCGGCGGCACCAGCAGCGGAATGAAGGCGATGTGGATCGGCAGGATGTTCTGCGACGACACCGCCACCACCAGCATCAGGCCGATCATCAGCCACTTGACCTTGCCACCCTCGGCATGGCCCTGGCGGTCGATCATCGCCAGCGCGCGGTCGGCCAGGGCATGGGCCAGGCCAGACTTGGCGATGGCCACGGCAAAGGCACCGAGCAACGCATACGACAGCGCCACCGTGGCGCCGCCACCCAGACCGCCATTGAAGGCCTTGAGCGTGCCTTCGATGCCCAGGCCACCGACCAGGCCACCGGCCAGGGCGCCGATGATCAGCGCGATGACCACGTGCACGCGGGACAGGCTCAGGATCAACATGAGCCCGACCGCGGCAATCACTGCATTCATGGTGTGCAAACCTCGTTACGACAGACAAAGAGCGGGCGCTCCGGCGACAGACTGCGGCTAGGCAGTGGCCGGACCAGGGGATGTTGTTGTGGAGGGCGCACACTCTGAAGCACGGGCCGGCAGATGTCAAAAGCGTCTGCCTCGCGACCCTCCTTCGGCTATAGACGAAAGTCGCAGCGTTTAATTGAACGTTTAAATAAAGAAAAATCCTGCAACGCCGAAACAGTCGGCAGCCTCAAACTATTACAAGGGATTTGCCCCAATGCCTGTGCTGCGACAACTCTCGATTCAATGGAAGATCACCCTGCTGGCCGGACTGTGTCTGGCCGCTATCGTCACCTTGCTGGTCGGCCTTTCGCTGTACCGCATGGACCACAGCTCGGACCTGGTCAAGGCCAGCAGCATGCAGATGCTCACCGAGGCGGCCCAGGCACGCATCGAATCCCAGGGCGAGGTCCAGGCCCTGAACATCCGCCGTCAGTTCATGGACGCCTATCAGTACGGCGCCGGCTTCGCCCGCCAGGTGCTGTTCCTGCGCGAACAGGCCGAGAAGCGCTTCCTCGACGCCTACGACCTGCGCCAGGACATGACTGCCCAGGTTCGTGCCGCGCTGCAGGCCAACCCTGACCTGCTTGGCCTGTCGCTGGTGTTCGAGCCCGGCGCACTGGATGGCAAGGACAAGCTGTTCGCCGGCCAGCAGGCGCTGGGCAGCAACGAGACCGGGCGCTTCGCCCTGTACTGGTCGCAGCCGCGCGCCGGCCAGTTGACCGCCATGGCCTTGCCCGAGCACGACATGGCCAACACCGAGATCGGCCCCAGCGGCCAGCCGGCCAACACCTGGTGGGTGTGCCCGCGCAGTACCGGCCAGGTGTGCGTGGTCGAGCCGTACTTCTACAACATCGATGGCCAGCGGGTGCTGATGACCAGCATCGTGTTCCCGCTCAAGGCCAACGGCAAGGTCATCGCCACGCTGTCCATCGACATCAACCTCAACAGCCTGCAGGCCCTGAGCCAGAACGCCAGCCGCAGCCTCTACGAAGGCCGCACCACGGTCGGCATCCTCAGCCCCGTGGGCCTGCTGGCCGGCTACAGCGCCGATGCCGGCAAGCTGGCCCAGCGCTTCGACCAGGTCGACCCGAGCCAGGGCGCGGAACTGGTGCGCAAGCTGGCCGAGGGCAAGCTGCAAGTGCTGCACGCCCAGCAGCGTCTGAAAATCCTCGCGGCCTTCGAGCCGGTACCCGGCGGCAAGCCGTGGGGCGTGCTGCTGGATGTACCGGAAAGCGCCCTGACCGGGCCAGCCGAGTCGCTCAAGCAGGAACTCGACGCCCTCAACACCAGTGGCACCCTGCTGGAGCTGGGCCTGGGCCTGGCCGCCGCGATCGCCGGCCTGCTGCTGGTGTGGCTGATGGCCCGTACCGTGACCCGGCCGATTCTCGGCGTGGCCGCCATGCTCAAGGACATCGCCAGTGGCGAAGGCGACCTGACCCGCCGCCTGCAGTACGACAAGCGCGACGAACTGGGTGAGCTGGCCGGCTGGTTCAACCGTTTCCTCGACAAGCTGCAGCCGACCATCGCCGAAGTGAAACGCTCGGTACAGGCCGCCCGCGGCACCGCCGACCAGTCCGCGGCCATCGCCGCCGAAACCAGTGCCGGCATGGAACAGCAGTATCGTCAGGTCGACCAGGTGGCCACCGCTTCCCACGAGATGAGCGCCACCGCCCAGGACGTCGCGCGTAGCGCCGCCCAGGCGGCCCAGGCCGCCCGCGACGCCGACCAGGCCACCCGCGAGGGGTTGGCGGTGATCGACCGCACCACCACCAGCATCGACACCCTGGCCGCCGACATGAGCGGCGCCATGACCCAGGTTCAGGGCCTTGCGCACAACAGCGAGAAGATCGGTTCGGTGCTGGAGGTGATCCGTTCGATCGCCGAGCAGACCAACCTGCTGGCGCTCAACGCCGCCATCGAGGCGGCCCGCGCCGGCGAGGCCGGGCGTGGTTTCGCCGTGGTCGCCGACGAGGTGCGCAACCTGGCGCGCCGTACCCAGGAGTCGGTGGAGGAAACCCGTCAGGTGATCGAGGCCCTGCAGGCCGGCACCCAGGAAGTGGTCGGCGCCATGGACAGCAGCCACCGCCAGGCCCAGGGCGGTGTCGAGCAGGTCGGCCAGGCGGTCACGGCGCTGCAGCGCATTGGCCAGGCCGTGACGGTCATCACCGACATGAACCTGCAGATTGCATCGGCGGCCGAGGAGCAAAGCGCGGTGGCCGAGGAGATCAACAGCAACGTCGCGACCATTCGTGATGTGACCGAGTCGCTGAGCGGCCAGGCCAACGAATCGGCGCGGGTGAGCCAGTCGCTCAATGACCTGGCCAACCAGCAACAAGGGCTGATGGACCAGTTCCGCGTCTGAAATGCGTTATCCAGGGCGGCTCCTGCGAACCTGCAGGAACGCCCTTGTAGCGTGAAGGGGCCACGCAAGGGCCCCGACACTCGTCTTACAACTCATCCCGTGCCGACAGGAACCGCCCTCCCCCCCAGGATCCGGTCGAGCATCAGCAAAGCCCCCTGCACATTCGGCCTCGCGCCCATCGGCAGCACCTGAGTGTCCGGCAAAGTAGCGTCCTCGTACCCCGACGCCATCACCAGCAGATGCATCTGATTGCCATCGAGGTAGACGTGATGCTGCTCCATCGCATAGGACTGGATCAGGCTCAGCGCCCCGGCCACCATCGGCGTGGCGGACGACGTACCGCCAAAGCGATCGGTGTAGTCGCGGTCTTCGCCCGGTTTGTCCTGCAAGGCACCATAGGACAGTGTGGTCACGCTGTCGCCCCAGGCATTGAGCATGCGGTAGCGATAGCCATGATTGGAATAGGCGTGTGGCTTGCCGTCCCATGACTGGCAGGCGCCGATCAGGATGGCGCCCGCATCGCCATGGTCATTGAAATAGCGCCATTGCGCCAAGTCCACGCCATATCCAGCGACCGTCCCCTTGGCTGGAAGTGACTGCGAACTGCCATTGGCAGCGGCCACCACGACCACGGCGCCGCGTTGGTTCAACTGGCTGATGACATCCCACCAGTCTCGGTCGTGCACCGCCGGCAAGAACGTGGACAACACCTCGATATTGGCGGTCTGGCGATTGATACCGACAATATCGCCCGGCGACACCTGGCGCAGCAGCGCCTTGAGCGTCTGCGCCCCCGAAGCGGAGCCCGCCCTGTTGTTGTACAGATAGAGTTCGCTGTCATGGCTGATGCCGGTCACGCCGAAACCGTTACGCACGGCGACCATGATTCCGACGGAAGCCGTGCCATGCTTTGGATCATCGTTTGGCTCGGCAGTGACCACCTTGAGCCTGGGATTGCCACGCAGGTCTTCGTGGTTCGGGTACAGGCCGCCATCGCTGAAATGAATGCGCGCGCCTTTCCCGGTCACCTGACGCGCCCAGGCCTGACGGACATTCATGCCTTGCCTGTGACCCGCGGGGGCATCCAGGTAGTACTGTCGCGGCTCGAAATCAGCAGTCGGCTGTGCCGCCTGGTTGGCCCGGTTGCCCGCCACCACGGCAGCGCCGGTCAGCAGCGTGGCCAGCAACGCGGAAACGCCGAACAGGATGAAGCCCGAGTCCTGCTCCGGCGCCAGGAACTGCAGCGACTCCACATAGTCGAGCGCAGCCAGGGTCTGCAGCAGGGCGACATAAGTGTCGTTGTTCATCGAACGCGGCTGTTCGAGGCTGTAGTAACCTTCGAGCACGGCCAGTCGCTCATCGGCATGCTCGTGAGCGTGCAGATAAGGCTTGAGCTCGATCACCTCCCCCAGTTTCGGCCAGTGCCGCGCCAGCCACGAACCAGACTCCGCCAGCAGCTCTGCGTTCAGCCTGGCGTAACCCTGCGGGCCGAACTTGATCAGCAGCAACGGGTAGCGATGTCCCTCCTCCTGCAACGGAAACGGCGGCAGTTGGTGTCCGTAGGGATCATCCAACTCGCGTTTGCGACGGCGTGCCGGGGCCTCCAGCGGGACCTTGTCGAGGATGCCCCGATCCAGCTCGTCTTCGCCAATGGTCATTTCCAGCGGCGGCAGGTCTATCACCCCGGCAGCGCCTGTGGGCCGGCCCATTGCCGTGGCAACGGCATCCAGCAGTACCACCCGCGGCCTGATACGGTAGGCCCCGCCGGTTTCCCGGGTAACGAAAGTGACCGGACAGCCATGTTCTTCAAGCTTGCCGCTCTGGGCCTGGGAGTATGTCGAGCTCCCCATCAACGCTACGTAGCCCTCGCCCTCCCTACGCTCGAGTTCGTAACGGATACGACTGACCTTGGACAGGTCCTCGCCATGGCAACGCACATGGAACTTACCGTCGAAACGGAAATTGCGGTAATAGACGAAATTCAGATCAAGCTGCATGGCGCACTCCTTTACTTGGCCAGTGAACCGCCTCCATGGCGGCCCTGCAGTGTTCGCCAGCCACGGGCGAAGCGGCAGCCGGCGAGGCTTCCCTGGATGATCGAGGCCGTCGTCTACACTGACCGGGACCCAAGGACCGGCAACCGACGAGGCTCGCATGAAGAAGACCCCGACGTTGCTGGCCGCCCTGCTGCTCGCACTGGGCCTGGCCAGCACCGACACCGCCGCGGCCGCCGACATGGCGCCCATCCATTTCGGCGCCATCGGCTGGGAAAGCGGCGCCCTGACCACCGAAGTGCTGCGTATCGTGGTCGAACAAGGCTATGGCTACCCCACCGATACCCTGCCCGGCAGCACCGTGAGCATGGAGGTGGCCCTGGCGCGCAACGACCTGCAGGTGATCGCCGAGGAGTGGGCCGGACGCAGCCCCGCCTGGATCAAGGCCGAGCAGGCCGGCCAGGTGTACGCGCTGGGCGACACGGTGAAGAACGCCGAGGAAGGCTGGTGGGTACCGGCCTACGTGATCAAGGGCGATCCGGCGCGCAACCTGGCGCCGCTGGCGCCGGACCTGCGCAGTGTCGACGACCTCAAGCGCTACGCCCACCTGTTCGAAGATCCCGAGGCACCCGGCAAGGGGCGCTTCCTCAACAGCCCCAGCGGCTGGACCTCCGAAACCGTCAACAGCCAGAAACTCAAGGCCTACGGCCTGGATGGGCTGTACAACAATTTCCGCAGCGGTTCCGGCGCCGCCCTCGACGCCGAGATCGCGGCACAGATCAGGCTCGGCAAGCCGGTACTGTTCTATTACTGGAGCCCGACCCCGCTGATGGGCCGCTATGACCTGGTCCGCCTGGAAGAACCACCGTTCGACCCGGCAGCCTGGGCGACCCTCACCGATGCCAGCAACCCGGCGCCCAGGGGGAGCCGCTCGTCGCCCGCCAGGTTATCGATCGGCGTCTCCAAGGCGTTCCACGACCAGTACCCGGACCTGGTCGGCGTATTCGAGAACGTGGACCTGCCGATCGAGCGGCTGAACAAGGCGCTGGCCAGGATGAGCGAAGCCCGCCAGCCTCCTCGCGAGGCCGCACTGGCCTTCCTGCGTGACAACTCCGAGGTGTGGCAGGCCTGGCTGCCGAGCGATCGCGCCACCCGGATCGCCAAGTGGCTGAACGAGGGCGCGCGGTGAGCGGCGGTTTTCCCGAAGCCCTGCAGTTTTCCTTCGCGCCTTGGGTCAACCGTCTGGTCGATTGGCTGGTGCTGCATTATGGCGACACCTTGCGTGGTGTTTCCGGGCACTTGCTGCGGCTGCTGGTCGGCCTGGAGGACCTGTTGCGTCTGATACCCTGGTGGCTGTTGCTGCTGTTGGTCGGCCTGCTGGCCTGGCACGCCAGCCGCAGCCTGGCGCGCGCTCTGGTGTTGCCGCTGTTGCTGGGGTTGATCGGTATGCTCGGGTTGTGGGACAAGCTGTTGCAGACCCTGGCCCTGGTGCTGGTGAGTACCGGGTTGTGCGTATTGATCGGCGTGCCCCTGGGCGTCCTGCTAGCGACCCGTCCACGGGTTCGGCGCCTGATGCTGCCGGTGCTGGATGTCATGCAGACCCTGCCGGCCTTCGTCTACCTGATTCCGGTGCTGATGCTGTTTGGCCTGGGCAAGGTGCCGGCGGTGTTCGCCACATTGATCTACGCGTTGCCGCCACTCGTGCGGCTGACCGAGCTGGGGCTGGCGCAGATCGATCCTTCGCTGCTCAGGGCCGCGCACGGGCTCGGTGCCGGGCGCTGGCAGCGGTTGCGCCGGATCGCCCTGCCACTGGCCCTGCCTAGCATCATGGCCGGGCTCAACCAATCGGTGATGATGGCGTTGTCGATGGTGGTGGTGGCATCGATGATCGGGGCGCGGGGGTTGGGGGAAGATGTGCTGGCGGGGATTCAGACACTCAATGTCGGGCAAGGGGTCGAGGGGGGACTGGCGATCGTGGCGCTGGCGATGGTGATTGACCGGATCAGTCAGGCTTATGGGCGGGGGCGGGATTCGAAGGGGGGATTCTAGTTTTGGGTGGTGGTTTTTCGAGATGTGGGTACATTCGGTTTTTGCAGTGCCTTTGCGCGCTTAAAAGCAAGAGCAAGAAGTTTGAGACTTGAAATAGCTACCCAGGAATTGTTTGCCAGTGAGCGCCTGGTTAATTCGCCGATCCTTCTATCGAACATATGCCTGCTTGGGCTGTAACCTATGTGCTTGGACTTTGTACAGTCCGGACTGTTGTAGATGCATGGCCTTCGGTCCCCATCGCAGGCTTCGCCAGCTCCCACAAGTCGACGGTCTGGCGGCCAGGAGATCAGCGGGGGAAGAAAATGTGGGAGCTGGCGAAGCCAGCGATTGGGCCGGCAAGATCAAACAACCCCAGGAAAACCTCAGGAGCCCCAGTGTGTCACTCAAAGCCCTCCGCACCCTGGTAACCATCGCCCGCCACGGCACCTTCGCCCGTGCAGCCGACCTCCTGAGCCTGACCCCCTCAGCCGTGAGCCTGCACATCAAGACCCTCGAAGACGAGCTCCAGGTCCCGCTGTTCGACCGCAGCCGCCGCCAGGTGACCCTGACCGAGGCCGGCCAACTCGCGGTGACCCGCGCCGAAAGCATCCTCGCCGCCTACGACGAACTGGCCGACACCCTCGCCAGCGGCCCCGCCCTGCGCGGACGGCTACGCATCGGCGCCATCCATACCGTCCTCGCCCGACGCCTGCCCAAGGCCCTGGTCTGGATCAAGGCCCATCACCCACAGCTGCACGTCAGCGTGGTCTCCGGCATGTCCGCCGAGCTCGCCCGCCGCGTCGAAGATGGCGAGCTCGACGCCGCCATCACCACCGAACCCGTCAGCCCCTACCCACAGAACCTGCAGTACACCGCCCTGTTCGAAGACCGCTTCTGGGCCATCGCCAGCCCCGACCTGAGCGGCCAGAGCCTGCCGCAACTGCTCGCCAGCCAGCCGTTCTTGCGCTTCGACAAGCGCGCCTGGGCCGGCCGGCAGATCGAACAGGAGCTGCGCCGCCAGCACCTGCAAGTCAGCGAACAGATGGAGCTCGACAGCCAGGAAGCCCTCGCGCGCATGGCCGCCATGGGCCTCGGGGTAGCGATCATCCCGATGAGCGACGACGACCTCGCACGCCTGCCCGCCGCCACCGTACTGCCCTTCGGCGAACCACAACTGACCCGACGCATGGTCCTGCTGGAACACGAGAAAAGCCAACGACGCCATCTGAGCGCCGTGCTGCGCACCGCCCTGGAAGCCTGAGCGACTCGCGCCAGGCGCGGGCTGGCTACAACCATGCAGTTTTCCTCATCATTCGCTGCAGAAAACAACGTTTTTCCAAACCGGTCGTCCACAGTAGGCTGTGCCGATACCCGACCACGGACCGCCCGCCATGCTCCACCTGCTGTTGACCACCCTCGTCCCGATCATCCTGCTCATCGCCCTGGGTACCTGGCTGCGCGTCCGTGGCTTTGTCGCCGAAACCTTCTGGTCCGGCGCCGAACGCCTGAGCTACTACGTCCTGCTGCCCTCGCTGTTCCTGCATGGCCTGGCCACCGCCAACCTCGACGGCGTGCCCGTCCTGGGCATGGTCGGCGCGCTGATGCTCTCCACCCTGCTCGGTGCCCTGCTGCTGGTGCTCTACCAAGGCATGGCCAGCCACGTCGGAGCCGACTTCACCTCGGTGTTCCAGGGCGGCGTGCGTTTCAACAACTACATCGGCGCCACCCTCGCCGCCGGCGTCTACGGCAGCGCCGGGATCGCCCTGGCCGCAGTGGCCAACGCGGCCATCGTGCCCCTGGTCAACCTGCTCTGCGTACTGGTGTTCGCCCGCTTCAGCGCTCGCCACAGCTCGCCGGCCACTGTACTGCGGGCAATCTTCGCCAATCCATTGATCGTCGGTTGCGCCGGCGGCCTGCTGCTGCGGGTGACCGGTCTGGGCCTGCCTGTGGGGCTGGAGCCGACGGTCAAGGCCCTCGGCCAGGCGGCCCTGCCACTGGGGCTGCTGTGCGTCGGCGCGGCGCTGGGCGGCGCGCGCCTGGGCCAGCAAGTCGCGCCCTTGATGGCCGCGTCGCTGTTCAAGTTCCTGGTCATGCCGCTGACCACCTGGAGCCTGTGCCGCCTGCTCGGCCTGGATGGCCAGGCCGCCGTGGTCGCGGTGCTGTTCCAGGCCCTGCCCACCGCCTCGTCGTCCTACGTGATGGCGCGGCAGATGGGCGGCAATGCACCGTTGATGGCCACCATCATCGCGGTACAGACCGTGGCCGCCGCCGTCACCCTGCCGCTGGTGCTGAGCCTGACCCTGGGCTGAAACGTCGTTGGCTAGACGTGGCCAGCATGGTGCTCAATCGCCTGGGCCAGGACGGGGCCAAGGCCTATCGCCGCACCGCGCAAACCCAGCACGTTCTGTTCTACCGGCCGAACCCGACGCAGGCCCACTGAGCGGTGCCCCTGGAAAAATTTCGCCGTGGCGCCGCACTTTTCCCACGCCCACCGGTCTACTGCCTCTTTTGCCGCACGCAAACGATTGGCGAGCGTCCATTGCATTGCACTGCACCGGGCCAAACGCCCCGCGCTTGTGTAGGATGAGCAGCGCAGATCCAGACGCTGCCAGTTACAGGGAGATCCACATGCGCGTCCCATCCGTTGCCTGCTTCTTCGGCCTGACGCTGGGCCTGCTCGCTTCGGCCAGCGCCCAGGCTTTCTCCGGCGAGGAAGCGCAACTGATCGATACGATCAACCTTTACCGCAGCCAGGCCCAGCGCTGCGGCGGCGAGGCTTCCCTGGAGCTGCCGCCGCTCAATAGCGACACCCGCCTGGCACTGTCGCCGGAGGGGACCCGTGACCTGCAACAGGCCATGACCCGCGCCGCCTACCCCATGGTCAACGTCCAGGCCATCAGCCTGTCCGGCCCACGCGATGCCAGGGCGGCGATGAAGGCCATCGAGGAAAGCTTCTGCCAGGTGGTGCTCGACCCGCAGTTCGTCGATATCGGCGTCAGCCAGGAAGGCCGTGACTGGCGCATCGTCCTGGCCCGCCCGTTGCTCAGCGGCCGCCTCGGCGACTGGCAGGCCGAAGGCCAGAAACTGCTCCAGGAGATCAACGCTGCCCGCAACGTGCCGCGCCAATGCGCCGGCCAGCCCTTCGCCGCCGCCCCGGCACTGGCCTGGAACACTACCCTGGCCGGGGTTGCCGCCAGCCACACGCGGAACATGGCCAACCAGAACTTCTTCGACCATATCGACCGCGAGGGCCGCACGCCAGGCGACCGTGCCGAACTGGCCGGCTACCTGTACCGGCAGATTGGCGAGAACATCGCCGCCGGGCGCGATACCGCGCGCAAGGTGGTCGACGGCTGGCTGGCCAGCCCCGGCCACTGCGCGACGCTGATGAACCCGGACTACCGCGAATTGGGCGCGGCGTATGCCGTGGACCCGAAGAGCGATGCCGGCATCTACTGGACCGGCGTGTTCGGCTCACCGCAGTAGACAGGGTCAGGCCTGCCCGTCGGGTCCCGGCTGCGCGGTGCTGGAAAACCCGCCACGGCGCAACGCCAGCGCCGTGCAGCCAAACCGCCGCCGCACCGACCTGCCCAGGTGGCTGGCGTCTCCCAGCCCCACCTCGTCGGCGATCTGCGCCAGGCTGTGGCTGGAGTTGAGCAACCGCCAGCGCACCTGCTGCAGGCGCATCTCCAGCCACCAGGCCTTGGCGCTCATGCCATGGGCTGCCTGGAACTGGCGGTCGAGCTGACGCCGACTGATCCCCAGCTGCGCGGCCATTTGCTCGATCGACAACGGCGCGGCCAGGTGATGGCGCATCAGCGCCGTGGCCCGCTGTACCTGGCGCCCCTGGCCACTGCCGGCTTCCAGCGAACGCAATGCATGGCGGCTGTCGCGGCTCTCGTCCACCAGCATGTCGGCCAGGCCCTTGAGCGCCCGTGCCCGGCCACTGGCACGGGCAACCAGCTCCACGGCCAGGTCGATGGCGGCAGTGCCACCGGCACAGGAGATACGCGCGCCATCGAAGCAATACAACTGCTCGGTCAGCACCTGCAAGTGCGGGAACGAAGCGCGAAACTCCGCTTCGTGGCGCCAGTGCACCACCACCTTGTGCCCCTCGAGCAGGCCACAGGCCGCCAGCAGGAAGGCGGCATTGTCAACGCTCACCAGCTTCACCCCGGCCCTGGCCGCCTGCCGCAGCAACGCCTGGTAGCGTGGCGCCAGCGCCGCCGTCTCGGCCGCATTGCGCCCGCCGAACAGCACCAGGTAGTCCACGTCCCGCCACTGAACCTGCTCCGGCGTCAATTCGACCTGCACCACCGCGCCACTGCTCGACACCAGCGCCTGTTCGTCCAGCCCCAGCACCTGCCAGCGGCAATAGCGCTGGCGACTGTAGTCCTCGTCATCGGCAGAGAAACGCAGCTTGTCGAGAAAGGCACCGAAAGGCAGGAGGGCGAACGCTGGCAGCGGCAGGATCAGCAGGCGCAGGTCGGGGGTCATGGCGATGTCCAGATATCACGATCGAATGTCCAGATCATACCCTTCCCTCGCCCACCCCTGCCTTACACTGGCGCCCGGATTTTCAACAAGGCGTGCCCCATGGCCCTCGACACCTGGCTCATCTATCTGCTGGCCAGCATCGGTCTGTCGCTGACCCCTGGTCCGAACAGCCTGCTGGCCCTCACCCACGGTGCGCTGTACGGCGCCCGGCGCACGCTGTTCACCATCCTCGGCGGCGTGTTCGGCTTCAGCGCCCTGATCGCCCTGACCATGTTCGGCCTGAGCGCCCTGCTGCAGGCTTCGGCCTCGCTGCTGAGCGTGCTCAAGTGGGTGGGCGGCGCCTATCTGCTGTGGCTGGGGATCCAGTTGTGGCGTACCCCGGCGCTGCAGTTGGAGCAGCCCTCGGGCAACGCCCGGTTGAGCAATGCCGGGCTGTTCCGCCAGGGCTGCCTGTCGGCCGTGGCCAATCCCAAGGTGTTGTTGTTCTACGGCGCGTTCCTGCCGCAGTTCATCGACCCGCAGCGTGGCCTGCTGCTGCAGTTCGTGGTGATGGCGGCGACCTTCGCCAGTGTCGAATGCCTGGTGGAGTACCTGCTGGCACGCCTGGCGTTCCGTATCCGGCCGTGGCTGGCCAAGGGTGGACGCGGCTTCAACCGTTGCTGCGGCGGCCTGTTCGCCCTGATCGGCGTCGCACTGCCCTTGGGGCGCTAGCTGCACGGTCCCACAGTGGCATGGACGCCCTCGGGCCATTCGCGACTGCCCGACCCAGCGCAGCGCTACACTCACTGGCGCCCACCAACCGCACGAGCGACCGCCATGCCCGACAACCTGTTCAGCGCCCTGCCCGCCCTCGATCCGCAGGCTGAAGAACGCTTCGACGACCTGCTGCGCCGGCCAGGCCTGCGCATCGAGCGCATCGTCTCCAGTGGCCAGGCCAGCCCGCCAGGCTACTGGTACGACCAGGACGAAGGGGAATGGGTGGTTGTGCTCAGCGGCAGCGCCGGAGTGCGACTGGCGGATGAGGCGCAAGCCCGGGTGCTGCAGGCCGGAGACCACCTGCACCTGCCGCCCCACTGCCGGCATCGCGTCGAATGGACCGAGGCCGGTGTGGCCACGGTATGGCTGGCAGTGTTCTACCGCGCCTGAGGACCGGGCCACTGGCACTGCGCAACAAGGCCAGCGAACTCAGCGGGCAGTCGCGCAGCCTTGCGCCGTCACATCTACCGTCCCCTGCAACCGGTAGAACCGCCACGGCAGCAACAGCGCCGCCACCGTCAGACCGCTGGCAAAGCCGACCCACACCCCCACCGCGCCCAGCGTCGAGTGAAACGCCAGCCAGTAGCTCAGTGGCAACGCCAGCAACCAATAGCTGACCATCGTCACCCCCACCGGCCAGCGGTAGTCCTGCAGCCCGCGCAGGGCACCCAGCGCCGTGGACTGCAGGCCGTCGGCCACCTGCATCGCCGCGACCACCACGAACATCGGCACGGCGATGGCGATCACCTGCGGGTCATCGCTCATGGCCTCGGCGATATCCCGACCGAACAGCGCCAGCAGCACCGTGGCCACCAGCATCCAGGCACTGACGCTGACGAAAGTGGCCGTGCCGATGGCACGGATCCGCGCCGTCTCGCCGCGCCCCTGGGCCTGGCTGATGCGGATGCTCACCGCCGCGGCCATGCCCAGCGGCAGCATGTACAACAAGGCACCGACCGACTGCACCACCTGGTTGGCCGCCAGCGCGGCGTTGCCCAGCCAGCCGAGCATCCAGGCGGCGATCACCACCGCGCCGGCCTCGGCCAGGTAGCCCAACCCCAGCGGCCAGCCCTCGTTCAACAGTGTCCCCCACCCCAGGCGCGCGCCCTGAGGTGCCTGTCGATAGCGCGCCAGCGACGGCGCCAGGCGCCAGTAGGCCAGGGCCAGCAGCACCGCCAACGACTCGGCGAGCACCCCGGCGATCCCCGCGCCCATCAGCCCCAGGGCAGGCAGGCCGAAGTGGCCATGGATCAGGCCGTAGCTGAGCGGAATGTTGAACAGCACGGCGCTCATCACCAGCAGCACGCCGACCCACGGCCGACCGATGGCTTCAAGGACATCCTTGAACACCACCGCCAGGCAGTACGGGATCAGGAACACCGCCATGGCTTGCCAGTACGGGGTCAGCAGCGCCACGTCCGGCAGCGGCACGCCCAGCCACTGCAACACGGGCAGACTGGCCAGCATCGCCAGGCAGCCCAGCACGCCGATCAGCAACCCATAGCCAAGCCCGGCGCGCAGGGTGCGCGCCACCGCGCCGGGATCATCGGCACCGAAGGCATGCCCCACGCGCACGCTCAGGGTCGCGAGCATGCCGTACAGCCCTGCGTGGAAGATCAGCCCGGCGCTGCTGGTGAGGGCGACACAGGCCAGTACCACGGTACCCAGCGATGCCAGCAACACGGTGTCGGTCAGGCTGATCAGCTCGGCCGCGGACAACCCCAGCACCAGCGGCAAGGCCAGGCGCAACAAGCCTGGCAGTTCGGCCAGCCAGGTCAGGCGGTTGCGTTTCACGAGAGCAGTCACGGTGGTCACCTCAAATTCACATACGCAGCGTATGCTAATGTCATTTTCTGACATACGCAACGTATGCTAATTTGCAGCACTCGTTTTTCGACCGGAGTCCACCATGCCCGCCCCCCGCCGCAGCCGCGCCGCCATGAGCGCGCAAACCACCGAACGGCTGATCGCCGTGGCTCGCCGCCAGTTCGCCGAGCAGGGCTTCAACGCCGTGGTGATGGATGAACTGTGCGCCCAGGCCGACCTTACCCGTGGCGCCCTGCACCATCATTTCGGCGGCAAGGCCGGGCTGTTCGCCGCCGTGGTGCAGCACTTGCTGGATGAGATCAACCAGGCGCTGGATGTGCGCTACGCCACCCACGATGACCCGCTGGAGGGCTACATCGACACTTGCCTGTACTACTACGACCTGCTCCACGACCCCGCCCTGCGGCGCATCCTGCTCCAGGATGCGCCTGCGGTACTTGGCCCGCGCCTGCGCGAACTGGAGGAAGCCAGCTATATCGGGCCCATGGTCCAGGGGCTGGTGGAACTGCAAGAGGCCGGGCGCCTGCGCGCGTTCGATGCGCTGGCCATGGCTCACCTGATCAATGGCGCAATGGGTGACAGCGGCATGTGGGTGATCGCCCAGGACGATCCGCAGGCGGCTGCCGAACGGGTCAAGGCCGCGCTGCGCTGCTTGCTGGAAGGGTTGCAGGCATAGCGCAAGACCGCTTCACCCTGCAGCGGCGGCCTTGTGCCGCGAAAGGGCGGCAAAGCGGCCCCGGCTATCGATCATCCAGCGTCGATTCCGCGGCGGCTGCGCAGCCCTTTCGCGACACACAGTTTTTTCCTCCCCATCGACCACATTTTTAATAATTTCCCCGTCCCACCCCCTGCCCCAGTATCTGGCGCAACTACAACAACAAAGAGCGGGGAACTGTCATGAGTGCAACTGCGTCCGTGCCTGCCAGCGTGCAGCACGATCAAGCCGGCTTTCGCCGGGTCCTGGGGCTGGGGTCGTTGCTGGCCGTGGCCATCGGCCTGGTGGTATCGCAAGGAGTGATGGTGATGATGCTGCAGGGGGTCGGCACCGCCGGCCTGGGCTTCATCGTGCCATTGGGGCTGGCCTACCTGCTGGCCCTGAGCTATGCCTTCTCGTTTTCCGAACTGGCCCTGCTGGTGCCACGGGCCGGCAGCCTGTCGAGCTACACCGAAGTGGCGCTGGGACACTTCCCGGCGATCCTGGCGACCTTCTCCGGCTATGTCGTGGTGGCAATGTTCGCCCTCTCGGCCGAGCTGCTGCTGCTCGACCTGATCGTCGGCAAGGTCTACCCCGGCGTGTTCCCGCCCTATTCGGTGGCCTTCGGCGTGCTCGCCCTGTTCACCTTGCTCAACCTCATGGGCATCGACATCTTCGCCAAGCTACAGAGCGCCATGGCCGTGGTCATGGTCATCGTGCTGCTGATCCTCGGTATCGCCGCGATCAGCGAAGGGCATGCCGAAGGTGCCACCGCGACCTTGCTGCAAGGCGACTGGAACCCCATGGGTGCCGGCGTGCTGGCCCTGACCGCCATGGCCGTGTGGGGCTTCGTCGGCGCCGAGTTCGTCTGCTCGCTGGTGGAGGAAACACGCAAGCCCGAGCGCAACATCCCGCGCGCGATGATCATCGGCCTTACCGTGATCTTCGCCACCATTGGCCTGTATGGCCTCGGTGCGCTGTTCCTGGTGCCGCGCGAGGCACTGGGCAGCGATGCCCTGCCCCATTACCTGTTCGCCACCACGGTGTTCGGCAAGACCGGCGAGGTATTCCTGGTGATCGCCGCGGTCACCGCCACCTGCAGCACCCTCAACACCTCGTTGGCGGCCATCCCGCGCATGCTCTACGGCATGGCCTGCAATGGCCAGGCGTTCCCGCAGTTCAAGAAGCTCAGCCCACAGGCGCGCACCCCCTGGGTGGCGGTGCTGTTCGTCGCCGCCATCACCGGCCTGCCGATCGTGCTGATGGGCCAGGACGCGGCGGCGATCAACCTGCTGCTGCTCTCCGCGGCCCTGGCCTGGCTGCTGGCCTACATCATCGTGCACCTGGACGTGATCGCCCTGCGCCTGCGCTATCCACACCTGACGCGGCCGTTTCGCACGCCGTTCTACCCGCTGCCGCAACTGTTCGGGATAGGCGGGATGCTCTATGCGATCTGGAACGCCTCGCCCAGCCCGGAGATGAGCCTGAAGATCTTTGGCACGGCGGGCGTGGTGCTGGTGGTGGTTTCGCTGATTGCCATCGCCTGGATCAAAGGCGTGATGAAGAAGCCGTTGTTCAAGCCTGAACCGTTGTAACCCAGGCCCGCTCCCACGACGATGGCGTGGGAGCGGAGCTGCTCGACCTCAGCCCTGGCGCAGGTACTGGGCCAGGCGCAGCAGCAGCGCATCGCACCCTTGCAGCTGCTCGAGGCTGACGAACTCGTCCGGCCTGTGCCCCTGCTCCATGCTCCCCGGCCCGCATACCACGGTCGGAATTCCAGCCTGGTCGAACAAGCCACCTTCGGTGCCGAAGGCCACCGTGCCGAACTCGCTCGAACCACTGAGCAGGGCCACCAGTCGCGCCGCCTCGCTATCGGCCGGCGTGGCCAGCCCCGGGTAGGCGCTCAACGGCTGCAGGCGAATGGCGCTGGCGGCGCTGACGCTCCGCATGCGCGGCAGCAACTCGGTCTCTGCGTAGGCCTGCAAGCGGTCGGCCACCGCCTGGGCCTCGAAGCCCGGCAAGGCGCGCACCTCGAAATCGAACGTGCACGCCTCCGGCACGATGTTCAGCGCCCGCCCTCCCTGAATCACCCCGGTCTGTACCGTGGAGAACGGCGGATCGAAACGTCGATCGTGGTGCTCCGGTCGCGCCAGTTCGTCGCCTAGCTCGCCCAGCTTGCCGATCAGCCGTGCCGCATACTCGATGGCGTTCACCCCATAGGGCGCATACGCCGAATGGCAGGCTGCGCCGTGCACCTGGCAGCGCATCGCCAGTTTGCCCTTGTGGCCCAGCACCGGCTTGAGCTCGGTCGGCTCGCCGATCAGGCACAGTCGCGGCTTGTGCGGTCGCTGGGCCAGCGCTGCAAGCATCGAGCGCACGCCCAGGCAACCGACTTCTTCGTCGTAGGAGAACGCCAGGTGCACCGGCAGGCGCAGCGGCTGGGCAAGAAACACCGGCACCGCCGCCAGCACCGAAGCGATGAAGCCTTTCATGTCGGCGGTGCCCCGGCCATACAAGCGCCCATCACGCTCGCTGAGGCAGAACGGCGCGACCGTCCATGCCTGGCCATCCACCGGCACCACGTCGGTATGCCCGGACAGCACCACACCGCCGCGATCATCCGGGCCGATAGTGGCGAACAGGTTGGCCTTGGTGCCTTCGTCGTTGAGAAACAGTTCGCTCTCGACACCTTGGCCGGCGAGGTAGTCGCGAATGAATGTGATCAGTTCAAGGTTGGAATCCCGGCTGACGGTGGCGAACCCCACCAGCCGCGCCAGCAGCGCACGGCTGGAGCGCTCATTCATCGCCCGGCACCCCATAGCTGGGCGCGGCAGTCGGGTCGAGCGCGCGGGTCACGTAGTCCTGCATCTGCGGCCGATAGGCCTGCCACAACCCGTCGAGCTGGCCGATCGGGTCGTGCTCGGCCCAATCCACCCGCAGGTCCACCAGGGGCCAGGTGAGTTCGCCGGCGATCTTCAACGCCGCCGAGTGCACCGGCCCCGCTTCACCGCCGGCGGCCAGCGCCGCCTGCATGGCCGCCAGCAGGCGGTCGGCGAGATGGCCTGCGCTCTGCTCGAAGGCTGCGACCATGGCGTCGATCACCGCTGGCGCGGTCAACAGGTTGCCTGCCGCCACGCACTGCTCGCCAGCCACGGCGTGGTGCACGCCCAATGCCTGCTTGCCGGTGAAAAACGCCACCTGGCCGTGGCTGTCGATCACCGTGAGCTGGCGGTACTCGCTCCAGCCATTGGCACTGAGGACCCGGTCCAATGCAGCGGCCGGGGGCATCTGGCCCTGCTCGAGGGCATCGAGGACCTGCGGCCCCAGGGCCGGCAAGGTGATGTTCTGGGTGGCCACGGCGCCTACCCCGGCCCGTACCCACGGGCAACGGGCACCGACGGCGATGCTCGATGAACTGATGGCGATGCCCAGCTGGCCGGTTTCCTGGCAGCGGCCGATGATGGAGAAGGTCATGGTGCAGCTCCTGTGTGGGTTTACCGGCATTCTCGGTGTGCCCCAGTAGCGGCGAAACCAACATTTTCCTCGGCACTGGCCAGGAAAAAACTAGGCTCTGTCGTGGCAACGGCGGTGCGCCGCTCCCACAACGCTGGATGACCATGCCTTGCCTACAGAGCCTAAGGCACCAACAGGCTGCCACACTGCCCGCTCCCATCCATCGCACCCCTTCGCCAATTTATCGGCAAGCCCCAGCTAAATACTATTTTCGCGATGTCCGGCCCATCCCTAGTCTGATCCCAGGCAACACCGACCTGAACAAGAACGCCGCTGAAGAAGGGCTGGGACATGACACTGAACAATCTCGAAATCGATACCCTCGTGGTCGGCGCCGGCCAGGCCGGCGTGGCCATGAGCGAACACCTGAGCAAGCTCGGCGTGCCGCACCTGGTACTGGAGCGCAAGCGTATCGCCGAGGCCTGGCGCAGTGGCCGCTGGGACTCGCTGGTGGCCAACGGCCCGGTCTGGCACGACCGCTTCCCGGGGCTGGAATTCGACCTCGACGCCGATGCCTTCGCCGGCAAGGAGCAGGTCGCGGACTACTTCGAACAGTACGTGCGCAAGTACAACCTGCCGGTACGCACCGGTGTCGAGGTCAAGCGCGTGGTGCGCAATGCCGACCGCCCGGGCTTCACCATCGAGACCAACCAGGGCGTGATTCGCGCCAACCGCGTGGTGGCCGCCACCGGCCCGTTCCAGAAGCCGGTCATCCCCGCCATCGCGCCACAGGACGCACGCCTGCAGCAGATTCACTCCGCCGCCTACTTCAACCCGCAGCAACTGCCCGACGGCGCAGTGCTGGTGGTCGGCGCCGGCTCTTCGGGCGTGCAGATCGCCGAGGAACTGATGCGCGCCGGGCGCCAGGTGTACCTGTCGGTCGGCGCCCACGACCGTCCGCCGCGCAGCTACCGCAACCGTGACTTCTGCTGGTGGCTGGGCGTGCTCGGCGAGTGGGACGCCGAGATCGCCAAGCCCGGTCGCGAGCACGTGACCATCGCCGTGTCCGGTGCGCGTGGCGGACACACTGTGGACTTTCGCGCCCTCGCCCACCAGGGCATGACCCTGGTCGGCCTGACCCAGTCGTTCGACAACGGCGTGGCGCGCTTCCAGGACAACCTGGCCGAGAACATCCGCCGTGGCGACGAGAACTACCTGGCCCTGCTCGACGCCGCCGATGCCTATGTCGCGCGCAACGGTCTGGACCTGCCGGAGGAGCCCGAGGCACGCCAGCGCTTGCCCGACCCGGACTGCGTGAGCAACCCGCTGCGCGAGCTCGACCTGGCCAAGGCCGGGGTCACCAGCATCATCTGGGCCACCGGCTATGGCGTGGACTTCAGCTGGCTGCAGGTCGACACCTTCGATGCCAACGGCAAGCCCCTGCACCAGCGAGGCGTGTCCCGGGAGCCTGGGGTCTACTTCCTCGGCCTGCCCTGGCTGTCGCGCCGCGGCTCGTCGTTCATCTGGGGGGTATGGCACGACGCCAAGCACGTCGCCGGCCATATCGCCACCCAGCGTACCTACCTGGCCTACCGCGACCGCGAACAACGCGCGACGGACGAACAGGCCACCTCGATCAGCACCATCAGCACCCTCGGAGCTCACTGATGCCAACCCACACCCGCATCCGCATGTTCAACACCAAGGCCACCTACCCCAACCAGAGCCTGGACAACGACCTGTGCCAGGCCGTCAGAGCCGGTAACACCATCTACGTGCGTGGCCAGGTCGGCACCGATTTCGAAGGGCGCCTGGTAGGTCTGGGCGACCCCCGGGCACAAGCCGAGCAGGCGATGAAGAACGTCAAGCAACTGCTCGAAGAGGCCGGCTCGGACCTGTCGCACATCGTAAAGACCACCACCTACATCACCGACCCGCGCTTTCGCGAACCGGTGTACATGGAGGTCGGCAAGTGGCTGAAGGGGGTGTTTCCGATTTCCACCGGGCTGGTGGTGGCCGGCCTGGCGCAGGCTGAATGGCTGATGGAGATCGATGTGATCGCGGTAGTGCCGGATCAGGCATGAGGCGTTAGAAAAATCGCGGGGCAAGCCCGCTCCCACGCAGCCCGTTGCGGCCACGGTGGGAGCGGGCTTGCCCCGCGATCGTGCTCAGTGCTGGGCGCCGCGCTCGGCTGCGCCCATCTGGCCGAAACGGCCGGCCTGGAAGTCATCGAAGGACTCGGCGATTTCCGCCTGGCTGTTCATCACGAACGGCCCGTAGCCGACGATGGGCTCGTCGATCGGCTCGCCGCTGAGCAGCAGCACGCTGACATCCTCCAGCGCCTCGACCCGCACATCCTCACCCTCGCGTGCCAGCAGCACCAGGCTGGCCGGCCCGGCATCCCGTTCGGCGTTGACCCGCAAGGTACCGCGCAACACCACCAGGGCGGCATTGCGTCCGGCCGCCAACGGCAGTTGCAGGGTCGCGCCGGCCTTCAAGCGCAGGTCCCAGACATCCATCTCGGTGAAGGTCCGCGCAGGTCCCGAGTGCTCCTGGTAGCGCCCCGCGATCACTCGCAGGCTGCCCGCCTCGTCTGCCAGGCTCACCACGGGAATGTCGCTGGCCAGCAGGGTCTGGTAACCGGCGTCGGCACGCTTGTCCTTGGCCGGCAGGTTGACCCACAGCTGGACCATCTCCAGCATGCCGCCGCTGCGGGCGAAGGCCGGGGAATGGAACTCCTCGTGGAGGATGCCGCCTGCCGCAGTCATCCATTGCACATCGCCCGGGCCGATCAGGCCACCAGCCCCGGTGGAGTCGCGGTGTTCCACTTCGCCCTGGTAGACGATGGTCACTGTCTCGAAACCGCGGTGCGGGTGCTGGCCGACACCACGCCGCGTAGTGGTGGGGGTGAAATCGTGAGGGCCGGCGTAATCCAGCAGCAGGAACGGGCTGATCTGCCGGGCCAGGTTGTCATAGGTGAACAGGCTGCGCACCGGGAAGCCGTCGCCCACCCAGTGGGCATGAGGGCTGCGGTAGATACCCTGGATCTTTTTCATGAGAAGCCTCCTCTCGTGGATGGGTATAACCTTACCGGTGAGGCTAATCGTGCACTAGATAGCTGAAATGGCATGGATCGTTCCATCTTTGGAACAACCAAACACACTGCGGGGCAAGCCCGCTCCCACGTCAACCTACCGGCGCGTGGGAGCGGGCCTGCCCCGCGACTGACAGCACTATCGATCAGGCGATGGCCGCGTCCACCAGGACCTGGGCCTCGGCCACCAGGCGCTCGAGGTGCGCCTCGTCGATGAAGCTCTCGGCGTAGATCTTGTAGATGTCCTCGGTGCCCGATGGGCGTGCGGCGAACCAGCCATTGGCGGTCATCACCTTGAGACCGCCGATGGCCTGGTTGTTGCCCGGGGCATGGCTGAGGATCTGCTCGATCGGCTCGCCGGCCAGCTCGGTGGACTTGACCTGCTCCGGCGACAGCTTGCTCAGCAGCGCCTTCTGCCGTGCGTCGGCCTTGGCCTCGACCCGGGTGGCGTACGGCTTGCCCAGTCTGGCGGTGAGCTCGGCGTAGATCTGGCTCGGGTTGCGCCCGGTACGCGCGGTCATCTCGGCTGCCAGCAGCGCCGGGATCAGGCCGTCCTTGTCGGTGGCCCAGACCGTGCCGTCCTTGCGCAGGAACGAGGCGCCGGCGCTCTCTTCGCCGCCAAAGCCCAGCGAGCCGTCGAACAGGCCCTGGGCGAAGAACTTGAAGCCCACCGGCACCTCGTGCAACTCACGCCCCAAGCCCGCGGTGACACGGTCGATCAGGCCGCTGGAGACCACGGTCTTGCCCACCGCCGCATCGGCACGCCATTGCGGGCGATGGCGGTACAGGTAGTCGATGGCCACGGCCAGGTAGTTGTTCGGCTGCAGCAGGCCGTCCGGGGTGACGATGCCATGGCGGTCGTGGTCCGGGTCGCAGGCGAAGGCCACGTCGAAGCGCTCGCGCAGGCCGATCAGGCCCTGCATGGCGTGCGGCGAGGACGGGTCCATGCGGATCTGGCCGTCCCAGTCGACGGTCATGAAGCGGAAGGTCGGGTCGACTTCGGTGTTGACCACTTCCAGGTTCAGCCGGTAGCGCTCGGCGATGGCCGACCAGTAGCGCACCCCGGCGCCGCCCAGCGGATCGACACCCAGGCGCAGGTTGGCGCCGCGGATCACGTCGAAGTCGATGACGTTTTCCAGGTCGGCGACATAGCTGCCAAGGTAGTCATGCCGCTGGGTGGTCGGGGCGTTCAGCGCCTGCTGGTGGTCCATGCGCTTGACGCCGGCCAGGCCAGCCGCCAGCAGCTCGTTGGCCTTGGCTTCGATCCATTTGGTCACGTCGCTGTCGGCCGGACCGCCGTTGGGCGGGTTGTACTTGAAGCCGCCGCTTTGCGGCGGGTTGTGCGACGGCGTGATGACGATGCCGTCGGCCAGGCCCTGCTGGCGGCCACGGTTGTAGCAGAGAATGGCGTGGGACACCGCCGGGGTCGGGGTGTACTCGTCGTCCTGGCTGAGCATCACCTGCACACCGTTGGCGGCCAGCACTTCCAGGGCGCTGGCGGCAGCCGGCGCGGACAGCGCATGGGTGTCGGCGCCGATGAACAACGGGCCATCGATGCCCTTCTCCTGGCGGTACAGGCAAATGGCCTGGGTGATCGCCAGCACGTGGTACTCGTTGAAGCTCAGGTCGAACGAGCTGCCCCGATGGCCCGAGGTGCCGAAGGCCACGCGCTGGGCCGCCACCGCGGCGTCGGGACGGCCGGTGTAGTAGGCGGTCAACAGGCGGGGAATATCGACCAGCACGCTGGCTGGAGCCGGCTTGCCTGCCAAAGGACTGAGCGTCATGCGGAACCTCGAATGCAACGAATGTTGGGGTTGGAACGCGCAGTGTACTGGGAGTTTCAACGCCAGGCGATGGGCGCGTTCAGGGGCAGTGCCACCAACTCGGGAACATCTGCCGCACCCGCGGTTCGGCGAAGCGTTCGTCGATCAGCACCAGCACGCCACGGTCCTGCTCGCCACGGATCACCCGCCCGGCTGCCTGGATCACCTTGCGTACCCCCGGGTATAGGTAGGCATAGTCGAAACCGGCGCCGAACTGCCGCCCCAGATACCGCTTGAACTGCTCGTTGACCGGATTGACCTGGGGCAGCCCGAGGGTGGCGACGAACGCACCGATCAGGCGCGTGCCCGGCAGGTCCACGCCCTCGCCGAAGGCGCCGCCCAGCACGGCGAAGCCGATTCCCTGGCCGTCGGCGACGAAACGGGCGAGAAACGCCTCGCGCCCGGCCTCGTCCATCCCCGGCGCCTGCTGCCAGGCGGGAATCTGCGGGTGCCGCTCGGCCAGCAGCCGGGCCACTTGCTCGAGGTACTCGAAGCTGCTGAAGAAGGCCAGGTAGTTGCCCGGCTGGCCGGCGTACTGCGCGGCGATCAGCTCGACGATCGGCGCCAGCGAGGCCTGGCGCTGCTGGTAGCGGGTCGACACCTCGCTGACGATACGCACCTGCAACTGCTCGGCGCGAAACGGCGCGGCCACCTCCAGCCAGGCGGTGTCCCCAGGCATGCCCAACAGGTCGCGATAGAAGTGCCGCGGGTTGAGCGTCGCGGAGAACAGCGTGACGCTGCGCGCCGCGCTCATCCTCGGGCCCAGCAGCCGCGCGGGTACCACGTTGCGCAGGCACAGGGTGGCCAGGCGCCGCCCGCGCGGGCCGTTGCGCAGGCTGATGTCGAACAGGAAGTGCTCGTCGAACAGCTCGGCGATGCGACTGAACTGCAAGGCCTGGAAGTAGAACTCGAGCACCTTGGGCTCGACCTCGGCCGGCGCCTGGTTCATGCGCTCCTGGATCAGGCCGATGCACTGCAGCAACGCCCGCAGGAACGCTTGCGGCAGTTGCTCGCCGGCCTGGTACGGGGCCAGTTGTGCCTTGTACAGCGCGTTCCATTGCCGGTTCAGGCGATCCAGCGCACTCCCCAACCCGGCCGGCTTGCCTTGGCGCAAGGCCTGCAACTGGCCCTGGTCGAGGCTGGCGCTGTACATCTGCCGGCCACGCTCGACCAGATTGTGCGCCTCGTCCACCAGTACCGCCGTGCGCCACTGGTTGGCTTCGGCCAGACCGTACAACAGGGCGTGGGCATCGAAGTAGTAGTTGTAGTCGGCCACCAGCAGGTCGACCCAGCGCGCCATCTCCTGGCCCAGGTAGTACGGGCACACCTGGTGCGCCAGGGCCACCTCGCGCAGGCTCGCGCGATCGAGCAGCGGCACCTGGGCGGCAGCCTCGCGGGCACCGGGCAGACGGTCGTAGAAACCCATGGCCAGCGGGCAGGACTCGCCATGGCAGGCGCTGCCTGGGTGTTCGCAGGCCTTGTCGCGGGCAATCAGCTCCAGGCCCCGCAGCGCCGGCTGCGGGCTGGCCTGGTTGAGCTGGCGCAGCGCGTCCAGGGCCAGCGCCCGCCCCGGTGTCTTGGCCGTCAGGAAGTAGAGCTTGTCCAGCTGCTGCGGCACCATCGCCTTGAGCAGCGCAAACAGCGTGCCCAGGGTCTTGCCGATACCGGTGCTGGCCTGGGCCATCAGGCAACGCCCGGTACTCACCGCCTTGTACAGGGTCTCGGCCAGCTGGCGCTGGCCCTGGCGAAATTCAGGGTAGGGAAAAACCAGGGCCCGCAAGCCAAGGTCCCGCTCGGCGTGGCGCTGCGCCTGCCCTTGCGCCCAGGCCAGGAAGCGCTGGCACTGCGCCTCGAAGAACACCTGCAGATCGTCCGCCGCGTGGTGTTCGCTGAACAGCGTCTGGCTGTCACTGTCGACGTCCAGGTAGACCAGCGCGACCTCGATCTCCTGCAGTTCCCGGGCCTGGCACATCAGCCAGGCATAGACCTTGGCCTGGGCCCAGTGCAACTGGCGATGATTGTCGGGCTGGCGGGAAAGGTCGCCGCGGTGGGTCTTGATCTCTTCGAGGCGATTGCGCAACGGATCGTAACCATCGGCACGGCCACGCACGCGCAACCCCAGGTACTCGCCCTCCAGCGCCACCTCGGCCTCGTAGCCGGCATCACGCCGGGCCACCACGCGACGGTGACCGGCGATGCCTTCCTGGGCACTGGGCGATGGTGTGAAGCGCAGGTCCAGGTCGCCGACCTTGGCGCTGAACTCGCACAGGGCGCGCACGGCCACGGTGTAACTCATGTCTGTGGCCCCTGCCAGCGCACCTGGCAGACCGCCACCGGCAGGCCATGCGCCTGGCAGAACTCCAGCCAGCGCAGCTGGTTGTCCTGCAACCGGTCGCCCGGCCCCTTGACCTCGATCATGCGATAGCGCCCCTCCTGCGGCCAGAACTGGATCAGGTCGGGCATGCCGGCGCGGTTGTGGCGGATATCCTGCAGCAAGCGCTGGAAGCAGGCTTTCAAGTGTTCCGGCGGCAGACAGGCCAGGGCTTGCTCGAGCAAAGCTTCATCGAGCATTTCCCAGAACACGAAGGGCGATTGCAACCCCTGCTTGGCCACGTAGCAATCTCGCATGGCCTGGCGATAGCTGCCATCGTCGAGACGCCCCAGGCACCGCTCGAACAACTCGCCACGGCGCAACTGGAAATCGGCGTCGTGCAGGTCCTGCGGGCCGGCCTGGAACGGGTGGAAGAATGCCCCTGGCACCGGGGCGAAGATCGCGTCCCAGCACAACAGGCCGAACAGGCTGTTGAACAAGGTGTTCTCCACGTAGCGGGCAATACCGCCGGCCTGCTCCAGATGGCTACGCACCGCCTCCTCCACGCCCAGTTGCGAGTGCTCGGCCGGCAGGGTCAGCTCGATCAGCGTCACCGCACCCTGTCGGCGACGCGGCTGGGGCGGCCCACCGAGCTTGCGCGCCAGGCGGGGCAGCATGCGTTCCAGCGCCTGGCGCTCCAGCGCATTGGCCGGTTCCGCGGCCAGGCTGCTGGCCAGCGCATGGGCCTGGGGCCACTGCTCGCTGCGCTCCAGCACCCGCACCTGGCGGATACGCGCCTCGGGGTGAGCGCAGCCGGCGTACACCTGCAGCGCCAGGTCCCAGTCGCCCAGGCGCTCGCAGTGCTGACCCAGGCTGAACAACAGACGTGCCCGGCGTCGGGCCAGCCACGGATTGTCGCTGTCGAAACCGTGCAGCGCCGCCAGCACCTGCGCCGGCGCCACCCCTTGCTCCAGCCACTCGGCACTCTGGTGCAAGGCCACGGCCAGATCGACATCGCCACGCCGACGCAAGGCCCTGGAATCGTCGCTGAACGCTACCTGCTCATAGCGCAACAGCCCAAGGTCGGCCAGCACGAAGTCCGACCAGTCCTGGTGAAGGTTGCCGAAGAACAACAGGCGCAGTCGATCGCACAACGCTTGCAGTTGCCAGTGCACGATGCGTACGGGAAATCCGGGGTACCAAGCGGCCATCGGCCTGGGCGCCAGTTGCAAGGCCTGCAGCTGAGCCAGCAGATCGGCCTTGCCACTGCGCGGTCGTGCCAAGCGATCGGCGAAAACGCTGGCCAGTTCGTCCTTGCGCAACAACGCCCCCAACTGCTCGAGCGTCAAGCACGGCTCCCCGTCCACCCAGCCCAACGCCAGCAGCGGCGCGAGTGCCGCGTCGATATCGCCGACCTCGGCATAGACCAGCTTGTCACTGCGAAAATGCTCGCCCTTGCGCATGACCATGCGCACCAGCAGTCCCTGGGCGGACACTGGCAAGCCGGTAAAACGAGTGATGAAGGCCCGTTCCTGATCGTCGAGCAGGTCGGCATAGCGCTGCCCGACCCAGCCCAGGACCTCACGGAAGTTATGCAGGTAATAAAAGGGATCGTCGACGGAATGGGCAATCACGGTGTGGGGCCAGGCTCGCTGAACAGGCACTGGTTATACATACAGACCTGATCTTCGAGCAAGCCCCGGGGATCAACGGTCGCCCTAGCCGATATCAGCGGTTTGCCTGCAGCGCCGCATCGGCCGCTACCGGGGTGTCGAGCAAAGGCCGCAACCAGCGGTCACGTTGCGCCAGCAGCAGGAACAGGCGACGAGCCTCGGGTCTGAACCTGCCGGCATAGATCGCCCGCAGTTGCGCCAGCTCCAGACCGCTGATCTCGATCAGCCAGCGCAGCACCGGCTCCGGACAGGGACGCCCTTGCAACGCCCGGTGCAGGTACGGCAGGGCTACCCGCATACCCGGATAGCAGCACGCCACGAAGTGCTCCAGGTTGCGCCCGCTCGCCTCGAAGGGCGAGTACAACAGGCACGTCAGTTGCGCGTCACTCACACCATAGGCATCCAGCAGGCGCGCCTCGGCCTCGCGCCGCAACGCCTGCCCCTGTGGCCAGTCGACCTGGCGTCGGCCCAGGCCCTTGAGAAAACGTTGCGCACCCTGCCGGTATCCACACTGGTCGATGTGCTGTGCCTTCAGCCCGTGCAGATGCGCCAGCGGCAATGGGTCGAACACGCCGGCCGGCCCCTGCGCATGGCACGGCTGCACCCGCTCGCGACCCAGCATCGCCTCCAGGCTCGGGCCATCATCGACATGGGCCAGCAGGTCGTCCACTGCCAATACCCTGAGCGCCAGCGCCCCCTGCCTCTGCGCCTGCGGCCTGGGCTCCGGCAATGGATCGGCGAGCACCGCACTGACCTGGCCCAGGCCTTCGACCAGGCTCCTGGCGCAGTTCACCGGTACGGCCTGCGCGATTTCCAGCGTATGCCGCAGGCAGCGTCGGCCCCAGGCCAGCAGGCGACGGCGCTGGACCAGGGGCGCGACACTGACCAGAGCATCGATGCTGGTGTCCGCCGCCACCGCCAGGCCCAGCCCCGTGGCCAGTTCCAGGTAAGCGCGGGCGCCGATCAGCGCTTCAGGCTCGGCGCCGGCCAGATGCCCGAACAGCAGCCAGGCATTGCGCGCCTCGACCTGCTGCGCCTGGCTGCAGGCCGGACGCGCACCAAATGCTCCAGCCTGACCACAGTCGACACGCAACAGCGTCACTCGCGGATCGGTATGCATGCACAAGGCATCGAAGGCGCGCTGGTGGTTGGCCAGGGTCTCGCCGTCCAGGGTCGGCTGACGCACGACCAGCACGGTCAGGCGAAAGCTCTCGCGGTGACGCCGGGCGATGTTCAACTGCGCCGCTCGCAGGCAAGTCAGCAGGTAGGCGTTACGGCGGTCGGACCCGAGCGGCAGCATCAGGTGCAAGCCGCCGATGTACTCCTGGCCTCCGGCAGCCACCAGCAACCGCTGCATCAGCAATTGCACCGAGGCGCGCTGAGCCTGGGTCATGTGCTCGTGCAAACGCTGCAATACCTGCTGATAGACATGGTGCATGGCTTGGTCGTGGGTCGTACTCATGCGGTCACTCCATCGTCCTGACGGTATCAAGTGGAAGTGACGATTCTGGCAGATGAATACCTGACCCAACTTGAAGGAAACATCCCAAAGCCAAGTAGGAGTTTTAGCTGTCTGCTGGCGTATGCGAGCGAGTTGGCCGTGGCACCCTGGATCCACCAGCAAAAAGCCCGGGACAATGCCCGGGCTCAGTCATGCTCGACAGGACGCCATCAGGCCTGGCTCATGTCCAGGACCACCCGGCCGCCACAAGGACACTCATCCATATAGCGGTGCGCCGCCACGACTTGCGCGAACGGATACACCTTGATGATCTGCGGCGTCAGCAGTTGGTCGGCAGTGAACTGGTTGATATCGCGCAACGCCCGTTGCAGCGCCACCTGGTCCTGGAGAATCCCCAATTCCGGCTTGCCGGTGAAGTTGCCGATGCAGTGCACATGGAACTGGATGTTCTTCTGGAATGCCGCGCAGGCCGGGAACGGTGTCTGGTTGCCGCCCTGCAGGCCATACAGCACCAGGCTGCCACGCGGCGCCAGCACATCGCCGAGCAACGACATCTGCGGACCGCCCATGCCGTCGAGGACCATGTCCACGCCACGACCGTCGGTGTACTTGCCCACCTGCATGACCAGGTCCTGCTCCTCGGTGACGATCACCTTGTCGGCGCCCAGGCCCAGCAGGTAGTCACGCTGCTCCGCTTCCTTGGTGGCGGCGAACACCTTCAGCCCCAAGGCCTTGCCCAGTTGCACGAAAGCCGGGCCCGCGCAGTGGCTGGCATCGGTGATCAGCGCGGTCTGTCCGGCCTTGGCCCGCGCCAGGTCGACGTAGGCGAAGTAGGCGATCAGCAGCGGCGTGTAGTGCACGCTGGCCTCGATGGGGGTCAGCACGTCGGGATAGCGGGTGATGGCGCTGCGCGGCAGGACGATGACGTCACCGTACACAGGATGGTCGTTGGGGCTGGTGGCTGGGAAGCTGGCGACCCGGTCGCCCAGCGCAATGTCGTCCACACCGTCGCCGACCGCCGTGACCACGCCGGCCATCTCATGGCCGATGCCCGCCGGCAGGCGCGCCTGGGACGGAGCCAGGTTCTGCCGCCAGAGCACGTCGTACCAGCTGACGCCGATTGCCTCGACGCGAATCTGCACCTCGCCGGTCGCCGGGGACGGCTCGGCCTGCTCTTCGCAACGGAGCACATCGGCCTGGCCGAACTTGTGGAAACGGATCATGCGGGACATCGCATACCTCGCCTGTGTGAATCTCGTATTACCACGGACTTTATCCGGGCTCTCAGCGCCGGACCATCAGTGGCTATTAATAGTCGACATGCCTGTCATTGATTGGGCCCCCGACAAATCTGTGCATTGGCACCCGGAAATCGGTGCAGGGTAACAGCCTTTGGCCTTAAGATTCACCCCTGCCCCACTTCTGGCGAGCCGCATCGAATGAATCGTAACGACTTGCGTCGTGTAGACCTCAACCTGCTGATCGTGTTCGAGACGCTCATGCACGAGCGCAGCGTGACCCGCGCCGCCGAGAAACTGTTCCTCGGCCAGCCGGCGATCAGCGCCGCATTGTCACGCCTGCGCAACCTGTTCGACGATCCGCTGTTCGTGCGTACCGGCCGCAGCATGGAACCTTCGGCCCGGGCCCAGGAGATCTTCGCCCTGCTCTCGCCGGCGCTGGACTCGATCTCCACCGCCGTCAGCCGCGCCGCCGAGTTCGACCCCGCCACCAGTAATGCGGTGTTTCGCATAGGCCTGTCGGACGACGCCGAGTTCGCCCTGCTGCCGCAGTTGCTCAAGCGCGTGCGTGCCGAAGCCCCGGGCATCGTCCTGGTGGTGCGCCGGGTCAACTACCTGCTGATGCCCACCCTGCTTGCCTCCGGCGAGATCTCGGTCGGCGTGAGCTACACCAGCGAACTGCCGGCCAACGCCAAGCGCAAGGTGCTGCGGCGCAGCAAGCCAAAGCTGCTGCGCGCCGACAGCATGCCCGGCAGCATCGGCCTCGACGACTTCTGCGCCCGGCCCCATGCGCTGGTGTCGTTCGCCGGCGACCTGTCCGGGTTCATCGACGAAGCGCTGGAGGAGATCGGCCGCAAGCGCCATGTAGTGCTGGCGGTGCCGCAGTTCAACGGGCTGGGGAGCCTGCTGGCGGGGACCGATATCGTCGCCACGGTGCCGGACTACACCGCCGACGCCCTGACCGCCGCCGGCGGCTTGCGCGCCGAGGACCTGCCGTTGCAAGTACGCACCTTCGAGTTGCACATGGCCTGGCGCGGAGCGCAGGACAACGACCCGGCGGAACGCTGGTTGCGGTCACGGATACAGATGTTCTTCGGGGACCCTGAGAGTCTTTAGGTTTCGTCGGGCAGGCTGTTTAGCTGATCATTTTTGCCTTTCCACAAACCATGGAGCTCCATTCACTTCCAGCGGATTGCTACATTGGGGGCGCATCTGAGGGCATGCATTGGATGGTTTGAAAAGGATGCCCCCAGCCTGAGGCCAAGCAGGCTATTGATGAGGATGGGCGGACTGAGGGAGATATGAAGCCTCGTCCCTACCCCGTATCAATGGCCGAGCCGTAGTGAGCGCACCACCCACCACGGTGAACAAATGCGTGCAAATGTAAAAAAATATGATGGCATAATGCCTCGGCAACCTGCAAAATCCACACGTTTCCAACGGATTTGAAGGAACGGTTCCGATGACATGGCCAGTCACGCTGAAACTCGACAGCGCAGCCTACCCGCTCAGCGTGGTGCAACGCGCCGCTTATTCCTTGGCCGACACTGTCGCGATTCAGGTCGGTATTGAAATCGATCAGATAAGCCTCACGGCCCACCCCGCTGAAGCAAGGCTAACGCTTTCCCCGGAGCAGGCTCACTCGCTGATCCTCCAGCATCTGAACGACTTCGCCCTACGCGACCATATCAACCGCGAAACAGCAGGGTTGCGCGAAGTCCTGGCCCGAGCCGCGCTCGCTGGATGTGGGGTTTCGCAGTGACACTGATTGCGACAGACGCCAAGCATTACCGCTTGCTGCCTTTTCGATTCATGCGCATAAACACGGGACATGACCGTGACATCTTACTCACCTCCGATACCGGTGAGTACATGCACGTGAACGACGCGCAATTACGAGCCCTCAGTTACTTCGACGTTCAAGCAGGTACGCCTTTTTACAAGGACCTGCTGGCCCGCCACTTCATCTACGAACCAGGCCGCCATGACCCGTTCCCGGAAATGGCCGCCCAGTATCGCAGCCGCAAGGACTTCATCTTCCAGGGTCCTGCACTGCACTTGTTCGTGGTTACATTGCGCTGCAACCACACCTGCCAGTACTGCCAGGTGTCGCGGGCCCCTCTGGGAGGATCCGGCCACGACCTGTCGGAGGCGGATGCTCAGGCGGCGGTCGATCGCCTGTTCGAATCGAACGCTCCCGCCCTGACTGTGGAGTTTCAGGGTGGCGAGCCGCTTCTGGCCTTCGAGCGCGTCCGGCAGATTGTCGAATGGGTCGTTGAACGGAATGTGGTCGAACAACGGGAGATCCAGTTCGTCATCACCACGACGCTGCACCACCTGACGGAGGAAATACTCGACTTCGCTGAACAAAACCGCATCCAGTTTTCGACTTCTCTCGATGGGCCGGAGCCCTTGCACAATGCCAACCGCCCTACCCCGTCACGAGACTCCTACGAACGCACTGTAAAAGGCATCCAGTGGGTCCGTGAGCGCCTTGGCCATGATGCAGTTTCCGCGCTGACCACGCTGACTTCAAGAAGTCTCGAACAACCTGAAGCGATCATCAATGAGTATGTAAGCCAGGGCTTCTCCAGCATCTCACTTCGGCCTCTGAGCCCTTATGGGTTTGCCACCAAGAGTGCCCATCGACTTGATTACCCTATTGAGCGATACCTGGCCTTCTACAAGAAGGCACTGGCCTATTTGCTGCATATCAACCAACAGGGCGTCTACCTCTCAGAGAGTTATGCAAGCTTGTTGCTGAAGAATATCCTGACACCCTTCTCCTCCGGCTATGTAGACCTGCGCTCCCCCGCTGGTGCAGGCACTGCGGCGCTGGTCTACAACTATGACGGTTACGTCTATCCCTCGGACGAAGCCCGAATGTTGCTGGAGATGGGTGAAGACGGCTTGAGACTCGGCACCGTGCAGCAACCCTTGTCTGAACTACTCGCATCGCCCGTTATGAAGGCGTTGCTCACCAGTGGTGTAGCAGAGGCGCTGCCGGGCTGCTCCGATTGCGCACTTGTCCCGTACTGTGGTGCTGACCCCGTCGAACACTATGCCCGCCAAGCTGACCCGATCGGACACCGAGTGTTCAGCAGCTTCTGCAAGAAGAATATGGGGCTGCTGAAGCATCTTTTCGGCCTGCTTTGCGATGGCGACGACAACGTGCAGAGGGTGCTGCTGTCTTGGTTGAACAGGCGCTCTTACAGCGATGTCCGGTTCCCGGGTTACAGAGGCTGATGGCGATGCTGCGCAAAGATACCCACTTCGAAATCCATCACCTGAATGAGCCGAAACTGCTCAAGGTCATCACACTGGATGAGTTCATCGAACAAGGCCTGGCTGTTTGTGCCGGAAGCGCTGAGTTCGGTGACCTGCTGCTTTGGCTGCCAAACGAAGAACGGCTACGGAGCCCGCATCTGCTCTCATTACCAGTGGGTGGATTCCTGATCCCGGAGCCATTGATCGGCGACTTCGACAGCGCGCGGCCATACCTGCACACCCCCAAAGATGCGGATGTCGTGCAGCCTGGCGATGTCATTGCCATCACACCAGGCAACGCGTTGGTGCGAGTGCTCTATCGACGAGGCTCAGACAGCAACCTGCTGTTCATGACCGATCGTTGCAACAGCCTCTGTCTGATGTGCTCGCAGCCGCCCAAAGATATCGATGATCGTTGGCACATCGAGGAGAACCTACGGCTGATCGACCTGATGGACCCGGGCGAGGAAAATCTCGGAATCAGCGGCGGAGAACCAACGCTTTATCGCGACGGCCTGCTCGAAATCCTGGCCAAGTGCAAAGCCGTTTTGCCGCAGAAATCCATTCATGTGCTCAGCAACGGGCGTCTGTTCCAAGACCCGAGCTGGATCGCAGCGCTCTCTGCCATCAGCCATCCTCAGTTGAGCTGGGGCATCCCGCTGTATGCCGACAATGCCGAAGACCATGACCGTGTGGTGCAGGCTCCAGGCGCGTTCAGCGAAACCCTGCAAGGCCTTTACAACCTGGCGCGTGCCAACCAGATCATCGAAATACGCGTGGTGCTCAATCGCCTGACCACGCCACGCTTGCCAGAGCTCGCCCACTATGTGTTCAGGAACCTGCCATTCGTGCGGCATGTTGCGCTGATGGGTATCGAAAGTACCGGCCTGGCCAGGAAGAACTACGAAGAACTGTGGATTGACCCGTTGGACTATCAGGAGTCATTGAGCCAGGCCGTGTATTTTCTGTTCAACCGCGGAGTGCCAGTTTCGATCTACAACTTGCCTCTGTGCCTGATCCCGACCCACCTCTCGCGTTTCGCCCGCCAAAGCATCTCGGACTGGAAGAACCTGTTCATCGATACCTGCCAGCAATGCGCTGCCGTCAAATATTGCTCTGGTTTCTTCAAATCCCACACCGACCGCTGGCAGAGCCGCGGCGTACAACTACTATCGACCGCGGCCTTTAGTGCCTATGCAAGGAGTGCACAGTGAAATTGCTCGACCGCTGGAAAGTCCTGATCAGTGGGATCAGCTTGCTGCCAATGGCAGGTACCACCCTGGCACAGGCGGGCCATCTGTCGCTCGCCGATGCGAACTGGCAACCCAACGACAAGCTACAGCCCCCGGTATTTGCCGATACGCTCAATGCGCCAGACACCGTCAACATCTATGCGGCACATCGCTCGCACAGTTCACACCGGTCCCACAGTTCGCACAGTTCTCACTACAGCGGCTCGGGTGGCTATAGCGCACCTCGCTACTACAGCCCAGCCGCTACCAGTACCCGAAGCTACAGCGCGCCGAGTGCTTCGAGCAGCACCTCAAGCAGCAACAGCCTTTATCAGTCGTCTGGCACTACCAGTGGGACAAGTTCGAGCACTTCAAAGAGCCGCGCGACCAATGAGCAGAAAAGCAACCTGGTCACCCGTGTGCAGACCGCGCTGATGGTGCGCCAGTATTACCAAGGCACCATTGATGGGGTGATGGGCAAGGCGACACGAGGTGCGTTGATGGCCTTTCAGATGGACAGTGGGCTGACCGTGAATGGCCGGATGGATACGCCATCGCTGAATGCGTTGGGTATCAAGATTCCATAAATCGCTTCAGGTTAAAGCTAGCGTCCGTTCAGTAACGAAGGAAATTATCCCATGTAGCACATCATTCAAGTCGACAACACTCTCTGGGCATTGATCAGCCGCCTGCAAGGCAAGGAACTGCAAACACCGTCGCGTAGCGCCCGTTTCCGAATCACGACCGTTGATGCAAATCGCGTTGTGATTGAAACCGGGTCGGAAGACTCGCAGTTGGCGCTGACTCGAGCAGCTTTCCAGCAAACGTTGGACTACCTAGCCGGTAACAATCATTTCGGCCAAGCACAAGCTGTGGAAATCAGCTCTAACCATACCTACGAAAAAGCCGGCCCACTTTGCTAGGCGGCTCGTTACAGAGCAGAAGGCAAGCCGGGGCGTACCAACATCACCTACATTCTGCCGATTCTGGAGCAGTGCCAGGCAGTCGGCATCCGGTCCACCACCCCAAACAGCACTTGGCTGCTGCCCTGAACAGCTCCTGATATCTTTACAAGGACGCCAACATGTACGCCAAAATGGACACCTTTCGCCCCAGCAGTGCCGCGTCGTTTGATCAACCCTGCAAGGTTACGATCGACATCGAGTTTATCACCGTCTCCTATGACGACGCGGGGCAGACCTGGCAATACCGAGGCCAGGCAAAAGGCCTGGGGCATTACGAACTGCAAGCAGAAGGCTTCGACGGCAGAGCAACGCTGCACCGCTTCGAAGGCTCGAATGTGCTGGAAGGCACTTGGGTCGAAGACGGCGTACGCGGGATGTGGCGAATTGTCTGCCAGCCGATTGATTCGTCATTCGTGCCCACATAAATAAGCTGAACTCGTGGGGGTTTGATGGGCCGCCACGAGGTCATCCACCTCAAATGGCAGAACAAGACGTACATCAAGGCGGCCAAGCATTGCTATCCGCATGGATTTAGAAGCACTGAAAAGAAGTTCAAGGATGAAAAATGATAGCTCTGAAAGCAAAACTGCTCGCCAAATTCCAGCAATATTCCGTATCCCAACGGTTCTATCTCGCCTCGGTAGTTACGTACCTCATCACGATTGCAGCTTCCCAATATACGGGCATATCCGCGCTTACCATCGGGACGACGGTCGCGGCTGCATTGATAATCTGCGGATTCATTGCCTGGTGCATCCCTTTCGCCCGCTGGCTCCATACAGCATGGGATAAGCCATTCGCCAAAACGCCCATCATCATTATGCATCTGCTTGCACTGCTGATATCCACAGCATGCGCGCGTTTCGCGGTTGCCGAGACGTTAGGGCTGCCCCCTCAAAGTTTTGATCTGACAGTCGGCTTTCTCGCGTTGCTGTTTTACATTCCATCGTGGCTGCTTGTGGTGGCAATACTCCTTGGTCTGACAGCAATGCTGATCATGGTCATCGCGATGATCAGCCTGCCATTCGAAGCAGCCTGGCAACATATGACCCGCTTGGCCGCGCTCCTCGGCTTTCAGGCTAAGTTCAAGCAATCGCGCAGTATGATCATGTTCCATGGCGCAGGGGCTCTTATCATTAGCGTGCTATTTGCCATGAGCTACGACTACCTTACCGACAACTTCAGCCCGGCCTTCAAGGCCGTGACCAAAGTCATTGCACTACGAAGTGATTTCCACAAGGCCCCAAACTATCCCGACGTGCGGACTGGAGAATATGTGCATCCGTTGGAGAATGGCTTTATTGCTTACGCCCGCGAACAAGAAGACAAAAGTGTCATCATTGGCGTTCGTTTACAGCCTGCTGAGAATTACGATGTCGTGGTGTCGACTATTCCGCCTCTCAAGGTTGCAATGACAACCATGGCAGAACACGTCAAGCAATCCCCTGCGCTGATTTGGCTGCTCAGCAGCGCTGCTTCAGAGACTAAGTCTGACTCGATACTGCGTTAAACCTGGTTGGCGAGCCAGCAGGACAGAAGTTCGAGACATCAGTGGATGAGTCAAGGTCGCACAATCGTCTCTGAAAAAATACGGCATAGCTGTCTGACCCACGACACTGAAACAATCATGGAGGAAACATGCAGATCACATTACGAGGTGAGGACGACCTGGAACAGGCACTTCGCGAGATACATCGACGAGCTTGCACGTATGAGGGACCATTGGTGCACCAGTTCATGGAGCTGGCGAAGCTCAGCGCGCCAGTCGAGCCTGGTGAGCCCCTTGGAGAGGAGCCACAGCGTAATAGGTCAAGCAGCGGCTACGCGGAAGCCGCAGGCGCAGCGAGACCAAAGAGCGATTTGAAGAGGCCCTGTCGTTACTGATGGTGCTGGCTTTTCCGGTGAACAGCGGAACCGAACAGGCAGTTCGCCGCGAACTCAACGAGTTGCTCGCACGCGACCAGCAGGTCGAGTCAATGCATATGCGCGTCGGCAACCGAAAAACCAACCTACGACATAACCTTGGACGGCGCCCGACGAAGCAGCAAATTGCGTTACGGGAAGCGTTGCTCAAATTTCTCCCACGAGAGACCAACGAGGATTTATGAGTACGACTCCATCACCCCTGGCGGCAAGCACCAAGAAAAATAAGAAGAACCAACCGGCAGCACCTGACTTGGTCAAAGCTGTGGGCGCGCTCTTCGATATTGCCGCGAAAGCGCCTCCCCCTCTGCAACTACAAGCGGTGACCCGCGATAAGCTGTACGAAATGCTGGTTCTAGGTTCTGTCTGAAGAAAGGTGTCGTAGACACCGCATGACACAAGCCAGCGAGACCATCGCGCCATAACTTTTTGCGAGCTTGTCGAAACGAGTCACGATTCGGCGGTTCTCTTTCAGCCAACCGAACATACGCTCGATCACATTACGCTGGCGGTACTTGGGACGATCAAACAGTCGGGATAGCCCAGGCTTGGGTTTACGCTTCATCGAACGCAAAGGAATAACCGGTTGCATGCGATACCGGTCACAAAAACGCCGCAGCGCATCAGCGTCGTAGCCCTTGTCGGCCAAAAGCCAGCGGCAGCGCTTGCGAGGTCGCCCACGTTTGCTCGTCGGGATGCAGACATCGTCCAGCAATGGCTGCGCGTAGCTAATATCGCTGGCTTGACCGCCAGAAAGGAGAAAGCGCAGTGGTACGCCGTTGGCGTCGCAGAGCATATGAATCTTGGTGGTGAGGCCACCGCGACTGCGGCCTAGAGCGTGATCGGCGGGTTCATCATGGCCCCTTTTTTACCTGCACCTGCTGAAGCGCGGGTAGCACGAACAGCAGTTGAATCGATCATCCAGGTCTGCAGGTCAATGAGCCCTTGATCATTGAGCTTGAGGTGTAACCGCTTGAGCATCTGATCAAATGTTCCCCGATTTCGCCAAACTCGGAATCGGTGATACACCGTCCGCCAAGGCCCAAAACACTCGGGCATGTCACGCCAGGCAGCGCCTGAGCGCAACAACCACAGCACGCCATCGAGCATCAGGCGATCACTTGCTCGCGGTCTGCCTCTGGTGTGGGTTGGGGTGAAGAGATCCGCAACCACATCCCATGCTTCATCCGAAAGTTCGTAGCGCTTAGCCATCACAGGATTCCTTTCCATAGATGGCTTAAAACCTTACAAAATCTCAGCGTTCGTGGCTCGGGAGTTGGGTTTCTCCGAATTTCAGACAGAACCTAGGGGCTTCGCGCATGCTTGTTAGCTGATCATTTCTGCGTTTCTCTAGCCTCGAATAGCTATTTACTTCCAGCTAATTGCAACATTCGGGGCATATTTGAGGGCATGCTTTTGGCTGGTTTGAAAATGATGCCCCCAACCGAAGATGATCAGCGCTTTCGGTAATGTGACCGCCCCGGGATTTCTGGAGACTCTCCAAGCTCGCATCGACTGCTGGTCGCCATCCCTAGCGCTCAGTTGAGTTTCGTCGCCATTACGCATTTCTACGGACTGGATCGCTTGATTTCCCCAGGCAGCAGGGTTCCATTTTTACCTATCGGACGTCAGTAGGTACGAGCCTGATCATTCCAGAACTTCATCACAGAGTGGGTGAGTAGGAAAGCGAATCTCAACAGACCGTAGTGCGGACACGATCTACCCGGTCAATACCTAGGCGTTTCAACGCTATCACCAGCATTAGTCGGCAAGCCAACAGGAAGGAGTTGCAGATTGGTGCTGGTGCAAAGGCACTTCGAACGGCTGCACGTCCATCGCAGACAAGCCTCGGGGCCCAGTCTTTGGGCATGCAAGGTTGGCGGGCCCCGCAATATGCGGTCATTGCAGGATTGCCTGCTCAGCGACCATGCGCTGATGTTCGCTAAGCCCGCTTGGGCAATGCTCATCTGATGCTGGATCGAAGTCAGAACGGGCGATTCCCGATCGACGATCTAACGCTGCCGCCCTGCCGACGATTCAATTCATATCCGATGGGGCTTATGCGTGTTACCGTCCCTTTCACCCGCTAGCCGGTCATCCTCAACAGGCTGCGACTATTGAATTCGCGTCCCAATGGCCCTGACCTGACCGTAGTATACGTAAAGGCCTCTCAAGCTCGTTGTTTTGCCTTCAAAGATATTTTCGTACTTCAGTTCGATGGCGAGCGTCGCGCTCTGGCTGGACAGCTGATAGTTCGCGCCGACGCCCTTGCGTTCTAAGTAGTCGGCCTCAAGGCTGGGTGGCAGTTCAGGTGATAAACCAACGCCCAAAAAGTCGTACCCCACTGGGACCCGTCTTTTGGTCAATATGATCAGCTCTGACTCAGGGCCTATCGGTATTTCAGTTGAACCTTGCTTCGGGATTCGAAGATTGGCCAGCAGTTTGGCGGGATATGCACGGCTCGGCGAAAAAGTCAGCGCCCTTGACGATTTCTCTTGTGCCTCGAGGGGTGCCAACAGCCTCACCTTGACCCGATCCGCGGGCAGGCTGCTTACATTGGTCAACGAGAGTGTCAGGTAGCGCTCAGAATCGCCCAGCCACGACTTCAGGCCGGCTTGGGAAACCTCCACCTCCGTCGGATTTGCAGCCTCGAAAAAGCGCTCCAGCTTGCGCAGTGACTGAGCCGCACTTTTGGACGACGACCAGTTTGAGCAGACCTGCGGTACCACGACCTCTCCACTTTGCGTGTTATTGATAATGACATTGCAATTACCACCGTTGATAGCTTGGTGGTTCTGCGCAACAGGCGGTTCACTCGCTAAGGCCATCATGGGGCCAAGAGCGACAGCTAACATCAGAAGACAACGGCTCATTTTTGATTCCCCGAGCCGTTGATCAACACGTTATGCGAACCTTGTACCGTCTGGACATTGGTAATGTTTGCTGGTGGTAGCGCAGAAGCCGACACCGGTGGTGCAACCGAAGCCGGCGCTGGCGCCCCAGCCGAAACCACATCAGGCTTCTCGTGACGCTTGTATTCACTGAAGCCAGCCAAAAGCAACGCCGCCGTTACGGCCACGATCAGAATACAGGCGAGCACCTTGAGAAACGTACTACTGGCGGGTACTTTGAGCATGGCTAACAAAATAACCAGCAATACAAAGGCCACCAGAGCGAGTGGATTACTCACATAGGGCGCCCATGCGTTTACATCTATCATGTCCAATAACATCCTCTTTTGAGAAAGAACAGTGTTGCCGATCTCGAGTGACCGGTTTATTAGTAAGCCATGCGAGTCGTTCGAGAATTTGCAGAGAACTCCTTTTCTAGAATTTGGCAGCAAACCTCGAGGTGCCAAGCGCCGAAAAGCGACCACGCTCACACCACAGAATTGACGCCGCGAGTAGGCCAAGCCTACGCACTGATGTCAATACGCCATCCCGGCATGTCGCCGCCGAGGTGGAAAGGCAGACGTAGCCCTTCTTCTCATCAGTGTCAGCATCTCGCTCCTTGGCCAGAAACCAAGATTGACCACGTAAGGATTATTCCTTACCATCCACTCAGCATATCGGGAGAACACTCATGCCTGCCATCCACGAAATCGCCACATTGACCTCGAAGGGACAGGTCACACTGCCTAAATCCGTTCGCCAGCTACTTGGCATTGATACAGGTGGCAAGATTGCATTCGACGTACGCGGGGGTGAAATCGTGGTCAGCCGCGTAGAAACCACCCACGAAGACCCTGCCATCGGGGCGTTCCTGGGTTTGCTGGAGGCTGATATCCGAAGCGGACGCAACCTCACCACCCTGCCGGAAGACTTGGCGCAAACTATGCTCGCCAATGCAAACCACTGCGTAAACCTGGACGAAGATATCGATGGTGAGGTCGCGATCTGATGCTGCGACATGGCTGGACACTGTTGTTCCATGAAGGTGTGACTTTACAGCTACGCAAATTGCAAGAAGCCGCCACCCGGGCCGAGCAGAACGACCCTCAAGGTTTTGAAAGCAACGCCAACGTGAAGCTGTTTCGGGCATTGAGCCATCTGATCATGGAGGCTGTGCCTGCCGACCCGGGCCGTGATGAGTTCCGCCAAGGCAACACGCTGGGTACCGCCTACCGACATTGGCGGCGGGCAAAGATCGGTAGGCGCTTTCGGCTGTTCTTTCGCTACGACTCAAGATCCAAGGTCATCGTCTATGCATGGGTCAACGACGAAAACACCCTCCGGTCTGCAGGCAGCAAATCCGATCCCTACGCCGTATTCGAGAAGATGCTGGGCCGCGGCAACCCGCCTGATGACTGGGATTCGCTGACTGCTGCAACGCGTAGCGACTGGGACCAGCCCAAAGCATAAATTGCGCAAGTGGGTGAGGGACTGCACGTTTCGCACCAGCCCCGCCCCGGTGTGTCCACTGTAATCCACTCGTAGCTGCTGTAAAAATGGGTACATCTGGGGGTACAAAACCACTTCCCCATTCATAACCATCTGATTTATATGAACGGCCAAATGTTCTTCGGCGACCCTGACCACCTCAGGGCCCACTGCGCAGACCTCAGCTGCTCTCACCGTCATCAAACGGCATACTCCAGATCACCAGCTCAAGCGCTGCGGCAATCTGGATGCGGTGGTCGGCAAAGGGCACAGGCAACAAGTCCTGAGCACGCTCCAGCCTGCGCAGCAGGGTATTGCGATGGGTGCCCAGCACCTCGGCGGTCTGGGTAATGTTGCAGCCATTGGCCAGGAAGGCGTGCAACGAATGCTGAAGCACCTTCGACTCCGTGGCCAGACGCCCCAAGGTGCTCGCAACGAATTGCCTCGCCGCACGGGCATCCTGGGTCATCAGCGACACCATCCTGACCTGGTCGATCGTGGCCACGGCAGGCGATCCAGCAAGACGCCCCATGAGCCTTTGGGTAGTCAACGCTTCCAGATGCGCGCGCCGAAAGCCGTTCAGCCCCGCCGCCGCCGAGCCGATTGCCGCGCGAATTCCGGGGTACTGTCCGCCAAGGCGTTGCAACAGGTTCAAGTCAAGCGGCCTTGCCGCGCTACACCAGCCCCACAAGGTTGCGGGGCCTGCGAAAACGACAAGGGGGGCTGACGGGCCGTTGAGCTGGGCCAGGCCGCGTGCCATGCCCTCCAGCAAGCGGATCTCTACGTCTGGGGTTTCGCTCCAGACCACGAAAGCCAGGTGCTTCTGGGCCAGGTTATAGTTCAGCCGCCTGCCGAACTGCTCGCTGTCAACTTCCCTGCCGTCGAGCAGCCGACTGACCAGGCTGCGTTTGTCGATGTGTTCGTCATGCGCGGCCGCCTCCTTTTCCTGCAGGATGATCTGAGTGATCACCCGCATGTTGCTGTCGATGAATTCCGAGATCGAACGTGACGAGACGGCCAGGAACTCCTCGAGCACCACGGGATCCTGGGTCAGACTGAACGCCATCTTCATCCATAGCTCCCAGGCTGTGTTCTGTGTCGACCTGGCGAGATTTACCAGCAGCTCCGACAAGCCTCTGCGGGCAAGTTCCCGAGCCGTGTCCACCATGTCGGCGGACACGTAGGGCTCCACCGGCTCGCCAGGACGCTGCAGGTTCGCATTCGCCCAGTGCAGCAACTCCGCCCGGTTGGCGCGCCGGCACGCCGCCAGAATGACCGGGTCCTCCAGCAGCCGTGCATCTTCCGGGGAAGCAAACAGCGATTGATTCAGCCGCTCGATCCATTCCGCAGGCAGCGCCTGGGCCTGCTCGGCGCCTTTGCGCATGAGCTCGCGAACGGTTTCCGATGGGCGTGGCCAGAGGGGCGTAGGACTGGTCATAAGGCGTGCGAACTACTCAAGAAAAGAAGCGTAAATAGAGCGATTTTTCGCAAAACCAGGCTTCGCTCGGCGACACCTGGCTATCGGGCAAATTGCTTGTGGGGCTTCACAGCCTTTTAGTCCGGGTCCAGCACTACCCCGCGTCGTGAGAACAGCACAGGCGCCCCGTCGGCATCCAGCAGCGCCGCAGTCAGCGACAGCCCATCGGCTGCCTGGCTTTCCTGGAAGCTTTGCCCGCCATCGTTGCTGAGCACCCTCATCCCATCCAACCCGACCACCAGCACCCGCGCGCCCGAGACTGCCACTGAGGTAACGGAACCTTTGCTTTGGGTGGGTACTCGGCGGAAGTCCTTGCCGGCCGCAGAACCGTGCAACAGGGTGCCGCGCTGGCCGCCCACCAGCAGGCTCCCGTCGGCCAAGGCCGCGCCGGACCAGAGCGTGCCTTCGTAGCCGGTATCCAGGTAGCGCCAGCTTTTGCCCTGGTCCTGGGAGCGCAGCACCTGCCCATGCTCGGCCGTGGCGTAGAGCGCGCCCTGCCTATCGGCAAACAGCCCCATCAGGTTGAGGTCGGCCTTCTTGGCGCCTGGCGGTGCCTGCAACGGCTGCTCTGTCCAGGTCTGGCCACCATCTTCGGTGGTCAGCAGCAATGCCCAGAGCCCCACCGCAACGCCCTGCCGGGCATTGAAGAAGTGCACGGCAAACAGCGGCCGGTCCTCTTCGCTGGACAAGCGCTGGACCTGCCACGACTCACCACCATCGGTAGTGGCCAGGATCGCCCCCCAATGGCCGACCGCCCAGCCGTGCCCGGCATCAACAAACGACACCCCCGTCAGCTGTGTGGACAGCGGCACCGAACGCGCCTGGCGAAAGTGCTTGCCTTGATCGTCGGACAACAACACCACGCCGTGGTCGCCGACTGCCACCAGGCGCTCTGCCGCCCATACGGCATCCAGCATGGTGGCTTGCGTGGCATTGCCTGCCAGGGCCGCCGGCACGGCCTGCAAGGGCTCGGCTTGTACGGGCATCAGCGGCAACGCGGCGGCGAACAAGGTCGCCATCAATGAATACTTCAATCCCATGGCTCTCTCCTCAGTGCAGCAACGCGCCGATCAAGCGCACGGGGCGCTTGCGCGGGAACACCCGCTCCAGCCAGACAGCGAAGGCCGGCAGCACGGTCATGGCCATGACCATGTTGACGATGAACATGAAGGCCAGCAGCTTGCCCATGTCGGCCTGGAACTTGAGGTCCGAGAACGCCCAGGTGGCCACGCCCACGGCCAGGGTGATGGCGGTGAAGATCGTCGCAACGCCCACCTCGAGCAATGCGTGCTCGACCGCCTTGGTGATTGGCTGGCCGTGGGCCAGGTGCAATTGCAGGCGGTTGTAGATGTAGAAGGCGTAGTCGACCCCAATGCCCACGGCCAGCACCATCACCGGCAAGGTGGCAATGGTCAGGCCGATCTGCAGCTCCTTCATGAACCAGTAGCCGATGAAGGTGCCGATGGTCAGCGGCAGGCAACACACCAACACCGCCCGCAGGTCGCGGTAGACGGCGAACACCAATAGCGCGATCGCGGCATAGACGTAGAGCAGCATGGGGGTTTCGCTCTTCTCCACTTCCTCGTTGATGGCAGCCAGCACACCGGCGTTGCCCGAAGCGAGGCGGATCGACAGGCCAGGCAGCGGATATTCGCTGCGGAACGCCTTGGCGGCCTCCACCACCCTGTTGATGGTCGTGGCCTTGTGGTCGGCCAGGTACAGGTGCACGGCAGACATACTGCAGTCGGTGCGCACCAGCCCGGGCGTGCGCGCCACCTCGGTGGCCAGCGCGGCGTAGTTCATCGGGTCGATGGGCACCGCGGCCATCTTGGGATTGCCTTCGTTGTACCCCTCGTTGAACTGACGCATGTTGCTGGAGAACGAAGCCACCGACAGCACACCGGGCACGCCCTGCATGGCCCAGACGAAGCGATCCTGGTATTGACCCGCCGCGACATCCTCGCAGGCCACCGTCCCGCCTTCACCAGTGCCCCCCGGGCTGGCTTCGAAAACCACGCTGAGCCAGTCCAGGCCGATGTCATAGTTGCTGGCGATGGAGACGGCATCGCGATTGAAGCGCGAGTCCTCGCGCAACTCCGGGGCCCCCGCCTGCAGCGAGCCGACGACCCGGTCATGGCTTTGCCAGATCGCCACCAGGAACACCACCAAGGCCACGCCAAGCACCCACTGTGCGTTCCGCCACTCGGCGAGCCGGGACAGGCCGCGCAGCCAGCGGGTACGCCGCTGCCGGGAAACTTCCTGGGCCGCCGCATAGCGGTCGTCGACCCGCAGCATGGACGCCAGCAACGGCAGCATCAGCAGGTTGGTGATGATCTTGTACGCCACGCCCAGCGAGGCGGTGATGGCCAGTTCCCGCACCATCGGTATCGGGATCAGCAGCAGCGTCACGAACGACACCAACGCGGTCACCAGTGCCAAGGTCCCCGGGATCAGCAATCCGGTGAAACTCGAACGCGCTGCCGCTTCGGCGCTCTTGCCGAGCGCGATCTCGCGGACGATGAAGTTGATCTGCTGCACACCATGGGACACCCCGATGGCGAACACCAGGAAGGGCACCAGCACCGCCAGCGGATCAAGGCCGTAGCCCAGCAAGCGCAGGCTGCCGAACTGCCAGACCAGTGAGGCCAGCGAACACACCAGTGCCAGCAAGGTGAAACGCAGCGAGTGGCAATACCAATAGACGGCAGCGGCGGTCAGCAACAGTGCCAGCAAGCAGAACTCCAGCACGGCTGAAGCACCATCGGCGATGTCGCCGATCTGCTTGGCGAAACCGATAATCTGGATTTCGAAGTCGCCATCCTCGAACGGCTGACGGATCTCTTGCTCCAGCCGGTGGTTGAACGCCACGTAGTCCAGGTGACTGCCATCGTCCTCGTACTCGTTGAGCTCCGCCGTGATCATCGCGCTGCGCTGGTCACGGGACACCAGCGTGCCGATGAAGCCCCCTTGCGCGGTGGAGCTGGCGATCTTCGCGATGACCTCATCGTTCAAATGCTCGGGAGAAACCGTTCCCGGCACCAGCGGATCGGCGCGAAAACCTTCTTCGGTGATCTCGTTGACGAAGGCATTGGGCGTCCACAATGAACGCACACTGCTGCGGGAAACCCCGGGCAGGAAGCTGACCGCCTGAGTCACGTCATACAGTCGCTTCAGGCCGGGGGCGCTCCAGATATCGCCTGTGCGCGACCTGACCACAATGGTCAGACGGTTGGCGCCCATCAGGTCATTGCGGTACGTCTGGAATGTCTCGATGTATTCATGGCCGACCGGCAGCTGCTTTTCGAAGCCGGCATCCATGCGCAGCTGCACGGCGAACCACGCCATGACCAGCGTGAACACGGCCAGACTCGCCAGCACCAGCCGACGATGCCCGAACAGGGCACGCTCGACGCGCGGCAGCACGCCACGCGCCTGGATTTCAGTGAGTTTCACGGAACCGTTCACGGCAGGCCTCACAAGGTGCGGGAGATCGCGACGCCGACATAATCGCGGTCACGGTACAGCTGGTCGTAAGGCGTATCACCGCCCATGAACTTGGCGTAGTTGAGGGAAATCTGCCAACTGGCCGGGTTGCGCACGAAGTTCAGGTACAGGTTCATGCTGCTAGCATCTTCGGTGAAGGTGGCCGTGAGGTTAGGCGTGCGCCCGCCCAGGGACCGTGCGTAGAAGATGCCCGGGGTGACCTGCCAGCCCGGCAACACCGTGCCGTCGTAGGTCATGCTGAAGTCCAGGTTGATACCCGATGAGGTCTTGTCGCCTCGGGACTTGGGCGCGGTTGCCGGGTCCAACTGCCAGGTATTGAGCCCCGCAGCCAGCGGTTCGCCATTCACTTCGTCATGCAGCCCCGGGTACCTGATGACCACCAGCTCGGTCAGCAAGGTGCCCGAGCTGGCCCCGGTGAAATCGAGCAGCGTCGGCGAGTTGGACGGTGTGAAGCTGTACAGGCCGGTCAGGTGCCACTGGAACTTCTTCTCGTCCTTCCAGCATTTGCCGCCATTGCTCGCACACAGGTCGACGACCGGGTTGAGCATCACCGAATCCTTCGGCCGGTACGAAAGCTCCGTCCCCACCGCCCAGTCGCCGATCGGCATGTTGGCGCTGATGCCGTACATCATCCGGTCTTCCTGGTAGCGCCAGCTCGGTGCTGCGGCGAAGGTGTCCGGGTCAAGAATGTCCACCCGCAGCGACGGCAACTTGTCGTGATAGCGCATCACGTAGAAGCCATAGTTGACGTCGCTGTCCTCCGGTTGCCACCGCAGCGAAAGCCCCCACTGGCCGCTGTCCTTGGCCTTGTTCTCAGAGTACCCGTAGTCTCCCCTGCCCTTACCGAGGCCATTGGTGGTGGACCAGTAGCTACCCACCGGCGGCAGCTCGCTCTTGTTCCAGCGGAACTGGTAGTAGGCCTCGACATTGACGCCAGCGCCCAGGCCCGAGGCAACACTGAGCATCGGTGCCGGCAGCACGGCCTCCTTGAGTTGCACCCCGGGGCGCGCCAGGGCCTGATAGTCGTAGGCGTTGGTGTTGTTGATACCACCTGCCACGAACAGGCTCTCGCCCCAGTTGATCACCTGGTTGCCCAGGCGCGCGCGCACCCGCTGCCCGCCCACATCGAAGCCCTTGCTCACCCACAGGTCCAGCAGCCGCGCCTTGAAAGCGAGGTCGTCACGGGCATCGTCGCTGAGTCCGTTGCTGCCGACACGCTCGGGGGTGTTGAACGACAATGTGCCGGTGGTATCGGTGGCGGCGAAGTCGCGGATCCAGGTGCCACGCGCCATGAAGGTGACGTCCTCGGGCATCTTCAGCAGCAGCTCGTGGGTGCCCTTGAGGTAGTTGGTGAACATATCGCCGCGGTCGTAGTTCAGGTCGCCCTGGTCCGCCACGCCCGAGCTCTGCGCCAGGCAGCCGGAGGGCACATTGTGCCCGGTCGGCCCCTGGTTGATCAGGTTGCAGCCGCGCGACTCGGTACGCAGGCCCATGCCTGCGGTGATGGTGGAGTCGAACGAGCCGTGAAGGGTTTCGGTTTCGAAGGTGAATCCCATTGCCAGGGGAGTCATGCACGCAATAGCAAGGCCTGAAGCTTTTGTGATTGTTGTTTTCATATCGGCGCTCGGAAAGGTGAAGAATCAACGTTCGCTGATGGCTCGCAGGTTGTCGGAGGTGAAGAAGTCGCGTTTCAGGCGTGGGCTGCTACCTTCCTCGGTGAGCCAGCGAATATCGTTCTTGCCCGCGCCGATCGAGGTCATGTCGAACAGGTAACGGCCATCGATCAGGTTGTACTGGACCTGCGCCTGCACATCACAGGCACCGGTCTCATACACCGGGATCGAGAAGCCTTCACGCACCTTCCAGATCTGTCCTTGCTTGTCGTAGTCGACGGCCAGCAGCGGGTTCCAGCTGTCCTCGTCGATGTAGAAAATGCGCTTGGGGGCCTGGTGGCGCATGCCTTGGCGCACGTTTGCCTCGACCACCCAGACGCGGTGCAATTCATAGCGGCGCGACTGCGGCGCGATCGAATCGTTGCCGGCGAACGTCTCTACCTTGGCGGCGGTGTCATAGGCGCCGAAGGCGTTGTACGGCACCAGCAGTTCCTGCTTGCCGACCAGCTTCCAGTCGAAGCGGTCCATGGTGCCGAAGAACACGTTCGCCTCATCGACGGTGTACTGGTTATCCAGCCCGATCTGCGGCGCGTCGTAGGAGTACGACGGCATGCGCCGCACCCGTCGCTGGCCGGGGAAGTAGTAGAAGGTCGTGGCCTGCTCACCGGCCACGGCCGTCTGCACCGCCGACTGGCCAGCCAGCGCGGCGGGCTCCAGGTAATTGAAGAAGGTGGCGTTTTCCAGGCGCCCGACAGACGAGAACAGCGCGCTGCCTTTCTTGCCCCAGGGCGTATAGAAGAAGGTGTCGGTGGATTGGCGCAACCACTCCCCGCCCTTGCGCGGCGAAATGCCCGAGATGGTTTTCGGGATTTCGACGCCGACGCCGCGGTAACGCATCTTCATGTTCCACATCACCTCTGCACCGCTAGTGGGCAGGGGGAACGGGATACCCGGCACATGGGCTTCTTCCAGGGCAACCCCGCTGGCGTCGAGCTTGGCGAAGCCCACGTTCTGCCGGGTGTTCTCAGCCACGAAGTTCGGCGCATCACAGGTGCGGCGGGTCGGGAAGACATCCATGCGATAGCCCGGAATCTTCTTGAACAGCTCAAGCTGGGCGGGCGACAGCTGGCTCGCGTGTTGCGCCACATTGCTCGAGTCGATGCTGTACAGAGGTTTGTCGCCCTTGAACTTCCAATACGCCCCGCGCACCTGGCCGTAGCTCCAGCCCGCCCCCTGCGGCCCTGGCGCAGCCCAGGCCGGGATATCCCCGTTTGAACTGGCGGCGCTCTCGCCCCCCAGCGGCGTCAACTTCACGCCCAGCGCCTCAGCCCCCTGGGGCGCAGCCTGTACCGAACAGATCGCGATCGAGGCCGCAAGGGTAACCAGCATCTGCCTGAAAATGCGGTGGGCGGATACGACACCTTCCGACCGTGCAGTGACTTCTTTCATTGGAGGATCCTCAAACAAAGGGCTTGGACCGGCTGCTCGACCCTTCGGTGGAAAGATCGGCGCCTGCTACATCTTGATCACACGACATGATCAACTGACCATGTCATGCGATCAACACGCAAGCCACATGCCAGAATGCCTGATAAGTGGAATACATTAGATAAATCAGCTGGTTGGGGTTATTTGTCGGTTAATACGCAACTGGCGCCTGCACCTTACTGGGAAGTAAGGAAACATGTGTTACCAAAAGATGCTTGTTAATAGTGCGCCGAGCGAACAACTCGCCACTTATCGCGCCGTACCGCATATACCTTTCGCTTATCCAGCCACATTATCAACGCGAATGATTCGCCCATAAAAAAACCGCCCCGAAGGGCGGTAAAAGTGCAGGCTTTCGCCCGCCATGGAGTAACAATAGATATCAAATAAATCATCCAACCAGAACTTGAACCCTATCCCACAACTTAGCTGGGATTGAGTACGGCATGCGAGGGCACTTTCCGTGAACGCTGAAGTGCTCCATAGGCATAAAACAACTGCACAATCGAATAGGACCAGGTCAGGAAGGCACAGGTCATGAAGATCATCTTCGTGTCATCCCCTGGGATCGGGAAGAAGTCGTACCGCAGCGCGATCGTCAGCCCTGCCGCCCCGCCCAGAAAGGTGGCCAGCGCGTGCAGAGACTCGCCGGCACGTGCCAGCCGCCAGATAAAATAAACCAGGAACAACGTGTAGAACGACCACGTCAATATATAGAAATAGGGCAGCCACTCTTTAAAACCCGCCGACAGGTAGTAAACGGCCGTCGCGGCAAAAGCGGCCAAAAACAATACTACGTCCTTCGCTGGCGAAGGTTTGTAATTATGAGTCACGGCCATCAACCCGAGCGTTGCAATAACCGGCACGCCAACCCCTCGGGAAAACGCATCCAGAAAGATGGCGACATTATAATTGGCTTGCCACCCCGTCGCGATGAACGTCGTAAAGTTTGTTGCGGAAATACCTACAATCAAAAACTCCACGCCCAGCAGATAATTCTTACGCCTGACAAATGCAACGCCATAACCCAAGCCACTCAGCACCAGCAGCACGCATGCGATCAACGCAATTAAATCTATGAGTTCCACGATAACAGCCTCTGTTATAAGGGTCGCGCCGTAGTTCTACAATCACGGGCATAGAACACGCACATCAATTGCAATCAGCCCTTCCTGGCCTTGTCCTTGCGCACTTTTCTATCGGTCCAGTCATCCAGCACCTTGGCCGCCGCAAAGGCAGCGTGAACGGCGCACCATTGCAAGGGTTCAGGCAGCAAGGACGGCGTCTTGTGTTGCAGTGCCGCCAGTAGTTCAGGCGCCTTGCCGCTGATTTGTTCGGCAAACAGCTTGCCGATCAACGACTGGGTGCCCAGCCCGTGGCCCGAGCAGCCGGCGGAGTAGTAAATGTTCTGTTTCGCGCCCATGGCACCGATCACCGGCAGGAAGTCGTAGGCGCCACTGACGTAACCACTCCAGCAATGCTTGACGCCAAGGCCCTGCAATGCCGGATAGCGCTCGCGCAGTACCTGTGCCAATGCCGTGTAGGCGTCATGGTCGGGGATATTGGGCGTCTTCGAACCGTAGGCGTACCCTAGCTTCTTGACGGTCAACACCATCGTGCCGTGCGCCGTCAGGCGGTGGCTCTCCATGGTGTAGTGCGGCGTGATGATCCCTTCCCGCCCTTGCCAGCCGAGGGTTGCCAACTGCTGCGGCGACAGCGGTTGGGTTTCGATTGCCGACACGCGAATGGCCGCGACCTTGTTGCGCAACACCCCCAGCTGCGGGGTATAGGCGTTGGTGGCCAGTACCATCACCGGGGCGCTTGCACTGCCATGCGCGGTCTTGCAGGTAATGACCGGCCCTTCGCTGAAGGACAGCAACGGCGTGCGTTCGTAGAGTTTCACCCCCGCCTCGATGGCCGCGCGCCGCAGGCCGCCGATGTATTTCCCTGGGTTCAGGGTGCCGCCACACTGCTCGGCGGCAAACAGAAAGGCCGAGGGGATACCCCGCTTACGCATCTCGGTACCGTCCACGAAGCGGCTCACCGCTCCCAACTTCTGACCCAGCGCCATGTTTTCCCGCAAGCGCTTCTCCTGGCTGGGATGAACACCGGCCCGAAGCACGCCCGAAGGGTTGTAGTCGCAGTCGATGCCCAAGGTCTTGAATCGGCCTTCCACGTAGGGCACCGCCTCGTCATAGAACCTGACGAATTGCGTGGCCTGCTCCATGCCCACGCGCTTGACGAACATATCGTATTCGATGCCCATGCTGCCCAGCAGGTAGCCGGCATTGCGGCCACTGGCACCGAAGCCGGCGAAATCCTGCTCCAGCAGGATGACATCCGCCCCGAGCGCCCTCAGCTCCAGCGCGCTCGACAGGCCGGCAAAGCCGGCGCCCACAACGATGACATCGGCCTGCACATTTGCTTCGAGCATTGGCTGCAAATCGACCGGCCGCTCCACCCATCCACCCAGGCTACGAAACTTCAGCGGTGCTGCATCACCGCGGACTGCTTTGTTCAGCGCATTCATTTACATGGCTCCTGGAAAATCGACTGTGGCTTGCACCCTGGGCCGCCCCAGGCGGCCCGGGCGCTTCAGAACCCTTTGCCTGGCTCGGCGAAGTCCGCCATGCCCAGCAGCTCTTGGGGGTCGCGCATCTGGCCATCGATTTCTACCCAGCCCAGCAACGTGGAACTGGCACTCCAGCCCAGCAGGCGTTGCATTTCTGCAGGGAGCTGGCGAACGCGTTCAACGGGAATGGACAGGAAGTGGTTCTCTTCAAGCCGCAGGAAGGCCAGGTCATAGGCCATCGTCAAGCCGGTGCGTGGCGCGTCGGACCTGTTGGCACCGCCGCCGTGATACACCGACCCCATCCACAGCAGCGCCGAGCCTGCCTTCATTTGCGCGGCAACAGTCTCCTCCTGGGTCGGCATGCGCTCGTCACCCCATAGATGACTACCGGGGATGACCCGCGTCGCACCGTTCTCATCGGTGAAATCCGAGATGGCCAGCATCATCTGCAGCCGGGCCTCACGCCCGTACTGGGGGTGGCGCCACAGCGACGTGGCATCGTCGCGGTGCAGGGGCTGGAGGCCCTGGCCCGGGCCGATCTGAATGGCCTGGGTGATGCTGAGCTGAATATCGGGCGCGACCTCGATGCGGTCGCTCCCCACCCAGACATGGGTAGGTGTTTGCAGGATCTGCCTGGCCGTATTGATGAACAGCGGGTTCAGCGCCACCTCCACCGCCGTATCGCTGCGCCCGATGATACGGGCGACACGCCGGGTCTGCGTGCCTGCGAAGTAAGGGTCCACACCGCAAGGCGTGGCCTTCAAGTAGGTGTCCAGCTCTTCGGTGAGGGCCTTCAGCGTGGCTGGCGAGACGAAGTCACTAATGATGACCCCACCGTCACGCCGGATGATTTCCACCACTTGCTCGACCGAGGTATCGCTGCCGACCGTCGAGAGTTCTCGTGTATCCATCTGCGTTCTACCTGTCTGGTTTTATCGTTGTTCTGTCCAGTGAACCTCGGCAACCCGCCTCAGCCCACCCGGTGCCAACCACAGTGTTCGCGACCGTCGTCCAGCGATGACACGGTGGAGAACCCATCATCACCAAACATGGTCAACTGATCAAGTCGTTTGATTAAACTAATTTTCGTGCTGTGCTATCCCAGGACATGGGATTGCATCGACTCATGGATCCAGGCATGACCTTGCGATAGCATTCGTCACCGCCGACGCCCGACCAAAGGGCTGGTGGCACTACCGAATAGGGAGAACTCAATGGCTCGGATTGGCGCTGAAGAGCGCAGGCAGGACTTCATCGAGGCCACCGTCAAGGTGATCGCGGAACATGGCGTGGCCAACGCCACCACCCGGCGTATCGCCGCGGCGGCAGACTCGCCCCTGGCGTCGTTGCACTACGTCTTCCACACCAAGGACGAGTTGTTCTATGCGGTCTACGAGTCCTTGATCAACATGCCGCAACAATCGTTGCAACACGTGCCGACAGGCGCCACGGCCGCGGAATCGGTTGGGGAAATGTTGCGCCAGCTGGTCAACTGGTTCACGGCCCACCCGGAAATGGCCACCACTCAGTTCGAACTGTTCTGCTGGAACCTGCGCAACAACCCGCAGATGGCGACCAAGATCTATGCCGTTTCCCTCGAAGCGGCCCAGCAGGCCATCGTGAAGGTCACCGACGGCGCGCTGGACCAGACCGCACTGACCACCATCAGCCGCCTGCTGATCAACCTGTTCGACGGCTTGATGCTCGCCTGGTCCGCCCACGGCGACCGCGCGCGCCTGGAGGCCGAGACCGACACGGCCTGCCAGGCGGTCAAGCTGCTGGTGGCCAGTTACTGAGGCCCCTGCCGATGCGCTGTGCTGCATGGCGCAGCGCATCCGAGCGGCTTGTGACAAGCCACCCGCGAGTGATTCAACGAGGTCGCCGTGGGAGCTGGCTTGCCAACGATAAGGTCAGCACAGGCAACACAAGACAGTTGCTCCCACAGAGGATCGCGGTGCGGATGCTGGCAATGCTCCCTGCCCGACAGCACAGCTGATCTCCTTCAGCAGAGCTGCGCAAGGCATCCCGAAAATCAGCATTCCGCCACCCTTCAAGGTGCAAATCATCCTAAAACGATAACGACCTGGTGCATTTTGCACCTTGTCCCGCACCTTTGGTCGCCCTATTCTGGTCAGGTGATCAAGTCAAAAGATCAGTTTCCATAACACAATAATCAGGAGGCGAGATGTCCTCTCACACTGCTCTTCCAGTTGAGCCGCTCGATATTTTGATCATTGGGGCCGGTGTGTCTGGCATCGGCGCGGCGGCCTACCTGCGACGCAATCAACCGCACAAAACCTTTGCCATTCTCGAGTCCCGCGAGCGCATGGGAGGCACCTGGGACCTGTTCCGTTACCCCGGCATCCGCTCCGACTCGGACCTCTACACCTTCGGTTTCGACTTCAAGCCCTGGACCAAGGCCAAGTCCCTGGCAGACGCCGCGGATATTCTCGAGTACCTGGGCGAAGCCATCGACGAGCACCAGCTGGCCCCCTTCATCCAGTACCAGCAGAAAGTCGTCTCGGCCAACTGGCAAAGCGAAAAGGGCCTGTGGGCGGTGCGCATCGAGGATGGCCAGACGGCACAGGTGCGCACCCTTGAATGCCGCTGGCTGTTCAGCGCAGGTGGCTACTATCGCTATGACCAGGGCTTCACCCCGCGCTTCGAAGGCACCGAGCAGTTCAAGGGCCAGATCATCCATCCGCAGCACTGGCCGGAGAATCTCGACTACAGCGGCAAGCGCGTCGTGGTCATCGGCAGTGGCGCAACCGCGGTCACCCTGATTCCGGCCATGGCCGACAAGGTCGCCAGCATCACCATGCTGCAGCGCACACCCTCCTACATCATCAACCAGCCGGCCAATGATGGGGTGGCAGCGTTCCTGCGCAAGGTCCTGCCCGCGCAAACCGCCTATTCCCTGACGCGCTACAAGAACGCCAAGATCACCCTGGCCTTCTGGGGCTTCTGCCAGCGCTTCCCCAAGCTATCGAAAAAACTGCTGCTGTGGCTGACCCGCAGGGAGCTGCCGAAAGACTACCCGGTCGACGAGCATTTCAACCCGCCCTACAACCCGTGGGACCAGCGCCTGTGCTCGGTGCCCGAAGGCGATCTGTTCAAAGCCATCAGCGCGGGCAAAGCCGACATCGTCACCGATCATATCGAGCGGTTCACCGAGTTCGGTGTATTACTCAAGTCAGGCAAGCTGCTCAAGGCCGACATCATCGTCACCGCCACGGGGCTGAACGTACAGCTGTTCGGTGGCATCGGCCTGTACAAGGACGGCAAGCCGGTGGTGTTGAGCGAGACCCTGGCCTACAAAGGCATGATGCTCTCCGGCGTGCCCAACTTCGCGTTCGCGGTGGGCTACACCAACTCGTCCTGGACCTTGAAAGTCTGCCTGCTGTGCGACCACTTCTGCCGCTTGCTGGGCTTGATGGAACGCAAAGGCTACAACGTCTGCGAGCCCAAGGCGCCGGATGGCATCGAAACCCGCCCCTTGCTCGACTTTGGTGCCGGCTACGTGCAGCGCGCCCTGGACAGCATGCCGCGCCAGGGACCGCGCGAACCCTGGGTGATGTCGATGGATTACTTCCGCGACGTCAAACTGCTGCGCCACGGCAAGGTGGCAGACAAGTGCCTGAAGTTCACCGCAGTGCCCAATGCGCCCTTGCACGCCGATGTTCAGTTGCAGCAGCAAGGCAGCCGCCGATGAGCACCGATCGTTTCTGCGAACTACCGGGCGAGCGCAAGCTCTGCTATCGCAGCCATGGCGACGAAACCGCCCCGGCAGTTCTGCTCATCGTCGGCCTGGGGCTGCAATTGACCTACTGGCCGCAAGCACTTATCGACGGCCTGGTCGAACAAGGCTTGCGGGTCATCACCCTGGACAACCGTGATGCGGGCCGCTCGTTCTTCACGGATGTGGCGCCCCCCACGACCCTGCAGCAGTTCCTGCGCAAGCGCACACCCGGCTATGACCTGGGTGACATGGCCAACGACGTGCTCGGGCTCATGGACAACTTGAAGCTGGCAACGGCTCATGTGGTGGGGATGTCGATGGGCGGCATGATTGCCCAGACCCTCGCCGCGCGTTACCCCGAGCGCGTCAGCACCCTGACCTCGATCTTCTCCACTACAGGTTCGCTGCGCGTCGGCCAACCGGCGCTCAAAGCCCTGTTCCAGCTGCTGCGCCGCCCACCGCGCAACCAGCACGAAAGCGTGCGCGACTACGTGGACATCATGGGGCTGATCGGTTCGACGCTGGAATGGAACGAGCCGGCCTTGCGTGACTACGCCATGCAAGCCTGGCCGCGAGGTGGCGCTGAGGCCAGCAACCTCGGCACCGCCAGGCAGATCGGCGCGATCATCAACTCCGGTGACCGTACCCAGGAGTTGCAGCGGATTCGCTGCCCCACGCTGGTCATTCATGGCGACAAAGACCTCATGGTCGCCACCAACGGCGGATTCGCCACGGCGTCAGCGATTCGCGGCGCCAACTTGGTACTGCTGCCCGGGATGGGGCATGACTTGCCGACGTGCCTATTGGGCACGCTGCTGTCCCTGCTGACGGGGCACATGCGTTAGCACAGATTTTCTTCTAGGGGCCCGTCGCTTGGTCGCCCCTCTTTTTATTCCGCTGGAGCCATTTCGTAACAGATTCACGCAAGACCCAAAACAACAACATTCCGGCCCGAGTGTAACCGCCAGGCCCATATTACACGCCCGAGCCGTTAAACACGGCCAGGCGCGGATGCTCCTCCACTGCCCTTTCGACAATGACAATAATTGAGCAAGAGGTACGTATGGAATTCCAGTTTTTACTCCCCAGCAAAATCGTGATGGAACCCGGTCTGCGCGAGCGCACCGGTGAACACCTGCGGCAACTCGGCCTGGCCCGCGTGTTGATCGTGACCGATGCCGGGGTCAAGGCAGCAGGCCTGCTGGACAGCGTCTACGCCAGCCTCGACAGGGCCGGCATCGCCTACGAGGAAGTAGCGGACATCAAGGCCAACCCGCGCAGCGAAGACATCAACCACACCGCCCAGCGCTATCGGGGCACGGGTATCGACGGCCTGCTGGCCGTGGGTGGCGGCAGCGCGATGGATGCGGCCAAGGCCATCAGCCTGCTGCTCACCCACGACGGCCGTATCGAGGACTACGAAGGGTCGTTCACCCTCACCCAGGCCATCCCGCCTATCGTCGCCATCCCGACCACGGCAGGCACCGGCAGCGAAGTGACCTGCTTCGCGGTGATCACCGACACCGCCCGCCACGTCAAGATGAATGTGCTGGACTACCGCATCGGCCCGGTACTGGCGCTGCTCGACTCCCACATCACCGACACGCTGCCATCGTCGATTGCCGCCGCCACCGGCATGGATGCCCTGACCCATGCCATCGAAGCCTATACCTGCCGTGTGGCGAACCCGATCAGCGACGGCCTGGCGCTGCATGCCATCCGCCTGATCAGCCAGCACCTCAAGGCGGCCGCGCAGGAGCCCGACAACCAGGCGGCCCGGGAGCAGATGCTGGTGGCCAGCCTGATCGCCGGCATGGCCTTCGGCAACGCCGACGTGGGCAGTGTGCACTGCATTTCCGAAGCCATCGGCGGCATGTACGACACGCCCCACGGCGTGGGCAACGCGATCTTCCTGCCCTTCGTGTTCGGCCACAACCGTGATGCCGATATCGTCCGCCATGCCCAGGTCGCCTACGCGCTGGGGATCGCCCCCTCGCTGTCGACGGTCGACGCCGCCGAGGCCGCCGTCGGCCATCTGTTCCAGATGAGCAAGGACCTGGGCATCCCCCGCTTCGCCGAGATCAAGGGCGTGCGCGAGGACGATTTCCTGGCCATCGCCGAAAAGTCCAAGCAGAACTTCTCGGATGCCAGCAATGCCAAGGCGATGTCCGTAGAGGCCTACCACGACATCATCACCACCGCTTACCACTTCGTCGCGTAAGAGGGCTCCGTCATGAGTCAGTCAACCTCTGGCGCCTCGTTGAGGCGCACCCTGGGCCCGTTTTCCGTGCTGTTGTTCGGCCTGGCATTCCTGGCCCCGCTGATTGTCTTCGGCACCTATGGCGTGATCACCCAGGCCAGCGGCAACACCACGGCAATGGCCTACCTGATCGCAGCCACCGGTGTGGTGTTCACGGCATTGAGCTATGGCCGACTGGTCAGGGTGTTCCCGGTGGCAGGTTCGGCCTACACCTACACCCGCAAGATGCTCAACGCCAACCTCGGCTTCATGGTGGGCTGGGCCGCCCTGCTGGACTATTTCTTCATCCCGATGCTGATCTGGCTGCTCGGCGCCAGCTACCTCAACATGGCGTTCCCCGAGGTGCCCCAGTGGGTGTGGATCACCGGCTTCATCGTCTGCACCTCGCTGCTCAATGTGCTCGGCATCCAGGTGGCCAACCGTTTCAACGTGCTGTTGATGGTGGTGCAACTGGTCATCATCGTGGTGTTCATCGGCCTGTGCGTGCACTACATCGTGGCGGCCAACGGCCCGGGCGGGCTGCTGTCGGCCAAGCCGTTCTTCAAGCAGGACGTGCCCTTCGCCACCAGCATGGCCGGCGCCGCCATTGCCGCGTACTCGTTCCTGGGCTTTGACGCGCTGTCCACGCTGAGCGAGGAAACCCGCGACCCTGGCAGCACGCTGCCGCGCGCCATCCTGCTGGTCGCCTTGATTGGCGGCTCGGTCTACGTCGGCTCTTCGTACTTCATGTACCTGGCGCACCCCTCCCCCACGTTCGAGCTGGTGGACGGGGCCGCCTTCGAGATTGCCCGGATGATCGGCGGTGACCTGTTCTTCGCCGTGGTCCTGGCCGGAATCATCGTCGCCCACTTCGCGGCGGGGATGTCGTTCCAGGCCAGCGTGGGCCGGCTGCTCTACGCCCTGGGCCGGGACAACCAACTGCCCCGCCGGCTGTTCGGCGCGCTGCACCTTCGCTACAAGACCCCGGCCTTCAACATCCTGCTATGCGGTGTGTTCGGCACCGCCGGGTTTGGCCTGACCATCGCCACCGCGACCTCCCTGGTCAACTTCGGCGCCTTCCTCGCCTTCACCGCCGTCAACCTGTGCGCCTTACGGCTCACCTTCGATGCGCGGGTCAAGGATGGCGCCGGATTGCTGCGCGGGGTGCTCTGCCCGCTCATCGGCCTGGTCACGGCCGGGTGGATGCTGGCCAGCCTGGACAAAGACGCCCTGATCATGGGCAGTTGCTGGCTCGGCCTTGGGCTGATCTACCTCGCCTGCCGGACCAGCCTGTTCCGTAACCCAGTCCCCGACGCCCTGGCGTAGCACCCCTCCCTCCCCTCGAACGCTCTGACGACAATCCCTAGGCAGGCCACAGGCCTTGCCGTTCAAAGACGAGAATCGACATGCAAACAAAGCTTCTGATCAATGGCGCCCTGGTGGCTGGCGAAGGCGACGATCTGGCCGTGTACAACCCTTCCCTGGGCAGCGTCCTGGTGCACACCAACGAGGCCAGCCGCGCCCAGGTGCATGCCGCAGTGCAAAGCGCGGACGCGGCCTTCGAAGCCTGGTCGCAAACACCGCCCAAGGACCGTGCGGCACTGCTACTCACCCTCGCCGACCGCATCGACGCCCAGGCCGCGGTGTTCGCACGCCTGGAGGCGGACAACTGTGGCAAGCCGTTCACGGCCGTGCTGCAGGACGAACTGCCCGCCGTGTCGGACGTGTTCCGCTTCTTTGCTGGCGCCGTTCGCTGCCTGCAAGGCTCGGCGGCGGGCGAGTACATCCCGGGGCACACCTCGATGATCCGCCGCGACGCGGTCGGTGTCGTCGCCTCCATCGCACCGTGGAACTACCCCTTGCTGATGGCGGCGTGGAAGCTCGGCCCAGCCTTGGCCGGGGGCAACACCGTGGTGCTGAAGCCCTCCGAGCACACCCCGATGAGTACCTTGAAACTGGGTGAGCTACTCGCCGAGATCTTCCCCGCCGGCGTGGTCAACATCGTCCATGGGCGCGGCACCACGGTGGGTGAACCGCTGACCAGCCACGCCCAGGTGCGCATGGTGTCGCTGACCGGCTCCGTGCGTACCGGCAGCCGGATCATCGAAGGCACTGCCGACAGCGTGAAGCGCATGCACATGGAGCTGGGTGGCAAGGCCCCCGTGCTGATCTTCGACGATGCCGACATCGACGCCGTCGTCGAGGGCATCCGCGCCTTCGGCTTCTACAACGCCGGCCAGGACTGTACCGCCGCGTGCCGCCTGTATGTGCAGAAAGCGGTCTACCCGGAATTCGTTCGCAAGCTCGGCGAAGCCGCGTCCAGCATCCAATGCGGGCTGCAGGACGACCCGGCAACCGAAATGGGCCCGCTGATCACCCAGGAGCACCTGGAGCGTGTCGAGGGCTTCGTCAATCGTGCCCGGGAGCAGCCCCATATCGAGGTCGTCACGGGCGGCAAGCGCGTTGCAGGTGCCGGGTTCTTCTTCGAGCCCACGGTCCTGGCCGGTACCCGCCAGGACGATGAAGTGGTGTGCCGGGAAATCTTCGGCCCGGTGGTCACCGTCTCGCCCTTCGAGGACGAGGCCCAGGTACTGGCATGGGCCAACGAGTCGGACTACGGCCTGGCCTCTTCGGTGTGGACCGCCGACGTGGGGCGCGCCCATCGCCTGGCCGCCCGCCTGCAGTACGGCTGCACCTGGGTCAACACCCACTTCATGCTGGTGAGCGAGATGCCCCATGGCGGCGTGAAGCTGTCGGGGTACGGCAAGGACCTGTCCATGTACGGCCTGGAAGACTACACCGTGGTCCGCCACGTGATGTTCAAGCACTGACCGCCCCACCACACCCCATCATTGCAAGAGGTTATGCATGAACAACATCGAGACGTTCGAAAGGCTCGAGTCCAACGTGCGGATGTACTGCCGCGACCTGCCGCTGGTGTTCGATACCGCCCAGGGCAGCAAGATCCGCGGTGAGGATGGCCGAGAGTACCTGGACTTCTTCGCCGGCGCCGGCGCCCTGAACTATGGCCACAACGACCCGCGCATGCGCGATGCCTTGATCGCCTACCTGTCGGCCAACGGCGTGACCCACGCCCTCGACCTGCACACCACCACCAAGCGCCAGTTCCTGGAGTCGATCGAGCGTGATCTGTTCAAGCCACGCGGCTGGGACTACAAGGTGCAGTTCACCGGCCCGACCGGTGCCGACGCCGTCGAGGCGGCCTTGAAGCTGGCGCGCAAGGCCACGGGGCGCACCAAGGTCGTCTCCTTCTACGGGGCTTACCACGGCATGACGGCGGGCGCGCTGGCCATCACCGGCAACCGCACCCGCCGAGGCCCCGGGCTGTCCAACGACGTGGTGTTCGTGCCGTACGAAGACAGCCCTTACGGTGAGTTCGACAGCATTGGTTTCCTCGAGCGCCTGGCCAACGACCAGGGCAGCGGATCGGAACTGCCGGCCGCCGTGATCGTCGAGTCGGTGCAGATCCAGGCCGGTGTCTACCCGGCCTCCAACCTGTGGTTGCAGCGCTTGCGTCAATGGACCCGCGAGCACGGCGTGGTGCTGATCTGCGACGAGATCCAGGCCGGCTGTGGCCGCACGGGCGACTTCTTCGGTTTCGAGCGCTCCGGGATCGTGCCGGACCTGATCACCTGCGCGAAATCCATCGGCGGCTTCGGCCTGCCGATGGCGATCGTGTTGATCGGTGCAGGGCTGGATGTGTGGCAGCCGGGCGATCACATCGGCACGTTCCGCGGTAACCAGCTGGCGTTCCTGACCGCGCAGATCGCCCTTGGCTATTGGCGCGACGCGCAGTTTTTGAAGCTGCTGGCCGACAACAGCGCGGCCATGACCCGCGCGGTTGCCGGTTTCGCCGAGATCCCGGGCGTCGCTTGCGCCCGCTCGCGCGGCATGATCGCCGGCATCGATTTCGGCCGCGGCAACGTGGCCTTGGCCAAGGATGCCCAGCAGCGCGTGCTGCAAGCGGGCGTGCTGGTCGACCGCTGCGGCCCGAACGGCGAAATCATCAAGCTGATGCCACCGGTGAACACCCCGACCGACCAGCTCGAACAGGGCCTGAACGCCTTCGGCGAGGCGGTCGCGGCAGCGCTTCGCCAGTAACTGCAGGGTCCTGGCGTGCGCCAGCGGTACATCGGGCGCACGCCACCTGCTCACCTGCGGGCAACCCTCGCCTGCAACAGGAACATGAGCCAATGAGCCCCCACGCTTCAACCGTTCAGAACGACCTGGCTTCACTCATTCACCCCAACACCAACCTGGCCCAGCACCGGGAAGTCGGGCCACTGGTGATCACCCGAGGCGACGGCATACGGGTCTTCGATGAGCAGGGCAATGCCTACATCGAAGCCATGTCGGGCCTGTGGAGCGTTGCGTTGGGCTTCAGCGAACAGCGTCTGGTAGACGTTGCCGTGGAGCAGTTCACCGCTGATCACGACAGAAGACGAAGTGGATGCCATTTTCAGCGCCTTCGCCAAGACGTTGGACGACGCGACCGGCTGGGCCCGGTCGCAGAACCTTCTGTGAATAGAACAAGAAACCAGGAGTGATGAATCATGCAAAACCCAGTTGATGCCTGTTCAGGCTTTGACGTATCCGTCGTGGGGCTTGGGGCCATGGGCACAATCATGGCGCAAGCATTGCTCAAGCAAGGCAAGCGGGTAGCGGTCTGGAATCGTTCACCCGACAAGGCACAGGCGCTCGTGGCTGCCGGCGCCCACCTCTGCGACAGTGCGCACGCCGCGCTCGCGGCGAGCCCGGTCACCATCCTGGTGCTGCTGGACAATGCTGCTGTGCTTGAGGTTCTGGAATCTGCCGAAGTGTCCCTTGCACTGGCCAACCGCACGATCGTCAATTACACCACCGAATCCCAGGAACAGAGCATGGCGCTCCAGGCGCTCGTCAACCGTGCGGGCGGTCAATACGTCAAGGGCATGATCGTGGCCTACCCGCGCAATATCGGCCACCCCGAAAGCTACTGCATCCATACCGGCGAACGGGAAGCCTTCGAGCAGCATCGCGCAGTGCTGCAAGTGCTGGCCGGCCATACCCTGTTCCTGCCCTGGGAAGAAACCTACGCGTTCGCCGCCCTGCTGCATGCCCATGCGTTTGCCGCGATGGTGGCGTTCTACGAAGCCGTGGGCGCCAGCCAGGCATTTGGCATGCCCGTTGCCAAGATGGCCCGGCTGATACTCGACACTTCGCGGTTTTTCGTCGCCGATGCACTTGAAGACGCCGTACGGCGCTTGGAACAGCAGGACTTCACGGGTGACCAGGCAAGGCTCGACGTGCACGCTGGGGCCTTCGCAGAGATTGGCCAAGCCATGCAGGCAGGCGGTGCCTGGACGCCGGTGTTCGACGCCGTGTGCCAGGTGGCTCAACGTGCAACGGCGCGGGGTTACGGTGATCAGGACATCGTGGCCGCCACCCGGGTGTTCGCGGTGTGACGTCCATGCACCTGTCATGGGATCGCATGAGGGCCACCAGGTGCATGCCGGCAGGTTTGCAGCGCCCATGAGATCGAGCGCCGCCCGCGCGGCGCATCGCAGGCTTCGCCAGCTCCCACATCTGTTTCGGGCCAGTTATGCCTGGAGGGTACCGCCGCCCGTCTTGGTGCATGTCTCAAGTCAGGCGAGGCGCCAGTGGTGCCCACCTCAATACCGCGTCGTACTAACAAGGCAGACAGTGATGAAACCACAGGAGTGACTGGCCCGAAACAAATGTGGGAGCTGGCGAAGCCTGCGATGCGCCGCGCGGGCGGCGCTCGATCTTGAGAGCGCTGCAAGACTCCCGCCGAACACTTGGCGGCCCTCACGCGAACACCTTGAAAGGGATGGCCTTGAAAGGCCGCACGAAAGGGTTGTTTTGTGGCGCACTTTATCAAGCTTTTGCAGGCGCCACGGACCAGACTCGACAGCAACAACTACTACAAAAACGCTGGAGGTTCCCATGCGCCGCTTTGGTTTTATCCTGGCTACCCTGACGCTGGCCATGTTCCTGACTGCCGTCTATGCCCCCAAACCCACAGTCGCCAACCGAGCAGCGGCAGCGCAAATGGGGCATCCGATCGCAAGCATTGGCGAGATCTTCAGAGGCTATTAGGCCGCGAGCGCTACAGTCGCTTGCGCCCTCTTCCCAGCAGGCGTGGCTGACGCTGTATGCCCTGGGCCTTCTGCCAGTTCAGCGGGCTCATGTTGTGCCAGCGATGAAAGGCCCGGCAAAAGCCACTGGTGTCGGAATAGCCGAGCAGCCTGGCCAGCTCGGCGATATCAACCGAAGGCCTGGCCAGATACGCGAGGGCCATGCGCTGGCGGACGTCCTCCAGCAATTGTTGGAACGACAAGCCTTCACGCGCCATGGCCTGGCGCAATTGCTCCGGGGTCAAGGCCATGATGCTGGCCACCTTTTGCGCCGTGGCCCGGCCGCTGGGCAGCAAGTGCTGCAGCAACTGCTTGATCTGGCTGGCCAGCTCATCGCTGCACAACGGCTCCAGGCGCTGCATGTTCCTGACGACCAGTTGCTGCAACGTGTCATCGCAGGTGGCGCACGGCCGCGCCAGCACCGACGCCTCGAACACCAGGGCCAGGCCAGGTGCCTCGAAAGTCACCGGCATGCCCAGGGCCTGCGCATAAAGCGCGGGATCGGCACAGACCGAATGGCGTAGCCAAATGGCAGTGGGCTGCCAGTGGGGGCCCAGCAGTGCACGCATCAACTGAACACCGGCCGCACAGGCCAGCTCTTCTGCCTGGCGCACGCCAGGCACATCGGCCTGATGCACGTGGTAGCTGAGGATCACCTGTCCGTTTTCATTGCTCAGCCCCACCTCGGCGGCGGCATTGTACAGGGCGTAATGGCTGCGCAACTGCAGCAGCGCGTCGCCGACCGTACGGGCATTGCGCAGCACGTGAAGCAGGTCGCCGAACACGCTCGAGGCCTGGAACAAGCCATAGTGCAAACCGAACAACGGGTTCCCCGACCGTTGGCTGCAGGCCTGCAGCAAGGCGCAATATTGCTGGTAGGGGAACAGGTTGTCCTCGTCTTGCAGGCTTTGCTGCGGCAAACCGATCTGCTTGAGCATCCGCGCCGGATCGAGCCCTTGCCGGGCGGCGAACGCGTGGAACCCGACGAGGCTGAGCGCGCGAACGAAAGGCACCGTGGTCATGTCGGCCGCACCCTCGCCGGTGGCGGCGTGGCATCCTGGGCCTGCTGCTCGTCCAGCCCACGCTGCAGCTGGCGCCTGCATTGTTGTGCACTGATGCCATGCCAGCGGCTGAACGCCCGGGAAAACGCGCTCAACTGGGTGTAGCCCAGCAGTTCTGCCACCTGCGTCAGGCTGATCGAGGCATCCCGCAGTAAGCACATGGCCATTGCCTGGCGCGTCTTGTCCAGCAGCACCTGAAAACTCGTGTCCGCCATCAGCAGGTAGCGCTGCAGGCTGCGTGGGCTCACATTCAGGTCCAGGGCGACCTGCTCGATCGTGACCCGCCCGTGGGGCATCCGGCCGCGAATCAGCTTCTGAACGTGCCACGGCAGGTGCTGCAGGGTGATATCCGCTAGTTCCTCCTGCATCTGGCGCATCAGTTGCAAGAGCCGCTCATCTTTTTCGCCAAGCCCCACGTCCAGCAGCGACATGTCGAACACCCAGGCGTTTTCCCGGTTGGCGAAACGCGGCGTGATACCCAGCAGGCCACGGTAGGCACTGGGCGCTACATCAGCGGACATGTGGCGCAACAGCAGGCCACGAGGGTGCCATTGGCCTTTGAGCAGGCTCTGCATCAGTTGTGCCGTCATCCCCATCGCCAACTCCACGGTCTGCCGTATGCATGGCAGATCCGCATCGGTGACCTGATACAACAACCGTGCATGGCCGGCCTGGCGTTCGAGGCGAAACTCCGCTGCGCTGCTGTGCATGTGGGAATAGCGGCTCAATGCGCTCAGCACCTCGCCCACGCTGCCCTCGTTCTGAATCACATGCAGCAGGCTGCCGATACCGCGCATACCGTGCTGCAGGCCGAACTGGAGCCCGAACAACGGGTTGCTGGAACGTTGAGCACACACCTCCAGCAGGGCGCTGAATTGCCGAGCAGCGAGGGTTGCATCAGGATCGACAGGGCCAAGCGAGCACTCTGCCAGCAGGGCATGGGCATCCAGCCCTTGCGCCGTGGCGAACTCGTCAAAACCCAGTAATGCGGTACCACGAATGTAGGACGTCATCGCAGAAGCCCGGGGATGAGTGGCAGTGGTGCGTATGAACGCGCGACTTGCCTGTATTTTGGCGGATAGTGTGAAGCTTTTGTACGCCCGGATAGCACAGACTTCAGCGGGCCAGCGGCTGGCCGCGAGGGTGACCACGCATCCCCCGGCGGTCGGCCGCTGCGTCGTTCATGGCCTAGGCAGCACCCTCAGCCCGTGCTGTCGGCCGCCGCCTCTTGTTGCCGTGCCCATTCGCGCAGGACGAATTTCTGGATCTTGCCCGTGGCGGTCTTGGGCAGCTCCACCAGCGAAACGTGGCGCGGCGCCTTGAAGTGCGCCAGGTGCGCACGGCACCAGCGGATCAGGTCGTCACCGGTGATACCAGCCTGGGCATCACCACGCAGGGTGACGAAGGCATGGGGCGTTTCACCCCACCGCGAATCCGGGCGCGCCACCACGGCGGCCTCGACCACCTCGGGGTGCTGGTAGAGCACTTCCTCGATTTCCAGCGAACTGATGTTCTCGCCACCGGAAATGATGATGTCCTTGGCCCGGTCCTTGATTTCCACGTAGCCGTCCGGGTGCAGCACGGCCAGGTCGCCGGTGTGCAGCCAGCCACCGGCCAGTGCGCTGCGGGTGGCCTCGGGGTTGTCCAGGTAGCCTTTCATCACCGTGTTGCCGCGCACCACCAGTTCCCCCAGGGTGAGGCCGTCGGCCGGCACCGGCCGACCGCTGTCGATATCCAGCACCGTGGCCTCTTCGAGCATCGGGTGGGCGACGCCCTGGCGGCTCATGAACCGGGCGCGGGCCTCCAGGGGCAGTTCGTCGACGCCCGGCTGCCACAGGCACAGGGTGCTGGGGCCGTAGCTCTCGGTCATGCCGTAGGCGTGGGTGATGCTGAAGCCGCGGGCCTCCATGGCGGCGATCACCGCGCTGGGTGGCGCAGCGCCGCCGGTGATCACCGCTACCGGCCCGCTCGGCGCGCCGGCGTGCTCGGCATGGATCAGCATCGACATCACCACCGGCGCGGCGCTCAAGTGGGTCACGCCATGCACGGCAATCGCCGCATGGATCGCTTCGGGCTGAACCTTGCGCAGGCACACATGGGTGCCACCGGACAGGGTCACCGCCCAGGTGTGGCTCCAGCCGTTGCAGTGGAACATCGGCAAGGTCCACAGGTAGACGCTGCGTGGCCCCAGCTGGAAGATCAGCGCCCCGGCGCAGGCATTGAGGTAAGCACCACGGTGATGCAGCACCACCCCCTTGGGGTCACCGGTGGTGCCGGAGGTGTAGTTGATGGCAATCGACTGCCATTCATTTTGTGGCGCACTCAGCGGCCTGGCCGGGTCGCCCTGGGCCAGGAGCGCTTCATAGTCCAGGTCATCGCCCAGCTCGCCCTGCTCGGCTGCGTCATCGTCGATGCCCACCAGCAATGGCCGTGTGTCGAGCATGGCCAGTGCCTGCTGCACCAGCGCGCCGAACTCACGGTCGCAGATCAGCACCTTGGCCGCGCAATGGCGCAGGATGAAGGCGATGCTGCGCGCCTCCAGGCGAATATTGATGCACACCAGCACGGCCCCTGCGCCCGGCACGCCATAGTGCGCCTCGAGCATCTCGGGGATGTTCGGCGCCAGGATCGCCACCCGTTCGCCCGGCCGCACGCCGACCCGCTCCAGCGCACTGGCCAGGGCCCGGCTGCGCTGGTGCAACTGCTGGTAGCTGCAGCGCCGCTCGCCATAGACCACGGCATCGCGCTGCGGGTACACCTGGGCGGCGCGCTTGAGGAACGACAAGGGTGAAAGGGGCACATGGTTGGCTTCGTTGGGGGCAAGCTCATGCTCGAAGGTTGGGTGAATCATCACTGCCACCCCATCGACAGGTTATCCAGGCATTGAAGGTACATACACATCTCCTGCTTATTGTTGTAGTCGCCTCAGGCTTGGGTCCGGATCAGCTCACAGGCTGCTGCACAGATGCCCGCCATCGACCACGATCTCGGTGCCGCTCATGGCCCGCCCGGCATCGCTGGCCAGCAACAGCAAGGCGCCGTCCAGGTCCTGTGGCTGGCTGAAACGCCGGCTGGGGATACGCGCGCGCAGCTTCTCCCCGGCCTCGCCGGCCAGGAACGCATCGTTGAGCTCGGTCATCACGTAACCCGGCGCCAGGGCGTTCACCCGGATGCCATGGCGCGCCAGCTCCAGGGCCATGGCACGGGTCAGGTGGGCAAGCCCGGCCTTGGCCGCGAGATAAGGGCCGACGGCGCCGGCCACGCGGCTGGCGAGGATCGAGGTGACGTTGATCAGGCTGCCACCCTGCCCCGCGGCGACCATCCGCCGGGCGCACTCCTGGGCCACGGTCCAGGCGCCCTTGAGGTTGGTGTCGAGCACCCGGTCCCAGCTCTGGTCGTCGCAGGCCAGCAGCGGCTGGCTGTCGCTCACCCCGGCGTTGTTGACCAGCACATCCAGCGGGCCGGCGGCGTCGAGCACCCGGCACACATCGTCGCGGCAGGTCACATCCAGGGCCAGGGCCCGGGCGCGGCCACCGGCCAGCTCGATGGATTCGACCAGGCTCTGCAGCGGCGCCAGGCGCCTGGCCGTCACCACCACCTCGGCGCCGGCAGCCGCCAGGGTGCTGGCGAAATGTCGGCCAAGGCCGCTGGAGGCGCCGGTCACCAGGGCGCGGCGCCCATCGAGGGCGAACAATCGGGCAAGGGTCGGCTGCATCAGTGGGCTCCCGGGCGCTGGTCGAGGAGTTTCTTCGCCAGGCTCATGCGGTGTACTTCGCTCGGACCGTCGTAGATGCGGAACGGGCGAATGTCGCGGAATATCCGCTCCACCACGGTATCCCCGGTGACCCCGCGCCCGCCCAGCACCTGCACGCAGCGATCCACCACCCGCCACAGCGCCTCGGCGCTGATCACCTTGGCCATGCTCGAATCGACATTGGCGCGCTGGCCTTGGTCGAGGACCCAGGCGCAGTGCCACACCGCCAGGCGTACCACATGCAGGTCCATCATGTTGTCGGCCAGCATGAAGCCCACGCCCTGGTGCTCGCCCAGCGGCTTGCCGAACGCGTCGCGGGTGCGTGCGTAGTCACAGGCGATGTCATGGGCCCGTCGCGCGGCGCCGAGCCAGCGCATGCAGTGGGTCAAGCGCGCTGGGGCCAGGCGCACCTGGGCATAGCGGAAGCCCTTGCCGATCTCGCCCAGCACATCGCTGGCCGGCACCCGCAGGTTGTCGAAACGCAATTGCCCGTGGCCCCCGGTGAAGCAACTGTCCAGGGTATCCAGCTGGCGCTCGAGGATGATCCCTTCGCGCTGCATGTCGGACAGGAACATGGTCGCCGAGCCATCCTCCATGCGCGCCATGATGATCGCGAACCCGGCGCCGTCGGCCCCGGTGATCAACCATTTGCGGCCGTTGATCAGGTAGTCGTCGCCATCGCGGGTGGCGGTGGTGCGCAGCATCGACGGATCGGACCCCGAGCCCGGCGCCGGCTCGGTCATGGCGAAGCACGAACGCACGTGCCCTTGCACCAAAGGCCACAGCCAGCGGTCCTTCTGCGCTTCGGTGGCCACCACGTCCATCAGGTGGATGTTGCCTTCGTCCGGGGCATGGATGTTCAGCGCCACCGGGCCCAGGGGCGAGTAACCGGCCTCTTCGAAGACGATGGCCTTGGCCGCATGGCTCAGGCCCAGCCCACCCATTTCACGGCTGGCATGGGGCGTCAGCAGGCCTGCGGCCTGGGCGCGGGCTTGCAGGTCCCGACGCAGGGCGTCGCTGGGACCGTGGCCATCCTGGCGTGGGTCGTTTTCGAACGGGATGACCTGTTCGGCAATGAAGGTGCGGGTTCTGGCCTGCAGTTCGAGCAGTTCGTCTGGGAGGGTGAAGTTCATGAGGGTCCTTGTTCGTGCTTGTCGGTCTTGAAGCAGAGGCTTGCCGTGCTCAGCGCACGGCCTTGGGGTTACTGATCGCCAGCCGGTCGAGCGTCACCTGGCGCAGCGTCTCGACCAGGGTGCGAGCGCTGTGCTGGGCGTCATGGCGACCTTGGCGAATCGCCCGCGCCAGCTGGCTGCGGGCTTGCTGCAACGACGGGGCGGGCACATCGATCAGCGCGGCCAGGCGCGTCTGCTCCTGAAGGCTGACGACGGCGTCCAGGCGGTTTTCCCGGGCGGCGATGGCCATGGCGTTGGCGATCATCAACGTGGGGTAGCGCAGCTCGCCGGGCAGCGCCGGCAATACCTGCTCGAGCAAGGTCTGGCGGGCGATTTCGAGTAGTTCATGGGCGTGCGGCTGGGTCATGGCGCATCGGCTCCGGTCATGTTCAGGATGTCGAGTTCAAGCTCCGGCAGCAGGCGCGCGGTCAGTGCCAGCTCCAGGGAAGGCTCTTCGCCGGACAGGTGGCGCTGCCCCTGCTGCAACGCGATCACCGCCCAGCGCAAAGTCGCCATCACCTGCCAGTAACGCAGTTGGTGAGGCTCGATCCACAGTGGCGATGTCTGCTGGTAGCCACGCAGGAAGTCCGCCAGTTGGCCGATGCCGCCGGCTTCCAAGTCAGGGCGGTTGAAACGCCAGCAGGGGGCGGTGAACCAGCCCAGGTCCTCGCAAGGGTCGCCCCAGCCGGCGAACTCCCAGTCCAGCACCGCCTCCAGCCCCTGCTCGCTGGCCAGGTAGTTGCCCGTGCGGTAGTCGCGGTGCAGCAGGCACAGACGGCTGTCGCGCGGGGCATGCAGCTCGCACCAACGCAGGCCCCACTCCAGTGCCGGATAGGCATCGTCGAGCGTGTCGAGGTAACGACGGTAGGCATCGACCGTGGCCAACGCCGGCGAGCGCTCCGGCACGGGCAAAAAGGCCAGTGCCGCACTCGGCGGACGGATCTGATGCAGCTGCGCCAGGTTGGCGCCGAGCTGCTCCGCCAGCCGGGCCTGGCCCTGGGAGCCCGCCCCAGCGCTGAGCAACCGCCCGGCAGCGACACCCGGCACGTATTCCATCAGGAAGAACACCCGCCCGAGGACCTGGGTGTCTCGACACAGCCAGAGCGGCCGTGGCACTTTCACCCCGGCCTGGTGGGCCACCTGCAACACGGCGAACTCCTGGGCGCGGTCGAGGCTGGCCGGTAATGCGGACAGCGCGTCGCTGCGCAACACCCAGCGCCGGGCACCGGCCCAGGGGCCGCCCTCGATCAGCAGTTCAAGCAGCCAGTTTTCCTGGATGGCACCGCCGCTCAGGCGCTTGCGGGTTTGAATCACAACGCGTGATGCCGTTGCCTGCTCGCGGATGAAGTCGACAAGGCGCTGCTCATCGGTCGCGACCGCGAGCGTCTCGCCAGCCGGACAAGTCGTAGAGGAACTGCTCATGAATCAATGGTCCTGCCTTCGGTTTCAGATGGGCAGGTCAGCTAGGGCAACACCTGGGCCAACTTTGCCAGGCTCATCTGCAGGCCCTGTCACACCTGGCCTGCAGCGGGTCACCGGAAAAGCTGGCGAAGCGCTTCATTGCATACATGAAACAAATTAGTTCAGGATGGAAACACTTCATTTCTGAACAGGCGCCGCAATGCACCCCCCCACCTCCCAGCTCGTCGTGCTGATCAGCCACCTGCAGCGCCCCCGGCAACGCAGCCGTCTCGCGCAAATGGTGGCCGCGCTCGCCGCGGACTACCCCGACACCCACATCGAAGTGCTCGACACCTCGGTGACCGAGGCGCTGCAAGCCGCCCGCGAACTGGAGTTGCGCGGCGAAGCCGACGTGTTCATCTGCGCCGGGGCCACTGCCGCCTACCTGCGCAAACACCTGGCGCGCCCGGTACTGACCATGCGTGTGGGCGGCGATGACCTGCTGCGGGCACTGGGGCAGGCGCGCGAGCATGCCTCGCAAGTGGCCTTGCTCAGCTACAACCGCATCGACCAGGGCCTTAAGGCCATGGCGGCGCTGTTCACGGTGCAGGTTCACCAGGCCGCCTACACCTCCCTGGAGGAAGCGCGCCAAGCGGTCGAACAAGCCGCCCAGCTGGGGTGCCGCAGCATCATCGGTTCCTCGACGGTGGTGGAACTGGCGGAACAGGCAGGCCTGCACGGCGTGCTGTCACTGAGCGAGGACACTGTACGCAAGGCGCTCGAAGAGGCCCTGGGCATTCTCGACAGTCAACGTATCGAGATCGCCAAGCGCCGACACTTGAACGCCGTGCTGCAACACATCCCCACCGGCGTGGCAGCGGTCGACAACCAGGGCGTGGTGCAGTCGCTCAATCCGGCCCTGGCTCACCTGCTGGACTTGCCGCTCAGCGCGGCGCTGGGCCGTCCGCTGCAGCAGCTGTGCCCGGAACTGGACCTGCAGCAAGCGTTCGTAGAGGGCGGCGAAGAAAACCGGGTGATCCGGCTCGGCTCACATGCCGTGGTCAGCAACCTGCTGCCGATCCTCGAGAACGGCCAGCGCACCGGCCTGGTCCTGACCTGCCAGGACACCACCGCCGTGCAACGGGCGGACCAACGCATCCGCTCCACCCGCCGACCCGGCGCCTTCACCGCCCGCTACCGGCTCGAACAGCTCGACGGCAACAGCCGGGCCCATCGCGACATGCTGCAGTTGGCCAGGCGTTTCGCCGTCAGCCACTCAACCATCCTGATAACCGGTGAAAGCGGCACCGGCAAAGAGTTGCTGGCCCAGGGCATCCATAACGAGAGCCCGCGCCGGCAAGGCCCTTTCGTCGCCATCAACTGTGCGGCGTTCCCCGAGTCGCTGCTGGAAAGCGAACTGTTCGGCTATGAAGAAGGTGCCTTCAGCGGCTCGCGCAAGGGTGGCAAGCCTGGCCTGTTCGAAGTGGCGCACCGCGGCACACTGTTTCTCGACGAGATCGGCGACATGCCCGTGTCACTGCAGACGCGCCTGCTGCGTGTGCTGCAAGAGCGCGAAGTACTGCGCCTGGGCGGCACCGAGCCGATCGCGATCGATGTGCGCATCATCGCCGCCACCCACCAGGACCTGCGCACCGCAATAGAGGATGGCGACTTCCGTACCGACTTGTATTACCGGCTCAACATCCTGCGCCTGCAGACCACCCCCTTGCGCGAGCGCCCCGAGGATATTGCCCTGATCTGCCGGGGTATCAGCCAGCGCCTGCTGGTCCAGGGCCAGCCGCCAGGTGCGGCGGACGTGCCTGGCGCCCTGCTGCCCTACCTGACGCGCCATGGCTGGCCAGGCAATGTGCGTGAGCTGGAGAACGTGATCGAGCGCGCGATGCTCTCGGCCCGCGAGCTGCTGGGGGAGCATGGCGTGGACGAACAGTACCTGGCGCGGGTGTTGCCCGAACTGTGCGAAGGCGGTGCGCCAATCAGCCGTGCCAGGCCCTCTCGGGAGTCGGACCTGCACAGCATCGGCAAGGCCGCCCAGCTGCGCCATGTACAGGAAACCCTGGACAACTGCCAGGGCAATCTCGACGAAGCGGCGCGGCAGTTGGGAATCAGTCGGACCACATTATGGCGAAGGCTCAGGTCAGTGCGGTGAGTCAGGTGCTTAGGGTCTGTACGAAAAGTCTTGAGACGCAGGTCAGGCTGTTTTCAACGCAGCATGAACAAGTATCAAGGCTTTTCGTACAGACCCTAGTGACTGACCAGAGGATCATGAGTACTGAATCACCCCTGGTTCCGTAGACACCTCCAAGCCTCATAATGAGGCCCAAATAGGAGGTGCCATGAGTCGTCAGCGTTACCCTGAAGAATTCAAGATCGAAGCGGTCAAGCAAGTGACCGAGAAAGGCAAGCC
>NZ_VWXI01000007.1 GCF_011752525.1 Pantoea sp. Cy-639 | reverse complement strand
CAGCGGCGCAGTATATCTTGCCTCATCGACGACCTGATCGTTGGTTCCCGAGAGTAGTTAAGCAACGACCAGCAAAATATCCGACCCGAAAATGAAAATGCCAGTCAGCTTAACTGACTGGCATTAAGCTTCGGCTCTCCTTTTTTATGCGTACGGTAGCCACCAGGGCAATAGCGACTTCTAAACCCATATCACCCAGACCAATTAACCTGTCCCACCCGCTGCTACCCCGCCTAGACTCGCCGTACCCTGAACCAGGAATGCCGCCATGTCCGAGCAACTCCTCAGCAGCCGCAACCTTGCCTTCGAACTCTATGAAGTCCTAAACGCCGAGGCCCTGACCCAGCGCCCGCGCTTCGCCGAGCACAGCCGCGAGACCTTTGACGCCGCGCTGACCACCGCCCGCACCATCGCCGAGAAATACTTTGCCCCGCACAACCGCAAGGCCGACGAAAACGAGCCGCGCTATATGGACGGCCGTGCCGAACTGATCCCGGAGGTGAAACCGGCCGTGGATGCATTCCTGGAGGCGGGCTTCCTCAACGCCAACCGCGACTTCGACGTAGGCGGCATGCAGTTGCCAAGCCTGGTATCGCAAGCCTGTTTCGCCCACTTCCAGGCCGCCAACGCCGGCACCACGGCCTACCCGTTCCTGACCATGGGCGCGGCCAACCTGATCGAGAGCTTCGGCACCGAAGAACAGAAACGCCTGTTCCTGGAACCCATGATCGAAGGCCGCTACTTCGGCACCATGGCCCTCACCGAGCCCCACGCCGGTTCCTCGCTGGCCGATATCCGCACCCGCGCCGAGCCGGCCGGTGATGGCAGCTACCGACTCAAGGGCAACAAGATCTTCATCTCCGGCGGCGACCACGACCTGTCGGAAAACATCGTGCACATGGTGCTCGCCAAGCTGCCGGACGCGCCGCCCGGCGTGAAGGGCATCTCGCTGTTCATCGTGCCCAAGTGCCTGGTCAACGATGACGGCAGCCTCGGCCCGCGCAACGATGTGCTACTGGCCGGCCTGTTCCACAAGATGGGCTGGCGTGGCACCACCTCCACCGCACTGAACTTCGGCGACAACGGCCAGTGCATCGGCTACCTGGTCGGCCAGCCACACCAGGGCCTGGCCTGCATGTTCCAGATGATGAACGAGGCACGCATCGGCGTCGGCATGGGCGCGGTGATGCTCGGTTACGCCGGCTACCTCTATTCACTGGAGTACGCCCGCCAGCGCCCGCAAGGCCGCCTGCCGGACAACAAGGACCCACATAGCCCAGCGGTGCCGATCATCGAGCACAGCGACGTCAAGCGCATGCTGCTCGCGCAGAAAGCCTACGTGGAAGGCGCCTTCGACCTGGGCCTGTACGCTGCCCGGCTGTTCGACGACACCCACACCGCGCAGGACCAAGCCGCCCGTCAACAGGCCCAGGAACTGCTCGACCTGCTCACCCCCATCGTCAAGTCCTGGCCCTCGACGTTCTGCCTGAAAGCCAACGAACTGGCGATCCAGATCCTCGGCAGCCATGGCTATACCCGCGAGTACCCGGTCGAGCAGTACTACCGCGACAACCGCCTGAACCCGATCCACGAAGGCACCGAGGGCATCCAGTCCCTCGACCTGCTCGGACGCAAGCTGGCACAGAACGGCGGTGCCGGGCTCAAGCACCTGATCCGCCTGATCGCCGGCACCTGCGAGCGCGCCAGCCAGCACCCGAACCTGGACAACCTGCGCCAGCCGCTGGAACAACTGGTCAATCGCCTGCAAGCGGTCACCCTCGCCCTGCTCGGTGACCTGGCCCAGGGCAAGGTCGCCGGTGCCTTGGCCAACTCGGCGCTGTACCTGAAGGTGTTCGGCCACTGCGTGATCGGCTGGCGTTGGCTGGAGCAGGCGATCCACGCCGAAATCGGGCTGCTGAACGGCAACGAGCCCGACTTCTACCAGGGCAAGCTCCAGGCCGCGCGTTATTTCCTCACCTGGGAAGTACCGGGCTGCCATAATGACCTCGCTTTGCTCGAGGCCCGCGACGACACGTGCCTAGGCATGCAAGGGGAATGGTTCTAAGGGGAGCCTCCGCGAGATCGGAGGCATCCATTTTTCCCCGTGGTCAGTGCTTTGCCTAATGCCCACAATTTCCTCTTCAATTACCCTGCTATGGAAATACTCTGCGGACATCAGTTAACACTTACAGCTGACGTTTCCCTATCCTTGAAAAACCACAGGCTCCAGACCTTCGCAAACTCGCAAGCCGCCATGAGTAGCGTCAACGCAACCGGGCCTGCAAAAAGATGGAAGCCCATCAATGAGAACAATACCGAGGCCGAGGGTACAAATAGTAATAGTCTGAGTGGCAACTGCAACCACACTAACCACTCCCCCCACCGACTCCGACAAAAAAGCAATATACAACTTGCAAGCACTGACAGCTGAAACACCCAACCCAGCGCAATGAATCCAGCTGCATATGCGCCATGATCTTCAATTATCTTCAATGCACTGAGCGCATCTGAATAAAAGGGAAGCTTTCCTTCCCAAAGACTTCTCAGCATGTAATTTATTAGATAAAAAGCATCCAGGCCGCCCCACCCCCACCAAACGTACCGCCTTACTAGCGACATCCCCACTTACTCCTCCCGCTCGTAAATCACATTGGCTGTTACCGGAACCCAATGCCAGGATTGGCCTGTTAGCGCCCAATGGTCAGCTGACTCCACATACTTTTGAGTAGTCCGCTTCAAACCGCCATAGCGATGGCTCGCCGATCCTGCTTCAAAGTGCCCCTCGTTCATGTCCAACCTCACCCACTCATGTATGAGAGTGCGGCTCGTATTTGCCCAGTCCTTACTCTCCGAAAAGATAAGACTCCCTTCATTGGCGATCGTGCCACTCCTGTTTGCAACGATCGCCACTACATTCCACAGCACAGGATGATCAATATCTTTCAGCACCCACTTTCCAGGCCCAGTATTTATTGCTCGCTGCGACATGGACATGGGAACTTGTGAAGACTCCCTTTTGACCTTTCCTTCAGTCCTACCTTCACCACGGGAGAGCTGCATGGGCCAAAACGCAGTGTCTTCAGGAGTAAATGGACTGAACGGCTCTGAACATGCCAGCAACCAGTCGGCATCTTCCACCTTTTCCAGAATCGCCAGTCTTGGGTTTTCACGAAGGCACTCTCCTGGCGACGAACCACATTCGCGGATCAAGTCAAGCAAGCCTGGCAGTTCGTAAGGCCTCAGCAAGGCGTTGGCTACCTTGGAAACGGCAAAAAAAGGCTTTTCGAAACCATAGGACCGATAGTCACTGGCTTTCTGGCGAGGGATAAGAAACTTCATGTGGGCACCTGTCGGTTAAAAAACCATCAAGCTCCGAGCCCTCACAAAAATCTTGTCGTCCACCTCCTAGTGATAATTAGGATTTTTCTTTATCGGCGAGATGCAGCGGCACAGGCCATGCAGCCAAGCTCCAGGCCTCGTGTTATTTCCTCACCTGGGAAGTGCCGGGCTGCCATAATGACCTCGCTTTGCTCGAGGCCCGCGACGACACGTGCCTGGGCATGCAAGAGGGGTGGTTCTAGGGGGAGCCGCCGCACACCGGAGGTTCCTGCATGTTCGATTCCAGCGCCCTGTTGCGCCAGCGCTTCAACGCGCTGCGCAGCACGGCCGATCTGTTCTCGCTTCGCCATGTGAAGCAATCGCACACATCCTTGTCGGTTCGGCGCAATGTCGCCGAGCCGCCGTTCTTCAGCCGTGACGAGGGCGCCATGCTCACCGTACGGGTCAATGGCGTCGAGGCCTACGCGGCCACCGCCGACCTGTCGCAAGGCGGTCTGCAGCGTGCCCTGGAACAGGCCGAGGCACTGGCCCGGCGAATCAAGGCCCACAGCCTGCTCGACCTCAGCGGCCAAGCCGCGCCGAGCGCACGCCACGATCATGTCTCGCCTAATTTCGAACACCCCCTGCCCGACCTCGCCGATTGCCTGGCGCTGCTGGCCGCAGAGTCGGCCAGCGTGCCCAGGGACGAACGCCTGGTGGACTGGCAGGCGAGCCTGGGCATCAGCCTGGTCGAGCAGACCTACCTGAACTCCGCCGGCGCCGAACTGCGCCACGCCCAACGCTTCATCTACCCCGGCCTGGGCGTCACCGCCAGCGACGGCCAGGACAGCCAGAGCCGCACCCTGGGCCGCGATAACTTCGGCCAGCAAGGCGGCATCGAGGTGATCGAGCGCTGCGGCCTGGTCGGCGCGGCCCGCCACGTGGCCGACGAGGCCCTGCAACTGCTGCTGGCGCCCAACACCCCGAGCGGTCGCCGTGACTTGCTGCTGATGCCTGACCAGATGATGCTGCAGATCCACGAGTCCATCGGCCATCCGCTGGAGATGGACCGCATCCTCGGTGACGAGCGCAACTACGCAGGCACCAGCTTCGTCAAGGTCAGCGACTTCGGGTACCTGCAATACGGCTCGCCGTTGCTCAACGTGACCTTCGACCCGACCATCGGCGAAGAGCTGGCCAGCTATAGCTTCGACGATGACGGCACCCCGGCCCGCAAGCAGTTCCTGATTCGCGACGGCCTGTTGCAGCGCCCGCTGGGCGGTGCGCTGTCCCAGTTGCGCTCAGGCCTGGACGGCGTCGCCAACAGCCGCGCCTGCAGCTGGAACCGCGCGCCGATCGACCGCATGGCCAACCTCAACATCGAGCCAGGCGACCAGTCGCTGGAGCAACTGATCGCCGGCATCGAACACGGCATCCTGATGCGCACCAACCGCTCCTGGTCCATCGACGATGCGCGCAACAAGTTCCAGTTCGGCTGCGAATGGGGCCAGCTGATCGAGCACGGCGAGCTCAAGGGCATCGTCAAGAACCCGAACTACCGCGGCATCTCCGCCGATTTCTGGCGCAACCTGTCGGCAGTCGGTGATCGCAGCACCTTCCAGGTGCTCGGCACGCCCAACTGCGGCAAGGGCGAGCCCAACCAGGTGGTGCGGGTCGGCCATGCCTCGCCGGCCTGCGTGTTCCGCCAGATCGACGTATTCGGGGGCGACGCCTGATGAGCACTTACCAACAACGTTTCGAGGACCTGCTCGGCGCCCTGCGCGAGGCCATGGCGCCGGATGAGCAGTTCACCCTCGGCTACAGCGCCGAGCATTCGCAGTTCGTTCGCCTCAACCATGCCAAGGTGCGCCAGGCCGGGCTGGTCAGCCAGGCCAGCGTGCAGTTGCGGCTGGTCCGCGAAGGTCGCCAGGCCGAGCAGCACATCACCCTGAGCGACGACCCGGGGCTCGACCGCCAGCGCTTGCAAGAAGGTCTTGAGCAACTACGCCAGACCTTGCCGCTGCTGCCAGTCGATCCGTACCTGAGCCTCGACCAGCGCGCCTGGCACAGCCACAGCCTGCTGGAACCGACGCTCCCCGGGCTGGACGAGGTGCTGGCGTTGATCGAGCGCGAGGCCGGCGACCTGGACCTGGTCGGCATCCATGCCGCCGGCCCCGTCTGCCGCGGCTTCGCCAGTTCCTTCGGCGCCTTCGGCTGGCACCAGGCCAACAGCTTCAACATCGACTGGAGCCTGTTCCACGCCAATGGCGAAGCAGTGAAGGCCAACTATGCCGGCCAGCAATGGCATGCCGACACCTTCGTCGCACGCCTGCGCCAGGCCCGTGAACAGCTGGAGCACCTCGGTCGTCCAGCCATCACCCTCAAGCCCGGCAGCTACCGTGCCTACCTGGCGCCAGCGGCGATGGACGAGATCGCCGGCATGCTCGGCTGGGGCGGTTTCTCGGCCCAGGCCCTGGCTACCGGCAACAGCCCGTTGCAACGCCTGTACAACGGCGACGCGCGGCTGAGCCCGCTGGTGAGTTTCAGCGAGCAGGTCAGCGGCTCGCTGAGCCCGGCGTTCTCCGACGAAGGTTCGCCCCGCCGGGACTTGCTGCTGATCGGCGCAGGCCAGGCACAGGAACGGCTGGTCAGCGCCCGTAGCGCCGTCGAGTTCACGCTCGAAGCCAATGGCGCCGACGGCTACGAGTCACCGTGCGCCCTGAGCCTGGCGCCGGGCAACCTGGCCAGCGGACAGATCCTCGAGCGTCTTGGCACCGGCCTGTACATCAGCAACCTCTGGTACCTGAACTACTCGGACCTGCCGGCCGCCCGGATGACCGGCCTGACCCGCTTCGCCACCTTCTGGGTCGAAAACGGCCAGATCCAGGGGCCAGTGAGCACCATGCGTTTCGACGACAGCCTCTACAACCTGTTGGGCAGCCAGCTGGAGGACCTGACCCAGGAGCGCGAGATGATCCTGTCGACCAGCACCTACAGCGAACGCAGCACCGGCTCGAGTCATCTGCCCGGGGCGCTGGTCAAAGGGCTGACACTGACCTTGTGACAGACGTGGGAGCGGAGTTGCCCCGCGATGGCGCCATCGCGGGGCAACTCCGCTCCCTCGAATACCTACGTGCCTGAGGTTCCCATGCCCGATCGCGCCCCGCTGGACCCCGTCACCGCCCGCTGGATCCCCTGGGTAGTGGCCATCGCCTTCTTCATGCAGTCGCTGGACGGCACCATCCTCAACACCGCGCTGCCGGCCATGGCCCTCTCCCTGGCCGAGGACCCGCTACGCATGCAGGGGGTGATCATCGCCTACATGCTCACCGTGGCCTTGCTGATCCCGGCCTCGGGCTGGATCGCCGACCGTTTCGGCACCAAGCGCATCTTCTTCAGTGCCATCCTGCTGTTCAGCTTCGGCTCGCTGCTGTGCGCCATGGCCAACAGCCTGGGTTTGCTGATCGTCGCCCGGGTGGTGCAAGGCCTGGGCGGTGCGCTGATGTTGCCGGTCGGACGTCTGGTGGTGCTGCGCGCCTACCCGCGCACGGAGCTGGTGCGAATCATGAGCTTCATCACCATCCCCGGCCTGCTCGGCCCGCTGCTCGGCCCGACGCTGGGCGGCTGGCTGGTGGAGATCCTGACCTGGCACTGGATCTTCCTGCTCAACCTGCCGGTGGGCGCCCTCGGTTGCTATGCGGTGTGGAAGTTCATCCCCGACCTGCGCGGCACCGAGCGCACCCGCTTCGATACCCCAGGCTTCCTGCTGTTCGGCGCAGCGATGGTGCTGATCACCATCGCCATGGAGGGCTTGGGCGAGCTGCACCTGCCGCACCTGCGGGTGATGCTGTTGCTGTTCGCTGGCATGGCCTGCCTGGCCGCCTACTGGCTGCGTGCCGGGCGAGACCCGGAGCCCTTGTTCTCGCCGTCGCTGTTCCGCGTGCGCACCTTCGCCATCGGCATCCTCGGCAACCTGTTCGCCCGCCTGGGCAGCGGCGCCCTGCCCTTCCTGGTGCCGTTGCTGCTGCAGGTGGCGCTGGGCTATTCGCCGGCTCAGGCGGGCATGAGCATGATCCCGCTGGCGGCGGCGGCAATGCTTGCCAAGTCGGTGGCCAGGCCGTTGATCGAACGCCTGGGCTACCGCATCGTGCTCACCGGCAACACCCTGCTGCTGGGCATCCTGCTGGCCAGCCTGGGACTGGTCGATGAACAGACGCCTTATGCACTGCTGCTGGTGCAACTGGCCATGCTGGGGGCGGTGAACTCGATGCAGTTCACGGCGATGAACACCGTGACCCTGATCGACCTCGACGACGCCAGTGCCAGCAGCGGCAACAGCCTGCTGTCGGTGGTCGCGCAACTGTCGCTGAGCCTGGGCGTGGCCTGCGCCGGCGCGCTGCTCGGCGGCTTCACCGCCGCCGGCAGCGCCGAGGGCGTGGAGAGCACCTTGGGGGCGTTCCAGCTGACATTCATCACCATCGGTGTGATGGCGATGCTGGCGGCGGCGATTTTCCTGCAACTGGCGCCGACAGACGGAAGGCGCGCCCGTCGTCCGGAACATCACGTCGAGTCGTAGGGCGAATGGCCTCGAGGCTGGTAGACTGTGCGGCATTTTTCGCTTCGCACCGCAGGCCCGCCTCGTGACCGTTGAAACCACCGCCTTCGCCACCCTCCCGCTGTCCGCCGCCATGCTGGCCAACCTGGACGCCCTGGGCTATGCCTCGATGACCCCGATCCAGGCCCAGAGCCTGCCGGTCATCCTCAAGGGCCAGGACCTGATCGCCCAGGCCAAGACCGGCAGCGGCAAGACCGCCGCCTTCGGCATCGGCCTGCTCAACCCGATCAACCCACGCTACTTCGGTTGCCAGGCGCTGGTGCTGTGCCCGACCCGCGAGCTGGCCGACCAGGTCGCCAAGGAGCTGCGCCGCCTGGCCCGCGCCGAGGACAACATCAAGATCCTCACGCTCTGCGGCGGCGTCTCGCTGGGCCCGCAGATCGCCTCGCTGGAGCACGGCGCGCACATCATCGTCGGCACCCCGGGCCGTATCCAGCAGCATCTGGACAAGGGCACCCTGGTACTCGACGGGTTGAACACCCTGGTACTCGACGAAGCCGACCGCATGCTCGATATGGGTTTCTTCGACGCCATCGCCGCCATCATCGGCAAGACCCCGGCGCGTCGCCAGACCCTGCTGTTCTCGGCCACCTACCCAGCCGGCATCGAGCAACTGGCCAAGGATTTCATGCGCCAGCCGCAGCAGGTCAAGGTCGAGGCGCTGCACAGCGACAACCAGATCGAACAGCGCTTCATCGAGATCGACCCGCAGCAGCGCCTGGAGGCCGTGACCCGCGTGCTTGGCCACTATCGCCCGCAGTCCTGCGTGGCCTTCTGCTTCACCAAGCAGCAATGCGAGGACCTGGTCACCCACCTGACCGCCAAGGGCATCGTCGCCCAGGCCCTGCACGGCGATCTGGAGCAGCGCGACCGCGACCAGGTGCTGACGATGTTCGCCAACCGCAGCAGCTCGGTGCTGGTGGCTACCGACGTGGCCGCCCGCGGCCTGGACATCGATGGCCTGGACCTGGTGATCAACGTCGAGCTGGCGCGTGATGCCGAGATCCACGTGCACCGCGTCGGCCGCACCGGCCGTGCCGGCGAGAAGGGCGTGGCGATCAGCCTGGTGGCCCCGGCCGAGGGCCATCGTGCCCAGGCCATCGAGGAGCTGCAAAAGAAGCCACTGCGCTGGGAACAGCTGGACAGTCTCAAGAGCAAGGGCGGTGAGCCACTGCTGCCGGCGATGACGACCCTGTGCATCGGCGCCGGACGCAAGGACAAGCTGCGCCCGGGCGACATCCTCGGTGCACTGACCGGCGATGCCGGGCTGCCGGGCAAGCAGGTGGGCAAGATCGCCATCTTCGACTTCGTGGCGTTCGTGGCCGTGGAGCGGGCGGTGGCCAAACAGGCCATGCAGCGCCTGAACAGCGGCAAGATCAAGGGCCGTGCCCTGAAAGTCCGTATTATCTGAAGCCATTTGGGGCTGCTTTGCAGCCCATCGCAGGCTGTCGCCAGCTCCCACAGTGGGTTGCATTTCACAGTGGGAGCTGGCAGCAGCCTTCCACAGTGGATTGCATGTCCCAGTGGGAGCTGGCAGCAGCCTTCCACAGTGGATTGCATGTCCCAGTGGGAGCTGGCAGCAGCCTTCCACAGTGGACTGCATGTCCCAGTGGGAGCTGACAGCAGCCTTCCACAGTGGACTGCATGTCCCAGTGGGAGCTGGCAGCAGCCTTCCACAGTGGACTGCATGTCCCAGTGGGAGCTGACAGCAGCCTTCCACAGTGGACTGCATGTCCCAGTGGGAGCTGGCAGCAGCCTCCCACAGTGGACTGCATGTCCCAGTGGGAGCTGGCGACAGCCTTCCATAGTGGACTGCATGTCCCAGTGGGAGCTGGCGACAGCCTGCGATGGGGCGCGCAGCGGCCCTACTTTTCAAGAGGCAATCCTGTGTACTCCACCGACGTGATCATCCTCGGCGCCGGCGCCGCCGGTCTGATGTGTGCCCTGCTCAGCGCCCAGCGCGGACGCCGGGTGCTGGTGCTCGACCACGCCAACAAGCCGGGCAAGAAGATCCTCATGTCCGGCGGCGGGCGCTGCAACTTCACCAATATGTACACCGAGCCCGCCAACTTCCTGTCGCATAACCCGCACTTCTGCAAGTCGGCGCTGGCCCGCTACACCCAGTGGGACTTCATCGAACTGGTATGCAAGCACGGCGTGCCCTATCACGAGAAAAAGCTCGGCCAGCTGTTCTGCGACAACAAGTCCAGCGACATCCTCGACATGCTCCTGGCCGAGTGCGACCAGGCCGGCGCCGAACTGCGCATGAACACCAGCATCGAACAGATCGACAAGACCGAAGGTGGCTATGCGCTGCAAACCAGCGCCGGCCCGTTCGCCTGCCAGTCGCTGGTGATCGCCACCGGCGGCTTGTCGATTCCGACCCTGGGCGCCACCGGCTTCGGCTACCAGGTGGCTCGCCAGTTCGGCCACGCCCTGCTGCCGACACGCGCCGGCCTGGTGCCGTTCACCATCACCGAGCCCCAGCTCAAGGCACTGTGCACCGAGCTGTCCGGCACCTCACTGGATTGCGTCGCCAGCTGCAACGGCACGAGTTTTCGCGAAAACCTGCTGTTCACCCACCGCGGCCTCAGCGGCCCGGCGATCCTGCAGATCTCGTCGTTCTGGGAAGCCGGCGACACCGTCGAGATCAACCTGCTGCCCGATCGCGACGCACTGGAGTGGCTGCAGGGCCAGCAGGTCGAACGCCCCAACAGCGAGCTGAAGACCGTGCTGAGCGAGGTGTTCACCCGCAAGCTGGCCAACCTGCTGGCCGAGCAGTGGTTCGTTTCGAAACCCCTGAAACAGTACACACCGGCAGAATTGACCCAGATCGCCGGACAGCTGTCGGCCTGGCAGGTGGTGCCCGCCGGCACCGAGGGCTACCGCACCGCCGAGGTGACCCTGGGCGGCGTGGATACCCGCGAGGTGTCGTCCAAGACCATGGAATCGCTGAAAAGCCCCGGGCTGTACTTCATCGGCGAGGTGCTGGACGTCAGCGGGCACCTGGGCGGTTTCAACTTCCAGTGGGCCTGGGCATCGGCCAACGCAGCGGCACAGTTCGTGTAGAGTAGAATCCATTCAGCAGCACGGAACGCTTCTTGCTGGTCTGTGCTGTGAAGAGTGCAAAACCATCGCGGGGCAAGCCCGCTCCCACAAAGACCTGCTGTGTCTCGTGGGAACGGGCTTGCCCCGCGATGAGGCCCTCAAGGTTCTAGTCCGCAAACCGCCCAGCAGGCCATCATGTCATCGAGCTCGTTCCGCCATTCATTGCGTCGCTTGTGGGGCCAAGACAAGTTCAGCTACGCCATTCGCGTGACCATCGCCCTGACCGGCAGCATGGCCTGGTGCTGGTACCAGAACGAGATGAGCCTGCTGATCCCCCTGTTCCTCGGCATCATCGCCAGCGCCCTGGCCGAGACCGACGACGGCTGGCAGGGCCGCCTCAGCGCCCTGGCCGTGACCCTGGTGTGCTTTGCCATCGCCGCGCTGTCGGTGGAGCTGCTGTTCCCCTATCCTTGGCTATTCGCCGCCGCCCTGGCCCTGGCAGCCTTCGGCCTGACCATGCTCGGCGCCCTGGGCGAACGCTACGGGGCGATAGCCTCGGCCACGCTGATCCTCTCGGTGTACACCATGATCGGCGTCGACCAGCGCGGTGGCCAGGTCAGCGACTTCTGGCACGAACCCCTGCTGCTGGTGGCCGGCGCGGCCTGGTACGGGCTGCTGTCGGTGCTATGGCAGGCGCTGTTCTCCAACCAGCCGGTGCAGCAGAGCCTGGCCAAGCTGTTCTTCGAGCTGGGCAGCTACCTCAAGCTCAAGGCCAGCCTGTTCGAGCCGGTGCGCACCCTCGACGTCGAGGCCACGCGCCTGGAACTGGCCCGGCAAAACGGCAAGGTGGTGGCCGCGCTCAACGCCGCCAAGGAAATCATCCTGCACCGGGTCGGCAACAGCCAGCCCAACTCCAAGGTCAGCCGTTACCTCAAGCTGTACTTCCTGGCCCAGGACATCCACGAACGGGTCAGCGCCTCGCATTATCCATACAACGCCCTGACCGAGACGTTCTTCCACAGCGACGTGATGTTCCGCTGCCAGCGCCTGCTGCGCAAACAGGGCTCGTCCTGCCAGGAGTTGGCGCGTTCGATCCGCCTGCGCCAGCCGTTCGTGCTGGCCAGCGGCTACCCCGAGGCCCTGGAGGACCTCAACGCCTCGCTGGAGCATCTGCGTACCCAGAACAACCCGGCCTGGCGTAGTCTCTTGCGCTCGCTGCGCGCCCTGGCCGCCAACCTGTCCACGCTGGACCGCCTGCTCAGCGCGGCGAGCAATCCCGACAGCCTGGCCGATGCCAGCGACAGCAGCCTGCTCGACCGCTCGCCGCGCAACCTCAAGGATGTGTGGAAGCGCCTGCGCACCCAGCTGACACCGACCTCGCTGCTGTTCCGTCACGCCCTGCGCCTGTCGCTGGCGCTGTCGGTAGGCTACGGCATGGTGCACCTGATCCACCCGACCCAAGGCTACTGGATCATCCTCACCACCCTGTTCGTCTGCCAGCCCAACTACGGCGCGACCCGTCGCAAGCTGGTGCAGCGGATCTTCGGCACCGCCATCGGCCTGACCGTGGGCTGGGCACTGTTCGACCTGTTCCCCAACCCGCTGGTGCAATCGGCGTTCGCGGTGGTGGCCGGGGTGGTGTTCTTCGTCAACCGTACCACCCGCTACACCCTGGCCACGGCGGCAATCACCCTGATGGTGCTGTTCTGCTTCAACCAGATCGGCGATGGCTACGGGTTGTTCCTGCCGCGCCTGTTCGACACCCTGGTCGGCAGCCTGATCGCCATTCTCGCGGTGTTCCTGTTCCTGCCCGACTGGCAGGGGCGACGGCTGAACAAGGTGCTGGCCAATACCCTGGCCTGCGCCAGCGAGTACCTGCGCCAGATCATGCAGCAATACGCCCATGGCAAGCGCGATGACCTCGCCTACCGCCTGGCCCGGCGCAATGCCCACAATGCCGATGCGGCGCTGTCGACCACCCTGGCCAACATGCTGATGGAGCCGGGGCATTTCCGTAAGGAGGCCGATGTCGGCTTCCGCTTCCTGGTGCTGTCGCACACCTTGCTCAGCTACCTGTCGGGGCTGGGCGCGCACCGCGATACCGCGCTGCCGGCCGAGGTCCACGAGCAGTTGATCGATGGTGCGGGCAAGACCCTGGCAACGAGCCTGGACGAGATCGCCAACGGGCTCGCGGCGCGGCTACCGGTGGCGATCCACAGCGATGCCGAGGAAGCGCTGGCCAATGCGCTGGAGCAGATGCCCGAGGAACTGGACGAACATCAACGCCTGGTGCAGACGCAACTGGCGTTGATCTGCCGGCAGTTGGGACCGCTGCGGACACTGGCAGGGCATCTGATCAAGGAAGGCCAGCCCACCTGAGCCCAGGGCCGCCCCCGCGATCAGAACCCATGCTGATGCAGCAGGCGGGCGTAACTGCCATCGGCTTTCATCGCGGCGATGGCCTTTTCGAAGCGGGCGACGATCTTCTGGTGCTGTGGATGCTTGAGGCTCACCAGAATGTGCAGGCTGTTCTCCCCCAGCGGCGGATCGACGAAGGCCACGCCCTCGCGCACCTGCTGCGGCTCACGCTGCAGGTTGTAGCGGGCCACGTACTCGTCCTCCACCGTCAGGTTGACCCGTCCGGCCGCCAGCATGCGTACCGCCGAGGAAAAGTTGCGCACCGGCACCTTGTTCAGGCGCTCGTCGCTGTCGAACGCCGGTGAATAGGCATAGTCGCGTACTACGGCGATGCTGTAGGGATACAAGTCGGACTGGCGCACATAGGCGAATGCCTCGCCCTCGCGCTTGAGCAGACGGATGCGGTTGACCAGGTAGGGCCCGGAGAATTGGCCGACACGCTTGCGCTCATCGTTGTACCAGGCATTGATCAGCACGTCGTAGCGCCCCTCGCCGATGCCCATCAGCGCCCGGGCCCAGGGCACCTCTTCGAACTCGACCTGGTAGCCGGCACGGCTCAGCGCCGTGGTGACGATGCTGGTCGCCAAGCCGCCGCCCGCCATCTGGGTGTCGGTGAACGGCGGCCAATTGTCAGCCACCAGCCGCAGCTTTTCATGGCCCACGGCGGGCAGCGCGCACAACACGCCCAGCAATCCGAGAACGCACAGCAGTGGCCGCATGCCCAAGTCCTTTTGCAGTTGGGAACCCATGCCGGTGATGGGTATCTTCACTACTACAGAACCGACAGCCTACACAAGACAGCGAGCCGTGGCAGACGACAATAATGTCAAATCGCCCCTATTTTGCTCCAGGCCGGGCAAGCCGCTTCACTGACGCAAGGCCATGTAGGCGCAATAGCCAATCTGGGCGTCCTGCACTGCCACGCCGGTCAGGTCCGCCAGGGTGATTTCATCCTCGTCGCCCCGTGCTTCGCCCTGCCCGGCCAGCAACGCCCCCAGCGCCTGCAGCCGGCTCGGCTCGAGCAGCCCGGCGCCGAGGGCATGGCAGACCTCGCCATACGCGCTGCACTGGCTCACTGAGTCGACGATGATGCGGTCCGCACGGGCCACCAGTGCCGGCTCCAGTTCCTGCTTGCCGGCGCAGTCCGCCCCGACCGCCGTGATATGTGTCCCCGGGCGTACCCATTCGCTGCGCAGCAACGGCTCACGCGAAGGCGTGGCCGTGACGATCAGGTTCGCCTCCTGCGCCACCGCGCGCGGGTCGGCAACCGTACGTACCCGGAACCCAAGCCCCTCGGCGAAGGTACGGTAGTCTTCCCGCTGGGCCTCGCCACGCCCCCACACCAGTACCTCACGACAATCCGTGACCGGCATCAGGTATTCGAGCTGAAGACGCGCCTGCGAACCGGTGCCCACGATCCCGATCGCCCGCACCTCGCGCGGCGCCAGCTGGCGCGCGACGATACGTCCCGCCAGGGCCGTACGCACACTGGTCAGCCAGCCACGGTCCGAGAGCAAGGCCAATGGCTGCCCGGTGGTGGCACTCAGCACCAGCATCAGGCCGTCATTGCTGGGCAGCCCCCGCCCCGGATTGTCGTAGAAACCACTGGAGAGCTTGACCACGAACACCTCGCTGCCCTCCAGGTAGGCCGACTTGATGCAGCAGTCGCCGTTGGCCCGGGGGAACTGGAAAGTCTGCACGGGAGGCACCTGGACCTGGCCAGCGGAATAGGCCTTGAATCCTTCCACCAGCATGCGTTCGACCAGGTCGAGATCGAGGCTTGCCTTGATCGCATCGAGTTCATAGCGCTTCATGCCAGCGCCCCGAGGAACTTCTCCAGGACGATGTTGCGCCCGCACAACACCACGGCCACCTTCTTGCCCTGGTACTCGCTGGCCAGCTTGCGCATGCCTGCAACGGCCACGGCTGCCGCCCCCTCGATGATCCAGCGCTCGCTGGCGGCGATATCGCGCATGGCGGCCTTGATCTGGTCTTCGCTGACCAGCACCGTGTCGTGCAGCAGGCGCTGGCACAGCGGGAAGGTGATACTGCCCGGCTCGAGGCCACCTGCAGTGCCATCGGATAGCGTCTGCGTCTCTTCCACGTCGATGATTTCGCCAGCCTCCAGCGCGCGCTGCATGCTCGGCGCGTTGGCCGGCCAGCAGCCGATGATCCGGGCCGCTGGGGCCAGGCGCCGTAGCGCCGCGCCAATACCGGCGATCATACCGCCGCCACCGACCGCGACGAACACTGCATCCAGGTCCGGCGCCTGCTCGAACAGCTCCATGCCGATGGTGCCCTGCCCGGCGATCACTTCCAGGTCGTTATAGGGCGAGACGAATGCCTTGCCCTCGACCTTGGCCTGCCGGGCGGCCTCCAGCTCGACGCTCAGCGGATCGGCGTCCAGGCAGCGCAGGTCTGCGCCGAAGGCACTGATGGCCTGGCGCTTGTAGGCCGAGGCATCGCGACTGGTGTACACCGTGACCGGCACGTCGAGTGTACGTCCGGCCAGGGCCAGGGCCTGCCCATGGTTGCCGGAGGACGCCGTGATCACGCCGTGGCGCCGATCGGCAGGCGACAGGAGACGCAGCTTGTTGCTGGCGCCACGGAACTTGAATGAACCGGTGTGCTGCAGGTGCTCGCACTTGAGCAACACCTGGCAGCCCGTGCTGGCCGAGAGCGCGTTGCTGTACGTCAGCGGGGTAACCAGCACCTGGGGACGCAGGGCGGCATGCGCCGCTTCGATCGACAGGAACAGTTCATCCAGGAGTGTGTCATCGGCCATCATCTGCAACGCCTCTCGTCAGTCGTGGAAAAAGCAGGGCAAGCGTACCCATTGGCAGAACATAATTCCACCGTAGATTTTTATTCCACAGATAACAAGCCCGCTGCCAGACCGATCAATGCTCGCGCACGAGCTTCACGTACTTGTAGACCGTGGCCCGCCCCATCCCCAGGACATTGGCCACGTAGTCATAGGCGCTCTTGCCGCGGAAAGCGCCCTCGCCATGCAGTGCCTCCACCAGCGCGCGCTTGTGCTCGCGGTCCAGGCGATTGAGGCTCAGCCCCCGCTCGGCCAGCCAGGCATGCAGGAAGGTGTTGATCCGTTCCTGCCAGTCGTCGCGAAACAGCGCCTCCGGTTGCGGCAACAGACGACTGGCCTGGAAGAACAGCTCCAGCGCCTCCTTGGCCTGTTCGAGCACCGACACGTTGAGGTTGATGCACACCAGTGCCTCCGGCCTGCCGTGCTCGTCACGCATGACGCTGCTGATGGAGCGGATCTTCTGTCCGTTCCAGTTGAGCTTCTCGTAAGGCCCCAGCCGCGAGCCCGAATCAAGGTCGTCGGGCAGGTCTTCCAGCGCCGAATCGTCACCCAGCTTGCGCTTGGAAATGTTGTTGGCGATATGCACCACGGTCTGCGTGTGCAAGTCGTGAACCACCACCTCGGCATGGGGAAACAGCAGCGCGGCGACACCGTCGGCCAAACTGGCGTAGTTGCTGAAACGAGGGGCGGCGCTGGCGGGCGGGGTGGGCATGAGGCAGATTCCGACATCAGAGGAGGCTGATGCTAATGCACCCGCCATCAGGAAGCGACTCCTTGCCCCTGGCCGGTCCGCACTCAGGGATAACCGAGCACCTCGCGGATCTGTCGCAGGTGCCGGATGATCCACTGCTTGTCGATCGCCCCCCAATCGCGGATCCGGTAGTGCCCGGCGTGGTTGCGCGCGCCGGCCTGCTGCTCGAACTCGCAGACGATGTCCAGGTCGGCCAGCGCGGTGATGGTGTCCTGGGCCGTGCGCCGGGGCATGCCGGTGGCCTCCATCAGGGCCGGGACGCTGGTGGCGGTCTGGCTGTCGATCAGCCAGGCGACGTACAGGCGGCGGTAGAAACTGCTGCGGGTCTTGCTCACTTCCATGGTCATGGGGCGTGTCCTTCAGGTGTTGCCCGGCAGCTCCCGATAGGTCAGGTAGACGCGCAGGTCGAATTCCAGTTGATGATAGTCCGGCTCCATGTGCTGGCAGAGCTGGTAGAACGCCTTGTTGTGGTCGCGCTCCTTCAGGTGCGCCAACTCGTGTACCACGATCATGCGCAGGAACTGCGGCGCCGCCTCCTTGAACAGCGAGGCGATGCGGATTTCCTTCTTGGCCTTGAGCTTGCCGCCCTGCACCCGCGACACCGCGGTGTTCAGTCCCAGCGCCCGATGGGTGAGGTCGAGGCGGTTGTCGAACAACACCTTGTCCAGGGGGGGCGCGCTGCGCAGGTATCGCTGCTTGAGCTCTTGGGCATAACCGTACAACGCCTTGTCGTTCTGCACGTCATGCTGCTGCGGGTAGCGCTGGCGCAGGTAGTCACCCAGGCGATCGCTGGCGATCATCTGGCGCACCTGTTCTTGCAGGTGGGGCGGGTAGGCTTGCAGGTAGCGCAGTGCGGTCATGACGGGCGGATCGGCTGAACAAACCGCGAGTGTAGCCAATCACGGCCCCCAGGGGAAAACCGCTGGGAAGACACCTGCATCCGCGGCGGTCAACGGCCGGGCGACCAGGAAGCCCTGGACGAAAGCACAGCCTGCATTCCTCAACCAGTCGGCCTGCTCCTGAGTCTCCACGCCTTCGGCAATCACCGTGATGTCGTAGGCTGCGCACAGGGCGATGACACTGCTCACCAGGGCGATGTCCGTCGCCGAGCCCGGCAGGCGCGCCACCAGGTGCCGGTCGAGCTTGAGGGTATCGATGGGCAGGTCGCGCAACATGCGCAGCGAACAGTCGCCCGCGCCGAAATCATCCAGCGCCACGCGGATGCCCAGCTCGCGCAGACGATGCACCTGCTTGACCGCTGCGTCGATGTTGTACATCAGCGAAGTCTCTGCGACTTCCACCTCCAGTTGCTCCGGACGCAGCCCGCACTCCTCGATCACCCGCCCCAGCTCGTCGGCCAGCCCGGGCATGGCGAACTGCGCACGACTGAGGCTGACGCCCAGCACCAGTTGCGCGCCGAAGCGTCCTTCCCACTCGCGGCGCTGGGTCGCGCCCTTGCGGTAGATCCAGCTGGCCAGGCGGTTGATCAGCCGCGCCTCCTCCAGCAAGGGAATGAACAACCCTGGCGGCACGTCGCCGACACTTGGATGCTTCCAGCGCAGCAAAGCCTCGAAGCCACGCAGTCGGCCATCGGCGAAGGCCACCTGGGGCTGATAGACCAGGCTGAAGTCGTTCTGCTCGATGGCTTCGCGCACGCTGTCTTCGAGCATCAGCCGCGAACGCGCCCTGCCATTGAGCTCCTGGTCGTAGAAACGGTATTGCTGGCGACCTGCTTGCTTGGCCGCATACATAGCCGCGTCCGCCGCGCGCAACAGGCCCTCGACGTTGGCGCCGCAGTCCGGATAGGTAGCGATGCCGATGCTCACGCCCAGACTCACCTCCACACCGTCCAGCTGTTGCAGGCCGGACATCCGCTCCAGGACTTTCTCGGCGTAGCGCCCGGCCTGCTCCGGATAAGGCAGCCCATCGAACAACGCGGTGAATTCGTCGCCCCCCATGCGCGCCAGCAGGGCTGCGCTACCCAGGCAGTCCTTGAGTTGCTCGGCGACCCAGCGCAGCACCTGGTCGCCGGCCTCATGCCCGAGCAGGTCGTTGATCCGCTTGAAACCGTCCAGGTCCATGTACATCAGGGCCTTGGCCTTGGCCGAGCGTTCGTTGCGCAGCAGCGCGCTCTCGGCGGCCTGATAGAAGCCACGGCGATTGAGCAGCCCGGTCAGCGGATCGGTCACCGCCTGGTATTCCAGTTGCTGGTGCAGGTTGCGCACCACCGACATGTCCAGCACCGTCACCACCATGGCCTTCTGTTCGGCCGGCAACGGTGCGCAGGACAACGCCACAGGCACCAGCTGGCCACTGGGCGTGCGCAACTGGGCATCATGGACGCGGAAGATCTCACGCCCGAGGTAAGCCTGGTAGAAATCCGATTCGCGCCACAGGCTGGCGCACGGCAGCTGGATCAGGTCCAGGACATGGGCGCCCTGCAGTTGCACCACCGGTGTGTCGAGCAACCGCGAGATGGCCGGATTGGCGAAGCTGATGGTGCCTGCCTCGTCCACCACCAGGATGCCTTCGGCGGCGTTCTCGAGGATCGAGGCGTTGAAGGCACGCGCCGCCTCCAGCTCACGGGTCAGGCGTTGCAGCATGCGCCGGTTGCGCTGCTGTTCGAGCAAAACCTGGACCTTGGGTTTGAGAATCTGCGGATCGAAGGGCTTGAACAGGTAGTCCACCGCACCACTGGCATAGCCCTTGAGCACGGCGGCGTCGGACTGTTCATTGGCGGTTAGGAAGATGATCGGCGTGAGTCGCGTGCGCTGGCTGCCGCGCATCAGGCGGGCCACTTCGAAGCCGTCCATCTCGGGCATCTGCACATCGAGCAGGACCAGGTCGACTTCATGTTCGAGCAAGGCGCTGAGAGCCTCCATGCCGGAACTGGCGGTCAGAACCTGCCAATCCTGGCGGGACAGCAAGGCCCGCATGCTGATCAGGTTTTCCGGATAATCATCTACGACCAGCAGGACCGAGCTGTTTTCCGGACTATGTGAATAAGCGCCATCCATGCTGCTTCTCATGTGAGACCGACTGCAATCCGCAATTGGATCCGATCTTTACTCTAGACTCGACACCCCAAGACGCAATGCGAACCGATGGCTATAAGCCATCGGAGATGAGGTTAGCCGACTAACGGTATAAGCACCTGCGCCAGCCGGCCTCATCGCGACCCGACAGCGGATCAGATGGCACAAAAAAACCCGCATCAGCGGGTTTTTTCGTGGAACGAACACTAGCGGATCAGTTGATCTTGGCTGCCAGTTCGCCCTTGGCGTAGCGCTGGAACATGCCTTCCAGGGAGATCGGCTTGATCTTCGAGGCATTGCCGGCGGTGCCGAAGGCTTCGTAGCGGGCGATGCACACGTCACGCATGGCCTTGACGGTTTCACCGAAGAACTTGCGCGGGTCGAACTCGCTCGGGTTCTGTGCCATCAGGCGACGCATGGCGCCGGTGGAAGCCAGGCGCAGGTCGGTGTCGATGTTGACCTTGCGTACACCGTACTTGATACCTTCGACGATTTCTTCGACCGGTACGCCGTAGGTCTCTTTGATGTCGCCACCGTACTGGTTGATGATCGCCAGCCACTCTTGCGGCACCGAGGACGAGCCGTGCATCACCAGGTGGGTGTTGGGGATGCGCTTGTGGATTTCCTTGATGCGGTCGATCGCCAGCACGTCACCGGTTGGTGGCTTGGTGAACTTGTAGGCGCCGTGGCTGGTGCCGATGGCGATGGCCAGGGCGTCCACCTGAGTCTTCTTGACGAAGTCGGCGGCTTCTTCCGGGTCGGTCAGCATCTGGCTGTGGTCCAGCACGCCTTCGGCGCCGATGCCATCCTCTTCACCGGCCATGCCGGTTTCCAGCGAACCCAGGCAACCCAGCTCGCCCTCTACCGAAACGCCGCAAGCGTGCGCCATGGCGACAGTCTGCTGGGTCACGCGAACGTTGTACTCGTATTCGGTCGGGGTCTTGCCGTCTTCGCCCAGCGAACCGTCCATCATCACCGAGCTGAAGCCCAGCTGGATCGAGCGCTGGCACACATCAGGGCTGGTGCCGTGGTCCTGGTGCATGCACACCGGGATGTGCGGGAACTCTTCGATGGCCGCCAGGATCAGGTGGCGCAGGAACGGGGCACCGGCGTACTTGCGGGCACCGGCGGAAGCCTGGACGATGACCGGAGAGTCGGTCTTGTCGGCGGCTTCCATGATGGCGCGCATCTGCTCGAGGTTGTTGACGTTGAAAGCCGGCACGCCGTAACCGAACTCGGCGGCGTGGTCCAGCATCTGGCGCATGCTAATGAGTGCCATGGTGTATCTCTCTCCCGACAAGCGTCGTTTGTTTCATGCAAGCCTGCCGCAGGGGCGGTTGCTGTTCAAGTAGTGTGGGCCACCTGCGTGGCCCGGCCAGTCACGGTGCCTTGCAGCCCCGCCCAATCAGATCGTTGGTCGCCACCCAGTACACCAGGCCTTCCTCACCCTTGGTGTGGAAGGCCAGCATGCCGTCGCTGTACAGCGCGCCAGAGGCGCCCGGCTCGGACTTGAGCCGGTAGACCTGGTCGCCGCCGCCGAGGCGCAGGTCGACCGTGTCCTGTTTCGCGTCGGCGAAGCGCCACAGCACTTCGGCCTGGCTGTCGCAGACCCAGCGGGTCCAGTGGTCCGCCGGGGCGGGTTGGGCAGGCTGCAGCAGCGAGCAGCCCGCCAGGGTCACCAGGGCCAGTGCGGCCAGAAGCGCTTTCATTACACATCCTCGTAGCGAGCCTGCTGCATCGGCTCCGCGATGGGGCCGCAACAGCAGGCCCAATGTCCAGGACCACGAAACCCCGCTCAGGTTGCCCGGCACCCGATCAAGGGCAGCCTGGCGCCTTGCGCTGGTGCTCGTCGTCGTATTTTTCCAGGCCATCCGGACCCAGGCGCTTGTTGATCACCGGTACCGTCTCAGCCTGCCACTGCGACTGGTAGCAGCCACCCTTGGGCGGCTGCGCCGGGTCGGCGTCGGTGCCCTTGCCGCTGGAGCAGGCGCCCAGCAGCACGGCCACGATCATCACAGGCAATTGCTTGACCATCAGGTCGCTCCCTTTGCCAGGCGCCGTCGTGCTCAGGCCTTGGCCCGTGTTTCCAGAATTTCCACGGCGGGCAGGACCTTGCCCTCGACGAACTCGAGGAACGCGCCGCCACCGGTAGAAATGTAGGAGATATCGGCGCCAACGCCATACTTGTCGATGGCCGCCAGGGTGTCGCCGCCACCGGCGATGGAAAACGCGGCGCTGTCGGCGATGGCCTTGGCCAGTACCTTGGTGCCATTGCCGAACTGATCGAACTCGAACACGCCGACCGGACCGTTCCACAGGATGGTCTTCGAGGTCTTCAGCAACTCGGCGAAGTTGGCCGCAGTCTGCGGGCCGATGTCCAGGATCATGTCGTCGGCCGCCACATCGGCGATGGCCTTGACGGTGGCTTCGGCGCTCTCGGCGAACGCCTTGGCGACCACCACGTCCACCGGCAGTGGCACGCTGACCTTGGCGGCGATGGCCTTGGCGGTCTCGACCAGGTCAGGTTCGTACAGCGACTTGCCGACCGGGTGACCGGCGGCAGCGAGGAAGGTGTTGGCGATACCGCCGCCGACGATCAGCTGGTCGCAGACCGCGCTCAGGCTGTTCAGCACGTCCAGCTTGGTCGACACCTTGGAGCCGGCGACGATGGCAGCCATCGGCTTGGCCGGGGCCTTCAGGGCCTTGCCCAGGGCGTCCAGCTCGGCAGCCAGCAGCGGACCGGCGGCAGCGACCTTGGCGAACTTGGCCACGCCGTGGGTGGAGCCCTCGGCGCGGTGGGCGGTGCCGAATGCGTCCATCACGAACACGTCGCACAGGGCAGCGTACTGCTGCGCCAGCTCGTCGGCGTTCTTCTTCTCGCCCTTGTTGAAGCGCACGTTCTCGAACAGCACCAGGTCACCGGCCTTGACCTCGACGCCGCCCAGGTAGTCGGCCACCAGTGGCACGTCGCGACCCAGGGCCTTGCTCAGGTAGTCGGCGACCGGCTTGAGGCTGTTCTCGGCGGAGAACTCGCCTTCGGTCGGGCGGCCCAGGTGCGAGCAGACCATTACTGCAGCGCCCTTCTCCAGGGCCAGCTTGATGGTCGGCAGCGCTGCCAGGATACGCGCGTCGCTGGCTACCACACCGTCCTTCACGGGGACGTTGAGGTCTTCGCGAATCAGTACGCGCTTACCTTGCAGGTCGAGGTCGGTCATCTTCAACACGGTCATGAATGCAGTCCTTCAGGGCTGTTTGGTGCGGGTTGGGTGAACGACGTGCAGAAAGTGCTCCGCGACGTCGAGCATACGGTTGGCGAACCCCCATTCGTTGTCGAACCAGGCCAGCAGGTTCACCAGGCGAGGGCCGGAAACACGGGTCTGGCTGGCATCGACGATGGCCGAATGCGGATCATGGTTGAAATCACAGCTGGCGTGGGGCAGCTCGGTGTAGGCCAGCAGGCCTTTGAGCGGGCCCTCCAGGGCCGCTTCACGCAGCACCCGGTTGACCTCGGCGGCCGTGGTGTCGCGGGCGGTCTGCAGGGTGATGTCCAGGCACGACACGTTGACGGTCGGCACACGTACCGCTTTGGCCTGGATTCTTCCGGCAAGTTCCGGCAACAGACGTTCGATGCCACGCGCCAACCCGGTGGACACCGGGATCACCGACTGGAACGCCGAGCGGGTGCGGCGCAGGTCCTCGTGGTGATAGGCATCGATCACCGGCTGGTCATTCATCGCCGAGTGGATGGTCGTGATCTGCACGTACTCGATGCCGAACGCCTGGTCCAGCACCCGCAACAGCGGCACGCCGCAGTTGGTGGTGCAAGAGGCGTTGGACACCAGCAGCTCGTCGCCGCCCAGGCAATCCTGGTTGATGCCGTAGACCACGGTGGCGTCGACATCCGCCTCGCTGGCCATGGGCTGGGAGAACAGCACCCGCGGCGCGCCGGCATCCAGAAAACGCTGGCCGTCGGCGCGCGTGTTGTAGGCCCCCGAGCATTCCAGCACCAGGTCGATGTCCAGGGCGGCCCAGTCGATGCCCTCCGGGGTGGCACTGCGCAGTACTTTCACGCAGTCGCCATTGATATGCAGACAGTCGCCGTCGACCTTCACCTCGCCGGGGAAACGCCCGTGGGTGGAGTCGAAGCGAGTCAGGTATTCCAGGCTGGCCTGGTCGGCCAGGTCGTTCAGCGCGACGATCTCGAAACCGGCCTTCGCCCCCCGCTCGAACAATGCGCGCAGGACACAGCGGCCAATGCGGCCGTAACCGTTGAGTGCAACTTTGTAGGGACGCGGGTGGGGCATTCGATACTCACGTGCAGGTGCGTTGAACGACCAGCGCGGGGCAAGCCCGCTCCCACAAGGCACCCGGATGCCTTGTGGGAGCGGGCTTGCCCCGCGATCAGACGGGAGGCACGCGGCCTCCCGGATGCATCAGTCTTCCAGCAGCTCTTCGGCGGTACCCAGGATGTTGTCCAGGGTGAAGCCGAACTCCTCGAACAGCGCAGCGGCCGGGGCCGATTCGCCGTAGGTGGTCATGCCGATGACGCGGCCTTCGAGGCCGACGTACTTGTACCAGAAGTCGGCATGGGCCGCTTCGATGGCGATGCGCGCACCGACTTCCAGCGGCAGTACCGACTGCTTGTAGGCAGCGTCCTGGGCATCGAACACGCTGGTGCTCGGCATCGACACGACACGCACCTTGCGGCCCTGCTCGGTCAGCTTGTCGTACGCCTGCACTGCCAGGCCCACTTCGGAGCCGGTGGCGATCAGGATCAGCTCAGGCTCGCCAGCGCAGTCCTTCAGGACGTAGCCGCCACGGGAGATGTCGGCGATCTGCTGGGCGTCGCGCGCCTGGTGCTGCAGGTTCTGACGCGAGAAGATCAGCGCCGACGGGCCGTCCTTGCGCTCCAGGGCGTATTTCCACGACACCGCGGATTCCACGGCATCGGCCGGGCGCCAGGTGTCCAGGTTCGGCGTGCTGCGCAGGCTGGTCAGCTGCTCGATCGGCTGGTGGGTCGGACCGTCCTCGCCCAGGCCGATGGAGTCGTGGGTATAGACGTGGATCACGCGCTGCTTCATCAGCGCCGACATGCGCACGGCGTTGCGAGCGTATTCCATGAACATCAGGAAGGTCGCGCCGTAAGGCACCAGGCCGCCGTGCAGGGCGACGCCGTTCATGATCGCGGTCATGCCGAACTCGCGCACGCCGTAGAACACGTAGTTGCCGCTGGCGTCATTGGCCTCGACGCCCTTGCAACCTTTCCACAGGGTCAGGTTGGAGCCGGCGAGGTCGGCCGAACCGCCGAGGAACTCCGGCAGCAGCGGACCGAAAGCGTTCAGCGCGTTCTGGCTGGCCTTGCGGCTGGCGATGGTCTCGCCCTTGGCGGCGACTTCGTTGATGTAGGCCTGGGCCTTCTCGGAGAAGTCAGCCGGCAACTCGCCGCTGTCACGGCGCTTGAATTCGGCAGCCAGTTCCGGATAAGCCTTGGCGTAGGCGTCGAAACGCTGGTTCCACTCGGCCTCGACCTTGGCGCCGTTGGCCTTGGCGTCCCACTCGGCGTAGATGTCGGCGGGGATTTCGAACGGGCCGTGGTTCCAGTTCAGTTCCTTGCGGGCCAGGGCGATTTCGTCGTTGCCCAGTGGCGCGCCGTGGCAGTCTTCCTTGCCCTGCTTGTTCGGCGAACCGAAGCCGATGATGGTCTTGCAGCAGATCAGGGTCGGACGGTCGCTCTTGCGCGCCGTGTCGATGGCCATCTTGATCTCGTCGGCATCGTGACCGTTGACGTTGCGGATCACCTGCCAGTTGTACGCTTCGAAGCGCGCCGGGGTGTTATCGGTGAACCAGCCGTGGACTTCGCCGTCGATGGAGATGCCGTTGTCGTCGTAGAAGGCGATCAGCTTGTTCAGGCCCAGGGTGCCGGCCAGCGAGGCGACTTCATGGGAAATGCCTTCCATCATGCAGCCGTCGCCGAGGAACACGTAGGTGTTGTGGTCGACGATGGTGTGGCCTTCACGGTTGAACTGTGCGGCCAGCACTTTTTCCGCCAGGGCGAAGCCCACGGCGTTGGCGATGCCCTGGCCGAGCGGACCGGTAGTGGTCTCGACACCCGGGGTGTAGCCGTATTCCGGGTGACCCGGGGTGCGGCTGTGCAGTTGGCGGAAGGCCTTGAGGTCGTCGATCGACAGGTCGTAGCCGGTCAGGTGCAGCAGCGAATAGATGAGCATCGAGCCGTGGCCGTTGGACAGCACGAAGCGGTCGCGGTCGGCGAAGTCCGGGTTGCTCGGGTTGTGTTTCAGGTAGTCGCGCCAAAGCACTTCGGCGATATCCGCCATACCCATGGGGGCACCTGGGTGGCCGCTGTTGGCCTTTTGCACGGCATCCATGCTCAGTGCACGAATGGCGTTGGCACGTTCACGACGGCTGGGCATCGCTGAATCTCCTGGGACTTGAATAAGTAGTGAAACGAAAAAAGGCGGCCATTTTCGCCCACTGGGGGGCCGGGGGCAATGACGGATGGTCGCAGTCGGGCATTTTTCCTGTGTTTTGCCGGCAAAAAAGGTGAAACCGTGGGAGCGGGCTTGCCCCGCGATAGCGTCATCGCGGGGCAAGCCCGCTCCCACGCGCCCCTCCACAGGCCCTCTTGCCGTCCACCGATCAGTCAATATCAAAACTTTTTGATATTGGTCTTGCTAGGCCACCGTTGCCTGTCTAGACTCCCGCCCCATGAACCTGCACGCGCCCATCACCCCTCACCGCAGCGACGAGCTGGCCGCCCTGTGCAAGGCCGGCGGCGATCCGCTGCGCCTGAACGTGCTGCGCGCGCTGGCCAACGATTCGTTCGGCGTGCTGGAGCTGGCGCAGATCTTCGACATCGGCCAGTCGGGCATGAGCCATCACCTCAAGGTGCTGGCCCAGGCCGAGCTGGTGGCGACCCGCCGCGAGGGCAACGCGATCTTCTATCGCCGCGCCCTGCCCGACAGCCAGCGCTTCGGCGGCCGCCTGCACACCGCGCTGCTCGAGGAGGTCGACGCCCTGGCCCTGGCCCAGGACGTGCAGGCGCGCATCGCCCAGGTCCAGCAACGGCGTGCCGCCACCAGCCAGGATTTCTTCCTGCGCGTGGAGGAAAAGTTCCGCGCCCAGCAGGACCTGATCGCCGGCTTGCCGCAATACCGCGAAAGCCTGTTGGCGCTGCTCGACAAGCTCAGCTTCGGCGCCGGCGCCAGCGCCCTGGAAGTCGGCCCAGGCGACGGTGGTTTCCTCCCTGACCTGGCCCGCCGCTTCAGTCGCGTCACGGCCATGGACAACAGTCCGACCATGCTCGAGCTGGCCCGCCAGGTCTGCGAGCGCAACGAATTGAGTAACGTAAACCTGCAGCTGGCCGATGCACTGGGTGCAACGGATGTGCAAGCCGACTGCGTCGTGCTGAACATGGTCCTGCACCATTTCAGCGACCCGGCCCTGGCCTTGCGCCTGCTGGCCAAGCGGGTGAGAGCAGGCGGCAGCCTGCTGGTCACCGAGCTGTGCAGCCATGACCAGGGGTGGGCGCGGGACGCCTGCGGCGACCTCTGGCTCGGCTTCGAACAGGACGACCTGGCCCGCTGGGCCAACGCTGCGGGGCTGACCCCCGAGGACAGCCTCTACGTGGGCTTGCGTAACGGTTTCCAGATCCAGGTCCGACACTTCCAGCGGGCCGCTGGCGACACACAACATCGGTAATTTTTAGGAATCCTTCGAGATGAGCGAATACTCCCTTTTCACCTCCGAGTCCGTGTCCGAAGGGCATCCGGACAAGATCGCCGACCAGATCTCCGACGCGGTCCTGGACGCGATCATCGCCCAGGACAAGTACGCCCGTGTCGCTTGCGAGACCCTGGTCAAGACCGGTGTCGCCATCATCGCCGGTGAAGTCACCACCTCGGCCTGGGTCGACCTGGAAGACCTGGTGCGCAAGGTGATCATCGACATCGGCTACAACAGCTCCGACGTCGGTTTCGACGGTGCCACCTGCGCGGTGATGAACATCATCGGCAAGCAGTCGGTGGACATCGCCCAGGGCGTCGACCGCTCCAAGCCGGAAGACCAGGGTGCTGGCGACCAGGGCCTGATGTTCGGCTACGCCAGCAACGAGACCGAAGTGCTGATGCCGGCACCGATCTGCTTCTCGCACCGTCTGGTCGAGCGCCAGGCCGAAGCCCGCAAGTCCGGCCTGCTGCCGTGGCTGCGTCCGGACGCCAAGTCCCAGGTCACCTGCCGCTATGAAAACGGCAAGGTGGTCGGCATCGACGCGGTGGTGCTGTCGACCCAGCACAACCCTGAGGTCTCGCAGAAAGACCTGCAGGAAGCGGTGATGGAACTGATCGTCAAGCACACCCTGCCAGCCGAACTGCTGCACAAGGGCACCCAGTACCACATCAACCCGACCGGCAACTTCATCATTGGCGGCCCGGTGGGCGACTGCGGCCTGACCGGTCGCAAGATCATCGTCGACTCCTACGGCGGCATGGCCCGCCATGGCGGTGGCGCGTTCTCCGGCAAGGACCCGTCCAAGGTCGACCGCTCCGCCGCCTACGCCGGCCGCTACGTGGCCAAGAACATCGTCGCCGCAGGCCTGGCCGAGCGTTGCGAGATCCAGGTGTCCTACGCCATCGGCGTGGCCCAGCCGACCTCCATCTCGATCAACACCTTCGGCACCGGCAAGGTTTCCGACGACAAGATCATCCAGCTGGTGCGCGAGTGCTTCGACCTGCGTCCGTATGCCATCACCACCATGCTCGACCTGCTGCACCCGATGTACCAGGAAACCGCGGCCTACGGTCACTTCGGCCGTACTCCGCAGCAGAAGACTGTCGGCGACGACACCTTCACCACCTTCACCTGGGAGCGCACCGACCGCGCCGCCGCCCTGCGCGACGCCGCCGGCCTGTAAACCTCCCGCGCAGTACGCAAAAGCCCCTGCCGATCGCTCGGCAGGGGCTTTTTTCATCCCTGGGAAACATTGCGCAACGGATTTCAGAGGCCCCGCCCTGACAATCAAGGGTTTCTAATTTGCGCGGATCAGGGCAGCATTTCGCTTTTCTGTTGCCCAGCCCCTGAAGTGGAGCCCCCGATGAAACTGCTTTCGTCCCTCGCCCTGTCCACCCTGCTCGGCTTCGTCGCCAGCCCGCTGCTGGCCGCCGAAGAGCAGCCGGCGCTGACCGGTTGCGCGGCCAAGCGCCAGGCCATCAGCGAACAGATCGAACACGCCCGTGCCCACGGCAACAGCGAGCAGCAGGCTGGCCTGGAAAAGGCCCTGGCCGAAGTGACCGAACACTGCACCGACAGCGGCCTGCGCAAGGAGCGCGAGCAGAAGGTGCTCGACGCCCGTCACGAGGTGAACCAGCGCACCAAGGACCTGGACAAGGCCATGAAAAAAGGTGACGCGGAGAAGATCAACAAACGCAAGGACAAGCTCGCCGAGGCGAAGAAAGAACTGCAGGAAGCGGTCGACGACCTCGAGCGCTGACTGAACAGGCGCGCATTCGCGTGGGAGCAGGCTGGCCCACTCCCACGAAACCCGTCTCTTCAGTGATTACGAAACTCGCTATGACAGGCCTTGCACGCCGCCTCGACCCTGTCCATCGGCGCCTTGAGCTGCGCGGCGTCCAGCGGCTGGCTGCGGCTCACGTCGACCAGCTCGCCGGTGACGCCCTCCAGTTGCCGGGCCAGGTCATGGAAGCGCGCCTGGCGCTCCCACACCTCAGCCCGTGCGCTGCTGTCGCCATCATCGCGTACCTGCGGGAAGTGCTGCCATGGCTCATGGGCCAGTCCGTCGAGCTTCAGCGCGCCCTCGGCAAACTTCGCGCCATCGAACGGCAGCCGACCTCGCAGCATGCCCCCCATGTCCTCGCTGGTCTTGAGCATCTGCTTGAAGATCGCCTTGCGCTGGCCCAGCGGCGAGTTGGGATCGACGCCATCACAGGCGCTCAGGGCAAGGGCGGCGAGCAGTACTACGGTCAATCGCTTGAACATCACGGTCTCTTCGGCCTGGAAAAACGGGTGGCCAGTATCGCCGGCCACCGGCCAAAGACCAATAGCCACACAGAAAACAGGGCTGAATATTCATGTTCGCCCGCTACAGGACCGCATCCATGAAATCTGCATTGCGCCACCTTGCCTGGGCCTTGCCTGCCCTGGCGCTCCTGGCCGGCTGCAACGGCGGCGAGAGCGCCAGGCCCGAGCCGCACGCCATCGCCACCTACGCCCCGGCCACCTGGAAAGACCTGCCCGCCGTCAGCGACGAGGACCTGCTGGCCGGTTTCTACGCCTGGCGCAACGGCTGCGAGAAACTCAAGCGCGACCCGGTCTGGGCCGCTACCTGCGCAGCGGCCGGCAGCGACACGGCAAGCGCCGCCCAGGTACGCGCGTTCCTCGAGCAGAACCTGCAGGTCTACGGCCTGCGCTCCGCCGAGAACAACGCCAACGGCCTGATTACCGGCTACTACGAGCCGGTCTACCCCGGCAGCCTGCAACGCACCGAAGCGGCCCATGTCGCGGTGTATGGCGTGCCCGAGGACATGATCGTGGTCGACCTGGCCAGCGTATATCCCGAACTCAAGGGCAAGCGCCTGCGCGGTCGCCTCGATGGCCGGGTGCTGAAGCCCTACGACACCGCCGAAGTGATCAACCGCAACGGCGCCAAGGCACCGGTACTGGCCTGGCTGACCGACCCGATGGACCTGCAGTTCCTGCAGATCCAGGGCTCTGGCCGGGTACAACTGGAGGATGGCCGCCAGCTGCGCCTGGGCTACGCCGACCAGAACGGCCACCCCTACCGGCCAATCGGCCGCTGGCTGGTGGAACAGGGCCTGTTGAAAAAGGAAGAGGTGAGCATGGGCGCCATCCATGCCTGGGCCCAGGCCAACCCGCAGCGCGTGCCGGAACTGCTGGCCAGCAATCCCAGCTATGTGTTCTTCAGCACCCGCCCGGACAGCAACGAAGGCCCGCGCGGCTCGCTGAACGTACCGCTGACCGCCGGCTACAGCGTGGCCATCGACCGCAAGGTGATCCCGCTGGGGAGCCTGCTGTGGCTGTCCACGACCCGCCCTGACGGCTCGCCGGTCGTGCGCCCGGTCGGCGCTCAGGACACCGGCGGCGCCATTACCGGCGAGGTACGCGCGGACCTGTTCTGGGGTACCGGCCCCGAGGCCGGCGAGCTGGCCGGAAACATGAAGCAGCAAGGGCAGATCTGGATGCTCTGGCCCAAGGGCCAGCCGCTGCCTGAAGTTCCGAAGGTCCCCTGACCGGCACTGCCGCAGGGCTTGCCCGTCATGGCAGCGGCCAAGCCCTGCGGCAGACTCAGATCGACACCACGAAGAACGACACGATCAACGCCAACCCGGTAAGCCACACCAGCGAGCGCAACGCCGCCCAGTCCGCCAGGTAGCAGATGATGTAGAGCAGGCGGCTGGTGATGTAGAGCACCGCCAGCACGTCCTGGGTCACCTGCTCGGCATTGCCGACGATATCCGCCACCAGCACCGCAGCGGCAAAGGCCGGGAACGCCTCGTAACCGTTCTGCTGCGCGGCATGGGCACGTCGCGGCAGGCCCGACAGGGTCTCGAGAAACGCGCGCGGATCATGGTTGTCGCCCATGCCGAAACGTCCGCTGCTGGCCTTGGCGATCATGGCACACAACAGGGGCAGCAGCAGGGCGATCAGAATGCACCAGAAGGCTACGGTCATCGGCGGAACTCCTTGTGGATAAGTCAGCGGCTCAGAGCTTCATCACCAGCATGCCTGCCAGGACCAGCCCGCAAGCTAGGAGTCTCGGTCCGCCAAAAGGTTCTTTGAGGTAGCGCATGCCCAGCAGCACCACGAGGATCACGCTCAGCTCGCGCAATGCCGCCGCCTCGGCCACCGACCCCAGGTGCATGGCCCACAGCACCAGAGCGTAGCTCAACAGCACACACAGGCCGACTGCCAGCCCCAGCCGCCATTGCGTGCGCCAGAACGACACGAATGGTCCGGGGCGCGCGACACTGGCCAGCAACGGGAACGGCCAGGCGCTGAGCAGAGTCAGCCAGACCAGGTAGTCCCAGGGTTTTCCCCAGAGACGCACGGCCTGGCCGTCGAACCAGGTGTAGCAGCCGATGCACAGGCCGATCAGCGCCACCACCGGCAGCATCGACCAGGGCAAGCGGTCGCCGCCGCCGCCCTGCCAGAGCAGGCAGGCCATGCCACAGGGGATCAGCAGGATGCCGATGATCTGCTGGTGGCTCAGCGACTCGCCGGCGAAGGCCAGGGTCAGCCCCAGCACCACCAGCGGCGACAGGCCACGCATCAACGGGTAGACCAGCCCCAGGTCACCGACCCGGTACGCCCGGATCAGCAGGAAACGGTACAACTGCTCGGCAAAGGCCGATGCCAGCAGCCATGGCCAGATCTCGGCAGGCGGCACATCGACGAACGCCACCGCCAGCACGGCGAACAGCAGCGCCACCAGGTCCATGCTGGCGATCACCAGCAGGCGCTCGGCGCTGAACTTGATCAGGGTGTTCCAGGTGGCATGGAGCAGGGCTGCGACCAGTACGAGGGAAGTTGCCAGCACGCGGGATTCCTTGCGCAAAGACCAGGCGAGATTGCGCACTATAACGATTCGCAGGGGCCTGGGACATTCACTGCTGGAGCATGCAGGAACCGACCTTGCCGGCGGCCGCTGCAATGCACTGCGGCGCCAGCAAAGTCTGGCTCCTGCAGCCAAGGTAAAGGAACGAATCGTGCAAAACCGGTCATAAGGTGTGTCCCGAACGCCGCGCCAGATCATCAAAGAACTGCCCGAGCCATTCGGGTACGACTTGGAAGCCACTGTCACAGGATTCGGGATGCTCGAACTAGTTGCCGCGTTTATCTGCCTCACCACCCTCCTCACTTATGTGAACTACCGTTTCATCGGCCTGCCGCCGGCCATCGGCGTGATGGTCACCGCCTTGCTGTTCTCCTTGATCCTGCAGGGCCTGAGCCTGATCGGCTTCCCCGGCCTGGAGGAGCGGGTCGAAGGGCTGATGAATCAGATCGACTTCAACGACCTGCTGATGCACTGGATGCTGTCGTTCCTGCTGTTCGCCGGCGCCCTGCACGTCAACCTCAGCGACCTGCGCAGCTACCGCTGGCCGATCGGCCTGCTGGCGACCCTCGGCGTGCTCATCGCCACCGTGGTGATCGGCTACCTGGCGCACTGGGTGTTCGCCTTGTTCGGCTGGAACGTGCCGCTGATCTACTGCCTGCTGTTCGGCGCGCTCATCTCGCCGACCGACCCGATCGCCGTGCTCGGCGCCCTGCGTACCGCCAACGCGCCCAAGCCGCTGAAGACCACCATCGTTGGTGAGTCGCTGTTCAACGACGGCACTGCGGTCGTGGTGTTCACCGTACTGCTGGGCATCATCCAGCTGGGCGAGACCCCAAGCTTCAGCGACACCGCCATCCTGTTCGCCCGCGAAGCTGTCGGCGGCGTGGCCTTCGGTGGCCTGATCGGCTATGCCACCTACCGCATGATCAAGAGCGTCGAGCAGTACCAGGTCGAGGTGATGCTGACCCTGGCGCTGGTGATCGGGGGTTCGGCGATGAGCTACGAGTTGCACGTGTCGGCGCCGATCGCCATGGTCGTGGCCGGCCTGATCATCGGCAACCTGGGGCGCAACCTGGCGATGAACGACATGACCCGTCGCTACATGGACGGTTTCTGGGAACTGATCGACGACATGCTCAACGCGCTGCTGTTCGCCCTGATCGGCCTGGAACTGTTGCTGCTGCCGTTCAACTGGCTGCACCTGGCCGCCGGTGGCGTGCTGGCGGTGGCGGTGCTGGCCTCGCGCCTGCTGACCGTGGCCCCGGCGATCGTGCTGCTGCGGCGCTGGCGCGCGGTGCCCCAGGGCACCATCCGCGTACTGACCTGGGGCGGCCTGCGCGGTGGCGTATCGGTGGCCCTGGCGCTGTCGCTGCCGATGGGCGAGGAGCGTGACCTGCTGCTGTCGATCACCTACATCGTGGTGCTGTCTTCGATCCTGGTGCAGGGCCTGACGGTCGGCAAGGTGGTGCGCAAGGTCAGCGCACAGCCCGAGTGACAACGTGGGAGCGGGCTAGCCCGCTCCCACGCTCGAGCAAAGGTGCCTATTCCACGGCACTATCCGGGAACTGGTCCTGGATGTACTTGATCTCGGTACGCCCGTGCGGCGCCGGCAGGCCATCATCGCCAAGGTTGACGAAGACCATCTTGTCGACGGTCAGGATCGCCTTGCGAGTGATCTTGTTGCGCACTTCGCACTTGAGGGTGATGGAGGTGCGGCCGAACTCTGTGGCCGTGATGCCGAGCTCGATGATGTCGCCCTGGCGCGAGGCGCTGACGAAGTTGATTTCCGACATGTACTTGGTCACCACACGCTGGTTGCCCAGCTGGACGATGGCGTAGATCGCCGCCTCCTCGTCGATCCAGCGCAACAGGCTGCCGCCGAACAAGGTGCCATTGGGGTTGAGGTCTTCGGGTTTTACCCACTTGCGGGTGTGAAAGTTCATCTGTACTCCTGACCTGCTTGGCTGACGTGCGGTAATGATGGCAGACCCCTTGGTCACGCTCCATTGAACATCGACTATCGTCTCGATTAATCGACAGAAAGTCTTGGGTGTGTCACATGCCCACGGCTATAATCGCTGCCGATTCTCATGGCCCCCGCAGCGGTGGCCATCCCGCCACCCGACCGAGGGGCGCTGCAGCAGGTTCGTCCTGTCAGGCTCGGTCGGGGCGTTGTCCGCTCCAGCGGACGCTCAACGCACAACGGCGCCCATTCGCACACTACGAATGGAGGCTCTCGATGAGCGCTGCAAACACGCCTGCTGGTTTTTCCGATTTCAAGGTCGCTGACATTTCCCTGGCCGACTGGGGCCGCAAGGAAGTCATCATCGCCGAGTCGGAAATGCCGGCACTGATGGGCCTGCGCCGCAAGTACCAAGCCGAGCAACCGCTCAAGGGCGCGAAGATCATCGGCTGCATCCACATGACCATCCAGACCGCCGTGCTGATCGAGACCCTGATCGCCCTGGGCGCCGAGGTTCGCTGGTCGTCGTGCAACATCTTCTCCACCCAGGACCAGGCCGCTGCCGCCATCGCCGCCGCCGGTATCCCTGTCTTCGCCTGGAAAGGCGAGACCGAGCAGGAATACGAGTGGTGCATCGAGCAGACCATCCTCAAGGATGGCCAGCCATGGGACGCCAACATGGTGCTGGACGACGGTGGTGACCTGACCGAGATCCTGCACAAGAAATACCCGGCCATGCTGGAGAAGATCCACGGCGTGACCGAAGAGACCACCACCGGCGTGCACCGCCTGCTGGACATGCTGGCCAAGGGCGAGCTGAAGGTCCCGGCGATCAACGTCAACGACTCGGTCACCAAGAGCAAGAACGACAACAAGTACGGCTGCCGTCACAGCCTGAACGACGCCATCAAGCGCGGTACCGACCACCTGCTGTCGGGCAAGCAGGCCCTGGTGATCGGCTACGGCGACGTGGGCAAGGGCTCGGCCCAGTCCCTGCGCCAGGAAGGCATGATCGTCAAGGTCACCGAAGTCGACCCGATCTGCGCCATGCAGGCCTGCATGGACGGTTTCGAAGTCGTCTCGCCGTTCAAGGACGGTATCAACACCGGCACCGAAGCGGGCATCAACGCCGACCTGCTGGGCCGCATCGACCTGATCGTCACCACCACCGGTAACGTCAACGTCTGCGACGCCAACATGCTCAAGGCCCTGAAGAAGCGTGCCGTGGTCTGCAACATCGGCCACTTCGACAACGAAATCGACACCGCCTTCATGCGCAAGCACTGGGCCTGGGAAGAGGTCAAGCCGCAGGTGCACAAGATCCACCGCACCGGCGCCGGCACCTTCGACCCGCAGAACGACGACTACCTGATCCTGCTGGCCGAAGGCCGCCTGGTGAACCTGGGCAACGCCACTGGCCACCCAAGCCGCATCATGGACGGTTCGTTCGCCAACCAGGTCCTGGCGCAGATCTTCCTGTTCGAGCAGAAGTTCGCCGCACTGCCGGCCGCGAAGAAGGCCGAGCGCCTGACCGTGGAAGTGCTGCCGAAGAAACTCGACGAAGAAGTAGCCCTGGAAATGGTCCGCGGCTTCGGTGGCGTGGTCACCCAGCTGACCCCGCAGCAGGCCGAGTACATCGGTGTGACCGTCGAAGGTCCGTTCAAGCCGGAAACCTATCGCTACTAAGCGCCAGCAAGCGGCAACGGCAGGTCATGCCGCTGCCGCTTGCGACTCCGTCCCGGAAGACTCTTGAATGCGCCCAAGCCAGATCGGCCATCACCGATCTGGCTTTTACTTGCAGCTTGCTGCCTGAAGTTTGCTGCTTGAGGAACGAGTGATGTCACAAGAACGCCGCTACAGTTTCGAATTCTTCCCGACCAAGACCGACGCCGGCCATGAAAAGCTGATGGGTGTCGCCCGCCAGCTGGCCAGCTACAACCCCGACTTCTTCTCCTGCACCTACGGCGCCGGTGGCTCGACCCGCGACCGCACGCTGAACACCGTGCTGCAGCTCGAAAGCGAAGTGAAGGTCCCCGCTGCCCCGCACCTGTCCTGCGTCGGTGACAGCAAGGCCGACCTGCGTGCCCTGCTCGCCGAGTACCAGGCCGCCGGGATCAAGCGCATCGTCGCCCTGCGCGGCGACCTGCCCTCGGGCATGGGCATGGCCAGCGGCGAATTGCGCTATGCCAGCGACCTGGTCGAGTTCATCCGCCAGGAAACCGGGGACCACTTCCACCTGGAAGTGGCCGCCTACCCAGAGATGCACCCACAGGCACGCCACTTCGAGAGCGACCTGGCCAATTTCGCGCACAAGGTCAAGGCCGGTGCCGACAGCGCCATCACCCAGTACTTCTTCAACGCCGACAGCTACTTCTATTTCGTCGAGCGCGCGCAGAAGCTGGGCGTGGACATCCCGGTGGTGCCCGGCATCATGCCGATCACCAACTACAGCAAGCTGGCGCGCTTCTCCGACGCCTGCGGCGCCGAGATCCCCCGCTGGATCCGCAAGCAGCTGGAGGCCTATGCCGACGACACGGCCAGTATCCAGGCATTCGGCGAGGAAGTGATCACCCGCATGTGCGAGCAACTGCTGCAAGGCGGCGCACCGGGCCTGCACTTCTACACCCTCAACCAGGCCGAACCGAGCCTGGCGATCTGGAACAACCTGAAGCTGCCACGCTGAAAAACCCTGCCAGCCTCTGTTTAAGTAACAATCAGGGCTTTAGTCCTGGACTAAGGCCTTGATTGTTGCTCTCGCTGGGCAAGCGCCTGCAGGACATCGAGACCTACCTGCTAGACAGCACCCAACCCTGAGCGCCCCCTCTGGCCTTGCCCTGGCCGAGCGCGTACTCTCGCGCCATGCCCGACCTGCGCCATCTGTTCTGCATCCTGCTGCTCGCCTGCCTGAGCCCGATGGCGCTGGGCGAGCGGTTGCGCCTGGTCAGCGATGACTGGGCGCCCTATGTCTACCAGGACGGCGACCAGACCCGCGGCATCGACTACGAGGTCAGCAATGAAGTGTTCCGCCGCCTGGGCATCGAGGTGCAGTGGCAGATCCTGCCCTGGAAGCGCTGCCTGCTCATGGTCGAGCAGGGCCTGGCGGACGGTGTGCTGGACATCTTCGAACTCGAGCCGCGCAAGAGCTACCTGGTCTATCCGCAGGAGCCCATGTCCCAGGCCGAGTTCGTCCTCTACCAGGCCAGCGCCCGCCGTCATGTCGTCGGCCAGCTCGCCGACCTTGCAGGCCTGACCGTCGGTACTTCGCCTGGCTACAACTACGGCCCGGCGTTCAACGAGGCCCCCGGCTGGTACCGCGAGCCCGGCCCCAGCCACGAGGCGAACTTCGGCAAGCTGGTACGCGGGCGCATCGATCTGCTGATCACCGACCGCCTGGCCGGGCGCCACCTGCTCCGGCAACTGGACCTCAGCCAGCAGGTCGAGGAACTGCCACTGGTCATCAGCCGCCAGGCGCAGTACCTCGGACTGGCCCGCAAGCCCGGCCGCGAGCAGCTGGCCAGGGCCTTCGGCGAGGCGCTGCAGCGCTTCAAGCAGGAACCCGCCTATGCCGCCATCCACGCCCGCTATACCGTCTCCGACAATTTTCCTTTCGCCGTTGAGCAGCAGGAACGCAGCACGCGCTGATTGCTCTGTTATACTCGGGCATTCCCGCCCGGCTCACGCCCGGACGCTCGGCCTCGCAACAGGCATCCCGACTCGCGGCAGCTCACCTTCGGTGCCCGCCCGCCGCCTCCCGGATGCGCAGTGAACGCCCTGCTGGACCGGACGCGATCGCATCCCATCGATGCCCGTCGCGCCAGGCAGAACACCCCATCGGGCCCAGCCCCCACGAGAACAGGATTGCCCATGTCCTTTGCTTCCCTCGGTCTCTCCGAGGCTCTTGTCCGCGCTATCGAGGCAGCGGGCTATACCCAGCCCACTCCGGTGCAACAGCGGGCGATTCCCGCCGTGTTGCAAGGTCGCGACCTGATGGTCGCCGCCCAGACAGGTACTGGTAAAACCGGCGGCTTCGCGCTCCCCATCCTCGAGCGCCTGTTCCCGGACGGCCACCCCGACAAATCGCAACGCCATGGTCCACGCCAGCCGCGCGTGCTGGTGCTGACACCGACCCGCGAACTGGCGGCCCAGGTACACGACAGCTTCAAGCTCTACGCCCGTGACCTGAACTTCATCAGTGCCTGCATCTTCGGTGGCGTCGGCATGAACCCGCAGGTACAGGCCATGGCCAAGGGCGTCGACGTCCTGGTCGCCTGCCCGGGTCGCCTGCTCGACCTCGCCGGCCAAGGCAGCGTCGACCTGTCCCGCGTCGAGATCCTGGTACTGGACGAAGCCGACCGCATGCTCGACATGGGCTTCATCCATGACGTGAAGAAAGTGCTCGCCCGCCTGCCGGCCAAGCGCCAGAACCTGCTGTTCTCGGCGACCTTCTCGAAAGACATCACCGACCTGGCCGACAAGCTGCTGCACAACCCCGAGCGTATCGAGGTCACGCCGCCGAACACCACGGTCGAACGCATCGAGCAGCGCGTCTATCGCCTGCCGGCCAGCCACAAGCGCGCACTGCTGGCGCACCTGATCACCCTGGGTGCCTGGGAACAGGTACTGGTGTTCACCCGCACCAAGCATGGCGCCAACCGCCTGGCCGAGTACCTTGAGAAACACGGCCTGACCGCTGCCGCGATCCACGGCAACAAGAGCCAGAACGCACGGACCAAGGCCCTCGCCGACTTCAAGGCCAACACCGTGCGAGTGCTGGTGGCTACCGACATCGCCGCCCGCGGCCTGGATATCGACCAACTGCCCCACGTGGTCAACTTCGAGTTGCCCAACGTCGAGGAAGACTACGTTCACCGTATCGGCCGTACCGGCCGTGCCGGGCGTTCGGGCGAGGCCATCTCGATGGTCGCCCCGGATGAAGAGAAGCTGCTCAAGAGCATCGAGCGCGTCACCAAGCAACGGATCCCGGACGGCGACCTGATGGGCTTCGATGCATCGCAAGTCGAGGCAGAAAAGCCGGAAGTACGCGAGCGCCCGCAGAACAACGGCCGCGGTGGCCGCAACCAGCAGCCGCGCGGCGAAGGCAGCAAGGACAGCGGCGGTCGCAAGGACAAGGGCAAGGACAAAGGCCGTAACAAGCCTGCGGCCGAGAAGCCCGCCGACAAGGAGAAGTCCGGCGACAAGCAGCAACAGGGCCAGCAACGCAAGCCACGTGACAAGAAGCCACGCCAGCAGCAGGCCAACCAGGGGCAGACAGCCATTCCGAAGGCACCGGTCGACCGCGATCCGGAAGAGTTCCTGGACGACGATATCGACAATTTCGGTAACCGTGCCGACTATGTCAGCCCCTACCAGAATGCCAAGAACCAGGGCCGCAACCGCCGCCCCGGCAGCAGTCAGGGACAGGGGCAAGGCCAAGGGCAGCGCAACGCCGGTGGCCAAGGCCAGGGGCAGGCACGCGGCAATGGCCAGCAGCGCCAGGGTCAAGGCCAGGGCGGCGACAAGCGTCCCCGCAACGGCGGCGGCGGCAACGGTGGTGCCCGCCGTGACAACAACGGTGGTCGCAACCGTCGTGACGACTCGCCCCGTCAGGAGCCAGCCGTACGCAACCCGCGCGACTCGCAGAGCGCGCCAGTGATCATCCGCAAGGAGTCCAAGCTCGACCGTTACCCGACGCCAGAGCAACTGGACGACCTGCCAAGCCGCCCACGCGGTGAGCGCCCGGCGCTGCTGACCCGCAAAGGCTGATGGGCTTTCGCTGATAGCCTGCGATGAAGGCAACTCCAGCGAAAACGGCAAGTAAACAAAAACGCCGCCCAATGGGCGGCGTTTTTGTTGGTTCGCGCAGGATTACTTCTGCTGAACACCTTCGAACACGAAGTACAGCTCGACTTTCTCGGACAGCGGGCCGAGGTCCATCGACTTCGGTGCGAAGTCCTTGCGGTTGATATCCAGCTTGCCTTCGAAGCCGGCACGGTAGCCGCCCCATGGATCCTTGCCTTCACCGATGAAGGTGGCCTTGATGACCACCGGCTTGGTAACGCCGGTCAGGGTCAGGTCACCGGCGACATCGGCGGTCAGCTGACCTTCGGCGTTCTTGCCGGTCGGCGTGACCTTGGTCGACTTGAAGGTCGCGGTGGCGTACTTGCCTACGTCCAGGAAGTCCTTGCTCTTGATGTGCTTGTCACGCTCGGCGTGGTTGGTGTCGACGCTGGCGGTCTTGAGGGTGACATCGATCTTGCTGGCCTCAGGCTTGGCCGGGTCCCAGCTGAAGGAGCCATCCCAGTCCTTGAAGGTACCGGTGATGAAGCTGTAGCCCAGGTGGCTGATCTTGAAGTCCACGAACGCGTGCTGGCCTTCCTTGTCGATTTTGTACTCGGCAGCCATGGCCTGGCCGGCGCAGAGCAGAGCGGTACCGAGCGCCAGAGCGGCAAAAGTCTTTTTCAACATCCTTACGTTCCTTCCGTTGCAATTGAGGTTGAGAGTCAAGCTTTGCGGCCCAGCATGCGTGTCAGGGTCGCGTCACGGTCGATGAAATGGTGCTTGAGTGCCGCCAGCCCATGGAGGACGGCGAAGATCACGATCCCCCACGCCAGCCACAAGTGGATCACCCCGGCAGTATCAGCCTGGTCGGGCAGGTCGCTGATCAGCGCCGGTACCTCGAACAGCCCGAATACCGGAATCCCGACACCGTCGGCGGTGGAAATCAGGTAACCCGCGACCATCACCGCGAACAGCCCAAGATAGAGCGCCAGGTGCCCGAGCTTGGAGGCCAGGCGGGTGACCTTGCCATGGTTGGCGGGTGCCGGTGGCGGCGGGCTGATGAAGCGCCAGACCACCCGTACCAGCATCACCGCCAGCAGTACCAGGCCGATGCTCTTGTGCAGGTCGGGACCGGCCTTGCGCCATGGATCGTAGTAACCCAGGTCGACCATCCACAGCCCCAGGCCGAACAGGCCGAAGACCGCCAGCGCCACGCCCCAGTGCAGAACGATACTGACCAGACCATAGCGAGAAGGTGAGTTGCGCAGTTGCATGTTGGCGTATTTCCCCGTGAAAGCTGTGCACAAGATTAGCGCGTAACATATCGAAAAAAAGCGGAAAAACTTGCTACATACAATCGAAAAAAACGATATTTAGTGTGCAAGCTTCCTATTAAGGAAACATTAACGATAGCCGTTTGGAATAGGCTTGCCAGTGTGAGCACCATAAAGCACAAGCCCGCCCCTGGCCGGTTCGCGAGAACCGGCCAGGGGCGGGCTTGTGCCAGGCAGAGCCGACAGGTATCGGAAGCCGTCAGCCAGCCTTGGCCTGGCTATTGGTTGCCGGCTTTTTCGCAGGCTCCGACTTGGCGGTGGCCTTCTTCACCGGTGCAGGCTTGGCAGCAGGCTTGTGAACAGGTTTGGCCGCTGGCTTGTGGGCCGGTGCAACCTTGGCGGGCGCAGGCTTGCTGGCAGCCGGCTTGACCGCTGCTGGCTCTTCCTTGGCAACCGCCGCAGGCGCTGCCTGAGCGGGAGCAGGAGCAGGAACGCTGGCTGGCGCGGTTTCTTCGGCCTTGGCAACCGGCGCCGCCTTGGTTTCGGGCTTGTCGTCCGCGCCGAACAGGCGCGAGAAGAAGCCTGGCTTGCCCTGATCCGCCTGGGTCTTGGCTGGTGCCTGCTCGCCCTTGCCGGACGAGCCGCCGAACAGGTTGGAGAAGAACCCACCCTTCGCTGCGGCGGCGCCAGCGGCAGCAGCGGCGACTGGCGCCGCCTTGACCGGATCGAACGACTTGCCGGCGGCCAGTTCCTGGACCTGGGACGCGGCACGCTGGCCACTGCGCAGGGCGCCTTCGAGGGTGCCAGGATAGAGCGCGTCGGTGTGCTCGCCGGCGAAGGCGATGCGCTGCACCGGACGCTCCCACAGGCGCCAGTACTTGCTGATCTGGCCAGGACCGAACGCCAGGTAGGAGCCGCCGGTACCAGCATCGGTGCTGTAGCGGCGGACCTCGTAGCCGGTGAAGGCCCCCCGGGCCTGTGGATAGAAGGCGTGCAGGCGGATCAGCACCTGGTCGACCATCTGCTTGTCACCGAAGGCCTGCAGCAGGCGGGCATTGTCGCCGGACAGGTTGATCACCACGTTGGCGCCGCCCTTGAGCGCCGGCTCGATCCACAGCATGCCCAGGCCGGTGTTGCTGAAGATCTCGCCGGACATGCGCGCACGGCTTTCCCAGACCGGGTTCTTGAACTTCAGCAGCAACTGGTCGCGCCAGCCGTAGTTGGTGCCCTTGAGGGCCGCCAGGTGCTGGTTGTCCAGGCCCGGGGTGATCTGGATCTTCGCCAGGGCACGCAGCGGTACCGCCATGACCAGGTAGTCGGCCTGGTAGCCGACGGCACCGACCTTGACCGTCACGCCGTCCTTGTCCTGAACGATGGCGCTGACCGGCGCGTTGGTCTTGATGGTCTTCAACTGCTTGACGAAGGCCTGGGCCAGTACCGGGCTGCCGCCAGGCAGACGGGCAGCGCGCAGGTCGCGGTCGCTGACATTGCGATAGACCCGGTTCTGCTGGGCGAAATACAGCAGCGACAGGCGCGACGGCTCATCGTAGCGGGTACGGATCTGCTGGTTGATCAACTGGCGAGCGGTGGCCGGCAGTTGCAGCTTGTCGAGCCAGGTGGAGACGTTCATCTGGTCGAGGGCGAACAGGGTGCTGTTGGCCGCCGGATTCAGTGGATCGTCGATCGAGCGCGCCAGGTCGTCGAGGGTCTTCTCGTAGCGCTTGAGCGCCTCGGCGGTGGCAGGCTGCTTTGCCGTGAGGTCGGCGGCACTGAAGTACTCGCCATCGATCAGGTAACTGGGGGTGCGCACGAACTCCGGTGCCGGCAGGGTGGCGACCTTGAAGCGCTCGAGGTACTGGTTGAGCACCGGCTGGGTCTTGCTGTTGCCAATCCACTCGCTGGTGGCCAGGCCCGAACGCCCGCCCATGGACGGCTTGGCCTCCAGCAGGGTGACCTGCCAGCCCTTGCCCTGCAGTTCATACGCGGCGGTCAGGCCTGCCAGGCCGCCACCGACGACGATTGCCGTCGGCGTCTTGTCCTTGGCCAGCGCGGCACCACTGGACACACCAATCAATACCAACGCGCACAGGCGCACCCAAGCAGCAGCCATGTCGGCGAACTCCGGTCAAGTCGTGAGAAAGAGGGGAAGAATAGCCCCGAGAAGAAATGGCGCTAAGAATACGTCAGCGCCGCGCACCCTGCCAGCACGACGACATCAAGCGCCTTTGCCTACTGGTATTTCTGTCAGTTCTGCCGGGCCGGGCACAGGTGCAAGCTTGGCCTTCGAGGATGGCCGCAGGCAGGTACCGCACATGATCTACCAGAAACAGTTCTCCGATGTACGCCCACAACTGCTGGTTCATCAGCAGCCGTGGTTCGCCGCCGGGCTCAACATCAGGTCCAGGAGCACCCAGTACTGCGGCTTCCAGGCCGAGGACGAACTGTCCGCCACCGAACTGGTGATCGGCAAGGGCGGTGAAGTGGAGATCCGCTTTGAACGGGAAGTAGAAAGACTCACCCTTGAGTTCTACGTCGCCTGCGAAGCAGGCAGCCCCGGCATGGAAGTGTTGCTGGAGATCGAGCGCCCCGACCCCGACTGGCCGTTGCGCGGTTGTCGTCACTTTCACTGGCTGGTCCTGGCGGGCGACGACCTGAAACACCACCTGCCCGGCCGCCTGGCCAGCCAGCTGGTGCAGCAGGCGCTGCCAGGTCGGATCCAACGGTTGTACATCACCACCTCGACCGCCGGGCAGATGCACCTCTGCGGCCTGCAATGGGAGCCGGTACGGCGCAACTGAACGCGCGGGCGGTTGTCCTGCCTCCTGGCATTGCTTAGGCTTACGCGGTCTAACCAAGCCGTGCCGCCAGGAGATGTGCCCATGGGCCTCAACGATCAGTGGATGCAACGCGACCTCAAGGTCCTGTGGCACCCCTGCACCCAGATGAAAGACCACGAACAGCTGCCGCTGATCCCGATCCGCCGTGGTGAAGGTGTCTGGCTCGAGGACTTCGAAGGCAAGCGCTACCTCGACGCCGTCAGTTCCTGGTGGGTCAACGTGTTCGGCCACGCCAACCCGCGGATCAACCAGCGCATCAAGGATCAGGTCGACCAGCTAGAGCACGTGATCCTCGCCGGTTTCAGCCACCAGCCGGTGATCGAGCTGTCCGAGCGCCTGGTGGCCATGACCCCCGCCGGGCTCGACCGGGTGTTCTACGCCGACAATGGCTCGTCATGCATCGAAGTGGCGCTGAAGATGAGCTTCCACTACTGGCAGAACACCGGCAAGCCACAGAAGAAGCGCTTCGTCACCCTGACCAACAGCTACCACGGCGAAACCATCGCCGCGATGTCGGTGGGCGACGTGCCGCTGTTCACCGAGACCTACAAGGCGCTGCTGCTGGACACCATCAAGGTGCCCAGCCCGGATTGCTACCTGCGCCCCGAAGGCATGGGCTGGGAGGAGCACTCGCGCAACCTGTTCGCGGTCATGGAGCAGACCTTGGCCGAACACCACGACAGCATTGCCGCCGTGATCGTCGAGCCATTGATCCAGGGTGCCGGCGGCATGCGCATGTACCACCCGGTGTACCTGAAACTGCTGCGCGAGGCCTGCGACCGCTACGACGTGCACCTGATCCATGACGAGATCGCCGTGGGCTTCGGCCGCACCGGCACGATGTTCGCCTGCGAGCAGGCCGGCATCCGCCCGGACTTCCTGTGCCTGTCCAAGGCCCTGACCGGTGGCTACCTGCCGCTGGCCGCCTGCCTGACCACCGACAAGGTGTACCAGGCCTTCTACGACGACTACCCGACCCTGCGCGCCTTCCTTCACTCGCACAGCTACACCGGCAACCCGCTGGCCTGTGCCGCAGCCCTGGCGACCCTGGACATTTTCGCCCAGGACAACGTGATCGAGGCCAACAAGGCCCTGGCCGCGCGCATGGCCAGCGCCACCGCGCACCTGGCCGACCATGCCCATGTCGCCGAGATCCGCCAGACCGGCATGGCCCTGGCCATCGAAATGGTCCAGGACAAGGCCGGCAAGGTCGCCTATCCCTGGCAGGAGCGTCGCGGCCTGAAAGTGTTCGAGCATGCCTTGAGCCGTGGCGCGCTGTTGCGCCCGCTGGGCAGCGTGGTCTATTTCCTGCCGCCTTACGTGATCACCCCGGAGCAGATCGACTTCCTCGCCGAGGTGGCCAGCGAAGGCATCGACATCGCCACCCGCGATAGCGTCAGCGTCGCCGTGCCGGCCGACTTCCACCCTGATTTCCGCGACCCGGGCTAGGGCCAGCACCCTACGCCCTTCCCAGCAGGAGCCGCCTTGGGTCGCCCCTGCAAGGGACAATGCCCCTCTCACATGCCGAGCTGAACCATGAGACTTTCCCGCTTCTTCATCGACGCCCCCCTGGGCCTTGGCGAGCACGCGCTCCCCGAAGCCCAGGCCCACTACATCGGCCGCGTGCTGCGCATGGCCGCCGGCGACGCCGTACAACTGTTCGACGGCAGTGGCCAGGAATACCTCGGCCAGTTGCTCGAAGTGGGCAAGAAAAGCGTGCGCGTGAACCTTGACCAGGCCTTGCCAGGCCAGGTCGAGTCGCCGCTGCACATCCACCTGGGCCAGGGCCTGTCCCGTGGCGAGCGCATGGACTGGGCGATCCAGAAGGCCACCGAGTTGGGTGTCAACGAGATCACGCCGATCGTCAGCGAACGGTGCGAGGTGCGCCTGAAGGACGAGCGTGCCGACAAGCGCCTGGCCCACTGGCGCCAGGTGGCGATCAGCGCCTGCGAGCAATGCGGCCGCTCGACCCTGCCGGTCATCCATTCACCGCTCACCCTGGCCGAATGGCTCAAGAGCACCGAGGCCGACCTCAAGCTGGTGCTGCACCCCGTGGCGGCCCCCTTGACCAGCCACGACAAGCCTGCGCGCCTGGCCTTCCTGATCGGCCCCGAGGGTGGCCTGAGCGATGCCGAGGTCGAACAGGCCAAGGCCGCCGGCTGCCAGGCCGCCCGCCTGGGACCACGGGTACTGCGCACCGAGACGGCACCGGTGGTGGCGCTGTCGGTGGCACAGCAACTCTGGGGGGATTTCTGATCCGCCACGTGAAAAATCCAGGCTAAAGCCGGATTTTTCCGAAAGCCACGCGCCAGACGACAACTGGCAGTTCTGTCAGTAGCCTCGAGCACGCGAAGCCCCCTAGAGTTTTCCGTCATTTGAAAACCTTCGGACTTCGCGATCATGAGAATGATGACCCTGCTCGGCCTACTGGCAGCCTGCGTACTGGCAGGCCTGGTGTTCACCGAACAGAACACCGTGGCTCGCACCCCGCAAGCCCCAGGCTGCACCGATAGCACATACCCTTCCTGCGCAACGCCGCGTGAAACAAGGCTCGCTGCGTGCAAGGCGCAGATGAAAAAGCTCGGACATGACGCCCAGCCACGCATGCAATACGGGTTCTGCTACATCGATGCGCTGACCCCGGACCTCTCTGCCAGCCTGGCGGCAGGCGCCAAGAAATTCAGGCCACCACCGGTGGTCGACCAATACGTCAGCACCGAACTGGGCGACTTCACCCGTCTTCAGCCGACCGCCAGCCCGGCGTCGATCGAGGCCCGACGACAAGCACTGACCGACGAGTTCAACAGCCTCTGGCCTATGATCGATAGCAGCGACAGCAACGCGACATCGGCACAAGGCCGCCATATCGTGCAGGTGCTCAAAGCGTTCAACGAGCGCTGGTGGAAGATCCATGCCGAGAGCTTCCACGCCCACCTGAAGGCCACCCAGCGGCTGTGCCAGGCCCACGCGGACAGTTGCGTGATGGGGGCCTACAACTGAGGCCGGCGCTGTGCTCAGGACACGTAGAAGAGCACCGCCACGAAGTGCATCAGGCTGCCGGCGATGACGAACAGGTGCCAGATGCCATGCCAATGACGGAAGCGGCTGTCGAATGCGAAGAAGATGATGCCGACGGTGTAGAACACCCCGCCGGCCGCCAGCCAGGCGAAACCCGCGGCACCCAGGCTGGACAGCAGCGGCTTGACCGCCACCAGCACGATCCAGCCCATCAGCGCATAGATGATGATCGACAGGATCCGTGCCTCCGAACGCGGCTTGATCTCCTGCAGCATGCCGATCACCGCCAGCCCCCAGACCACCCCGAACAGGCTCCAGCCCCAGGGCCCGCGCAGGCTGACCAGACAGAACGGCGTGTAGCTGCCGGCGATCAGCAGGTAGATCGACAGGTGGTCGAGCTTGCGCATGACCTTCTTCGCCTGGCCGCGCGTGCTGTGGTAGAGGGTCGAGATGCTGTAGAGCAACAGCAGTGTGAAGCCATAGATGGAGAAACTGACGATCTTCCAGGGATCGCCCTGCAGGCCTGCCACGACGATCAGCCAGATCGCGCCGATGCAGGCCAATACCGCGCCGACCAGGTGGGTCCAGGCGTTGAAGCGTTCACCGTAGTACATGTCCCAAAGGACCTCCAGGATCGTGTCGGGTTCCCTGGCGCCGTTTCACACCTCGCCACTGGTTTCGCCAGCGAAGGCGGCAAGACGGCTCCAGGCATGTCGGCCCATCCTAACCGGCAACAGGTTGCAGATCCGCGTCACGCACCAGCCGTTCCAGCCCGGCCAGGTCCGGCACCCGCGCCACCTGCTCGCCCACCTGTACCGCGGCCAGTTCCAGCCCGGCCAGCGGCACGTCCACATAATTGAGCTGGCTGTCCAGCTTGCACGAGCGTGGAATCCCCTGCAGCAGCAACGCCAGGTAGCGCAGCCCGGTGTCGCCCAGGGCATTGAGCACCACGATCCGCGAACGTTCGCCACAGCGGGTCTGACCGCCACAGGCGGCCTCGAAACCGATCAACGGCAGGCACTGCTGGCGCCAGTCGACCCAGCCCAGGTGCCAGACCGGCTCGCCAGGCTCGCAGGTGATGGCGCGGTGGCCAATGAGCTCGGCGACGGCGACATTGGGCAACACCAGGGTGCGGTCGCCCAAGGGCAGCAACAGCCCGGTCAGGCTGCTGCGTTGGCCGGCAATGTGTTCAAGCATGGTGTTGACTCCAGTGGACGATGCTCTGCAGCAGCACCGATTCCTGATAGGGCTTGCCCAGGTATTCGTTGACCCCGATGGCCATGGCCCGGTCGCGGTGTTTCTGGCCGGTACGCGAGGTGATCATGATGATCGGCAGGCCCTTCAGCCGCTCGTCGCGGCGGATGCGCGTGGCCACTTCGAAGCCATCCATGCGTGGCATCTCGATGTCCAGCAGCAGGATGTCGGGGCGGTGCTCCTCCAACTGGGCCATGGCGTCGACCCCGTCCTTGGCAGTGAGCACGCTCATGCCATGGCGCTCGAGCAAGCGGCTGGTGACCTTGCGCACGGTCACCGAATCGTCCACCACCATGACCAACAGCGGCCGGCGAGGCACCGGCCCGATCAGCCCGCGCTCGCTGTCGGCCGCGCCCGGCAGGCGTGCCAGGCGTCGCTGCTGGCCGCGCAACTGGCCGAGCAGATCGAGAATCAGCACCACCCGGCCATCGCCGAGCAAGGTCGCGCCGGACAACCCAGGCACCGCGGCGAACTGCGGCCCCAGGCTCTTGACCACGATCTCGCGGCTGGGCGACAGGCTGTCGACCTGGATGGCGAACGACTGTTCGTGGGAGTGGGTCAGCAATACCGGCAAGGGAACGCTCTGGCCCAGCAGGTGGGGCTGCCCACCGCCCTGCACCAGCTCGCCGAGGTAACGCAGCGCGTAGTCGTGGCCGGCATAGCGGTAGCGTGGCGGATCGAGCCGGTAGCAGGCCTCGAGCTCCGCCGGGGGCACCCGGACGATGCCCTCGATGGTGTTCAGCGGGATGGCATATTGCTCGTCGCCCAGATGCACCATCAGCGCCCGGTTCACCGACACGGTGAACGGCAGGCGGATCAGGAAGCGCGCGCCACGGCCGGGACTGGACTCGATACTCATCGAGCCGCCCAGTTGCTTGACCTCTTCATGGACCACATCCATGCCCAGGCCACGCCCGGAAATCTGGGTGATCTTCTCGGCCGTGGAGAATCCTGGCCGAAGGATGAACTGCAGGATCTCGTGATCGCTCAGGCGCGCCTGCGGATCGAGCAGACCGCGCTTGATCGCCTTGCTGCGCACCGCTTCCAGCGGTACGCCGGCACCATCGTCGCTCATCTCGATGACGATGTCGGCGCCTTCGTGCAGCAGGTTCAGGTGAATGGTGCCAAGCTCCGGCTTGCCGGCGGCCAGGCGCGCCTCGCGGGCCTCCAGGCCATGGTCGACGGCGTTGCGCAGCATATGCTCCAGTGGCGCCACCATGCGCTCGAGCACGCTGCGATCGAGCTCGCCCTCGGCATTGCCGACCACCAGCTCGACCTGCTTGCCCAACTCGCTGGCCACTTGCCGCACCACCCGCTGCAAGCGCGGGACCAGGCGTTCGAACGGCACCATCAGGGTGGCGGTCAGGCCTTCCTGCAACTGGCTGTTGACCCGCGCCTGCTGCTGCAGAAGGCTGTAGGCTTCCTGCGAGCGTTGCAGCAGGGTCTCCTTGAGGTCGAGCAGGTCCGAGGCCGACTCGAACAACGCCCGGGACAGCTGCTGCAACTGCGAATGGCGGTCCATTTCCAGCGGGTCGAAATCATCGTAGGCATCGCCTTCGAACTGCTGGCGGCTAGACATCCGGCCCTGGGTCTCGATATCCAGACGCAACAGCTGGTCGCGCATGCGCTCGAGGGTCGTCTCCATCTCATTGAGGGCGAACTGGGCGTCGTTGACCTGCTGCTCGATCCGCCCGCGGATCACCGAGTGCTCGCCGGCCAGGTTGCCCAGGTCGTCGAGCAGCTCGGCATCGACCTTGACCATGTCCCCTGCCCGCTCCGGCACAGCAGCCGGCGCCTCGACAGGCGCGGCATCGGCCTGGGCCTGGCTGGCCGCGCTGTCGGTCAGCGCGGCGCTGGAGAAGTTGCGGATGTAGTCGATCAGCGCCGTGGCCGCGTGCAATGGCTGGCCCATGCGCACGGCATCGAGCATGTGCGCCAGGCGGTCGTGGCAGTTCTGCAGCAGGCTGAACAGCGCCGGCGTCGGCGGCAGGCGGCCGGCGGCGAGCAGTTCGTAGAGAAACTCCAGTTCATGGGCGAGGTCGCCGATGGCGGCGATCTCCACCATCCGCGCGCCCCCCTTGAGGGTGTGCAGGTCACGCAGCAGGTTTTCCACCTCGACCGTACTGCGCGGATCGGCCTGCCAGCGGTCCAGTGATTCGGCCGCGCTTTCGACGATGTCCGAGCTCTCCTCGAGAAAGACCTCCAGCAGCTCCTTGTCGCCCGCCGCTTCCTCTTGCTCCTCGAACGGTTCGGCAGGCAACGGCGGTGGCGCATTGTGACGGAAGTCGCGCAGCTCACCGAGCAGCGTCACCGCCGAGGCCGGGGCCTGGCCCTGGCGCAGGCCCTGCAGCATGTCGGCCAACGCCGCATGGCTGCGCTCGAGCAACGCGGGCAAGGACGGACTGGCGCCCAGCCGACGGTCCACCAGCCCTTCGTAGAGCAGCGCCAGCTCCTGGGCCAGCACTTCGATGGCGCCGATCCCGGCCATCTGCGCCCCGCCCTTGAGCGTCAGCGCATCGTGCTGCAGCATGCTCAACGCCGAGCTGCCGCCAGGCTCCTGCCGCCATTGCTCCAGGGCCTGCTCGAGGTTATCGAGGATATCCCCGGCTTCCTCTAGAAACAGCTCGACCAGCTCGGCCCCTGGCAGGTCATCAGGCCTGGCCAGTGGCGTCACCGCCTCGGTGCCGACCACCCCCATGAGCCGAGGGTCGAGCGCATCGTCGAGCAAGCCGCGCAAGGCCGCCAGGCAGTCGGGGCGCGCCTGGAGGTCCTGACCGGCGGCGATCTCGTCGAACAGGTCGAGCAGCGCTTCATGGGCCTGGCCGGCCACGGCGAAGAACCGCGGGCTCACCGCCAGACTGCCTTCTTCGACCGCGCCATACAGGTCGAGCAGGCCTTCGCAGACTTCATCCACCTGCCACAACTCGGCCTGGTGGGCGTTGTGGCTCAAGGCGGTCAACGCGTCGAGCAAGGTGTCCAGCACCTGGCGTTCGCCGGGATGCGCCTGCCAATGAGCCAGCTGGGCCTCGGCGTCACTGAGAAGGTCCATGCCCTCGGCCAGGAAGCGGGCGATCAATGCAGGGTCGCGCCGGCTGCGCCGGGGCGGGAGTGGTGCATCCTGCTGTTGCGCCAGCCGCGCATCCACGGTCAGGCCGACCTGCTCGATCAGCTCCGCCGCCCCCGCGATGGGCGCCAACGGTGTGCTGTCGAGCTGGGCCAGGCCCAAGTGGAACAGGGCCCGGGCAGCTTCCAGCAGTTCGGTTTCAACCACCAGCAAGGGCAGCTGGTGGGTCTTGTACTCGCGCACCAGGCGGTCGAGCGCCGTGGCCAGCTCCGCCATCGGCATCACCCCGGCCATCGCCGCGCTGCCCTTGAGTGTATGCAGGGCGCGCTGCAGGCTGTCGCTGACCGCCGTGCCCTGGACCTCGACGCTGTCGAGGAAGGCATCGAGGCTGGCCAGGTGTCCCTGGGCTTCGTTGCGAAAAATCTCCAGCAGTTGTGGGTCAAGCCCGTCGATGCTGGCACTGGCAGGGGCGTCGTTGAGCGCCAGGGCGTGCAAGTGCGCGGCCAGTTGTTCGATCTCGGTACTGGCCGGTACCTGGCCGGCGGCAAAATCGGCGAGCAGGTCAGGCAAGCGCACGAACACCTGCTGCAAGGCCACCTGGCCCTCGGCGCTGAGCACGATGCGGCCATCCAGCACCCGGTTGAGCAGATGCTCGGCACCCCAGGCCAGTTCCGCCACCGCCTGCGCATGCACCATTCGCCCGCTGCCCTTGAGCGTGTGCAAGGCCCGGCGAACCTCGACCAGCGCCTCACGCAAGCCGTTGTCCGCACGCCAGCGCAACCAGTGACGCTCGATTTCCGGCAGCACCTCACCGGCTTCTTCGAGAAACACCTCGCGCAACTCGTCATCGACACCGTCCAGCGCCAGCTCGGCGCCCTGCACGCTTTCGACATGCTGGCAGCGTACCCCCAGCGCGGCCAGGCTGGCCTGGGCCATGTCGATGAACGGCTGGGCGTCCGCCAGCGGATCGGCGACCCGCCATTGCAGGTAGCCCTCGGCGGCGCACAAGGCATCGGCCAGGTGCGCCAGCTCGTCGGGCAGCGGCTCGTCCTGCAGGTGCACCAGCCAGCCCTGCACATAACCCGCGCAGCCGGCGAACAGCTCGGCGGCGGCCGGCAGCATCAGCATCGCCAGCGCCCCACGTACCTGCTGCAGCAGGCCTGGCAATGCCTGCAGGCGCTGGCGCGACCAATCGGACTCGATACAGTCGCCGATCAGGTCCTTGGCCTGCTGCAGGACATTCAGCGATTCGCCGAGCACCAGTTGGCGGATCTCGGCCAGGTCGGAACCCGGCAGGCTGCCCGGCGCGCTTTCCTCCAGCGGGCCGACCATGCCGTTGAGGGTCGCCTCGACGTAGAGCAGCGCCCCAGCCACATCCATCAGCAGCGCGTCGTCCACCTCGTCGGCCTTGTCGACCAGCGCCTGCAGCACCAGTACCTGGTCGATGATGACCCGTCGTGGCTGCTGGAAACCCAGCACCGCCAAGGTGTCGGCCACGTGACGCAAGGGCGCCAGCAAGGCCTCGAGGGGTTCTCGAGACGTGCGCTCGCCACTGACGTCCAGGCGCTCCTTGATGCGCATCAGATCATCGCACAGGGCCATTACCACCGAACGCAACGCGTCGCGCCCCGGCCCCGCCTGCATATGCTCGCGCCAGTTACCCAGCGACAGGTCGAGATTGGCCAGGTCTTCGGCACCGGCCAGGCGCTGGCCGAACTCGCCGAGCAGGCTACCCTGGGCCAGCGCCTCGATCCCCCGACACGCCCGCAGTTGGTTGAGCAACGGCATCACCACCAATGGCAAGTCGTGGCGCGCGCCACGCAACCGGTCAAGGTAGGACGGCAACTGCTCCAGCCCCCGGAACAGCGCACCCAGGCAATCCCCCCGGGGGCTGACCTGGCCGTCGGCGATGGCCTGGCCGAGCAGCTCCAGCTCTTCGGCCAGGCGGCTGGCCCCGTCGAGCTCGAGCATGCGCAGGCAGCCATGCACCTGATGCAGGTTGTCGACGAAGAAGGCCAGCAGCGACAGTTCGCCGGGCTCTGCGGCAAAGCGCTCGAGGGCCTGGCGCGCCTGGCCCAGGCAATCGAGGATCGGCGCCTTGGTCCAGGCCAGGGCGACGGTGTCGTGGCGTTCGCGGCGCGGCGCGAGGGAGCTCATCGGCGGCCTCCCCTACTGACGCCCGGCCGGTTTCGGCAGGGTGAAGCCAGACACCGAGCGACGCATCTCGCTGGCCATGCGCGCCAGATGGCGGATGCTGTCGGCGGTGGCACTGGAGCCGGCGGAGGTCTGCGCGGTGATCTGCTGGATCACCGCCATGGTGTGGGAAATCTGCCCGGCGGAAGAGGTCTGCAACTGGGCGGCGTCGGAGATGCTGTGGATCAGTTCGGCCATGGTCTGCGACACCCCCTCGATCTCGGCCAGGGCGACCCCGGCGTCCTGGGCCAGGCGCGCGCCGCGCACCACTTCGGCGGTGGTCTGTTCCATGGAGATCACTGCTTCGTTGGTGTCGGCCTGAATGGTGCGCACCAGCGCCTCGATCTGCCGGGTCGCCGAAGATGAGCGCTCGGCCAGGCGCTGCACCTCGTCGGCGACCACGGCAAAACCACGCCCGGCCTCGCCGGCCAGCGAGGCCTGGATCGCCGCGTTCAAGGCCAGGATATTGGTCTGGTCGGCAATGTCGTCGATCAGGCTGACGATGTCGCCGATCTCCTGGGAGGACTCGCCCAGCCGCTTGATCCGTTTGGCGGTGTCCTGGATCTGCTCGCGGATGTTGTCCATGCCGTGGATGGTGTTGTGCACCACCTCGTTGCCCTTGTTGGCGATGGCCACCGAGCGCTCGGCCACCTTGGCCGACTCGTAGGCGTGGGCCGAAACCCGGTCGATCGACTCGACCATGTCGCCCACCGCCTCGGACGCCTCGCTGATCTGCTCGGCCTGGTGCTCCGAGGCCTTGGCCAGCTGGCGGGCGGTGTTCTGGGTATCCTGGACCGCGGCGGCCACCTGCTCGGCACTGTGGTTGATGGTGGCGACCAGGTCGCGCAACTGGTCGACCGAGTAGTTGATCGAGTCGGCGATGGCGCCGGTGAAGTCCTCGGTGACCGACACGGTAACGGTCAGGTCGCCGTCGGCCAGCTCCTCGATCTCGTCGAGCAAGCGCATGATCGCCTCCTGGTTGCGCTCGTTCTTCTCGGCGGTCTCGCGCAACTGGCGGTGAGTGGCGCGCACCATCACCAGGCCGATGAGGATGATCGATGCCAGTGCCAGCAGGCCCAGGGCATAGCCGCCGACGGTGTCGAGGGTGCGCCCGTTGGCCAGGTTCTCGAAACCGTTGGCCAGGTGCGAGGCCTCGTCGAGCAGGGTCTGCGACAGGCTGAAGATATTGCCCGCGGCCTCGCGCACGCGAAACAGTTCGGGCGAGGTCTCGAGGATCTCGTCCACGGAGCCGGCGACGAACTGGAACAGCTCGGCGATCTCGGCCAGGCGCGCCCGGGCGTCGGCGTCCTCGACCCGGGTCACCTGGATTGCCGGGTTGCCGGCAAGCATGCCCTCGAGCACCTGGCCGAAACGGCTGGCATCGCGGCCAAAGGCATCGGCGGCCTGGACCGCGGTGTCATCGCCTGCCAGCACGGTGTTGACCGAGCCGAGGATGCGCTCGGCAAGCAGCAACTGGCGCTGGGCCACCGCCACCTGGTTGGCCGGAGCGCCGCTCTGCAGCAGGATCTCCACCACCTTCTCGTATTCCACCTGCAATTGCGGCACGGTCTCGGCCAGGGTGGCCGCCACCTGGTGCAGCGACAGCACGGTCTGCTCGCTGGCCAGGATGGTGTCGGTATTCTTGCGCAGGTTCTCCCAATCCTGGCGCACCGCGTCCATCTCTTCGCGCACGGCCACCGGCGCCGGAGGCAGCGCGGTGGCCTTGTCGCCGTGGCGCAGGTAGTCCCAGCGCCGCTCGAAGTCGTTGCGCGCATCGCTCAGCTGGCGGAACGCCAGGGCCTTGCCGGCGGCAGCCTCGGTGGCGTTCTTGGCGATGCGCTGGGACAGCACGCGCAGCTCGCCGGCATGACCGATGTACTGCTTGTCATGGCTGGCCTGGGTATTGAGGTAGGCGAAGTTGGCGAACAACAGCACGATCGACAGGATCAGCACCACGAACAGCACGGTGATCTGCGCGGTGCTACGCGGGCGCTGGGCCACGGCGGCCGGGGAAACGACGGCGGGCGAAACGGAGGGTCCCGGCTTGTTCACATCACAATCCTCTACAGCGCCACATCGAGAAAGCCCGGCGCCTGGGCCAGGGCGAACGGGCTGAAGATCGCCCAGTTGCGTTCACGGGGAAAATGCCCCTGCACGAAGGGTGCGGCGGCGCGGATCAGCGGCTGCGGCGGCGACAGTTCGAGACTGCTCAGGGCGAAGTGCTGCAGGCCCACCACTTCATCCACCAGCAGCCCGGCGAACAGCTCCTCGTGGTCCAGCACCAGTACCCGCCGCTGCTTGCCCGCCGCGGCCGGACCGAGGCCGAAGAATGCGCAAAGATCCATCACTGGCAACAGCCGGCCACGCAGGTTGGCGACGCCGCGCACCCACGGCTGCACCCCCGGCACCCGACTGCTGCGTGGCTCACGCAGCACTTCGGCGACCTCGCCCATGGGCGCGACGAACCATTGCCCGGCGATGCGAAAACCAATGCCGCTCCACTGTTGCAGGCGAGTGTCCTGGGGCGGCTGGTCGGCGACCAGCAGACGGCAGCGCCGGTCGATGTCCAGCAACAGCTCGAAGGCGGTCAGCGACGCGCCCTGGGGCCGGGTGGTCAAGCGCCGAGCACCTCTTTGAGCTTGGCCAGCAGCGCGTCCTCTTCCACCGGTTTGGTCAGGAAGTCGCGGGCACCCTGGCGGGTCGCCCAGATACGGTCGGTCTCCTGGTCCTTGGTGGTGACCACGATCACCGGGATGGCGCGGGTCTCTGGGTCCTTGCTCAACTGGCGGGTCGCCTGGAAGCCGTTCATGCCAGGCATCACGATGTCCATCAGCACCGCATCGGGCTTCTCCTGGCGGGCCAGCGCCACGCCATCGGCGCCGTTGTCGGCCTTGAGCACCTGGTGGCCATGCTTCTCGAGCCACTCGGTCAATCGATACATCTCTGTCGGCGAGTCGTCGACAATCAGAACGCGGGCCATGCTGTTTCCCCATGCGGAAAAAGAAGCGCCGCCCCACTCGGGCAGCGTCAGGGTGCGTGTTGGTCCTGCACGGCGAAACCGGGCACGTGGGCGCGGATCGCATCGAGCAGTTCTTCCTTGCTGAAGGGTTTGGTCAGGAACTGGTCGGAGCCGACCACCCGGCCGCGGGCCTTGTCGAACAGGCCGTCGCGGGAGGACAGCAGGATCACCGGCGTGTCCTTGAATTCGCTGTTGTGCTTGATCACCGCGCAGGTCTGGTAGCCATCCAGGCGCGGCATCAGCACATCGACGAAGATGATCCGCGGCTTGTGGTCGACGATCTTGGCCAGGGCATCGAAACCGTCACTGGCAGTGATCACCTCGCAGCCCGCCTCGCCGAGCAACATCTGCGCGGTGCGGCGGATCGTGCGGGAATCGTCGATCACCATCACCTTCAGGGGTTGTTCCATAAAGTTCGCCATCGTTTGCGGCTCTGGTCTGAGCGGCAAGCCACAAGCTGCAAGCGTCAAGAAAAAGCAGATCGGTGTGCAGTCCGGCTTTACTTGCAGCTTGTGGCTTGGCGCTTGAAGCTGGATCGGGCATTTTTAGCATACTCCGGGTGGCCATTCCATCCGCCGCGCCCCTTGACCCGCAGCGCTCGCAGCGCCACCCTGAGCCACTTTTTTCTTTCGTGCCATCGCGGCCACTGCCGCCAAGAGGAATTACCCCATGAGCGTTCGCCTCGGGATTGTCATGGACCCCATCGCGTCCATCTCCTATAAAAAGGACAGCTCGCTGGCCATGCTGCTGGCCGCCCAGGCGCGTGGCTGGGAGTTGTTCTACATGGAGCAGCGCGACCTGTACCAGGGTGAAGGCAAGGCACGCGCGCGGATGCGTCCGCTGAAGGTGTTCGCCGACCCGGCCCGCTGGTTCGAGCTGGACGCGGAGCAGGACAGCCTGCTGAGCGACCTGGACGTGATCCTGATGCGCAAGGATCCGCCCTTCGACATGGAGTTCGTCTACAGCACCTACCTGCTGGAGCAGGCCGAGGCCGAGGGCGTGCTGGTGGTCAACCGCCCGCAGAGCCTGCGCGACTGCAACGAGAAGCTGTTCGCCACGCTGTTCCCGCAGTGCACGCCACCCACCCTGGTCAGCCGCCGTCCGGACATCATCCGCGCGTTCGCCGCCAAGCATGGCGACGTGATCCTCAAGCCGCTGGACGGCATGGGCGGCACCTCGATCTTCCGCCACCGGGCCGGCGACCCCAACCTGTCGGTGATTCTCGAAACCCTGACCGCCCTGGGCGCCCAGCAGATCATGGCGCAAGCCTACCTGCCAGCGATCAAGGACGGCGACAAGCGCATCCTGATGATCGACGGCGAGCCGGTGGACTACTGCCTGGCGCGCATTCCGGCCAGCGGCGAGACCCGCGGCAACCTGGCCGCCGGCGGGCGTGGCGAAGCCCGTCCGTTGAGCGAGCGCGACCGCTGGATCGCCGCCCAGGTCGGCCCGACCCTGCGCGAGAAGGGCCTGCTGTTCGTCGGCCTGGACGTGATCGGCGAGCACCTCACCGAGATCAACGTCACCAGCCCGACCTGCATCCGCGAGATCGACGCCGCCTACAACACCGACATTGGCGGCCGCTTGATGGATGCCATTGATCGCAAGCTGCAAGCGCGCTGACCGAGGACAGGTGGCAAAGCCGCGCAGTGGGGTATGATGCGCAGCCGCAAGCTTCACGCGACAAGCTGCAAGAACGTGCAGCCCTGCACCGAGCCGCTTATTGCCTGAAGCTTGCCGCGTGTGACTCGAAGCTGCCTTTGGATACCCGATGACGCTGCCCGCCGACATCCCCGCCGACCTGCTGCCACCCCGCGTTCGCCCGGTGGACCGACTCGGCTTCACCTTGTTCCTGGCCGCGCTGGTGCACCTGGCGCTGATCCTCGGCGTGGGCTTCACGGTGGTCAAGCCGGCCGACATCCGCCACACCATGGACATCACCCTGGCCACCTTCAAGAGCGAGAAGAAGCCGGAAAAGGCCGACTTCCAGGCCCAGGAAAACCAGCAAGGCAGCGGCACCCTGGACAAGAAGGCGGTGCCCACCACCACCGAGGTCGCGCCGTTCCAGGACAGCAAGATCAACAAGATCACCCCGCCCCCGGCCGCCCGCCCGGAAACGCCGCCGGCGCCGGAAAAGTCGGTGGTCGCCACCAAGGCGCCGAAGCCCCAGAAAGCCGAGCCCAAGCCGAAGGAAAGCAAGCCGCAGGTAAAGCCCGAGGCCAAGGTGCCCGACTTCGACAGCTCGCAGCTGTCCAGCCAGATCGCCAGCCTCGAGGCCGAGCTGTCCCATGAACAGCAGCTGTACGCCAAGCGCCCGCGCATCCACCGTCTGAATGCCGCCTCGACCATGCGCGACAAGGGCGCCTGGTACAAGGAAGAGTGGCGCAAGAAGGTCGAACGCATCGGCAACCTCAACTACCCCGAGGAGGCCCGGCGCCAGCAGATGTACGGCAGCCTGCGGATGATGGTGTCGATCAACCGCGACGGATCGCTGTATGAAGTGCTGGTGCTGGAGTCGTCCGGCCAGCCAGTGCTCGACCAGGCCGCCCAGCGCATCGTTCGCCTGGCGGCGCCCTTCGCGCCGTTCACCGGCGACCTGGCCGAGTTCGACCGACTGGAGATCATCCGCACCTGGCGCTTCGCCCGCGGCGACCGGCTGTCGAGCAACTGATCCAGGGCCTGTTGCCGCCGGCCTGACGCCATCGGGGGGGCAAGCCCGCCCCCACAAGCCCCCATACAGCCGTCCGCGCACCTTGTCAGCCTCGCCACCTGGCGCCACACTAGCGGTCATGAAAACCCTCACGCCGAGCTACCTCAAGCACCAGTTCCTGATCGCCATGCCGCACATGGCCGATCCGAACTTTGCCCAGACCCTCACCTACATCGTCGAGCACAACGCCAACGGCGCCATGGGGCTGGTGGTCAACCGCCCGCAGGAGCTGAACCTGGGCGATATCCTCGAGCAGTTGCGCCCGGATGAGGAACCACCCGCCAGCACCCTGCACATCCCGATCTACCAGGGCGGCCCGGTGCAGACCGACCGCGGCTTCGTGCTGCACAGCAACGACTGCAGCTACCAGGCCACCGTCGAGCTGCAAGGCCTGTCGCTGTCCACCTCGCAGGACGTGCTGTTCGCCATCGCCGCCGGCACCGGCCCGCGCCAGAGCCTGATCACCCTCGGCTACGCCGGCTGGGAAGCCGGCCAGCTGGAAGCGGAACTGGCCGACAACGCCTGGCTCAACTGCCCGTTCGACCCCGAGATCATCTTCGGCCTGGCCAGCGACATGCGCCTGGACGCTGCCGCCGCCAGCCTGGGCATCAACCTCAGCCTGCTGACCAGCCAGGCGGGGCACGCCTGATGGCCGAGCTGCGCCTGCTGCTGGGCTTCGACTACGGCACCCGCCAGATCGGCGTCGCCGTTGGCCAGGTTATCACCGGCCAGGCCCGTGAGCTGTGCACGCTCAAGGCACAGAACGGCGTGCCGGACTGGAGCCAGGTCGAGAAACTGATCAAGGAGTGGAAGCCTGATGCCATCGTCGTCGGCCTGCCGCTGAACATGGACGGCACACCCAGCGAAATGAGCGAGCGCGCCGAGAAGTTCGCCCGCCGCCTGCACGGTCGCTACAACCTGCCAGTGCACACCCACGACGAACGCCTGACCACCTTCGAGGCCAAGGGCGAGCAGATGGCCCGGGGCGGTCGTCACGGCAGCTACCGCGACAACCCGGTCGACGCCATCGCCGCGGCCCTGTTGCTGCAAGGCTGGCTGGAGGCCAACACTTAATTCCGCTTTGCCGCCGGTCGCTTGCCGGCGCCCGCCTACCCGAGGAGCACGCAATGAGCCTACCCAATCCCGCCGAGCTGATCCGGCAGATGGCCGTCGACCTTCGCGCCCACCTGGCCCGCCGCGCCATCGCCGAGCCACGCTTCATCGGCATCCACACCGGTGGCGTGTGGGTGGCCCAGGCCCTGCAGGCCGAGCTGGGCGACCAGAGCCCGCTGGGTACCCTGGATGTGTCCTTCTACCGCGACGACTTCAGCCAGAACGGCCTGCACCCGCAGGTACGCCCCTCGGCGCTGCCGTTCGAGATCGAGGGCCAGCACCTGGTGCTGGTGGACGACGTACTGATGAGCGGTCGGACCATCCGCGCCGCCCTCAACGAACTGTTCGACTACGGCCGTCCGGCCAGCGTGACGCTGGTGTGCCTGCTCGACCTGGATGCCGGCGAACTGCCGATCCGCCCCAACGTGCTTGGCGCCACCCTGTCCCTGGCTGCCCATGAACGGGTAAAATTGACCGGACCCGCCCCGCTCGTCCTCGAGCGCCAGGACCTCGCTTCCGCACCAGCCCTTTAAGAGTCCCCCGCGATGACGCCATTCGACGCCAAGCGCCCGCTGCAGCTCAATGATCAGGGCCAGCTACGCCACTTCCTCTCGCTCGACGGTTTGCCCCGCGAACTGCTCACCGAGATCCTCGACACCGCCGACTCGTTCCTCGAAGTCGGTGCCCGGGCCGTGAAAAAAGTCCCACTGCTGCGCGGCAAGACCGTGTGCAACGTGTTCTTCGAGAACTCCACCCGGACCCGCACCACCTTCGAGCTGGCCGCCCAGCGCCTGTCGGCCGACGTGATCAGCCTGAACGTGTCGACCTCCTCGACCAGCAAGGGCGAGACCCTGTTCGACACCCTGCGCAACCTCGAGGCCATGGCCGCCGACATGTTCGTCGTGCGCCACTCCGACTCCGGTGCCGCCCACTTCATCGCCGAGCACGTGTGCCCGGATGTCGCGGTGATCAACGGCGGCGACGGCCGCCACGCGCACCCGACCCAGGGCATGCTCGACATGCTGACCATCCGTCGCCACAAAGGTGGCTTCGAAAACCTGTCCGTCGCCATCGTCGGCGACATCCTGCACTCGCGGGTGGCCCGCTCGGACATGCTCGCGCTCAAGGCGCTGGGTTGCCCGGACATCCGCGTGATCGGCCCGAAAACACTGATTCCGATCGGCATCGAACAGTATGGGGTGAAGGTCTACACCGACCTCGCCGAAGGCCTGAAGGACGTCGACGTGGTGATCATGCTGCGCCTGCAGCGCGAACGCATGGCCGGCGGCCTGCTGCCCAGCGAGGGCGAGTTCTACCGCCTGTTCGGCCTGACCACCGCACGCCTGGCCGGGGCCAAGCCCGACGCCATCGTCATGCACCCGGGGCCGATCAACCGCGGCGTGGAGATCGAGTCGGCGGTCGCCGACGGCAAGCACTCGGTGATCCTCAACCAGGTCACCTACGGCATCGCCGTGCGCATGGCCGTGCTGTCCATGGCCATGAGCGGACAGAACGCGCAACGTCAATTCGAGCAGGAGAACGCCCAGTGACCATCAGCATCATCGGCGCCCGGGTCATCGATCCTGCCAGCGGCCTGGACCGCGTCAGCGACCTGCACCTGGACGGTGGGCGCATCGTCGCCATCGGCGCGGCCCCGACCGGCTTCAGCGCCAGCCGCACGCTCCAGGCCGACGGCCTGGTCGTCGCCCCAGGCCTGGTCGACCTCGGCGTCTCGCTGCGCGAGCCGGGCTACAGCCGCAAGGGCACCATCGCCAGCGAGACCCGTGCCGCAGTCGCCGGCGGTGTCACCAGCCTGTGCTGCCCGCCGCAGACCAAGCCGGTGCTGGACACCTCGGCCGTGGCCGAGCTGATCCTCGACCGCGCCCGCGAAGCGGCCAACAGCAAGGTCTACCCGATCGGCGCCCTGACCAAGGGCCTGGAGGGCGAGCAACTGGCCGAGCTGGTGGCCCTGCGCGACACCGGCTGCGTGGCCTTCGGCAACGGCCTCAAGGAGATCCCCAACCACCGGACCCTGGCGCGCGCGCTGGAGTACGCGGCGACCTTCGACCTGACCGTGGTGTTCCACTCCCAGGACCGTGACCTGGCCCAGGGCGGCCTGGCCCACGAAGGCCCGATGGCCAGCTTCCTCGGCCTGCCTGGTATTCCCGAGACCGCCGAGACCGTGGCCCTGGCGCGCAACCTGCTGCTGGTCGAACAGACCGGCGTGCGCGCCCACTTCACCCAGATCACCAGCGCCCGCGGCGCCCGGCTGATCGCCCAGGCCCAGCAACTGGGACTGCCGGTCACCGCCGACGTGGCGCTGTACCAGCTGATCCTCACCGACGAGGCCCTGCGCGATTTCTCCAGCCTGTACCACGTGCAACCGCCGCTGCGCACCGCCGCCGACCGCGACGGCCTGCGCGAGGCGGTGAAGTCCGGGGTGATCCAGGCGATCTCCAGCCACCACCAGCCCCACGAGCGCGATGCCAAGCTGGCCCCGTTCGGCGCTACCGAGCCTGGTATCAGCAGCGTCGAACTGCTGCTGCCGCTGGCCATGACCCTGGTCGAGGACGGCCTGCTCGACCTGCCGACCCTGCTGGCACGCCTCACCAGCGGTCCGGCAACGGCCCTGCGCCTGCCGGCCGGCGAGCTGAAAGTCGGCGGCGCGGCGGACTTGGTGCTGTTCGACCCGAAAGCCTCGACCCTGGCGGGCGAGCAGTGGTTCTCCCGTGGCGAGAACTGCCCGTTCATCGGCCACTGCCTGCCGGGCGCGGTACGGTATACCTTGGTCGATGGGCACGTCTGCCACGAGGCCTGAATAAACGCCCGCTCGCTCTTGCAGGAGCGGCCTGGTGTCGCGAAAGGGTCGCGCAGCGGCCCCGGAATCTCGACTACATATCAGAAATGCCGGGGCCGCTTGGCGGCCCTTTCGCAACACAAAGCCGCTCCTTCATCGACCGCGCTCGAGCTGGAGCCAGGAGCAACCATTCATCCAATGTGGTTGAAATCCTTCCCCCCTCACCCCATATGAGTCTGCATCAGGCATTTTCGCCCCGCTGCGTGGAGACTCTCCCTTGACTACCATCGTTTCTGTCCGCCGTAACGGCAAAGTCGTCATGGGCGGCGACGGCCAGGTTTCCCTCGGCAACACCGTGATGAAAGGCAACGCCAAGAAAGTCCGTCGCCTGTACAACGGCCAGGTCATCGCCGGTTTCGCCGGTGCCACCGCCGACGCCTTCACCCTGTTCGAGCGTTTCGAGGCCCAGTTGCAGAAACACTCCGGCCACCTGGTGCGCGCCGCCGTCGAGCTGGCCAAGGAATGGCGTACCGACCGCTCGCTGAGCCGCCTGGAAGCCATGCTGGCCGTGGCCAACAAGGATGCCTCGCTGATCATCACCGGCAACGGCGATGTGGTCGAACCCGAAGATGGCCTGATCGCCATGGGCTCCGGCGGCGGCTACGCCCAGGCCGCAGCCCGCGCCCTGCTGAACAAGACCGACCTGTCGGCCCGGGAAATCACCGAGACCGCCCTGAACATCGCCGGTGACATCTGCGTGTTCACCAACCACAACCTGACCATCGAGGAGCAGGACCTGGCCGAGTGATCAGCTGTTCTGGCGCCCCGTCCCTGCCTGAGAGCGGCCACCGACGGGGCTTTTCCACGCTGACCCACTCCGTTTCAGGACCGTACTGATCATGTCCATGACCCCCCGCGAGATCGTCCACGAACTCAACCGCCACATCATTGGCCAGGACGACGCCAAGCGCGCCGTGGCCATCGCCCTGCGCAACCGCTGGCGGCGCATGCAGCTGCCCGCCGAGCTGCGCGCCGAAGTCACCCCGAAGAACATCCTGATGATCGGCCCCACCGGCGTCGGCAAGACCGAAATCGCCCGCCGCCTGGCCAAGCTGGCCAACGCGCCGTTCATCAAGGTCGAAGCGACCAAGTTCACCGAAGTCGGCTATGTCGGCCGTGACGTCGAGTCGATCATCCGTGACCTGGCCGATGCCGCGCTGAAGATGCTGCGCGAGCAGGAAATCGTCCGCGTGCGCCACCGTGCCGAGGACGCCGCCGAGGACCGTATCCTCGACGCCCTGCTGCCGCAGGCGCGAGTCAGCAGCTTCAGTGAAGAAGCCCAGCAGTCCAGCAGCGACTCCAACACCCGTCAGCTGTTCCGCAAGCGCCTGCGCGAAGGCCAGCTGGATGACAAGGAAATCGAGATCGACGTCGCCGACAGCATGGGGGTCGAGATCGCCGCGCCGCCCGGCATGGAAGAGATGACCAACCAACTGCAGAGCCTGTTCGCCAACATGGGCAAGGGCAAGCGCAAGACCCGCAAGCTGAAGGTCAAGGAAGCGCTGAAGATGGTCCGCGACGAAGAAGCCAGCCGCCTGGTCAACGAGGAAGAGCTCAAGGCCAAGGCCCTGGAAGCGGTCGAGCAGCACGGTATCGTGTTCATCGACGAGATCGACAAGGTGGCCAAACGTGGCAACGTCGGCGGCGCCGATGTCTCCCGCGAGGGCGTGCAGCGCGACCTGCTGCCGCTGATCGAGGGCTGCACCGTCAACACCAAGCTGGGCATGGTCAAGACCGACCATATCCTGTTCATCGCCTCCGGTGCGTTCCACCTGAGCAAGCCGAGCGACCTGGTGCCCGAGCTGCAGGGTCGTCTGCCGATCCGTGTCGAGCTCAAGGCCCTGACTCCGGAAGACTTCGAGCGCATCCTCAAGGAACCGCACGCCTCGCTGACCGAACAGTACCGCGAACTGCTCAAGACCGAAGGCCTGAACATCGAGTTCGCCGACGAAGGCATCAAGCGCCTGGCCGAGATCGCCTTCCAGGTCAACGAGAAGACCGAGAACATCGGTGCCCGCCGCCTGCACACCCTGCTCGAGCGCCTGCTCGAAGAAGTGTCGTTCAGCGCCGGCGACCTGGCCAGCAGCCACGACGAGACGCCGATCCACATCGACGCTGCGTACGTGAACAGCCACCTCGGTGAGCTGGCGCAGAACGAAGACCTGTCGCGCTACATCCTGTAAGACCGCAGGGGCCGCTGCGCGCCCCTGTCGCAGGCTGTCGCCAGCCCCCACACTGAGAGCAAGGCTGTCTGTGGGAGCCGGCGACAGCCTGCGATAGGGCTGCACAGCAGCCCCTTGCACAATGCCTGGAATCACTCGAAGCTTGCAGCTTGAAGCCAAAGAGAGATTCGCCCATGGCCCGCCTGCCCACCGCCATCAACCTGCACAAAGCCTCCAAGACCCTCAGCCTCACCTATGCCCCCGGCGAGGTCTATCACCTGCCCGCCGAGTTCCTGCGCGTGCACTCCCCGTCCGCCGAGGTCCAGGGCCACGGCAACCCGATCCTGCAGTTCGGCAAGATCAACGTCGGCCTGTCCGGCCTGGAGCCCGCCGGCCAGTACGCCCTGAAACTGACCTTCGACGACGGCCATGATTCAGGATTGTTCACCTGGGAGTACCTCGAGCAACTGTGCCTGCGCCAGGAACAGCTCTGGGCCGAATACCTCGACGAACTGCACAAGGCCGGCAAATCCCGCGACCCGTCCGAATCGGTGGTGAAACTGATGCTCTAGTCCAGGGGCCCGAAGCTTTAGAGCGCATTTTCTAATCTCATCTGCTTGAATGCGAGGATGACAGCCAAAGACTGGCTGTCTTGCGCATTACACGAAAGTCGGGTAACCAATGGAGCTGGCAAGTTCCCTGCATCGCTTTTCAGCCACGCAGGATCTGGCCGGTATGTAGAGGTCGCGAGCGAAAGCAGGCTGTCTTCACACGCAGAAAAACCCGCAGCTCATCACCGACACGCATCCGGTCGCAGCACCGCTGTTCCTTATCACTGGTCACCCGAGTAGCAGTACCGGGCTGTCACAGCACGCCGGTACTCGTCTCAGGACAACGGAGCGTCGTAGATGAGTAACAAGAACAACGATGAGTTGCAGCGGCAGGCCTCGGAAAGCACCCTGGGGCTCAACCCGGTCATCGGCATTCGCCGCAAGGACCTGCTCACCTCGGCGCGCACGGTCTTGCGCCAGGCGATGCGCCAACCCTTGCACAGCGCCCGGCACGTGGCGCACTTCGGCCTGGAGCTGAAGAACGTGCTGCTGGGCAAGTCCAGCCTGCAGCCTGAAAGCGACGACCGCCGCTTCAGCGACCCGGCCTGGAGCCAGAACCCCCTGTACCGCCGCTACCTGCAGACCTACCTGGCCTGGCGCAAGGAGCTCAACGACTGGGTCGCCGGCAGCGACCTGTCGCCGCAGGACATCAGCCGTGGCCAGTTCGTCATCAACCTGCTGACCGAGGCCATGGCGCCGACCAACACCCTGTCCAACCCCGCGGCGATCAAGCGCTTCTTCGAGACCGGCGGCAAGAGCCTGCTCGACGGCCTGTCCAACCTGGCCAAGGACCTGGTCAACAATGGCGGCATGCCCAGCCAGGTGAACATGGCCGCCTTCGAGGTCGGCAAGAACCTCGGCACCAGCGAAGGATCGGTGGTGTACCGCAACGACGTGCTGGAGCTGATCCAGTACAGCCCCATCACCGAACAGGTGCACGCCCGCCCGCTGCTGGTGGTGCCACCGCAGATCAACAAGTTCTACGTGTTCGACCTGAGCCCGGAGAAGAGCCTGGCGCGCTTCTGCCTGCGCGCACAGCAGCAGACCTTCATCATCAGCTGGCGCAACCCGACCAAGGCCCAGCGCGAATGGGGCCTGTCCACCTACATCGACGCGCTCAAGGAAGCAGTCGACGCGGTGCTGGCGATCACCGGCAGCAAGGACCTGAACATGCTCGGCGCCTGCTCCGGCGGCATCACCTGCACCGCCCTGGTCGGCCACTACGCGGCGCTGGGCGAAAAGAAGGTCAACGCCCTGACCTTGCTGGTCAGCGTGCTCGATACCACGGTCGACACCACGGTGGCGCTGTTCGTCGACGAGCAGACGCTGGAGGCGGCCAAGCGCCACTCCTACCAGGCCGGCGTGCTCGAAGGCAGCGACATGGCCAAGGTATTCGCCTGGATGCGCCCCAACGACCTGATCTGGAACTACTGGGTCAACAACTACCTGCTGGGCAACGAGCCGCCGGTGTTCGACATCCTGTTCTGGAACAACGACACCACGCGCCTGCCCGCCGCCTTCCACGGCGACCTGATCGAGATGTTCAAGAACAACCCGCTGACCCGCGCCGATGCCCTGGAAGTGTGCGGTACCGCCATCGACCTGAAGAAAGTCGAGTGCGACATTTACAGCGTCGCCGGCACCGCCGACCACATCACCCCCTGGCAGTCCTGCTACCGCTCGGCCCACCTGTTCGGCGGCAAGATCGAGTTCGTGCTGTCCAACAGCGGCCACATCCAGAGCATTCTCAACCCGCCTGGCAACCCCAAGGCCCGCTTCATGACCGGCGAGGATCGCCCGGACGATCCGCAGGCCTGGCAGGAGAATGCGGTCAAGCACACCGATTCCTGGTGGCTGCACTGGCAGACCTGGCTGGGCGAGCGGGCTGGCGAGCTGAAGAAAGCCCCGACGCGCCTGGGCAATCGTGCCTACGCCGCCGGCGAGGCTTCACCGGGTACCTATGTCCATGAACGCTGAGTGAACCCGTGCTGGCGCGCCGCCCGGCGCGTCTACACGCTACGCCACCCTAGAGTTACGCGTATGCCGCAACCGTACATCTTCAGGACTGTCGAGCTGGACAACCAGTCCATCCGCACCGCGGTCCGCCCAGGCAAGCCGCACCTGACGCCATTGCTGATCTTCAACGGCATCGGCGCCAACCTCGAGCTTGTTTTTCCGTTCATCGAGGCGCTCGACCCGGACCTCGAGGTCATCGCCTTCGACGTGCCAGGCGTCGGCGGCTCGTCGACGCCACGCCACCCCTACCGTTTCCCCGGCCTGGCCAAGCTCACCGCGCGCATGCTCGACTATCTCGACTACGGCCAGGTCAACGTGATCGGCGTGTCCTGGGGTGGGGCCCTGGCCCAGCAGTTCGCCCACGACTATCCCGAGCGCTGCAAGAAACTGGTGCTGGCGGCCACCGCCGCCGGTGCGGTGATGGTCCCGGGCAAGCCCAAGGTGCTGTGGATGATGGCCAGCCCCCGGCGCTACATCCAGCCCTCCCATGTGGTCCGCATCGCGCCGCTGATCTATGGCGGCGGTTTCCGCCGTGACCCGGACCTGGCCCTGCACCACGCCTCGAAAGTCCGCTCCGGCGGCAAGGTCGGTTACTACTGGCAGCTGTTCGCCGGCCTTGGCTGGACCAGCATCCACTGGCTGCACAAGATCCACCAGCCCACCCTGGTGCTGGCCGGCGACGACGACCCGCTGATCCCACTGATCAACATGCGCCTGCTGGCCTGGCGAATTCCCAATGCGCAGCTACACATAATCGACGATGGCCATCTGTTCCTGATCACCCGGGCCGAGGCCGTCGCCCCGATCATCATGAAATTCCTCCAGCAAGAGCGCCAGCGCGCAGTCATGCATCCGCGACCTGCCGCCGGCAACTGACTACCGGCCGGCGCAAGGATCCAGCGCCGGCCTGCCCTTGCTGTGTTCCAGCACCTGCTGGCCTGACGATGGAGTGTTGGCATGAAAGACAAACCGGCATCAGGGACGACACCGGCCCCCGCCACCAGCATGACCCTGCAGAATGCGATCAATGGCCTGCGCGGCCGCGACCTGCTCTCGACCTTGCGCCATGTCGGCCGCCATGGCCTGCGCCATCCCCTGTACACCGCCCACCACCTGCTCAAGCTCGGCGGCACGCTGGGGCGGGTGATGCTGGGCGAAACGCCATTCCAGCCACACCCGCGCGACACACGCTTCAGCGACCCGACCTGGAGTCAGAACCCGCTCTATCGCCGCAGCCTGCAGGCCTACCTGGCCTGGCAGAAGCAGACCCGCCTGTGGATCGAGGAAAGCGCCCTGGGCGACGACGACCGCGCCCGGGCGCAATTCCTGTTCAACCTGATCAGCGATGCCGTGGCCCCGAGCAACACGCTGCTCAACCCTCAGGCGGTCAAGGAGCTGTTCAACACCGGCGGCCAGAGCCTGCTGCGCGGCGCCAGCCATCTGCTCGACGACCTGCGCCACAACGACGGCCTGCCCCGCCAGGTGGACGAGCATGCCTTCGAGGTCGGCGGCAACCTCGCTGCCACCCCTGGCGCGGTAGTATTTCGCAACGAGCAACTTGAGCTGATCCAGTACAAGCCCATGAGTGAACGGCAGTACGGCCGGCCCTTGCTGGTGGTGCCACCGCAGATCAACAAGTTCTATGTATTCGACCTCGGCCCGACCAACAGCTTCGTCCAGTACATGCTCAAGAACGGCCTGCAGGTGTTCATGATCAGCTGGCGCAACCCCGACCCGCGCCATCGTGAATGGGGCCTGTCGAGCTACGTACAAGCCCTGGAGGAGGCGCTCAACGCCTGCCGCAGCATCAGCGGCAGCCGCGACCCCAACCTCATGGGCGCCTGCGCCGGCGGGCTGACCATGGCCGCCCTGCAGGGCCATCTGCAGGCCAGGAAGCAACTGCGCAAGGTGCGCAGCGCCACCTACCTGGTCAGCCTGCTCGACTGCCACTTCGAAAGCCCCGCCAGCCTGTTCGCCGACGAGCAGACCCTGGAGGCGGCCAAGCGCCGTTCCTACCAGCGCGGCGTGCTGGATGGCGGCGAGGTGGCACGGATCTTCGCCTGGATGCGGCCCAACGACCTGATCTGGAACTACTGGGTCAACAACTACCTGATGGGCAAGAAACCGCCGGCCTTCGACATCCTCTACTGGAATGCCGACAGCACCCGCCTGCCCGCCGCGCTGCATGGCGAGCTGCTGGACTTCTTCAAGCTCAACCCGCTGACCTTCCCCGAAGGCCTGGAGGTGTGCGGCACACCTGTCGACCTCAAGCAGGTCGACCTCGACAGCTTCACCGTGGCCGGCAGCAACGACCACATCACCCCCTGGGACGCGGTGTACCGCTCGGCCCTGCTGCTCGGCGGCGAACGCCGCTTCGTGCTGTCCAACAGCGGGCATATCCAGAGCATCATCAACCCACCGGGCAACCCCAAGGCCTACTTCCTGCACAACGAGCGACTGTCCAGCGACCCCCGCGCCTGGTTCCACGATGCCGAACGCCAGGACGGCAGCTGGTGGCCGTTGTGGCTGGAGTGGATCAGCCAGCGCTCCGGCACGCTCAAGGCGCCGCGCGACGAACTGGGCAACGCCACCTATCCACCGCTCGGCCCGGCGCCCGGCACCTACGTCATGGCGCGCTGAACCGGATGAAGACCCGTGACCGTATCCTCGAGTGCGCCCTGCAACTGTTCAACCAGCAGGGCGAGCCCAATGTCTCGACGCTTGAGATCGCCAACGAGCTAGGCATCAGCCCGGGCAACCTGTACTACCACTTCCATGGCAAGGAGCCGCTGGTGCACGGCTTGTTCGAGCGCTTCGAAGAGGCCCTGATGCCGCTGCTCGACCCACCTCTGGACGTGCGCCTGGATGCCGAGGACTACTGGCTGTTCCTGCACCTGATCGTCGAGCGCATGGCCCAGTACCGCTTTCTGTTCCAGGACCTGTCCAACCTGACCGGGCGCCTGCCCAAGCTGGCCCGGGGCATGCGCAGCCTGATCAACGCCCTCAAGCGCACCCTCGCCGCACTGCTGGCCAGCCTCAAGAGCCAGGGCCAGGTGACCAGCGAGACCCAGGCACTGGGGCAATTGGTGGAACAGATCACCCTGACCCTGATGTGCTCGCTGGACTACCAGCGGGTGCTCGGACGCGAGGGGGATGTGGGCGTGGTGGTGTACCAGGTGATGATGCTGGTGGCGCCGCACCTGCAGGCACCGGCGCGGGCGGCGGCGGAGCAGTTGGCGATGCGCTACCTGGAAGGCTGAAATGATCGCGGGGCGAGCCTGCTCCCACGAGATACCCGTGGGAGTGGGTTCGCCCCGCAATAGTGTGACGCGCGGTCAGGCCTGGGTGGCTGCGCTCACGGGTGCCGACGGCGGGTTGCCGGCGGGTGCCGCGCTTGGCGCTGCGGCAGGTGCCGGCGCTGCGGGCTTGGCGGCTGCGGGCTTGGCCGGGGCTTTCTTCACCGCTGGCTTTTTCGCCACGGCCGGTTTGGCCGCCGGCTTGGCAGCCGCTTTCGCCGCTACGGGCTTGGCGGCAGGCTTGGCGGCTGGTCTTGCCGCTGCGGTTTTCGCCGCAGGCTTGGCCGTGGCGGTCTTCGCAGCCGGCTTGGCAGCAGCCTTGGCCAGCGGCTTGGCGGCGGTCTTGCTCGCAGCGGCCTTGGAGACCGGGGTCACCGACGCACCGGTCAGTTTCTCGATCTGCTTGGTCAAGGTATCGACCTGCTGGTGCAGGGCCTTGATCTCGTTGCGGCTCGGCACACCCAGGCGCGAGATGGCGCTGTTCAGGCGCTTGTCGAAAGCTTCCTCGAGCTCGCTCCACTTGCCCAACGCGCGGTCCTTGACGCCCGAAACACGCGAAGTAGTCGACGACTTGGCGCTGTCGGCCACGTCTTCGGCGGTTTTCTTCGCCTGCTTCTCGGCCTTCTCGCCATCCTTCACCAGCGTATCGAACAGCTTCGAACCATCCTGGTCGATCTTGGAGTAGATACCCAGGCCAGCCAACCAGATCTTGCGGGAATACTTCTCGATTCCGCCGATCCAGGAGCTGCCTTCTTTCTCGGTGTTCTTCTTGCCAGCCATCCTGCTCTCCTTATGGTTTGCGCGCGACACGCTCGAGCAGCTCATGCAGCTGTTCAAGCTTGATGGACAACGCCTCAACGTCATGTTTAGACGGAATGCCAAGGCGATTCAAGGCGCGCCCGACACGCGCGTCGAAAGCCTGCTCGATCTTGTTCAGCTGGACCTCGACCTTGCCACGCACCCGGCTCACTTCCTGGGCGGCCTCATCGATCTGGCCATTGGCGGCATGCAGCTCCTTGTCGATGCGTTTCTTGCCACGCTTCTCGACGCCTTCGCCAGCCTTGACCAGCTCCTTGAAGTAATCGGAACCTTCCTGGCCGACCCGGGCGTAGGCACCGATGCCTGCCAGCCAGATCTTGCGCGCGTAGCCGCGCACCTCGCCCAGGGTATTGCCTTGGGCGTCATCTTTTTTCTTGAGATTCACTTTGGCCATGCTCTGCACCTCATGCTCATTTGAAGGAGGGAGGAACTGCCCGGGGGTTGGGCTTGAGCGTGAAGGTAGGCGGAAAAATTAGAATCCTCACCCTAAGGTGCGGCGCTACGAGACGCTGGGAGCTTTGTGGGAGCGGGCTTCACAACGCCCGCGCCCGCAAACAGCGTGGGATTCGCAGTGTCAGGCCAGCGCCTTGTCCAGCGCCCGCTCGATCTCGCCCTTGATGCTGGAGCTCATCATCGACAGCATCATGCCCAGCTTCAGCTCGACCCGGATGCTGTCCTCACCGATCTGCACACTGCCATTGGCGCCGCTGCGCGACACCTCGACGCGATCGCCGTTCCAGCGCGCCTTGAGGTCGTACTCACGGCTCAACCGGTCCACCAGCGCCTCGGCCTTGGCACGGGCGGCCTCGCGGCCGAGGGAGTGTTTGCGTTCGACGCTGATCTGGGTCATGCGGGTGTTCCTGGATATGAAGACAATGGCCGCATTATGCCCCCGACCGCCCGGCGACACACCCTGCCAAGACAAAACCGCCCGTTGCCCATAGAATGGCGGTAATTTTTTTCTGGTGAAGCGAAATGACCGACCAGCGCAAAGGCGACCACGCCGAACCCACCACCCACTTCGGCTACCAGGACGTGCCGGAAAGCCAGAAGGCGAAGAAAGTCGCCGAGGTCTTCCACTCCGTGGCCGCCAAGTACGACCTGATGAACGACGTGCTCTCCGGCGGCATGCACCGCCTGTGGAAGCGCTTCACCATCGAGCTGTCCGGGGTGCGCAGCGGCAACCGCGTACTGGACATCGCCGGCGGTACCGGTGACCTGGCCGCCAAGTTCTCGCGCCTGGTCGGCCCTACTGGCCAAGTGGTGCTCGCCGACATCAACGACTCGATGCTCAAGGTCGGCCGTGACCGCCTGCTCGACCGCGGCGTGGCCGGCAACATCGAGTTCGTCCAGGCCGACGCCGAGAAGCTGCCGTTCCCGGACAACCACTTCGATTGCGTGACCATCGCCTTCGGCCTGCGCAACGTCACCCACAAGGACGAGGCGATCCGCTCGATGCTGCGGGTGCTCAAGCCAGGCGGCCGCCTGCTGATCCTGGAGTTCTCCAAGCCGACCAACAAGCTGATGTCCAAGGCCTACGACGCCTACTCGTTCGCCTTCATGCCATTGGCCGGCAAGCTGATCACCAACGACTCCGAAAGCTATCGCTACCTCGCCGAGTCGATCCGCATGCACCCCGACCAGGAAACCCTCAAGGCCATGATGGTCGAGGCCGGTTTCGACCGCGTCAGCTACCACAACATGACCAGCGGCATTGTCGCCGTGCACCGGGGAATCAAGCCCTGATGCTCCTGGCCGGCCTGCTCGCCAGCGTCGAGCACGGGCTCAACCGGGTCCTGCGCATGGACAGCACGGCACTGCCGCGCCTGGCCGCGCTCGAGGGCAAGGTGATCGAGATCGACTGCGTGCAACCGGCCCTGAAGCTGTTCGTACTGCCCGATGAAGAGGGGCTGATGCTCGCCGCCCACTGGGAAGGTGACGTCGACTGCACCCTGCGCGCCCCCGCCGGGCGCCTGGCGCAACTGGCCCTGGCCAAGGACAAGACCGCGGTGCTGCACAGCCCGCAAGTCGGGCTGCATGGCGACAGCGCGGTGCTGCTCGATCTGTTCGCCATCCTGCAGGACCTCGACCTGGACTGGGAGCACGAGCTGCAGCGCTGGCTGGGCCCCGTGCCCACCGCGCTGATCGCCGGCCATGTGCGCCTGCGGGCGCGCTGGACCCGGCAGGGCCTGGCCCGATTCAGCCAGAGCCTCAGCGAATACCTGGCCGAAGAGTCCCGCACCCTGGTCGGCAAACGCGAAGCCGAAGCCGCCTTCAGCGAGCTCGATGCACTGAAGGTCGATATTGAACGCCTCGAGGCGCGCCTGCGCCGCCTCGCCGCCCACACTCCTGATACCAGCGATAACGCATGAAGCTGCTCGCCGTCCGCCGTCTCTTCCGCATCCAGCGCGTGGTGATCCGCTACCGTCTCGATGACCTGCTGTTCGAACAGCCCCTGCTGCCCTGGTGGTTGGCCAGCCTGCGCCTGCTGATGCCCTGGCGCTGGCTGCCGCGCAAGCCGTCCGAGCTCAGCCGTGGCGCACGCCTGCGCCTGGCACTGCAGGACCTGGGGCCGATCTTCATCAAGTTCGGCCAGTTGCTCTCCACCCGCCGCGACCTGCTGCCCACCGACATCGCCGACGAGCTGATGCTGCTGCAGGACCGGGTGCCACCGTTCGATCCGAAGCACGCCGTGGCACTGATCGAGGAACAGCTCGGCGCCAAGGTCGGCGAGGTATTCAGCCGCTTCGACGTCGAGCCGCTGGCCTCGGCCTCGGTGGCTCAGGTGCACGCCGCGCGCCTCAAGAGTGGCGAAGAAGTGGTGGTCAAGGTGGTGCGTCCGGGCCTGAAGCCGGTGATCGCCCAGGACCTGGCCTGGTTGTTCCTGATCGCCAAGGCCGCCGAGCGCGCCTCGGCCGATGCTCGCCGGTTGCACCCGGTGGAAATCGTCGGCGACTACGAGAAGACTATCTACGACGAGCTCGACCTGCTGCGCGAGGCCGCCAACGCCAGCCAGCTGCGGCGCAACTTCGAAGGTTCCGAGCTGATGTACGTACCCCAGGTCTACTGGGACTTCTGCCGGCCCAAGGTGCTGGTGATGGAACGCATCTACGGCGTGCCGGTCACCGACATGGCGACCCTGGCCGACCAGCGCACCGACATGAAGATGCTTGCCGAGCGCGGCGTCGAGGTGTTTTTCACCCAGGTGTTCCGCGACAGCTTCTTCCACGCCGACATGCACCCAGGCAATATCTTCGTCAGCACGGTCAAGCCGTGGAGCCCGCAATACATCGCCATCGACTGCGGCATCGTCGGCAGCCTGACGTCCGAGGACCAGGACTACCTGGCGCGCAACCTGATTGCCTTCTTCAAGCGTGACTACCGCCGCGTCGCCCAGTTGCACATCGATTCGGGCTGGGTACCGGCGCAGACCAAGGTCAACGAGTTCGAAGCGGCGATCCGCACCGTGTGCGAGCCGATCTTCGAAAAACCGCTGAAGGACATCTCCTTCGGCCAGGTGCTGATGCGTCTGTTCCAGACCGCCCGGCGCTTCAACATGGAAGTCCAGCCACAGCTGGTGCTGCTGCAGAAGACTCTGCTCAACATCGAGGGCCTGGGTCGTCAGCTGTACCCCGACTTGGACCTGTGGAGCACCGCCAAGCCGTTCCTGGAGCGCTGGATGCGCGAGCGCATGAGCCCCAAGGCGGTGATCGGCAACCTGTACAACCAGGCCGAGCAGTTGCCGCACCTGGCCGACATGACCCGTGACCTGCTCGAACGCCTGTCGCAGCCACACCTGAACGACCCGCAACAGCCTGAGCAGCGCCGTGCTGGTGACAACTGGGCGCTGCGCCTGCTCGGTGCCGGCCTGCTCGGCGGCGGCGCCACCCTGGCCGCCGGCGCCGTCAGCCTCAGCGCCCCGGCCGCCTGGCCAGCCTGGCTGATGCTGGCTGCGGGCCTTTACCTAATCGTGCGCCGATAGCCAGCCGCGCGGCTGGCTGGCACACTAGCGCACAGGGGCCCGGTACGGGAGCGGGCCCGGTTTGGAGTCGACGATGAAAGACTGGCTGGACGAGATCAAGTGGAACAGCGATGGCCTGGTACCGGCGATCGCCCAGGACCACAAGACCGGGCGCGTGCTGATGATGGCCTGGATGAACCGTGAATCCCTCGCCCTGACCGCCGCCGAGCATCGCGCCATCTACTGGTCGCGCTCGCGGGGCAAGCTGTGGCGCAAGGGCGAAGAGTCAGGCCATGTGCAGAAACTGCACGAAATGCGCCTGGACTGCGACGCCGACGTGATCATCCTGATGGTCGAACAGCTCGGCCATATCGCCTGCCATACTGGTCGTGAAAGCTGCTTCTACCGCGTCTACGAAGACGGCCAGTGGAAAACCGTCGATCCGGTCCTCAAGGACCCGGACGCCATCTACAGCGCAGGACACTGAACATGAGCGACACCCTGACCCGCCTGGCCGAAGTGCTCGAACAGCGCAAGCAGGCCGCCCCCGACAGCAGCTATGTAGCCAGCCTGTATCACAAGGGGCTGAACAAGATTCTCGAAAAGCTCGGCGAGGAGTCGGTGGAGACCATCATCGCCGCCAAGGATGCCGCCGTGAGCAAGGATTACAGCGATGTCATCTATGAGACCGCAGACCTGTGGTTCCATAGCCTGGTCATGCTCAGCGCGCTGGGCCAGCATCCACAGGCGGTGCTCGATGAGCTGGAGCGCCGCTTCGGGCTTTCCGGGCACGATGAGAAGGCTGCGCGCCAGCCCTCTGCCTGACCGTATTGCCAGGGGGGCGTGGCGCCCCTTTCGCGACACAAGGCCGCTCCAGGAGTGCCCCGTGTCGCCTGATTGAATCGCAGCCCCCCCATGCAGGGCGAGCTGCAAGGCAGCCCCCAGGGCCTGATAGACCGACATACATTTTTCAGGAGTACGAAATGGGCATTTTTGACTGGAAACACTGGATCGTCCTGCTGGTCGTCGTGGTACTGGTGTTCGGCACCAAGAAACTGAAGAACTTCGGCAGCGACCTGGGCGAGTCGATCAAGGGCTTTCGCAAGGCTATGAGCGAGGAAGAGAACAAGTCGACCGAGCAAACCCCGCCGCCCGCCCAGCCGGTGCCGCCGGTGCAGAACGCGCCACAGCAGAGCCAGGGCCACACCATCGAGGGCCAGGCCCAGCCGGTCCAAGAGCCGCAGCGGAAAGACTGACCCATGTTCGGCATCAGCTTCAGCGAGCTGCTGCTCGTCGGCCTGGTCGCCCTGCTGGTGCTCGGTCCCGAGCGCCTGCCCGGTGCCGCGCGCACTGCCGGCCTGTGGATCGGCCGCCTCAAGCGCAGCTTCAACGCCATCAAGAACGAGGTCGAGCGCGAGATCGGCGCCGACGATATCCGTCGCCAACTGCATAACGAGCACATCCTGCAGATGGAACAGGAAGCCAAGCGCATCCTCAATCCGCAGATGCCGCCCGCACCGCCGTCGGCCAGCCAACCTGTCGAACAGGCGCCACCCGCCCCTGTCGGCGAAACGCCCGCAGCGCCGAACACGACGCCGCCCTCCGAGCCGCCACAACCGCCCCGAGCCCCATGAGCGAAAACCCGGAACATGACCAGCCGATGCCGCTGGTCTCGCACCTGACCGAGCTGCGCACCCGACTGCTGCGCTGCGTCGCCGCCATCTTCCTGATCTTCGCCGGGCTGTTCTCGTTCGCCCAGCAGATCTACACCCTGGTCTCGGCCCCCCTGCGCGCCCACTTGCCGGCCAATGCGACGATGATCGCCACCGATGTGGCCTCGCCGTTCCTGACGCCATTCAAGCTGACCATGATCGTCTCGCTGTTCCTGGCCATCCCGTTCATCCTCCAGCAGATCTGGGGCTTCATCGCCCCTGGCCTGTATCGCCATGAGAAGCGCATCGCCATCCCGCTACTGGTGTCGAGCATCATCCTGTTCTACGCCGGCATGGCCTTCGCCTACTTCCTGGTGTTCCCGCTGATCTTCGGCTTCTTCGCCAGCGCCACGCCCGAAGGCGTGTCGATGATGACGGACATTTCCAGCTACCTGGACTTCGTCATGACCCTGTTCTTCGCCTTCGGCGTCGCCTTCGAGATCCCCGTCGCGGTGGTGCTGCTGGTGTGGATCGGCGTGGTCGACGTGAAGTACCTGAAGAAGGTCCGCCCCTATGTGATCATCGGCTGCTTCGTGGTCGGCATGATCCTCACTCCGCCAGACATCTTCTCCCAGACCCTGCTGGCAGTGCCGATGTGGATGCTGTTCGAGGTCGGCGTGCTCTGCGGCAGCCTGATCCGCAAGCGCGGCCATGTCGACGAAGACGCCGAAAACGATCACAACGACCAACCACCTGCGACCCAACCGTGAACCTGTTGCTCCTCGAAGAGGCCGACTTCGTGTCGGCCGACCGTGTCGTCCTTTCCGACCGCCGTTTCATCCACATGCAGGACATCCACCGCGTCGCGGTAGGCGACAACCTGCGCGTGGGGCGTATCAATGGCCTGATGGGCAAGGCCGAGGTGCTGCGCCTCGCCGGCCATGAGGCCGAGTTGCGGGTAATCTTCGACCAGACGCCGCCGGCCAAGCTGCCACTCACCCTGGTGCTGGCCGTGCCGCGGCCGAAGATGCTGCGCCGCCTGTTCCAGACAGTCGCCACCCTGGGCGTGCCACGCCTGGTCCTGGTCAACAGCTACAAGGTCGAGAAGAGCTTCTGGCAGACCCCGTTCCTCTCCCCCGAGAGCATCCGCGAGAACCTGATCCTGGGCCTGGAGCAGGCCCGTGACACCGTCTTGCCGGAGGTGATCATCGAAAAGCGCTTCAAGCCTTTCGTCGAGGATCGTCTGCCAGCCATCGCCCAAGGCAGCCTGGGCCTTGTCGCCCATCCGGGCCCCTACCCAGCCTGCCCACGGGCGGTCGAGGGCCCGGTCACCCTGGCCATTGGCCCGGAGGGCGGCTGGATCCCCTACGAGGTCGAGTTGCTGGGCAAGGCTGGACTGGCCCCCGTGCAACTGGGCGAGCGCATCCTGCGGGTGGAAACGGCAGTGACCGCACTGCTCTCGCGAATTTTCTGACAGCTCGGTCAGAGCTGTCTCATCAAGTTTCCCTGGCGCAAGCCGATGGCCTGTGCAACAAAACAACAATTTGCACTGCCAATCGCCGGGGGAGTCGACATGTACCGATGGTTTGCCCAATCACTGGGGAATGTGAGCGTCAATCGTAAGTTGGGGATCGGTTTCGGCCTGGTGCTGTTGCTCACCCTGGCCATCACCTTCACGGGCTGGATCGGCCTCGACAGCGTGACCGACCGTGGCGACAAGCTCGGCAACATCTCGGTGATCCACCAGTACACCCAGGACCTGCGCATCGCCCGCCAGCACTACGAGCGCAACCGCGACCAGGCGAGCGTGGCAGAGCTGGAGAAGGCCCTGGCCAACCTCGAGCGCCAGGTCCAGTTCATGCTCGACCAGATCGAGCTGCCGGCCGATCGCCAACGCCTGGAGCAGCAGCGCGAGGCGGTACGCCAATACCAGCAAGCCTTCAACGACCTCAAGCAAGCCGACCAACGGCGCAGCGCCAGCCGCCAGGTGCTCGGCGACAGCGCCGACAAGGCCAGCGAACTGATCGGCACGGTCCAGCAGCGCCTGCTGCAGGGCGGCGATATCCACCAGTACCAGGAAGCGGTAGAGGTCAGCGCCCAGTTGCAGCAGGCTCGCTTCCAGGTCCGCGGCTATACCTACAGTGGCCGTGCCGAATTCCAACAGACCGCGCTGGCCGCCATCGACCAGGCCCTGCCAGTCCTCAGGGCCCTGCCAGCCAAGGTCCCTGCCGAGCATGCCGCCAGCCTCGAAGCCGCCGCCAGTGCGCTGGCCGCCTATCGCGACGCGGTGATCCAGGTGGGCAACGCCCAGACCGCCAGCGAGCAGGCCCTCGCCCAGATGGCGGCCCAAGGCACCGTCCTGCTCGATACCAGCCTGCAGATGAGCGAATCGCAAACCCAGGTCCGCGACCAGGGCACCCGTCAGGCCAAGAGCCTGCTCGCCGGTGCTACCGGCCTGGCCCTGCTGCTGGGGGTACTGGCCGCCCTTGCCATCACCCGGCAGATCACCGTGCCGCTGCGCCAGACCCTGGCGGCGGCCGAACGCGTCGCCAGCGGCGATCTGCGCCAGGACCTCAAGACCGACCGCCGCGACGAACTGGGCCAGTTGCAGGCCAGCATGCAGCGCATGACCCAGAGCCTGCGCGAGCTGATCGGCGGCATCGGCGACGGCGTCACGCAGATCGCCAGCGCCGCCGAGGAGCTGTCGGCGGTGACCGAACAGACCAGCAATGGCGTCAACAACCAGAAGGTCGAGACCGACCAGGTCGCCACTGCCATGAACGAGATGGCCGCCACGGTGCAGGAAGTGGCGCGCAATGCCGAACAGGCCTCGGAGGCCGCGCTGATGGCCGACCAGCAGGCCCGCGAGGGCGACAGGGTAGTTGGCGAGGCCATCGCCCAGATCGAACGCCTGGCCAACGAAGTGGTGAACTCCAGCGAAGCGATGAACCAGCTCAAGACCGAGAGCGACAAGATCGGCAGCGTGCTCGACGTGATCAAGTCGGTGGCCCAGCAGACCAACCTGCTGGCGCTCAACGCCGCTATCGAAGCCGCCCGCGCCGGCGAAGCCGGACGCGGCTTCGCCGTGGTCGCCGACGAGGTTCGCAGCCTGGCCCAGCGCACCCAGCAGTCGACCGAGGAAATCGAGGAACTGATCGCCAGCCTGCAGAATGGCACCGAGCATGTGGCCAATGTCATGGACAGCAGCCGAGCGCTGACCGACAGCAGTGTCGAACTGACCCGCCGTGCTGGCGGATCGCTCGATACCATCACCCGCACGGTGTCGTCGATCCAGGCGATGAACCAGCAGATCGCCACCGCTGCCGAGCAACAAAGCGCGGTGGCCGAGGAGATCAACCGCAGTGTGATGAACGTGCGCGACATTTCCGACCAGACTTCGGCCGCCAGCGAGGAAACCGCCAGCTCCAGCGTCGAACTGGCACGCCTGGGCACGCACCTGCAGCAACTGGTGGGGCGGTTCAGGCTTTAACGCGCAAGGGCAGCGGTAGCCCTTCAATTCGCAAGGAATTTTCCTACGCGATTTGCAGGTCACGTCCCACGCACTCTGCGCCGATGATCGACAGGCCATGCCGGCAATTTGCCGCCATGGCCTTTGTTCATCTGCACGGAGACCTGCCATGTTCGGCTACCTAGACCGCATGCTCGGCAACCTCAAGGTCGGGCGCAAGCTCGCCCTCGGGTTCGCCGTGGTACTGCTGCTCACACTGGCCACCACCATTAGCGGCTGGCGTGCCCTCGATGGCGCCATCACTCGCTCGGAACAACTCAGCGAAATAGGGGCGATCAACGACCTGACCAAGGACCTTCGCGCCGAACGCATCACCTATCGGGTCCTCAACGACGACACCAGCAAGAGCCGTATCGGTCGCATCCTCGACCAGTTGCAGAGCCGTCTGAACCTGCTGCTGCAGCGCAGCAGGGTGGACGAATCGCGCCAGACGCTGGAGCAGAAACTGCAACTGCTCCAGCGCCTGCAAGAAGACTTCGCCACCTTGCAGCGCACCGTCGACAGTCGCGAAGGGCTGCGCACCGCCATGCGCGAACAGGCGGCCACGCTGGAGAAAGTCATCGACGAGTTGCAGACCCAAGCGCTACTGAAAATGCCCGGCGACGGTCAGCAAGGCAATGTGGTCGGCTTGATGGACACCCTCAGCCGCCATATCGAGTCCGCCAACCAGCAGAGCCAGGTGCCGGCCTACTTCGGCCCTCGGGATGATTTCGCCAAGGTGGGCGACACGGCACTGGACGCTGCGGATACCAGTCTGGGTCAGCTGTTGCGCGCGATCGCGCCGCTGAGCCTGCCACGCGCACTGATGGAGCGGCCCGAGGGCGAGCTCGGTCGCTACCGGGAAAGCCTGCTGCGCTATCGAAAGGCGGCACTGGAGGTCGAGCAACTGCAGGACAACATGGAGAAGATGGGCGAGGAACTGCGCGCCGCCAGCCTTGAACTGGGCGCCCGCAAGATCGAACAGCGCGACAGCGAAGCGGTAGCCGCCCGCTCGCTGCTCACCAGCGTTGCTGTGTTGGCGCTACTGGTCGGGGTGCTCGCCGGCTGGCTGATCACCCGACAGATCACCGCCCCCTTGCAGCAGGTGCTGACGCAGGCCACGCGCATCGCCCGTGGCGACCTCAGCCAGGTCGACTCGGTGGAAATGGGCGAGCTGCAGAACAGCATGCGCGAGATGACCCTGAGCCTGCGCGAGCTGCTTGGCGGCATCGACGAGGGCGTCGGGCACCTGTCGAAGTCTGCGGCGCAACTGGCCACTTCGAGCATCGACACCCGTGAACGCATCAGCCAGCAGCGCGAGGAGACCGACCAGGTGGCCACCGCGATGAACCAGATGAGCGCGACGGTACAAGAGGTGGCGCAGAACGCCGAGCAGGCTTCGGTGGCGGCGACCGCTGCGGACAACCAGGCACAACTGGGCGACCAGGTGGTGGCCGAAGCCATCGCCCGTATCGAACAGTTGGCCAGCCAGATGGATCACTGCCTTGACGCGATGGGCCACTTGTCTGGCGAAAGCCAGCGTATCGGCTCGATTCTCGATGTGATCAAGTCGGTTTCCGAACAGACCAACCTGCTGGCGCTCAATGCGGCCATCGAGGCGGCGCGGGCGGGTGAGGCCGGCCGTGGTTTCGCCGTGGTGGCCGACGAAGTGCGTGGTCTGGCCCAGCGTACCCAGCAGTCAACCGAGGAAATCGAGCAACTGATCGACAGCCTGCACCGGGGGACCGACGAAGTCACCGGCCTGCTGGACAACAGCAAGCGCCTGACCGAGCAAAGCGTCGAACTCAGCCGCAAGGCGGGCGACGCGCTCGGCCAGATCACCCAGACGGTGTCGACCATCCAGGGCATGAACCAGCAGATCGCCACGGCCAGCGAGCAACAGAGCGTGGTGGCCGAGCAGATCAATCGCAGTGTGATCAATGTCCGCGATGTTTCGGACCGGACCAGCGAAGCCAGCGAGCAGACCGCTGCATCGAGTAGCGAGCTGGAAGCGCTGGGGCAGCAACTGCGGGGGATGGTGGGAAGGTTCAGTCTTTGAGGGGCGAGCCCGCGCCTATGACGATGGCATAGGCGCGGGCTCGTCTTCGCTCACAGTACCTGGCGCAGGAACGCCTGGGCCCGTGGGTCCTGGGGAGCAGCGAAGAACTGCTGCGGCGGTGAATCCTCCAGCAGCTTGCCGTGGTCGAAGAACAGCACACGGTCGGCGACTTCCCGGGCAAAGCCCATCTCGTGGGTGACACAGACCATGGTCATGCCTTCCTGGGCCAGGGTCTTCATCACATCCAGCACTTCGCCGACCATCTCCGGATCGAGCGCCGAGGTCGGCTCGTCGAACAGCATCACCTTCGGCTCCATGGCCAGGGCGCGGGCGATCGCCACCCGCTGCTGCTGGCCACCGGACAGCCGCGAGGGGTACTCGTTGGCCTTCTGCGCGATACCGACCTTCTCCAGCAACGCCAGCGCCTTGGCTTCGCGCTCGGCCTTGCCACGCTTGCGCACCACCTTCTGTGCCAGGCACAGGTTCTCCAGCACGGTCATGTGCGCAAACAGGTTGAAGTGCTGGAACACCATGCCGACTTCACGGCGGTAGGCGTTGATATCGGTCTTGGGGTCGTCCAGGCGCAAGCCGTCGATGGACACATGGCCTTCGTCGAAATGCTCCAGGCCGTTGAGGCAGCGCAGGAAGGTCGACTTGCCCGAGCCCGACGGGCCGAGCACCACCACCACTTCGCCCTTGGCGACCTGGGTGGTGACGTTGTCCACCGCGCGCACCACCATGCCCCGGGTGTCGAAGACTTTCAGCAGGTCACGGACTTCAATCACTTTGCGCAAGCCTCCGCTCGAGCCGGCTGGCGATGTGCGACAGCGGCAGGTTGATCAGCAGGTAGAGGCCCGCCACGCAGAACCAGATCTCGAAGGTCGAGAACGAGGTGGTGATGGCTTCGCGGCCGCTCTTGGTCAGTTCGGTGATGGCGATCACCGACACCAGCGAGGTGTCCTTGACCAGGCTGATGAACTGCCCGGCCAGCGGTGGCAGCACGCGCTTGAAGGCCTGCGGCAGGATCACGTGGCGCATCGACTGGCCGCCGGTCAGGCCCAGCGAGCGCGCGGCCTCGTTCTGGCCCTTGGCGATCGACTGCACGCCGGCGCGAACGATCTCGGCCACGTAGGCGCCGGTGAACAGCGCCAGCGCCGCGACCCCGGCGAACTCGCGGGACAGGTTGAGCACCGTGCCGATGAAGAAGTAGAAGATGAAGATCTGCACCAGCAGCGGCGTGCCGCGCACCAGTTCGACGTAGACGGTGGACAGGTCGCGCAGGGTGGGATTGTGGGACAACCGGCAAAGCCCGGCGAACAGGCCGATCACCAGGCCAAGGGCGCCAGAGATCACCGAGATCCACAGCGTGGTCCACAGGCCCCAGGCCAGCGGCCCTGCGGCCCAGTGGCGGGTGACGCCGATGGCGTCGCCTTCGGCGACATCGTCGCCACGGGCCAGTTGCAGGCTGTCCTTGGCGACTTCGATGACTTGGGTATCGCCGCTGTCATCCTTCAGGGTGACCCGGGCGTTGTCGCCGGACACCACGATTTCCTCGACGCTGCCGAAGTTTGCGGCACGCTGGGTTTCCTCGGCCTTGTAGGCGAAGTATTGCGGAACGCGGTTCCAGCGCCACTCGTAGGAAATCATCGAGGTGGCCAGGTACAGGCTGAACGCCAGGCCCACCAGGACCAGCGCGGTCAGCCCATGCCAGGGCCACAGTGCTTTCTTGTGTTTGATCACGTGGGGTACTTCCGTAAATGCGGTACGCGCAGGGGGCACCTCGGCGCCCATCTAGGGCACCCCGCAGGGCAAGCCTGCCGTGGCAGCGGGCTTGTCCTGCGAATCGGCCGGGGCCAGCCTTGCGCGGAGGGTCAGCGCCAGGGCTTGTGGCCCGGCCTTATTCCATTTCCTTCAGCCAGTCCTTGTTCTTGAACCACTTGTCGTGGATACGATCGTAGGTCCCGTCGTGCCTGATCTGGTGCAGGAAGTTGTTGATGAAGTTGATGCTGTCGTAGTCACCTTTCTTCAGGCCGAAAGCCAGCGGCTCGTAGGTGAAGGGCTCCTCGAGGAACAGCAGCTTGCCGGCACCGGCCTTCTCCACCGCCACCACGTTGTAGGGCGCGTCGTAGACGAAGGCGTCGGCCTTGCCATTGACCACGTCCATCACCGCTTCCTGCTCGTTGTCGTAGCCGTGGTACTTGGCCTTGCCGATCAGCTTCTTGGAAACCATCTCGCCGGTGGTGCCCAGTTTGGAGGTGATGCGGTACTTCTCGTTGTTCAGGTCCTTGTAGGACTTGATCTCACCCGCCAACTCCTTGCGGATCAGCAGGGTCTGGCCGACGACGATGAACGGTTCGCTGAAGTTCAGCCGCAGGTTGCGTTCCTGGGTCAGGGTCATGCCGCTGCCGATGAAGTCGAACTTGTCGGTGAGCAGGGCCGGGATGATGCCGTCATAGGCGGTGGAGACGGTCTCCAGCTTGACGCCCATGGACTTGGCCATGGCCTTGAGGATGTCGACTTCGAAGCCGATGATCTCGCCCCGCTTGTTGGTCATCTCGAATGGCATGTAGGTCGGGTCCATGCCCACACGCAGGGTGCCGCGCTTGACGGCATCGTCGATGGCACCCGCCTGGGCGGCGGTTACCGCGATCAGGGCAGTCGCGCCGACCAGCAGTCGCGACAGGTATTTCTTCATCATCACCAGATCCCCTAGCAAGAATTACGCAGATTTTATTGTTGGCACGGCCCTACAGGCCGAGACGTAATGTCGGAAGGGATGCTAACGCATGCGTAGCGCCGGACCTAGAGCCGGGGGGGACTTTGTTGGCCAAAAAACGATGAGGGGAAAACAATCGCGGGGCAGGCCCGCTCCCACACGTCACTCATGGACATTGTGGGAGCGGGCCTGCCCCGCGATCATCGGTGCAACAGGCTCAAGCCAGGGCTGGCTGGGCCTCGTTCTCCGGGTGCAACGGCAACAGCGGCGAGTGTGGGTCGTTGTCGATGGAGGCGCGCCACACATCGATCCATGCCGTGCTGTGCTCGGCCCAGACCCGCTCGTGCAGACGCGACAACGCCACCGGGTCGCTCAGCAGGGCCAGCCGGGTCGCCAGGTCCAGGTCCTTCGGCCCGGCTTCCAGCGCCTTGGCCACGCGCTCGCTGCGCAAGGCCTCGATCGGCGCCGCCTGGCCATGCCGTGCGGTGGCCATGGCGCAGGCCAGGGCGTTCTGTCGCGGGTCGACCACCGCCCGCACGAAACCGTCATGCAGGGCATGCCAGCGGTTCTCGTGGGTGTAGCGATCGGTAGCCAGCAGCTCCTGCGGCGTGGCGTATTCCTCGGGGATCAGGAACAACTGCTCGTCCTTGGCTGCCAGGCCCAGGCGCGTGCGGCTGGAGATCACCGAGACCGGGATCGACAGCACCAGCGAGCCGACGATCGGTGCCAGCCACCACAGGAAGCTCGGGTTCAGCCAGGCCACCAGACCGGCCCAGGCGATACCCAGCAGGGTCTGCGGACCGTGGCGACGCACCGCTTCGCTCCATGGCGTGGAGTCGTCATCACGCTGCGGCGAGTTCCAGGTCGCGGCCCAGCCGAGGAACGCGGCGAGCACGAAACGGGTGTGGAAGATCATCCGCACCGGTGCCAGCAGCATGGAGAACAACATCTCCATCAGCATCGACAAGGTGACCTTGATCCGCCCGCCGAACTCGGTGGCGCCCTTGGCCCAGATCAGGATGACGCTGAGCAGCTTGGGCAGGAACAGCAGCACGATGGTGGTGGAGAACAGTGCCACGGCCTTCTCCGGATGCCACTGCGGCCACAGCGGGTAGAGCTGGTACGGCTCGATGAAGTACTGCGGTTCCATCAACGTGTTGGTCGCCAGCAGTGCGGTCGACAGCACCAGGAACAGGAACCACAGCGGCGCCGACAGATACGACATCACGCCGGTGAGGAACACCGCGCGGTGTACCGGATGCATGCCCTTGACCAGGAACAGGCGGAAGTTCATCAAGTTGCCGTGGCACCAGCGACGGTCGCGCTTGAGCTCGTCGAGCAGGTTCGGCGGCAGCTCTTCATAGCTGCCCGGCAGGTCGTAGGCGATCCACACCCCCCAGCCGGCACGGCGCATCAGCGCGGCTTCGACGAAGTCGTGGGAAAGGATGGCCCCGGCGAACGCGCCCTTGCCCGGCAACGGTGCCAGGGCACAGTGCTCGATGAACGGCTTCATGCGGATGATCGCGTTGTGGCCCCAGTAGTGCGACTCGCCCAGTTGCCAGAAGTGCAGGCCGGCGGTGAACAGCGGGCCGTATACACGGGTGGCGAACTGCTGCATGCGTGCGTACAGGGTATCCATGCCCGAGGCCTTGGGCCCGGTCTGGATGATGCCTGCGTCCGGGTTGGCCTCCATCAGGCGCACCAGGCTGCTCAGGCACTCGCCGCTCATGACGCTGTCGGCGTCGAGCACGACCATGTACTTGTAGTCGCCGCCCCAGCGACGGCAGAAGTCGTCGAGGTTGCCGCTCTTGCGCTTCACCCGGCGCCGACGGCGGCGGTAGAAGATGCGGCCGAAGCCCTTGGTCTCGCGGCACACGTCGAGCCAGGCCTGTTGCTCGGCCACGGCGATGTCGGTGTCGTTGGTGTCACTGAGCACGAAGAAGTCGAAACGGTCGAGGTTGCCGCTGGCGGCCACCGACTCGAACGTCGCGCGCAGGCCGGCGAACACCCGCGGCACGTCTTCGTTGCAGATCGGCATCACCAGCGCGGTGCGCGCCTCGGCGGGAATCGGCTCGTTACCCGCGCTGCTGCCGGAGATGCGGTACTTGTCACGCCCGGTGAGCAGTTCGAGGAAACCCATCAGCGCGGTCCAGAAGCCCGCCGACACCCAGCAGAACAGGATACCGAAGAGAATCAGGATCGAGGTTTGCAGGGCATAGGGCCAGACCTGCACCACGGTATCCCACAACGACTGGCTGAGGATTTCGTCGAGGTCGACGAACGACCAGCCCTGGTATGGCAGGATGCCCTTCATGTACCAACCGGCGACGATGGTCTGGCCAATCATCAGGGTCAGCAGGATATAGCGGCGGATCGAACCGACCGTGCGCCAACGCGCCGGCGGCAGCTCGCGCTTGGGCGGCTGCGGGGCATTGGTGCGACCGGTCATGCGTCGCCACATGCGGATCAGGATGTTGGTGCGCCACGGCTCGGGCACCACCTTGGTACGCTTGATCGGTGGCGCGATCTTCAGGCACAGCCGCCCGCCGGCGTCGACGCCGAGCATCTCGGCCTCCTCCAGCTCGGCGGCGCTGCCTACGGTAAGACGGGCGCCCACCGAGGCCTGGGCGGCCTCGGTGGTGCCGGCGGCCGGTTGGGCCGCCAGACGTTGGTGCAACTCGCTGAACGAGGAGCAGTTGGCGAGTTCCGCGCGCTGCTCGTCGCTCAGGGGGAGGTGGGCCAGGTACTCGCTCAGCGATTCCAGCCTTGGGCTTGAGTTACTCATCGGCAGGCAACTGATAGCTCCAGGTCTCGGTCAGCACTTTTTCAGTGGTAGCCGGGGCCCCGTTGGTGGATGCCGCGTCGGCGGCGGGTTGCTCGGCAGCCTTGTCAGCCTTGGCTTTCTCGGCCTTGGCATGGGCGTGCTTGGCCGCAGCTTTTTCCTGCTTGGTTTCCTTGGCTGGCTTGGGCTGCTCGACCGGAACATCACGCAGCAGAGCGGCGCGCATCTCGGTGGATTTCTTCGGATCCTGCACCTTCAGGCGCAGGGTCAGGCGCCAGCCTTTGGTCGCGGGGTTGTAGCGCAGGTTGTTCTCGACCAGCTCGGCATTGTCGCCGACGCTGACCTGGCTGCGCACGGCGGTATCTGCCGGCAGGGCCGCGAGGTTCGGGCCGATGAAGTCGACCAGGAACGCGACAGTGCCATCGGCCTGGCGGATCAGGTTGGACTGTTTGACATCACCGGTGGAGCGCAGGGTCTGCTTGACCCAGCCGAGCTCCGGCGAGTGCAGTTGGTCTTCCTTGATGGTCCAGCGCAGACGGTAGTCGTACTCGAACGGCTTGCCAGGCTCCGGCAGTTTCTCGGGGCTCCAGAAGGCAACGATGTTGTCGTTGGTCTCGTCGGCGGTCGGGATCTCGACCAGGTCGACGGTGCCCTTGCCCCAGTCACCCTTCGGCTCGATCCAGGCGCTTGGACGCTTTTCGTACTCGTCGTCGAGGTCTTCGTAGTCGCTGAAGGCGCGCTGGCGCTGCAGCAAGCCGAAACCACGCGGGTTCTCGACACTGAAGTTACTCACGGCCAGGTGTTTCGGGTTGTTCAACGGACGCCAGATCCACTCGCCGTTACCGGCATGGATCGACAGGCCTTCGGAGTCGTGCAGCGCCGGGCGGTAGTTCATCACCTTCGATGGCTGGTTGGGCCCGAACAGGTACATGCTGGTCAGCGGCGCGATACCCAGGCGGCTGACGTGGTCACGCAGGTAGACGCGCGACTTGACGTCGACCAGGGTGTCTTCGCCCGGACGCAGGGTGAGCTTGTAGGCGCCGGTGGAGCGCGGCGAGTCGAGCAGCGCGTAGATCACCAGGTGCTTGTCGGTGGGCTTGGGCTTCTCGATCCAGAACTCGCGAAAACGTGGGAATTCCTCGCCCGACGGCAACGCGGTGTCGATGGCCAGACCACGAGCCGACAGGCCATAACGGTGGCCCTTGCCGACCACGCGGAAGTAGCTGGCCCCCAGCAGGGTCATGATCTCGTCCTGCTTGTCGGCCTGGTTGATCGGGTAGAGCACGCGGAAGCCGGCGTAGCCCAGGTCCTTGGTGGCGTCGGCGTCATGCGGCACGTCACCGAACTCGAAGCGGCTCGGGTCGTACTTGATTTCCGACACCTTGTTGGCGGTGATCTCGTTGATCTTCACCGGCGTGTCGAAATGCATGCCCTGGTGGTAGAACGAGAGCTTGAACGGGGTCTTGTCCTTCGCCCATTCGGCCTTTTCCTGAAGGAAATGAATCTTCTGGTAGTCGGCGTACTTCATGTCGCGGAACACCGGCGGCAGGTTGCTCTTCGGTGCCTCGAACTTCTGACCGGCCAGATCCTTTGCCTTGGCTGCAACATCGTCCAGATTGAATGCCCACAGCTGGCCTGCGCTCATCAGGCCAACCAGCGCCACGCCAGCGAGTACCGCCTTGCGTAGCCGAATACCGGGGATTCTTTGTGCAATACAGGGACTTACAATCACGAGCAATCCTCGCCGAAAACAGATCATGAAACCAACGGCCAGCGACCAATGCCGGGTTGGCGAGCACTGTTCGGACCCCGTGAGGGCGTAATGATTCCCCAAACGGATCCAGACAATGCTCGAGTCAAAGTGAAACGAACCCGCGAGTGCGGGTCCAGGTAGCGCGCGATTATCCAGCAGGTCGCGTTACAACGCATCAGGCCGGACAAACTATTTATCGTACAAAACCCCTTGTTTTCCTACAAACAAAGGGTTTTTTGACCTCATATTTGTAACATAAATGTTACGGGGCCATCATTGACCAGGTGCACCTGCATGTCGGCACCAAAGCGTCCGCTCGCCACATCCGGGTGCTGGCCCTGTGCCGTTCGCAAAAGATAGTCGAACAACTCGGCGCCCAGCGCCGGCGGCGCTGCGGTGGAAAAGCTCGGGCGCATGCCATTGCGGGTATCCGCGGCCAGGGTGAACTGCGAAACCAGCAGCAGCCCTCCACCAACATCCTTGAGCGAGCGGTTCATCTTGCCCTGCTCGTCGCTAAACACCCGATAGTTGAGCAGCTTGTGCAGCAGTTTGTCGGCATGCTCGACAGTATCTTCAGGTTCGACCGCGACCAGCGCCAGCAAGCCCTGGTCGATGGCCCCGACGATTTCGCCGGCCACCTCGACCCGCGCGCCGCGCACGCGTTGTATCAGGCCCTTCATGCCTCTTCCAGAGGCAGGTCGAGCAGACGGCGGGCCATCTGATCGGCGGCACGCACCAAGGCATCGGTGATGCCCGGTTCGGAAGCGGCGTGGCCGGCATCGCGAATCACCTTCAACTCGCTGTTCGGCCAGGCCTGGTGCAGCGCCCAGGCATTGTCCAGCGGGCAGATCACGTCATAGCGACCATGCACGATCACTGCCGGCAGATGGGCGATCTTCGGCATGTCGCGGATCAGTTGGTCCGGTTCGAGGAAGGCGTTGTTGGTGAAGTAATGGCACTCGATCCGGGCGATCGACAGCGCACGCTGCGGCTCGGAGAAGCGGTCGACCACCAGCGGATTGGGCCGCAGGGTGGCGGTGCGCCCTTCCCAGGTCGACCAGGCCTTGGCTGCGTGCATCTGGGCGATCTGGTCGTTGCCGGTCAGGCGTTTGTGGAAGGCGCCGACCAGATCGTTGCGCTCTTCCGGTGGAATCGGCGCGATATAGTCCTGCCAGTAGTCCGGGAACAGGCGGCTGGCCCCTTCCTGGTAGAACCAGCTGATCTCCTGCGGACGGCACAGGAAGATGCCGCGCAGAATCAGACCATGCACGCGCTCGGGGTGGGTCTGGGCATAGGCCAGGGCCAGCGTGGAGCCCCAGGAGCCGCCGAACAGCACCCACTTGTCGATCCCCAGGTGCTCACGAATGCGCTCCAGGTCCTCGACCAGGTGCCAGGTGGTGTTGTTCTCCAGGCTCGCGTGTGGCGTGGAACGGCCACAGCCGCGCTGGTCGAAGGTAATGATGCGGTACAGCGTCGGGTCGAAGTAACAACGGCTCTGGGCATCGCAGCCGGCGCCCGGGCCTCCGTGAATGAAGACCACCGGCAGACCTTCCGGCGAGCCGCTTTCATCGACATACAGCACATGCGGCGCTTCCACGGCCAGATCGTGCCGGGCGTAGGGTTTGATCTGCGGGTAGAGGGTCTGCATTGCGCACTCCGTGTGGGGATTGTTCGGCCGTGGGCCATCATAAACCTGAATCGTGCTTTGAGCATGTGTCTGTGCCGAGATCATGTTATGCGCTGGCCGCGCGCCCCGGCCAATAGCATCGCAACCCTGGAAAAAACCAAGGTGCCCCCATGATCGACCCGACGCCCGATACCCCCCCTTCCCTACCGTACGACTTGGTGGCCGGCAAGCTGCCCGCCTGGATCGCCGGCACCCACCCGGACGAGCATCAGCAGATGCGCACGGCCAGCGGCACGCCGCCCCAGTGGTTCGAAACCGCGTGCCAGGACCAGCCGGCCATCGCCCGCCAGTTGATCGACGAATACGCCACCCATCGCCAGGCTGAACGTGAGGTCCGGACGCTGCTGGCCGGGTTGCCTGAACTGCGGAGCTTCGCCAGCCAACTGCTGGGCAAGGAAATCGTCCAGCGCTTCGGCCTGAAGCTGGATGTCACCGCCACCTACCTGATGAACCTGCGCAAGGCCAAGTCCTACAAGCAAGCCCTGAATGGCGACCCCTTCGTGACCAGTGACCGGGCGCTGAAACTGGCCACCCAGTCCCTGTTGCACAGTGCCCTGCAGAACTTCGAGGCCGACGAAGCACAGCCCTCAGGCCTGGAGGCAGGCGGCATCAAGTCGCGGATCCTCGACAGCAAGCAGGTCGGCATCGTCGGTTCGGCCAAGCCTCTCCCCATCGTGGCCGAGTCATTCGCGGCAATGACCCGCGAACTGGATATCGGCGGCCGCTACCAAGCGTTGATCGATACGCTCTGCGCGCCGCCTGCAGTGACCCGGCTGCTCGCTGACACCGAGGCATCCACCTTGCGCCTGCATCTGCACAAGGCCTTCCTGCACAAACACATCGATCCGACCACCTATCAGGTACTGCTCGACCTCGTTGCCAATGGCCAGGCCGAATATCAGGGGCAGCCGGTCCTGTGCTCACACCTGACCGTGCTGCACACCACGCTCACCGGTGCCGTCGTGTTCGGCATCGCCGGTGCCGGGCCTAACCCTGGCGGCAAGTTTCCCCCCGTAGCCTTCCCTTATGGCGGCTGGCTGGTGACCTACCTGCCCGGCATGCCGGAGCCGCTGGCCACCCATGCATCCAGGGCCGAGGCCGAGGCGTTCCTGCTCGGGCAACTGCCAACACTGCTGCGCCCCGAGCACCAGCGCCTGGTGCCCGAACGCAGCAAGGCCGTGTTCCTCGCCAAGGCCAGGGACACCCTCGAACCCTATACCTGGAACCCCGCGAAGGGGTACCAGGAGCGTATCCCGGACCCGAATGCCAAGCTCACCCTTCATCTACAACCGTTCACTCGCCCCCCACTGGACGAACTGGCCCAGCAGCGCCTGCAACGCTTGCGCGACGACGCCGCGTTTCATGCCGTCCCCACTGCCACGGAGGATCAGAAGAGCGCCGAGAAACGTCTGGCCTACTTCGAATCGCTGGCACTCACCGCACTGAATATCGGCGCCTTCTTCATCCCGGGCCTGGCCCCCGTGATGCTGGGCCTGACCGTACTGCAACTGGGGCACGATGTGTTCGAGGGACTGGCCAGCTGGACCGACGGCGAGCGCGAGCAGGCGTTCGGCTACCTGATGGATGTACTGGAAAATGTGGCCTTGGTTGGCGCGCTTGGCGCTGCGGGAGCCAATGCTGGCAAACCTGCAATCGAGAAAATCACGGTACAGACGCCTTCATTCATCGAGGAGCTCAAGCCTGTCGAACTGGCCGACGGCAGCACACGGCTGTGGAAGCCAGACCTGCTGCCATTCGCCCATGACACCGTGCTCCCCGCCGACCTCAAGCCCGATGAGTTCGGCTTGTACCACCACCAGGGCAAGACCTGGCTTGCCCTCGAGGACAAGACCTACGCCGTCGCACCTACCCGTACGAGCGGTGAATACCGGATCGAACACCCTTCCCGCCCGAACAGCTACCAGCCGCGACTGCGCCACAACGGCGCCGGGGCATGGCTGCACGAGCTGGACCGCCCCCGCGACTGGACCGGCATGACCCTGTTTCGCCGCCTGGGCCACTTGGGTGGCGAATTCGACGAACAGGCAGCACAAAGCATCCTGGCAGTCTGCGACACGGACGAAAGCGTACTGCGCCATATCCTCGACAAAAACCAGCGGCTGCCCGCTCTGCTGGAAGACACCCTGCAACGCTTCACGCTGGATCGACAAGTCAGACGCTCACTGCCCGATGCAGGCATTTCAGCCCGCAACGCCGAGTTCGAGAAGCGCTATCGCGTGCTGTCCACCGACACAACCGGCGTCATTTCACGGGTCTACCCGGCCCTTCCCAAAGCCATGGTCGATGAACTGCTGCGCAACGCCACCCTCGCCGAACGGCAACGACTGCTCAGCGACCGGATACCGCTGCGCCTCGCCGAGGAGATCCGCCTGTACCAGCAGCATCTGCGCCTGACGCGCGCCTGTGAAGGCCTCTACCTGGATACCCTACGCAACCGGGACAGCGACGGGGTGATGTTGCGGATGCTCGAGCGGCTGCCAGGTTGGCCGACCGACCTGCGGATCGAACTGCACCAACGCATCACCTCGCCGAGCAGCACCGACAGCATTGGCCCCTCGGACGCCGCGACCCAGCGCTCGCTCAACAGCGCCTGGGCCGGCTACCTGGAAACGCCTGGCGCAGAGACACCGGACGCCCAGATCAAGGTGCACGACTCGCTCGCCGGGGCAGTATTCGAAGTATTGTCGGTGCAGCAGCGACAAGCCTTGGGCGTGAGCAATGCACAAGCACTACAGGCACAGCTAAGGGCCCTCCCACTGCCGACTCGAGGCGAGCTACGCCGCTGGCTGGGCCTGCAACGCGCAAGTTTCCGTTCTCCCATGCGCCTGGCCGACGGCCGGATCGGCTATCCCCTGAGTGGTGCCGGCAGGCTCGATGACGCAATGCGCAGCGGCCTGATCCGCCGGCTGAACGAGCTGGGCCTGCCACAACGCCTGACCCGCTCGGCCGAAGCCATCCTGGACGGCCTGCTGGCGCAGGGAATGTCGGTCGAACGGATCCAGGCCCGCCTCGCCCAACTGGGTGAAGAACGCCAGGAACTGAGCGATAGCCTGGCGCGCTGGCGTGCAGGTGACGGCGTAATAACCGACCTGGCCGCGCGCAGTGCCAGCCGCTATGAAATCGAGGACGCACTCTGGCGGCACTGGGCCCACGGCGCATTGGAGGGCGCTGGGGAACCAGATAGCGTGCTACACCTGCAGCAGACCTTCATAGCCGAATTCCCTGCCGAGTTACCGGCATTCTTCAGCGAGCGCACCAGGTCCCTGCGCCTGGACGCCATCGAGCTGGATCACTCGGGCAATGGTTCGCTGGAGCGGACAGACGTCGCGGCCCAACTGAGTAATCTGTTCAGGCATTTCCCCCTGTTGGAGCAACTGGAGATCCTGCGCCCTTACGACCCCCAGGCCACCGCCTCGGCGTTCGCCAATCACCTGACGCAGATCGTCGACAGCTTCCCGCAGCTTGCCCGGTTGCGCCTGCCCAACCAGAACCTCAGCCTGCTTGCAGCGGACATCGAACACCTGGGCACCCTCCCCCTTCGCGAACTCGACCTTGCTGGCAATACCTTCGCCCCCGACGCAAGCTTCCGGCTCCCGGACCGGCAACTGGATCGTCTGGTCCTGGACCGCATGGGCATCACCCAATGGCCCGTCTGGCTGGACGCCACGGCACTGGCGCGGGTCGGTGAACTGTCGCTGCAAGGCAACAACCTCACGGTAGTGCCACACTTCCTGGTCGACAATCCGCTCAGCGCCGAGCATCACACCGTGGTCGCGCTCGACGACAACGCCATCCTGCCGACCCAGTTGCAGAACCTGCACCTGAGCCAGGATGGGCGACCACGACGCTTCGCCTTCACCCTGGACCTGCCACTGCCGCTCCAGGAACGTCTCTCCACCTGGCTGGAGGAACGCCAGCAACTGCATGACGCCATCGACCAGTGGGCGAACGCCTCGTCCTCCTCGGCGTTGCCGAGCCAGGCCACCATGGCGAGCCGCAACCGGATAGGCGCCCTGCTTCTGGAATACTGGGAAATCAGGATCCGCGGCTCCAGCCTTTCGCCGCTTGGGCTCGCCGATATGGCGCTGACCGACTTCCCGCCGCACCTTCCCGAGTTCTTCTATCGCTATGTGGAGCACCTGCGGTTACGCAACGTCGACGCCGCGCCCGAACAGCTGGACGCCTTCCTGCAGCGCTTCCCCGCACTCAATTCGCTGACACTCGAAGGGCATGTGCAGCCGCTACGCGGCTTGCCCTCGGCACTCCTCGACTCTACCCGCCTGTATGAGCTGAACCTGCGCGAGCAAGGCCTCGTGGTGGATCAGCGCCTGATGGAGGACCTTGGTCGCGTACACGGTCTCATTGCCCTCGACCTCTCCGGCAACCTTGTCAGCCCGCAGCTGCAGGTACCGGTCGGACTCAGCAGGCCTCTCCACCGGCTGTACCTCAGGAACCTTGGCCTGCAGAGCTGGCCGGCGTGGCTGGACGACATCATGCCGCTGTATGTCCTGGCGCTGGACGACAACCAGCTGACCGAGCTGCCTGAGCATATCCTGAGCAACCCGGAGAACGATGACGGGTTCACCTCGATTTCTCTGGCAGGCAACCCGTTGAGCGATGCCACCATGCGCCGTGCCCACCTATCCCAGGGTCGTCACCGCAGCTACACCTTCGAGATGGACCTGACCCTGGAGATCCTCAACCTCGAACCCCTGGAGTACGCCTCCGACAGCAGTACGCCCGGCAGCAGTCCAGATAGCGGCGCCAGCGTGCTCAGCTTGCACCGACACAGCCCGGTGCCTTGGGCACAGGGCGACATACCGAACGTGCAGGCCTGGCTGCAAGGCTCGGAACAGATGCAGGGCAGCCACCGGGCCCAGTGGCAGGCGCTGGAACGCGACGGCGAGGCGAAGGACCTGCTGGCATTGGCTGGTCGCCTGACCCAATCCGCCCCCTACCGGACCCAGGTGTCCCGCTCGGAGTTCATCGACCGCCTGTGGCGGGTGCTCGACATGGCGGCCGACGATCAGGCACAGCGCCTGTTGTTCAACGGCATGGCCCAGGACGGCGCCTCGTCGAAAACCTGTCATGACGGCGCCTTGCTGGTGTTCAAGCAGATCGAGGAGCAACTGCTGGTCAACCAGATGGCCGCGACAGCCAAGGTCCCTGAGCACGATCAATACCTGTATCAGATGACCCGTCGATTGTTCCGCCAGCGGGAACTGGACAGAATTGCCCGCGAGCAGGCAGGCGGGCGTGACGAAGCCGAGCTGCGCCTGGCTTATCACCGGCGCCTGGCCACCTCGCTGGATTTGCCGGCGCCGGCGGACTACATGCTGTATGAGAGCTCGGTCAGGTTGCATCGAGGTGAACTGGAGACGGTCGAACGACAAGTGCGCGAGGGCGAGGAAGGCGAGGCGTTTCTGCAGTTCGCCGTCGAATTCGAGCCTTGGGTAAACGCCTTGCGTCACCGCTACGCGGCGCGCTTCGAGCGGATCGACAATGCCTATCTGGAGGCCGAGGAACGGATCGATCAGCAACTGCGGGAGAATCCCCAGTTGCTGCGTGAAACACTTGCCCAGGCGGCCCTCGACGACAGAGAGAGTCAGACGCGGCAGCTGTTGCGGGAACTGACCAACCGCGCCGGCAGGCCACAAGACTAATCAAAGGGGTGCATTGATCGCGAAGGTCCAGGGGCTGCCTTGCAGCCCATCGCCGGCTACGCCGACTCCCACAGGCACACCCTGGCACTGCCGACTGCTGTGCGATGCCCATGCCCCCACCAGACTGCAGACCGCCCTGTGGGAGCTGGCGAAGCCAGCGATGCCGACTCCCACAGGCACACCCTGGCACTGCCGACTGCTGTGCGATGCCCATGCCCCCCACCAGACTGCAGACCGCCCTGTGGGAGCTGGCGAAGCCAGCGATGCCGACTCCCACAGGCACACCCTGGCACTGCCGACTGCTGTGCGATGCCCATGTCCCCCACCAGACTGCAGACCGCCCTGTGGGAGCTGGCGAAGCCAGCGATGCCGACTCCCACAGGCACACCCTGGCACTGCCGACTGCTGTGCGATGCCCATGCCCCCCACCAGACTGCAAACCGCCCTGTGGGAGCTGGCGAAGCCAGCGATGCCGACTCCCACAGGCACACCCTGGCACTGCCGACTGCTGTGCGATGCCCATGCTCCCCACCAGACTGCAGACCGCCCTGTGGGAGCTGGCGAAGCCAGCGATGCCGACTCCCACAGGCACACCCTGGCACTGCCGACTGCTGTGCGATGCCCATGCCCCCCCACCAGACTGCAGACCGCCCTGTGGGAGCTGGCGAAGCCAGCGATGCCGACTCCCACAGGCACACCCTGGCACTGCCGACTGCTGTGCGATGCCCATGCTCCCCACCAGACTGCAGACTGCCCTGTGGGAGCTGGCGAAGCCAGCGATGGGGTGCGCAGCGCCCCCCACCCGGCAATCACGCCGGCCTAACGTCCGTAGCGCTCGCGCCCCCAGGCCAACAGCGTCTCCAGCAAGCGCCGCAAGACCACCTGGGTCGGCTGCGCCAGGTCCTCGCGGTAGGCGAACGGCTCCACTTCGTTCATGTAGGTACTCTGCGCCAGCTCCAGTTGCACCGCATGAATGTCGTTGGCCGGGTCACCATAGTGCCGGGTAATGTGCCCGCCCTTGAAACGGCCATTGAGCACATGACTGTACTGTCCGAACCCGGCACACACGTCTTGCAACCGTTCAGCCAACTGGAGATCGCAACTGGCGCCGTTGAAGGTACCCAGATTGAAGTCCGGCAGCTTGCCGTCGAACAGGTGCGGGATCAGCGAGCGGATCGAATGGGCATCCCACAGCAGTGCATAGCCGAACTGAGCACGCAGGCGTGCCAGCTCACGACGAATCGTGTCGTGGTAGGGGCGCCAGATCTGCTCCAGATACATTGCCCGCTCGGCAGCGGACGGCTCCTGGCCTTCCTTGAACAACGGCTCGCCATCGAACAATGTGGCCGGGTACAGACCAGTGGTGGCGCCGGCATACAACGGCTTGTCGTCATCCGGGCGGTTCAGGTCGATGACGAACCGCGAATACTCCGCCGCCACCACGCTGGCACCCAGCTCACGCGCGAAATCGTACAACCGCGGGATATGCCAGTCGGTGTCCGGCAGGCTACATGCCGGCTCGACCAGGCCATCGCGCACGGCATCGCTCAGGCCAAGCCCGGCGTGGGGCATGCTGATCAACAGCGGCAGGCGGCCCTGGTGGAAACTCAATACCTTGTCCATGTCGCCTCGCTCAGTTGGAAAGTTCATGACCCAGACGCACCACGCGCTTGGGCAGGTCGCCGCCGAGCCAGTAGGACAAGTCGGCCGGACGCTCGATCTGCCAGGCGACGAAGTCGGCGACCTTGCCCACCTCCAGCGACCCATGGCTGTCACCCAGCCCCAGTGCCGTGGCGGCATGCACAGTGACGCCGGCCAGGGCCTCTTCCGGGGTCATCCGGAAACAAGTGCAGCCCATGTTCAACATCAATCGCAGCGACAGGCCTGGCGAGGTGCCAGGGTTCAGGTCACTGGCCAGGGCGATCTTCACGCCATGTCGACGCAGGGCATCCATCGGTGGCAACTGGGTCTCGCGCAGGAAGTAGAACGCGCCTGGCAGCAGCACGGCGACAGTGCCGGCCTCAGCCATGGCGATGGCATCCTCTTCGGTCATGAACTCCAGGTGATCGGCCGACAGCGCCTGGTAACGCGCCGCCAGGCTCGAACCGTGCAGCGACGACAGCTGCTCGGCGTGTAACTTGACCGGCAGGCCCAGCTCGCGCGCCTTGATGAACAGGCGCTCGACCTGGGCGGGGGAGAACGCCAGGTGCTCGCAGAACGCATCCACTGCGTCCACCAGCCCCTCGGCAGCCAGCGCCGGGAGCATCTCGTCGCAGATGTGGGCGATGTAGTCGTCCGCCCGGCCGGCATACTCCGGCGGCAGCGCGTGGGCAGCCAGGCAGGTTGCGCGCACCGACAACGGCAGGGTCTCGCCCAGGCGCCGCGCCACACGCAGCATCTTGCGCTCGTTGATCAGGTCCAGCCCATAGCCGGACTTGATCTCGAGGGTGGTCACGCCATCGCGCATCAACGCCAGGACGCGTTGCCGGGCACTGGCGAACAGCTCGTCCTCGCTGGCCGCGCGGGTGGCCCGCACCGTGCTGGCAATACCGCCGCCCTGGGCGGCGATCTCGGCATAGCTCACGCCCTGCAGGCGCTGCTCGAACTCGCCGCTGCGGTTGCCGCCGAACACCGCGTGGGTGTGGCAGTCGATCAGCCCCGGCGTGACCCAGGCACCGCCCAGGTCCACCGTATGTCCGCTCGCAAGTGCCGGCAGTTGGCCGCGCGGACCGATCCATTCGATCCGCCCGTCGCAGGTAACGATGGCCGCATCCTCGATGATCGAGTAGCGGCCTTCGGCCATGGTCGCCGCGTGACAGTGCTGCCAGAGGGTTCTCATCAGGCTCTCCTTGTTTTTCAGCGGTGCAGCTCGGCAGGCGCGCGCACTGGCTCGCCATTGCCTGCGCGCGGCTTGCACCACAGCAGGTAGGACGCCACCAGGAACACCACCCAGACCACGCCGACGATCAATGCCGCCTGGGTGTCAGGGAAGTAGCCGAGCACACCGAAGATGAACAGCATGAATGCGATGGCCATGGCCGGCCCATAAGGCCAGAACGGCACGGGGAACTTCAGTTGCGCCACCTCTTCGCGGCTCATGCGCCGACGCATGGCGACCTGGGTGACGAGGATCATCAGCCAGACCCACACCGTGGCGAAGGTGGCGATCGAGGCAATCAGCAGGAACACGTCTTCCGGGATCAGGTAGTTGAGCACCACGCCGACCAGCAGCGCCACGCCCATCACCACCACGGTCAGCCACGGCACGCCGTGCCTGGACAGCTTGCCGAAGCCCTTGGGCGCCTGCCCGTGCTGGGCCAGGCCGTACATCATGCGGCCGGCACCGAAGATATCGCTGTTGATCGCCGATACCGCGGCCGAGATCACCACGATATTGAGCACCGCCGCCGCGGAGCCGATGCCGAGGTTGCTGAAGATCTGCACGAACGGACTGCCCTGGCTGCCGATCTGCGGCCAGGGGTACAGGCACATCAGCACGAACAGGGTGAGCACGTAGAACAGCAGGATGCGCAGCGGCACGGCGTTGATCGCCTTGGGAATGACCCGCTGCGGATCCTTGGCCTCACCAGCGGTCACACCGATGATCTCGATTCCGCCAAAGGCGAACATCACCACCGCGAACGAGGCAATCACGCCACCGATGCCATTGGGCATGAAGCCGCCATGGTCGAGCAGGTTGCTGATCCCCACCGCGTGCTCGGCGCCCACCTGGCTGAAACCGAAGGCCATGATGCCGAGGCCGGCAAGGATCATCGCGACGATGGCGCCGACCTTGAGCAGCGACAGCCAGAATTCCATCTCGCCGAACACCTTGACGTTGCACAGGTTCAGGCCGCCGATCAGGAACACGATGCCCAGCACCCAGATCCAGCGGGCGACCTCGGGGAACCAGAAGCCCATGTAGATACCGAAGGCGGTGACGTCGGCAATGGCGACTATCACCATCTCGAAGGCATAGGTCCAGCCGAGAATGAAGCCGGCCATGGGGCCGAGCCAGGTGCTGGCGTAGTGACCGAAGGAGCCGGCCACCGGGTTGTGCACGGCCATCTCGCCGAGGGCGCGCATCACCATGTACACCGCCGCGCCACCGATCAGGTAGGCCAGCAGCACGGCGGGGCCTGCCATCTGGATGGCCGAGGCGGAGCCATAGAACAGCCCGGTACCGATTGCCGAACCGAGCGCCATGAAACGGATATGACGGGCCGATAGCCCGCGCTTGAGACCTTGAGCTTGTTGCATGTCACGTCCTTAAATTGTTCTTGTGGTCGTGAGATCGAAGGGGCTGGGTTGCAGCCGTTCGCGGGCAAGCCCGCGCCTACGTGTCTACGCCACATGACCGCGACATTTGAACGCGATACAGGGTGGGCGCGATAGCTTTTTCGTAGGCGCGGGCTTGTCCGCGAATGGGCCGCAAGGCGGCCCCTGGGGTATTACAGGCTTGGCAGCACGCCCGTCGGCAGCAAGCCGGTCAGGGTACCCTTGGCCAGCAGCGCGGCAGCCGCCTCGATATCCGGGGCGAAGAAACGGTCGCGGTCATAGTGCGGCACCTCGCGGCGCAGCGCCTGACGCGCCTGCTCGAGCTTGACCGAGGTCTTCAGCCCTTTGCGCAGGTCCAGGCCCTGGCAGGCGCCCAGCCATTCGATGGCCAGCACGCCACGGGTGTTTTCGGCCATTTCCCACAGACGCTTGCCGGCAGCCGGAGCCATCGACACGTGGTCTTCCTGGTTGGCCGAGGTCGGCAGGCTGTCGACACTGTGCGGATGCGACAGCGCCTTGTTCTCGCTGGCCAGCGCGGCGGCGGTGACCTGGGCGATCATGAAGCCCGAGTTGACCCCGCCGTTTTCCACCAGGAATGGCGGCAGTTGGGACATGTGCTTGTCCATCATCAGCGAGATGCGGCGCTCGCTCAGCGAGCCGATCTCGGCAATGGCCAGGGCGATGTTGTCAGCGGCCATGGCCACCGGCTCGGCGTGGAAGTTGCCGCCGGAGATCACATCGCCTTCGGCGGCGAACACCAATGGGTTGTCCGACACGGCGTTGGCCTCGATGCCCAGCACCTCGGCGGCCTGGCGGATCTGGGTCAGGCAGGCACCCATGACCTGTGGCTGGCAGCGCAGCGAGTACGGGTCCTGGACCTTGTCGCAGTTCTTGTGCGACAGCGAGACTTCGCTGGAATCGCCCAACAGGTCGCGGAAGCAGGCAGCGGTGTCGATCTGGCCGCGCTGGCCACGCACAGCGTGGATGCGTGCATCGAACGGCGAACGCGAGCCCAGTGCCGCCTCGACGCTCAGACCGCCACAGGCGATCGCCGCGGCGTACAGGTCCTCGGCCTGGAACAGGCCGCGCAGGGCGTAGGCAGTGGAGGCCTGGGTCCCGTTGAGCAGGGCCAGGCCCTCCTTGGCGGCCAGGGTCAGCGGTTCAAGGCCGGCGACCGCCAGGGCCTCGGTGGCCGACAGCCACTGGCCCTTGTAGCGGGCCTTGCCCTCGCCCAGCAGCACCAGCGACATGTGCGCCAGCGGTGCCAGGTCGCCGGAGGCACCGACCGAGCCCTTGAGCGGAATGTGCGGATAGACTTCGGCGTTGACCAGGGCGATCAGCGCATCGATGACTTTGCGGCGGATACCGGAGAAGCCACGGCTGAGGCTGTTGATCTTGAGCACCATGATCAGCCGTACCAGGTCGTCGTCCAGCGGCGCGCCGATACCGGCGGCGTGGGACAGCACCAGCGAGCGCTGCAGGTTCTCGAGGTCGTGGCTGGCGATGCGGGTCGAGGCCAGCAGGCCGAAGCCGGTATTGATGCCGTACGCGGTGCGGTCTTCGGCGATGATCTGCTCGACGCAGGCGACGCTGGCGTCGATGGCCGGTGCAGCGCTGGCATCCAGTTGCAGGCGCACGGGCGCGGCATGAATCGCGCGCAGCTGGGCCAGGGTCAGGGTGCCAGGCTTGAGGGTGAGTTCGGTCACTTCGCTACTCCAATCGCTTGGGGGCCATGGCCCCCTTCTTGTTGTTCAGTATCACCCGTGCAGGGTGCGATCCAAAACGCGGCGATCAGCCGGTGATCATCGGCAGGTCCAGGCCCTGCTCCTTGGCGCAGTCGATGGCGATCTGGTAGCCGGCGTCGGCGTGGCGCATCACGCCGGTGCCTGGGTCGTTGGTCAGCACGCGGGCAATCCGCGCCGCCGCCTCGTCGGTACCGTCACAGACGATGACCATGCCCGAATGCTGGGAGAAGCCCATGCCCACGCCGCCGCCGTGGTGCAGCGAAACCCAGGTGGCGCCGCCCGCGGTGTTGAGCAAGGCGTTGAGCAGCGGCCAGTCGGAGACTGCATCGGAGCCGTCGCGCATGGCTTCGGTCTCGCGGTTGGGGCTGGACACCGAGCCGGAGTCCAGGTGGTCGCGGCCGATCACCACCGGTGCCGACAGCTCGCCGCTGCGGACCATCTCGTTGAACGCCAGGCCCAGCTTGGCGCGCAGGCCCAGGCCAACCCAGCAGATACGCGCCGGCAGGCCCTGGAAGCTGATGCGCTCGCGCGCCATGTCCAGCCAGCGGTGCAGGTGGGCGTCGTCCGGGATCAGCTCCTTGACCTTGGCGTCGGTCTTGTAGATGTCCTCGGCGTCGCCCGACAGCGCGGCCCAGCGGAACGGACCGACACCCCGGCAGAACAGCGGACGGATGTAGGCCGGGACGAAGCCCGGGAAGTCGAAGGCATTGGCCACGCCCTCTTCCTTGGCCATCTGGCGGATGTTGTTGCCATAGTCGAAGGTCGGAATGCCCTGCTTCTGGAAATCGAGCATGGCCTGAACGTGCACGGCCATCGACTGCTTGGCGGCCTTGACCACTGCGGCCGGATCGGTCTGCGCGCGGTCGCGGTACTGCTCCCAGGTCCAGCCGGCTGGCAGGTAGCCGTTGAGCGGATCGTGGGCACTGGTCTGGTCGGTGACCATGTCCGGGCGCACGCCGCGCTTGACCAGTTCCGGGAGGATCTCGGCGGCGTTGCCATGCAGGGCGATGGAGATGGCCTTGCCTTCGGCGGTGTACTTGGCGATACGCGCCAGGGCGTCATCGAGGTCCTTGGCCTGCTCGTCGACGTAGCGGGTTTCCAGGCGGAAGTCGATGCGGCTCTGCTGGCACTCGATGTTCAGCGAGCAGGCGCCGGCCAAGGTCGCGGCCAGAGGCTGGGCACCGCCCATGCCGCCCAGGCCGGCGGTCAGTACCCACTTGCCTTTCAGGCTGCCGTTGTAGTGCTGGCGCCCGGCCTCGACGAAGGTTTCGTAGGTGCCCTGGACGATGCCCTGGCTACCGATGTAGATCCAGCTGCCGGCGGTCATCTGGCCGTACATGGCCAGGCCTTTGGCATCCAGTTCGTTGAAGTGCTCCCAGTTTGCCCAGTGCGGCACCAGGTTGGAGTTGGCGATCAGTACCCGCGGAGCGTTGCTGTGGGTCTTGAACACGCCAACCGGCTTGCCCGACTGCACCAGCAGGGTCTCGTCGTCTTCCAGGCGGGTCAGGGTCTCGACGATCTTGTCGTAGCACTCCCAGTTGCGCGCGGCACGGCCGATGCCGCCGTACACCACCAGTTCCTTGGGGTTCTCGGCGACCTGCGGGTCGAGGTTGTTCATCAGCATGCGCAGCGGCGCTTCGGTCAGCCAGCTCTTGGCGGTCAGCTTGTTGCCACGCGGGGCACGGATTTCTACGTCACGGTATTTGTTGTTGTCAGTCACGGGGATGTCCTCTGCGGTCGTCCGACGGCATGTATGTGTCGTGGCGACTATACAAACACACCTTTACTTGTATGTACAAGCATAGGCAACCAAAAAAGACCGACCACTCCTCCGAAACGCATCGCGGGGCAAGCCCACCCCCACGACCAACGAAGCTTGGCGTGGGAGCAGGCTTGCCCCGCGATGTACTGGCGACGGAATCAGGTTGGTGTCAGTTCGATCAGGCAGAATCGCCCTTGCACGTCCAACTCCTGAACCTGGCCACCATTCTCGATCTGCAGGCAGTCGTACAACCCCAGCTGCTTCACGCCCGGCCATGCCCCGCGAACCTCGACATGGTTGCTCGCCGCGAACAGCAGCACCGTCGACGCCGAACTGAACAGCCGGCTGCTACCGTCGAACCACTGCAACCGCGCCCGATAGCGCTGTGGCGCATAGATCAGGTTGAAGTCGCGGATCGCTGCGCCCAGCAGCTTGCAACTGACCTGGCTCTCGCCACTGAAGGCGAACGCATCGAACGGTAGCAGCGGTCGAGTGGCCTGGCCATCGACCAGCAGACGCATGCCGTCGCCCTGGAGCACGGTGATGATGCGCTGATAACCGGCAAAGCTGGAAAAGCCACCGGACTCCTCGATATCGGCGATCGACAGGCGCCAGCCGAAACCGTCCAGGCCATCACCGGCGTCGCGGGTGATCTCTTCGGTGAAACCACCACCGTTCTTCCAGGGCATGCGCGGATAGTCGTGGGCGCGCAACAACTGCAACTGGCTCATTTACTGAATCGTCCTTCCAGGCGATGACGGGAACCGGGGTGGATCAGCCGCGCGGCAGTCACCGGCTGGCGGCCGGACCAGGTACGGCGACGGATCAGCAGACACGGCTCGCCGCGCTCGATCTGCAGCAGGCGGCACTCCTCGGGCTCGGCGAGGATGGCCTCGACCACGTGCTCGCCCTCGGTGAGCGGCGCGACCTGCGACAGGTAGGCGTACGGCGTCTGTCGGGTGAAGTCCTGCTTGAGGTAGTCCGGGGCGATGGCGGCATTGACGTAGCGGTCCTCGATCTGCACCGGCACGCCATTCTCGTAGTGCACGATCAGCGAATGGAACACCCGCTGGCCTTCGCGCATGTCCAGGGCCAGGGCACGCTCGGAGCCTGCGGCTTCCTCGGCCAGGCGGATCACCTGGCAGCTATGCTGGTGACCACGGCCGGCGATCTCGTCGGCGATGTTGTTGACCTCGAACAGCGCCGAGCGGCTCTTGGGTTCGGCAACGAAGGTGCCGACACCCTGCATGCGGATCAGCAGCCCTTCGGCGGTCAGCTCGCGCAGGGCACGGTTGATGGTCATGCGGCTGAAACCCAGCTCGCTGACCAGTTCGCTCTCCGAGGGCACCCGGTGATGGGGCGGCCAGCTGCCGCTCTCGATCTGCTGGATGATCATCTGTTTCACCCGGGCGTAGAGCGGCGCCGGCCCTTCGCCCATCTGGGCAACCAGCGCGGAGACAGGAGGTGTCGGCACGGCGTTGAGTCCTTGTACGGTTGGCGTGAGCGGTAGCTTGCCGGAGTTTACCCGGCAGGCAAACGGCTGTATATGTATATACAAGTTAACAATAACAGGATTTGCCTCGATGTCCGCCTACTTCGCCGAACGCGCCCTGCTGCCCACGGGCTGGTCCCGCAACGTCCGCCTGGAGGTCGCCGCCGATGGCCGGTTGAGCTCGGTTACCACCGATGCCAGTGCCGAGGGCGCCGAACGCCTGGGCGGTCCCCTGCTGCCGGGCATGCCCAACCTGCATTCGCACGCGTTCCAACGAGCCATGGCCGGGTTGGCGGAAGTGGCCGGCAATCCCAACGACAGTTTCTGGACCTGGCGCGACCTGATGTACCGCCTGGTCGGCCAGATCACGCCCGGGCAGTTGCAGGTCATCGCCCGCCAGCTGTACATCGAGATGCTCAAGGCCGGCTACACCTCGGTGGCCGAGTTCCACTACGTGCACCACGACCAGCACGGCCAGCGCTACGCCGACCCGGCCGAGCTGTCGCGCCGCATCAGCGCCGCCGCTACCGCCAGCGGCATCGGCCTGACCTTGCTGCCGGTGCTCTACAGCCACTCGGGCTTCGGTGGCCAGGCGCCCAACGACGGGCAACGCCGCTTCATCAACAGCACCGAACAGTACCTGCGCCTGCAACAGCAGCTGCAACCACTGCTGGCGCAGCAGCCCGCGCAACAGCTGGGCTTGTGCTTCCACTCCCTGCGCGCGGTCACTCCAGGACAGATCGCCGAGGTTCTGGGCGCCAGTGACACGACCTGTCCGGTGCACATCCACATTGCCGAACAGCAGAAGGAGGTCGACGACTGCCTGGCCTGGAGCGGTCGCCGCCCGCTGCAATGGCTGTACGAGCACACCGAGGTGGACGCGCGCTGGTGCCTGGTCCACGCCACCCACGCCGAGCCCGACGAAGTCGCCGCCATGGCTCGCAGCGGCGCGGTGGCCGGCCTGTGCCTGACCACCGAGGCGAACCTGGGCGACGGTATCTTCCCGGCCGTGGACTACCTGGCCCAGGGCGGGCGACTGGGGATCGGCTCGGACAGCCACGTGTCACTGAGCGTGGTCGAGGAACTGCGCTGGCTGGAGTACGGCCAGCGCCTGCGCGACCAGCGCCGCAACCGGCTGTATCGTGCCGACCAGCCGATGGTCGGGCGCACGCTGTACGACGCTGCCCTGAGCGGCGGTGCCCAGGCACTGGGGCAACCGGTCGGCGAACTGGCGGCCGGCCGACGTGCGGACTGGCTGGTGTTGGACGGACAGGATCCATACCTGGCCGTGGCCGACGGCGACGCCATCCTCAACCGCTGGCTGTTCGCCGGCGGCGACCGGCAGGTACGCGATGTGATGGTCAACGGCCAATGGGTGGTGCGCCAGGGGCGGCATGCCCAGGAAGAGGAAAGTGCAGCGGCGTTTGTGGAGGTACTGCGCCAGCTACTCGCCTGAAGCGCGCTAGCTGTAGAGGCGGCCTTGTTTCGCGAAAGGGGTGCGGAGCGCCCCACAGAACTTCAGTGTTGCACCTATCGCCGGGGCCGCCTTGCGGCCCTTTCGCGACACGAGGCCGCTCCTACAGAGACTGCGCCGGCCTGAAACTCAATGCCGGGCGACAATGTCCTTGTCGGGCGTGCGCCAGATCAGCCGGCTGGTGTCGTACCCCTGCTGACGCGCCTTGGACATCAGGCTCTCGCGCTCCCACGCCGGCATCGACGGCGTGCGCGACAGAATCCACAGGTACTTGTGGTCCGGGCTGCCGACAACGGCGCTGCGGTAGCGATCGTCGACATACAGGATCCAGTACTGCCCCTTGGCCACGCCAGGCACCAGGCGGGTGAACCAGTTGTCGAACTCCACCCACAATTTGTCGGTGTGCCCGGCTTGCTGCGGGGTGGCATGGCCTTCGGCGCGCAGCCACTCGTCACCCAGGGTACGGCAGCGGTTCAGCACACCCATGGTGCCGTCGGGCTTGACGTTGTAGTGGGCCTCGGACTGGGCACAGCCCTCCTGGTACTTCATCGGCAGGCGTGCCAACTCGAACCACTTGCCCTGATAACGCTTGAGGTCGACCGCACCTGCGGTCTTCGGCGCCAGAGGATCGGTGGCCGAGGTAGCGCAGCCACCGAGCAGCATCACCAGGCAAATCCCCAGCAGCAGGTGCAGACGCCTCATTTGAGGCCCTGCCCGGAATACATCAGGACCTTGTCGGCAGCATACTGCACGCTGATGAAGCTCTTCTCGTCACCCCAGGTGCAGCTGCTCATGCCCAACGCGCCCGAGCACTCCTTCGGCGTACCGAGCAATTGCTCGACTTCGGCCTTGTTCATGCCGGCCTTGAGCTTGGAATAGTTTTCCTGGTTGATCTTGCTGCAGGCAGTCAGGACGACGCACAAGGACAACAGGGCGAGGGAACGCAACGACATGGGGGACACTCCTGGAGGTGGATGCACAGGCACGAGGACCTGCAGGGAGCTTAGAAGGGAAAACAGCTCCGCGGTTCCCTGCCAGCCAAGGTTTTCGTCATCCGCCATTGGTCGACTGGCGCGCAAACGATTGGTGCCTTGTGCAGTGGCTGGACAGCCGTGGCCGATACGCGCAATCAGGGAAAGGGAGCAGAAGCAGCAAGGCACTTTGCGTGCCTGCAACAGGTCGCGATTGAAGCACAGGATGGATAGCTCAAGGCTCTGAAAACGTGGGAGCGGGGCAAGCCCGCTGCCACGTTACTCGGCTCAGAACCGCGAACCGGGCTCCAGCAGGAAGTCCATCTCTTCACTGGTGCTCGGACGCCCCAGCACCAAGTTGCGGTGCGGGAAGCGACCGAAGCGGGCAATCACCCGCTGGTGCTGCTCGGCATAGTCGAGGAAGCCTTCGAACAACCGACGGTTGGCTTCCGGCTGCTCGTCCAGCAGCGACTTATAGCGCTCGACGCACAGGTTCTGCCAGTCGAGCACCTCGGCATGCTCCAGCACCAGCAGCACGAACACCCGCTGGATCGGCAGCAACTGGTAGTCCCAGTTCTTCTGCAGCCCCTGCATGGCCACCACCTGCGCCCGCCGATCGCCCTCGAAGGCGCGTGGCGTGTCGCGATGGATCATACGCGGCAATTGATCGAGCAGGATCAGCAGACCGAGCCAGCCCTGCGGACTCTGCTGCCACTCGTCGAGCCCGCCCGCCAGGGCCTGCTCGACCAGGTCGCCGAACAGGGCATGGGCATCGACATCATGGTGCTTGCCGAACCACAGCGTGTTCTTCTCGTCAGCCACGGCCTGGGCACTGGTGCCCCAACCGAACCACCACTCCAGCAACGGCTGCCAAGGTGCGAGCATGACTTACTCCTTGTGGTAGGCGGTGACGCGCTCTACCTCTTCCTTCGAGCCGAGGATCACCGACACACGCTGGTGCAGGCTGTCCGGCTTGATGTCGAGGATCCGGTCGTAGCCGTTGGTCGAGGCGCCGCCAGCCTGTTCGATGATGAACGACATCGGGTTGGCTTCGTACATCAGGCGCAGCTTGCCCGGCTTGCTCGGCTCGCGGGCATCGCGCGGGTACATGAACAGACCGCCACGGGTCAGGATGCGGTGCACGTCAGCCACCATCGAGGCGATCCAGCGCATGTTGTAGTTCTTCTTCAGCGGACCGGTCTCGCCGGCCAGCAGCTCGCCCACGTAGCGCTGTACCGGGGCTTCCCAGTGACGCTGGTTGGACATGTTGATGGCGAACTCGGCGGTGCTTTCCGGTACGCGGATGTTCTCGTGGGTCAGGACGAAGCTGCCCAGTTCACGATCCAGGGTGAAGCCCTTGACGCCGTTGCCCAGGGTCAGGATCAGCATGGTCTGCGGGCCGTAGATGGCGTAACCGGCGGCGACCTGCTGGGTGCCTGGCTGCAGGAAGGCGTTTTCGTTCAGGGTTTCGTTCTGGCTCAGGTATTCGTTGGGGCAACGCAGTACCGAGAAGATGGTACCGACCGAGACGTTGACGTCGATGTTCGACGAACCGTCCAGCGGGTCGAAGACCAGCAGGTAGGCGCCTTTCGGATACTTGCCCGGGATCTGGTAGGCGTTGTCCATTTCCTCGGACGCCATGCCGGCCAGGTGGCCGCCCCACTCGTTGGCCTCGAGCAGGATGTCGTTGGAGATCACGTCGAGCTTCTTCTGCACTTCGCCCTGCACGTTCTCGGTGCCCATGCTGCCCAGCACGCCGCCGAGGGCGCCCTTGGACACGTGGTGGCTGATCTCCTTGCACGCACGCGCCACCACTTCGATCAGGAAGCGCAGATCGGCAGGGGTGTTGTTGCTGCGGGTCTGCTCAATCAGATAGCGACTCAGGGTAACGCGGGACATGTATGGCTCCGAAAGGAAAAGGGGGAGAAAACCCCCGCAGTTTACAGGGAGAGTTGCAGGCTAGCGAGCAAAGAGACTCGACTTCGGGACTTGAGTTCAGCAAGTATCCGGCCGATGGTCGGTTGCCCGCTCCTGCAGCGCCGACATCAATCCAGCGCCTTCCAGATTTCGGTGGCATATTCGCGAATGGTCCGGTCGGATGAAAACCAGCCCATCCGCGCAGTATTGAGCACCGCCATGCGCCACCATTCCTGCGGCGCGTGCCACAGTTCCTCGACCCGCCGCTGGGCATCCCAATAGGCATCGAAATCGGCGCACACCAGGAAGCGGTCATAGGCGACCAGGCCGTCGACCAATCCGACATAGCGCGACGGGTCATCTGGCGAAAACACCCCGCTGCGGATCGCCTGCAGCACATCGCCCAGGCGCCCCGAGGCCGCGATCGCGGCACTGGCGCCGAAATCGCCGGAGCGCCGGCGTGCCTCCACCTGCTGCGCGGTCAGGCCGAAGATGAACATGTTCTCGGCGCCGACCTGCTCGCACATTTCAACGTTGGCGCCGTCCAGGGTGCCGATGGTCAGCGCGCCGTTGAGCCCGAACTTCATGTTGCTGGTACCCGATGCCTCGTAGCCGGCGGTGGAGATCTGCTCGGACAGGTCGGCCGCCGGAATGATGCTCTCGGCCAGGCTGACGTTGTAGTTGGGCAGGAACACCACCTTGAGCAGACCGCGCACGGTCGGGTCGTTATTGACCACTCGGGCGATATCGTTGGCCAGCTTGATGATCAGCTTGGCCTGCTGATAACTCGCCGCGGCCTTGCCGGCGAAGAGCTTCACCCGCGGCACCCAGTCGGTGCCCGGATCGTTGCGCATGGCCTGGTACAGGGCCACGGTGTGCAGCAGATTGAGCAGTTGGCGCTTGTACTCGTGGATACGCTTGACCTGCACGTCGAACAACGCCTCGGGATTGACCGTAACGCCGAGCCGGTCCTGGATGATGCTGGCCAGCGCCCGCTTGCTGTGCAGGCGCTGGGCGGCGAATTGCCTGCGGAACGCGGCCTTGTCGGCGAACGGCGCCAACGCCTTGAGCTTGCCTTCGGGATTGTCCAGCACGTCCGCCCCCAGGGCCTCGACCAGCATCGAGGTGAGCGACGGGTTGGCCTGGTACAACCAACGGCGGAAGGTGATGCCGTTGGTCTTGTTGTTGATCCGTTGTGGGTAGAGCTTGTGCAACTCGGCGAACACCGTGCTCTTCATCAGTTTGCTGTGCAGCGCCGACACGCCGTTGACGCTGTGCGAGCCGAGAAACGCCAGGTTGCCCATGCGTACCCGGCGACCGTTGTCCTCCTCGATCAGCGACACTGCCCGCAGCACGTCGAAATCATGCAGGCCTTTGGCCCGCAAGGCGTCGATGTGGTAGGCGTTGATCAGGTAGATGATCTGCATGTGCCGCGGCAGCATCCGCTCCATCAGCGCCACCGGCCAGGTCTCCAGGGCCTCGGGCAGCAGCGTGTGGTTGGTATAGGCCAGGGTGCCGACGGTGAGCTGCCAGGCCGTGTCCCAGGGAATCTCGTGCTGGTCGACCAGCAGCCGCATCAATTCGGCCACCGCGATCGACGGATGGGTGTCGTTGAGCTGGATGGCGGCGGCATCCGGCAGGTTGAGCAGGTTGTCGTGCATGTTCAGGTGGCGCCGCAGCAGGTCCTGCAGCGAAGCCGAGACGAAGAAAAACTCCTGGCGCAGGCGCAGCTCCTGCCCCGCCTCGGTGCTGTCGGCCGGGTACAGCACCCGCGAGATGCTCTCGGCCCGCGCCACTTCGGCGACGGCCCCCAGGTGGTCGCCGGCGTTGAAGCGCTCCAGGTGCAGCTCCTCCAGCGCCCGGGCCCGCCACAGGCGCAGGGTGTTGACGCTGGCGCCACGCCAGCCGACCACCGGGGTATCGTAGGCCACCGCCCGCACCGTCTCGCCCGGCCACCATACCTGGCGCTGCTGGCCATTGTTCTCGTACACGGTCTCGACACTGCCGCCAAAGCTGATCGGGTAGATCACCTCGGCCCGCTCGAACTCCCAGGGGTTGCCGAAATCCAGCCAGTTCTCGGTCTGCTCCTGCTGCCAACCCTCAACCAGCGCCTGGCGGAACAGTCCGTGCTCATAACGGATGCCATAGCCATGGGCGGCGATGCCCAAGGTCGACATGCTTTCCATGAAGCACGCCGCCAGACGCCCGAGGCCGCCGTTGCCCAGTGCGGCGTCCGGCTCGAGCAGGCGGATGCGCTCCAGGTCCACGTCCAGCCCTTCCAGGGCCTCGCGGGCGATCTCCAGGTAGCCGAGGTTGCTCAGGCTGTCGTACAGCAGCCGACCGATGAGGAACTCGAGGGAAAGGTAATAAACACGCTTCTGGCTACGGCGGTAGGCCTGGCGGGTATGGTCCATCCAGTGGTCGACCATGTGGTCGCGGGCCGCCAGGGCGATGGCTTCGAACCAGTCGTGATCGAAGGCATGTTCCGGGTCCTTGCCGACCGCGTAGGTCAGCTTGGCCAGTACAGCGGCGCGAAAAGCGGCCACCTCTTCTTGCTGGGCCTTGGCGTCACGGGCTTTGGGTTCCTGGGACATGGGGCATCCTCGGGCAAGTGGACGAAAGCGCGGGAAGATTGTTCAGCCTAGACGCTCTGACATGGAGTGGCAGCCACGGTTCGCGGTTTTCACCCGGACGGCGGAAATCAGGCAAAAGGTTGTTCACAAATTGAACAACTCCGGTATGATCGCGCGCCCCAAGACCGTGATGCGCCCCCTATAACGATGAAAACGACCCTGATCGCCGCCGCCGAAGTCGACCGCCTGGAAACTTGGCAGCGTTATGCCAGCCACATGTGCGGTGGCTGCCACTCGACCTGTTGCACCCTGCCGGTGGAGGTGAAGATCAAGGATCTGATCCGCATCGGAGTGGTGGACGAATTCGAGAAGGACGAACCGCCGAAGAACGTTGCCAAGCGCCTGCAGAAGGAAGGCATCATCGAGCGCTTCAACCAGAAGTCGGGGATCTTCACCCTGACCCGGATGAGCAACGATGACTGCATGTACCTGGATCGCAAGAGCCGGCTGTGCACCATCTACGACAAGCGTCCGGACACTTGCCGCAACCACCCCAGGATCGGGCCGCGGCCAGGGTATTGCGCGTACAAGCCCAAGGCAGTCGGACGTTAAGCCTTCAAGTATCCCCGCAGCCCGTCGCAGCCCGTCGCAGGCTGTCGCCAGCTCCCACAGAGATTGTGAAAGGCCTGGATCAGCAACCCAAACAGAGACTGTGAAAGGCCCGGATCAGCAATCCCAAACAGCGACTGTGAAAAGCCTGGAGTCAGCAATCCCAAACAGAGATTGTGAAAAGCCTGGAGCCAGCAATCCCAAACAGCGATTGTGAAAAGCCTGGAGCCAGCAATCCCAAACAGCGATTGTGAAAAGCCTGGAGTCAGCAATCCCAAACAGAGATTGTGAAAAGCCTGGAGCCAGCAATCCCAAACAGAGATTGTGAAAAGCCTGGAGCCAGCAATCCCAAACAGCGATTGTGAAAAGCCTGGAGTCAGCAATCCCAAACAGAGATTGTGAAAAGCCTGGAGCCAGCAATCCCAAACAGCGATTGTGAAAAGCCTGGAGTCAGCAATCCCAAACAGCGATTGTGAAAAGCCTGGAGTCAGCAATCCCAAACAGCGATTGTGAAAAGCCTGGAGTCAGCAATCCCAAACAGAGATTGTGAAAAGCCTGGGGTCAGCAATCCCAAACAGAGATTGTGAAAAGCCTGGAGTCAGCAATCCCAAACAGAGATTGTGAAAAGCCTGGAGTCAGCAATCCCAAACAGCGATTGTGAAAAGCCTGGGGTCAGCAATCCCAAACAGAGATTGTGAAAAGCCTGGAGTCAGCAATCCCAAACAGAGATTGTGAAAAGCCTGGAGTCAGCAGCTCAGGCAGGGCTTGCGCTAGAGCCGAAGTCGGTTACCCAAACAGAGAATGGACAGGGCATGATGTCGGCAGAACCCTGTGGGAGCTGGCGATAGCCTGCGACGGAGCGCAAAGCGGCCCGACATCCCGAAGACAAACAAAAACGCCCCCGGCCTTTCGACCGGGGGCGTTTTCATTTCAGCCTGAACTCAATCAGTTCTTGGCTTTCTTGGCAGCGCGGGTACGCTCGCCTTCGTCCAGGATCTTCTTGCGCAGACGGATCGACTTAGGCGTCACTTCGCACAGCTCGTCGTCCTGGATGAATTCCAGGGCCTGCTCCAGCGTGTGGCGAACCGGCGGAACCAGGGCGATGACTTCGTCCTTGCCCGAAGCACGCATGTTGTCGAGCTTCTTGCCTTTGGTCGGGTTCACGCCCAGGTCGTTGTCACGGCTGTTCAGGCCGATGATCTGACCGTTGTAGATGTCCTGGCCGTGCTCGATGAACAGCTTGCCGCGAGCCTGCAGGGTTTCCAGCGAGTAGGTCAGCGCCTTGCCGGTCTCGATCGAAACCAGAACACCGTTCAGACGACCGGACATCTGGCCTGGCTTCATGGTGTCGTAGCGATCGAAGATCGAGGTCAGGATGCCTGCACCGTTGGTCAGGGTCAGGAACTGGTTACGGAAACCGATCAGACCGCGAGCCGGTACGTTGTACTCCAGACGAACACGGCCCTTGCCATCCGGCGCCATGTTGGTCAGGTCGCCCTTACGCAGGCCCATTTCTTCCATGACCTTGCCCTGGGAGTCTTCAGGGATGTCGATGGTGACGTTCTCGAACGGCTCCTGCTTGACGCCGTTCTCTTCGCGGATGATCACTTCAGGACGGCCCACGGCCATCTCGAAGCCTTCACGGCGCATGGTTTCGATCAGTACCGACAGGTGCAGTTCACCACGGCCGGAAACCTTGAACTTGTCGGCCGAGTCGCCTTCTTCAACGCGCAGTGCCACGTTGTACAGCAGCTCTTTGTCCAGACGCTCCTTGATGTTACGGGAGGTCACGAACTTGCCTTCCTTGCCGCAGAACGGCGAGTCGTTGACCTGGAAGGTCATCGAAACGGTCGGCTCGTCAACGGTCAGCGGCTTCATCGCCTCGACGGTGTTGATGTCGCACAGGGTGTCGGAGATGAACAGCTCTTCGAAGCCGCTGATGCAGACGATGTCGCCAGCCTGGGCTTCTTCGACGTCCACACGGTGCAGGCCGTGGTGACCCATCAGCTTCAGGATACGGCCGTTGCGCTTCTTGCCGTTGGTGTCGATGGCGACGACCGGGGTGTTCGGCTTGACGCGACCACGGGCGATACGGCCAACGCCGATAACACCGAGGAAGCTGTTGTAGTCCAGTGCAGAGATCTGCATCTGGAACGGACCATCACGGTCAACGGACGGCGCCGGTACGTTGTCGATGATCGACTGGTACAGCGGGGTCATGTCTTCGGCCATGGCGGTGTGGTCCAGACCGGCGATGCCGTTCAGGGCCGAGGCGTAGACAACCTGGAAGTCCAGCTGGTCGTCGGTGGCGCCGAGGTTGTCGAACAGGTCGAAGATCTGGTCCAGAACCCAGTCAGGACGAGCGCCCGGGCGGTCGACCTTGTTGATCACGACGATCGGCTTCAGGCCGGCTTCGAAGGCCTTCTTGGTCACGAAGCGGGTTTGCGGCATCGGGCCGTCCTGGGCGTCGACCAGCAGCAGCACGGAGTCGACCATCGACATCACACGCTCGACCTCGCCACCGAAGTCGGCGTGGCCGGGGGTGTCGACGATGTTGATGTGGTAGCCGTTCCAGTTGATGGCGGTGTTCTTCGCCAGAATGGTAATACCGCGCTCTTTTTCCTGGTCGTTGGAGTCCATGACGCGCTCGTCGTTGAGCTCGTTACGCTCCAGGGTGCCGGACTGGCGCAGGAGTTTGTCGACCAGGGTGGTTTTACCATGGTCAACGTGGGCGATGATGGCGATGTTACGCAGATTTTCGATCACAACTGTATCTCGATCAGAGGATTCGGTTGCCACCAGTGTAGGCGGCGAATATGTACGGTTTGAGGCTCAGCGGGCCCGATGGTCGGGAGGGCGATGGCGGATGCTGCCGCCATACAGCCCTGGCGTCTTATGTCGGACGATAAACACGCACATTGGCATGTCCCTCACTGAGCAGGTGGTGTGCGTGCAAGCGGCTCATCACACCTTTGTCGCAATACAGCAAGTACTGGCGATTGGCGTCCAGATGCTTGAACTTGCTGTTGATGGCGTAGAACGGCATGGCCTGGACTTCGATTCCGTCCAGCACCAGAGGTTCGTCTTCCTGGGCATCGGGGTGACGAATGTCGATGACGATCTGGCCAGGCAGCGCCTCGCCCACTTCCTCGACTTCGATGTCCTTGCCCAGTTCGTCGATCACATGGTCGATGGAGATGAACTTGGCGCGCTCGATGGCTCGCTCCAGGACCTCCATCTCGAACTGTTTCTCTTCATGCTCCATGCGGTGACGCTTGGCATGGGTGGTCGGATTCACCGAGATCACGCCGCAGTATTCCGGCATGTGCTTGGCGAAGTCGGCGGTGCCGATCGCGTAGGCCTGGTCGATGATGTCCTGCTTGTGGCTGGCCAGCAGCGGGCGCAGTACCAGCTTGTCGGTGGCCGAATCGATGATCGACAGGTTCGGCAGGGTCTGGCTGGAAACCTGGGAGATCGCCTCGCCGGTGACCAGGGCGTCGATCTCCAGGCGCTCGGCCATGCGCGCGGCGGCGCGCAGCATCATGCGCTTGAGGGTCACGCCCATGTAGCTGTTGTCGACCTTGTTGAGGATCTCGCCGACCACTTCCTCGAACGGCACGCTGATGAACAGCACGCGCTGGCTGCTGCCGAACTTCTTCCACAGGTAGTGGGCAACTTCCATCACGCCCAGTTCGTGGGCACGGCCACCGAGGTTGAAGAAGCAGAAGTGGGTCATCAGACCGCGGCGCATCATCTGGTATGCCGCCACGGTGGAGTCGAAACCACCGGACATCAGCACCAGGGTCTGCTCCAGGGCACCCAGCGGGTAACCGCCGATGCCGTTGTGCTGGTTGTGCACGACGTACAGGCGCTGGTCGCGGACTTCGATGCGGACCAGGACTTCCGGGTTCTTCAGGTCGATGCCGGAAGCGCCGCACTGCTGGCGCAACTGGCTGCCGACATAACGGTCGACATCCATCGAGGTGAAGTCATGGTGGCCACCACGCTTGCAGCGCACGGCGAAGCGCTTGCCGGCCAGCAGGTGACCGAAATGGTGCTTGCACTTGGCGACGATGTCGTCGAAGTCGCCCAGCGGGTACTCCTCGACCTGCAGGAAGTGGGTGATACCCGGGGTGCAGGTGAGGCGCTCGATCATTTCGCGCTGAATCTTCTCGTCCTCGACGCGGGTGACCACCTCGAGATTGTCCCAGACACCATCGACCACGAGCTCGGGATCGAGGTCCTTGAGCACGACGCGGATGTTCTTGCCGAGCTGGCGGATGAAGCGCTTGCGCACCGGCCGGCTCTTGATGGTGATCTCTGGGAAGACTTTGACGATAAGTTTCATTGGGTTAACAGCGCGCGCAGGGCCTGCCGAAAATAGGGGGCGCGAATTATAGCGGAAATTGCTCAGCTTTTGACCAATTTTGTACAGCCGGTGCGAATTATGTTGCCTCTACCGGCCTTATCGCGGAGCAAGCCCGCTCCCACGCCAATCACCGCCCCGCGATACGGCCTGCACCTTTCAGTAACGCACCAAAATAGTGCAATTAAATCCCAGGGCGCATCATATGAGTGCGCCGCCAGCATCAGCACCCGCACCAAATGCCCGTCAGCGCCGGATTTTGTCCCCGCCTCGCCATTTTCGAGCACTGGCATGCAATTTGCTCTCTTGTGAGGCAGGTAAGCTTGGCCGACTATCCGCGCCCGGCGACACCCTTTTTCCAGGGCCGCGGCCAAGCGCCCTAGACCATCCGGAGGACAATATGTCGAAGTCGGTTCAACTCATCAAAGATCATGACGTCAAGTGGATTGATCTGCGTTTCACGGACACCAAAGGCGTTCAGCATCACGTGACCATGCCGGCGCGCGATGGCCTGGACGAAGACTTCTTCGAAGTCGGCAAGATGTTCGACGGATCCTCCATCGCTGGCTGGAAAGGCATCGAAGCCTCCGACATGATCCTGATGCCGGTCGATGAGACCGCCGTGCTGGATCCGTTCACCGAAGAACCGACCCTGATCATCACCTGCGACATCGTCGACCCGTCGAGCATGCAGGGCTACGATCGTGACCCGCGCGGCATCGCCAAGCGCGCCGAAGAGTACCTCAAGAGCACCGGCATCGGTGACACCGTGTTCGCAGGCCCGGAGCCTGAGTTCTTCATCTTCGACGAAGTGAAGTTCAAGTCGGACATCTCCGGCTCGATGTTCAAGATCTTCTCCGAGCAAGGCTCGTGGATGTCCGACGCTGACGTGGAAGGCGGCAACAAAGGCCACCGCCCAGGCGTCAAAGGCGGCTACTTCCCGGTTCCGCCGTTCGACCACGACCACGAAATCCGTACCGCCATGTGCAATGCACTGGAAGAAATGGGTCAGACCGTCGAAGTTCACCACCACGAAGTGGCGACTGCCGGCCAGAACGAAATCGGCGTCAAGTTCAACACCCTGGTGAAGAAGGCTGACGAAGTGCAGGCCCTGAAATACGTCGTGCACAACGTTGCCGACGCTTACGGCCGTACCGCCACCTTCATGCCCAAGCCCCTGTACGGCGACAACGGTTCGGGCATGCACGTGCACATGTCGATCTGGAAAGACGGCAAGAACACCTTCGCCGGCGAAGGCTATGCCGGTCTGTCCGACACCGCCCTGTACTTCATCGGCGGCATCATCAAGCACGGCAAGGCCCTGAACGGCTTCACCAACCCGTCGACCAACTCCTACAAGCGTCTGGTCCCAGGTTTCGAAGCCCCGGTCATGCTGGCCTACTCGGCACGCAACCGCTCCGCCTCGATCCGCATCCCCTACGTCGGCAGCCCGAAAGCACGCCGTATCGAAGCGCGCTTCCCGGACCCGTCGGCCAACCCGTACCTGGCCTTCGCTGCCCTGCTGATGGCCGGCCTGGACGGCATCCAGAACAAGATCCACCCAGGCGATGCTGCCGACAAGAACCTGTACGACCTGCCGCCAGAAGAGGCCAAGGACATTCCGCAGGTTTGCGGCAGCCTGAAAGAGGCCCTGGAAGAGCTGGACAAAGGCCGTGCGTTCCTGACCAAGGGCGGCGTGTTCTCCGACGACTTCATCGATGCCTTCATCGAACTGAAGAGCGAAGAAGAGATCAAGGTCCGCACCTTCGTGCACCCACTGGAGTACGAGCTGTACTACAGCTGCTGATCTGATCCCGCTGCACTGAAACGGCCTCCCTCGGGAGGCCGTTTCTATTTTCACCCATCAACAAAGGAAAATGCTTATCCGCGATCACCGATTCAGCGACGACACTCGACGCGACCTTTCCTAGGAGATCACCATGCGTATCACACTCCTCGCCTTGACCTGCTGCGCCGCCGTGACAGGTTGCGCCACACCACCCGCTACCCACCCTGCCCTGGACCCGCTGCTAACCACCATCGAACGCCGCCTGGACCTCGCCGAGGCAGTCGCATTGCACAAATGGGATCGACAACAGCCAGTACAAGCCAGCGCCCGTGAACACCAGGTCCTGAGCGACGCTCGCCAGGCAGCGGCGGACTACCAGCTGGCCCCTGAACGTGCCGAAGGCTTCTTCGCCGACCAGATCGAGGCCAACAAACTCCTGCAATATCACCTGCTCGACAACTGGCGCCGCGCCAAGCGCTCACCTGACCTGCCCCGCCGTGACCTGGGGAATGACATTCGCCCGGCACTGGACCAGTTGCAGGAACAGTTGCTGAGCGCCCTCGCCCGCTTCGACCAGAGTGCGCCGGACGATTGCGCCGACCAACTGGCTGCGGCGCTGCAACAACGCACCCATGATGCCGTCCGCCACCTTGCCCTGGTTCGCGCCACCACGCAGCTGTGCAAAGTGCGCTGACCACCCTATGCTCCATAATGGTGCACTTTCAGGCCTCAGCGCTCGATCGTGCAGCCAATCTGGTTTACAAGAATCGATAAACCCAGGTTTTCTGGGCCGAAATCGCGCAGTCCCAGGTCTTTCTCTGGAATTTCCGCTTCTTTTCGGAGCCTTGGTTTGCTTCTTGCATTTTCATCGCATCCAGCACGTCATCCGTGCGCGCCCTTCTTCAGTGGCAGGGACGCCAATGTGCCAAAAGAGGTCAACGACGCCTTATGACCATCAGCGATGCTCAGCACCGTCTGCTCCTGGACAACCTGACCACAGCCACCCTGCTGCTCAATGGCGAACTGCGCCTGGAGTACATGAACCCCGCTGCGGAGATGCTCCTCGCCGTCAGCGGCCAGCGCAGCCATGGGCAGTTCATCAGCGAACTGTTCACCGAGTCGGCCGAGGCGCTCAACTCGCTGCGCCAGGCGGTGGAACAGGCACACCCGTTCACCAAGCGCGAAGCTCAGTTGACCTCGCTGACCGGCCAGCCCCTCACTGTCGACTATGCCGTCACACCGATCCTGCACCAAGGCCAGACCTTGCTGCTGCTGGAGGTGCACCCCCGCGATCGCCTGCTGCGCATCACCAAGGAAGAAGCCCAGCTGAGCAAGCAGGAAACCACCAAGATGCTGGTGCGCGGCCTGGCCCACGAGATCAAGAACCCGCTCGGGGGAATCCGCGGCGCGGCGCAGTTGCTGGCCCGCGAACTGCCCGAGGACGGCCTGCGCGACTACACCAACGTGATCATCGAGGAAGCCGACCGGCTGCGTAACCTGGTCGACCGCATGCTCGGCTCGAACAAGCTGCCGGCGCTGGCCATGACCAATATCCACGAGGTGCTGGAGCGCGTCTGCAGCCTGGTCGAGGCAGAAAGCCAAGGTGGTATCACCCTGGTCCGCGACTACGACCCGAGCCTGCCGGACGTGCTGGTCGACCCCGAGCAGATGATCCAGGCCGTGCTCAATATCGTGCGCAACGCCATGCAGGCCATCGGCGGGCAGAACGAGCTGCGCCTGGGACGTATCACCCTGCGCAGCCGCGCGGTGCGCCAGTTCACCATCGGCCACGTGCGTCATCGCCTGGTGGCGCGGGTCGAGATCGTCGACAACGGCCCAGGCATCCCCGCCGAACTGCAGGACACCCTCTTCTATCCCATGGTCAGCGGCCGCCCGGACGGCACCGGGCTGGGCCTGGCCATCACCCAGAACATCATCAGCCAGCACCAGGGCCTGATCGAATGCGAGAGCCACCCCGGGCATACCGCGTTCTCGATCTACCTGCCCCTGGAACAAGGAGCCATCGCCCCATGAGCCGAAGTGAAACCGTCTGGATCGTCGATGATGATCGCTCCATCCGCTGGGTCCTGGAAAAGGCCCTGCAGCAGGAAGGCATGACCACCCAGAGCTTCGACAGCGCCGACGGCGTGATGGGCCGACTGGCCCGCCAGCAACCGGACGTGATCATCTCCGACATCCGCATGCCCGGCACCAGCGGGCTCGACCTGCTGGCACAGATCCGCGAGCAGCACCCCGGCCTGCCGGTGATCATCATGACTGCCCACTCCGACCTGGACAGCGCCGTGGCCTCCTATCAAGGAGGAGCGTTCGAGTACCTGCCCAAGCCGTTCGACGTCGACGAGGCCGTCTCGCTGGTCAAGCGTGCCAACCAGCATGCCCAGGAGCAGCAGGCACTGGATGAGCCCCTGGCCCTGGCCCGCACACCCGAGATCATCGGCGAGGCGCCGGCGATGCAGGAAGTGTTCCGCGCCATCGGCCGGCTCAGCCACTCCAACATCACCGTGCTGATCAACGGCGAGTCCGGCACCGGCAAGGAGCTGGTGGCCCACGCCCTGCACCGCCACAGCCCGCGCGCGGCGGCGCCGTTCATCGCCCTGAACATGGCGGCGATCCCCAAGGACCTGATGGAGTCCGAGCTGTTCGGCCACGAGAAAGGCGCCTTCACCGGCGCCGCCAGCCTGCGCCGCGGCCGCTTCGAACAAGCCGATGGCGGCACGCTGTTCCTCGACGAGATCGGCGACATGCCCGCCGACACCCAGACCCGCCTGTTGCGGGTGCTGGCCGATGGCGAGTTCTACCGGGTCGGCGGCCATGTGCCGGTGAAGGTGGACGTGCGCATCATCGCCGCCACCCACCAGAACCTGGAGTCGCTGGTCACCGCCGGCAAGTTCCGCGAAGACCTGTTCCATCGCCTGAACGTGATCCGCATCCACATCCCACGCCTGGCCGACCGCCGCGAGGACATCCCGGCCCTGGCCCGCCACTTCCTCGGCCGTGCCGCCCAGGAGCTGGCAGTGGAGCCCAAGCTGCTCAAGCCGGAAACCGAAGCGTTCATCCGCAACCTGCCCTGGCCGGGCAACGTGCGCCAGCTGGAGAATACCTGCCGCTGGATCACCGTCATGGCCTCCAGCCGCGAAGTGCTGGTCGGCGACCTGCCGCCAGAGCTGCTCAACCTGCCACAGGATGCCGCGCCGGTGACCAACTGGGAGCAGGCCCTGCGCCTGTGGGCCGACCAGGCCCTGGCCCGCGGCCAGTCGAACCTGCTCGACAGCGCGGTGCCGAGCTTCGAGCGGATCATGATCGAGACCGCGCTCAAGCACACCGCTGGGCGCCGTCGCGATGCCGCGGTGCTGCTGGGCTGGGGACGCAATACCCTGACGCGCAAGATCAAGGAGCTGGGGATGAATGTCGATGGCGGGGATGAAGACGAGGCGGAAGAACACTGAGCCCTGACGTTGAAACGTCTCGCGGGGCAAGCCTGATCAACACCATTGGTGTGCGAACGGACTTGCCCCGCGATCGCTTCATGCACCGCTTACGCGCCACTTGCACCATGAAGAAGCAAAAAAACCACAGGTATCGCTGCAGGCGCCGGCAATCCCCTGCATTTGCATGCCAGTAAAACTGGCACGGCACCTGCAATGACCCTGGCATCTCCAGTTTTGGGGACCTCGGTACAGGCAGGCCGGGAAATCCCCTCTTTTATTCGTGTAGCCTCACCTGCACCTTCCAGCGCCCCGCCGTTTCTGCGCCGGCCCACTCGCCGCGCAGTGGGCGGGCGGCAACCAAGGTCAGCAGCAAGCCTTCATCGCTCTTCTGCAAGCGCCAGCTCACCGGCTTGCCCTGCAACATCAACTGACCCCGCGCCACCTTGCCCTCGGCCTGGAACACCACCGCCACGGTGCCCTCGACGTTCTCGCCATGCAGTTGCGGCTCTTCGTTGAACCATAGGTCGAGACCGTCCTGGACCACCTCGACCTGCTCCAGCACGCGCTCGTCAGGCGCGGTCAAGCGGCCGATCATCAGGCCCACGAGCATGCCGAAGATCGCCAGCGACAGCAGCACCCGCGGCCAGGCCTTCGAACGCGGGTCGGGTTCGGGGGTAGAATGCTCGTCATCTTCACGCTTGGAGCCGTGCATGTTTCACGTCATCCTTTTTCAACCAGAAATTCCGCCGAATACCGGCAACATCATCCGCCTGTGCGCCAACAGCGGCTGCGCCCTGCACCTGATCGAGCCCATCAGCTTCGAACTGGACGACAAGCGCCTGCGCCGCGCGGGGCTGGACTACCACGAGTATGCCACGCTCAAGCGCCACGAGAGCCTCGCCGCCTGCCTGGAGAGCCTCGGCCAGCCGCGGCTGTTCGCCTTCACCACCAAGGGCTCGCACCCATTCCATGAAGTCGAGTATCAACCGGGGGATGCCTTCTTGTTCGGCCCCGAGAGCCGCGGCCTGCCTGCCGACGTACTGGACAGCCTGCCTGCCGAGCAGCGCCTGCGCCTGCCGATGCGGCCGGGATGCCGTAGCCTGAACCTGTCCAACACTGTGGCGGTGACAGTGTACGAGGCCTGGCGCCAGCAGGGCTTTGCCGGCAGTTGAGCCATCGCGGGACCAGCCAGGACAAGCGGCACAAAAAAAGCGCCCCGAAAGGCGCTTTTTCGATGACCGCAGAATTACTGTACGGTCGGCAGCTCGCCGGCTTCCTGCATGCGCTGCATCTCTTGCGCGTACAGAGCGTCGAAGTTGACCGGCGACAGCATCAGGGCCGGGAACGAACCACGGGTCACCAGGCTGTCCAGGGTCTCGCGGGCGTACGGGAACAGGATGTTCGGGCAGAACGCGCCAAGGGTGTGGCTCATCGAAGTGGCATCCAGACCGGAGATCAGGAAGATGCCCGCCTGTTGCACTTCAGCGATGAACGCCACTTCGTCACCGTTCTTGACAGTGACCGACAGGGTCAGCACCACTTCGTGGAAGTCGCCTTCCAGGCCTTTCTGACGGGTGTTCAGGTCCAGCGAGACGCTCGGTTCCCACTGCTGGCGGAAGATCTGCGGGCTTTTCGGCGCCTCGAACGACAGATCGCGCACGTAGATGCGCTGCAGGGAGAATTGTGGTGCGTTGTCTTCAGCGGCAGCGCCGTTGTTCTGTTGCTCGGTCATGGCAGATCCTTTTCCTAAGGTTTTCAAATGCAGAGCGAATCAGGCCGCCAGCAGCGCGTCGAGCTTGCCGGCGCGCTCCAGGGCATAGAGGTCATCGCATCCACCGACGTGCGTGCTGCCGATCCAGATCTGCGGCACCGAAGTGCGTCCGGCCTTCTGGCTCATTTCGGCGCGCACCTGAGGCTTGCCGTCGACCTTGATCTCTTCGAACGCCACGCCCTTGCTCTCGAGCAGGTACTTGGCGCGCATGCAGTAGGGGCAGTAGTCGCTGGAATAGACGATGACGGGCTTCATATCACTTCACCAGGGGCAGGTTATCGGCTTTCCAGCTGGAAATGCCACCGCTGAGCTTGGCAGCGGTGTAGCCAGCCTTGAGCAGTTCGCGGCAGAGAGTACCGGACTGCTGGCCCATTGCGTCGACGACGATCAGGGTCTTGTCCTTGTGCTTGTCCAGCTCGCTCATGCGGCCGACCAGCTTGTCCTGGGGAATGTTCACCGCACCGACGATGTGGCCGGCCGAGAACTCCTTGGCCGGGCGGACGTCGATCACCAGCGCCTTCTCGGCGTTGACCAGCGCGGTCAGCTGGCCGTTGCTCAGGCTCTGGCCGCCACGACGAACTTCATTGATCAGCAGCAGGATCAGCAGGACAACGAAAATCGCGACCAGGATAAAGTGATCTGTCGCGAATTGAATCAGGTGAGCAACCATCAGCGGTGTTCCAGGCGATTGAAAATGCCGGCCAGTATACACAGCCCCCCATGACCGCCAAAGCCTGCTGGACTGGCGGGGAAATAGCCTTCATCGGCGATACCTGACTGCACCTGTCGGACAAGAGGAGGAATATTCGCCGTTGCTGGCGTATTTGCCCTAAAATGCGTGTCTTTATCATCTTTGAACAACCGTGAGTTTGATTGATGACGAGTACGCCTAAACCGCTGGTCCTGATCATCCTGGATGGCTTCGGTCACAGCGAAAGCCCCGAATACAACGCCATCTTCGCCGCCAACACACCGGTCTACGACCGCCTGCGCGCCACCCAGCCGCATGGCCTGATCTCCGGTTCCGGCATGGATGTCGGCCTGCCTGACGGCCAGATGGGCAACTCGGAAGTCGGTCACATGAACCTCGGTGCCGGCCGCGTGGTGTACCAGGATTTCACCCGGGTCACCAAGGCCATCCGTGACGGCGACTTCTTCAGCAACCCGGTGCTCACCGGCGCGGTAGACAAGGCCGCCGGTGCCGGCAAGGCCGTGCACATCCTCGGCCTGCTCTCCGACGGTGGCGTGCACAGCCACCAGGACCACCTGGTGGCCATGGCCGAACTGGCCGCCCAGCGTGGCGCCGAGAAGATCTACCTGCACGCCTTCCTCGACGGCCGCGACACTCCGCCACGCAGCGCCCAGTCATCCATCGAACTGCTCGATGCCACCTTCGCCCGCCTGGGCAAGGGGCGTATCGCCAGTCTGATCGGTCGCTACTACGCGATGGACCGCGACAACCGCTGGGACCGTGTCAGCGCCGCCTACAACCTGATCGTCGACAGCGCCGCCGACTTCACCGCGCCAACCGCCCTGGCCGGCCTCGAGGCCGCCTACGCCCGCGACGAGAGCGACGAATTCGTCAAGGGCACCCGCATCGGTGACGCGGTCAAGGTCGAGGACGGCGACGCGGTGATCTTCATGAACTTCCGCGCCGACCGCGCCCGCGAACTGTCCCGCGTGTTCGTCGAGCAGGACTTCAACGAGTTCCCTCGTGCCCGCCTGCCCAAGCTGGCGGCCTATATCGGCCTGACCCAGTACTCGGCGAAGATCCCGGCCCCGGCGGCCTTCGCCCCGGCCAGCCTGAACAACGTGCTCGGCGAGTACTTGGCGAAGAACGGCAAGACCCAGCTGCGCATCGCCGAGACCGAGAAATACGCCCACGTCACCTTCTTCTTCTCGGGCGGGCGCGAAGAGCCGTTCGAAGGTGAAGAACGCATCCTGATCCCGTCGCCGAAGGTCGCCACCTACGACCTGCAGCCAGAAATGAGCGCGCCGGAAGTCACCGATCGCATCGTCGAGGCCATCGAGCAGCAGCGTTATGACGTGATCGTGGTCAACTACGCCAACGGCGACATGGTCGGCCACACCGGCGTGTTCGAGGCGGCGGTCAAGGCTGTCGAAGCCTTGGACAACTGCGTCGGGCGCATCGTCGCGGCCCTCGACAAGGTCGGTGGCGAGGCCCTGATCACTGCCGACCACGGCAACGTCGAGCAGATGGAGGACGAAAGCACCGGCCAGGCGCACACCGCCCACACCACCGAGCCGGTACCGTTCATCTATGTTGGCAAACGCCAGGTCAAGGTCCGTGACGGCGGCGTACTGGCCGACGTGGCGCCGACCATGCTCAAGCTGCTGGGCCTGGAGAAGCCGGCCGAAATGACCGGCACGTCGATCCTGCTCGACGCCTGACCTGCCCTAGGCAGCAAAACGCCCGGTGCCTTGCCCCGGGCGTTTTGCTCTGCGCGAAAGCGCCATTTCAGCGAAATCCATAGCCGACGTTGATCATCATGGCGTTGGCCCCCAGCAGGACAGCCTCCACACCGACCGGGCCGAGGCCATAGCCCACGGCGGGAATCACGGCAGGCGCCACACCGAAACGGTTGAGCGGGATCTTGTCGCGGTACTCGCCTCGATAGCCGTGCAGCAGCCCGGCGCTGAGCTTGGCGTAGACCGGCCAGTCGTCATGCCGCCAGGCCTTGCCACCGTAGGCATAGACCGAGCGCTGGTCGAACGAGTTGCGAAAGGTCGCCCCACCCCACAGCCAACCCCCGGCGTCTTCACGCTCCAGCCCGATCAACCGTTGCCGGTTGTTGTGCTCAGGGTCCGGACTGAAATGCCGCGTGTAGGCACTGGTTTGCAGGTACCAACGCTCACCTTCGGCCATGGCGTTCGGCAGCCAGCCTGCCAACAGCAGCACGCTGCCCATCAGCCCGCGACACAGGGAAGGTAATGTCGAAATGGTAAGGCTCATGTGTACCCCTCGGAGGATTTACCCATAGGGCCGCGATACTAAAGCGCCATATCCGACACGCCCTATAGGAATTGTCCGATCTTTTCTCCAGCAAATCTGCCGGCACAAGATGAAAATCCTGACAAACGCCCCGCCGCAGTAGCGTTCAGGCGTTTTTTTTGCAGGCCTGCGCGGGCATACTAGGCCAGTCTCCATCCTTGGTACGCCCAAATCCATGCTCCGCGCCCTCATCCTACTCGCCCTGTCATGCCTGTTCGCCCCGGCCTTCGCCGACGAACGCGCACAGACCCAGCAACAGCTGGACGCCACCCGCCAGGACATTGCCGAGCTGAAGAAGATGCTGGGCAAGCTCCAGGAAGAAAAAGCCGGCGTGCAGAAAGACCTCAAGTCCACCGAGACCGATATCGGCAAGCTCGAAAAGCAGGTGGAGGCTCTGCAACAAGAACTAAAAAAGACCGAGGGCGAGCTGGAGCGCCTTGATCACGAGAAAAAAAAACTCCAGAGCGCCCGCGTTGAGCAACAGCGACTGATCGCCATCCAGGCACGGTCCGCCTACCAGAACAATGGCCGCGAGGAATACCTCAAGCTGTTGCTCAACCAGCAGAACCCCGAAAAGTTCGCCCGAACCCTGAGCTACTACGACTACTTGAGCAAGGCCCGTACCGAACAATTGCGCGCCTTCAACGAGACCCTGCGGCAGTTGGCCAACGTCGAGCAGGACATCGCCCGCCAGCAGGAACAACTGCTGGCGCAACGGGCCGACCTCGACAGCCGCCGCCAGGCCCTGGTCGCCGAGCGCAGCAAGCGCCAGCAGGTGCTGGCCAAGCTCAACAGCGACCTGAAGGCACGCGACGAAAAGCTGCAAAGCCGCGAACAGGACCAGGCCGACCTGGCCAAGGTACTCAAGACCATCGAGCAAACCCTCGCCCGCCAGGCCCGCGAGGCCGAGGAGGCCCGCCAGCGCGCCCTGCTCGCCCGCCAGGCGGAAGAGAAACGCAGCCGTGAACAGGCCCTGGCCAGCGCCCGCGACAAAGTACCTGAAGAGGCTCCGAAAAAGGCCCGGACGATCCTCGGCCCGGTGGTCTCCAGCGACGGCGCCAGCTACGGTGGCGCCTTTTCTGCCGCCCGGGGCAAACTGCCCTGGCCCGTCAATGGTCGATTGCTGGCACGCTTCGGCGATACCCGCGGCAACGATGCCCGGGCCAAGTGGGACGGCGTGATGATCAGCGCTTCGGCAGGCACCCAGGTGCATGCCGTGCATGGTGGGCGTGTTGTGTTCGCCGACTGGTTGCGTGGCGCCGGACTTCTGGTCATCCTCGACCATGGCAATGGCTACCTGAGCCTGTACGGGCATAACCAGAGCCTGCTCAAGAGCGCCGGTGACGTGGTCAAGGCCGGTGAGGCCATTTCCACCGTCGGCGACAGTGGCGGCCAGGACAGCGCCGGTCTGTACTTCGCGATTCGTCAGCAGGGGCGGCCCACCGACCCTGCGCAATGGTGCCGCGGCTAGGTACCGACTACTTTTACGGCGCCGCGCCGGAAAGCGCCGCGCCGATGCTCCCCCCGGGAGCACCAACAGGATCAGGAGTTCGTTCGACATGCTGCACTCGCCTCGCCTCACCCAGCTGGCCCTGACCATCGCCCTGGTCGTCGGCGCGCCCTTGGCCACCGCCGCCGAGCCGGCCAGGCCCACGGCCGCCCGCCCGGCCGCGGTACCGGCCACCGAGGTGACCGCCAAGGCGCCGCTGCCACTGGAAGAGCTGCGCACCTTCGCCGAGGTCATGGACCGTATCAAGGCGGCCTATGTCGAGCCGGTCGACGACAAGACCCTGCTGGAGAACGCCATCAAGGGCATGCTCAGCAACCTCGACCCACACTCGGCCTACCTCGGCCCCGAGGATTTCCAGGAGCTGCAGGAAAGCACCAGCGGCGAATTCGGCGGCCTGGGCATCGAGGTAGGCCAGGAAGACGGCTTCATCAAGGTAGTCTCGCCCATCGATGACACCCCAGCCTCCCGTGCCGGCGTGCAGGCCGGCGACCTGATCGTCAAGATCAACGGCGCGCCGACCCGCGGCCAGACCATGACCGAGGCGGTCGACAAGATGCGCGGCAAGGTCGGCGAAAAGATCACCCTGACCCTGGTACGCGATGGCGGCAACCCGTTCGACGTGGTCCTCACCCGCGCCACCATCCAGGTGAAGAGCGTCAAGAGCCAGTTGCTGGAAAACGACTACGGCTATATCCGCATCACCCAGTTCCAGGTCAAGACCGGCGAAGAAGTAGGCAAGGCCCTGGCCAAGCTGCGCAAGGACAACGGCAAGAAACTGCGTGGCATCGTCCTCGACCTGCGCAACAACCCAGGTGGCGTGCTGCAGTCGGCGGTGGAAGTGGCCGATCACTTCCTGACCAAGGGCCTGATCGTCTACACCAAGGGCCGTATCGCCAACTCCGAGCTGCGCTTCTCCGCCAACTCGGCCGACGCCAGCGAAGGCGTGCCACTGGTAGTGCTGATCAACGGTGGCAGCGCCTCGGCCTCGGAAATCGTCGCCGGTGCGCTGCAAGACCACAAGCGCGCGGTACTGATGGGCACCGACAGCTTCGGCAAGGGTTCGGTGCAGACGGTACTGCCACTGGCCAACGACCGCGCGCTGAAACTCACTACCGCGCTGTACTTCACCCCCAACGGCCGCTCGATCCAGGCCCAGGGCATCGTGCCGGACATCGAAGTGCGCCCGGCCAAGCTCACCGCCGAAGCCGACAACGACAACTTCAAGGAAGCCGACCTGCAGGGCCACCTGGGCAACGGCAACGGTGGCGCCGACCGGCCGACCGGCAGCGCCAAGCGCAAGGACCGGCCGCAGGACAACGACTTCCAGCTCAGCCAGGCACTCAGCCTGCTCAAGGGCCTGAACATCACCAAGGGTGACTGAAGCCTCCCATGCGTTATCTGTGGTCCCTGCTGTTCTGCCTGTTGGCCGGTATCGCGCAAGCGGCACCGGCCGGCAAGGCCTACATGAGCATCATCATCGACGACCTCGGCCAGAGCAGTGCACGCGACAGCCGCACGCTCGCCCTGCCCGGCCCGGTGACGATGGCGATCATGCCCGACACCCCGCACGCCACCGATTTCGCCCGCCAGGCCCACAAGGCCGGGCGCACGGTGATCCTGCACATGCCCATGGATCCGGCCACCGGGCCTTATGCCTGGCACCCGGGCCTGGCCCTCGAGGAACTGGCCCGGCGCCTGGATACCGCCCTGGCCAAGGTGCCCTACGCCGCCGGCATCAACAACCACATGGGCAGCCGCATGACCGCCCAGCGCGAGCCCATGACCTGGCTGATGGGGGAACTGCAGCGCCGTCATCTGTTCTTCGTCGACAGCCGTACCAGCGCCGCCACGGTGGCAGCGGCACAAGCCCAGGCGCTGGGGCTGGCACATGTCTCGCGGGACGTATTCCTGGATGACGTGCGCACCACCGATGCCATCACCAGGCAGTTGCACCAGGGCATCGAGCTGGCACGCAAGCAAGGCTCGGCAGTGCTGATCGGCCACCCATACCCGCAGACCCTGGATGTGCTGGAGCGCGAGATGCCCCGGCTCAAGAGCCAGGGCATCGAGTTGGTGAACCTACGCCAGATGATCGCCGAACGCAGCAACCAGGCCATGCCTGGCCATGGTCGCAAGGGCGTCTACAGCAACCGCTGAGCCCTCAATCGAACGGGATCAGCCCCTCCACCTGAGCAAGGCTCACATTGCCGCGGTAGATCGACAGCAGTTCATTGCGCTCGATCGCCGCGCGCAACTGCGCCTCGCGCCCCAACTTGCGCTCAGTCCAGAGCTTGAGATGCCCTTTGCTGAATGCACGCCGCGGCGTGTCGGCCTGCGTGTAGTGGAAGTGCGCCTCCCACAAGCCATCGCCCAGCGTCTCGCCAGGCTCCGGCAAGCGGCGGATCTGGTAGACATCCAGGTAGTCGCCAGGTTGCAGCAGCTTGCGCTCCCGGACCCGACTGACGCTTACCTGCCCCCGTGACAACAGAAAGCGCAGGCTCTCGGCGTTCGGGTGCCTGGTAGAAAGATACAAAGCCGTCAGCAGGTCGCTACGCAAGGAGCGCAGGCGCCGGGTACTCGCATCCAGGCTCTCCAGCAAGGCCGCATTGGTCTCGGTCCTGGGCAACTTGCCCGTCACCTCGCGCAGCTTGTCGATATGTCCATCGATGATGGTCGACAGGCCCGTGGGTTCGTCGGTGTTGACATACCGCCGGGCCAGGCCGGCCACCGACTCGGTCTCCTTGACCAGTTTGCGTGCCTTCCCTACCAAGGCTCCGGAGTCGATAACGGGAGACGCGGGTGCGCCATCGTCAGGCAAGACATCCTCGACCACCTCCCCATCGCGGTAACGGAAGCTCTTGAGCACCGCACCATTCGTGTCGAGCTGCTGGATCACTTCTTCGCCGTTCACCTGCCGCTGCTCGCCGATCACACTTTTGCCTCGCCGCGTCGTGACCACCCTGCGCCGGCCTCCCCGCATGGTGTACAGCTTCGGCCGACGCGGTCGTGGCTCGGCCAGCTCCTGCTCGCGGATGTCCTGCTCCAGCTCGGCCCTGGCCGCCCGGATCAAGCCATCCAGTACCTGCTGGTAATCCTTCAACCGCGTCGCTCGGATCGCATTCCCACCCAGGCTCATCAGGTACTCGCTCATGACCTGGGCCTGGACGTAGGAATCCAGCGCATCGTTGAGCACCTTGATCCGCTCGGCGGTGGACCATTCGCTGCCAGCCAGGTCTCCATGGGCGGTTCCGGCGCTTCGCAGCTCCACCCCGCAGAGGTATTCCTCGTACTCGACCAGGGTACTCTCCTCGACACTCGCCAAACGGTCGAGGCTCGCCTCAGCCAGGTCGGTCAGTTGGCGGAACACCAGATCAACAGCCGAAAGACGCCGCTGCTCGATGATCGCGTTCAGCAAGGCCTGCTTGCCACCGCCTTCCGGCTCACCCTCACCGCGGAACACGATCGTCTTGTCGTGGAGTGTCTCTTCGAGCAAGACGTCGAAGTCACGCGACAGGCTGACCAGATCGGCCGACCAGGCGACGACTTGCTCCAGCTTGGCGTAAAAGACGCGGTACTGCTGCTTCTCACTCTCCGACTCGGGCAAGGCTGCCATCGAATCGGCCAATTCGCCGATCTTTGCCTCGTTGATCAATGCCGCCAACTCGTTGTAGTAGATCTCGCAGCGCGAAATCAGCTCCTGGCGGGTATCGTTGCGCTGCAACTTGATCGCCTCGGGCATCTTGGGATCGATGGGTTTCAACGGCGCTATCTGCGAGACCACGTCGTCATGTCTCATGCCTTTCTCGATCAGGCGCTTGAGATCGCCCACCACCCGCAGCCGCGCCTGGAACTGCAGCCTTTGCACATTCAGCAGGTCGCGGTCTCCCGGTTCACGCTCGATTTCGAGGTCCTTGAGATCGGCGGTCACCCGGTTGAGATACTCCCGATGCCTGTTGAACTCATCACCCAGCGCATTGAGCGCCCTGATCAGCTCTCCTTCCTGCCGACTCAGCTCCAGGAGCTTGCGCTGGTTCTCCGCCCGCTTCAATTCGACCCGGCTCTTTGGCCCACCGCCCTGTAAACGCAAAGCACTGTCCACACGCCAGGCCCCCTGCTCGAAGGTGACCTTGGGTCCCGCTGTACCTTGTGAATCGGTGATCTGCACCACGCCTTCGAGTTGCCGTACCCGGTAGACATCACCTGCCATCGACATGTAGTGGTGCCCCTCGACCAGATACAAGCCATTTGTCCACCCCTCGCTTAGCGGTTGTCGGCCACTCAGGTCGACGTCCGAACGCATCGACCGCAAGGCCTCGCGTTGTGCAGGCGCAAGCCAGTTGAAGCCCTGCCGGCCCCGCCAGGAAAAGTCCAGCAGGCCACCGCCCAGCGTCCCAGGCATGCCGACCCGGCCTTGCACCACCGAGGCCGCGGGTCTGCTGCCCATGATGCTCGGCGCCTGAACTATCTGGGTGCCCGCCTCGGGCGAAGCATCTCGCCCCTTGGGCAAACGCGAGTGCAGCAGCGACATGCCGACATTGAGCACGATATCGACCACTGCCTGGGAACGCTCGAACTCACTCCCTTCGCGCAGGGCCTGGACATCATCCTTCATCGCCATGACCGCCTGCGCCAGCCATGCCACCAGGGCCACTGGCCCCCGGAGCAGTGGCGTGGCCGTCTGGAACAACAGCCAGGCCGCCTGTCCGAGCATCGTCCAGCGACTTTCGGCATTGGAGATGCTGTCCCGCTGGGCAATCTCTACCAGCCAGTCGCGATTGGCCGTATAGAGTTTCTCATCCACATCGATACGCCACAGACGGACAGCCAGCTGGGCAGGTTCAGGCAGCAGCCCGGGATCGATACCGACACTGACCAGACGTGTATCGGCACTCAGGTCACGATGGTAGAAGTCACGCGCCTGCGGACTCATCCATTGCAGGATGGCGTCACGCAATTCAGGGGAACCGTCAATATGAACCTTGAGTGCCTGCAGGCTCTCGAACTCCTTCAATGCCTCAAGCCCATACAAGGGCCGGTATAGCAAAACGGCCGAAGGCTCCGCGCAAAACAGCACGTACATGCCGTGCACCACATCGTATCGACTAGCGCGACCGGCAGTGGTGAACGCCAGAGGAATCAGCGCAGCAGCTGGCACCTGCGTGTTGTGCCCTCGGCAGTAGTCCGTCACCACAGTCAGCCCCTTCTCGCTCAGCCGACCATCGAGCCTGGCAGACAACGCGCGGAACAACAGGTCCTGTCGCCACTCACGGGCAAAACGCTCGACCCGACGCGGACGCTGCGCAGGATCATCCATCGAGCGCGCCACATAGTCCGGGTAATGGCGGCCGATATCGACGCGCCGAACCACGCCCTTCAGGTAGTCCGCCGTCATCCACGGCATGATCAATTGCCCGCTGCGGTGCCTGATAGACGCAATCTCTGCCCCGCTCAAGGCACTGAGATTGCCAATGGCGAACGCCGTGAGCGTTCGTTCACCGGCACTCACCCAAGGCTCGCCACCACCGGCACCGGCCGCCGCACCGCCCGGGATGCCACGGGCAAGCTTGAGCTCGAGTATCAGGTCGTCCGGCTGGTAATTGGCCTCGACCGGATAGTCTTGCAGTAGCGTCTCCCGCAACTTCGAACGCGTATAGGCATGCAGGTCGAGAATACCGTCCTGGGCGGTTTCGCCCTTGGCCTGCGCCTGCGCCAGAGCCAACTCGAAGAATGCCTGCTGGTAGGCGAAGCTGTCGCTCGCCGACGCCTTGCGCACACCGAGGGGTATGCCCTGCCCTCCTTCGGATTCGATCGAGTACCCCTCGATGAACCATTGCCCGGGCTCCCCCAATGCAACGAACAGTTGCTCCAGCTCGACGGTATCTGCCAACTGGGTGTAGCGGACCCGCTGCGCACGACTGAGCATGTCGTTCAGCAACAGCGCCGCTTGCTGGGCGAATACATCCCCTTCCAACTGCTGCCGGTGCCAGGTCAGCGCTGCGAAGTCATGATGCATCGCCAGGTCTTCGCGCAGGGCCATGGCGAAATCGTCAATGTCATCGAATGCCCTGACCACGCTGGAGGGCAGGCACCACAGGAACACCTGGCGCTCATCCCACTCACCGACGACCAGCAGCCCTGGCAACATCAGTTGCAGGTCGTCCAGCTGGACCTCCACGGCGAATACCGGCGTCTGCTGGCTGCCACCGGCGAGCAGCGCCTGGATACAGGCCCTCTGCGGATCATCCAGATGCTGCAAAGGCAGGTTCGCCAACAGGGCCATTTTCAGCAGCAGTTGCAGCCAGGCATCGCGACTGACACCCGCCTCGCCATTGCCCCTCCAGAAGTCGGCCTGGGCTTCGCACCAGAAGGCCGGCAACGCCTCGAGCAACTCCCCCAGCCCTGTAGCCTGCTCAGTCAGTGTCATGTACTCGAACGCATCTTCGGCGCCGGGAAAGCGATACGGCTCAGCCAGGGTGATGGCGAAAGAGCGACCGTTCACCGGCGCCATCTCCGGGCGCTCCCCTTCCAACAGGGCTTGCAACAGGAAGTCGAGCAATGGCTTCCTGTGCCAGAACGTGCCGCCCGGGTCAGGCACCAGCAGCACCAGCGCTTGTGCCGATGCCAACGGCGGCGAGACCTGCGCCAGCAACGGGTACTGCGTGACCAACAACGCGAGGACCTGTTCGCCCAGCACCTCGCGAAGCGTGGGGCGTGCGGCGAACTGGCGTTTGACGGCAGACTTGAAATCGAAGCCTGAATCGGAAGCGATGGACATGATGGTGCCTTTTCATGCAAGTGGCCCTGCACGATCGCCTGCCTGGCATGCCCAACGGTGCTACATAGTTAGTCCTGCCCGAGTCAGGCGATAGCCCCTCCCGACCAGCAGATGCTCCTGCCATACCCCTGTACCGCTTCTGCCCTGCTCATTGCGTGAAGACTGCGACCTCTCAACACAAGGAGGTTCACATGTCACTCATCCCGATCATCGGACTGGCCGGCATCCTCGCCTGGCAGTCCGCCAGCGCCAGCGAAGTACCCGCTCCCCAGGCGCAACCTGTCAGCCTCGAGCAAGGCCGACGCGAACACTGGACCGGCATCGGTCGCCTGACCATCGGGCGCGGCCAGTGCATCGCCTCGCTGATCGACAGCCGTACACCGGGCTCGGCATCGGATGGCCCCGCCTATGTCCTGACCGCGGGCCACTGCGTGGACCTGCGTAATGGCGTGATCAGCCATGACCAGCCACAAACCGGGCAGGTCACTTTCAATTACTTCCACGACCAGCACGAGCAACGTGTCGCCGTTGAGGTCAAGCGTCGAATCTGGAGCAGCATGCAAGGTGTCGACCTGGCATTGCTGGAACTCGACACTCGCCTGGAAACCCTGGTTGCCCTGGGTATCGAACCGCTGCGCCTGGCTGCCAGCCCACCCTCCGGGAGCGAAGTCCGCTATGTGGGTGAGCCGAGCGTGCCGGACCAGGGCCTGCGCACGGCTATCTGCAGGCAGCTCGACGCTTCGTTCGCCGTGGAACACCCGTGGGTCTGGCGCCATGTTCGCAGCAACGACTGTCCTGGCGTAGCGGCCGGCGCTTCTGGCAGCCCAGTGCTCGACCCGCGCACCAACCAGTTGCACGCCGTCATGAACAGCGTCTCGCCGGCTAGCTCCATGACGCGCTGCACACTGAACAACCCTTGCGAGATAAGGGAAAACCAGGTCGTCAAGACTGGCGCGATCAACTACGCCATTCCCGTTGAACGGCTGATGGGCTGCTTCAACGATGGCAAGGTCGAACTGGACAAGGAGGACTGCCATCTGCTGCCAGGTTTCCAACTGCAGGTGCAAGGCCCTCAGCCATTGCTGCGCAAGATCACCAGCGATGCCGACGGCAAGGAACAGTTGCCCTCCTGGAACCTCAGCTTCAGCCTCGACAAGCCGCGCTACCGCTTCAAAACCACCCAGGACCCGCTCGCCTGCGAAAACCCAGTAGGCTATAGCGGCACCATCTTGAAGGACGAGCAACCTCTCGACGTGGCAATTGGCCCGCAGCCGGGTTGGCATTTCCTGTGCTTGCTCGGTGTCGAGTCCGCCGATGACGGCCCATCCCGCGGCCAGATGGGCAACAGCCTGAGCCTGGCCACCCGGTTGTTTCCTGCCGCTCCTGTGCAGACGCCACAGCTGATCGTGGAAACGCAGACCAACGGGGATGTGAAAGTCACCTGGCCAACACTGGCGCCGGACCAGGCCAGGATGCGCGTCAAGCGAGGGCCACTGTCGGGTACCGACTGCAACGATCCCAAGGGCTTTCGCCTGCTGCGCCATCACAGCTTCGTATTCCCCGCAGCGAAGCTGCCCTTGCGTCTGTGCACCTACATCGAAGATATCGCCGGCCAGCGCTCCGCAGTGAGCAACAGTGACCTGCATGCGCCTGATGCGCCATGAAACAAAAAGGCCCTGCTCTCACGAGCAGGGCCTTGGCGTCACGATCCAGGTCGATCAGCTGTACACGCGCCCCAGCAACTGGCGGTGGCTTTCGAACTGATCCAGCACATCGCGCACGATCTGATCACGGGTGAAGCCCATCAGGTCGTACTCCTGGCTGCCATCGTGCAGATACACCTCGGCACGGTAGAAACGCTGGCGCACTTCCGGTTCGCCTTCGACCGGCGCTTCGCTCGGCGCGGCCAGGTAACCGTCCAGGCTCACTTCGTAGACGAAGGGGTTGCCCTCTTCCATCATCACCCGCAGGCCCATCATGTTGCGCGACTGGCCGACCCGGGTCTCGACTTCGAAGCCGAGGGTGCGCAGCTGCTCGGCGGCTTCCTTGAGCGCTGGGCTGACCTGCTTGTCCATGAAGCGCTGGACCACCGACTGAGTCGGTTGCAGCTCCAGCTGGCTGAGGCGCTCGCTGAAACCGCGGCGGCCACGGGCAGCCAGTTCGGCGCGCTCGTTCTCGACCGCGACGTCCTGCTTCATCGACTTGTACAAGCCGAACATGAACAGCACCAGTACCACCGAGAACGGCAGGCCGGCCAGCACCACCATGGTCTGCATGGCCTCGAAGTTACCGGCGAACAGCAGGCCGATGGTCACCAGGGTGATGATCGCCGACCAGAACACCACCATCCAGTGCGGGGCGTCTTCGTCGACATGACCGCCCTTGCACGACAGGTTGGCCATCATCACCGCGCCGGAGTCGGCCGGGGTGAGGAACAGCACGAAGCCGACGAACACTGCCACGCCGATGACGATCTTGGCGGCCGGGAAGAATTCCAATAGCTGGTAGATCGACATTGACGGTTGCTCCAACGCCGTCTTGCCAAGCTCCACGGCACCCTGGTTGATCACCAGGTCCAGCGCGGTGTTGCCGAAGATCGACAGCCAGGCCAGGGTGAAGCCCAGCGGGATCAGCAGCACGCCGCTGACCAGTTGGCGCACGGTACGGCCCTTGGAGATACGGGCGATGAACATGCCGACGAACGGACCCCAGGAGATCCACCAGGCCCAGTAGAACACGGTCCACAGGCCCAGCCAGCGCTCGGACTTGCCAGGCTCGCCTTCATACACGTAGAGATCGAAGGTCTTCAGCACGATGCCGTTGAGGTAGTCGCCGACGTTCTGCACGAAGCCGTTGAACAGGTGCAGGGTATTGCCGGCCAGCAGCACGAAGAGCAGCAGGCCGCTGAACAGGATGATGTTCAGGTTGGACAGCCGGCGAATGCCGTTTTCCACACCCGAGACCGCAGCCACGGTGGCCACGCCGGCCATGACCAGGATCACCACCAGCAGGTTGGTCTTGCTGTGGTCCATGCCGAACAGGTATTCCAGGCCCGAGGCCACCTGCATCGAGCCGATGCCGAGGTTGGTCACCAGGCCCAGCAGGGTAACGAACATGCCGAAGATGTCCACGGCATGGCCGGCGCCGCCCTTGACCCAGCGCTCGCCGACCAGCGGGTACAGCGCCGAGCGCAGCGCCAGCGGCTGGTTGTGGCGGTAGGCGAAGTAGCCCACGGCCAGGCCGACCAGGGCATAGATCGCCCAGCCGTGCAGGCCCCAGTGCAGGAAGGTCAGCTGCAGGCCCTGGCGCGCGGCCTCGAGGCTGGCAGGGGTGCCTTCCGGCGGGTTGAAGTAGTGGTCCAGCGGCTCAGAGGCGCCGAAGTACAGCAGCGAGATGCCGATACCGGAGGAGAACAGCATGCCGGCCCAGGCGCCGTAGCTGAAATCGGGCTGGTCGTCCTTGCCGCCAAGCTTGAGCTTGCCGTAGTCGGAGAAGGCCAGGTAGACGACGAACAGCAGGTAACCACAGATCACCAGCATGTAGTACCAGCCGAAGGTGCGGGTCAGCCATTTCTGGGCGACCCCGAGCACCTGGCCGGCGGTCTCAGGTACAGCGATCAGCAAGGCAGTCAGAACGAGGATCATCATCGCGGCGGTGAAGAACACCACGCGGTTGATCCGTACCCGCTCGGCGGGAGGCTTTGTCAGGGAAGCAGAACTCATTGCTCGAATGCTCCGGGCAGTGCGGCAGTGGAGGCTAAAACAGTTATTTCCCGTGCAATTGGTGCAATAGCCCTACTGCGACAGGTGTTATAAAAGCACCCTGGAAACCGTGATCCCGAATCGGAACGTTGCAAAAAAACCAGACCGGTCGCCTGTGGAATAACCACGCTCTCCGTAGGGAGGTGCGCGCATTCGCCACAGACACCTGGCCCGCTCCAAGGGCCGGCCGCGCAGCCTGTGACCGCTCGGCAGAATCTGTATTTCGCATCGTCCATGCCCGTCAACGCCTTGTATTCCGGGGGTTGCACGATTTCCTGGGGTGTCGATTCGTACCCGCTTGACCGCCTGAAAAACTGTCAATGGCACAAATTGTCGCAGAGCTTATTCTTTATTGATTGAACGTTCAATCAAAACAAAATAGACTGGCCTTCGCCGAGGCAGCCGCTCGTCGTCTGCCCGCAGGCCTGAGGAGATAGCAAGATGCCCAAGGTCGGTATGCAACCCATCCGCCGCCAGCAGTTGATCGAAGCCACGTTACAGGCCGTCGATCAGGTCGGCCTGGGAGATGCCAGCATTGCGCTGATTGCCCGTTTGGCCGGTGTGTCGAACGGCATCATCAGTCACTACTTTCAGGACAAGAACGGCCTGATCGCAGCGACGATGCGCTACATCATGAACATGCTCAACGAGGGCGTGATCGCGCGTCGCCAAGCCCTCACGGACGACAGCCCGCGTGCCCACCTGAAAGTGATCATCGAAGGCAACTTCGATGCGAGCCAGGTGAATGGCCCGGCAATGAAAACCTGGCTGGCCTTCTGGGCCTCCAGCATGCACCAGCCGTCTTTGCACAGGTTGCAGCGGATCAACGATCACCGCCTGTACTCCAACCTGTGCTGCCAGTTCCGCCGCGTCCTGCCGCTCTACCATGCGCGCAAGGCTGCTCGCGGGCTGGCAGCCCTGATCGACGGACTGTGGCTGCGTGGCGCCCTGTCGGGAGATGCATTCGACACCGACCAGGCAATACGCATCGCTTACGAATACATGGATCTACAACTGGCTAAACAGCAGTCCCTGGGCACAACCGACCAGGTCTCTGAACAGCCGCGCGCAGCAGCCAGCCAACCGGCAGGGGCGTGACGCGGCAGCCAACCACACACTGCACTTGCGAGGACACTATGGCCCGTTTCGGAACGCAAAAACTCTACATCGATGGCGCTTACGTCGACGCTGGCAGCGATGCCACCTTCGAAGCCATCAACCCGGCTACCGGCGAAGTCCTCGCCCACGTGCAGCGTGCGACCCAGGCTGACGTCGAGAAGGCCGTCGAAAGCGCCGAGCGTGGCCAGAAGGTCTGGGCCGCGATGACCGCCATGCAGCGTTCGCGCATCCTGCGCCGCGCCGTCGACATCCTGCGCGAGCGCAACGACGAGCTGGCCATGCTGGAAACCCTGGACACCGGCAAGTCGTACTCCGAAACCCGCTACGTCGACATCGTCACCGGCGCCGACGTGCTGGAATACTACGCAGGCCTGGTACCGGCCATCGAAGGCGAGCAGATCCCGCTGCGCGAATCGTCCTTCGTCTACACCCGCCGCGAGCCGCTGGGCGTGACCGTTGGTATCGGCGCCTGGAACTACCCGATCCAGATCGCCCTGTGGAAATCCGCCCCGGCCCTGGCCGCTGGCAACGCGATGATCTTCAAGCCGTCGGAAGTCACCTCGCTGACCACCCTGAAGCTGGCCGAGATCTTCACCGAAGCTGGCCTGCCGAACGGCGTGTTCAACGTCCTGACCGGCAGCGGCCGTGAAGTCGGCACCTGGCTGACCGAGCACCCGCGCATCGAGAAAGTCTCCTTCACCGGCGGCACCACCACCGGCAAGAAAGTCATGGCCAGCGCCTCGAGCTCCTCGCTCAAGGAAGTCACCATGGAACTGGGCGGCAAGTCGCCGCTGATCATCTGCGACGACGCCGACCTGGACAAGGCCGCCGACATCGCCATGATGGCCAACTTCTACAGCTCCGGTCAGGTCTGCACCAACGGCACCCGCGTGTTCATCCCGGCCTCGATGAAAGAAGCCTTCGAAGCCAAGATCGCCGAGCGCGTCGCCCGCATCCGTGTCGGCAACCCGGAAGACGAGAACACCAACTTCGGTCCGCTGGTCAGCTTCCCGCACATGGAAAGCGTGCTGTCCTACATTGCCAAGGGCAAGGAAGAAGGTGCCCGCGTCCTGTGCGGCGGTGAGCGCCTGCTGGACGGCGTCTTCGCCAAGGGCGCGTTCGTCGCGCCGACCGTGTTCACCGACTGCCGCGACGACATGACCATCGTCAAGGAAGAGATCTTCGGCCCAGTGATGAGCATCCTCACCTACGAGACCGAGGAAGAAGTCATCCGTCGTGCCAACGACACCGAATACGGCCTGGCCGCTGGCGTCTGCACCAACGACATCAGCCGCGCCCACCGCATCATCCACAAGCTCGAAGCCGGTATCTGCTGGATCAATGCCTGGGGTGAATCGCCGGCCGAAATGCCGGTCGGTGGCTACAAGCAGTCGGGCGTCGGCCGTGAGAACGGTGTCAGCTCGCTGGCCCAATACACCCGCATCAAGTCGGTCCAGGTCGAGCTGGGCGGCTACAACTCGGTTTTCTAAACCCGGTTCAGCCACGCCCGTGCCTTTGAGCACGGGCGTTTTCGCTCCCTGACAACTGCCAACGAGGGTACTTTCATGTCCCAAGAATTCGATTACATCATCGTCGGTGCCGGCTCGGCCGGTAACACCCTGGCCACCCGCCTGACCGAAGACGCCAGCGTCACCGTCCTGCTGCTGGAAGCCGGCGGCCCCGACTACCGCTTCGACTTCCGCACCCAGATGCCGGCCGCCCTGGCCTTCCCGCTGCAGGGTCGCCGCTACAACTGGGCCTACGAGACCGATCCGGAGCCGTTCATGGACGGCCGCCGCATGGAATGTGGCCGCGGCAAGGGCCTGGGTGGCTCCTCGCTGATCAACGGCATGTGCTACATCCGCGGCAACGCCATGGACTTCGACGGCTGGGCTGAACTGCCAGGCCTCGACGACTGGACCTACCTGGACTGCCTGCCGTACTTCCGCAAGGCCGAAACCCGCGACATCGGCCCGAACGACTACCACGGCGGCGAAGGCCCGGTCAGCGTGGCCACGCCAAAAGCCGGCAACAACCCGCTGTTCCACGCCATGGTCGAAGCCGGCGTGCAGGCAGGCTACCCGCGCACCGAAGACCTCAACGGCTACCAGCAGGAAGGCTTCGGCCCGATGGACCGCTCGGTCACCAAGAAAGGCCGCCGCTCGAGCACCGCTCGCGGCTACCTGGACCAGGCCAAGAAGCGTCCTAACCTGACCATCGTCACCCACGCCCTGAGCGATCGCGTACTGTTCGACGGCAAGCGCGCAGTCGGCGTGACCTACCTGGTCGGCGACAGCGAAGAGCGCGTCGAAGCACGTGCCCGCAAGGAAGTCATCGTCAGCTCCGGCGCCATCGCTTCGCCGCAGTTGCTGCAGCGCTCCGGCGTCGGCCCGCGCGCCCTGCTGGAAAGCCTCGACATCCCGGTGGTCCACGACCTGCCAGGCGTCGGCGAGAACCTGCAGGACCACCTCGAGCTGTACCTGCAATACGCCTGCACCCAGCCGGTGTCGCTGTACCCATCGCTGCTGTGGTGGAACCAGCCGGCCATCGGTGCCGAATGGCTGTTCAACGGTACCGGCATCGGCGCCAGCAACCAGTTCGAGGCCGGTGGTTTCATCCGTACCCGTCCTGAGTTCAAGTGGCCGAACATCCAGTACCACTTCCTGCCGGTAGCGATCAACTACAACGGTTCGAACGGTGTCAAAGAGCACGGTTTCCAGGCGCACATGGGCTCCATGCGCTCGCCGGCCCGTGGTCGCATCCAGGCCAAGTCGAAAGACCCGCGCCAGCACCCAAGCATCCTGTTCAACTACATGTCCACCGAGCAGGACTGGCAGGAATTCCGCGACGGCATCCGCCTGACCCGCGAAATCATGGCCCAGCCGGCGCTGGACCCGTACCGCGGTCGCGAGATCAGCCCGGGCGCCCACGTGCAGACCGACGAAGAGCTGGACAAGTTCATCCGCGAGCACGCCGAAACCGCCTTCCACCCGTCCTGCTCGTGCAAAATGGGCACCGACGACATGGCGGTGGTCGATGGCGAAGGCCGCGTGCACGGCATGCAGGGCCTGCGCGTGGTCGACGCCTCGATCATGCCGCTGATCATCACCGGCAACCTCAACGCCACCACGATCATGATCGCCGAGAAAATCTCGGACAAGATCCGTGGCCGCAAGCCGCTGCCACGCAGCACCGCCAAGTACTACGTGGCGGGCGATGCACCGGTGAAGGGCAAGCCGCTGCGTGAAGTGAAGCAGGCCTGAGCAACACCTGCAGGAGCGGGGCCTACCCCGCGATAGCGTAGGATCCGGCGACGCCGCTGTCCTGACGGGCGCCCTCGCGAAGCAGCCCCGCTCCTGCAGTTACGCAACACCGAAAAGGCACCTTCCCAGGTGCCTTTTCCACATCTGCAGAAACGCTTTACAGCCTGCCAATTCATCAGGTTAGAATCGATTGGCATGCGACCTGCCAGTTCCGTTGCAGGTCCCTTTTCCGCGATGTCCCGGAGTACCGCCTTTGGATGCGAGCACCATCAACAGTCTGTTCCTGATCGGCGCGCTGCTGGTCGGGGCCAGTATCCTGGTCAGCTCGCTGTCGTCGCGTCTCGGCATCCCCATTCTGGTCATCATCCTCGCGGTCGGCATGGTCGCCGGGGTCGATGGTGGCGGCATCATCTTCAACAACTACCCAACCGCCTACCTGGTGGGCAACCTGGCCCTGGCCGTGATCCTGCTCGACGGCGGCCTGCGCACGCGCGTGGCGAGCTTCCGCGTGGCCCTTTGGCCGGCCCTGTCGCTGGCTACCGTGGGCGTACTGATCACCACCGGGCTGACCGGCATGGTCGCCGCCTGGCTGTTCGACCTGAGCCTGATCCAGGGCCTGCTGATCGGCGCCATCGTCGGCTCCACCGACGCCGCCGCAGTATTCTCGCTGCTCGGCGGCAAGGGCCTGAACGAACGGGTCACGGCAACCCTGGAGATCGAGTCGGGCAGCAACGACCCGATGGCGGTATTCCTCACCGTCACCCTGATCGACATGATCGCCAGCGGTCAGACCGGCCTGCACTGGAGCCTGCTGACCCACCTGCTGCGCGAGTTCGGCATCGGCAGCCTGCTCGGCCTGGGTGGCGGCTGGCTGATGCTGCAACTGGTCAACCGCATCAACCTGGCTGGCGGCCTCTATCCGATCCTGGTGATCGCCGGTGGCCTGGTGGTGTTCTCGCTGACCAACGCCCTGCACGGCAGCGGCTTCCTCGCCGTCTACCTGTGCGGCCTGGTACTGGGCAACAGGCCGATCCGCAGCCGCCACGGCATCCTGCACATGCTCGACGGCATGGCCTGGCTGGCGCAGATCGGCATGTTCCTGGTACTGGGCCTGCTGGTCACGCCTCACGACCTGCTGCCCATCGCCCTTCCCGCGCTGGGCCTGGCGCTGTGGATGATCCTGTTCGCCCGGCCCTTGTCGGTCGCCGCCGCGCTGCTGCCGTTCAAGGCTTTCCATGGCCGCGAAAAAGGCTTTATCAGCTGGGTCGGCCTGCGCGGCGCGGTACCGATCATTCTCGCCGTGTTCCCGCTGATGGCCGGCCTGCCGGATGCCCAGCTGTTCTTCAACCTGGCGTTCTTCATCGTACTGGTATCGCTGCTGGTGCAAGGCACCAGCCTGCCGTGGATGGCCAAGCTGCTGAAGGTCACCGTACCACCGGACCCAGCACCGATTTCCCGCTCCGCGCTGGAGGTGCACATCACCAGCGAGTGGGAGCTGTTCGTCTACCGCCTAGGCGCCGAAAAATGGTGCATCGGCGCCGCCCTGCGCGAGCTGAAGATGCCCGAAGGCACGCGGATCGCCGCGCTGTTCCGTAGCGAGCAGTTGCTGCACCCGTCAGGCAGCACCGTGCTGGAAGTCGGCGACATGCTTTGCGTGATCGGCCACGAGCACAACCTGCCGGCCCTGGGCAAATTGTTCAGCCAGGCCCCGCAGCGCGGACTGGACCTGCGTTTCTTCGGCGATTTCGTCCTCGAGGGCGATGCCGAACTGGGTGCGGTGGCCGCCCTGTATGGCCTGAAGCTCGACGGCCTGGACGCGAACATGCCGCTGGCGCAGTTCATCCGACAGAAGGTCGGAGGCGCGCCAGTGGTAGGTGACCAGATCGAATGGCATGGCACTATCTGGACTGTCGCGGTCATGGACGGGAACAAGATCCAGAAAGTCGGCGTCAGATTCCCCGAAGGTACTCGACCCGGCCCCGGGTTGTTCCTCTAAACTGCGTGTTGCCTCGTCGCTCAAGAATGCTGCCTATGTCCCTGCGTGTGTATTGCCGCACAGCCCTGCTCGGGCTGTGCATGACCCTCTCGTTCGCCGCCGCCGCCGTGGAAGTGCCCAGCACCCCGGGTATCCAGGGCAGCCTGAACAAGATCACCGAGCGCAAGCCGGCCGAGCCCGAGCAGAAGGCCGGCCAACAGGTGCAGGAGCAGACCCTGGCCCTGCTCGCCGCCCGCGACGACAGCGAGAAGAAGCTCGCCACGCTCAAGCAGCAGTTGGCCAGCGCGCCCCAGGAGATCCGTGACAACCAGCGTGAACTGATCAAGCTCAAGGCCACCAGCAGCGTGCCGGTGGCCCAGCGCTTCGCCAACCTCGGCGTGCCGCAGCTCGAGCAGATGCTCGGCGAGCGCAGCACCCAGCAGGGCGAGCTGCAGAAGGCGCTGTCCGAGGCCAACAGCCTGATCATCAACTCGCAGACCCGCCCCGAGCGCGCCCAGGCCGAGATCAGCAACAACCAGACCCGCGCCCAGCAGATCAACAACAGCCTCAAGACCAGCAAGGACAACGGCAAGCCGCTCAACGCCGACCAGCGCAACCAGCTCAATGCCGAACTCGCCTCGCTCAACGCTCTGACCTTGCTGCGCCGCCAGGAGCTGGCCGGCAACAGCCTGCTGCAGGACCTGGGCAACGCCCGCCACGATCTGCTGATCGAGCGCGCCGCGCGCCTGGAGCAGGAGATCCAGGACCTGCAGACACTGATCAACGAAAAGCGCCTGGCACAGTCGCAGCAGACCGTCACCCAGCAATCGATCGAGGCGCAGAAGGCTGGCGGCAGCAACCTGCTGGCCACCGAGAGCGCCGACAACCTGCAGCTCTCCGACTACCTGCTGCGCAGCACCGACCGCCTCAACGTGGTCACCCAACAGAACCTGCGCACCAAGCAGCAGCTCGACAGTCTCACCCAGGCCGACCAGGCCCTCGACGAACAGATCAGCGTACTCAAGGGCAGCCTGCTGCTGTCGAAGATCCTCTACAAGCAGAAGCAGGCGCTGCCGCACCTGAAGGTCGACCGTGACCTGGCCGACCAGATCGCCGACATCCGCCTGTACCAGTTCGAGGTCAACCAGGAACGCGAGCAGATGAGCAGCCCGTCCAGCTATGTGGACAAGCTGCTGGCCAACCAGCCCCAGGAAGACGTCACCCCGCAGCTGCGCAAGGCCCTGCTGGAAGTGGCGATCTCCCGTGCCGACCTGCTCGAACGGCTCAACCGCGAGCTGTCGACGCTGCTCAACGAAAGCATCACCCTGCAGCTCAACCAGAAGCAGTTGCTCGGCACTGCCCAGAACCTGCGCACCACCCTGGAAGAGCAGATGTTCTGGATCCCCAGCAACAAGCCGCTGGACTGGCAATGGCTGCGCGAGGTCCCCGAGCGCCTCACCCTCCAGGTCGCCAGCCTGCCCTGGGGCGCAGGCATCAAGGAGCTGGGCGATGGCCTGGTGCAGCAACCGCTGCTGTTCCTGCCGCTGCTCCTGGTGATCGGCGCCCTGCTGTGGCGGCGCAAGGCGCTGTACCGGCGCCTGCGCAAGGTCCACCAGGACATCGGCCACTTCAAGCGCGACAGCCAGTGGCACACGCCCCAGGCCATCCTGATCAACATCCTGCTGGCGCTGCCGGTGGCCCTGGCGCTCACCCTCGGCAGCTACGCCCTGCAACTCGACGCCCGCGGACAGAACGCCAACCTCGGCGCGGCCTTGTGGCAGATCGCCCAGGCCTGGCTGGTGTTCTACACCGCCTATCGCATCCTCGCCCCTGGCGGCGTGGCCGAGATCCACTTCCGCTGGCACAAGCCCCAGGTCGAGTTCCTGCGCGGCTGGATCCGACGCCTCGGCACCGTGGTGCTGGCCCTGGTCGGCGTGGTGGCGATGGCCGAGCATCAACCCTCGGCGCTGGCCGACGACGTGCTGGGCATCGGCGTGGTGCTCACCTGCTACGCGCTGATGGCCCTGCTGCTCAGTCGCCTGCTGCTGAGCAGCCCGGCGCACCGCAACACCTCGCTGTTCCGCAAGGCCGTGGGAGTGGCGTTCACCGCCCTGCCCATCGCCCTGTTCGTGGCCGTGTGCTTCGGCTACTACTACACCGCCCTCAAGCTCACCGACCGCCTGATCTATACCCTCTACCTGCTGCTGTTCTGGCTGGTGATCGAGGCTGCCTTCGTCCGCGGCCTGTCGGTGGCGGCCCGGCGCCTGGCCTACCAGCGCGCCCTGAGCAAACGCCAGGCCGCCAAAGAGGGGTTGGACGGCGAGGTCGTGGTCGAGGAGCCGACCCTGGACATCGAGCAGGTCAACCAGCAGTCCCTGCGCCTGATCCGCCTGGCCCTGCTCGGCGGCTTCATCGGTGGCCTGTACTGGGTCTGGGCCGACCTGATCACGGTGTTCTCCTACCTCAACAATGTCACCCTCTACGAGTACGCCAGCGGCACTGGCGCCGCCGCCAGCATGGTGCCGATCAGCCTCGGCGACCTGCTCGGCGCGCTGGTGATCGCCGGCATCACCGTGGCCCTGGCCAGCAACCTGCCCGGCCTGCTCGAAGTGCTGGTGCTGTCGCGCCTGAACCTGGCGCAAGGCAGCGCGTACGCCATCACCACGCTGCTGTCGTACGTGATCGCCGGGGTCGGCATCGTCAGCACCCTGGCCACCCTCGGGGTCAGCTGGGACAAGCTGCAATGGCTGGTCGCGGCCCTGTCGCTGGGCCTGGGCTTCGGCATGCAGGAGATCTTCGCCAACTTCATCTCCGGCATCATGATCCTGTTCGAACGCCCGGTACGGATCGGCGACACCATCACCATCGGCAACCTGTCCGGCACGGTCAGCCGTATCCGCATCCGCGCCACCACCATCACCGACTTCGATCGCAAGGACATCATCGTCCCCAACAAGACCTTCATCACCGGCCAGTTGATCAACTGGTCGCTGACCGACACGGTCACCCGGGTGACACTGAAGCTGGGTATCGACTATGGCTCCGACCTGGACCTGGTGCGCGAGCTGCTGCTCAAGGGTGCCCACGACAACCCGCGGGTCCTCAAGGACCCGGAGCCGCTCGTGTACTTCCTCAACTTCGGTGAAAGCTCGCTGGACCACGAGCTGCGCATGCACGTGCGCGACCTGGGCGACCGCAACCCGACCCTCGACGAGATGAACCGCTACATCAACCGCGAGTTCAAGGCGCACAACATCAAGATCTCGGTGCGCCAGGTGGAGGTGTTCCTGATGGACCCGAAGAACGGCAAGCAGCAGCAGATCCCGATGGACCTCAAGCCCGACAGCACGCCGCCCAGTTGAGTGGACGCCCGAGACCGCGTCCACGACAATGTCCTACCGCATCGCGGGGCGAGCCCGCTCCCATGCCACACGCACGGGAGCGGGCTCGCCCCGCGATCATTCCTACCGCGGAGCCGGCCTGTGAAAAGCCTCGACCAGCTGACTTTCGACAACCGCTTCGCCCGCCTAGGCGACGCCTTCTCCACTCAGGTCCTGCCCGATCCGATCGCCGACCCACGCCTGGTCGTCGCCAGCGATTCGGCAATGACCCTGCTCGACCTCGACCCGGCCCAGGCCGAACTACCGTTGTTCGCCGAGCTGTTCAGCGGCCACAAGCTATGGGAAGAGGCCGATCCACGGGCAATGGTCTACTCCGGCCACCAGTTCGGCTCCTACAACCCGCGCCTGGGCGATGGGCGTGGCCTGCTGCTCGGTGAAGTGCGCAACGACGCCGGCCAGCACTGGGACCTGCACCTCAAGGGCGCCGGCCAGACCCCTTACTCGCGCATGGGCGACGGCCGCGCCGTGCTGCGCTCGTCGATCCGCGAATTCCTCGCCTCCGAGGCCCTGCATGCCCTGGGCATCCCCAGCAGCCGGGCACTGTGCGTGATTGGCTCGAGCACCCCGGTATGGCGCGAAACCCGCGAAAGCGCCGCCATGCTGCTGCGCCTGGCGCAGAGCCATGTGCGCTTCGGTCATTTCGAGTACTTCTATTACACCAAGCAGCCGGAACAGCAGCGCGTCCTGATCGACCATGTGCTGGAGCAGCACTACCCTGAATGCCGCGATGCCGAGCAGCCCTACCTGGCGATGTTCCGCACCATCGTCGAGCGCAACGCCGAACTGATCGCCCGCTGGCAGGCCTATGGCTTCTGCCACGGGGTGATGAACACCGACAACATGTCGATCCTGGGCATCACCTTCGACTTCGGCCCCTACGCCTTCCTCGACGACTTCGACGCCAACTTCATCTGCAACCATTCCGACGACCGTGGCCGCTACAGCTACGCCAACCAAGTGCCCATCGCCCACTGGAACCTCAGCGCGCTGGCCCAGGCACTGACCACGGTGATCGAGGTCGAGCAGCTGAAGGAAGCGCTGGGGCTGTTCCTGCCGCTGTACCAGGCCCACTACCTGGACCTGATGCGCCGCCGCCTGGGCCTGACCCGCGCCGAGGACAACGACATGGCGCTGGTCGAGCGGCTGCTGCAACGCATGCAGAGCGGCGGGGTGGACTACACCCTGTTCTTCCGCCGGCTCGGCGAACGACCAGTCGGCGAAGCCTTGCAGGTAGTGCGCAACGATTTCGTCGATCTGGCCGGCTTCGATGCCTGGGGCGCCGAGTACCTGGCGCGCTGCGAGCGTGAGACGGGCAATGCCGAGGGCCGCCGTGAGCGGATGCATGCGGTGAACCCGCTGTACGTGCTGCGCAACTACCTGGCGCAGAAGGCCATCGAAGCTGCCGAAGCAGGGGACTACAGTGAGGTGCGGCGGCTGCATCAAGTGCTGAGCCGGCCATTCGAAGAGCAGGCTGGCATGCAGGCCTATGCCGAACGCCCACCGGAATGGGGCAAGCACCTGGAGATCAGTTGCTCGTCATGAAACCCGGGGCCTGGTGTCGCGAAAGGGCGGCGCAGCAGCCCCCAAGAATCCCAAGGAGATGATATGTCCAATCCTGTGGTAATCCCCTGCCCCCACTGCAACGGCCTCAACCGCCTGCCCGCCGAGCGCCTGGGCGATGCCCCCAAATGCGGCCGCTGCAAGCAGGACGTGGTGTTGAGCACACCGTTCGAACTCACCGAAGCCAACTACGCCGCCCAGATCAAAGGCGACCTGCCGCTGCTGCTGGATGTCTGGGCCGACTGGTGCGGCCCATGCAAGTCCTTTGCCCCCACCTTCGAACAGGCTGCACAGCAGTTGGCGGGCCGCTGCCGCCTGGCCAAGCTCGACAGTGAGGCCAACCGCAACCTGGCCGGCCAACTGGGAATCCGCTCGATCCCCAGCCTGATCCTGTTCAGGAACGGCCGCGAAGTGGCGCGCCAGGCCGGCGCGTTCCCTCTCCAGTCGCTGCTGGAGTGGCTACGCGGCCAGGGGATCTAGGCGCTGCGCTCGAGCAGGTCGTGCAACTCGACGAACTGCTGGGTCAGCTTGTGCCGTGGTTCCAGGTGAATCAGCGGCAGGCTGGCATGGTGGGACTCACGCATCTTCACCGAGCTGCCGAGGTACACCGGCAGCACCGGCAGGCCTTCGGCCAGCAACTCGTCGAGCATCTGCTGCGGCAGGCTGGCCCGTGACTGGAACTGATTGACCACGATGCCTTCGACTTGCAGGTCTTCGTTGTGGTCGTCCTTGAGTTCGTCGATCTCAGCCAGCAGGCCGTACAGCGCCTGGCGCGAGAAGCTGTCGCAATCGAAGGGGATCAGCACGCGGTCGGCGGCGATCAATGCGGAGACTGCATAGAAGTTCAACGCCGGCGGGGTGTCGATGTAGATCCGGTCGTAGTCTTCGTCGAGCTCGTCGAGCAGTTTGCGCAGCTTGTTGATCTTGTGCTTGGCCTCGAGCTTGGGCTGCAGGTCGGCCAGCTCCGCTGTGGCGGTCACCACATGCAGGTTATCGAACGGGGTTTCGTAGATATCGACCTTGTTCTTCTTGGCGAAGGGGCCGCTGGACAGCGACTGCTTGAAGAAGTCGGCGATACCCATCGGGATGTCGTCGCCGGTCAGGCCGGTCAGATACTGGGTCGAGTTGGCCTGGGCATCCAGGTCGATCAGCAGGGTCCGATAGCCCTCGTTGGCGCTGACCGCCGCCAGGTTGCAAGCGATGCTCGACTTGCCCACGCCACCTTTCTGATTGAACACCACGCGCCGCATGTCAGACCTCCGTGTATCAACGAATGCCCGAGTATGTGGCCAGCGTGGCGGTTTAGCCAGCACCTTCGGGCTGCTCCAGCCCGGCCAGCAGGGCAACGAAGGCATTGGCCATCGCCGAGCCTGCCGCCGCACGGCGCACCAGCCAGACGGCGGTCATCGCCTCTTCGTCCAGCAGCGTGCGGTAGACCACCCCCTCGATACGCATGCGCTGGAACGACGCCGGCAGCACCGACACCCCCAGCCCCGCCGAGACCAGGCCGATGATGGTCATCGCCTCCCCTGCCTCCTGGGCGAAATGCGGGCTGAAGCCGGCGCTGCGTGCCAGGCTCAGCAACTGGGCATGCAAGCCACTGCCATAGCTGCGAGGGAAGAACACGAAAGGTTCATGGGCCAGGGCCTGCATGTACAGCCCCTGCTCGCTGCCAACAGCCAACGGATGGGAGGCATTGAGCACCACCACCAGCGGCTCGCGAAACAGCTCGGTGCAAACGATGCCCTCCGGCAGCGGTAGCGGACGCATCAGGCCAACCTCGATGGACTCGTCGAACACCGCCTCCACCACTTCGCGACTGCTCATTTCCTTCAGGTTCAGGTGGACCGAGGGGAAACGCTGGCGGAAGGCATGAATGGCCTGGGGAATCTGCGAAGTGAAGGGTGCCGAGGAGGTGAAGCCGATCTTCATCTCGCCCAACTCACCCAATTGCGCGCGACGCGCCACATCGGCGGCCTTTTCTACCTGCGCCAGCACCTGCCGGGCCTCCTCGAGGAACAGTCGACCGGCCTCGCTGAGCTCGACCCGACGATTGGTGCGCTCGAACAAGCGCGCCCCGAGCTCCTGCTCCAGGGCCTGGATCTGCTGGCTCAACGGAGGTTGCGAGATACCCAGTTGCTGGGCTGCACGCCCGAAGTGCAGCTCCTCGGCCACGGCAATGAAGTAACGCAGGTGGCGCAATTCCATGGACGACTCCAAACAGGTCGTGAAACGTCTCAAACAGGTCGAACAATATATTGGATATGAACATTAGCCAGCTATATGCTTTTTCCATCGCAGCACCTGGCCCCGCGCCCGAGGTACCCTTCCGTGAGATCCGCCGTCGCCCCCCTGCCCGTCGACCCCGAGCCCGTGCTCAACGATATCTGGATAGAAAAAGGCACCCCCGCCTTCATGAAGACCGTGCTGGCCCTGTTCAGCGGCGGCTTTGCGACCTTCGCACTGCTCTACTGCGTGCAACCGATGATGCCCCTGCTGTCGCAGGAGTTTTCCATCAATGCGGCACAGAGCAGCCTGGTGTTGTCGGTGTCCACCGCCATGCTGGCGTTCGGACTGCTGATCACCGGCCCGATCTCCGACCGCATCGGGCGCAAGCCTGTCATGGTCTTCGCCCTGCTCTGTGCGGCCCTGGCCACCCTGGCCAGCGCAGTGATGCCGAGCTGGCAGTGGGTACTGGCCAGCCGTGCACTGGTAGGCCTGTCACTGAGTGGCCTGGCAGCAGTGGCCATGACCTATCTGAGCGAAGAAATCCATCCACAGCACATCGGCCTGGCCATGGGCCTGTACATTGGCGGCAATGCCATCGGTGGGATGAGCGGGCGGTTGATCACCGGTGTGCTGATCGACTTCGTCAGCTGGCATACGGCGATGCTGGTGATCGGCGGCCTGGCCCTGCTGGCTGCACTGGTGTTCTGGAAAGTGCTGCCCGAGTCGCGCAACTTCCGCCCGCAATCGCTGAAACCACGCAGCTTGCTGGACGGCTTCGTCATGCATTTCAAGGATGCCGGCCTGCCCTGGCTGTTCCTTGAAGCGTTCCTGCTGATGGGTGCCTTCGTCACCCTGTTCAACTACATCGGCTACCGCCTGCTGGCCGGCCCCTATCATATGAACCAGGCCTTGGTCGGCCTGCTGTCGGTGGTGTACCTGTCGGGGATCTACAGCTCGGCACAAGTTGGCGCGCTGGCAGACAAGCTGGGCCGGCGCAAGGTGTTCTGGGCCAGTATCGTGGTCATGGCCGGTGGCCTGCTGATGACCTTGGCCAACCCGCTGGCGATGATCATCCTCGGCATGCTGGTGTTCACCTTCGGCTTCTTCGGCGCGCACTCGGTGGCCAGCAGCTGGATCGGCCGCCGGGCGCTCAAGGCCAAGGGGCAGGCCTCGTCGCTGTACCTGTTCAGCTATTACGCGGGGTCGAGCGTCGCCGGGACGGCAGGCGGGGTGTTCTGGCACCAGTGGGGCTGGAACGGTATCGGGCTGTTCATTGGCAGTTTGCTGGCGGTGGCCTTGCTGGTGGCGTTGCACCTGAGCAAGTTAGCGCCTAAATCAGGCTGAGCCCGGGACCACTCCTACAAGGAATCACGTCTCCCTACAGGAGCGGCCTCGTATCGCGAAAGGGCTGCAAAGCAGCCCTGAAGCCCAGGATCAGTTGATGATCTCGACGATATCCACGTCCACCTCACGGCTCATCAGGTGCTTCTCCACCTCGCCGGTCAGCTTGACCTTGGTCTTGTCGTCGAACGGTGTCGGCGGCAAGTCTTCGTCGTCGATCTCGACGGTGATGGTGCCGGTGGCGTCCTTGAATTCGTACTTGTCGTCGTTGTTGATCTTCTTGGTCACATAGCCCTGCAGCACCACCGGTGTGTCATCGGCAGCCTCCTTGGCAGCAGCGACCGTGGTCACGGCCTGGGCGCCGGGGCCGGTATAGCCAGCCGCCAGGGCTGCGGTGCTGAACAGTGGAGCGAGAATCAAGGCAAGGTAGCGAGATTTCATGGGGATCGTGTCCTGTTTGCGTTTAGATGCCCCCAGATTAACGACGATCGCTGAATTCAACCTTAACCTGAAAAACACGCGGGGCAAGCCCGCTCCCACAAGTCAGGCACAGGCCTTGTGGGAGCGGGCTTGCCCCGCATGAGAATGGCGCTTACTGGTGGTATTGCGCCGACAACTCGTGCACGGCGTTGATGAACACACCCGCATGCTCCGGATCGACTTCCGGGGTGATGCCATGCCCCAGGTTGAACACATGGCCAGTCCCCTTGCCGTAACTGGCCAGGATCCGCGCCACTTCCTTGCGGATGGCTTCGGGCTTGGCGTACAGCACGGTCGGGTCCATGTTGCCCTGCAGGGCAACCTTGTCACCCACGCGACGACGGGCATCGCCGATTTCGCAGGTCCAGTCCAGGCCCAGTGCGTCGGCACCGGCCTCGGCGATGCTCTCCAGCCACAGGCCGCCGTTCTTGGTGAACAGGATCACCGGCACCTTGCGCCCTTCGTGCTCGCGGATCAGGCCGCTGACGATCTTGCGCATGTAGGACAGGGAGAATTCCTGGTAGGCCGCCGCCGACAGGTTGCCGCCCCAGGTATCGAAGATCTGTACCGCCTGCGCACCGGCGAGAATCTGGCCGTTGAGGTAGCTGGTGACCGACTGGGCCAGCTTGTCCAGCAGCAGGTGCAGGGCCTCTGGGTTGTCGTAGGCCATGGCCTTGATCTTGCGAAAGTCCTTGGACGATCCGCCTTCGACCATGTAGGTGGCCAGGGTCCATGGGCTGCCGGAGAATCCGATCAGCGGCACGCGACCGTTGAGCTCGCGACGGATGGTGCTGACCGCGTCCATCACGTAGCCGAGATCCTTCTGTGGATCGGGGATCGGCAGCGCCTCGATGTCGGCCAGGGTGCTGATGACCTTCTTGAAACGCGGACCCTCGCCGGTCTCGAAGTACAGGCCCTGGCCCATGGCGTCGGGGATGGTGAGGATGTCCGAGAAGAGGATCGCCGCGTCCAGCGGATAGCGGTCCAGCGGCTGCAGGGTGACCTCGCAGGCGAACTGCGGGTTCATGCACAGGCTCATGAAGTCGCCGGCCTTGGCGCGGCTGGCGCGGTACTCCGGCAGGTAGCGGCCGGCCTGGCGCATCATCCACACCGGGGTGACGTCTACGGGTTGCTTGAGCAGTGCACGCAGGAAACGATCGTTCTTCAGGGCAGTCATGTCGGCATCCGGAAAAAAAGTGCGGGCATTTTCTCAGACACCGACACAAAAGGCACGGCCATGGCCATTCGTTTTGTCTATCGGCTGCCATGGATCAAGGCTTTTTGTATACAAAAAATGAAACCCGGGGCTGCTGCGCAGCCCCGGCAATGGATCAGACTTCGAGATAGTCCAGAATCCCCTCGGCAGCGGTACGCCCCTCGAAGATCGCCGTCACCACCAGGTCCGAGCCCCGCACCATGTCGCCACCGGCGAACACTTTCGGGTTGCTGGTCTGGTGCTTGAAGCGCCCCTTCTCCGGCGCCACCACGCGCCCCTGGCTGTCGAGCTGGATGTCATGCTGCTCGAACCACGGCGCCGGGCTCGGGCGGAAGCCAAAGGCGATCACCACGGCATCGGCCGGCAGGATCTCCTCGGAACCCGGAATCGGCTCAGGGCTGCGACGGCCACGGGCATCCGGCTCACCAAGACGGGTCTCGACCACCTTCACGCCTTCGACCTTGTCCTCGCCGACAATGGCGATGGGCTGGCGGTTGTAGAGGAATTTCACGCCCTCTTCCTTGGCGTTTTTCACCTCTTTGCGCGAACCCGGCATGTTGGCTTCGTCACGGCGATAGGCGCAGGTCACCGACTTGGCGCCCTGGCGGATCGAGGTCCGGTTGCAGTCCATCGCCGTATCACCACCGCCCAGCACCACGACCTTCTTGCCCTGCATGTCGACGAAGTCTTCCGGCGATTTTTCAAAGCCCAGGTTGCGGTTGACGTTGGCGATCAGGAAGTCCAGCGCATCGTGCACGCCCGGCAGGTCCTCACCCGGGAAGCCGCCCTTCATGTAGGTATAGGTACCCATGCCCATGAACACCGCATCGTACTCGGCCAGCAACTGCTCCATGCTGATGTCCTTGCCCACCTCGGTGTTCAGGCGGAACTCGATGCCCATGCCGGTGAAGACCTCGCGCCGGTTGCTCAGCACGGTCTTTTCCAGCTTGAACTCAGGGATGCCGAAGGTCAGCAGGCCGCCGATCTCGGGGTTCTTGTCGAACACCACCGGGGTCACGCCCGCACGCACCAGCACGTCGGCGCAACCAAGACCGGCCGGGCCGGCACCGATGATCGCGACGCGCTTGCCGGTCGGCTTGACCTTGGACATGTCCGGTCGCCAGCCCATGGCGAAGGCGGTGTCGGTGATGTATTTCTCCACCGAGCCGATGGTCACCGCGCCGAAGCCGTCGTTCAGGGTACAGGCGCCCTCGCACAGGCGATCTTGCGGGCACACGCGGCCACACACTTCCGGCAGGGTGTTGGTCTGGTGCGACAGCTCCGCCGCCGCCAGGATGTTGCCCTCGGAAACCAGCTTCAACCAGTTGGGGATGAAGTTGTGTACCGGACACTTCCATTCGCAGTACGGGTTGCCGCAACCCAGGCAGCGGTGCGCCTGCTCCACGGATTGCTGCGGCTTGAAGGGCTCGTAGATTTCGACGAACTCCTTCTTGCGCTGGCGCAGCAGCTTTTTCTTCGGGTCCTTGCGGCCCACTTCGATGAACTGGAAGTCGTTGCTCAGACGTTCAGCCATTTTTCAAAACCTCTTTACCGCAGTTGCCGGCATGCGCCGCAAGCTGCAAGACGATCACTTGAGCCGGGCAGACCCCGCGCGCGGGGCCCGCCACTTGCAGCTGTTGTTACTGCGGGTTGGCACGGGTGCTGGACAGCAATTGCTTGAGGTTGGCCGCCTTCGGCTTGACCAGCCAGAAGCGCCGCACGTAATCGTCCAGGTTCTCCGAGAGCTCACGCCCCCACTCGCTGCCGGTCTCGTCCACATACTCGCCCAGGACCCGCGCCAAGTGGCTGCGGTAGGCCTCCATCGCCTCACCACTGATGCGCTGGATTTCCACCAGCTCGTGGTTGAGTTTGTCGACGAAGCTGTTGTCCATGTCGAGCACGTAGGCGAAGCCGCCCGTCATGCCGGAACCGAAGTTGTAACCGGTCTTGCCCAGTACGCAGACAAAGCCACCGGTCATGTACTCACAGCAGTGATCGCCAGTGCCCTCGACAACAGCGTGGGCGCCGGAGTTGCGCACAGCGAAGCGCTCGCCCGCGGTACCGGCGGCGAACAGCCTGCCGCCGGTGGCACCGTACAGGCAGGTGTTGCCGACGATGGCGCTGTGCTGGGTTTCGAACGGGCTGCCGGCCGGTGGCACGATGGTCACCTTGCCACCGGTCATGCCCTTGCCGACGTAGTCGTTGGCGTCGCCTTCCAGGTGCAGGTTCAAGCCACCGGCGTTCCACACGCCGAAACTCTGACCCGCAGTGCCCTTGAAGCGGAAGGTGATCGGCTTGTCGGCCATGCCCTGGTTGCCGTGCAGCCTGGCGATTTCGCCAGAGATACGAGCGCCGATGGAGCGGTCGCAGTTGCAGATGTCGAGCTCGAACTCGCCACCGGCCTGATCGCGAATCGCCGGCAGCGCCAAGGCGACCATCTTCTCGGCCAGCTCGCCCTTGTCGAACGGCGGGTTCTTGTCGACTTCGCAGAACTGCGGCTTGTCGGCCGGAATGTGCGAACTGCCCAGCAACGGCGACAGGTCGAGGTGCTGCTGGCGCTCGGTGTCGCCTGGCAGCACCTCGAGCAGGTCGGTACGGCCGATCAGCTCGCCAAGGCTGCGCACGCCCAGCTTGGCCAGCCACTCGCGGGTCTCTTCGGCGACGAAGGTGAAGAAGTTGATCACCATGTCGACGGTGCCGATGTAGTGGTCCTTGCGCAGCTTGTCGTTCTGCGTGGCCACGCCCGTGGCGCAGTTGTTCAGGTGACAGATGCGCAGGTACTTGCAGCCCAGGGCGATCATCGGCGCGGTGCCGAAGCCGAAGCTCTCGGCGCCGAGGATGGCCGCCTTGATCACATCCAGGCCAGTCTTCAGGCCACCGTCGGTCTGCACCCGCACCTTGCCGCGCAGGTCGTTGCCGCGCAGGGTCTGGTGGGTTTCGGCCAGGCCCAGCTCCCAGGGCGCGCCGGCATACTTGATCGAGGTCAGCGGCGAGGCGCCGGTGCCGCCGTCATAGCCGGAGATGGTGATCAGGTCGGCATAGGCCTTGGCCACACCAGCAGCGATGGTGCCGACACCGGCCTCGGCAACCAGCTTGACCGACACCAGCGCCTGCGGGTTGACCTGCTTGAGGTCGTAGATCAGCTGGGCCAGGTCTTCGATCGAGTAGATGTCGTGGTGCGGCGGCGGCGAGATCAGGGTCACGCCCGGCACCGCGTAGCGCAGACGGGCGATCAGGCCATTGACCTTGCCGCCCGGCAACTGGCCGCCCTCGCCGGGCTTGGCGCCCTGGGCCACCTTGATCTGCAGCACTTCGGCGTTGACCAGGTATTCCGGGGTCACGCCAAAGCGACCCGTGGCCACCTGCTTGATCTTCGAGCTCTTGATCGTGCCGTAGCGGGCCGGGTCTTCGCCGCCTTCACCGGAGTTCGAGCGCGCACCCAGGCGGTTCATCGCCTCGGCCAGGGCCTCGTGAGCCTCCGGCGACAGCGCACCGAGGGAAATACCCGCGGAGTCGAAGCGCTTGAGGATGTCTTCCAGAGGCTCGACCTGCTCCAGCGCCAGCGGCTGTTCGGCCACCTTGACCTTCAGCAGGTCACGGATCATCGACACCGGGCGCTGGTCGACCAGCGCGGTGTATTCCTTGAACCTGGCGTAGTCGCCCTGCTGCACGGCGGCTTGCAAGGTGTTGACCACGTCTGGGTTGTAGGCGTGGTACTCGCCACCGTGGACGAACTTGAGCAGGCCACCTTGCTGGATCGGCTTGCGCGCGCTCCAGGCCTCGGCTGCCAGCAGCTTCTGGTCGCCTTCGAGGTCGACGAAGCGCGCGCCTTTGATGCGGCTGGATACGCCCTTGAAGCTCAGGCCGACCACTTCCTCGGCCAGGCCCACGGCCTCGAACAGCTGGGCGCCACGGTACGAGGCGATGGTGGAGATGCCCATCTTCGACAGGATCTTCAGCAGGCCCTTGGAGATGCCTTTGCGGTAGTACTTGAAGACTTCGTCCAGGTCACCCAGCACTTCGCCGGTACGGATCAGGTCGGCGAGCACTTCGTAGGCCAGGTAGGGGTAGACGGCCGAGGCACCGAAGCCCAGCAGCACGGCGAAGTGATGCGGGTCACGGGCGGTGGCGGTCTCGACCAGGATGTTGCTGTCGCAGCGCAGGCCCTGTTCGGTCAAGCGGTGGTGCACCGCGCCAACGGCCAGCGAGGCGTGCACCGGCAGCTTGCCTGGGGCAATGTAGCGGTCGCTCAGCACCAGTTGGGTCTTGCCGCTGCGCACGGCCTCTTCGGCCTGGTCGGCAATGTTGCGGATGGCCGCCTCCAGGCCGATGCCCTCTTCATAGTTGAGGTCGATTAGCTGGCGGTCGAAGCCCTCACGCTCGAGGTTCATCAGCGAGCGCCACTTGGCCGACGAGATGACCGGCGAGCTGAGGATCACCCGCGAGGCATGCTCGGGGGACTCCTGGAAGATGTTGCGCTCGGCACCCAGGCAGATTTCCAGGGACATGACGATCGCTTCGCGCAGCGGGTCGATCGGCGGGTTGGTCACCTGGGCGAACTGCTGGCGGAAGAAGTCATAGGGCGAACGCACGCGCTGCGACAGCACGGCCATCGGCGTGTCGTCACCCATCGAGCCGACCGCTTCCTGACCTTGCTCACCGAGAGGACGCAATACCTGGTCACGCTCCTCGAAGGTGACCTGGAACATCTTCATGTATTGCTTGAGCTGATCGGCGTCGTAGCTGGCCACGCCCTGGTCGTCGCTCAGGGTCGCCTGAATGCGGGTGGCATGCTGACGCAGCCAGCGCTTGTACGGGTGGCGCGACTTCAGACGGTTGTCGATGGCATCGGTGTCGAGGATCTGACCGGTCTCGGTGTCCACCGCCAGGATCTGACCCGGGCCGACACGGCCCTTGGCCAGGACATCTTCAGGCTGGTAGCCCCACACGCCGATCTCCGAGGCGATGGTGATATAGCCATTGGTGGTGGTCACCCAGCGCGCCGGGCGCAGGCCGTTGCGATCGAGCAGGCACACCGCGTGGCGGCCTTCGGTCATGACGATGCCGGCCGGGCCGTCCCACGGCTCCATGTGCATGGAGTTGTATTCATAGAAGGCGCGCAGGTCGGCGTCCATGGTCTCGACGTTCTGCCAGGCCGGCGGCACCAGCATGCGCACGCCACGGAACAGGTCGATGCCGCCGGTGACCATCAGCTCGAGCATGTTGTCCATGCTCGAGGAGTCGGAACCGACGCGGTTGACCAGCGGGCCGAGTTCTTCGAGGTCGGGGATCAGGTCGTTGGCGAACTTGGTGCGACGGGCCATGGCCCAGTTGCGGTTGCCGGTGATGGTGTTGATCTCGCCGTTGTGGGCAAGGAAGCGGAACGGCTGCGCCAGCGGCCATTTCGGCAGGGTATTGGTGGAGAAGCGCTGGTGGAACACGCAAATAGCGGTCTGCAGGCGCTCATCGCCAAGGTCCGGATAGAACGCCGCGAGATCGCGCGGCATCATCAGGCCTTTGTAGATGATGGTCTTGTGCGAAAAGCTGCAGATGTAGTGATCGGCATCGTGGGCATTGGCCACGGACGAGCGGCGACGAGCGCTGAACAGCTTGATGGCGAATTCCTGATCGCTCAGTCCTTCACCACCGATGAACACCTGCTCGATCTGCGGCAAGCGCTCCAGGGCCAGGCGGCCGAGGACGCTGGTGTCGATCGGCACCTTGCGCCAACCGACCAAGGTTAGCCCTGCGTTGACGATCTCGCGGTCCATGTTGGCGCGAGCGGCCTGAGCTTTGACCGGGTCCTGATTGAAGAACACCATGCCGACCGCGTACTGCTTCGGCAGTTCGGCGGCGAAATGCTCCCGGGCCACGGCCCGCAGGAATTGATCGGGCTTCTGCATGAGCAGGCCGCACCCGTCACCGGTCTTGCCGTCGGCGTTGATACCGCCGCGGTGAGTCATGCAGGTCAGTGCCTGCATGGCAGTTTGCAGAAGGTGGTGGCTGGGTTCGCCCGTCATATGGGCGATCAGGCCGAAACCACAGTTGTCCTTGAATTCTTCGGGATGGTACAGACCTGTTTTCATAGACACTTTCTCACCAGGTTCACCTCTCAACCGGAGGCAAATCTCTTTTTTAACAACCACTTACCATCCACGCCGATCAAACGCCAGCTTTTTGCGGTGGTCATGGAAAACCATTGTTGCACAGCGACAGTAGCGCTCACAAACTCTCATGTCTCACCATTGAAAATTTATGTCGCAATTTTGAATGTTTTTAGCTGGCAGTCGTGGTAGCGACTTAGCTTGAGTCTGAAGCGTTTCAGCCAGGACTGCAAGGGGGGCTTTTGGCCGGCAGTCTGGGACAGAAAAGCCTGCCGCGCTTGGGACGCAGCAGGCTAGTCGTGAATCAGGATTCGCTCAGCAACTGGGCGGCGGGGTGTTGCCGCCCGGAAGGTATCAGCGGGCCGTGGCCAGCTCTTGTTGGACGCTGCCGACGGTACGTGGCCAAGGTTTACCAGCCTGGACCTTGGCTGGCAAGTTCTTGATTGCCGCGGCGGCGGCGTCACGATTGGCGAAGTTGCCGTAGGTAACGACATACAGCGGTTTGCCCTGCAGGGTCTTCTTGAAGTAGCGATAGTCGCCACCCTGCGCCTTGACGAACGACTGAGCCGACGCCTCGGAACTGGTGCCGAAGATCTGCACCACGTAATTACCGGGTTTCTGGCCCGCATACCAGCTGCTATTGCCCGCGCCACCAACGGTGGGTTTCTCGACAGGCTTGGCTACTGGCTTGGCACTGGCGACCTGAGTCGGAGTCGGAGCCGGCTTGGCAGGTGCAACCACCTTGGCAGGATGGGTTACGACAGGTTTCGCCACAGGAGCAACCGCTTGTGCCGGAGCGGTTGTCACCGGCTGGGCAGGTGCCGGAGCGGGACTGGCGATGGCGCCTTGCGGCGGGGCAATCGTGGTGACCGTCGGCGGCACGGCGGCCGAAGGCGCGGAAGGTTGCAAGGCAGTATTGCCCGCCGGACCACCGTCCTCGCCGTCGCCCATGCCAGCGGCCTGAGCCAGCGGCTCACGCATCACCGGTTGCGACTGGCCGACCAATGGCAACGGCATCGGCTGCGAAGAACCGGAGAACTCGATGGCCGGCGCGCCATTGCCAGACTGACCCAACGGCAGTTGCGCCTGGGCGACCGGCGCGTCGCTCGGCGCCCTGTCGCCCTTCTTGGACATCAGGACCGCCGCGCCAACGGCGACCACGACCACAGCGGACAGCGCGAGCACGTGTTTCTTAGGCATTTTGAACCCCATGGATGGTCGCTTGGCCGTGGTGCGGCTGGCGATCATGGCTTCGATCAAGGTATCGCGGGCAACCTGGTTGATGTTCCCAGGCCAGCCGTCGGAGTTTTCGTGGATGTCGACGATCTGTTCGCGGGTGAACACCTCGATGCCCCGACCGGCGCCGTCCAGGCGCTGCTCCAGGTACTCGCGGGTTTCTTCCTCGCTATAAGGCGCCAGCTCGATGACATGGAAACGCTCGCCATCGGCATTGAGCTCTTCCAGCGCAGCAATCAGGGACGGCTCTGCGAACAGGAACACATGCGGGCGCCCTTCGGCGACCCCGGCAGCCAACTCCAGCAACGCTTGGAGTGCCGACTCGTCGAGTTGTTCCGCATCGTCCACCAGCAGATAGACTTCCTGGCCGGTCAGTGCCAACTGCACCACCTGCGAGAGGATAGCCTGCACTTCTGGCTGCGCCACGCCCAGCGATTGAGCGACCTGGGCAAGCACGCTGGCGGCATCGGAGGCGCCGCGTGCGGATACCACCACACTCTGCACCGACTGCTTGTTGGTGCTCGCCACCAGCGCCTGGCGCAGCAAGGTCTTGCCACTGCCCAGCGGGCCGGTGACCGCCAGCATCAGTTGGCTATAGCGCGCCAGGTGATGCAGTTGGCCAAGCACTGGTTTGCGCTGGGCAGGGAAGAACTTGAAGCCGGGCACCCGAGGGGCGAACGGATCATGGCTCAACTGGTAATGTTCGAGGAACGCCTCATCGGCATGCAGTGTGCTCATTGCGTTGTCACAACCTCAAAGCTGGGCCACGATCGCGCGGTAATCCGCCGCAAGCGTGGCCTGAAGAATCTCTTTCGGATAGTCGTCGGTGACGACGGCTTCGCCCAGCTGGCGCAACAGCACCAGGCGCAGACGCCCGTCGAGCACTTTCTTGTCGACCGCCATGTGCTCCATGAAATGCGCCGGGGTCATTTCCTGTGGTGGCACCACCGGCAATCCTGCGTCCTGCAGCAGGCGGACTGCACGATCTCGCGCCAGCTGGTCGATCCAGCCCAGGCGCATGGACATTTCCAGCGCCATCACCGTGCCCGCCGCCACGGCTTCGCCGTGCAACCAGACGCCATAGCCCATGTGGGTTTCGATGGCATGGCCAAAGGTGTGGCCCAGGTTGAGCGTGGCACGCACGCCTGACTCGCGCTCGTCGGCACCGACCACAGCCGCCTTGGCCGCGCAGGAGCGACGGATGGCTTCGGTCAGGACGGCAGGCTCCAGCGCACGCAGGGCCTGTATGTTGTCTTCGAGCCAGCCGAGGAACGGCGCGTCGCAGATCAAGCCGTACTTGATGACTTCAGCAAGTCCGGCGGACAGTTCACGCGCAGGCAGCGTCTTCAGGCTGGTGGTATCGATCAGCACGGCGTTGGGCTGGTAGAAAGCGCCGACCATGTTCTTGCCCAACGGGTGGTTGATGCCGGTCTTGCCGCCGACCGACGAGTCGACCTGCGACAGCAGCGTGGTCGGCACCTGGATGAAGTCGACACCGCGCTGGTAACAGGCCGCGGCGAAACCGGCCATGTCGCCGATCACGCCGCCACCAAGGGCGACCACGGTGGTGCGGCGGTCATGGCGGGCAGTCAGCAAGGCATCGAAGATGAGTTGCAGGGTTTCCCAGTTCTTGTGGGCCTCGCCATCAGGCAACACCACCGGCAGCACGGCATAGGCGCCCAGGGTCTTGCTGAGGCGCTCGAGATACAGAGGGGCGACGGTCTCGTTGGAAACGATGGCGACCTGCCGGCCGGCAATGTGCGGTGCCAGCAGTTCAGGCTGGTCCAGCAGGCCCTCGCCAATGTAGATCGGGTAGCTACGTTCGCCCAGGTCGACCTTTAGTGTCTGCATGTATCCCCACAATATACTTGGGCGCGGCGGCGTCGGAGCAGCCCCGCGCAGTGACGTTCAACCCCGTCTCGGCGTTGGTCGCCGAGAATAGACCCCGCTTACCGGGGCGGCAACTTCTGCAAGCGTTCGAGAATGTCCAGTACCACCATGCGTGGCGGCCGTTCGTCGGTTTCCACCACCAGGTCGGCGATCTCGCGATAAAGCGGGTCGCGGGTCTCCAGCAGAGTGCGTAGGGTCGCCTCCGGATTGGCGGTGCGCAGCAATGGACGATTGCGGTCGCGCGAAGTTCGCCCGACCTGCTGCTCCACCGAGGCGTGCAGGTAGATCACCCGTCCGCCGGCACGCAGCGCGGCACGGTTGGCATCGCGCATGACCGCGCCGCCGCCGGTCGCCAGGACCACGCCATCGAGGGCGCTGAGCTCGGCGATCATCGCCTGCTCGCGATCACGGAAACCCGGCTCGCCTTCCTTGTCGAAGATCCACGGGATGTTGGCGCCGGTTCGCAGTTCGATTTCCTTGTCGGAATCCTTGAACAGCAGGCGCAGCTCTTTGGCCAACAGGCGCCCGATGGTGCTCTTACCAGCGCCCATGGGCCCCACAAGTATCAAATTTCGCACAGAATCAACGACTCACAGCAATCGCCTGGTCACTCATGATACGCGGAGTCAGGAAGACCAGCAGCTCGGATTTTTTCTCTTGTAGTGCATCGCGTCGAAACAGCCGCCCAACATACGGCAGATCGCCAAAAAATGGCACCTTATCCACCACATTGTTGTGCGATGTCGAATACACACCACCGATCACGATCGTCTCGCCATCCGCCACCCGGACCTTGGCATTGACCTCGTTCTTGCGGATCGGCGGAACATTGTTCAGGGCATTGACGAAGTCTGGTTCGTCCTTGGTCACCCGTACGTCCATGACCACCTTGCCGTCCGGAGTGATCTGCGGCGTCACCTCCAGTGACAGCGAGGCCTCCCGGAAAGCGATCGAGGTGGCGCCGCTCTTGGTCGTTTCCTGATAGGGGATCTCGGTCCCCTTGATGATCCGCGCCGTCTCCTTGTCTGCGGTGACGACCCGGGGCTGGGAGATGATCTCGCCATTGCCGCTCTTTTCCATCGCACTGAGCTCCAGGTCGAGCAGCACGTCGCTGCGTAGCAGCCCGACACCCACTCCCGAGGTGGCCCGCTCGACCCCGAGATCAACGAACAACTCGCTGCCCAGGCGATTGTCCTGGCCATACAGCGGCCCACCCCAGCGCACGCCCAGGGCCTTTTCATAGTCGACGCCTGCCTCGACGATACGAGCCTCTATCATGACCTGACGCACTGGCACATCCAGCTGCGTCACCAGCTTGCGCAACTCAGCCAGCCTGGCAGCGGGCTGGGCGAGCACCAAGGTATTGGTCCGCTCATCCACGCCCAGGCTACCGCGCCGGGACGGGCCATCCTCATCGACGAGGCTTGCCAGCAGCAACTCCGCCAACTCGGAGGCCTTGGCATGATGGATCGCAATCAGCTCACGCTGAAGCGGCTCCGGCCTGGCATCCTGCACCTGCGGCAGGCGCTCTGCGAGCGACGACTCACCGAGCTCGGCCAACGGTGCCACGCGCAATACGTTACCTTCCTGGCGCCGTCCCAGCCCCCGACCGAGCAACACCAGATCCAATGCCTGGTCCCATGGCACGTCCTCGAGGCGCAAGGTGACGCGACCTTGCACGCTATCGCTGGCCACGAGATTGATGCCAGCGTAGTCGGCCATCACCTGCAACACCGCTCGTACTTCCACATCCTGGAAATTGAGCGAAATCGGCTCCCTGACCGGCTCAATTGCCTGAGCCGCCGGAATGCCGAACAGCATGCCCAGCCCCATCACCAGTGTTTTCATCCATGATTTCCTCACCCGCATGACCACCAAGGACCAGATATCGGGTCCGCTCCTGCCACTCGCCGGCGCTATGCAACCGCTCGCGCACCACCAAACGGCGCTCGTCGACACTCACCACCACACCGTCGTTGCGGCCCAGCCGTGCGCCGACCTCGACCCGGTACACATGTCCGGCCGAACGCAGCAAAGCCACGAACCGCTGCGCACGCGCCAAGGTGCCGACCATCTCGAGCTGCTCCAGCGCAATATCCTCGAGCCTTGGCAGGATCGGTAGCCCGACCCAGGACCGGAAAGGGTCGAACGCCACCAACCGACGGGGCTCCCGCGCCGGCTCATACGCCAGGATTCCGGGGGTCGGCAGCGCATCCGATGCCTGGTAGGCGTGCACCTGCAATTGGGCCCTGACCCAACCAGGCCGCTCGTCCACCAATGCCAGGCCCAGTTCCGCGACGCGCAGCAGACGCAACTGGTCCATCCATTGCTCCAGCCACAGCCGCAGTGCCGGATACCGCCCCATCACCCGCACATCCATGGGTATCTGGCGATAGCCTGCCCCTTGCTGCTCGCTCATCACATCAAGGCGCTCGAACAACAGGCCAAGCGCGTGCCCCGATAGCGCCATCTGGTCAAGCAGATCACTCATGCCCTCCCCGGCGGCCAGGCGCCAGCGCTGTTCGCGCATATCCTGCTCAAGGGTCTCCAGCGCCAAGCGCTCTTGCTCGAGCACGGCAGCATCCCGGGCACCGGCCTCAAGCGCCTGGCGCACCTCGCGGTGCTGGTGGCTGGCCTCATGCTGCGCCTCGACGGCATCCCGCAACCGCGCCAGATAGCCCATGACGCCCACCGTGGCCACGAGCACCAGCACCAGCATTGCCCTGAATGCAATGGAGCGGCTAGCCAACTCCTGCCAGTCAGGCATGCCCACGCCGATCACGACCAGCCCGCCGGGAGTCGGCCTGCCAGCTGGAATTCATCCATGCCCGACTGACGCCGCAGGTGGACCAACTCGAGGTCCATCACCACACCAGCCTGCTGCAAGGCACGCATCAACTGCGCCACGACCGAGGCTGAAGCCGCCAGGCCAGTCAGCGTCAATCGCCGGTCCTGCTCCAGGCTCAAGCCAATCAGTTGCACGCCTTCGGGCATTGCCTGCTGCAAGCCTGAAAACAGAGCTGGCAAGGCGGCCTGACCGGCACGCAACGCCTGCAGCGCCTGACGCTGGTTGTCCAGCACACGCCGCGCTTCGCGCAAGCCCTCCAGTTTCGCCGATGTGAGCTCGGCCTCTGCCAGCATCCGCTGCTGCTGAGCGATATCGGTCAACTGCCTGGCCAGGCGCGACCTGGCCAGTTGGTCGAGCAGCAGCACACCTGCCAGCGCCAGACCGCAAGCCAATGCCATCGACGCACCGAAATGGCCAGGAACCTCAGGACCTCCCGGGCAATCCGCCAGCGCCTCGGGACACCCCAACCGAGCATTCACCCCCACGCGCGCAGCCAACCGGCAGACCAGTTCGGCATCAGCCCCCGCGCCAGCCACAACCACCTCATCGAGCGAGGCCGACAACCTGCCGTTCACCCAGAACCGCTCGACAGCGTTCAGCCAATGCTCCCCGGGCACGTGCGGCACAGGCTGGCATCGAGGCAGCGGGCCGTCCTGCCAGGTATGCATCACCACCTCCTTGGCCTCCAACTTGAGCACGGCCGTCCGGGCTGATGCCTCCGGCGCCAGGGCTCGACGCAGGGCAAGACTATCGATCTCCACCGCCACCAACTGCAAACCTGCCGTGGCGAGCAACTGCTCGAAGGGCTCGAGCAGACTTTGCCGGCAGGCGGCAACCAGCATATCCACAGCCCCAGGCTCGGACGCCGAGGCACCGGCCACCTGAAAATCCAGGGCAAGATCATCCAGTGCAAAGGGAAACAACTGGTCGGCCTGGGCGAGCAACATCGTCTCGAGCGTCCTTTCACACAACCCATCGGGCATCCGGCAGACCTTGCAGAGCACCTGCGAGGCTGGAAGTGCCAGGGCAACCTGGCGCTGCCGCGTGGCACATCGGCCGTGCACCTGGCGCAGCGCTTGCGCCAATCGCGCATCGTTTTCGGCAGGCGGGCCCTGCAGCCTCGCCCACCCCCACCCAGCAGCCCGCCAGCCCCCGCGCTGACGGCGCAATTGCAGCATCCGTATGGAATCGGAGGTGATTTCCACCCCCAACAGTGAACCTGCGTCCCTGCCAAAGCGTCCAAGCATGGCTGTTCCTTCATGTTCGCCAGGCCCCCGCGCCATTGCGGCGCGAACGGTCGTCCTGGCGCCCTGGCCGGTCACCCGGCAGGGCGAAAAATGCTTATAATGCCCAGCGTTTTTTTCCTGTCCGCCGGCCCCTCGCGCCCTCCACTCCTCAACCAGGACACCCCAAAGCCTTGATACGCCTGCTGAAGTTTCTCTGGTGGTCTTTCGTCGCAGTCATCTGCGCGCTCGTACTCGGTGTGAGCGGTGCGTTTCTGTATCTTAGTCCCAGCCTGCCCTCGGTCGATTCGCTCAGAAGCGTCCAGTTGCAAATCCCCCTGAGGGTGTACAGCAGCGACGGCAAGCTGATCGCCGAGTTTGGCGAGATGCGCCGGTCTCCGATCAAGTTCCAGGAAATTCCCCCACAGTTCATCCAGGCGCTTCTGTCTGCCGAGGACGACAATTTCCTCAACCACTATGGGGTGGATCCCAGCAGCCTGATGCGCGCGGCCACGCAACTGCTCAAGTCCGGGCATATCCAGACGGGCGGCAGCACCATCACCATGCAGGTGGCGAAGAACTTCTTCCTGTCCAGCGAACGCAGCTTCTCGCGCAAGACCAACGAGATCCTCCTGGCCCTGCAGATCGAGCGCGAACTGACCAAGGACGAGATTCTCGAGCTCTACGTCAACAAGATCTACCTGGGCAACCGTGCCTACGGTATCGACGCTGCGGCGCAGGTTTACTACGGCAAGTCGATCCGCGACGTCAGCCTGGCGCAGATGGCCATGATCGCCGGCCTGCCCAAGGCACCGTCGCGCTTCAACCCGCTGGCCAACCCGGTACGCGCCAAAGAGCGCCGCGACTGGATCCTCGGGCGCATGTACAAGCTCGGCAAGATCGACCAGTCCAGCTACGAGGCTGCGCTGGCCGAACCGCTGAATGCCAGCTATCACGTGCCGACACCTGAGGTGAACGCGCCCTACGTCGCCGAAATGGCCCGCGCCGAGATGGTCGGCCGCTACGGCAGCGATGCCTACACCGAAGGCTTCCGTGTCACCACCACCGTGCCAAGCGACATGCAGCAGATGGCCAACAATGCGGTGCTCAACGGCCTCTCCGAGTACGACGAGCGCCACGGCTATCGCGGCCCTGAATCGCGCTTCCCGGGCAAGACGCGCGCCGCCTGGCTGCAAGAACTGGCCAAGCAGCGCACCCTTGGCGGCCTGGAGCCGGCGATTGTCACCCAGGTCGAGAAGAGCGGCCTGAAGGTGATGACCCGCGCAGGCCTGGAGGAGGAAGTGTCCTGGGACACCATGAAATGGGCACGCCCATACCTCAACAGCAACTCCCAGGGCCGCGCGCCGCAGTCGCCTGCCGACGTCGCCCAGATCGGCGACCTGGTACGCCTGCAGCGCCTGGAGAACGGCAAGCTCAAGTTCAGCCAGGTACCGGGGGCCCAGAGCGCGCTGGTCACGCTTGACCCTTACAGCGGCGCGATCCGTGGTCTGGTCGGCGGTTTCTCCTTCGAGCAGAGCAACTACAACCGTGCCATGCAGGCCAAGCGCCAGCCGGGCTCGAGCTTCAAGCCCTTCGTCTACAGCGCCGCGCTGGACAACGGCTATACCGCCGCCAGCCTGGTCAATGACGCACCGATCGTGTTCGTCGACGAATACCTCGACAAAGTCTGGCGGCCAAAGAACGACACCAACACCTTCCTCGGCCCGATCCGCATGCGCGAGGCGCTGTACAAGTCGCGTAACCTGGTGTCGATCCGCCTGCTGCAGGCCATGGGTGTCGATCGCACCATCGACTACATCGCCAAGTTCGGCTTCAACAAGCAGGACCTGCCACGCAACCTTTCGCTGGCCCTGGGCACCGCGACACTGACGCCGATGGAGATCGCCACCGGCTGGAGCACCTTCGCCAACGGTGGCTACAAGATCAACCCCTACCTGATCGAACGCATCGAGAGCCGTAACGGCGAAACCCTCTACACCGCCAACCCGGCACGCGTGCCCCAGGGCAACCTGGACCAGGCTGGCCTGGCCGCGCCCGAGCAGCCGATCAGCGTCGCACCGATGCCAGGCGAGGCGCCTTCGGCCTACGGCCAGGTAACGCCAGCCCCTGTGGTGCCGGCCGTGGCCGAGCAGATCATCGACAGTCGTACCGCCTATATTCTCACCAGCATGCTGCAGGATGTGATCAAACGAGGCACCGGCCGCCGCGCCCTGGCCCTGGGTCGTACCGATCTGGCAGGCAAGACCGGCACCACCAACGAGTCCAAGGACGCCTGGTTCACCGGCTACAACGCCGACTATGTGACCAGCGTCTGGGTCGGCTTCGACCAGCCGGAAACCCTGGGCCGACGCGAATACGGCGGCACCGTGGCGCTGCCGATCTGGATGAACTTCATGGGCCAGGCGCTCAAGGGCAAGCCCGAGCACGCCCCTGCCGAACCCGAGGGCATTCTCAGCCTGCGCGTCGACCCGGTCAGCGGACGCGCCGCCACGCCGAGCACGCCTAACGCCTACTTCGAGCTGTTCAAGGCCGAGGACACGCCACCGTCGGTGGACGAACTGGGCAATGGCGTCGTACCGGGCAGCCCGCTGCCGGCCGACGAAGCGGCGCCGATGGATCTGTTCTGATCCCATCGCAAGACAAGCCCGCTCCCACGAGATGACACGCTGTGGGAACGGGCTTGCCCCGCGATGATTTCACAAGCCAACAAAAAGCCCCGGCTCTCGCGAGCCGGGGCTTTTTCATGTCGCCTCGACGGGATCAGCCGTTGAACACGTCATCCACGCTTTTCAGCGGGTAGTGCTTCGGATACGGCAGGGTCGCCACACCGGACTCGATGGCGGCCTTGGCCACGGCATCGGACACCACGGTGATCAGGCGCGCGTCCAGCGGCTTCGGAATGATGTACTCACGGCCGAACTCCAGGCCCTGCACACCATAGGCATCGCAGACTTCCTTGGGCACCGGCTGCTTGGCCAGGTCCTTCAGGGCGATGGCGGCGGCGATCTTCATTTCTTCGTTGATGCGCTTGGCGCGAACGTCCAGGGCACCGCGGAAGATGAACGGGAAGCCCAGTACGTTGTTGACCTGGTTCGGGTAGTCGGAACGACCGGTGGCCATGATCACGTCGCTGCGGGTGGCGTGGGCCAGTTCCGGGGCGATTTCCGGGTCCGGGTTCGAGCAGGCGAACACGATCGGGTTGGCAGCCATCGACTTCAGGCCTTCCGGGCTCAGCAGGTTCGGGCCGGACAGGCCAACGAACACGTCGGCACCCTCAAGGGCATCGGCCAGGGTGCGCTTGTCGGTGGCGTGGGCGAACTGGGCCTTGTACTGGTTCAGGTCGTCGCGGCCAGCGTGGATCACGCCGCTACGATCGATCATGAAGATGTTCTCGACCTTGGCACCCATGCTCACCAGCAGCTTCATGCAGGAGATGGCCGCAGCGCCGGCGCCCAGGCAGACGATCTTCGCCTCCTCGAGCTTCTTGCCGGCGATTTCCAGGGCGTTGATCATGCCGGCCGCGGTGACGATGGCGGTGCCATGCTGGTCATCGTGGAAGACCGGGATGTCGCACTGTTCGATCAGGGTGCGCTCGATCTCGAAGCACTCGGGTGCCTTGATGTCTTCGAGGTTGATGCCACCGAAGGTGATGGAGATGCGGCGAACGGTGTCGATGAAAGCCTGCGGGCTTTCCGATTCGACTTCGATATCGAACACGTCGATACCGGCGAAACGCTTGAACAGAACGCCCTTGCCTTCCATGACCGGCTTCGAGGCCAGCGGGCCAAGGTCACCCAGACCGAGGATCGCGGTACCGTCGGAAATCACCGCGACCAGGTTGCCCTTGCCGGTGTATTTGTAGGCCAGCTCTGGGTCACGGCCGATCTCGCGCACGGGTTCGGCGACGCCTGGGCTGTAGGCCAGGGCGAGGTCGCGGGCGGTGGCGGTTGGCTTGGAGAGCTCGACGCTCAGTTTCCCCGGACGAGGCTGAGCGTGGTATTCGAGAGCGGCGGTTTTCAGGTCTGACATGATGGGCATTCCGCTGTTTACTGTTCTGACGGACCGCCGAGGATACGCAAAGTGCCGGGGGGCGACAAGACTGCCCGGTCACTATGTGTCAAGGCCTTTGGCCTACGACTTTACGCTATAACCCACGGGGCTTACGGAAGCCAGTGTGTACAATCCAATAGCAAACTGTCTACAACTATTTAGCCAGAAACAGGCGCCAACATACTCGGATCGGTCAATGGCAACACCCAGCGTCGCTGCCCAGGCTTGAGCCCTCCCTTGCGGGAACGATCCAGCACCCAGCCGCGCACTTCGACCTGGCGTCCCTTGAGGTTAGCGAAGAAGCGGGTGGGGAAGTTGCGCTGCAGACGAGCGGGGACCTGCAATACCAGGTTATCGTCGAGCTCCAGCCAGACCCCGCCGCGGTTGCGTTCGATGCCATTGATCCGACCGCGGATCAGCGCGAAGCCGGACTGCCGAACATCCCGCGCGCGCAACACTGGAGACTGTCGCCAGAGCCCCGCGCGGGCCTTGCGAGCGGCCTGCTCGGCCTGCTGCTGGCAACCTGCAAGCCGGACATTGGGGGCAATCGCGACCCGATAGCCAAGCCCTTCACTGAGCAGTTGTGCTTCGAGATTGTCGCCAGAACGGCTATACAGATGCGCCAACGTTCGCCCGTATTTGTCCTTTGGCTCGGCCCCGAGCACCAGCCCAATACGCCCGTCACTGGCTGCGACCAGTGCCTGCAGGCGCCGCTTGGCCGCCTCGGCGAACGGTTCGCTGCCGCGCCCCTTGCGCCCGATCTCAGGCGCATTGATGCCGATCAGGCGTACGCTGCGGCCATCGCGCAGGCGCAGCGTGTCGCCATCGACCACATTGCGCACCAGCACCTGCTGCGGCCGTTCCGGCAGCGGACAGAAGGCCTGGGCCGGGAGGTGCCAGATCGCGCCCACAAAAAAGGCGCCCACAAGGGGCGCCTTCTTCTGCAACAGCGCGAATCCCGAAGGCTTCGCCATGCGCATGATTACTTCTTGGTACCGAACATACCGAAGCGATCGGCGAACTTCTGTACGCGACCACCGGTGTCCAGAACTTTCTGCTTACCGGTGTAGAACGGGTGGCACAGGTTGCAAACGTCGATCGCCAGGGTGTTGCCCAGGGTCGAACGGGTTTCGAATTTGTTGCCGCAGCTGCAGGTGACTGCAACTACTTCGTAGTTCGGATGAATATCTGCTTTCATGGTCACTTCCTCGAGCTGCGTGCCGCCACCCAACACCTATTGTTGAATACCGCACGTAATTAGGCGGCGAATAATACCAGAGCACGGGGCCAGTGCAAGTTGTCGCTTGCACCGACCGTCGTCTGCTAGGCTCGCCTGATTTGTGAAACGCCCTCCAGAGACTTTCCGCGTGTCCGACGTCATCCTGCGCCTTGCCCTGCCCTCGCCCCTGCGTCGCCTGTTCGACTATCGGGCCCCAGCAAGCATGGCGCGCCAGACGCTGACGCCCGGCATGCGCCTGCGCGTGCCGTTCGGCCGCCGCGAGATGATCGGCGTCCTGGTGGAGGTGGCCGACAAGAGCGAAGTGCCCGCCGACAAGCTCAAGCCCGCCAGCGCCCTGCTCGACCCCGTCTCGCCGCTGCCCCCAGCGCTGTTCCGACTGTGCCTGTGGACCTCCCAGTACTACCAGCACAGCCTGGGCGACACCCTCAACTGGGCACTGCCCACCCTGCTGCGTCAGGGCGAGCCAGCCGAGGCGCGCCAGGAGCGCTTCTGGCACGTGGCCCCTGGCGCACGCCTGGAAGACCCGCGCATCGCCCGCGCGCCGCGCCAGCGCGATGCACTCAAGACCCTCTCCCAGCACCACCACGGCGTGGCGCACAGCCTGCTGGGCAAGCTCGGCCTGAACAAGGACAGCCTCGACCTGCTGCTGGCCAAGGAGCTGGTCGAGGTCGAGGTCCGCCGCCATTTGCCAGCGGCTCGCCACGAACACTGGCTGGCCCAGCCGGAGCTGCCCCTCAACGAAGAGCAGCGCGCCGCCTTCGAGGCCGTGCGTGCCGGCTTTGGCGCCTTCCACGCCTACCTGCTCGCAGGCGTCACCGGCAGCGGCAAGACCGAGGTCTACCTGCAACTGATCCGCGAGACGCTCGAGGCCGGCAAGCAGGCACTGATCCTCATTCCCGAGATCAACCTCGGCCCGCAGACCTTGCAGCGTTTCGAACAGCGCTTCAACGCCCGCATCGCCCTGCTGCACTCGGCGGTGAGCGACCGCGAGCGCCTGGATGCCTGGCTGGCCGCCCGTGACGGTGAGGCGGACATCATCATCGGTACCCGCTCGGCATTGTTCACGCCGATGAAACACCCCGGCCTGATCATCATCGACGAGGAACACGACGGCTCTTATAAACAGCAGGAAGGCCTGCGCTACCATGCCCGCGACCTGGCGGTGGTGCGCGCGCACCAGGAGAACATTCCAATCCTGCTGGGCTCGGCGACCCCATCGCTGGAGAGCCTGCACAACGCCCACAGCGGTCGCTACGGCCTGTTGCGCATGAACCAGCGCGCCGGCGGGGCCAAGGCGCCACGTTTCCTGCGCCTGGACGTGCGCAGCCTGCCACTGGACAGCGGGATCAGCGGTCCGTTGCAACAGGCCATCCGCCAGACCCTGGAGGCCGGCCAGCAGGTGCTGGTGTTCCTCAACCGCCGAGGTTTCGCGCCGACCCTGCTGTGCCACGACTGCGGCTGGCTGTCGGAATGCCCGCGCTGCGATGCACGCATGACCGTGCACCAGCGCTCGGGCGTGCTGCGCTGCCACCATTGCGGTTATGACGAACGCCTGCCATTGCAATGCCCGCAGTGCGCCCATGTCGACCTGCGCCCGGTGGGCGCTGGCACCGAACGCGCCGAAGAGCGCCTGAAGGTGCTGTTCCCCGACTACCCGATCCTGCGGGTCGACCGCGACAGCACCTCGCGCAAGGACGCCATGCACCAGTTGTTCAGCACCATCCAGCGTGGCCAGCCGAGCATCCTGGTCGGCACCCAGATGCTGGCCAAGGGTCACCATTTCCCACGGGTGACCCTGGTAGCCATCCTCGATGCCGACGGCGGGTTGTTCTCCGGCGACTTCCGCGCCAGCGAGCGCATGGCCCAGTTGATCGTGCAGGTCGCCGGTCGGGCCGGCCGGGCCGAGGAACCGGGCAAGGTGATCGTGCAGACCCATCTGGCCGACCACCCGCTGCTGGTACAGCTCACCGAGCAAGGCTACTTCGCCTTCGCCGAGCAGGCCCTGAGCGAACGCCGCGCCGCCGGCCTGCCGCCGTTCGCCCACCTGGCCCTGTTGCGCGCCGATGCGCACAAGCCGGGCCAGGCCGAGAGCTTCCTCGACGAAGCCTGCAGCGCCGCCGAGCGGCTGCTGGCCGAACAAGGGCTGCACGGTATCGAGTTGCTCGGCCCGGTCCCCGCCCCCATGGAACGACGGGCGGGGCGCTTTCGTGCGCAACTATTGCTCCAGGCCAATGCCCGCGCACCGCTGCATCGACTGATCAGCGCCTGGTTGCTAGTGTTGGAGCAGATGCCCGCGGGGCGCCAGGTGCGCTGGTCACTGGATGTCGACCCGGTCGACCTTTATTGATCCGTACCCCGCGATAGCGCCATCGCGGGGCAAGCCCGCTCCTGCGCCCGACCAGCGATACCAGGGCAAAAGGTTGGCAACCCGCCGCCAGCAACGGATAATACCCAGTTTTTCCACCTGCGCATCGAAGCGCTCCACCGCGCTTGCGGTCGAAAAGAGACCCCCATGAAAGACACCATTCGCCAGCTGATCCAGCAAGCCCTCACCCAACTCGTCGCCGACGGTGTGCTGCCTGAAGGGCTGACGCCGGCGATCCAGGTGGAAAACGCCCGCGACAAGACCCACGGTGACTTCGCCAGCAACATCGCCATGATGCTGGCCAAGCCGGCCGGCATGAAGCCGCGCGACCTGGCCGAGAAGCTGATCGCCGCCCTGCCCGCCAGCCCGGACATCACCAAGGCCGAAATCGCCGGCCCCGGTTTCCTGAACTTCTTCCAGAATACCGACGCCCTGGCCAACCGCCTCGACGCCGCCCTGGCCGACGCCCGCCTGGGCGTGCACAAGGCCGGTCCGGCCGAGAAGGTGGTGATCGACATGTCGGCACCGAACCTGGCCAAGGAGATGCACGTCGGCCACCTGCGCTCGACCATCATCGGCGACAGCGTCGCCCGGGTGCTGGAGTTCCTCGGCGATGATGTCATCCGCCAGAACCACGTCGGCGACTGGGGCACCCAGTTCGGCATGCTGATGGCCTACCTGCAGGAAAACCCGATCACCAGCGACGAGCTGTCGGACCTGGAGAATTTCTACCGCGCGGCGAAAAAACGCTTCGACGAATCCGAGGAGTTCGCCACCCGCGCCCGCGGCCTGGTGGTCAAGCTGCAAGCCGGCGACCCCGAGTGCCTGGCCCTGTGGACCCGCTTCAAGGACATTTCGCTGTCGCACTGCCAGAAGACCTACGAACTGCTCAACGTCAAGCTGACCATGGCCGACGTGATGGGCGAGAGCGCCTACAACGCCGACCTCGCCAACGTGGTCGCCGACCTCAAGGCCAAGGGCCTGCTGGTCGAGGACCAGGGCGCCCAGTGCGTGTTCCTCGAGGAGTTCAAGAACGCCGAAGGCGAGCCGCTGCCGGTGATCGTGCAGAAGGCCGACGGCGGCTACCTGTACGCCACCACCGACCTGGCCGCCGTGCGCTACCGCAGCAACACCCTGCACGCCGATCGCGCCCTGTACTTCGTCGACCAGCGCCAGGCCCTGCACTTCAACCAGGTGTTCGAGGTTGCCCGCCGCGCAGGCTTCGTCGGCCATCCGATGAAGATGGAGCACATGGGCTTCGGCACCATGAACGGCGCCGACGGCCGTCCGTTCAAGACCCGCGATGGCGGCACCGTCAAGCTGATCGACCTGCTCACCGAGGCCAAGGACCGCGCCTACGCGCTGGTCAAGGAGAAGAACCCAAGCCTGGCCGAGGACGAGTTGCGTCACATCGGTGAAGTGGTCGGCATCGGCGCGGTCAAGTACGCCGACCTGTCCAAGCACCGCACCAGCGACTACAGCTTCAACTTCGAGCTGATGCTCAACTTCGAGGGCAATACCGCGCCCTACCTGCTGTACGCCTACACCCGCGTGGCCGGCGTATTCCGCAAGCTGGGCAAGGGTTTCGACGAAGTCGATGGCAGCATCGTCCTGCAGGCCCCGCACGAGCAGGACCTGGCCGCGCGCCTCGCCCAGTTCGGCGAAATCCTGAACAACGTCGCCGAGAAAGGCACCCCGCACGTGCTGTGCAGCTACCTCTACGACCTGGCCGGCCTGTTCTCCAGCTTCTACGAGAACTGCCCGATCCTGGCCGCCGAGACCGCCGAGCAGCAGCAAAGCCGGCTGCGCCTGGCCGCCCTGACCGGCCGCACCCTCAAGCAAGGCCTGGAGCTGCTCGGCCTGGAAACCCTGGAGCGCATGTAACTTGGCCGCCAAGAAAAAGCCCGCACCCAAGCGCGGCGCCAGCCGCCACCAGCCGCCCGCCAAACAGCCGATGCCAGGCTGGGTGTGGCTGGCGGTCGGCCTGACCATCGGCGCCTTCATCGTCTTCCTGATGAAGCTGGAGCCAGGCGGTGGCGACATCAAGCGCACCAAGCCTGAGCAACAGAAACCGGAAAAGGTCGCCGAGGCGAGCAAGACCACCACGCCGACCGTGCAACAACCGGTGAAGCCGAAGTACGACTTCTACACCCTGCTGCCGGAGTCGGAGGTGATCGTGCCGCCCGAGGCCGTGCCGGAGAAGACGCCGCCCGTGCCGGCCCAACCACCGGTGCCGTCCACTCCCGTCACCCCGGCAGAGGCCGCGAAAATCGACACCGCCCGTGCCCAGGCGGCCTTGATGGGACAGACCCCACCGCCTGCGCCACCGGTGATCAAGCCCGCAGCCACCACCCAGTTCTTCCTGCAGGCCGGTTCGTTCCGCAAGCAGGCCGACGCCGACAAGGTCCGCGCGCAGATCATCCTGCTTGGCCAGGCGGTCAAGGTGGAGTCGGGCACGGTCAAGGAAGAGACCTGGTACCGAGTCATGGTCGGCCCGTTCAGCAACCGCGAGCAGCTGACCGTGGCGCAGAAGCAACTGGCTGGGGCCGGCTTCAGCAACCTGCTGTTGCAACAGCGCCGCCAGTAATGAAAAAGGCCTTGCCGCACACCGCGACAAGGCCTTTTTTCATACCCGCCGACGGGCGAGGTTGACCTCGGAAATCTGCCGGTTCAGCGTCCAGAAGTCGTACAGCACGCCCAGCAGGAACAACCCGCCGGTGAACAGGTAGATCAGCGCCGTGATCCACTTGCCCTGGTACAGGCGATGAATGCCGAAGATCCCGAGGAACGTCAGGAGGATCCAGGCCAGGTTGTAGTCGACGCCGCCGGACTCGAAGCGCGTGTCCGCCTCGCGATCCATCGACGGGATCAGGAACAGGTCGATCAGCCAACCGATACCCAGCAGCCCGAAGGTGAAGAACCAGATCGTCCCGGTAATCGGCTTGCCGTAGTAGAAACGGTGCGAGCCGGTGAAGCCGAAGATCCAGAGCAGGTAGCCGAGGACCTTGCTGTGGGTGTCATGCGCAGACGCACCCTGTTGATAACCATTCATTCGAAGCCCTCGTGGGTTAGCCGAAAATTTTCTAACGGGAAATGTGACTTTTCCGTTTTTACCCGACATATGGTACGCGCCGGGGCGACCAACGGATCAGATTTAGAACGAAAAGCTGTTATAAAGTTGCGCGCCAACACCTATAAGAGCTTCAACTATGCCGCCTTTCTTCAAGACATGGCTGACCCTCTGCCTACTTTTGCCCCTGGCCGCCCACGCCACCAACCGTGAGCAACGTCTTCCCAGCGGATTCACCGGTTACACGGCCAATGCCGACACCTCGGTGAAACGCACCCCGATCAAGTACCGTAGCACCACCACCCTCCAGGTCCGTCCCGGCAATGCTGCCCGGCATCAGGCGCAGCAAGCGGTGGCCATGTCACCGAAGCAGAGCAGCGAAGTGCTCAGCCGTGCCGTGAACATGCTCGGCACACCTTATCGTTGGGGAGGCAGCACGCCGAAAAAGGGCTTCGACTGCAGCGGCCTGGTCAAGTACGCCTTCAATGACGTGGCCAATGTCGACCTGCCACGCACCTCCAACGCCATGGCCCAGGGCCAGGGTGTCAAGGTGTCGCGTGGCGAGCTCAAGCCAGGCGACCTGATCTTCTTCAACATCAAGAGCCGTCGGGTCAACCACGTCGCCATCTACCTGGGCAACGACCGCTTCATCCATGCGCCGCGTACCGGCAAGCGGGTGAGCATCGACAGCCTCGACAAGCCTTACTGGCAAAAGCATTACGTGGTGGCCAAGCGCGTACTGCCCAAAGATCAGCAAGCGCTGAGACTGGCCAAGCGCTGAGCCCCCAGCAGGAGCCAGCCTTGCTGGCGAAGCACGCGTCGCGATGCCTGGCACCGGCGCGCCGATGCTCGCCGGCAAAGCCGGCTCCTACGGGTGTTCAGCCAGCAAGCCTTGCGTCTTCAGCGCCTGCAGTGCCCCTTCCATCGTCCGCATCCCCATTGCAGCGCCGGTCTGCATCAATGAATGGACCTGTGCCATCCGCCCCTCGCGGATCAGGTTGCGCACCGCAGGGGTCGCCACCAACACCTCCCGCGCAGCGATACGCCCCCCGCCCAGCCGCTTGACCAGCACCTGCGCAACCACAAGGCGCAGCGACTCGGCGAGCATTGCACGCACCAGCATCTTCTCTTCCGGGGCGAACACCTCCAGCAGTCGATCAATGCCGCTTACCGCCGAGCGCGCATGCACGGTGGCCAGCACCAGATGCCCGGTTTCCGCCGCCCGCAGCGCCAGCCGGATACTCTCCAGGTCACGCAGCTCGCCGATCATGATCACGTCCGGGTCCTGGCGCAGTGCACTGCGCAGGCCCTGGGCAAAGTCACGACAGTGCAGGCCGACCTCACGCTGATTGACCAGCCCGCGCTGGCCGTCGTGAAGGAACTCGATGGGGTCCTCGAGGGTGACGATATGCCATGCGTACCGCCGATTGAGCTGATCAACCAGCGCCGCCAGGGTGCTCGACTTGCCGCTGCCGGTTGCCCCACCCACCAGCACCAGGCCGTCCCGGTTCTGTGCAATAAGCCGAAACACTTCTTCCAGGTCGAGCGCAGCGAGATCCGGCACCTGCGCCGGAATCAGGCGCACGCTGATCGCCGGGCCGTTGCGTTGCCGGAACAGGTTCAGACGCAGGCGACCGATGCCGGCCAGTGTCAACGCCAGGTCCAACTCGTCACCCGTATGCCACTGACGCCGCTGCCCATCGTCAAGCAACTCGGACACCCCCATGTCCAGTGCCTGCGCCGTCAACGGCGCCTGCTCCAGGCGCCGCAACTCGCCCGCCACGCGTATCAGCGGCACCTCGCCCGCAGCCAGGTGCAGGTCGCTGGCCCCCGCCGCCACGGCATGGGCCAGCAGGTCGGTCACATCCATGAGACTCCCCAAGGGCGATCAAGCAGGTAGAATGCCGCAGACCACAACAGCGCCGGCGACGACCCATGTCCACCCTAGCAGACAACATTTGCGCCATTGCCTCCCGTATCGACAGTGCGGCCAGGGCCGCCGGACGCGATCCAGCCAGTGTCCAGCTGCTGGCCGTGAGCAAGACCAAACCCGCCAGCGCCATCCGCGAGGCCTACGCGGCCGGCCTGCGCGACGTAGGCGAGAATTACCTTCAGGAAGCCCTGACCAAACAACAGGCGCTTTCCGACCTGCCCTTGATCTGGCACTTCATCGGCCCCATTCAGTCGAACAAGACCAAGGCCATTGCCGAGCACTTCGACTGGGTACATTCCGTGGACCGCCTGAAGATCGCCCAACGCCTCTCCGAGCAGCGCCCGGCCAACATGGCGCCGCTGAACATCTGCCTGCAGGTGAACGTCAGTGGCGAAGCCAGCAAGTCCGGCTGCGCCCCCGCCGAACTGCCCGCGCTGGCCAAGGCGGTCAGCGCCCTGCCAGGCTTGCGCCTGCGCGGGCTGATGGCGATTCCCGAACCCACCGAGGAGCGCAGCGAACAGGAAGCGGCCTTCGCCACCCTGCATCAGCTCCAGCAGCAGCTGGAACTTGGCCTGGATACCTTGTCGATGGGCATGAGCCACGACCTGGAAGCCGCAGTCGCCCAAGGCGCGACCTGGGTCCGCATCGGCACCGCCCTGTTCGGCGCCCGCGACTACGGCCAGCCCTGAACCCATGCTTAACCCACTTTTCGCCTCAAGGACCTGACATGAGCAAGACTCGTATTGCCTTTATCGGCGCCGGCAACATGGCCGCCAGCCTGATCGGCGGCCTGCGCGCCCAGGGCCTGGACACCGCGCAGATCCGCGCCAGCGATCCGGGTGCCGAGACCCGCGCGCGCATCCAGGCCGAACACGGCATCGAAACCTTCGCCGACAACGCCCAGGCCATCGACGGCGTGGACGTCATCGTGCTGGCGGTCAAGCCGCAAGTCATGAAGGCCGTCTGCGAAACGCTCAAAGCCAACCTGAAACCCGGTCAGATGGTGGTGTCGATCGCCGCCGGCATCACCTGCGCCAGCCTGCAGGCCTGGCTGGGCGCCGTCCCTGTGGTGCGCTGCATGCCCAATACCCCGGCCCTGCTGCGCCAGGGGGTCAGCGGCCTGTACGCCACCCAGGAGGTTTCGGCCGAGCAACGCCAGCAGGCCGAACAGTTGCTGTCCGCCGTGGGCACCGCCTTGTGGCTGGAGCAGGAGCAGCAACTGGACGCCGTCACCGCTGTCTCCGGCAGCGGTCCTGCGTACTTCTTCCTGCTGATCGAAGCCATGACCGCCGCCGGCGAGAAGCTCGGCCTGCCACGGGAAACCGCCTCGCAACTCACCCTGCACACCGCCCTGGGTGCCGCCCGCATGGCGGTGGCCAGCGACGTCGATGCCGCCGAGCTACGTCGCCGCGTCACCTCGCCTGCCGGCACCACCGAGGCCGCAATCAAATCGTTCCAGGCCAATGGCTTCGAAGCCATCGTCGAACAGGCGCTGCAGGCGGCGGCAAGCCGTTCCGCTGAACTGGCCGAACAACTGGGCAAATAAGGAGCTCTCGATGAATGCACTGTCCGGCGCCGCGATCTTCGTGGTGCAAACCCTGGTCAGCCTGTACCTGGTGATCGTCCTGCTGCGCTTCGTGCTACAGCTGGTCAAGGCCGACTTCTACAACCCGCTCAGCCAGTTCGCCGTGCGCGCCACCCAGCCGCTGCTCAAGCCGCTGCGCCGGGTGATCCCCAGCATCGCCGGCCTGGATACCTCCTCGCTGCTGCTGTCGATCATCATCCAGGCCCTGCTGATGGCCTTCGTGCTGATGGTCACCTACGGCACCTTCGGCGATGTCCTGCACCTGCTGATGTGGGCGATTCTCGGCATTACCTCGCTGTTCCTGAAGATCTTCTGGGTGGCGATGATCGTCATGGTGATCGTTTCGTGGGTCGCGCCCAACAGCCACAACCCTGCCGCCGAGCTGGCCTACCAGATCAGCGAGCCGGTGCTGGCGCCCTTCCGCCGCCTGGTGCCCAACCTGGGCGGCATGGATATCTCGCCGATCTTCGCCTTCATTGCCATCCAGGTGATCCAGTCGTTCCTCATGCCGCAACTGGCGGCCTATGCCAGCATGCCGCAAGAGCTGTGGCGGATGATCTGAGCCCTGCCCGAGCCTGACGCTTCCAGCGGCAAGCCTTTGCTTGCCGCTGGGGGTAGCGCTCTTTAGACTTACGCCTCCGTCAAGCGTGAGCAGGGTCGATGTCCACTGTCTTTCCCGAAGATTCCGTTGGTCTGGTAACACCGCAGATCGCCCGGTTCGATGAACCGCTGGCCCTGGCCTGTGGCCGCTCCCTGGCCTCGTACGAACTCATCTACGAAACCTACGGCGAGCTCAACAGCAACGCCAGCAACGCCGTGCTGATCTGCCACGCGCTGTCCGGCCACCACCATGCCGCGGGCTACCACGCCGCCACCGACCGCAAACCGGGCTGGTGGGACAGCTGCATCGGCCCGGGCAAGCCGATCGACACCAACCGTTTCTTCGTGGTCAGCCTGAACAACCTCGGCGGCTGCAATGGCAGCACCGGCCCGAGCAGCGTCAACCCGGCCACCGGCAAGCCCTATGGCGCCGACTTCCCAGTGCTGACCGTGGAAGACTGGGTGCACAGCCAGGCGCGCCTGGCCGACCGCCTGGGCATCACGCAATGGGCTGCCATCGTCGGCGGCAGCCTCGGCGGCATGCAGGCGCTGCAGTGGACCATCACCTACCCGGACCGCGTGCGCCACTGCGTGGACATCGCCTCGGCGCCCAAGCTGTCGGCGCAGAACATCGCCTTCAACGAAGTGGCGCGCCAGGCCATCCTCACCGACCCCGAGTTCCACGGCGGCTCGTTCCAGGACCAGGGCGTGATCCCCAAGCGCGGCCTGATGCTGGCGCGCATGGTCGGGCATATCACCTACCTGTCCGATGACTCGATGGGCGAGAAATTCGGCCGTGAGCTCAAGAGCGACAAGCTCAACTACGACTTCCACAGCGTCGAGTTCCAGGTCGAGAGCTACCTGCGCTACCAGGGCGAGGAGTTTTCCGGCCGCTTCGACGCCAACACCTACCTGTTGATGACCAAGGCGCTGGACTACTACGATCCGGCCGCAGCCCACGGCGGCGACCTGGCCGCGACCCTGGCCCAGGTCAAGGCCGACTACTGCATCATGTCGTTCACTACCGACTGGCGCTTCTCGCCGGCCCGCTCGCGGGAGATCGTCGACGCCCTGATGGCGGCGCGCAAGAATGTCTGCTACCTGGACATCGACTCGCCCTACGGCCACGACGCCTTCCTCATCCCGACCCCTCGCTACATGCAGGGTTTCGCCAACTACATGAACCGCATCGCTGTCTGAGGACCCCATGAGAGCCGACCTGGAAATCATCCAAGACTGGATCCCCGCCGGCAGCCGGGTACTCGACCTCGGTTGCGGCAACGGCGAACTGCTGGCCTCGCTGCGCGAGCGCAAGAACGTCACCGGCTATGGCCTGGAGATCGACGCCGACAACATCGCCGCCTGCGTGGCCAAGGGCGTCAACGTCATCGAGCAGGATCTCGACAAGGGCCTGGGCAATTTCGCCAGCAACAGTTTCGACGTGGTGGTCATGACCCAGGCCCTGCAGGCCGTGGAGTACCCTGACCGAATCCTCGACGAGATGCTGCGGGTGGGCCGCCAGTGCATCATCACCTTCCCCAACTTCGGTCACTGGCGCTGCCGCTGGTACCTGGCGACCAAGGGCCGCATGCCGGTCTCGGACTTCATGCCGTACACCTGGTACAACACGCCGAACATCCATTTCTGCACCTTCGAGGACTTCGAGAACCTGTGCCACGAACGCAAGGCCAAGGTCCTCGACCGGCTGGCGGTCGACCGCCTGCACCGTAATGGGCTGGGCGGCAGGCTTTGGCCTAATCTTCTAGGAGAAATCGGTATTTATCGAGTCAGCAGCCCGGGCCTGCAGGAGCATCAGCTCGCGGTCTGACCAACGCGAACGGAGGAATGGAACCATGCGTCGACTAGCACTGTTTCTGATCAGCCTGTGCCTGGCCTTGCCGGTGCTGGCTGCCGATGCCGCCAAGCCCGAGCGCAAGCAGGACTTCGGCGACGTGACCGTGCACTACAGCGCCTTCACCTCGAGCATGCTGCAACCAGACATCGCCAGCGCCACCGGGCTGACCCGCAGCAAGAACCAGGGGGTGCTCAACATTGCCGTGCTCAAGGCCGGGCAACCGGCCATGGCCGTGCTCAAGGCCGGGCAACCGGCCATGGCCGTGGTCAGCGGCACCGTCAAGGACCTCACCGGGCGCAGCAACCCGCTGTCGTTCAAGCAGATCACCGACCAGGGCGCGATCTACTACATCGCCCAGTTCAAGATCGACCAGGCCGAGACCGTCACCTTCGACCTCAATATCGAATCCGGCGGCGTCAGCCATCCACTGAGCTTCAACCAGGAAGTGTTCCCAGGCGAATGATGAATTTCCAGCAACTCGTATTGGCCAGCCACAACGCCGGCAAACTCAAGGAACTGCAGGCCATGCTCGGCGAGTCCGTGCAACTGCGCTCGATCGGCGAATTCAGCGAGGTGGAGCCCGAAGAAACCGGCCTTTCGTTCGTCGAGAACGCCATCCTCAAGGCCCGCAACGCCTCGCGCATTTCCGGCTTGCCGGCGCTGGCCGACGACTCCGGCCTGGCCGTGGACTTCCTCGGCGGCGCACCGGGCATCTATTCGGCGCGCTATGCCGACGGCAAGGGGGACACGGCGAACAACGCCAAGCTGCTCGCTGCCCTGAAGGACGTACCGGCCCAGCAGCGTGGCGCCCAGTTCGTCTGCGTCCTGGCCCTGGTCCGGCATGCCGACGACCCGCTGCCGATCCTCTGCGAAGGCCTGTGGCACGGCAGCATCCTGTTCGAGGCCAGCGGCGAGCACGGTTTCGGCTACGACCCGCTGTTCTGGGTACCGGAGCGCAAGTGCTCCAGCGCCGACCTGGCCCCGCTCGAAAAGAACCAGCTCAGCCACCGCGCCCGCGCCATGGCCCTGCTGCGTCAACGTCTGGGCCTGGCATGACCGAAAAGCAGTCCCCCCAGCCGCTCCATCCGGGCGCGGCTGGCTTCAGCACGCAGGCGCCACGCCTGGCACTGCCAGAGCTGCCGCCACTGTCGCTGTACATCCATATCCCCTGGTGCGTGCGCAAGTGTCCTTATTGCGACTTCAACTCGCACCAGGCCGGCCCTGAACTGCCTGAAGACGACTACATCGACGCCCTGCTGGCCGACCTTGACCAGGAACTGCCCGCCGTCCAGGGACGCCCGATCAGCACCATCTTCTTTGGTGGCGGCACCCCAAGCCTGTTCAGCGCCAACGCGCTCGGCCGCCTGTTGCGCGGCGTGGAGCAGCGCATCCCGTTCGCCGCCGACATCGAGATCACCCTGGAAGCCAACCCCGGCACGTTCGAGCAGGACAAGTTCAAGGCCTACCGGCAGACCGGCATCAATCGCCTGTCGATCGGCGTGCAGAGCTTCCAGCCCGCCAAGCTCGAAAAGCTCGGCCGCATCCACAATGGCGCCGAAGCGGTGCGCGCCGCCGACATGGCCCGTGCGGCAGGCTTCGACAACTTCAACATGGACCTGATGCACGGCTTGCCGGACCAGTCGCTCGACGATGCCCTGGGCGACCTGCGCCAGGCCATCGCCCTGGCGCCAACGCACCTGTCGTGGTATCAGCTGACGGTCGAACCCAACACCGTGTTCTGGAACCAGCCACCGGAGCTGCCCGAGGACGACATCCTCTGGGACATCCAGGAAGCTGGCCAGGCGTTGATGGCCGAGCATGGCTACCGACAGTACGAAGTCTCGGCCTACGCCCAGTCCGGTCGTGCCGCACGGCACAACCTCAACTACTGGCGCTTCGGCGACTTCATCGGCATCGGCGCCGGTGCCCACGGCAAGCTGTCGTTCCCCGACGGACGCATCCTGCGCACCTGGAAGACCCGTCTGCCCAAGGATTACCTGAACCCGGCCAAGCCGTTCAAGGCCGGTGAAAAGCTGCTGCCCGTCGATGAACTACCCTTCGAGTTCCTGATGAATGCCCTGCGCCTCACCGATGGCGTGGAAGCCGAGCTGTTCAGTCGCCGCACCGGCCTGCCGCTGGCGCAGCTCGCCGAGGCACGCCGGGACGCCGAACGAAAGGGCCTTTTGCAGGTCGAACCGGATCGTCTGGCAGCCACGCCGCGCGGCCAGCTGTTCCTCAACGACCTGCTGCAGTACTTCTTGAATTAAGGATGACCCATGGACCTGGTACTTGACCTGCTCTCGACCGTTTCCCGCTGGAGCCGCAGCAACCTGTCGGAGATCTCGCTGGCCCTGGTGGGCTGCCTGCTGGTGCTGTTCGGCACCGATATCAAGGGCTGGGTGGAAGCGCGCCTGGGCGGCCTGGCCGGTGCCCTGCGCGTGCCATTCATGGCCTTGCTGGTGATGATCGGCAGCGGCGCGGCGCTGATCTATGCGACACCCTGGATCGTGAAGGGGCTGGGGCAGTTCAACAACTATGCACTGGCGCCGGTACTGCTGGTGGTGCTGGTATTGATCGGCGTGGTGGCTGATCGGCGGGGCTGATCCCTGGCTAGAAGCCGACACTGGAAGTGCTCACATGTGCGCAGCACGACTTTGCTCAAGACTGTCAGCAGCTCAGTGACGCGCTCCGCAGGCAGTTCGCGGGGGCTCTCCAGCGACATTTGAGCACTCAGACCGCATGAAAAAACCGCCTTTCACAAGGCGGTTTCTTATTGCTGCGCTGATGCAGACCTGGACTCAGTCGACTTTCTCGAACTTCAGGTCCCACACCCCATGCCCCAGTCGCTCGCCACGGCGCTCGAACTTGGTGATCGGGCGCTCTTCCGGACGCGGTACATAGGCGCCATCAGCCGCCTGGTTGCGATAACCCGGCGCCACCTTCATGACTTCCAGCATGTGCTCGGCATAGGGCTCCCAGTCAGTGGCCATGTGGAACACGCCGCCCACCTTCAGCTTGCTACGGACCAACTCGGCAAAAGCCGGCTGGACGATACGGCGCTTGTGATGACGGGCCTTGTGCCAAGGGTCGGGGAAGAACAGCATCAGCCGGTCGAGGCTATTGTCGGCCACACAGCGGTTAAGCACCTCGATGGCATCGCAGTCGTACACCCGCAGGTTCTTCAGGCCCTGGGTCAGCACGCCGTTGAGCAGTGCGCCGACACCCGGACGGTGCACTTCGACACCGATGAAGTCCAGTTCAGGCGAGGCCGCTGCCATTTCCAGCAGCGAGTGCCCCATGCCGAAGCCGATCTCCAGGGTGCGCGGCGCCGAACGGCCGAACACCTGGTCGTAGTCCACCGGGCTGTCGGCCAGCGGCAGGATGAACTGCGGGCCACCTTGGTCCAGACCACGTTGCTGGCCTTCGGTCATGCGCCCTGCACGCATCACGAAGCTCTTGATGCGGCGGTGTGGGCGGGCTTCGCCGTCTTCGGCGATCGGCGTTTCTTGCGATTCAGTCATCTGGGGCTCTTACTTGATCAGACCTTCCAGCGGCGAGGACGCGCTGGCATAGAGTTTCTTCGGCATACGCCCGGCGAGGTAGGCCATGCGCCCGGCGACGATGGCATGCTTCATGGCCTCGGCCATCAGCAGCGGCTGCTGGGCATGGGCGATGGCCGAGTTCATCAGCACGGCTTCACAGCCCATCTCCATGGCGATGGTGGCATCGGAGGCGGTGCCCACGCCGGCGTCGACCAGTACCGGTACCTTGGACTCCTCGAGGATGATCTGCAGGTTGTACGGGTTGCAGATGCCAAGGCCGGTGCCGATCAGGCCAGCCAGCGGCATCACGGCGATGCAGCCGGCTTCGGCCAGCTGGCGGGCGATGATCGGGTCGTCGCTGGTATAGACCATCACGTCGAAACCATCCTTGACCAGCACTTCGGCGGCCTTGAGGGTTTCGATCACGTTGGGGAACAGGGTCTTCTGGTCAGCCAGCACTTCCAGCTTGACCAGGTTGTGGCCATCGAGCAGTTCACGGGCCAGGCGACAGGTGCGCACGGCCTCGACCGCGTCATAGCAACCGGCGGTGTTGGGCAGGATGGTGTAGCGGTCCGGTGGCAGCACGTCGAGCAGGTTCGGCTCGCCCGGATTCTGGCCGATGTTGGTGCGACGCACGGCGACGGTGACGATCTCGGCGCCCGAGGCCTCGATGGCCAGACGGGTTTCTTCCATGTCACGGTACTTGCCGGTGCCGACCAGCAGGCGCGACTGGAAAGTACGCCCGGCCAGGGTGAAGGGCTTGTCGCTGCGAACGTTGCTCATCGTTGTTCCTCTGGAAAAGGTTGCGGGACTTGCAGGTGAATCGCCGAACCGAAGCTCAACCACCGCCGATGGCGTGGACCACTTCGACCTGGTCGCCTTCGCTCAGCAGCGTGCTCTCGTGCTGGCTACGCGGCACGATATCCAGATTCAGCTCCACCGCCACCCGGCGACCAGCCAGCTCCAGGCGACCCAGCAGGGCCGCGACGCTCTCGCCCGCGGGCAACTCGTAAGGTTCACCGTTCAATTGAATGCGCATGCGCACGGCCACCATTGTTCTTTGGGGGCACGCATTCTAGCCCCGATCAGCCTTGCAACCCAAGGGTGGCGCGCGCCATTAGTCGCGATTGTGGACCGATCGGTCAGCCCAACCGCCAGGCGGCCAGGCCCAGGCACAGCCAACCGGCGAGGAAGCACAACCCACCCAAAGGAGTGATCATGCCCAGCTTGCCCAGGCCAGTGAGGGTCAACACGTAGAGACTGCCGGAGAACAGCACGATACCCAGCGCGAACAGCCCTCCGGCCCAGCCGACCAGACGCCCGGGCAGGTGCACCGAGAGGATCGCGACCCCAAGGATCGCCAGGGCATGGACCAGCTGGTAGGTGACACCGGTATGGAAGATCGCCAGGTAATCGGCGCTCAGGCGGCTCTTCAGGCCATGGGCGGCGAAAGCGCCGAGCGCGACACCGGTAAAGCCGAAGAAGGCGGCGAGCATCAGGAAGCTGCGAAGCATGGGACGACTCCTCGAGAGGGGTCTGTATAATGGCCCGTTCCACCGGTCCGGCCAAGCCATCACCATGCTGTCATCCCTCCTCCGCCGCCTCTCCCGTGCCCTGCTCTGGTTCGCTGCCGGCAGCATCGCCGTGGTGCTGGTGCTGCGCTGGGTACCACCGCCCGGCACGGCGCTGATGGTCGAGCGCAAGGTGCAGTCGTGGACCCATGGCGAGCCGATCGACCTGCAGCGCGACTGGACACCCTGGGCGCAGATCTCCGATGAACTGAAGGTCGCGGTGATTGCCGGCGAAGACCAGAAGTTCGCCAGCCACTGGGGCTTCGACATCCCGGCGATCCAGGCGGCGCTGGCGTTCAACGAGCGCGGCGGCAAGATCCGCGGCGCCAGCACGCTGACCCAGCAGGTGGCCAAGAACCTGTTCCTGTGGTCGGGGCGCAGTTGGCTGCGCAAAGGTCTGGAGGCCTGGTTCACGGCCCTGATCGAGCTGTTCTGGTCGAAGGAGCGGATCCTCGAGGTCTACCTCAACAGCGCCGAATGGGGCCCTGGTGTATTCGGTGCCCAGGCCGCGGCACGCTATCACTTCGGCGTGGATGCCAGCCGGCTGACGCGACAACAGGCCGCGCAACTGGCAGCGGTGTTGCCCAGCCCGATCAAGTGGAGCGCCAGCCGCCCCAGTGCCTATGTCGCCAGCCGGGCAGGCTGGATCCGTCGGCAGATGAGCCAACTGGGCGGACCAAGCTATCTGATGCAGCTGGCTCCGGCACACAGGCGCTGAGTCCTGGAGCCCGCTCCTGCGCCTCAGTCATCTGAGGCACACAAAAAAGCCGCTGCCTCTTGCGAGGACAGCGGCTTTTTCAATCCAGCCAGGGCGCCGATCAGATCGTGATCAATGCCTTGACCTTGTTCATCGCGTTCTTTTCCAGCTGACGAATACGCTCGGCCGAAACGCTGTACTTCTCCGCCAGCTCATGCAGCGTAGCCTTCTCCTCGGCCAGCCAGCGCTGGTAGAGGATGTCACGGCTGCGATCATCCAGCCCCTGCAGGGCGACATGCAGGTTGTTGGTGGAGTTGTCGCTCCAGTCAGCATCCTCCAGTTGCACGGCCGGGTCGTAGCGATGGTCTTCCAGGTAATGCGCAGGCGACTGGAAGGCGCTATCGTCGTCGGCTTCCGCCGCCGGGTCGAAGGCCATGTCCTGGCCGCTCAGGCGGCTTTCCATCTCACGCACTTCACGAGGTTCGACACCGAGGCTTTCGGCCACACGGTGCACTTCGTCGTTGTTCAGCCAGGCCAGGCGTTTCTTCTGGCTACGCAGGTTGAAGAACAGCTTGCGCTGGGCCTTGGTGGTAGCCACCTTGACGATGCGCCAGTTGCGCAGGATGAACTCGTGGATCTCGGCCTTGATCCAATGCACCGCGAAGGACACCAGGCGCACGCCCATCTCCGGGTTGAAACGCTTGACCGCCTTCATCAGGCCAACGTTGCCTTCCTGGATCAGGTCGGCCTGGGCCAGCCCGTAGCCTGCATAGCTACGGGCGATATGGACAACGAAACGCAGGTGGGCCATCACCATTTGCCGAGCGGCTTCAAGATCCTGCTCGTAGTAGAGACGCTCGGCCAGTTCACGCTCCTGCTCCGGCGACAGCAGGGGAATGCTGTTGACCGTGTGCACGTAGGCTTCCAGGTTTGCACCGGGAACCAGGGCATAGGCAGGTTGCAACGAATTGGTCATTCAAGTACCTCCGGCTTACAGACTCATGCCTTTTGGGCACTGCCAGCATAGACAGGGAACCGTTGTACAAGTTCCCTAATGAAAAAATGTCAATACTGGCCACACACATTTATCGCGGTGCCAGCTCGTTCAAATGCCGAGCCACTGCGATCCATGCACCGATATACCCCAACAGCACCGCGCCGATCAAGAGCGAAAGACCATCCGAGGCGGGAACGCCTCCCAGGGCGAAATCGCTGCCATACAGCCCGGAAAGCCCGACTACCGCGTCATTGAGCCAGTTCAGGCCAAACGCCAGGATCCCCCAGGCCAGCACACCGGCGCCCAGGCCGTACAGCGCGCCCATGTAGAGGAAAGGCCGGCGCACGTAGCTGTCGGTGCCGCCCACCAGCTTGATCACCTCGATCTCGACACGGCGGTTCTCGATATGTAGACGAATTGTGTTACCAATTACTAACAGCAGTGCAGAAATCAGCATCACCGCCAGACCGAAGACAAAACGGTCACCCAGCTTGAGGATCGCCGCCAGACGCTCGACCCACAGCAGGTCAAGCTGCGCCGCCTCGACCCGCGGCAACTCCGACAGGCGCTGGCGCAGTGCCTCCAGGGCCGGCTTGTCGACTTCGGTCGGGGTCACCACGACCACGCCCGGCAGCGGGTTGTCCGGCAGCTCGCGCAGCGCCTCGCCCAGGCCGGACTGCTGCTGGAACTCTTCCAGCGCCTGCTCACGGCTGATGTACTGGGCCTCGGCGACGCCCGGCATGCCCTTGATTTCCTCACGCAAGGCCTCGCCATCACGGCTGCTGGCATCGAGCTTGAGGTACAACGAGATCTGCGCCGCGCGCTGCCACGAGCCGCCGAGCTTCTCGACATTCTTCAGCAACAGCGACAAGCCCATGGGCATGCTCAGCGCCACGGCCATCACCAGACAGGTGAAGAAGCTGCCGATCGGTTGCTTGCCCAGGCGCCGCAGGCTGTCGGCCAGGCTGGCGCGGTGGCTTTCCAGCCAGGCATGCAGCAGGCTGCGAAAATCCGGGCCATCGTCGTCGTGGTCGCCGCGCTTCTTGCTGGACGGCTGCGGATCGGCGGCCTTCGGCGCGACGCGCTCGGAAACCTTTGGTGTACGTGTGATGCTCATTGCCCGGCCTCCCCATCGCCGATCAAGCGGCCGCGTTGCAGCGTCAGCATGCGGTGGCGCATGCGCGCGATCAGCGCCAGGTCGTGGCTGGCGATCAATACCGTGGTGCCCAGGCGGTTGATGTCCTCGAACACCCCCATGATTTCCGCGGCCAGGCGTGGATCGAGGTTACCGGTGGGCTCGTCGGCCAGCAGCAATGCCGGCTGGTGGACGATGGCGCGGGCGATGCCGACGCGCTGCTGCTGCCCGGTCGACAGATCGGCCGGGAACAGCTCGCCCTTGTCGCTCAACGACACACGCTCCAGCGCCGAGTCGACTCGCTTGGCGATCTCGGCCTTGGACAAGCCGAGGATCTGCAGCGGCAAGGCGATGTTGTTGAACACCGTGCGGTCGAACAGCAACTGGTGATTCTGGAACACCACGCCGATCTGCCGGCGCAGGAACGGGATCTGCGCGTTGCTGATCTGGCCCAGGTCCTGCCCGGCCAGCATCAGCTTGCCGCTGGTCGGACGCTCCATGGCCAGCAGCAGGCGCAGCAAGGTGCTCTTGCCGGCACCGGAGTGGCCAGTGACGAACAGGAACTCGCCACGACGCGCCCGAAAGCTCAGTTCGTGCAGGCCGACGTGGCCGTTGGGGTAGCGCTTGGCTACCTGTTCGAATCGGATCATGAAGGTTCCCGCTCGGCGAACAGTGCCTTGACGAAAGGTTCGGCCTCGAACGTCCGTAGATCGTCGATGCCTTCGCCGACCCCGATGAAGCGGATCGGGATGTTGAACTGCTTGGCCAGGGCGAAGATCACCCCGCCCTTGGCGGTGCCGTCCAGCTTGGTCAGGGCCAGGCCGGTCAGTTCGACGCTCTGGTTGAAATACTTGGCCTGGCTGATGGCGTTCTGGCCGGTGCCGGCGTCGAGCACCAGCAGCACTTCGTGCGGCGCGTCGGCGTCGAGCTTGCCCATCACCCGACGGACTTTCTTCAGCTCCTCCATCAGGTTGTCCTTGGTGTGCAGGCGACCGGCGGTATCGGCGATCAGCACGTCGACGTTGCGGGCCTTGGCGGCCTGCACCGCATCGAAGATCACCGAAGCCGAGTCGGCGCCGGTGTGCTGGGCGATCACCGGGATCTGGTTGCGCTCGCCCCATACCTGCAACTGTTCCACCGCCGCGGCGCGGAAAGTGTCGCCAGCGGCGAGCATGACCTTCTTGCCTTCGAGCTGCAGCTTCTTGGCCAGCTTGCCGATGGTGGTGGTCTTGCCGGCGCCGTTCACGCCGACCACCAGGATCACATAGGGTTTGTTCTGCGCATCGATCTGCAGTGGCTGCTCCACCGGGCGCAGCAACGCGGCCAGTTCGTCCTGCAGCGACTTGTACAACGCGTCGGCGTCGGCCAACTGCTTGCGGGCAACCTTCTGCGTCAGGTTCTGGACAATGGTCGAGGTGGCTTCGACGCCGACATCGGCGGTCAGCAGGCGGGTCTCGATCTCGTCGAGCAGGTCGTCGTCGATGACCTTCTTGCCCAGGAACAGGCTGGCCATGCCCTCGCCAATGCTGGCGCTGGTCTTCGACAGGCCCTGCTTGAGGCGAGCGAAGAAGCCGACCTTGGCCGGCTCGGCGGCGACAGGGGCTGCGACCTGCTCGGGTTCTGGCTCGGGCTCAGGCTCGACTGCGGCCGACACCACGACCGGAGCGACCTCTACCACAGGCTCAGGAGCAGGCGCGGCTGGCGCTGGCGCAATGGCCTCGGGGGCTGGCGCGACGAACGGACGCTCGGGAATGACGGGCGGGGCCTTGGGCTCGAGATCGGCCACCAGTGCCACCGGTTCTTCGGCGACCGGCAGCACCAGGTTGCTCACTGGCGCGGCAGGCGCTTCGACCGGCTCTGGCGCGACGGGTACCGGCTGGGCCACCACCGGCTCGATCACCGGCGCCTGCAACGGCGCGGCGACCAGCGGCTCGACGATGGGCGTGGCGACCAGCGGTTCAGCCTGTACCAACGGCGCAGGCTCGACAATCTGCGGCGCGGGCGCCTCGACCACCGGTACATCAGCCTCTACCGGAGCGGCCTGCTCGACGGACGGCTGCGGGGCGACCGGCGCCACGGCCTGCGGTTCAGGGGTTTGCGGCTGTTCGGCGACAGGTTGCTGCGGTTTCTTGCGAAACCAGCTGAACAGGCCTTTCTTCTCGCCCGCCTCGGCAGGCGCTTTTTTGTCGTCGTTGGAACCAAACATGGAAGACGGCTATCTCAGGGTAGCGATGAGCCATCAGCGGCGCATCGGAAATTCTTGACTCACGCAGAACAGACTACTGTGAATCCAGCTGGTTCATGCGCAACGTTTTGTCGTAAGGGCCTGCGGGCCAGAACGGCGGCAGGCATGGTCGCCAGGCAACCGGATCAGTATCCTAGCACCTCCTGGCCCGCCGACGCTAAACCCAAGCGGGCCGCCGAACAGGTTAACCACCGTATGAATGCTCTAGCCCGCCGCGCCGCTGGCCTGTTGCTCGGCACATTGTGCCTGCCGCTGGCAGCTTTCGCCGCCGATGTGCAACCGACCCACGAATTCATCCTGGACAACGGCCTGAAGGTGGTCGTGCGCGAGGACCACCGTGCCCCGGTGGTGGTCTCGCAGATCTGGTACAAGGTCGGTTCCAGCTACGAAACGCCTGGCCAGACGGGCCTGTCCCACGCCCTGGAGCACATGATGTTCAAGGGCAGCGCCAAGGTCGGCCCCGGCGAGGCGTCACGCATCCTGCGCGACCTCGGCGCCGAGGAAAACGCCTTCACCAGCGATGACTACACCGCCTACTACCAGGTGCTGGCCCGTGACCGCCTGCCAGTGGCCTTCGAACTCGAAGCCGACCGCCTGGCCAGCCTGCGCCTGCCGGCCGACGAATTCAGCCGGGAAATCGAGGTGATCAAGGAAGAACGCCGCCTGCGCACCGACGACCAGCCCAACGCCAAGGCCTTCGAGCTGTTCCGCGCCATGGCCTACCCGGCCAGCGGCTACCACACCCCGACCATTGGCTGGATGGCCGACCTTGAACGCATGAAAGTCGAGGAACTGCGCCACTGGTACGAATCCTGGTACGCGCCGAACAATGCCACCCTGGTGGTGGTCGGCGACGTCGGCGTCGACGAGGTGAAAACACTGGCGCAGAAGTACTTCGGCGCCATCCCCAAGCGTGCGGTACCGCCCAGCAAGCTGCCGCTGGAACTGGCCGAGCCGGGCCTGCGCCAGCTCACCCTGCATGTGCAGACCCAACTGCCGAGCCTGATCTACGGTTTCAACGTCCCAGGCCTGGCCACCGCCAAGGACCCACGCACGGTCAATGCCCTGCGCCTGATCTCCGCGCTGCTCGACGGCGGCTACAGCGCCCGCATGCCCGCACGCCTGGAGCGCGGTCAGGAGCTGGTGGCCGGCGCCTCGTCCAGCTACAACCCGTTCACCCGCGGCGACAGCCTGTTCCTGATCTCGGCCACGCCCAATGTGCAGAAGCACAAGACCCTCGCCGACGTCGAGAAAGGCATCTGGCAGTTGCTCGACGAACTCAAGACCACGCCGCCCACCGCCGAGGAACTCGAGCGCGTGCGCGCCCAGGTGATCGCCGGCCTGGTCTACGACCGCGACTCCATCAGCAGCCAGGCCACCACCATCGGCCAGCTGGAAACCGTCGGCCTGTCCTGGAAGCTGATCGACAACGAGCTGGACGACCTCAAGCGCGTCACGCCACAGGATATCCAGGAAGCCGCCCGTACCTATTTCTCCCGCGAACGCCTGAGCGTTGCCCACGTACTGCCCGAGGAGTCCGCTCATGAGTGATCGCAGCGCACCCCGCTACACCCTGTTCGGCCTGGCGATCATCGTCGTGGTGGTGGCCATCGCCCTGCTGCTGGCGCGTCCGGCCCAGTCCGACAACGCCGCCAAGCCCGACACCGCGGCACGCCCGGCCAATGCCCTGCAGTCGCTGGCCGAGCTGGACGGCAAGGCCCCCAGCCGGCGGCAACTGAACATCCAGCACTGGACCACCGCCGAAGGCGCCCGGGTACTGTTCGTCGAGGCGCGCGAGCTGCCGATGTTCGACCTGCGCGTGACCTTCGCCGCTGGCAGCAGCCAGGACGGCGCCATCCCGGGCCTGGCCACGCTGACCAACGCCATGCTCAACGAGGGCGTGGCCGGCAAGGATGTCACCGCCATCGCCGAAGGCTTCGAGAACCTGGGCGCCGATTTCGGCAACGGCTCCTACCGCGACATGGCCGTGACCTCGCTGCGCAGCCTCAGCGCCGCGCAAAAGCGCGAGCCGGCGCTGAAGCTGTTCACCGAGGTGGTTGGCCAGCCTACCTTCCCCGAAGACGCGCTCAAGCGTATCAAGAACCAGCTGCTGGCCGGCTTCGAGTACGAAAAGCAGAACCCCGGCAAGATCGCCGGCAAGACCCTGTTCGCCAACCTCTACGGCGACCACCCGTATGCCCACCCCAGCGACGGCACCGCCCAGACCATCCCCGGGATCACCCTCGAGCAACTGCGCGCCTTCCACCGCAAGGCCTACACCGCCGGCAACGCGGTGATCGCCCTGGTCGGCGACCTCAGCCGCGGCGAGGCCGAGGCGATCGCCGCCCAGGTCTCCGCCGGGCTGCCCAAGGGGCCTGCCCTGGCCAAGCCTGAGCAGCCACACGAGCCGAAGGCCAGCGTGACCCACGTCGACTTCCCGTCCAAGCAGACCCACCTGATGCTGGCCGAACTGGGCATCGATCGCAACGACCCGGACTGGGCAGCCCTGTCGCTGGGCAACCAGATCCTCGGCGGCGGTGCCTTCGGCACCCGCCTGATGAGCGAAGTGCGCGAGAAGCGCGGCCTGACCTACGGCGTGTACTCGGTGTTCAGCCCGATGCAGGTGCGTGGCCCGTTCATGATCAACCTGCAGACCCGTGCCGAGCTCAGCGAGGGCACCCTCAAGCTGGTCCAGGACATCCTCGCCGACTACCTCAAGAACGGCCCGACCCAGCAGGAGCTGGACGATGCCAAGCGCGAGCTGGCCGGCAGCTTCCCGCTGTCCAACGCCAGCAACGCCAGCATCGTCGGCCAACTGGGCGCGATCGGCTTCTACGGCCTGCCGCTGAGCTGGCTGGAAGACTTCATGCAGCAGTCCCAGGCGCTGACGGTCGAGCAGGTGAAGAGCGCCATGAACAAACACCTCGCGGCAGACAAGCTGGTGATCGTCACCGTCGGCCCGAACGTGCCGCAGCAGCCGCTGCCGCCCCCCACTGACAAACCCGCCGAGCAGCCGCTCGGCGTACCGGAGCACTAATGGCAAGACCCAACACCCCCGCGCGCCCGGCCCCGGGCGCGAGCAAGGGCCCCGGCCAGCTGCGCATCATCGCCGGCGAATGGCGCAGCCGCCGCCTGGCGGTGCCGGAAGGCGAGGGCCTGCGCCCGACGCCCGACCGCGTGCGCGAAACCCTGTTCAATTGGCTGGCGCCATACATCGAAGGCGCCCAGGTACTCGACGCCTTCACCGGCAGTGGCGCGCTGGTGCTCGAAGCGCTGTCCCGTGGCGCTGAAGACGCCGTGGCGCTGGACAGCAACCCGGCAGCCATCGCCAACCTGAAGAACAACCTCGAGCTGCTGCGTTGCCCGCGCGGGCAGATCCTGCAGACCGACGCACTGCGCTACCTGCAGGGCCCGGCGAAGAAGCAGTTCGACGTGGTGTTCCTCGATCCGCCCTTCCACCAGGACCTGCTGGCCAACACCTGCAACCTCCTGGAGCAGGGCCAATGGCTGCGTGAGCAGGCATGGATCTACACCGAAAGCGAAGCCGTGCCCTCTTCGCTGCCGATGCCAGGCAACTGGCGCCTGCATCGCGAGAAGAAAACCGGCCAGGTGCATTACGCGCTCTGGCAACGAATCTGATACATGATCTTCAGCCTAATTAAGTAACACAGGCGCTCGGTCACTTTCGCTGAAGCTGCTCCGGTTAGTCGGAAATCGGAGCAGCCCATCCATGAGTTCTTCCCCCATCCCCAGTGTTGATGCCAAGGCGACTCAAGATGCCCTGGCCTCTATCACTGCTGCCATTCCTTCCAAGCTCTCCCACTTCACGCTTGAAAACGGCCTGTCGGTCTATCTGCGTGAAGACCGCAGCACGCCGATTGTCGCCGTGCAGCTCTGGTATCACGTCGGCACCAGCCATGAACCGCCAGGGCACACCAACCTCTCCCATCTGCTGGAACATCTGCTGTTCGAGGGCAGCAGCAAGCTGCCTGCCGGACAGTACTCGCGGGTGATCGCCCTGCTGGGGGGCAAAGCCAATGCCACTACCCATGATGATGCAACCGCGTTCGACATATTGCTGCCCGCCAATCGGCTCCCCATGGCATTGGAAATCATGGCCGATGCGATGAGCAGCGCCACGCTCGATCAAGCGCAGTTCGAACACGAGATCAAGAGCATCGAGGACGAACGCAGGCTGAAATACGAGAATTCGACGTATTTCCAGCATCTGGATCGGCACGAAGCGCTTGCCTACGCGGGCAGTCCCTATGGCGAACCTACTTTCGGTCACGCACTGGACCTGAGCGAAATGCAATGGGCATCCGTACATGCCTGGTATCGCACCTGGTACGTGCCAAACAACGCTACGTTGGTGGTCGTTGGCGCGACCGACCTTCCAGCACTTCGCCGTCAGGTGGAGGCTCACTTTGCCGCCATCCCTCGGGGGCCACTGCCTGAAAAGGCCACCCTGCGATTCTCAGGTGAAATGCGCGAGCGCAGCCAGGTCCTTGAAGATGAGAGCCCTCAAGAAGCGGTACACCTGTCATTCAATGTCCCCAGCCAGGCCAGTGCGTCCTCGGTGCACATCACGTTTGCCCTGCGACTGTTGATAGAGCTGCTCGGCGAGGGATTCAGCTCCCGGTTCTACAGCCGCCTGGTACGCGACCAACGCCTGCTCACGTACATCCAGATCAGTTACGAGCACCTGCATCGTGGCGATACGCTGCTGACAGTATCTGCACTTTGCAACAAGGACCTGGCCACCCCGCAACAGGCCGCGCAGGCGATCTGGGAGCAGATCGACGAACTGCGCGGCTCGCCACTGCCTGAACAGGAACTGGAGAGTGCCAAGCTACGCCTGCTCACCAAGCAGCTCTACAACAGCAGCAAGCACGAGCTACAGGCCGAAGGGATTGGCCAGACCGCGGCCGCCGGCCTTGACCCCATGTTGATCGACCTGGGAGCGAAGATCATCCGTGACCTCACGGTTACGACCGTACAACAAGTAGCCATCGAGTACCTGCGACGAGAGCGCCTGACGATTACCTGCATACAGCAAGGAGAAGCAGCATGAGCACTCCTTCCGAACAGGCCACGGCAACCGCACTCGCCAGCCTTACCTCAACCCGGACGGTCGATATTCGGCAGTACCAGACGCTCCAGCATCAGGTGCAACAATGGCAAACACCTGAAGGGACGCGAGCCAGGTTCGTCGCCTGTGCAGCACGGCCCATGTTCGACCTGGTCCTGCGTTTTCGCGCAGGCAGTTCACTGGACGGCGATACACCGGGCCTTGCAGCACTTGTGCTGTATAGCCTGGACCAAGGCACCGCGCTGCTTGATGCCGCTCAGTTCGTCGAGCAGTTGGAGGGGGTTGGGGCGATCCTGAGCAGGGAAATTGGCCTGGACCACTCGAGCATCACCCTGCGCGGCCTGTCGCTGCCCGCCCTGCGCAGCAAGGCCCTGCAACTGCTCACGGCCATGGTCACCCAGCCCGCATTCAGGGCCGCAGACACTGAAAAGATCAAGCTGCGCCTGCTTCGTCATCTACAAGACCGCACCAGGCACAGTACCTACCTGCTCAGCGACACGACCATGGCCCAACTCTTTGCCGGCCACCCCTACGCTACCGCTGAGGTCGGTACCCCAGCAGGCCTTGCCAGCATTGCAGACGAACAACTGCGCCATTTCCATCGCCGGGCCTACTCCGCCAACAACCTGGATATCGGCCTGGTAGGCGACCTGTCCCGCGAGGATGCCGAAGCACTTGTCGGCGCGATCTCGGCAGCATTGCCTCAGCAATGGGCCGCGATACCTCCTCCGCCAGCGCCAGCACGCATCGCAGAATCGTTACCGATCGCTCGCCCCAACATCACAACTCAGGCTGCACTGACTTACACCCTGCAACTACCCCCTGCGGACCCCGGATATCCGGCACTGCTCATGCTGGACCAGATCCTCGGGGCCGACTACGAGTCGCGATTGATGCAGGTATTGCGTGTCCAGCACAGCCTGACCTACAGCATCCACTCAAGGTTGAGGCCACTAGATGCCGCATGCCTGTTGCAGATTTTCTGGGACATCGAGCCGGCATACCGGGACGCCTCTCGGGCGCTAGTGACACAGGTCGTGCAAGACCTGTGCAACCATGGCCCGAGCCAGGCCGAGTGCGACCTGGCATTGAGCCAACTGACGGGAGGGCTGCTGATCGCCATGGCGGACAATGGTGAACTGGCCAAGAGCCTGGCGAGGTCCAGCCACCAACAGCAGCCGGTGGACCATCTCTCTCTGCTCCAGAAAGACCTTGCCAGCCTGACGCCCTTGGCACTGCGCAATACCGCCAGAACCTGTTTGCAATCACAGCAAACGACTTTCGTGACCATCGGTCCGGCTATCGATCAGCAGCCATTACCCGCAGACCAATTACGCAGTCAAAGCATGGCGTTTCATGGCACTCTAGGCAGGCACATCACGAGCACCCAGCATGCCTAGTCCCACCGCCAGCTTCCGCCCGGCCATCGGCCTGTCCAATCCCCACCTGCAGACCTTGTGGGGCCCGCTCTGGCGCAAGCTGCCTGCCCTGCAGCGCAATCGCGAACGCCTGTGGCTGACCGACGGCGACTTCCTCGACCTCGACTGGCACGGTCCGCATAGACCTGATGCACCGCTGGTACTGGTACTGCACGGGCTGACCGGGTCGTCCAACTCCCCCTATGTCAAAGGCTTGCAGCAAGCGCTGCAGGCGCGCGGCTGGGCGAGCGTGGCGCTGAACTGGCGTGGCTGCTCGGGCGAGCCCAACCTGCTGGCGCGCAGCTACCATTCCGGTGCCAGCGAGGACCTGGCCGAAACCATTCACCACCTGCGCGCCCAACGGCCACTGGCACCGCTGTACGCAGTCGGTTATTCGCTGGGTGGCAATGTGTTGCTCAAGTACCTGGGGGAAAGCGGCGAAAGCAGTCAGTTGGAGGCGGCGGTCGCGGTGTCGGTGCCGTTTCGCCTGGACCAGTGCGCCGACCGTATCGGCCTGGGTTTCTCGAAGGTCTACCAGGCGCACTTCATGCGCGAGATGCTGACCTATGTGCAGGACAAGCAACGGCACTTGCGCGAGCGCGGGCACCATGAGGCGCTGGCGGCTATCGAACGCCTCGGGCCGCTGCGCGGCCTGCGCACCTTCTGGGACTTCGACGGCAAGGTCACCGCGCCGCTCAACGGTTTCAGCGATGCCCACGACTACTACCGCAGGGCATCCAGCCGCTACTACCTGGGCGAGATCCGCACGCCGACACTGATCATCCACGCCAACGACGACCCGTTCGTGTTCGGCCACAGCCTGCCGAGCGCCAGCGAGCTGGCAGCCGGGACTCAATTCGAGCTGCACAGCCGGGGTGGCCATGTGGGGTTCGTGGACGGCAGCCTGCGCAATCCGGGGTATTACCTGGAGCGGCGGATCCCGCAGTGGCTGCTGGAAGGTCGCTAGCGATCACGTCGTAGGCGCCAGCCTTGCCGGTGAACCGGCGTTTCGGCAAGGCTGGCTCCGACAGATCAGTCGCCGGTCGCCACGGCATGCTGCGGATCGTTGATCCACTCGCTCCACGACCCGGCATACAAGCGCCCCAGCGGATAGCCGGCCAGCGCCAGGGCAAACAGGTTATGGCAGGCCGTTACGCCCGACCCGCAATAGGCCACCAGTTGCTCCGGCGGACGCCCGGCCAGTTTCTCGGCGAAACGCTGCCTGAGCTGCTCGGCAGACAGGAACCGGCCGTCCGCGCCAAGGTTGTCGGTGAACGCCGCGCACTGGGCGCCAGGAATATGCCCGGCCACCGGGTCGATCGGCTCCACTTCGCCGCGAAAACGTGGCAGTCCGCGGGCATCGATCAAGGTCATTGCCGGATCTTCCAGGCGCTTGGCCAGGTGCTCGGCGTCGATCAGCAGCTTCATGTCCGGCGCACCGCTGAAGCTACCTTCCCGATGCGGCGGCGGGTCCAGGCTCAGCGGCAGGTGCGCGGCGTGCCAGGCCTTCAGCCCACCATCGAGGATGAACACCGCGCTGCGCTTGCCCAGCCAGGCCAGCAGCCACCATGCGCGGGCGGCGAAAGCACCCGGACCGTCGTCGTAAAGCACCACCTGGCTGTCGCCGTCCACCCCCCACTCGCGCAGGCGTTCGAGCAGATGCTGCGGCTCGGGCAGCGGGTGACGCCCGGTGCGCCCCTTGATCACCGGACCACTCAGGTCACGCTCCAGGTCGGCGAAGTGAGCGCCGGCGATATGCCCCTCGGCATAGCTGCGTTGACCGTAATCGACATCTTCCAGGGCGAAGCGACAGTCGAGGACCACCAGACCGGGCGCGTCCAGGCGCTCGGCCAGCTGCTGCGGGGTGATCAGTTGCGCAAGGGGCATGACAATCTCCTGATGAAGGGCCCTGATTCAGTGCTCCAGGGCCTGGTTGAACGGTACGTGGAATTCGCCGCACAGGGCATCCACCGCGGCGCGCGAGCCGGCAGTGACGAAGCCCAGCTCCAGCACCAATACCTGGTAGACGCCGCGCTTGAAGGCTTCTTCGCCCAGGTGCGCGCTATGCTCGCGGGTGGTGCTGAGAAAACGCACCCAGGACGTCAGGACGATCCAGGCATTGATGGTCAGGGATTCGATCTGCGCCGCCTCCATGGCCAGGATCCCGGCGTCGACGAAGCCACGATAGATCGCCTGGCCCTGCTGCAGGCAACGGCGGGAAAAACGTCGGTAGCGGGCGGCCAGCTCCGAGTCGCTGTCGAGCAGGTGCTCGAGGTCGCGGTGCAGGAAACGGTAGTTCCACATCGCCGCCAGCAGCGCCTTGAGGTAGAAACGCTTGTCTTCTACCGTAGCGGCCCGGCCCTGGGGCGGGCGCAGGAAGCTGTCGACCAGTTCTTCGTACTGGCTGAACAGCACGGCGATGATCGCCTGCTTGTTGGGGAAGTGGTAGTAGAGGTTGCCGGGCGAGATTTCCATGTGCGCGGCGATATGGTTGGTGCTGACGCTACGCTCGCCCTGCTGGTTGAACAGCTCCAGGCTGCTCTGCACGATGCGCTCTCGGGTCTTCATGCGCGGGGCCATGCTTGCGCTCCAGTCTCCGGGCTCTTATCGGTTGATCGGCCATCTTACGATCTATTACGCCTGGGCGTCAGGCCGTGGCGGTACAAATGTCCGGCGTTCTGGCACAAAAAGCACTCACCGCCCGGCGAATTAGAGTATAGGCTCTAGTCATCCCGTCTTGCTGGTGACTGCGCCATGACCTCGACCCTTTCCTCGTCTCCTGTGTCTTCCGACCTCGCTCTCGAGGCGACGTTCGCCCTTCAGCGCCAGGCGTTCGCCGGCCACCCCATGCCACCGGCGGCGCAACGTCGGCAATGGCTGAAGAGCCTGCGCGAAGCCTTGCTGGCTGACCAGGAGGCCTTGGTTGCCGCCACCGACGAGGACTTCTCCGGGCGTAGCCGCGACGAGACCCTGATCGCCGAGCTGCTGCCATCGATCCAGGGCCTGCGCCACGCCGAACGCCACCTGCAACGCTGGATGCGACCCTCACGGCGACGCGTCGGCCTGGCCTTCCAGCCCGCCAGCGCCCAGGTGCTGTACCAGCCTCTGGGCGTGGTGGGCATCATCGTGCCGTGGAACTACCCGCTGTTCCTCGCCATCGGCCCGCTGACCGGCGCCCTGGCGGCAGGCAATCGGGTGATGCTCAAGCTCAGCGAGGCGACCCCGGCCACCAACAGGGTGCTCAAGGCCCTGCTGGAGCGGGTGTTCCCTGAAGACCTGGTCAGCGTGGTGCTCGGCGAGGTAGCCGTCGGCCAGGCCTTCTCCCGCCTGCCGTTCGACCACCTGCTGTTCACTGGCGCCACCGGCATCGGCCGCCAGGTGATGCTGGCCGCTGCACACAACCTGACTCCGGTGACGCTCGAGCTGGGTGGCAAGTCGCCCGCCATCGTCTCGGCCGATGTGCCGCTGGACACCGCCGCCGAGCGTATCGCCTTCGGCAAGACCCTCAACGCCGGCCAGACCTGCGTCGCCCCCGACTACGTGCTGGTGCCCCGGCCGCGCCTGGACGCCTTCGCCGATGCCTACCGGCGCGCGGTACGCCGCCTCTATCCGCGCATCACCGACAACCCTGACTACAGCGCGATCATCAACCCGCGCCAGCTGGAGCGGCTGGAACACCTGCTGGCCGATGCCCGCGAGCAGGGCGCCGAGGTGCTCGACCTGTACGACGACGAGCCACGCCAGGGCCGGCGCTTGCCACCCCACCTGCTGACGGCGGTGACCGACCACATGCAAGTGATGCAGCAGGAAATCTTCGGCCCGCTACTGCCGCTGGTGCCCTATGACCGGCTCGATGACGCGCTTGCCTACATCAACCAGCGGCCACGGCCACTGGCGCTCTACTACTTCGGCTACGACCGTGGCGAGCAGGCCCGCGTGCTGCGCGACACCCATTCGGGTGGGGTATGCCTGAACGACACCCTGCTGCACGTGGCCCAGGACGACCTGCCGTTCGGCGGCATCGGCCCGTCGGGCATGGGCCACTATCACGGCCAGGAAGGTTTCCAGACCTTCAGCAAGGCCAAGGCGGTACTGGCCAAGCAGCGCCTGAACGCCGCCCGACTGATCTACCCGCCCTATGGCAAAGCCTTGCAGCGCCTGGTCTACAAACTGTTCATCCGCTGAACCGGGGGCCTGACCATGCACCGTCGCGACCTGCTGCGCCTGAGCCTCGGCGCCAGCCTGTTCCTCGGCACGGCCAGCCTGGTCGCCTGCGCCAAGCAGACACCGGCCGGTGACTATCGCGCGCTGCGCGAAGACGACCTGCCCATGTTGCTGGCCCTGGTCCCGGTGGTGCTGGCCGGCACCCAGGCGCCGGCGGATCGGGTGTTGCACAGCCTCGACCAGAAGCTCGCCGCCTTGTCGCCGGCGATGCTCAAGCTCACCCGGCAGTTGTTCGACGTACTCGCCCTGCCCCTGACCCGTGGTCCCCTGACCGGAGTCTGGGGCGGCTGGAGCAGCGCCAGCGACGCTGACGTCGAGGCCTTCCTCGAACGCTGGCGCAACAGCTCGCTGGACCTGTTGCGCCAAGGCCACGCCTCGCTGCTGCAACTGCTGCTGATGGCCTGGTACGAATGCCCCGAAGCCTGGGCCGCCTGCGGCTATCCCGGGCCGCCGAAAATCTGAACCCTGTGCCTGCCGCCCCGCTCATGCCGGAGGGAACCCCATGCCCGTACCCGATCCGTTCCGCCAAGGCCTCGAACGAGGCTGGATCACCCACGATGGCTCACGCCTGGCCCAGGACCTGGCCCTGGAAGCCGACGTTGCCGTGATCGGCAGTGGCGCGGGCGGTGCCACCACGGCCGAAGCCCTCAGCAGCGCGGGCCTGAAAGTGCTGCTGATCGAAGAGGGACCGCTGAAGACCAGCAGCGACTTCCACCTGCTGGAGAACGAAGCCTACGCCAGCCTCTACCAGGAAGGCCTGGGCCGCTTGAGCAAGGACGGCGCCATCACCATTCTCCAGGGCCGCGCAGTGGGTGGCACCACCCTGGTCAACTGGACCTCGAGCTTTCGCACGCCGCCACAGACCCTGGCGCACTGGGCCAGCGAGCACGCGGTCAAGGGCCTCGACACCGCCTCGATGACGCCTTGGTTCGAACGCATGGAGCAGCGCCTGGGTATCAGCCCCTGGGCGCTGCCGCCCAATGCCAACAACGATGTGCTGCGCCGCGGCTGCGAAGCGCTCGGCCATCGCTGGGCGGTGATTCCGCGCAATGTGCGTGGCTGCTGGAACCTGGGCTATTGCGGCATGGGTTGCCCGGTCAACGCCAAGCAGTCGATGCTGGTGACCAGCATTCCGGCCACCCTGGAGCTGGGTGGCGAACTGCTCTACCTGGCCCGCGCCGAGCGTTTCGAGCACGACGGCCAGCGCATCGCCCAGTTGCGCTGCCAGGCCCTGGACGCCCAGGGCGTCCAGCCCACTGGCCGGCAAATCACGGTCCGCGCCCGCCACTATGTGCTGGCCGGTGGCGGCATCAACAGCCCGGCCCTGCTGCTGCGCTCTGCCGCGCCCGATCCCCACGACTGCCTGGGCAAGCGCACCTTCCTGCACCTGGTGAACTTCAGCGCCGCTCGCTTCGACGAGAAGATCGACCCCTACTACGGCGCGCCACAGTCGATCTACAGCGACCAGTTCCAGTGGCAGGACGGCGTCACCGGAGCGGTCGGCTACAAGCTGGAAGTCCCGCCCCTGCATCCGGCCCTGGCCAGCACCCTGCTCGGCGGCCACGGCGAAGAGAACGCCCGGCGCATGGCCGAACTGCCGCACACCCACGTGATGCTGGCGCTGCTGCGCGACGGCTTCCATCCCGACAGCCCCGGCGGCCAGGTGGAACTGCGCGGCGATGGCTCGCCAGTGCTCGACTACCCGCTCACCGACTACCTGCGCGACGGCTTGCGCCGGGCCTGGCACAGCATGGCGCAGATCCAGTTCGCCGCCGGCGCCCGCCAGGTGTTGCCGGTGCATGGCGACGCCCGCCAGAGCGACTCCCTTGAACAGGTGACCCGCGTCATCGATGACCTGGCCCTCGAGTTGTTCCGCATGCGCCTGGGCAGCGCCCATGTCATGGGTGGCTGCGCCATGGGCGAAGACTCGCGCCAGGCGGTGTGCGACAGCCTGGGCCGACACCACCAGTTGGAAAACCTGTCGATCCACGACGGTTCGCTGTTCCCCACCAGCATCGGCGCCAACCCGCAGTTGTCGGTGTACGCCCTGGCCGCGCGGCTCAGCGACGGGCTGGCCGGGCGCCTGGCACCCAGGGCATGACAGCCGATACACGTACTGTCTATAGTGCCATCGGCCGGTCGCGCGACTTGGCCGGGCGCAATCGCTGCGCTACCATCCGACTCCCCAACGCACTCCAAGCCAGGATGACGCGATGAACCGAGTGTTGTACCCGGGTACTTTCGACCCCATTACCAAAGGCCATGGCGACCTGGTCGAACGCGCCTCGCGGCTGTTCGACCACGTGATCATCGCCGTGGCAGCCAGCCCCAAGAAGAACCCTCTGTTCCCGCTGGAACAACGGGTGGAACTGGCCCGCGAGGTCACCAAGCACCTGCCCAATGTCGAAGTCATCGGCTTCTCCACGCTGCTGGCGCACTTCGCCAAGGAACAGGGCGCCAATGTCTTCCTGCGTGGCCTGCGCGCGGTCTCCGACTTCGAGTACGAGTTCCAGCTGGCCAACATGAACCGCCAGCTGGCCCCGGACGTGGAAAGCCTGTTCCTCACCCCGTCCGAGCGCTATTCGTTCATCTCCTCGACCCTGGTCCGGGAAATCGCCGCGCTGGGTGGCGACATCAGCAAGTTCGTCCACCCCGCGGTGGCCGACGCCCTGACCGAGCGCTTTCGCAAGTAAGCACCAGGGGCATGCTGTCGCGCCCGCGTGTACTGCGGGCGCGAATGCGGCATAATTGCGCCCAACGCTTTGAAACATGCCCGGGCCCGATGCCCCGGCCGGAGTCCCCATGTCCCTGATCATCACCGACGATTGCATCAACTGCGACGTCTGCGAACCCGAGTGCCCGAACGCCGCCATCTCGCAAGGCGAAGAGATCTACGTGATCGACCCCAACCTGTGCACCCAGTGCGTGGGCCACTACGACGAGCCACAGTGCCAGCAGGTCTGCCCGGTCGACTGCATCCCCCTGGATGAAGCCCACCCCGAGACCCCGGACGAGTTGATGGCCAAGTACCGCCGGATCACCGGCAAGGCCTGATGCCGTTGTTCGCCACGTTGCGCCACGTCATTCTTGCCACCGCCCTGGTGCTGCTGGCGGGCGTGGCCCTGGCCGATGGCCCGGTACGCGCGGCCATCGCCAGCCCCAACGCCGAAGCCACTGCCGCAGCGCGGCAGATCCTCGAGCAAGGTGGCAACGCCTTCGACGCCGCCGTGGCCATCAGCGCCGCGCTGGCGGTGGTCGAGCCCTATGGCTCCGGCCTGGGCGGTGGCGGTTTCTTCCTGCTGCGCGAACACGGCGACACCCCGCGCTACGCCTTCCTGGATGCCCGTGAGCGCGCCCCTGGCGCGGCCCGCCCCGACCTGTACCTGAAAGACGGCAAGGTCCAGCCTGGCCTGTCGATCAACGGCGCCCTCGCCACGGCCATTCCCGGCCTGCCCCAGGCCCTGGCCGACCTTGCCGCCAGCCACGGCAGGCTGCCGCTCAAGGACAGCCTCGCGCCGGCGATCCGCCTGGCCAACCAGGGGTTCGCCGTCGATCGCATCTACCGCGACCGCGCCACCATGCGCCTGGACGCTTTGCGCAACGATGCAGAAAGCGCCCGATTGTTCCTCGCGGCCAATGACGTGCCGGCCCTGGGCACGGTGATTCGCCAACCCGAACTGGCCGTCACCCTGCAGGCCCTGGCCGAGCATGGCCGCGACGGTTTCTACCGAGGCCCGACGGCCCGGCGCCTGGTCGACGGCGTGCGCGCCGCCGGCGGTATCTGGACCCTCGACGACCTGGCGGGTTACCACACGGCGTGGCGCGAGCCCTTGCGCTACCAACTGGCCGAACAGCGCGAGCTGATCAGCAGCCCGCCGCCCTCGGCCGGTGGCGTGGCCCTGGCCCAGAGCCTGGCCATGCTCCAGCGCCTGCCCTGGCAAAGCGCCGAACCGGTACAGCGCAGCCACTACGTGATCGAAGTGCTGCGCCGGGCCTATCGCGACCGCGGCCTGCTGGGCGACCCGGACTACGTGAGCAACCCGATCAACCGCCTGCTCGCACGCCAGTACCTCACAGGGCTGGCCGACAGCATCGACGTTCACCAGGCCACCCCCAGCAGCGCGCTGCCGCCGGCACCGGCCTGGCGCGAAGGCGACCACACCACCCACTTCACCGTGATCGACGCCGCAGGCAACGCCGTGTCCGCCACGCTGTCGGTCAACCTGCCGTTCGGCGCGGCATTCAGCGTGCCGGGCAGCGGCGTAGTGCTGAACAACGAGATGGACGATTTCGCCGCCGACCCGCAGGGCAGCAACAGCTACGGCCTGGCCGGCAGCCAGGCCAACGCCGTGGCGCCAGGCAAGCGCCCGCTGTCGAGCATGAGCCCGACCTTCATCGAGGGCCCACGCCAGTTCGCCAGTTTCGGCACCCCCGGCGGCAGCCGGATTCCGAGCATGGTGCTGCTGTCGGTGCTGGGTTTCCTGGAAGGCAAGCCGGTGGCCGAGTGGCCGGCGACACCGCGCTACCACCAGCAGTACCTGCCGGACGTGGTCGAGCATGAACCGGGCGCGTTCAGCCAGGCGCAGATGGCCGAACTGGAGGCGCGTGGGTATCGGTTGAAGGATGTCGGGCGCCAGTACGGAAATCAGCAGGTACTGTACTGGGACAAGGCCGGCAAGACCGTCGAGGCCGCCAGTGATCCGCGCGGTGTAGGGCAGGCGGCGCTCGTCGACTGATTCAGCTGCGGCATCGCGGGGCCAACCCGCTCCCCCGCTCGAAACGTGAGGGCGGGCAGGCCCCGCGACAAGGCCTGTGCCTCAGCGCTGGCACTTCGGGCAGAACACGCTCGCCCGCTGCCCCAGCTTCACTTCGCGCAATTCGCTGCCGCACACCTTGCACGGCTGCCCGCCGCGCCCATAGACGAACAGTTCCTGCTGGAAGTACCCCGGCTGGCCATCGCCGCCGATGAAATCGCGCAAGGTCGTGCCGCCTTGTTCGATCGCCGCCGCCAGCACGCGCTTGATCTCGACCGCCAGCTTCAGGTAGCGCGCCCGGGAGATCCCGCCCGCCTCGCGGCGCGGGTCGATGCCGGCGGCGAACAGCGCCTCGGTGGCGTAGATGTTGCCCACCCCCACCACCACCGCGTTGTCCATGATGAACGGCTTGACCGCCATCGACCGCCCACGGGACAGCTGGAACAGGCGCTCGCCGTCGAACAGCTCGGTCAGTGGCTCCGGCCCCAGGCGCACCAGCAGTTCGTGGTTGAGCGGATCGAGGCTCCAGAGCATGGCCCCGAAGCGGCGCGGATCGGTGTAGCGCAGCATCAGCCCGGATTCCAGCTCGATGTCCACATGCTCGTGCTTGGCGGCCGGCAGGCCAAGCTCGACCAGGCGCAGGTTGCCGGACATCCCCAGATGACTGATCAGCGTGCCGACCTCGGCGTTGATCAGCAGGTACTTGGCCCGCCGCTCGACGCTGACGATACGCTGCCCCGACAGGCGCACGTCGAGGTCTTCCGGAACAGGCCAGCGCAAACGCCGGTCGCGCACCACCACACGGCTGACCCGCTGCCCGACCAGGTGGGGCGCGATGCCGCGCCGCGTCGTCTCGACCTCTGGAAGCTCTGGCATGGCTCAGTGCCCGCCCATTTCGCGGATGTTCTGCTTGAGCTGCTCGAAGTCGTAGTCGGTCAGGCCGATATAGTCCAGCACCAGCGGGCCGACCATGTTCCACTCGTGGTCAACGCTCTGGTTGCCCAGGACACGGTACGACGCGCAGATGTGCTCGGACATCTTCAGCACTGCCAGCAGGTTCTTCAGCTGGGTCTGGGTATTGCGCGAGGATTCGTCGCGGAACACCGCCAGGGCGTTGTGGTGGTTGGCAATGGCCGCGCTGATGTGCTCCGGCAGGCGCCAGGACTTGGCGGTGAAGTAACCGACCACCGAATGGTTGGTGTTGAACACGCGGTTCTCGGTGTCCACCACGCGGACTTCGTCACTGGCCTTGGCGTAGGACTCCTCCAGCACGTCCATGTAGTTGGGGAAGCGCTTGTGCATCAGCGGCACGCCGCAATCGTGGAACAGCCCCAGGGTGTAGGCCTCGTCCACCGCCTGGATGCCGGTACGCTTGGCCAGGGTCAGGCAGGTCATGGCCACGTCCTGGGCGGTGTCCCAGAACGGGTTGAGGGTGACGATGGTCTCGTCGCTCATTTCGCCCTTGATCGACTGGGCGTTGATCAGGTTGATGATCGAGCGGCTGCCCAGCAGGTTCACCGCGCGCTGGATCGAACCGATCTTGTTGGCCAGGCCGAACTGCGCCGAATTGACCAGCTTGAGCAACGCACCGGACAGGCCCGGGTCCTGCGCGATCAGCTTGGCGATAGTCTCCAGGTCCGGGTCGGGCATGTACTGCTCGAACTGCAGGTCGACCATGATCTGCGGCTGCGGCGGAATGGTGATGCCCTGCAGGGCTTGCTGGATCTGTTCGGCGGTTAGTTCCTGGGACATGACTACGCTCTCGCTGGGGACGGGGGATTCTAACCCTGTACTCCGGCAGGGCAACTACCAGTGGATCGTTGGATCCAGGATTTTCTTTAGCTTCGTGGCGCCGGTACTCGCCGGCAAGGCCGACACCTGCAGGTCAGGGGGTTACGCCAGGCCCAACGCTTGGTCGTGCCCCACAGCGCATCCCGGGCCGACGCGGTATACTCCCGCTCTTTTTTCCCGGAGCGACGTCATGTCCCTGCCCAGCCTTCGCCTCAAAGCCAATGCCGATCGCCGCCTGCGCGCCGGCCACCTGTGGGTCTACAGCAATGAAGTCGACGTCGCCGCGACCCCGCTGCAAGGCCTGAAGGCCGGCCAGCAGGCCATCCTCGAGGCCGCCAACGGCAAGCCCCTGGGCGTGGTCGCCGTGAGCCCGAACAACCTGATCTGCGCCCGCCTGCTGTCGCGCGACGCCAAGCTGCCGCTGGACAAGTCGCTGCTGGTGCACCGCCTGAACGTGGCCCTGTCGCTGCGCGAGCGCCTGTTCGACAAACCTTGCTACCGCCTGGTCTACGGCGACTCCGACCTGCTCCCGGGCCTGGTGGTCGACCGCTTCTTCGACATCCTCGTGGTGCAACTGGCCTCGGCCACCATGGAGGCGCACAAGGATGACGTGATCGCCGCGCTGGTACAGGTGCTCAAGCCCAGCGGCATCCTGTTCAAGAACGACTCCGCCGCCCGCGATGCCGAAGGCCTGGCGCGCTATGTCGACACCGTCTACGGCGAAGTGCCGGACTGGGTCCCGCTGGAAGAGAACGGCGTCAAGTTCGAAGCCCCGGTCCGCGAAGGCCAGAAGACCGGCTGGTTCTACGACCACCGCATGAACCGCGCGCGCCTGGCGCCGTACGTCAAGGGCAAGCGTGTGCTCGACCTGTTCAGCTACATCGGTGGCTGGGGCGTGCAGGCCGGCGCGTTCGGTGCCAGTGAAGTGTTCTGCGTCGATGCTTCGGGCTTCGCCCTGGATGGTGTCGAGCGCAACGCCGCGCTGAACGGCATCAGCGAGAAGCTGACCTGCATCGAAGGTGACGTGTTCGAGGCCCTGCGCGAGCTCAAGGCCGCCGAAGAGCGCTTCGACGTGATCATTGCCGACCCGCCCGCCTTCATCAAGCGCAAGAAGGACCTGAAGAACGGCGAGGCCGCCTACCGCCGCCTCAACGAACAGGCCATGCGCATGCTGAGCAAGGACGGCATCCTGGTCAGCGCCTCATGCTCGATGCACCTGCCCGAGGACGACCTGCACAACATCCTGCTGACCAGCGCCCGTCACCTGGACCGCAACCTGCAACTGCTCGAGCGCGGCGGCCAGGGCCCGGACCACCCGGTGCACCCGGCGATCGCCGAAACCCGCTACATCAAGAGCATCACCTGCCGACTGCTGCCCAACAGCTGAGTCACCGCCCGGGGAGGGCCGCCACGCGCGCCCTCCCCGCCGCCTCAACGTTCCAGGCGCATGTCCAGCGCCTTGCCGTCCACCTGCAAGGTCTTGTAGCGCGGCGCGACCAGCTTGACCTTCCCCGCCCGCAACTGTTCGGCCAGCGAGCGCTTGTCGTCGTCAAGGCCGAAGAAACTGCCGGCCTCATGCCAGTCATCAGCCGCGTCCCGGACATAGAAGGTGGCATAGCCCGCCTGACGCCGGAGGCTGGCCACCACCACCTCGTTACGGCCATCGCCATCCAGGTCGACCGGCCAGACCACGCACCCCGAATCACGGCAGGCCATCCGGATCATGTCGTTCGCCTCGAGCTTGTCCTCGCCCGGTTCCACCGGCCCCAGCCATTCCAAGCGCGGGCGCTGATCGGCCGCATCCGCCAGGGTCTCGTCCAGGCGCTCGAGCAAGGCCGCGCGGCCAGCCTCGTCGAACAGCTCGTCACGGGTGAGCTGCTCGCGCAGCGCATCCAACTGTCGCGTGCCCTCGTCGCCCAGCCGGTAACGCAAGGCGCCGACATCGAAATCGGCGATGGCGGTGCGCCCGCTCACCAGCCGCCGCACCTGGTCATGCACGCTGCGGCCCACCGGGTCGACGACCGGCGTGAAGAACACCACGATGAGCAGCGCACAGAACAGCGCCAGCACCACGTTGCTGCCACGCAGGGCACCCAGCCACACGCCACGCCGGGCGAACACCGCCCACAGCGCCGCCAGGCTGTACAGCATCGCCACCAGCACCAGCAGCAGGGCGAGGATCCGCGACGGCATCAGCCCGTACTGCTCGATCCGCAGCCAGGTCGACCAGCCGGCCAGCGCGGCCAGCCCCGGCAAGCACAGCAGGCTCGCCTCGACCAGACGCCGCAGGGGCTGCGGGTAGGCATGCTGCTCGCCGTCCTGGAACACACCATTGACCAGGAACAGCACCACCCCCACCAGGCTCAGCAGGATCGTGCTGGAGTGGCCGGTATCCCACACCGGCTGCACCCCGGTGAATGGCAGGGTGATGGCGAACAGCACGGTAATCAGCGCCGCCAGTGGCAGCAGGAAGCGGCACAGGCTCAGCATCAGGCCGCGCAGCAGACCGATGACCCGGTCGTTCTGGCAGCCCATGCGCATGCCCACGCTGAACACCACCGGCAGCACGATCATCAGGAACGCCGGTTCGCTGAACAGCGCCGCCGGTTGCGGGATATGCAACATCTCGAACAGCGCCCCGCACAGCCACAGCAACAGTGCGAACAGCCCGCACAGCAGCCAGGCCAGGGCGATGATGAACACCGTGTTCCAGGCATGCTGGAACAGGTCGAGGTAGCGCGGGCGCAGCCCCTCGCGGGTCGGCCAACTGAGGATGAAGGCCGTGCAGATGTAGCCCAGCACCGGCGCCGCCGTCAGCCAGCACAGCCACAGCCACTCTCCCGCCTGGCGCTGCTGCAGCCAGAAGCTGACCGCCACCATCAGCAGGGTGTGGACAGCCAGCAGGTACCCGGTGCCACGCCGCAATCCTGCGCTGCCCAGCAGTTGCAGGTTCAGCCCCGCCACCAGCAGGGCGGTGCCGAGGGTGGCCGCCAGCCACGACGACTCGAGGCGATAGAGCGTGTACAGGGCCAGGCCCTGGACAAGGCCCAGCACCAGGTAGAAAGCCAGGGAGCGATTATGTGCAGACATCGGTGTTCGTCCGTGAAGGGGAGGCTACGTTACCGCGAAGCCGGCATGCCAGGCGACACCAACTGTCTACTGCGCCATTCCCACCGGCGCCCAGCGGTGTAGAATCGAGCCATTCATCGCCAGTCATCCCCGGCGGGTTTATGAGCTCTGGTCGAGCCTGCGGCGATCCCGCGTGGTCTGCGACCCCCATCCGAGCCAGCGGCAACCGGCCCAGGCGTTCAGGACAAGAGAAGCTCACTCCCTTTTTTCGTGACCTGATCAAGCCGCCAGGAGCGCTCCATGCCAGATTATCGTTCCAAGACTTCCACCCAGGGCCGCAACATGGCCGGCGCCCGCGCCCTGTGGCGCGCCACCGGGATGAAGGACGAAGACTTCAAGAAACCGATCATCGCCATCGCCAACTCGTTCACCCAGTTCGTCCCGGGCCACGTGCACCTGAAGGACCTGGGCCAGCTGGTCGCCCGCGAGATCGAACGCGCCGGTGGCGTGGCCAAGGAGTTCAACACCATCGCGGTGGATGACGGCATCGCCATGGGCCACGACGGCATGCTCTATTCGTTGCCCAGCCGCGAGATCATCGCCGACGCCGTCGAGTACATGGTCAATGCCCACTGCGCCGACGCCATCGTCTGCATCTCCAACTGCGACAAGATCACCCCCGGCATGCTGATGGCCGCCCTGCGCCTGAACATCCCGGTGATCTTCGTCTCCGGCGGCCCGATGGAAGCCGGCAAGACCAAGCTGGCCAGCCACGGCCTGGACCTGGTCGACGCCATGGTCATCGCCGCCGACACCTCGGCCAGCGACGAGAAAGTCGCCGAGTACGAGCGCAGCGCCTGCCCGACCTGCGGCTCGTGCTCCGGCATGTTCACCGCCAACTCGATGAACTGCCTGACCGAGGCCCTGGGCCTGGCCCTGCCGGGCAACGGCTCGACCCTGGCCACCCACGCCGACCGCGAGCAGCTGTTCCTCACCGCCGGACGCACCATCGTCGAGCTGTGCAAGCGCTATTACGGCGAGAACGACGAATCGGTGCTGCCGCGCAGCATCGCCAACTTCAAGGCGTTCGAGAACGCCATGATGCTCGACATCGCCATGGGCGGTTCGACCAACACCATCCTGCACCTGCTGGCCGCAGCCCAGGAAGGCGAGGTGGCCTTCGACCTGCGCGACATCGACCGCCTGTCGCGCAAGGTGCCACAGCTGTGCAAGGTGGCGCCGAACATCCAGAAGTACCACATGGAAGACGTGCACCGCGCCGGCGGCATCTTCAGCATTCTCGGATCGCTCGCCCGTGGCGGCCTGCTGCACACCGACCTGCCGACCGTGCACAGCCGCAGCATGGAAGAGGCCATCGCCAAGTGGGACATCACCCAGACCGATGACGAAGCCGTGCACACCTTCTTCAAGGCAGGCCCGGCCGGCATCCCGACCCAGACCGCATTCAGCCAGTCGACCCGCTGGCCAACCCTCGACGACGACCGCGAGCACGGCTGCATCCGCAGCGTCGAGCACGCCTACTCGCAGGAAGGCGGCCTGGCCGTGCTGTACGGCAACATCGCCCTGGACGGCTGCGTGGTGAAAACGGCCGGCGTGGACGAGTCGATCCATGTGTTCGAAGGCACCGCGAAGATCTTCGAAAGCCAGGACAGCGCGGTGCGCGGCATCCTCGCCGACGAAGTGAAGGCCGGCGATATCGTCATCATCCGCTACGAGGGCCCGAAAGGCGGTCCGGGCATGCAGGAGATGCTGTACCCGACCTCGTACCTGAAGTCCAAGGGCCTGGGCAAGGCCTGTGCCCTGCTCACCGACGGTCGCTTCTCCGGCGGCACCTCGGGCCTGTCGATCGGCCACGCCTCGCCGGAAGCCGCCGCGGGCGGCGCCATCGGCCTGGTGCGCGACGGCGACAAGGTACTGATCGACATCCCCAACCGCTCGATCAACCTGCTGGTCAGCGATGACGAGCTGGCCGCGCGTCGTGTCGAGCAGGACAAGAAAGGCTGGAAACCGGCCGAGGCCCGTCCACGCAAGGTGACCACCGCGCTGAAAGCCTATGCCCTGCTGGCCACCAGCGCCGACAAGGGCGCGGTGCGCAACAAGGCGATGCTCGAAGGCCTGTGAGGTATTGAGCGCATGAAAAAACCGGCGCCTGGTGCGCCGGTTTTTTATTCCCCTGCAGGAGGCGACACAAGGCCACTCCTGCAGATGAACGCGTCGTCGGCTACTGTATCTGCTCCGGCGTGACGATCACCCAGTTCTTGTCCGCCGTCACCGGCAAGCCTTCCTTGGCCTGCGCCGCCGCGTTCTTCGCGATCATGCCGTTCAACTGGTCCATGTACTTGGCCTTGCGGTTTATCCACAGGTGGATGCCGCCCTTGTTCACATCGACGCCGTGAAACTGCATGTAGCCATCGCTGGTCGGCGTGTCGCCGCCCACCAACACCGGTTTCTTCCACTCGTCGATATAGGTGAGGATGGCGGCCTGCTTGCCAGCCATCCAGGTCGCCGGGGTCCACAGGTAAGGGGTCAGTTCCAGGCTTTCGTTGGCCTTGGGGTCGTAGTGCCCGGCACTGATCTGCTTGCGCGCGGTGGTCAACTCGCCGCTATTGCGGTCCTTGAGCAGCAGGCTGACGCCGATGACGTTCTGCGGCTTGACGTTATAGCCATACTTCGGATCGGCGGCGACCATGCGCACCAGCTCTTCGGACGCCGCCGAGATCACATAGACCTCGATGCCGTTCTCCATCAGTTTGTTGTACAGCTCGGCCTGGCCGGTAAAGACCTTGGGCGGCTGCACCTCGGTGGCCTTGAGCTGGTCACCTTCGAAATAAGTCGCCGGCACCGGCTTGCCCGAGGCCATCAGCTCGTCCACCTGTTGCTTCAGCTCCTTGAGGGTGAAGCCGGCGAACACCTGCGCTACCCAGGGGTAGCAGACCATGTCGTCGATCTCGCACAGGCGATAGTAGTAGCTGAACAGGCTCTCCTTGTGCTCGGCGGTGTCCTTGAACGGGATCAGCTTGAGCGAGGGGTCGAGCTTGTCGCGGGTCAGCAGGCCCTTGTTCTCCATGTAGGGCAGCAGCGCTTCTTCCAGGTCGAAGCGGTAGCTGGTGTTGTCCATGTCGAACACGGCGTAGTTACCCTTGTTGGCATTGGCAGCGATCATGGCATCGAGTTTCTGGGCCGCCTCGGCGGGCCAGTGCTTGAGCTCGGTGGCGGCCCAGCTGCTGGCGCTCAGCAACAGGGCCAGGCCGCCGGCGAAGACGCGTGGAGCAGACATCATGTGCATTTCCCCCAAAGACGTGGCCGCTCAACCCTAGACCCGTTTTGTGACAGCCAGACGCTCGGTACCGACACCGACACACCCGCAAACGCCATGTTGATTGCCAATCACGACACGTCGTTATTCCATAAACGACTATGCAAATTACTTTTGGGTATAAATTCGTTCGTTTTCAGCCTGTTAGCATTTCCGTTCGCAATCGCTCACAAGAGGCGATGCCTCTTCTGCTTTTTCTGGAGCTTCAATGAACCTGCCGTTGTCACTCAACCTGCTGGCGTTCCTGGCCTTGTTGCTGGGCCTGGCGCAAACCCGCCGCACCGACTGGAGCCTGGCCAAGAAAGTCCTGCTCGGCCTGGTGCTCGGCGTGCTCTTCGGCCTGGTCCTGCACACCCTCTACGGCGCCGGCCACCCGGTGCTCAAGGCGACCATCGCCTGGCTCGACCTGGTCGGCAACGGCTACGTCGGCCTGCTGCAGATGATCGTCATGCCACTGATCTTCGCCTCGATCCTCAGTGCCGTGGCCCGCTTGCACAACGCCTCCTCGCTGGGCCGCATCAGCGTGCTGAGCATTGGTACCTTGCTGCTGACCACCGCCATCGCCGCGCTGATCGGCATCGTCCTGACCAACCTGTTCGGCCTCAGCGCCGAGGGCCTGGTCGCCGGCGCCCAGGAAAGCGCCCGGATGCAGGCGATCCACAGCGACTACGCAGGCAAGGTCGCCGACCTCAACATCCCGCAACTGCTGCTGTCGTTCATCCCCAGCAACCCGGTGGGCGACCTGGCCCGGGCCAAGCCGACCTCGATCATCAGCGTGGTGATCTTCGCCGTGTTCCTGGGCCTTGCCGCGCTGCAACTGATCAAGGACGACAAGGACAAGGGCGAGCGCGCCCTGTCGGCCATCGACGTGCTGCAAGCCTGGGTGATGCGCCTGGTGCGCCTGGTGATGAAGCTCACCCCCTATGGCGTGCTGGCACTGATGACCAAGGTGGTGGCCAGCTCCAACCTCGAGGACATCCTCAAGCTGGGCAGCTTCGTGGTGGTCTCGTACATCGGCCTGGGCCTGATGTTCGTGGTGCACGGGGTGATCCTGGCGCTGACCGGCGTCAGCCCGCTGCGCTTCTTCCGCAAGGTCTGGCCGGTGCTGACCTTCGCCTTCACCAGCCGCTCCAGCGCCGCCAGCATTCCGCTGAGCATCGAGGCGCAGACCCGGCGCCTGGGCGTGCCGCAGTCGATCGCCAGCTTCAGTGCCTCGTTCGGCGCCACCATCGGCCAGAACGGCTGCGCCGGCCTGTACCCGGCGATGCTGGCAGTGATGGTCGCCCCGGCGGTGGGCATCGACACCTTCGACCCGCTGTGGATCGCCACCCTGGTGGCCATCGTCACCCTGAGCTCGGCGGGTGTCGCCGGGGTCGGCGGCGGCGCCACCTTCGCCGCGCTGATCGTGCTACCGGCCATGGGCCTGCCGGTGGAGCTGGTGGCGTTGCTGATCTCGGTGGAACCGCTGATCGACATGGGCCGCACGGCGCTGAACGTGAACGGGTCGATGACGGCCGGCGTGGTCACCAGCCAGTTGCTCAAGCAGACCGACCAGCAGGTGCTGGGCGAGGATGAGCATACGCATCTGAGTCATTCCTGAGACCTTGCCGGGGCTGCTTTGCAGCCCCGGGCCATCTCAAGCCTTGTCCCACACCTCGAAGTGATACCCAGGCTTGCCTTCCTCGGCCTGGGCAACGCTCGAAGCCAGCGTCCACTGCCCCTTGTCGAACGCGGGGAACCAGGCATCGCCCTCGGGCGACAGCTCCACCCGGGTCAGGTACATCCGGCTCACCAGCCCCTTCTCCAGCGCCTGCCCGTAAAGCTGCGCGCCACCGATCAGCATCAGTTCATCGACGCCTTGCTCCCGCGCCCACTGCTCGGCGCGCACCAGCGCCTGCTCCAGCGAGGCGAACACCTCGGCGCCTTCGAGCTGCAGGCCCGGCTGGCGGCTGACCACGATGTTCAGGCGCCCCGGCAGCGGCCGGCCCAGCGAATCCCAGGTCTTGCGCCCCATGATGATCGGCTTGCCGAGGGTGGTGGCCTTGAAGTACTTGAAGTCCCCCGGCAGGTGCCAGGGCATGGTGTTGTCGATGCCGATCACACGGTTCTCGGCGAGCGCCGCGATCAGGCTGAGGGGGAGTGATGTATTCATGCCGGCGAGGATAGCACCGGGTACGTGGGTTATGCTTGCGCCCTGACCTGTGCAATGGAAGAGCTTGTGACCGCACTGACGCCACTCGACAAGCGCTGGCTCACCGAAGCGGTGCGCCTGCGCGAGGAACACGCCGGGCCCCTGGAAGACCAGGAGGCCAACCGCCGTGCCCGCCAACTGGGCGGCGACCTGGCGACGCGTATCGAAAACCGCGCCCTGTGGCTGGCCGAGCGCGACGGCATGACCACGGCGCTGCGCCACTGGAAGCAGGGCGCGCGCCTGGCGCTGCTGGCCCTGCTGCTGTTCGCCGGACTCAGCGGCGCCGGCCTCGGCATCGCTGCCCTGGGTGACGGCCAGCGCCCGGTCAACGTGTTCTGGGCCCTGGGCAGCCTGCTCGGGGTCAACCTGCTGCTGCTGATCGGCTGGGCACTGGGCTTCTGCTTCGCCGGCGACCAGGGGGCGGCGCTGGGGCGCTTGTGGCTATGGCTGAGCGAACGCTTCGCCCGCGATGCCAAGGCTGCGCAACTGGCCCCGGCGCTGCTGGTGCTGCTGCAGCGCCAGCGCCTCGGCCGCTGGCTGCTCGGCCTGCTGGTGCACGGTTTGTGGCTGCTGGCGATGCTGAGCGCACTGGGCATGCTCCTGGCCCTGCTGGCGACCCGACGCTACGGCTTCGTCTGGGAAACCACCCTGCTCGCCGCCGAACCCTTCATCACCCTCACCCAGACCCTCGGCGCCCTGCCCTCGCTGCTGGGTTTCAGTGTGCCGGACGAGGCGATGATCCGTGCCAGCGGCGACACCTTGCCGGCCCTGGACCTGGCCCGCCAGGCCTGGGCCAACTGGCTGCTGGGCGTGGTGCTGGCATACGGACTGCTGCCACGCCTGGGCCTGGCGGCAGTGTGCCTGTGGCGCTGGCGCCTGGGACGCGGCCGCCTGGCGCTGGACCTCAACCTGCCTGGCTATGCCCAACTGCGCGAGGCCCTGATGCCACGCAGCGAGCGGATCGGCGTGCAGGACGCCGCGCCCGAGGCACTGCCACGCTTCGCGGCCGGCCAGCTGGAAAGCGGCAGCAGCGGTGCCCTGCTGGTCGGCCTGGAGCTGGACGACCAGCGCCCCTGGCCACCCGCACTGCCGAAGGGCGTGACCGATGCCGGCGTGCTCGACAGCCGCGAATCGCGCAACAAGTTGCTGGAACAACTCAGCCGCTTTCCCCCGGCACGCCTGACCATCGCCTGCGACCCACGCCGTTCGCCGGACCGCGGCAGCCTGGCGCTGCTCGCCGAACTGGCGCGCAACGCCGGCGCAACGCGGATCTGGCTGCTCCAGGCACAACCCGGCGAGGCGCTGGACGCCGCGCGCCTGGGCGACTGGCACGATGCGCTGGAACGCCTGGGCCTGCCCTACGCCGACACCTTCCCCCTGACCTGGCTGGAGCAAGGCCATGACTGAGCCACTGAAACTGGCGGTGGTCGGCCACACCAACGTCGGCAAGACCTCGCTGCTGCGGACCCTGACCCGCGATGTCGGCTTCGGCGAAGTCTCGCACCGCCCCAGCACCACCCGCCATGTCGAAGGCGCGCGCCTGTCGGTGGACGGCGAGCCGTTGCTGGAGCTGTACGACACACCCGGCCTGGAAGACGCCATCGCCCTGCTCGACTATCTCGAACGCCTGGAGCGACCGGGCGAGCGCCTGGACGGCCCGGCCCGCCTGGAGCGCTTTCTCCAGGGCAGCGAAGCGCGCCAGCGTTTCGAGCAGGAGGCCAAGGTGTTGCGCCAGCTGCTGGCGAGCAACGCCGGCCTCTATGTGATCGACGCCCGCGAGCCGGTGCTGGCCAAGTACCGCGACGAACTGGAGATCCTGGCCGGCTGCGGCAAGCCCCTGCTGCCGGTGCTCAACTTCGTCGCCAGCCCGCAACACCGCGAGCCGGAGTGGCGCGAGGCCCTGGCTCGCCTGGGCCTGCACGCACTGGTGCGCTTCGACAGCGTGGCGCCGCCCGAGGATGGCGAACGCCGCCTCTATGAAAGCCTGGCGCTGCTGCTGGAGGATGCCGGCCCGGCGCTGCGCCGGCTGATCGACGACCAGCAGGCCCAGCGCCTGGCTCGCCGGCGCAGCGGCAAGCGCCTGATCGCCGAACTGCTGCTCGACTGCGCGGCCTGCCGACGCGGGGTCGAAGCCGAACCTGCGGCCGAGGCCCACGCCATCGAGGCCCTGCGCCACGATGTGCGCCAGCGCGAGCAACGCTGCGTCGAGGCACTGCTCAAGCTCTATGCCTTCCGCCGCGAGGATGCCAACGCCGGTGAACTGCCCTTGCTCGATGGACGCTGGGGCGATGACCTGTTCAACCCCGAGACCTTGAAGCTGCTGGGCGTGCGCCTGGGCGGCGGCGTCGCGGCGGGGGCTGCGGCGGGTGCGGGCGTCGATCTGCTGGTGGGTGGCCTGACCCTGGGCGCCGCCGCCCTGGCCGGGGCGATTGCCGGCGGCGCGCTACAGACCGCGCGCAATTATGGATCGCGCCTGATGGGCAAGCTCAAGGGTCAGCGCGAGCTGACCGTGGACGACACGGTTCTGCGCCTGTTGGCGCTGCGTCAGCAACAGTTGATGGTGGCGTTGGAAGGCCGCGGGCACGCGGCGCAGGACAGCATCCGCCTGCAAGCACCTGACGAGAAGGCCTGGCGCGAGGGCAAGCTGCCGGAGGCCCTGCGCAAGGCACGCGCGCATCCACAGTGGTCGACGCTCAATCCCGGGGCCAAGGTGAACCAGGCAGAGCGCCAGGAACAGCTGGAAACACTGGTGAACGATCTTTGAGGCCTGACGCAGGACAATGATCCGGCGTGGGAGCGGGCTTGCCCCGCGAGGAGGCCATCACAGCAACGCCAGCGCTTTGCGCTTCAATACCCCGAGATCGACCAGCGCCACCCCGACCTCCTTGGCCTGCTCATCCCACTCACGCATGCGCAGGCTGATGGCGAACAATGGATCGCGCTCGAACGCATCGGCCTCGGTGTCATCCATCAGCCCGCCCTGATAGCCCAGGGTCCGCCGGCTCGCCTCGCTCAACCGCTGGTAATACCCCGGCTGGCGCAGGGTGAGGTAGCGCTTGGCCTCGACGTGGTACTGCACCAGCCGCGCCATGCGCTCGCCAAAGCCACAACGGCGCAGGTAGTCGGCGCCGATGCGTTCATGGCTGACCACGCCATAGCCGCCCATGTCCTCGCCCTCGCACAAGTGGCCGATGTCGTGGAAGAACGCCGCGAGGATCACTTCGTCGTCAAAGCCTTCGGCCATGGCCAGTTGGGCGGCCTGGGACATGTGCTCGCGCTGGGTGATGGCTTCGCCGATGTAGTCGGCGCTGCCGTGGCGTTCGTAGAGAGCGAAGATCTGCTCGATGCGCTGCTCGCGGGTCGTCATTGAAAATCTCCACAGGTTCGATGGCCAAGGGAGCCGCTTTTCGGCCCATCGCGACACAAGGCTGCTCCTACAGGTACAGCGCAATCCTTGTGCCGCGAGTGAGGCCAAAGGCCTCGCCGCTGTTACTGCTGCGCGACTTTCTCCGACTTGCCGTCATAGCGCTTGCGCCACTCGCTCAGGATCTGGTCGCGGTTCTTCGAGGCCCAGGCGAAGTCGTTCTTGATCAGGCGCTGCTCGTAGTCGGCCGGCAGTTCGGTCTGCGGCTTGGCGATCCCCGGCGCGGCGAGCACGGCGAAGTTCTCCTTGTACAACTCCATCGCCGCCGGGCTGGCCGAGAAGTCGGCCAGGCGCTTGGCCGCATCGGCCTTCGGCGAGCCTTTGATCACGGCGGTGGCCTCGATCTCCCAACCCAGGCCTTCCTTGGGCAGGACGATGTCCAGCGGCGCACCCTGGCGCTTGAGTTGCACCGCCGGGTACTCGAACGAGATACCGATCGGGAACTCGCCGGCTGCCGCCAGCTTGCACGGCTTGGAGCCGGAGTGGACGTACTGGCCGATGTTCTGGTGCAACGCGTCCATGTAGGCCCAGCCCTGAGGTTCGCCGAAAGTCTGCAGCCAGGCGCTCACGTCGAGGAAACCGGTACCGGACGAGGCCGGGTTGGGCATGACGATCTTGCCTTTGTATTCAGGCTTGGTCAGGTCCTGCCAGCTCACCGGCTTGCTCAGGCCCTGTTTCTCGGCCTCCACGGTGTTGAAGCAGATGGTCGCGGCCCACACGTCCATGCCCACCCAGGCTGGCGGGTTGGCCGCGTCGCGGTAGTTCGCCGAGATCTTGCCCAGGTCCTTCGGTGCATAGGCTTCAAGCATGCCGTTCTGGTCGAGGATGGCCAGGCTGGAAGCCGCCAGGCCCCACACCGCGTCAGCCTGCGGGCGCTCTTTCTCGGCCAGCAGCTTGGCGGTGATGATGCCGGTGGAGTCGCGCACCCACTTGATCTCGATGTCCGGGTTGGCCTTCTCGAAGGCTTGCTTGTAGCTCTTGAGCTGCTCGGCCTCCAGCGCGGTGTAGACGGTCAGCTGGGTGGCGGCCGAAGCCTGCAGGGTGAATACGGCGGATACGGCAGCGGCAAGAGCGAGAGGCTTGAACATGGTGCGTTTCCTATGGGTATGGGCAGTCGGTCAGTGGCCAGGCGCGCGCTGGCGCCAGGCCTGGGAACGGCGCAGCAGGCCGCGGGAGGCGCCGGCCAACAGCAGGGAGGCGGCAGCGCTGGTCAAAAGGATCAGGGTGGACATGGCGGCGGCGCCGCCGACGTTGCCGGCGTCGTCCATGTTCAGCACGGCGACGGCGGCAAGGATGGTGTCGGGGCTGTACAGGAAGATCGCCGCCGACACCGTGGTCATCGCCGAGACGAACAGGTAGCGGATGATGTCCAGCAGCGCCGGCAGGCAGATCGGCACGGTGACGCGCATGAAGTGCTTGTACAGCTGCGCCTTGAGCGACAGCGCGGCGGCTTCGAACTCGCCGTCGAGCTGGCGCAGGGCGGTGGTGGCGGTCATCTGCGCGGTGGTCAGGTAGTGGGCGATGGTGCACACCACCAGCAGCGCCATGCTGCCGTAGAACACGTGCAGCGGGTTGCCGGCCAGGTTGAAGAAGAACACGTAGCCCAGGCCCAGCACCAGGCCAGGCACCGCCATGGGGATGAAGCTGAGCAGGCGCAGCAGTTGGTTGAGCAGGCGCTGGCCTTGGGTCTTCTCCATCAGGTAGGCGCCGGTGAAGATCACCACGCTGCCGATCAAGGCGGTGCACAGGGCCATGGTCACGCTGTTGCGATAGGCCAGCCAGCCGCCGCCGGCGGTGTCGTCGAACATGTAGTGCTTGAGCGACAGCGACAGGTTGTAGGGCCAGAACTTGACCAGCGACGAGTACACCGCCATGCCGATCACCACCAGCAGCGCCGCGCATACCAGCAGCACGATGGCCAGGAAGCAAGCGTCGCGCAGCTTCGACGGCTTTGGCTCGAACACCTGGGCACGGCCACTCATGGCCTCGCCCTGGCGCCGGCGCAGCCAGGCGTCGACGCCGAAGCTGAGCAGCGCCGGCAGCAGCAGCACCATGCCGATCAGCGCGCCACGGCCGAACTGTTGCTGGCCGACCACAGCCTTGTAGGCTTCCAGCGCCAGCACCTGGTAATCGCCACCCACCACCACCGGCACGCCGAAGTCGGTGATGGTCAGGGTGAACACCAGGCAGAAGGCGGCGAACACCGCCTGGCGCGTGGCCGGCCAGGTGATGCTGAAGAACGCCCGGGCCGGACCTGCACCCATGCTCGACGCGGCGTCGAACAGCCGCGCATCGGCCAGCGACAGGGCGGACAGCAGGATCATCAGGGCATGGGGAAAGGTGTAGATGGCTTCGCCAAGGACAATGCCCCAGAAACCGTAGATGTTGTCGCTGAACAGCCCGCGCAGCAGGCCCTGGTTGCCAAACAGATAGACCAGGGCGATGGCCGGCAGCATCGACGGCGCCAGCAGCGGCAGCAGCGAGATGCCACGCCACACGCCCTTGGCCGGAATCAGCGTGCGTTGCAGCGCGTAGGCGAATAGATAGGCCAGCGGCACGACGATGGCCGCGACGGTGAAGGCCACCGACAGGCTGTTGCCCAGCAGCCAGTGAAAGTTCGCGCTGGCGAACAGTTCACGGGCAGCCAGCAGCCCGCCACCCTGGCCCGCCTCGCCACTGAAGCCCTTCCAGAAGATCGCCAGCAGCGGCATCAGCACCGCCAGCACCAGCAGGGCCAACAGCAATCCCTTGCCGCCGACGACGAACAGGCGGTCACCCAGGGCGACGCCGGTGCGTGGCGCCGCCTTGGCATGGATGAGCGGCTGGGTCATGGACGCGGCCATCTCAGGCAAACACCTGCAGGCTCTGCGGCGGCAGGGCCACCCAGATGTCCTGCGAGCCCAGCCGCGGCATGGCTTCCGGCGCCAGTTCGGCGAGCAGCGCATGGCCCGGCAAGGCCTGGAACTCGAAGCTCATGCGGCAACGATTGCCGAGGAAGGTGATCTCGCGGACCTTGGCCGGGAACAGGTTTTCCTCGTGTACCACCGGGTTGACGGTGATCGCCTCCGGGCGACAGAACAGCCGGCCACTGCGGGCCTGCCCGGCGTTGGCGGCCAGGCGCATGTTCATGCCGCCGACCTGGGCATGGCTGTCGCCGCTGCGCTGGAACGGCAGCCAGTTGCCCTGGCCGACGAATTCGGCGACGAACGGCGTGGCCGGTTGGTCGTAGATTTCCTGGGGCGTGGCGTACTGCTCGACCTGGCCGTTGTTCATCACGGCGATGCGGTCGGCCATCAGCATGGCTTCGTCCTGGTTGTGGGTGACCATCAGCGTGGTGATGCCCAGCTGGCGTTGCAGTTGGCGCAGCTCGGTGCACAGGTGCTCGCGCACGCGGGCGTCGAGCGCCGACATCGGCTCGTCGAGCAGCAGCAACGAGGGCGATGGCGCCAGGGCGCGTGCCAGGGCCACACGCTGCTGCTGACCGCCGGAGAGCTGGCCGGGATACTTCTTCTCGCTGCCCGACAGGCCCACCAGCTCGAGCATTTCGCCCACCCGCTGACGAGCGGCCTCACGGTTGCCACCGGTCAGGCCATAGGCGATGTTGGCTTCGACGGTAAGGTTGGGGAACAGCGCGTAGGACTGGAACAGGATGCCGTAGTCACGGGCCTGGGGTGGCAGATCGGAGATGTCGCGGTCGCCGATGTACAGGGTGCCGCGGTCCTGGCGCTCGAGGCCGGCGATGCAACGCAGCAAGGTGGTCTTGCCGCAACCGGAGGGGCCGAGCAGGCACACCAGCTCGCCGGCGGCGATGTCCAGGGACACGTCGTTGAGCGCGGTGAAGGCGCCGAAGCGTTTGTGGATGCCGCGCACTTTCATCTGTGCGCCCGGGGTGACGTGGTTCATGGCGAGTCCTCATCGAAGCGATGGGGGCCATGCTAGGAAGGCAGTGCGAAGGTTCTGTGGCGTTTGGGCAAAAGCGGTCGATAGTGCTATTGGAAATTTTTGTAGTAGTCCCGAGGGACTTGTCGCAGGCTATCGCCAGCGCCCACAGTGTACGGCGACAGCCTGCGATGGGCTGCAACGCAGTCCCTTGCGATATCAGAACTGCGAACCCACCACCTCCTGCGCCACCCCCAGGAACGCCGCCGGCAACCGCGCCTGACGGCGCTCCTTCAGGCAATACAGGTACTCGTGCATCACCGGCGCATCGTCCAGCGCCAGCACCCGCAGTTCCGGGTTATGCGGCACTTCGTGACGGGCGATGATGCTGATGCCGATATTGCGCAGCACCGCCTCGCGAATCGACTCGCGGCTGCCGATCTCCAGCAGCGCCCCGGCCCTCACCCCAGCCTCCTGCATCATCTGCTCGGTAAGCTTGCGCGTGGTCGAACCCTGTTCGCGCATCAACAGGCAGTGCCCGGCGACTGCCTCGATCGACACGGCCTGGCGCTGGGCCAGCGGATGGTTGCGATGCACCGCCACCACCAACGGGTCGGTGCCCAGTACCCGGCGCACCAGGCGCGCGTCTTCGAGCAACTGCGACGAGGCGGCAATGTCCACCCGGTAGTCCTCGAGCATCTCCAGCACCTGCTGCGAGTTGCCGATTTCCACCGCCACCTCCACCTGAGGCAGACGCTCGCGGAAGATCTTCACCAGGTCGAGGATGTAGTACGGCGCCGTGGCGGCGATGCGCAGACTGCCCTGGGCCTGGCCGCTGTTGCGCAGTTCGAACTCGATGTCGGCCTCCTGCTGCAACAGCGCCTTGACCATCGGCAGCAGGCGCACGCCCTCCTCGCTCAACACCAGACGCCGACCACCGCGATAGAACAGCTCGACGTTGTACTGGCTTTCCAGGTTGCGGACCTGCGTGGTCACCGTCGGCTGGCTGAGCCCGAGCTTCTTCGCCGCCAAGGTGACGCTGCCCAGACGGGCCACCATGTAGAAGGCTTTGAGCTCGGCACTCAGCATTGTGGATAACCTCTTGTTGAGCAAACCTGCCCGTTGATTCAGCCCCGCCCGTGTCCTACTTGCGCAACAGGCGCAGGCCGTTGAAGACCACCAGCAGGCTCACGCCCATGTCGGCGAACACCGCCATCCACATGGTGGCCATGCCGGCGAAGGTGATCGCCAGGAAGATCGCCTTGATCCCCAGGGCCAGCACGATGTTCTGGGTGAGGACCGCCCCACATTGGCGCGACAGCCTGACGAACGCCGGGATTTTGCGCAAGTCGTCGTCCATCAGCGCCACATCGGCGGTCTCGATGGCGGTGTCGGTGCCGGCGGCGGCCATGGCAAAGCCGATCTCGGCACGGGCCAGGGCCGGGGCGTCGTTGATCCCATCACCCACCATCCCCACACGGTGGTTCTGGGCGTAGAGGCTTTCGATGCTGGCAAGCTTGTCGGCCGGCAGCAGGTTGCCCTCGGCGCGGTCGATCCCTACCTGGGCGGCAATCGCCTCTGCCGTGTGCGGATTGTCGCCGGTCAGCATGACAGTCTTGATGCCCAGCGCATGCAGTTCGGCAATGGCCTGGCGGCTGCTGTCCTTGACCGTGTCGGCCACGGCGAACAGCGCCAGCGGGCCGCTGCGGTCGAGCAGCAGCACCACGGTCTTGCCCTGGCGCTCCAGTTGGTCCAGCTCGGCCTCCAACTGCGCCGAGCACAGCCCCAGCTCCTCGACCAGGCGATGGTTGCCCAGGTGATAGAGCTCGCCGCCAATCTCGCCGCGCACGCCACGACCGGCCAGGGCGGCGAACTCGGTGACCTCGCTCAAGGCCAGGTTCTGCTCCTTGGCGAACAGGGCGATGGCGCCGGAGACCGGATGGTCGGAGCGGGCGGCAAGGCTGGCGGCCAACGCCTGGGCGCGGTCTTCGAACAGCGGGTCGAGGACCTTGCTGTCGGTCTGCACCGGCTTGCCGTGGGTGATGGTGCCGGTCTTGTCCAGGGCCAGGAAGTCCAGCTTGCGGCCACCCTCCAGGTACACGCCGCCCTTGATCAGGATGCCTTTGCGCGCCGCAGCGGCCAGGCCGCTGACGATGGTCACCGGGGTGGAGATCACCAGGGCGCACGGGCAGGCCACCACCAGCAGTACCAGGGCGCGGTAGATCCAGTCGAACCAGGCGCCGGCCATGAACAGCGGCGGGATGATCGCCATGGCCAGGGCGATGACGAACACCACCGGGGTGTAGATGCGCGAGAACTGGTCGACGAAGCGCTGGGTCGGAGCGCGTGCGCCCTGGGCTTCTTCGACGGCCTTGATGATGCGCGACAGGGTCGACTGGCCCGCGGCGGCGCTGACGCGGTATTCCAGGGCTCCGGCCTGGTTGATGGTGCCGGCGAACAGCTTGTCGCCCACGGCCTTCTCCACCGGCAGGCTCTCGCCGGTGATCGGTGCCTGGTCAACGCTGGACTGCCCGCTGACCACCTCGCCGTCCAGGCCGATGCGCTCGCCTGGGCGCACCCGTACCAAGGCGCCGATGGCCACTTCACGCACATCGACCTCGCGCCACTGGCCGTCGGCCTGCTGCACGGTGGCCATGTCCGGTGCCAGTTGCATCAGCCCGCCGATGGCATTGCGCGCGCGGTCCAGCGAGCGCGCCTCGATCAGTTCAGCGACGGTGAACAGCACCATGACCATGGCCGCTTCCGGCCACTGGCCGATCAGCACGGCGCCGGTCACGGCAATGCTCATCAGCGCATTGATGTTGAGATTACGGTTCTTCAGGGCGATCCAGCCCTTCTTGTAGGTGCCAAGGCCACAGCCGAGGATCGCCGCCAGGGCCAGGGCGGCCACCAGCCACTCCGGCGCCTTGCCGGAGAAGTGCGCGAGTTCGGCGGCAATCGCGGCGACGCCGGAAAACGCCAACGGCCACCAGCGGGTCTTGCCGGCATGCGGCACGGCGGCGGTGCCATCGTCCTCGGCCGCCAACGGTTCGGCCTTCATGCCCAGGCTGTCGATGGCCTGCTCGATTTTCGCGGTGCTCTCGTGGGTGTGGCGCACACCCAGCACGCGGTTGATCAGGTTGAACTCCAACTGCTCGATACCGGCCAGCTTGCCCAGCTTGTCCTGGATCAGGGTCTGCTCGGTCGGGCAGTCCATCGCCTCGATGCGAAAACGGCTCAGGCGCGCCTGGTCGCTGGCCTTCTCGGTCAATTGCACCAATGCCGGAGTGGCGGTGGATCCGCAGCAGCCATGGGAGGCGTGATCGTGGCTTTTGGCATCATGCTCATGGCCTTTGCCGCCATGTGCGTGGTCATGGCTATGGTCATGCTTGTGTTCGGGGCTGACAGGCTGGTTCATGGGATCGTCCTTAGCAGGGCCGCAAAGTGCGTTGTTGCCAAGTGAACACCCTGTAGCCACTATAGGGTCAAGCCCTCTGCTGGAGATTTGCCTCATGAAGATCGGAGAACTGGCCAAAACCACCGACTGCGCCGTCGAGACCATCCGCTACTACGAGCGTGAACAGCTGCTGCCAGAGCCCGCCCGCAGCGAGGGCAACTACCGGCTCTATACCCAGGCCCATGTCGAGCGGCTGACCTTCATCCGCAACTGTCGCACCCTGGACATGACCCTGGACGAGATCCGCAGCCTGTTGAACCTGCGCGACAGCCCCGACGGTTCGTGCGGCAGCGTCAATGCGCTGATCGACGAACATATCGAGCATGTGCAGGCGCGGATAGATGGCTTGATGGCGCTGCAGGCGCAGTTGGTGGAATTGCGCCAGCAGTGCAATGCAAAGGGCGCGGATTGCGCGATCCTGCAGCAATTGGAGACGAATGGGGCGGTAACGGTGCCGGACATCGAGCATTCCCATGTAGGGCGCAGTCACGGGCACTGAAGAAAAGCATCGCGGGGATTGCCCCGCGATTGCGTTGGTTCAGTCGACGAAGAACTGTCAGACCGCCATCGGCGCCGTCATCGGCGCATGGTGCTCGTAGCCTTCCAGCCAGAAGTCGCTCGGCTCGATCTGCTCCAGCCACTGCGGCTCGTACTTGCCGGTCTCGGCAAACGCCGGCACGCGGTCGCTGATCACCAGCTTCGGCGCCGCCAGCGGCTCGCGTTTCATCTGCTCGCCCAGCATCTCCAGGTGATTTTCATACACATGGGCATCGCCGATGAAATAGGTGAACCAGCGCGGGGTATAGCCGGTCAGGCGGCCGAACAGCGACAGCAGCGCCGCGCCTTCGGTGAGGTTGAACGGTGTGCCCAGGCCAAGGTCGTTGGAGCGGATGTAGAGGGTCAGGGAGATTTCCTTCGTCTCGACATTCGGATGGAACTGGTACAGCAGGTGGCACGGTGGCAGCGCCATCTCGTCGAGCTGGGCGCAGTTCCAGCCGTGGAACAGGATGCGCCGGCTGCCTGGGTCATTGGCGATGGTGTCCAGGCACTGACGCACCTGGTCGATGGCCTTGTACAGGATGACGAACGCCTGGCCGTCCTCCTGGTCCTTGGCGATCTGGCGGAAGCCCGCCTTCTCGGCCATCTCGATGGCCGCCGGATTGTTCGCCGGGATGCGCTTGTAGCCCGGCCACTGGCGCCACTGCACGCCGTAGATCTCGCCGAGGTCGTCATGTCCCTGGCGGAACGGGTTGGCCAGCCACTGGGCGTTCTCGTTGGCGTTCTGGTCCCAGACCTTGCAGCCCAGCTCGCGGAATTCGCCGGCGTTTCTCACGCCACGCAGGAAGCCGACCATCTCGCCGATCGCCGACTTGAACGCCAGCTTGCGCGTGGTAATGGCCGGGAAGCCCTTCTGCAGGTCGAAACGCAGCATCGCGCCCGGCAGGCTGATGGTGCGGATACCGGTGCGGTTTTCCTGCAGCGTGCCGTTGTCGATGACGTCACGGACCAGGTCCAGATACTGTTTCATGGCTTACCTGTAGCAAAAACGACAGGGGGAGCGCCCCTGTCGTGGGATTAATCAGGCGGGTTTCGCCGTCGGTTTGCGATTATAAGCCCACCAGATCAGGCCAAGGCCAGCCAGGATCATCGGCACGCAGAGAATCTGACCCATGGTCAGCCAGCCCCAGGCGATATAGCCGAGCTGGGCGTCCGGCACCCGGACGAACTCGACGACGAAGCGGAAGATGCCGTAGAACAGCGCGAACATGCCGGAGACCGCCATGGTCGGGCGCGGCTTGCGCGAGTACAGCCACAGGATCACGAACAGCGCCACGCCTTCCAGGGCGAACTGGTACAGCTGCGACGGGTGACGCGGCAACTGGGCCGGGTCGCTGAACGGCGGGAACACCATGGCCCACGGCAGGTCGGTGGCCTTGCCCCACAGCTCGGCGTTGATGAAGTTGCCGATGCGCCCGGCGCCCAGGCCGATCGGCACCAGCGGCGCGACGAAGTCCATCAGTTCGAAGAACGACTTGTTGTTGCGCTTGCCGAACCACAATGCCGCCAGCATCACGCCGATGAAGCCGCCGTGGAACGACATGCCGCCTTTCCACACTTCGAAGATCAATGTCGGATTGGCCAGGTACTGGTGCAGGTCGTAGAACAGCACGTAGCCCAGGCGGCCCCCAACGATCACCCCCATCGACAACCAGAACACCAGGTCGGAGAGTTTCTCGCGGGTCCAGGTCGGGTCGAAGCGGTTGAGCCGGCGCGAGGCCAGCAACCAGGCACCGCCGATGCCGATCAGGTACATCAGGCCGTACCAGTGGATTTTCAGCGGCCCGAGGGCCACGGCCACGGGGTCGATCTGCGGGTAAGGCAGCATGGATTTTCCTCTTGATTCAAATAAGGAAGCTGAGGCCGACGCAGAACAGCAGCGCGGCGAACAGGCGCTTGAGCACGCGTGGCGACAGCTTGTGCGCCAGGCGCGCGCCGAAGCGGGCGAAGAACATGCTGGTCACGGCGATGCCGACCAGCGCCGGCAGGTACACGTAACCGATGCTGTGGGCCGGCAGGCGCTCCTCGTGCCAGCCCAGCCACATGAAGCTCAGGGCGCTGGCCAGGGCGATCGGCAGGCCACAGGCCGACGAGGTGGCCACGGCCTGCTGCATCGGCAGGCTGCGCCAGGTCAGGAATGGCACGGTCAGCGAACCACCGCCGATGCCGAAGATCGCCGAAGCCCAGCCGATCACGCCGCCGGCGGCGGTCAGGCCAGGTTTGCCGGGAATCCCGCGACTGGCCTTGGGCTTGAAGTCCAGCGCCATCTGCGTGGCGATCACCAGGGCGAACACGCCGATGATCTTCTGCAGCATCGGGCCCTGGATCAGCGAGGCGGTCTTGGCCCCGACCAGTGCGCCGAGGAGAATCCCGGCGGTCATCCAGGCGAAGATCGGCCACTGCACCGCGCCCTTGCGCTGGTGCTCGAGCACGGCGTTGATCGACGTGAAGACAATGGTCGCCAGCGAGGTGCCGACGGCCAGGTGGGTCAGCACCGAAGGATCGAAACCCTGCAGGGTGAAACTGAACACCAGCACCGGCACGATGATGATGCCGCCGCCCACGCCGAACAGCCCGGCCAGCACGCCAGCGCAGGCACCCAACAGCAGGTAGAGTACGAATTCCATTCGCGGCCCCAGTGGAAAGACAATCCGGCATGGTAACGGAAGCCAAGCCCGTGGCTCTAGTGAACTCTGCGTCAGGTGATGGATCGCGGCCGGGCACGCGGGTAGAGTGGCCGAAAACACAGGGGACAACCTATGTGCCTGATCGTATTCGCCTGGCGGCCGGGGCACGCCCTGCCGCTGATCGTCGCGGCCAACCGCGACGAATTCTATGCCCGCCCGGCCCAGGCCCTGGCAGCCTGGGAAGATGCGCCGCAGGTGCATGCCGGGCGCGATCTGGAGGCAGGTGGAACCTGGCTGGGCGTCGGGCCGGATGGGCGCTTCGCGGCGCTGACCAACATCCGCGATCCAGGCAGGCCCCAGGGGCCGCGCTCGCGGGGCGAACTGGTGGCCGCATTCCTGCAGGGCCGGCTGGGGGTGGAGGCCTACCTGGACCAGGTGGCCAGCCGCGGCGGGCAATACTCGGGGTTCAACCTGCTGGTCGGCGATAGCCAACGCCTGGGTTACCTGAACGCCCGGGAAGCAGCGCCGCGCTTGTTGACGGAGGGTGTCTACGGGCTGTCGAACGCCGGGCTGGACACACCGTGGCCGAAGCTGCTCAAGGCGCGTCGTGGCCTGCAAGCCTTGCTCGCGAACGCCGACCCACAGCAATTGCTGGCAATGCTGGCCGACGCCGAGCCGGCGCCGGACGGCGAACTGCCGGAGACCGGGGTGGGGTTGGCGACCGAGAAACTGCTGTCGAGCGTGTTCATCGCCAGCCAGAACTATGGGACGCGGGCAAGCACGGTACTGATCGTCGATGCCCAGGGGCGCCGGCGTATGGTCGAACGCAGTTTCGGGCCATTTGGCGGGCACTTGGGCGAAGTCAGCCTGGAGATCTGAACGCGGGACAAGCCCGCTACAGGCCTCAGAGGGTCTTGTTGGCCCCAGGCCCGATCATCCGCGCCAGGCCGAGGTTCTTCAGGGCCAACTGCAACGAACTGTGGATAACCTGCGGGTTGTCATGGCTCATGGCATCGGCCAGCAGCTCCTTTGCCTTGCTCAGGTTGACCTGGCGCAGCATCCACTTGACCTTCGGCAGGTTGGTGGCGTTCATCGACAGGCTGTCGAAGCCCATTGCCATCAACAGCAGCGCCGCCGCCGGGTCACCGGCCATCTCGCCGCAGATGCTCACCGGCTTGCCTTCTTCGTGGGCGACGCTGACCACCGTCTGCAACGCTTGCAGCACGGCCGGGTGCAGGTAGTCGTAGAGGTCGGCGACGCGCGGATTGTTGCGATCCACGGCCAGCAGGTACTGGGTGAGGTCGTTGGAGCCGACCGAAAGGAAGTCCACCTGACGCGCCAGCTCACGGGTCTGGTAGACCGCGGCTGGGATCTCCACCATCACGCCCACGGGCGGCATCGGCACGTCGGTACCTTCGTCGCGCACTTCGCCCCAGGCACGGTGGATCAGGTGCAGGGCCTCTTCGAGCTCGTGGATGCCGGAAATCATCGGCAGCAGGATGCGCAGGTTGTTCAGGCCCTCGCTGGCCTTGAGCATGGCACGGGCCTGCACCAGGAAGATTTCCGGGTGGTCGAGGGTGACGCGGATGCCACGCCAGCCGAGGAACGGGTTCTCTTCCTTGATCGGGAAGTACGACAGCGACTTGTCGCCGCCGATGTCGAGGCTGCGCATGGTCACCGGGCGCGGGTGGAAGGCCTGCAACTGCTCGCGGTAGATCGCCAGCTGTTCCTTCTCGCTGGGGAAGCGCTGGTTGATCATGAACGGCACTTCGGTGCGGTACAGGCCAACGCCTTCGGCGCCACGTTGCTGGGCACGGGCCACGTCGGCGAGCAGGCCGGTGTTGACCCACAGCGGCATGCGGTGGCCGTCCGGGGTGATGCACGGCAGCTCGCGCAGGGCGTCGAGCCCCTGGGCCAGCTGGCGTTCTTCCTCGACCACGTCGCCGTACTGCTTGCGCAGCACCTCGCCGGGGTTGGTGTAGACCTCGCCCTTGTAGCCGTCGACGATCAGCTCGATACCGTCGACTTTCGAATACGGCAGGTCGACCAGGCCCATGACCGTGGGAATGCCCATGGCCCGGGCGAGGATCGCCACATGGGAGTTGCCCGAGCCGAGTACCGAGACCAGACCGACCAGCTTGCCTTCGGGCACCTCGCCAAGCATGGCGGGCGTCAGCTCCTCGCTGACCAGGATGGTGTTGTCCTGGTAGACCAGCGACTGCGAACGGGCCTCCTGCAGGTAGGCGAGCAGGCGTCGACCAAGGTCCTTGACGTCGGAGGCGCGCTCGCGCAGGTAGTCGTCGTCCATCAGCTCGAAGCGGCTGACGTGCTCGCCGACCACCTGACGCAGGGCGCCCTGGGCCCACTGGCCGGTCTTGATGACCTCGATCACCTCGCCACCGAGGGCGGCATCCTCGAGCATCATCAGGTACACGTCGAACAGCGCACGCTCCTCGGGGCGCAGCTGGGCGGCGAGCTTGGCCGACAGCTTGCGCATGTCCTCGCGCACGCCTTCGAGGGCGTTGTTGAACAGGTTCAGTTCGTTGTCGATGTCCTCGACGGTCTTGTCCGGCACCACTTCAAGGTCGGCAGGCGGCAGCATCACCACGGCGCGGCCGACCGCCGCGCCGGGCGAACCCGGCACGCCGACGAAACGGGCCTCCTGGATGCCCTTGCCCTGGCGCCCCAGGCCACGGATCGAACCGGTGGCCTCGGCATGGGCGATGACCCCGGCGAGCTGAGCGCTCATGGTGACCAGGAAGGCTTCCTCGCCCTCGTCGAACTGGCGGCGCTCCTTCTGCTGGATGACCAGCACCCCGACTACCCGCCGGTGGTGGATGATCGGCGCGCCGAGGAAGGAGGCGAAGCGCTCTTCGCCAGTCTCGGCGAAATAGCGGTAGCGGGGGTGGTCGGCAGCGTTCTCGAGGTTCAGCGGTTCCTCGCGGGTACCGACCAGGCCGACCAGGCCCTCGTTGGGGGCCATGCTGACCTTGCCGATGGAACGCTTGTTCAGGCCCTCGGTGGCCATCAGCACGAAACGGTTGGTGTCCGGGTCGAGCAGGTAGACCGAGCAGACCTGGCTGCCCATGGCTTCCTTGACGCGCAAGACAATGATCCCCAACGCCGTCTTGAGATCTTTGGCGGAGTTCACTTCCTGGACGATCTTGCGCAGCGTATTGAGCATGGCTCGGGGTCGGACTCCGTCGTCAGTCGCGCGTCAGCAGGCGCGGGGCTAGCTCTTTCAGGGCGCGGCGGTACACCTCGCGCTTGAATGTCACCACCTGGCCCAGCGGATACCAGTAGCTGACCCAACGCCAGCCGTCGAATTCCGGTTTGCCAGTCAGGTCCATGCGCACGCGTTGCTCATTGCTCAGCAGGCGCAGCAGGAACCACTTCTGTTTCTGACCGATGCACAGCGGCTGGCTGTGGGTGCGCACCAGGCGCTGGGGTAAACGATAACGCAACCAGCCACGGGTACAGGCAAGAATTTCCACATCATCGCGTTCAAGGCCAACTTCTTCGTTCAGCTCGCGGTACAGGGCGTCTTCCGGCGTCTCGTCAGGGTTGATGCCACCCTGGGGGAACTGCCAGGCATCCTGGTTGATCCGTCGAGCCCATAGCACCTGCCCGGCATCATTCGTGAGAATGATCCCGACATTGGGGCGAAAACCATCCGGGTCGATCACGGCAGCAACCTCGCAAACGCATGTCGCCGCATTGTTCCACAAAGCCCGAGCGTGCAGCAACGCGCCCGCCAAGCTTATGTGCGGCGAGATGAAATCTGTGTATGAGGCTGGCCTTTGTTTGCTCGATCGGGACACTGGCTGCCCGTCTCATTGCCAAGGGATCGCCAGCAGGCGCCTGCCTGGCTGACGATGACCTTCGAGCGTGCCGGCAAGACTGGCTCTGCCGGCTGGATGCAGGGCCTTAGACCGGCTTGGCGCCCATCAGCCCGGCGATGGACAGGAAGCACACGCCACTGAACAGGGCCAGCGCCAAAGTGAACTTCAATCCTGTCACCTCGGCCTTGCGCAGGCGGTTCAGGCGTACCAGCAACCACCACACGGCGAACGCGCCGACGGTATAGATGACACTGGAAGCCAGTATCCAGGTCTGCCCCAGGGGCCAGCCGACCAAGTGCACCAGCCACCAGCCGGTGAACGGCATGCTTATCAGGCACAGCCCCATCAGCAGCCAGACGAACACCAACGGCCGCCGCAGCAGCTTGCCGTAGGCATCGGCATCGCCCTTGCGCCGGGCCAGCCAGGTCCAGATCGCCAGGCCCAGGCCGCCTAGCAGCAACAGGGCGGTGGCCAGGATGTGCAAGGTCTTGAGGGTGGTCAGGTGTTCCATGTGCAAGTTGTCCTTCAACAGGCTGTTTCGCTAGCGCCTCATCGCGGGGCAAGCCCGCTCCCACGGCCAGAATCGAGGCGCGATCAGCCCAAGAATAGCCGGTACGCCGGGTTCTCGGTCTCGTCCCAGTACGGATAGCCGATCTTGGCCAACGCCGCCGGCACTTGCTGGCGCTCATCCTCCGGCACCTGCAGGCCCGCGACCACACGCCCGTCGGCGGCGCCGTGGTTGCGGTAGTGGAACATCGAGATGTTCCAGCGCCCACCCAGCTTGTTGAGGAAATTGAACAGTGCCCCCGGGCGCTCGGGGAACTCGAAGCGCAGCACCATCTCGTCGCTGGCCCCCGCCGAGTGGCCGCCGACCATATGGCGGATGTGCAGCTTGGCCAGTTCGTTGTCGGTCAGGTCGATGACCGGGAAGCCTTGTTCGCTCAGTTGCTGCACCAGCGCCGCGCGAGGGTCGGTCTCCGGATGGGTCTGCACCCCGACGAAGATGTGCGCCTCGTCCGAGGTGTGCTTGCGGTAGTTGAACTCGGTGATCTGGCGCTTGCCGATGGCCTCGCAGAAGGCCTTGAAGCTGCCCGGACGCTCGGGGATGGTCACGGCGATGATCGCCTCGCGTTTCTCGCCCAGTTCGGCACGCTCGGCAACATGGCGCAGGCGGTCGAAGTTGACGTTGGCGCCCGAATCGATGGCCACCAGGGTCTGCCCGGACACGCCCTTGAGCTCGACGTACTTCTTGATCCCAGCCACGCCCAGTGCACCGGCAGGTTCGGTGATCGAGCGGGTATCGTCGTAGATATCCTTGATTGCCGCGCAGATCTCGTCGGTGCTGACGGTGATCACCTCGTCGACATGGTGACGGCAGATGTCGAAGGTGTGCTGGCCGATCTGCGCCACTGCCACGCCATCGGCGAACAGCCCGACCTGCGGCAGCACCACGCGCTCGCCCGCCGCCATCGCGGCCTGGAGACAGTTGGAGTCGTCCGGCTCGACGCCGATCACCTTGATTTCCGGGCGCAGGTATTTCACATAGGCCGCGATGCCGGCAATCAGGCCGCCGCCGCCTACCGGCACGAAGATCGCGTCCAGCTGGCCCGGGTGCTGGCGGAGAATCTCCATGGCCACGGTGCCCTGGCCGGCGATGGTGTGCGGATCGTCATAGGGGTGGATATAGACGAAGCCCTTCTCCTCGACCAGCTTCAGCGAATAGGCCAGGGCCTCGGGGAACGAGTCGCCATGCAGCACCACTTTTCCGCCGCGCGAGCGCACACCCTCGACCTTGATTTCCGGGGTGGTCTTGGGCATCACGATGGTGGCCTTGATCCCCAGCTCGCGGGCCGCCAGGGCCACGCCCTGGGCGTGGTTGCCGGCCGAGGCGGTGACCACGCCACGGGCCAGTTCCTGCGCGCTCAGTTGCGCCAGCTTGTTGTAGGCCCCGCGGATCTTGAACGAGAACACCGGCTGCAGGTCCTCGCGCTTGAGCAGGACCGTGTTGCCCAGGCGCTTGCTCAACTGGCCGGCACTGTGCAGCGGGGTTTCGACGGCAACGTCGTAGACGCGCGAGGTGAGGATCTTCTTGACGTACTGTTCGAGCATCGGAAAGCATCACTGGGCCGCGGGACAAGGCCTGGGAGTCTACCGCAGCGCTACGTCGGGCGACCACAGCAAAGCCGCGGGAGCCGCTATACTAGGCAACTTTGCAACCCGCCCTGCCCCACCCGGAGCCCGCATGACCCAGGACCAACTCAAACAGGCCGTCGCCCAGGCCGCTGTCGACCTCATCCTCCCCAAGCTGGATGAGAAGAGCGTGATCGGCGTCGGTACCGGTTCGACCGCCAACTTCTTCATCGACGCCCTGGCCCAGCACAAGACCGCCTTCGACGGCGCCGTCGCCAGCTCCGAGGCCACCGCGCAGCGCCTGAAGGGCCATGGCATCCCGGTGTACGAGCTGAACAGCGTCAGCGAGCTGGAGTTCTACGTCGACGGCGCCGACGAGAGCGACGCCCATCTCAACCTGATCAAGGGCGGCGGCGCGGCCCTGACCCGCGAGAAGATCGTCGCGGCAGTGGCCCGTACCTTCATCTGCATTGCCGATGCCAGCAAGCTGGTGCCAGTGCTGGGCGCTTTCCCGCTGCCGGTCGAGGTCATTCCCATGGCCCGCAGCCACGTGGCGCGCCAGCTGGTCAAGCTGGGTGGCGATCCGGTCTACCGCGAAGGCGTGGTGACCGACAACGGCAACGTCATCCTGGACGTGCACAACCTGCAGATCACCAACCCGGTGGAGCTGGAAAGCCAGATCAACGCCATCGTCGGCGTGGTCACCAACGGCCTGTTCGCTGCTCGCCCGGCCGACGTGCTGCTGCTGGGCACCGGTGAAGGCGTGAAGACCCTCAAGGCCGAGTAAACAGGCCAGAGCGTATCGCGGGGCAAGCCCGCTCCCACGCAGCTCTCTAAGGACTGGCGTGGGAGCGGGCTTGCCCCGCGATGGCATCAGGGTTGGCGAAACACGTAGAACAGGTTCGGCTCGCTGACCAGGTACAGGGTCCCCGCCTCGTCCATCGCCATGCCCTCCGCTTGTGGCACCGTCCGCCGCAAACCATGAGCGCCCTTGCTCAACGACAGGGTACTCAGCGGCCTGCCGTGCACATCCAGCTCCAGCACCAGGCGCGACTCATCCGACAACACCAGCAGGTGCCCACTGCGCTCGTCGAACTGCAGGCTCGACAAGTCGCGCACGAATAGCCGCCGGTCACGCTTGGGGTCCTGCGCCACATGCACCGCGTAGGGCTTTTCAGGGTCGCCATGCGGGAAGCCGTGCACCTCGTAGATCACCATCGGATCACGCTCCTTGGCCACGAACAGACGCTTGCCGGTCGAGTCGTAGGCCAGCCCCTCGAAACCTTTGTTGCCGTTCAGGCCAATGCCCAGTGAAAGCTGCTCGGCAGTGCCAGCGTCGAGGACCTGCGTAGCGTCATCCAGGCGCACCCGGATCAGCCGTTGCTCGCGCTCGTCGGTGATCACGTAGCTGTTGGGCGCCACATACTCCACCGCTTCAGGGTCGCCGAAAGCGGTCAGCGGCACGCGCCGCAGGATGCGTCCGTCCAGCGACAGCTCGATCAGCTCGGATCGGGCATTGGTGACGGTGAACAGGGTCTTGCGGTCCGGGTCGTAGGTCAGCGCCGAGAGGTCGTCGTCCAGCCCGTCGATCGGTTGCGCCTGGATCACGGCCTGGTAGCGCTCCAGGCCAATGCCTTGCTCGGCTGGCTGCCACCAGGTCCGCAGGTTGAACCAGCCGCGCTCGAACAAGCGCAGGTGTTGTCCTGTCACGCCCACGACGAACAGCGCGACACAGGCGAGGTAGACAAGGATCAGGCGATGGGAAAGATGACGGCGCATGAGGGCAAGCTTGGCGAAAGGAGCCGGCATCTAACCATCGCCAACTGAAGCGAAGCTTAATGCCTCATGCGCAACCCGGGTTTCAGGGCTTGCGGAAACGGTAGAACAGGTTGGGTTCGCTGACGAAATACAGGGTGCCCTGGTCATCCATGGCCACGCCTTCGGCACGCGGGATAGTGTTCTTCAAGCCATTGAAACCACCGAGCAAGGTCATGAAGCTGACCTGGTCGCCTTTCTCGTCCAGTTCCAGCAGCAGGTTGGAATCCGCCGACAGGACCAGCAGGTGGCCGGTGCGCGAATCGACGCTCAGGGCGGACAGGTTGCGCAGGTCGAGCTCATCGTTCGGCAATGGCTGCTTGTCGCCCTGCAGCGGGCTACGCCCATCGGTATTCCAGGTGTACAGCTTCGGCGGCCGCTCCTCGCCAATGATCAGGCGCTGGCGCATGGCATCCCAGGCAATGCCCTCGAATCCCTTGTTGCCCTTGTCGCCATCACCCAGGTCGTGGCTTGGATAGTCGGCGCGGTTCAGCGAAGTGGTGCTGGCATCCACCTTGACGATGACCAGGTCATGGTTGCGTTCATCGACGATTGCGATATGCCCGTCCTCGAGCACGGCCACGCCTTCCGGATTGGACCAACCGACCAGGGGAATCTTGCGCAGCACGTCGCCATCGAGCGTGAGCTCGGCCAGGAACGGGTGCTTGCCCATGACGGTGAACAGCGTGCGGGTGTGCGGGCTGAACGCAAGGTCCGACGCCTCGTCGCGCTCCATGCCCGGCAACGGCTTGGCGTCGATGTCCACGACATAGTCCGGCAACCAGATGCTTTCCTGGCGCTCGGCCTGGGTCTCGAAGCCTTCCTTTATCCATAGCAGCCCGCGGTCGTCCCAGTGCATGGCTGCCACGAGGACATAGGCGATGATCGCCACGGCGACCAGCCAGGTCGACCAGCGACGCAGCAAGCGCCGCTTGGGAACTGGCGGATGGGAGGTATTGGAAGGGGTGGCCATTGATACGGATCCTGGAAATGCGGGGAAGGTTAGCCCATCGCCGGCAAAGATACGGGAATTTCTGGATTATCCGGATCGTTTGTGAAAAAAACGGCAATACCGGCGACGGCAGGTGCGTACCGTCGCCGCTACCGGGTCAGAGCACCCGGCCTTCGAACCGGCTCACGCCCGTCAGTTCCAGCACCAGTTCATCGCCGACCGTGAACGGCCCCACGCCGGCCGGGGTGCCGGTGAGGATCACGTCGCCAGCCTGCAGCGAGAACTGCGCCGCCATGTACTGGATCATCGGCACGATCGGGTTGAGCATCAGCGCGCTGTTGCCGTCCTGGCGCACATCGCCATTGACGGTCAGGCGGATACCGATATCGGCGAGGTCCTCGTAGGTACCGGCCGACACGAACGGCGGCAGCACGCAGGCACCGTCGAAGCTCTTGGCCAGTTCCCAGGGCAGGCCCTTCTCCTTGAGCCTGGCCTGTACATCGCGCAGGGTCAGGTCGAGCGCCGGCGCATAGCCGGAGATGGCATCGAGCACTTCTTCCTCGGACGGATGCGTGGACAGCGGCTTGCCCAGCAGCACGGCGATTTCCGCCTCGTAGTGTACCGAGCCACGCTCGGTAGGGATCTTGAAGCCTCCCTCAAGCGGCACCACGCAACTGCCTGGCTTGATGAACAGCAATGGCTCGCTGGGGATAGGGTTGTCCAGCTCCTTGGCATGCTCGGCATAGTTGCGGCCGATGCACACCACCTTGCCCAGAGGGAAGTGAATACGGGTGCCGTCTACGTACTGGTGCTGGTAACTCATGGCCGACTCCTGTGGATACTGCTTTTTATTCGGGAGCGAAGATCTTACCCGGATTCATGATGCCGTTCGGGTCGAACACCGCCTTGATCGCCTTCATGCAGGCGATTTCATCCGCCGAGCGGCTGTAGCCCAGGTAGTCGCGCTTGGTCAGGCCCACGCCATGTTCGGCGGAGATCGAGCCGTTGTAGCGCTGGACCGTCTCGAACACCCACTTGTTGACCTTGGTGCAGGAGGCGAAGAAAGCATCCTTGGTCATGTGTTCGGGCTTGAGGATGTTCAGGTGCAGGTTGCCATCGCCGATATGGCCATACCAGACCACTTCGTAGTCGGGATAATGCTCGCCGACGATGGCGTCGATATCGCGCAGGAACGCCGGCACTTTCGACACGGTGACCGAGATGTCGTTCTTGTACGGTGTCCAGTGGGAGATGGTCTCGGACAGGTACTCGCGCAGCTTCCACAGGTTCTTCAACTGCGTCTCGCTCTGGCTCATCACGCCGTCCAGCACCCAGCCTTGCTCGACGCAGTGCTCGAAGGTAGCCAGCGCCTGGCTGGCCACCGCCTCGTTGCTGGCCTCGAACTCCAGCAGGGCATAGAACGGGCAGTCGCTGGCGAACGGGGCCGGCACGTCGCCGCGGGCCATGATCTTGGCCAGGCCCTTGTCGGAAAAGAACTCGAACGCCGTCAGGTCGAGCGCGCCCTGGAACGCGTGCAGCACCGGCATGATCGCGTCGAAGTCGGGCGTGCCCAGCACCATCGCGGTGAGGTTGCGTGGCGCGCGGTCCAGGCGCATGGTCGCCTCGACCACGAAGCCCAGCGTCCCCTCGGCACCGATGAACAGCTGGCGCAGGTCGTAGCCTGTGGCGTTCTTGACCAGGTCCTTGTTCAGCTCCAGCAGCTCGCCCTTGCCGGTGACCACCTTCAGGCCTGCCACCCAGTTGCGGGTCATGCCGTAGCGAATCACCTTGATCCCGCCGGCGTTGGTGCCGATGTTGCCGCCTATCTGGCTTGAGCCCGAGGAGGCGAAGTCCACGGGGTAATAGAGCCCGTGGTCCTCGGCGAACTGCTGCAACTGGTGGGTGATCACCCCCGGCTGGCAGGTCACGGTGCGGTCGAACTCGTCGAAGGCAAGGATCTGGTTCATGGCGTCGAAGGCCACCACCACTTCGCCGTGGGCGGCCACCGCCGCGCCCGACAACCCGGTGCGCCCACCAGAGGGCACCAGGCCGATCTTGTGCCGGTTGGCCCAATGCACGATGGCTTGAACCTGCTCGATGGATCGGGGGAAGACGATGGCGCTCGGCGCGGGCGGGTAATGCTTGGTCCAATCCTTGCCGTAAGCCTCGAGCGAGGCGGGATCGACAAGGACCTTGCCAGGGTCGACCAGGGTCATCAGCTCATCAATTACCGCACGTTGGGTCATCGCTGGAACTCTCGACTTATTCATAGTCACCCTGAGCACGCTTCACCTGTCGGGATAAGCTCAGACCGGGTCGCGTATGCTAGCATAGCCCTCCCGCCGTTCGTGCTAAGGCCCGACGCCGCGCCGCTTCACCCCCTCTCGCCATTTTTCTCCGGGATACAGGTTTAAGCAGATGAGCAAGACTTCTCTCGACAAGAGCAAGATCAGGTTCCTTCTTCTCGAAGGCGTCCACCAGAATGCAGTGGACACCCTCAAGGCTGCCGGCTACAGCAACATCGAATACCTCACCGGCTCGCTGCCGGACGCCGAGCTGAAGGAAAAGATCGCCGATGCCCACTTCATCGGTATCCGCTCTCGTACCCAGCTGACCGAAGAGGTCTTCGACTGTGCGAAGAAACTGGTCGCGGTAGGCTGCTTCTGCATCGGCACCAACCAGGTCGACCTGAACGCGGCCCGCGAACGCGGCATCGCGGTGTTCAACGCACCGTACTCCAACACCCGTTCGGTCGCCGAGCTGGTGCTGGCCGAAGCCATCCTGCTGCTGCGCGGCATCCCCGAGAAGAACGCTTCCTGCCACCGTGGCGGCTGGATCAAGAGCGCGGCCAACTCCTTCGAGATCCGTGGCAAGAAACTGGGCATCGTCGGCTACGGCTCGATCGGTACCCAGCTGTCGGTCCTGGCCGAGAGCCTGGGCATGCAGGTGTACTTCTACGACCCGCTGACCAAGCTGCCGCTGGGCAACGCCACCCAGGTCACCAGCCTGACCGAACTGCTGGGTCTGGCCGACATCGTCTCGCTGCACGTCCCTGAGCTGCCATCCACCCAGTGGATGATCGGCGAGAAGGAAATCCGCGCGATGAAGAAAGGCGCGATCCTGATCAACGCTGCCCGTGGCACCGTGGTCGAGCTGGACCACCTGGCCGCCGCGATCAAGGACAAGCACCTGATCGGCGCCGCCATCGACGTGTTCCCGGTCGAGCCGCGCTCCAACGACGAAGAGTTCGAAAGCCCGCTGCGCGGCCTGGACAACGTGATCCTGACCCCGCACATCGGTGGTTCCACCGCCGAGGCCCAGGCCAACATCGGCCTGGAAGTAGCCGAGAAGCTGGTCAAGTACAGCGACAACGGTACCTCGGTGTCGTCGGTCAACTTCCCGGAAGTAGCCCTGCCGGCGCACCCGGGCAAGCACCGCCTGCTGCACATCCACGAGAACATCCCGGGCGTGCTCAGCGAGATCAACAAGGTGTTCGCCGAAAACGGCATCAACATCTCCGGCCAGTTCCTGCAGACCGACGAGAAGGTCGGTTACGTGGTGATCGACGTGGATGCCGAATACTCGGACCTTGCACAAGAGAAGCTGCAGCACGTCAAGGGCACCATCCGCTCTCGCGTCCTGTTCTGAGCCTGACCGCTGCATGAAAAAGGGAGGCCCTGGTGGCTAATGCCAGTCAGTTAAGACTGACGCTTTGAGCTTTAGCCCGTAGGCCGCAAAATCCGATGCTTGGAAACGAGCATCGGATTTTTTATGCGCCTAGCAAAAGCACTGTCCCTCACTCACGAA
>NZ_VWXI01000006.1 GCF_011752525.1 Pantoea sp. Cy-639 | reverse complement strand
GCAATCTCAAATGACTATGTGATTTCTCGCATGGCCACTTGTGATGCTGATAATCTTGGCGACTATCAGTCCGTACTCACAAGCACCCACACGAATTGCTTGATTCAATTTGTTAAAGAGCGTTTGGTTAAGAGCTTTTCGTCTCAACCGAGGCGCGCATTCTACGCTAACCTCATTTGCTGTCAAGCTTTATTTTGAAGTTTTTTCGTTCAACTTCAATCGCTTAACTCGCTGCGATCTCTCGTAGCGGGAGGCGAATCATACAGCGTTACAACCTGCTGTCAACCACCTTTTTCACCGCTGCCGATCATTCGATCGAAGCACTTCCGGAACCTTCCGAATCGCTTAACTCGTTGATTCTCAAGGAGTTTCGCGTTCCGTTGTCGCTGGAAGTGGGGCGCATTATAAGGGGATCTGAAACCGCGTCAACCCTTAATTTCAATATTTTCAAATATTTAGGGAAAAGGGCCTGCAAAGACCATCTGACGCCCCCAGACACCTTCTATATAAAGCCCAGAAAGCAAAGCGGGGAGGCCTACCGGCCTCCCCGCTTCTATATAGCTACACCACCAGGCAATCACTCAGCCTTGAGGCTCACTCGGGCAAACGCCTTTTTGCCCGCCTGACACACATGCGTCGCACCGATGACGAACATGAAGTCACGCTCGACCACCACACCGTCGACCTTGACCGCACCAGCGCTGAGCAGGTCCCGCGCCTGGGCCGAGTTCTTCACCAGCCCTGCACGGTTCAGCACAGCAGCAATCGGCAAGTCTTCGGTGGCGGCCACCTCGATCTCCGGCAGGTCCTCCGGCAACTCGCCCTCTTTCATGCGATTGCCTGCCGCGCGATGCGCATTGGCCGCAGCCTCCTCACCATGGAAACGGGCAACGATCTCTTCCGCCAGCTTGATCTTGATATCCCGCGGATTGGCGCCCTTCTCGACATCCGCACGGAACTGCTCGATCTCTTCCATCGAACGGAAGCTCAGCAGCTCGAAGTAACGCCACATCAAGGTATCCGGAATCGACACGAGCTTGCTGTACATCACCCCAGGCGCTTCCTGGATGCCTACATAATTGCCCAGCGACTTGGACATCTTCTTCACGCCATCCAGCCCCTCGAGCAGCGGCATGGTGACGATGTTCTGTGCCTCCTGACCATAAGAGCGCTGCAACTCACGCCCCATCAGCAGGTTGAACTTCTGGTCGGTACCACCCAGCTCGACATCAGCCTTGAGCGCGACGGAGTCATAGCCCTGCACCAGCGGATAGAGGAACTCATGGATCGCAATCGGCTGGTTGCTGCTGTAGCGCTTGTCGAAGTCATCACGCTCGAGCATCCGCGCAACGGTGTACTGCGACGCCAGGCGGATGAAATCGGCCGGAGTGAGCTGATCCATCCAGGTGGAGTTGAACGCGACTTCGGTCTTGGCCGGGTCGAGAATCTTGAACACCTGCTGTTTATAGGTCTCGGCGTTGTCCAGCACCTGCTCGCGAGTCAGCGGCGGACGGGTGGCGCTCTTGCCGCTCGGGTCGCCGATCATGCCGGTGAAGTCACCGATCAGGAAGATGACCTGATGGCCCAGCTCCTGGAACTGGCGCAGCTTGTTGATCAGCACCGTGTGCCCCAGGTGCAGGTCAGGCGCGGTTGGGTCGAAGCCCGCCTTGATGCGCAGTGGTTGGCCGCGCTTGAGCTTCTCCACCAGTTCCGACTCGACCAATACCTCTTCCGCACCGCGCTTGATAAGCGCCAGCTGCTCTTCAACCGACTTCATAGACAGACCCGCAAGGCTCAGATTCAAGGGGAGCCAACCATACAAGATCGGCCATCAAATACAAGTTTCGCAAAGGAATGTGACCTGAACGGCGGACCGTGACGTCTACGCGCCCTTGCGTGAGAATGGATTTGGTTATATTTTATACAGTTATTTCATCTTCATCATGTCATTCATCTTTTCCATTTCACTTTTTTCAAAGTCACCTCACCTATGACCAACGAAACGCCTAAAGCGCCCCCGCTTTATCCGAAAAGCCATCTGTTGGCCGCCAGCGGTATCGCTGCCCTCCTCAGCCTGGCACTGCTGGTCTTCCCTTCGAGCGAAGTCGAAGCCAAGAAAACCACCCTGAGCCTCGAGCTGGAAAGCCCAGCCGAGACCCTGAAAGACGAATCCCGCAGCGCCCCCCTGCTGCAATCCGAACAAAGCGGCGACTCCCCTTTCGCCCAGATCGACAGCGACGCAGGCGAGACAGCCCAAACCAAACCGGAAGCAGCGCCTGTCGCCAAGCAGGAAGACAAGACCCCAGGGCACCGCGAGGTCGTCGTGGCCCGGGGCGATACCCTCTCCACCCTGTTCAACAAGGTCGGGCTGCCCGCCAACGTGGTCCATGACGTCCTGGCCAGCAACAAGCAGGCCAAGCAGTTCAGCCAGCTCAAGCACGGCCAGATACTGCAGTTCGAACTGGACAAGGACGGCCAACTGGCCAGCTTGCACAGCAAGGTCAGCAACCTCGAGACCATCCGCCTGACGCGCACCAGCAAGGGCTTCAGCTTCGACCGTGAAGTCACCAAGCCCGTCGTGCGCACCGCCTATGCCCACGGCGTGATCAAGAGTTCGCTGTCGGCTTCGGCACAACGTGCCGGGCTGTCCCACAGCATGACCATGGATATGGCGCGCATCCTCGGCTACGACATCGACTTCGCCCAGGACATTCGCCCCGGCGACGAATTCGACGTGGTGTACGAGCAGAAAATGATGGATGGCAAGGTGATCGGCACCGGCAACATCCTCTCCGCCCGCTTCACCAACCGCGGCAAGACCTACACCGCCGTGCGCTATACCAACAAGCAGGGCAACACCAACTACTACACCGCCGACGGCAACAGCCTGCGCAAGGCGTTCATCCGCACGCCGGTGGACTTCGCCCGCATCAGCTCGCGCTTCTCCGCCGGGCGCAAGCACCCGATCCTGAACAAGATCCGCGCGCACAAGGGCGTGGACTACGCCGCTCCGCGCGGCACGCCGATCAAGGCCGCCGGTGACGGTCGCATCGAGCTGGCCGGGCGTCGTGGTGGTTACGGCAACACGGTGATCATCGCCCACGGCAACTCGTACAAGACGCTGTACGGTCACATGCAGGGCTTCGCCAAGGGCATCAAGACCGGCAGCAACGTCAAGCAAGGGCAGATCATCGGCTACATCGGCACCACCGGCCTGTCGACCGGCCCGCACCTGCACTACGAGTTCCAGGTCAACGGCGTGCATGTCGACCCACTGAGCCAGAAAGTGCCGATGGCCGACCCGATCGCCAAGTCGGAGCGCGCGCGCTTCAACCAGCAGAGCCAGCCCCTGATCGCTCGCATGGATCAGGAAAAGGCCACTCTGCTCGCCGCCAACAAGCGCTGAGGCCATGGCGCTCTACCTGGGGGTGATGTCCGGCACCAGCCTCGACGGACTGGACATTGCCCTGATCGAACAACGTGAGCAGCCCCGACTGCTCGCGACCCACTACATTCCCATGCCCGCCGACCTGCGCCAGGACCTGCTCGCACTATGCAGCAGTGGCCCGGACGAGATCGCCCGCGCGGCCCTGGCGGAGAACCGCTGGGCCAGCCTGGCCGCCGAGGGCATCAACCACCTGCTCGCAGTACAGGGCCTGCACGCGGACGCCATCCGCGCCATCGGCAGCCACGGCCAGACCATCCGTCATGAGCCCGCTCGCGGCTTCACCGTACAGATCGGCAATCCAGCCCTGCTGGCCGAGTTGAGCGGTGTCTGCGTGGTCGGTGACTTCCGCCGCCGCGACGTGGCGGCAGGCGGCCAGGGCGCCCCGCTGGTACCGGCATTCCATGAAGCCTTGTTCGGCCACCTTGGCCAGCGCCTGGCAGTGCTCAACGTCGGCGGCTTCAGCAACCTGAGCCTGATCGAGCGGGACACCCCGGTCCACGGTTTCGACTGCGGACCAGGCAACGTGCTGATGGATGCCTGGATCGAGCGCAAGCGCGGCCAGACCTTCGATGCTGATGGCGCCTGGGCCGCGAGCGGTGCGGTTCGCCCGGATCTGCTCGACACCTTGCTGGGCGATCCGTTCTTTGCCGGCAGTGGCCCAAAGAGTACTGGCCGCGAGGTATTCAACCTACCCTGGCTGGACAGCCACCTGGCCCACTTACCCGCATATGGCGACGAAGACGTCCAGGCCACCCTGCTGGAACTGACGGCCGTCAGCATCGTCGACTCGTTGCGCAAGGCCCAGCAAGATACCGAGGCGCTGCTGGTCTGTGGTGGCGGCGCACGCAATGGCGCGTTGATGACGCGCCTCGGGCAACTGCTGCCGGGAGCCACGGTTTCCAGCACGGCAGCCCAGGGTGTCGACCCGGACTGGGTCGAGGCCATGGCCTTCGCCTGGCTTGCCCATTGCTGCCTCGAAGGCATCCCGGCCAATCGCCCCAGCGTGACAGCAGCCAGAGGGCTGCGCGTACTGGGCGCGATCTACCCCGCCTGAACAACTCGCAGAATGCAAAACGCCGCGCATATGCGCGGCGTTTTGCATTGCGAGAAGGCGCTCAGATCGAGAACGACGAACCGCAACCGCAGGTGGTGGTGGCATTCGGGTTCTTGATCACAAAGCGCGAGCCTTCCAGACCTTCCTGGTAGTCCACCTCGGCGCCTGCCAGGTACTGGAAGCTCATAGGATCGACCACCAGGGCGACGCCTTCGCGCTCGACGATGGTGTCGTCCTCGGCCACATCCTCATCGAAGGTGAAACCGTACTGAAAGCCCGAGCAACCGCCGCCGGTCACGAACACACGCAGCTTCAGACGGTCGTTGCCCTCTTCGCTGACCAGGGTCTTCACCTTGTGCGCAGCGCCTGGGGTGAACTCCAAAGCCGTGGGGGTGAAGGTTTCGACGCTCATGTTGATTCTCCCGGCGCAGTGCCGCCATAAAACTCGATGGGGCGTATTATCCGCTTGTCCGAGAAAATCGGTCAACAATACGAAAGCGGCAAGTGAGCCGCTACAAGCTGCAAGCCAAGCGCGTCATTGCCGACTTGCAGCTTGGGGCCTGCACTCAGGGCAGCAGGCCGGCGTGCGACAAGCCCATGCGTTCGTCCAGGCCAAACAGGATGTTCAGGTTCTGCACCGCCTGGCCCGACGCGCCCTTGACCAGGTTGTCGATCACCGACAGCACCACCACCAGGTCGCCACCCTGCGGCCGATGCACGGCAATCCGGCAGACGTTGGCGCCACGTACGCTGCGGGTCTCCGGGTGGCTGCCAGCCGGCATCACGTCGACGAACGGTTCGTTGGCGTAGCGCTTCTCGAACAGCGCCTGCAGGTCGACCGAGGTGTCGGCGACCGTGGCATAGAGCGTGGCATGGATACCGCGGATCATCGGCGTCAGGTGCGGCACGAAGGTCAGCCCGATGTCCTTGCCGGCGGCCAGGCGCAGGCCCTGGCTGATTTCCGGCAGATGGCGATGCCCCTTGACCGCATAAGCCTTCATGCTCTCGCCGGCCTCGCAGAACAGCGAACCGACTGCCGCTCCGCGACCGGCACCGCTGACGCCCGACTTGCAGTCGGCAATCAGCCGCGACGCGTCGGCCAGGCCCGACTCGAGCAGCGGCAGGAAGCCGAGTTGAGTCGCCGTCGGGTAGCAGCCCGGCACAGCGATCAGGCGCGCCTGGCGAATCTGTTCGCGGTTCACCTCCGGCAAGCCATAGACCGCGTCCTTGAGCAGCTCCGGAGCACCATGCGGCTGGCCGTACCACTTGCCCCACTCGGCGGCGTCCTGCAGACGGAAGTCGGCAGACAGGTCGATGACCTTGGTCCCGGCGGCCAGCAGTTCGCCAGCCAGGGCATGGGCGACACCATGCGGGGTGGCGAAGAACACCACATCGCAGGCGCCCAGGGCCTTGCTGTCAGGCACGCTGAAGCTCAGCCCGTCATAGTGGCCGCGCAGGTTCGGGTACATGTCGGCAACCGCCACGCCCGCCTCGGAGCGCGAAGTGATGACCGCCACTTCGGCCTGTGGGTGCTGCGCCAGCAGACGCAGCAGTTCGACACCGGTGTAACCCGTGCCGCCGACGATACCGACCTTGATCATGACACTTGCCCCTTATCAACGAGACCACTGGAAAGCGCACGATAATAGGGGCCCGGAACGGCTGTAACAACTCTTGGGATGACCCTTCGCCCCCTGGGCCACTACTATCTGACGACCGTGAAATCCCGAAGGAACCCCTCATGCTCTATCTATGGATCAAGGCCCTGCACATCGTCAGCGTGGTGTGCTGGTTCGCCGGACTGTTCTACCTGCCCCGGCTGTTCGTCTACCACGCCCAGAGCCAGGACAGCATCAGCCTCGAGCGCTTCATCACCATGGAGCGCAAGCTCTACCGCGGCATCATGAACCCGGCGATGATCGCCACCTACGTGTTCGGCGGCTGGATGCTGTACCTGAACCCCGGCTGGCTGAGCCAGGGCTGGCTGCACGCCAAGCTCACCCTGGTCGCCCTGCTCACCGTCTACCATCACATGTGCGGCGCACAGCGCAAGCGCTTCGCCGCAGGCACCAATACCCGCAGCCATGTGTACTACCGTTGGTTCAACGAAGCCCCGGTGCTGGCATTGCTGGGCATTGTAATTCTCGTGGTGGTCAAACCGTTCTGAAGTAAAAGCCGCCCCCAGGAGTTTCGCCATGGCCCTGCCCGCCTCGCTGGAAAACCGCCTGCGCCTGCCCCTGATGGCGGCGCCGATGTTCCTGATCTCCAACCCGCAGTTGGTCATCGCCTGCTGCGCCAACGGCGTGGTCGGCAGTTTTCCTGCTCTCAACCAACGCGACAGCCAGGGATTCAAGGCCTGGCTGGAGCAGATCGAAACGGGCCTGGCAGGCTTGCCGGCAGCCGCTCCTTATGCCGTGAACCTGATCGTGCACCCGAGCAACCCCCGGCTGCAGGCCGACCTGGCGCTGTGCGTCGAACACCGGGTGCCGATCGTCGTCACCAGCCTGGGCGCGGCGAAGGAAGTGGTGGATGCGGTGCATGGCTATGGCGGGCTGATCTTCCATGACGTGACGACCCGGCGCCACGCAGAAAAGGCTGCCGAGGCCGGGGTCGATGGCCTCATCGCAGTAGCCGCCGGCGCGGGTGGCCATGCCGGTACCTGGAGTCCGTTTGCACTGCTCGCCGAGATTCGCCAGTTCTTCGACAAGACCCTGCTGCTGGCCGGCTGTCTCAATCACGGCCATGAACTGCTGGCCGCACAATTGCTAGGTGCCGACCTGGGCTACATGGGCACCCGTTTCATCGCCACGCGTGAAAGCCAGGCCCAGGATGCCTACAAACAGATGATCCTCGATGCCGTGGCCGCCGACATTGTCCACACCCCGGCAGTCTCTGGCGTTCCCGCCAGCTTCCTGCGCCAGAGCCTGGAACGGGCCGGGTACGACCTGGCCGCCCTGAAAAGCAGCCACGAGAGCGGCAAGCTCAAGCCGCTGGACGACGAAGCCAAGGCCTGGAAGACCGTCTGGTCGGCAGGCCAGGGCGTCGGCGACATTCACGATCTGCCCACGGTCGCCACACTGCTAGAGCGTCTGCATCACGAGTACCTGGCCGCCTTGAAGCGCAGCCAGCAGCTGCGCGGCAACGTCTTGTAGCAAACCGGGCAGGCTGTACACTAGGCGCCCCTCAAGCCCCCAGGAGCCTTGCATGACCCGTTACGCCATGATCACTGGTGCTTCCAGCGGCCTGGGCCTGGCCCTGGCGGAGGCCCTGGCACGGCGCGGGCGCAACCTGATCCTGGTGGCACGCCATCGCGAAACGCTGGAGCCCGTCGCCATCGAGCTGACACAACGCTTTGGCGTCGAGGTACTGTTCCGTGCCTGTGACCTCAGTCAGCCGCTGCGCCTCTCCGGTTTCGTACTTGAACTGGAAGAAGGTGAGCGACGTATCGATCTGCTGGTCAACTGCGCTGGCCAGCGCACCTATGGACCCTTCCTCGCCCACGAGTGGGCCGACGAACAGGACCTGCTGGAAGTCAACATTCTCGCCCTGAGCCGTCTGTGCCATGCGATCGGCAACCTCATGGCCGTGCAAGGTGGCGGGCAGATCCTCAATGTCGCCGGCCTCGCCGCCGTGGCGCCTGGCCCGTGGATGGCAGCCTATGCCGCCAGCAAGGCCTATGTGCTGAATTTCTCCGAAGCCCTGCGCGAAGAGCTGCGCCGCACCGGGATCAAGGTCTCGGTGCTGTGCCCGGGCCCTGTGCGCACGGCCCGGCGACGGATCCCGCGGCTCGAGGCTGGCAAACGCTGCCTGAGCCCCGAGGAAGTCGCGCTGTACACCGTACGCGCCCTGGACAAGAACCGCGCAGTGATCACCCCCGGTCGTCGCAACCGCTGGCTGGCCTTCGCCCCTCGCCTGCTGCCGCGCTGGTTGGCCCGCAAGCTGGCCGGCGTGATCCATCGTCGCTACTGCCCGGTCGAATAGGCACTGGGCGAGCGGCATCGGGGTCAGTACACTCAGCGGCGACACTCACCATGGAGCACGTGCTGTGGACGATCTATTCCTCAAAATCATCAACCGGGAAATCCCGGCGGATATCATCTACGAAGACGACCAGATCCTCGCCTTCAAGGATATCGCCCCAGCGGCGCCGGTACATTTCCTGGTCATCCCCAAGAAACACATCCCGACCCTCAACCACCTGACCGAAGAAGACAAGGCCCTGGCCGGCCACATCCTGTTCACCGCCCAGCGCCTGGCCGTCGAGCAGGGTTGCGAGGAAGGTTTCCGGGTGGTCATGAACTGCAATCCGAAAGGCGGGCAGACGGTCTACCACATCCATATGCATGTGCTTGGCCAGCGCCAGATGAACTGGCCACCGGGCTGACCCAAGGCAAGCCCCACCCGGGTGATTGAGGTAAACTGTCGGGCATCACTTCAGCGGAGGTGCCCGATGGCCACCGAACGTCACTACTCGCCGCTCGACCGCTTGTTGCTGCAGGCCGATACCGCCATGCGCACCTTGCTCCCCTTCAGCGGCCAACCTGCCCGCCCCTCGCCGGCGATCATCCAGCCGGATAGCGAACTCGACGAACAGCAGACCCGTCATGTCGCCGGGCTGATGCGCATCAACCATACCGGCGAAGTCTGTGCCCAGGCGCTCTACCAGGGCCAGGCCCTGACCGCCAAGCTGCCCCAGGTGCGCAAGGCCATGGAGCACGCGGCGGAAGAAGAGATCGACCACCTGGCCTGGTGCGAACAGCGCATTCGCCAGCTCAACAGCCACCCCAGCGTGCTCAACCCTCTGTTCTACGGCATGTCGTTCGGTATCGGTGCCCTCGCCGGCCTGGTCAGCGACAAGGTCAGCCTGGGCTTCGTCGCGGCCACCGAGCATCAGGTGTGCAAGCACCTGGACGAACATCTGGAGCAGATCCCCGAGCACGACAGCAAGTCGCGGGCGATCCTCGAGCAGATGCGCGTCGACGAAGAACACCATGCCGAGTCGGCCCTCGAGGCTGGCGGCTACCGCTTCCCTGCTCCGGTACGCTTCGGCATGAGCCTGATGGCCAAGGTCATGACCAAGAGCACCTACCGCATCTGAGGCACCCATGACGGAACGTTTCGACGCCAGGGACCTGGCACGCGCAGTAAGCGCGGGCGTGCTGCAGCCAGGCCAGGACCAGGCACTGCTGGCGTTCCTGCGCCAGCAACCAGCAGCCCGCGGCAGCTTCCAACTGGCCCACGTCGCGTTCTACTTCGGCGCACTACTGATCATGGGGGCCATGGGTTGGCTGCTGACCGAGGCCTGGATGACCATCGGCGACAGTGCACTGCTGATCATCGCCCTCGTCTACATTACCGGCCTCACCCTGTTCGCCCTGTCGCTGCAACGCCGTGGCCAGCCCATCGCCGCGGGCGTACTGGCCGCCGTGGCGGTGAGCATCGTACCGTTGGCGGTATTCGCCATCGAGCGACTGGCGGGCTGGTGGCCCCTGGACGATGCCCAGGGCGACTATCACCAGTACTACACCTATGTGCAAGGTGGCTGGCTGGCGATGGAGGCGGCAACGGTAGTTGCCGGCCTGCTGATGCTGCGCCTGATCCCCTACCCGTTCATCGTCATGCCGATTGCCCTGGCCTTGTGGTTCATGTCGATGGACCTGAGCGAATGGTTCTACGGCGACATGTTCAGCTGGGAGCAGCGACGCACGGTGTCGTTGTGGTTCGGCCTTGGCCTGCTGCTGGTATTCGTTGGCGTCGATGGCCGCACACGGCTGGATTACGCAGCGTGGGGTTACCTGGCGGGCCTGCTGGCGTTCTGGGGTGGTTTGACCTCGATGCAGAGCGACAGCGAACTGGGCAAGGCACTGTACTGCCTGGTCAACCTCGGCCTGATGGGGCTGGCCGTGTTACTGCGCCGGCCGGTATTCATGGTCTTCGGAGCGCTGGGCGTGGCAGCGTATCTGGGCTACCTGTCATACGAGGTGTTCGCCGACTCACTGCTGTTCCCGGTAGTGGTGACCCTGGTCGGCCTGGGAGTGATTGCCTTGGGCTTGCTGTACCAGAAACGACGCGAACAGCTCAGTGACGCGTTGCGAGCGCGATTGCCGCGCTGGCTGCAGGAGGCGTTGCCGGCGCTGCGCCGTTGATCGCCTGAAACCGATCTCGCGGGGCAAGCCCGCTTCCACCCTGCCTGTTCTCAGGGTATTCGTGGAAGCGGGCCTGCCCCGCGATCGTTTCAACCCAGCTCGACGATCTCGTAGCCGTGGGTGATCTCAACGCCCGCGCGATCCAGCATGATCGATGCCGAGCAATACTTCTCTGCCGACAGTTCAACTGCGCGCTTGACCTGGGCTTCTTTCAGCCCACGGCCCTTGACCACGAAGTTGAGGTGGATCTTGGTGAACACCTTCGGGTCTTCGCTGGCACGCTCGGCCTCCAGGAACGCCTCGCAGCTTTCCACCGCCTGGCGCGATTTCTTCAGGATGCTGACCACGTCGAAACTGCTGCAGCCACCCAGGCCCAGCAGTAGCATTTCCATCGGGCGCACGCCCAGGTTGCGTCCGCCAGCCTCGGGCGGACCGTCCATGACCACGACATGGCCGCTCCCCGATTCGCCGAGGAACATCGCTTCACCGGCCCACTGGATGCGTGCCTTCATCTATCCGGACTCCCGATTTCGTAAAAGGGTGTCAGCTTAGACCTTGCCGCGCTGCCGGAAAAGCTAAAGACGCATCGCTTAAATGCCGATACAGGCAGCAGTGTCTGATAAGCTGACGCCAAATGCCTGGCGCTTACGCCAAGTAATCGCGATAAAAATGCCAATGCGTCGCATCGAACAGGATTTCGTGATGGTTTCCTCAGCTCTGCCCCCCAAGATCAAGAACATCGACAAGCTGCTGGTGCACTGCCAGCGCCGTCGCTATGCCGCCAAGAGCAACATCATCTGCGCTGGTGACCGGGCCGAGACCCTGTCTTTCATCGTCAAGGGCTCGGTAACCATCCTGATCGAGGACGACGACAACCGCGAGATGATCATCGCCTACCTCAACAGCGGTGACTTTTTCGGGGAACTGGGCCTGTTCGAACCAGCCGGCCAGGAACACCAGCGCAGCGCCTGGGTGCGTGCCAAGACCGAATGCGAAGTAGCCGAAATCGGCTATGACAAGTTCCGCGAGCTGGCCCGCCAGGACCCGGAGATCCTCTACGCCCTGGGCAGCCAGATGGCCCAGCGCCTGCGCAACACCACGCGCAAGGTCGGCGACCTGGCCTTCTTCGACGTCACCGGGCGTGTCGCCCGCTGCCTGCTCGAACTGTGCAAGCAACCCGACGCCATGACCCATCCTGATGGCATGCAGATCAAGATCACCCGCCAGGAAATCGGCCGTATCGTCGGTTGCTCGCGTGAGATGGTCGGCCGCGTGCTCAAGGACCTGGAAGAACGCAGCCTGGTCCAGGTAAAGGGCAAGACCATGGTGGTCTACGGAACCCGCTAGTCTCTGGGCAGTGCAGCGATGACCTCGGCATAGGCCTGGGACAGGCGCTCGAACCAAGGCGCTTGCGGGGCCACTTCGTGCAGGGCGATATGGCTGTCGGCGCGACAACGCTGCGCGAGGTCGCAACATTCATTGAAGCGATTGACCGCAGCCACCATCGATTCACGCTCGTTGTCCAGCAACAGCGCGCCATGCACCAGCACCACCGGACGCTTGCCTTCGAGGCCCTGGCGCCAGCGCTGGGCGGTACCGACGAGCTTGCGCCCGTTGAGATTGACGTTGTAGCGACCGTCGCAGAACGCCCCTTCGATTTCCCCGACCGACGCCACCCCGCCCCACTCGCGTAGCACATCGCACAACGGCAGGCACAAGCGCTCGTAGGCGTTCTCGATACGCCCATGGTCGCCTTCGCTGCGTGGAGCCACGTAGACCAGCGCCACGTTGACCGTGGCAGGGGACTGCGGCACCGGCTCCCCACCGGTCTCACGCAGCAGCACCGGCCAACCGGCGATGGCCAGCTCGGCGCAGGCGGCTTCGAAGTTGTCCAGACGGCTCATGCGCCGCGGCATCACCAGGGCGTGGTCGGTCGGACGCCAGAACAATACACCGGACGCTCGTTCGCCACGGCAGACGGCGGCCAACAGCGCCTGTTCGGCCTGCAGGCCTTGTTCGACGGTGAGCGCCTGGAGTTGATCGGTCATCGAGCCACCTTCCTAAGTTGTTGCCACTTGCCCCGCGAGCAGGTCGCTGCAGGCACAAAAAAGCCGGCACAAGGCCGGCTTGGTTTCGCTCAGTCCAATGGATGAACGGTCTTCTTCACCTGATCGGGGAAGAACAGCCGCTGCAGTTCCAACCCCGGATGCTCGGCGCGCATGAACGCTTCACCCACCAGGAACGAGTAGACCTCGTTGATTTCCATCAACTCGACATCGGCACGGTTGAGAATACCGCTTTCGGTGATGGCCAGACGGTCGCGGGGAATACGCGGCAGCAGGTCGAGGGTGGTTTCCAGGCTGACCTCGAAGCTGTGCAGATTGCGGTTGTTGACCCCGACCAGTGGTGTGTCGAGGGTCTTCAGCGCGCGTTCCAGCTCGTCGCCATCGTGCACTTCGACCAGCACATCGAGACCGACATCCTTGGCCGTGGCAGCCAGTTCGGCCATCTTCACGTCATCCAGTGCCGAGACGATCAACAGCACGCAGTCGGCGCCCAAGGCACGGGCCTCGACGATCTGGTACGGATCGACCATGAAGTCCTTGCGGATCACCGGCAGCGACACTGCGGCACGGGCCTGCTGCAAATAGACGTCGGCACCCTGGAAGTAATCCACGTCGGTGAGCACCGAGAGGCAGGTCGCACCGCCCTTCTCGTAGCTGACGGCGATGTCCGCCGGCACGAAGTGCTCGCGAATCACGCCCTTGCTCGGCGAGGCCTTCTTGATTTCAGCGATCACCGCTGGTTTCTTGCGCTTGGCCTGCTCGATCAGCGCATTGGCGAAGCCGCGTGGCGCATCGGCTGCCTTGGCCAGACGCTCCAGCTCGGCAAGGCCGACGCGCGCGCTGCGCTCGGCCACTTCCTGGAACTTGCGCGCGATGATTCTTTCCAGCACCGTCGGGACGCTCATGCTTCGTTCTCCACCTTGAATACCGCGGTAAAGGCGCCCAGCTCCTGCAGTTTTTCCCAGGCCAACCCGGTGTGCAGCACATCGTGGGCCAGCTCCACGCCCTGGGCCAGGGTCATGGCATGATCGGCGGCGTACAACGCGGCGCCAGCGTTGAGCACGATCATTTCGGCAGCCTTCTGTCCGTTCTCGGTCTTGCGCCGCCCCAGGGCATCGCGGATCAGCTCCAACGACGCCTGCGGGCCCTCGACCGCCAGGCCATGCAGGCTCTGGCTCTTCATGCCGAGATCTTCGGGCTCGACCCAATACTCGCTGATCTGGCCATTCTTCAGTTCGGCGACGAAGGTCGGCGCGGCCAGGCTGAACTCGTCCAGGCCATCCTTCGAATGCACCACCAGCACATGCTTGCTGCCCAGGCGCTGCAGCACTTCGGCCAACGGCCGGCACAGGGCCTGGGTGAACACCCCGACCACCTGGTGTTTCACGCCGGCCGGATTCGTAAGCGGGCCTAGCATGTTGAACAGGGTACGCAGCCCCAGGTCGCGACGTGGGCCGGCGGCGTGCTTCATGGCACTGTGATGGGTCTGGGCGAACATGAAGCCGATGCCCAGGCTGTCGATGCAGCGGGCGACCTGCACCGGAGTCAGGTTCAGGTAGATGCCGGCGGCTTCGAGCAGGTCGGCGCTGCCGCTCTTGCCGGACACCGCGCGGTTGCCGTGCTTGGCCACGGTGCAACCAGCGGCCGCGATGACGAATGCCGACGCAGTGGAAACGTTGAAGATGTTGGCGCCATCACCACCAGTGCCGACGATGTCGACCACGCCGTCGAGGCTCTGCAACTCGACCTTGTCAGCCAGCTCGCGCATGACCGACACCGCGCCGACGATCTCGTCGATGCTTTCGCTCTTCATGCGCATGCCCATCAGGAAGGCGCCGATCTGCGCCTCGCTGCACTGGCCGGTCATGATCTGGCGCATGACGTCGCGCATTTCCTCGGTGCTCAGGTCCAGGTGGCCGACGATACGGCTCAAAGCAGTCTTGATATCCATGTCGATCCTTAACGGCGGCCGCCGGTCTGCTTGAGGAAATTGGCGAACAGCTCGTGCCCCTGTTCGGTGAGGATGGATTCGGGGTGGAACTGTACCCCTTCGACGTTCAGGGTTTTATGACGCAGGCCCATGATCTCGTCGACGGCGCCGTCCTCGTGGGCGGTCCAGGCAGTGACCTCGAGGCACTCCGGCAGGGTGTCGCGCTTGACCACCAGCGAGTGGTAGCGGGTCACGGTGAGCGGGTTGTTCAGGCCGGCGAACACTCCCAGGTCGCGGTGGAACACCGGGCTGGTCTTGCCGTGCATCACCTGGCGCGCGCGGACCACATCGCCACCATAGGCCTGGCCGATGGACTGGTGGCCCAGGCAGACACCCAGGATCGGCAGCTTGCCAGCAAAGTGGCGGATGGCCTCGATGGACACGCCGGCTTCGCTCGGGGTGCAGGGGCCGGGCGAGACGACGATGCGCTCGGGGTTCAGGGCTTCGATCTGGCCGATGGTCATTTCGTCGTTGCGAATGACCTTGACCTCGGCACCCAGCTCGCCGAGGTACTGCACGACGTTGTAGGTGAAGGAGTCGTAGTTGTCGATCATCAGTAACATCTGGAACGAACCTCTTGAATACTGACTTTTGATTCGAACCTTCCACTACCGGCCATGGATGCAGGCAATCCCGCGCCAGGCGGCAGGTGTGACAAAAAGGAAGGCAAACAAGGACGGGCCGGGCGAACCGGCAGGAGAAAAAGTCAGGCGCGCCAACGCCAACGGGCGTGGGCCTTGATAACGCGCATCAAGAGTTTGCTGACGATCAACACGGGGTAGGTCTCGTTCATACGTTTCGGCACAGTAGCCTACCGTGACGACGGGCGCAATATGCCCGTAAACACGGGGAAACCAATCCAACGGCAGGCAACTCACGATGATTTGCTATGGTCGTGCGGCTTGCTTCGACAAAAACAACGAAAAGGACATTCTTGCATGCACACGGCACCCTTCCTGCGTTCCGCCCTCGGCATCCTCGCCCTCGTCTGCAGCCACGCCATCGCTGCCCCCTCGCCCTATTCGTCGCTGATCGTCTTCGGTGACAGCCTCAGCGACGCCGGGCAGTTTCCCGATCAGGCCGGCGGCACGCCAGGCATGCGCTTCACCAACCGCGACGCCAACGGTAACTACGCCCCCGTCTCGCCGATGATCCTCGGCAGCCGGCTAGGCTTCAGCGGCACGGCCCTGGGGCCGTCCACCTCCCTCACCAACCTGCAGCAAGGCACGCCGGATGGCAACAACTGGGCAGTGGGGGGCTATACCACGCAACAGATCCTCGACTCGATCACCGACACCTCGAAAGCCGTCATTCCACCGGGACGCCCCGGTGCCGGCACGACCCTGCGCGAACGTGACGGCTACCTGGCCAATGGCCTGCGCGCCGATCCCAACGCGCTCTACTACCTGACCGGCGGCGGCAACGACTTCCTCCAGGGGCTGGTCAACAGCCCCGCCGATGCCGCCGCGGCCGGGGCACGCCTGGCCGCCAGCACCCAAGCCCTGCAACGGGGCGGCGCCCGCTACATCATGGTCTGGCTGCTGCCGGACCTGGGCCAGACGCCGAACTTCAGTGGCACCCCCGGGCAAGGCCCACTGTCGCAGTTGTCCGCGGTGTTCAATCAGTCGTTGGTCAGCCAGCTTGGCCAGATCGACGCCGAGATCATCCCGCTCAACGTGCCCCTGCTGCTGCGCGAGGCCCTCGCCAGCCCCGGCCAGTTCGGCCTGGCCGCCGACCAGAACCTGGTCGGCACCTGCTACAGCGGTGACGGTTGCGTGGGCAACCCGGTCTACGGTGCGAACGGCAGCAACCCCGACCCGACCCGGCTGCTGTTCAACGACTCGGTGCACCCGACCATCGCCGGCCAGCAACTGATCGCCGACTACGGCTACTCGATCCTGGCTGCGCCGTGGGAGCTGACACTACTGCCGGAAATCGCCCACGCCAGCATCCGGGCCCACCAGGACGAGTTGCGCAACCAGTGGCAGACACCCTGGCAAGCCATCGGACAATGGCAGGCATTCGTCGCCACCGGCGGCCAGGACCTGGATTTCGGCAGCCAGCGCAGCGCCGCCAGTGGCGACGGGCGTGGCCACAACCTGACCCTCGGCGGCAGCTACCGGTTGGATGACGCCTGGCGTCTGGGCCTGGCCGCCGGGGTCTACCGGCAGAAGCTCGAAGCGGGCCAATACGATTCGAACTACAAGCTCGACAGTTACCTGGCCAGCGCCTTCGCCCAGTTCCGCCAGGATCGCTGGTGGGCTGACGCGGCGTTGACTGCCGGTCACCTGGATTACCGCGACCTCAAGCGTACATTCGCCCTGGGTGTGAACGAGCGTAGCGAGAAAGGCGATACCGATGGCGAGGCTTGGGCCATCAGTGGTCGCCTGGGCTACAACCTGGCGGCCGAGGGCAGTGCCTGGCAACTGGCTCCCTTCGTCAGCGTCGACCTTGCGCGGGTCAAGATCGATGGCTACGACGAGAAGAGCGGCCGCTCGACGGCTCTCGGTTTCGACGATCAGACGCGCAAGTCCCGGCGCCTTGGAGCAGGGCTGCTGGGCAGCGTGCAGGTACTGCCCGGCACACGCCTGTTCGCCGAGGTGGCCCGCGAGCATGAGTTCGAGGATGACCAGCAGGACCTGACCATGCACCTGACCAGTCTGCCGGCGAACGACTTCACCCTGGCCGGGTACACGCCCCATAGCAACCTGACCCGCGCCAGCCTCGGCGTAAGCCATGAGCTGGTGCCAGGGCTGAACCTGCGGGGGAACTACAACTGGCGCAAGAGTGACGAGTTGCGCCAGCAGGGACTCAGCGTGGCGTTGAGCCTGGATTTCTAGGCTGACACCGTTCGCGGGGCAGGCCCGCTCCCACGTTCACCGAACGATCCTGCGGGAGTGGGCTTGCCCCACGATCAAGACTCAGCCCTTGGAGGTCTGCTCGGCCAGCGCCACCGCACGGAACATGGCCCGGCGCTTGTTGATGGTTTCTTCCCACTCCAGTGCCGGCACCGAGTCGGCGACGATGCCGCCACCGGCCTGTACATGCAGTTCGCCGTCCTTGATCACTGCGGTACGGATGGCGATGGCGGTATCCATGTTGCCGTTCCAGGCGAAATAACCCACTGCACCGCCATAGACACCGCGCTTGACCGGTTCCAGCTCGTCGATGATCTCCATCGCGCGGATCTTCGGCGCACCGGACAGCGTGCCAGCCGGCAGGATCGCACGCAGCGCGTCCATCGCGGTCAGCCCCTCGCGAAGCTGGCCGGTGACGTTGGAGACGATGTGCATGACGTTGGAATAGCGCTCGATCACCATCTTCTCGGTCAGGCGCACGCTGCCGGTGGAGGACACCCGGCCCACGTCGTTGCGTCCCAGGTCGATGAGCATCAAGTGCTCGGCGATTTCCTTGTCGTCCGACAGCAGGTCGTCTTCCAACGCCCGATCAGCTTCCTCGGTGGCGCCACGAGGACGAGTGCCGGCGATCGGGCGTACGGTGACCAGGTTGTCCTCGACCCGCACCAGCACTTCCGGCGAGCTGCCGACCACATGGAAGTCGCCGAAGTTGAAGAAGTACATGTACGGCGTCGGGTTGAAGCAGCGCAGGGCACGATACAGATCGATCGGCGCGGCCTTGAAGTCGATGGACATGCGCTGCGACGGCACCACCTGCATGCAGTCGCCAGCCAGGATGTACTCCTTGATCCGACCGACAGCGTTCTCGTAGTCATCACGGGTATAGCTGGAGCGGAATGCCGGCTCGGCAGCCTGCGGCCCCCCAAGGTCCAGGCCGCGGCGCGGAGCAATCGGCTGGCGCAGCTTGTCCAGCAGCCCCTCCAGACGTGCCTGACCCTGCTCGAAAGCCTGCTCCTCGCTGGGGTCGACCAGCACGATGGCGTGCATCTTGCCGGCCAGGTTGTCGAACACCACCACCGCGTCGGAGACCATCAGCAGGATGTCGGGCACGCCCAGCGGGTCCGGATTCGGGGAGGCACCCAGGCGCTTTTCCACATAACGCACGCAGTCATAGCCGAAGTAACCGACCAGCCCGCCGTTGAAGCGGGGCAGGCCCGGAATGTCGGCGACCTTGTAGCGCTCCTTGAATGCCTCGACGAAAGCCAGTGGATCCTCGACGTCATGGCTTTCCACCTCGACGTCATCCTGCAGGATGCTGACGTGGTAGCCATGCACGCGCATCACGGTGCGCGACGGCAGGCCGATCATCGAGTAGCGCCCCCACTTCTCGCCGCCCTGCACAGACTCGAGCAGGTAGGAATTGGATTGGTCGGCGAGCTTCAGGTAGATCGACAACGGCGTATCGAAATCGGCCAGGGTTTCACGGGCCAGGGGAATGCGGTTATAGCCGGCAGCAGCCAGGCGCAGGAATTCTTCGCGGGTCATGGGGTAGCCTCATGGCAGAGAGCAGGGTGTCGGGCAAAAGGATGTACCGGCCGGCGCCGGTGGGCGGGAGTCAGGCGCGCCAGCGCCAGCGGGCCAGGGCCTTGATGACTTTCATCCAGAATTTGCCAGTGACCACCACGGTGTCGTCTCTGTCTTGGGAGGCTTGAAGGTCCGCCCACGTTATCCCAGTGTCGGTGGCGACGCAACCGGGAAGCAGGCGCCGCAGATCGTCGATCACCAGGCTGGGGGATTCTTCGTCGATGGGGCGCCCGTGGTTGTAGCCGTAGCTCAGGCCGACGCACTGTACGCCCGCCGCCTTGGCCGCCAGCACGTCGCTGCGCGAATCACCGACGAACAACGACTGTCCAGGCGTGACGCCGGCCATCTTCATGACGAACAGCAGCGCGGCAGGATCGGGCTTCTTTTGTGGCAGGGTGTCGCCGCCGATGATCCAGCGGAAATAGCGGCCGATCTTCATCTGGTCGAGCAGCGGCGCGACGAAGCGTTCGGGCTTGTTGGTGATCAGCGCCATCTCCACGCCCTGCTTGCTCAACCAGCGCAGCGTGTCGCGCACCCCCGGATAGACCACGGTCAATTCATGGCTTTCGGCGTAAGCCTCCATGAACAACGCCAGCGCCCGCTCGGCCAGCTCATCGTCCACGGTCGTGTGATCGATGCCACCGGCCAGTGCGCGGCGCACCAAGACCTGGGCGCCGTTGCCGACCCAGTGACGCACCGCGTCAAGGCCGGCCGGTGGGCGCCCGAGTTCGAGCAGCATGCGGTCGACGGCTGCGGCCAGGTCTGGGACCGAATCGATCAGGGTGCCATCCAGATCGAACATCACCAGCCTGGGCAGCGTCCCCGGGAACAGCTGCTCGAAGCCGCTCATGGGCGAGCCAGCGCCAGCTCGGCACGCATCTTGTCGATGACGGCCTTGTAGTCCGGGGCGTTGAAGATCGCCGAGCCGGCGACGAAGGTATCCGCACCGGCGGCAGCGATTTCACGGATGTTGTTGACGTTGACGCCGCCGTCGATCTCCAGGCGGATATCGCGGCCGCTGGCATCGATCAGCGCACGGGCCTCACGCAGCTTGTCGAGGGTGCCGGGGATGAACTTCTGCCCACCGAAGCCCGGGTTGACGCTCATCAGCAGGACCATGTCGATCTTGTCCATCACGTACTTCAGCGCGTCCAGGCTGGTGGCCGGGTTGAACACCAGGCCGGCCTTGCAGCCGCCATCCTTGATCAATTGCAGGGAGCGGTCGATGTGCTGCGAGGCTTCCGGGTGGAAGGTGATGTAGGTGGCGCCGGCTTCGATGAAGTCGCCGATGATGCGATCGACCGGGCTGACCATCAGGTGCACGTCGATCGGCGCGGTCACGCCATATTTGCGCAGCGCGCTGCAGACCATCGGGCCGATGGTCAGGTTGGGGACATAGTGGTTGTCCATGACATCGAAGTGGACGATGTCAGCCCCGGAAGCCAGAACCTTGTCGACGTCCTCGCCCAGGCGGGCAAAGTCGGCGGAAAGAATGGAGGGGGCAATAGCGTAGGGCTGCATGGCGCACCTGTTGGCAGAATCACGGTGGCGCGCATTGTAACCCAGGGAAGTGGATCGGCGCTGATCGGTATCAAAAGTGGACGCCCACGCATGATTGCGCCCACGAACGCCCATCCAGATCCCCCCGGGGCAATCACCCCGGTTGCTGGGTCCGCAGTTTCTCGCTGCGCCCACGCAACCACTCCAGGGTCAGCAGCAGGATCACCGAGAAGGCGATCAGCAGCGTGGCCGCGGCGGCGATGGTCGGACTCAGGTTCTCGCGGATGCCGCTGAACATCTGCCGTGGCAGCGTGGCCTGCTCGGGGCCGGCGAGGAACAGCGTCACCACCACCTCGTCGAACGAAGTGGCGAAGGCGAACAGCGCGCCCGAGATCACGCCAGGGGCGATCAGCGGCAATGTCACCCGTCGGAAGGCCAGCAGTGGCGACGCCCCGAGGCTGGCCGCCGCTCTCACCAGGTTATGGTTGAAGCCCTGCAAGGTGGCCGAGACAGTGATGATCACGAACGGCACGCCCAGCACCGCATGCACCAGAATCAGCGAAGTGAAGCTGTTGCCCATGCCCAGCGGGGCGAAGAACAGGTAGCTGGCCACGCCGATGATCACCACCGGCACCACCATCGGCGAAATCACCAGCGCCATCACCAGTGACTTGCCGGGGAACTCGCCACGGGTCAGGCCGATCGCCGCCAGGGTGCCGAACACCATGGCCAGTGCCGTGGCGGCCGGGGCAACGATGATGCTGTTCCTCAACGCACGCATCCACTCGGCCGAGGCGAAGAAATCCTGGTACCAGTGCAGCGAGAAACCCTGCAGCGGATAGACCAGGAAACTGCCGCTGTTGAATGACAGCGGCACGATCACCAATACCGGCAACACCAGGAACAGCAGGATCAGGCCGCAGAGTATGCGCAAGGTGTAGAACCACACCCGCTCCACTGGCGACATGTAGGGGCTCAGCATGACAGGGCTCCTCAGCTCAGGCGCAGACGGCTGGCGCCGACCAGCCAGCTATAGATCAGGTACAGCAGCACCGTGGCCAGCAACAGCAACCCGCCCAGCGCGGTAGCCATGCCCCAGTTGATGCTGGTGTTGGTGTAGAAGGCGACGAAATAGCTGACCATCTGGTCGTTCGGGCTGCCCAGCAGCGCCGGGGTGATGTAGTAGCCGATGGCCAGGATGAACACCAGCAGGCAGCCGGCGCCGACACCCGCATAAGTCTGCGGGAAATACACCCGCCAGAAGCTGACGAACGGATGGCAACCCAGGGAGATCGCCGCCCGCATGTAGCTCGGCGAAATGCCCTTCATCACGCTGTACAGCGGCAGGATCATGAACGGCAGGAGGATATGCACCATCGAGATGTAGACCCCGGTACGGTTGAACACCAACTCCAGCGGCTGGTCGATGATGCCCATGGCCATCAATGCACTGTTGATCAGCCCCCCGGACTGCAACAGCACGATCCACGCCGCCACCCGCACCAGGATCGAGGTCCAGAATGGCAGCAGCACGAGGATCATCAACAAGTTGCTCTGCCGGGTCGGCAGGTTCGCCAGCAGGTACGCCAGCGGATAGGCCAGCGCCAGGCAGATCATGGTGATCACCACGCCCATCCACAGGGTGCGGCTGAAGATATCCAGGTAGATGGCCTGGTCGGGCGTGGCCTTGGCCAGCTCGCCGAGGTCGTCGATGCGATGGTCGAGCGCCGCCAGCAGGTAGAACGGCGTGACGCTGCTGGTGTTGCGGCGGATTGCCTGCCAGTAGGCCGGGTCGCCCCAACGCTCGTCCAGCGCTTGCAGGGCTTCTTTATAGGAAGCCGGCTCGGACTTGAACGGCAGTGCCCGGGCCGTCTTCGCCAACAGGCTGCGATAGCCGGCCAGTTCCATGTTCAGGCGTTTGGAGAGATCGCCCAGGGTCTGGTTCTTGCGGGACTCGGCCAGGTCCTGGGCCAGGGCCTGGTAAGCCGCCTCCGCGGGCAGGCTCTTGCCGTCCCACTGCGCCATCGCGGCGACGGTACGCGGCAACCCGGCGACCACTTCGGGGTTGCCGACGCTCTTGTACAGCAGCGCCGCGATCGGCACCAGGAACACCAGCAAAAGGAACAGCGCCAGCGGCGCGATCAAGGCCTGGGCCTTCCAGCGGTTGACCCGCTCGGCTTGCTTGAGGCGCTGCTTGAGGCTTCTTCCTGCGCCTGGATTGAGAGGCACTGCAATGGCCATGGCGGACTCCGGAAAACAGGGATGGGGCCATTCGCCGACAAGCCGGCGCCCACGAGGGAGGCTGGCTTGCCGGCGAACGGGCTGGTTACTTCTTCGCCGCCCAGGCGTTGAAGCGTTGCTCCAGCTGCTCGCTGTTGTCGGCCCAGAACGCCACGTCGATCTGCACCTGGTTGGCGATGTTCTCAGGCGTGGTCGGCATGTCCTTCTTCACCGCGTCCGACAGCAGGCTGACGGCCTTGGCATTGGCCGGGCCATAGGCGATGTTCTCGGAGTAGGTCTTCTGCTGCTCGGGTTGCACGGTGTAGGCGATGAACTGCTTGGCCGCCTCCACATCCTTGGCGCCCTTCGGAATCGCCCAGGCATCGAAATCGTAGATGCCGCCGTTCCACACCACCTTGAGGTTGCTTTCCTTCTGCACCGCCGCGATTCGACCGTTGTAGGCCGAGCTCATGACCACGTCACCCGAGGCCAGGTACTGCGGCGGCTGGGCACCGGCTTCCCACCACTGGATGCTCGGCTTGAGTTCGTCGAGTTTCTTGAAGGCGCGGTCCTGGCCTTCCTTGGTGCCCAGCACCTGGTACACATCCTTCGGCGCCACGCCATCGGCCATCAGGGCGAACTCGAGGGTGTACTTGGCACCCTTGCGCAGGCCGCGCTTGCCCGGGAATTTCTTCGTGTCCCAGAAGTCGGCCCAGCTGGTGGGCGCGGTCTTGAGTTTGTCGGCGTTGTAGGCCAACACCGTGGACCAGACGAAGAAGCCCACGCCGCACGGCTGGATGGCGCCCTTCACGTAGTCGCTTTCATCGCCGAACAGCGCCGGATCGAGCTCCTCGAACATGCCTTCGTCACAACCACGAGCCAGCTCAGGCGACTCCACCTCGACCAGGTTCCACGACACGCTGTTGGTGTCGACCATGGCTTTGACCTTGGCCATCTCGCCGTTGTACTCGCCGGCGACAATCTTGCCCTTGCCGGCCTTCTCCCACGGCTCGTAGAACGCCTTGACCTGGGCCGCCTTGTTCGCGCCGCCAAAGGACACCACCGTCAGGTCTGCAGCCAGAGCCTGGCCGGCGACCAGCACACCAAGGGCCAGGGCGGTCAGTTTCAACTGTTTGTACATTATTGTTCTCTCCACAGTTCAGGGTTGGTGAAGCGATCCATCAGTGGGCAACGGCGAGCGGATCGAGCGCGCGGGCGTGTTCCACTGCCCAGCCCAGCGGCACCACGTCCCCCACGGCCAGGGTCGGGTCGAGCTCGGCGATAGGTTGCTTGACGAAGAAGTCAGACTTGCCACACACCTCCAGGCGCACCCTCACGTGGTCGCCCAGATAGATGAACTCGGCCACGCGGCCTGAGAAACGGTTGGCGCAGCGCTCGCTGTGACCATTGAGGCGCACCCGCTCGGGGCGGATCGACAGGGTCACCGGCTCGCCGGCCTGGCCGACGTTCACGGCCAGCGCCTCGACCCGCTCGCCGCGGGCCAGCTGCACCTGGCAGCGCTCACCGTCGCTGGCCAGCAGCGTGCCGTTGATGCGGTTGTTCTCACCGATGAAGTTGGCGACGAAGGTGTTGCACGGTTCTTCGTAGAGCGTGCGCGGGTCGGCGATCTGCTGGATCTCGCCCTGGTGGAACACGGCCACGCGATCGGACATGGTCAGCGCCTCGCCCTGGTCGTGGGTCACATACACCACGGTCACGCCCAGGCGCTGGTGGATGTGCTTGATCTCCATCTGCATGTGCTCGCGCAGCTGCTTGTCGAGGGCGCCGAGCGGTTCGTCCATCAGGACCAGTTGCGGCTCGAACACCAGGGCCCTGGCCAGTGCCACGCGCTGTTGCTGGCCACCGGAGAGCTGGCCGGGATAACGCTTGGCGAAGGCATCGAGCTGGACCATGCCCAGCACCCGCCTGACCCGCTCGCTGATGTCGGTCTTGCTCAGGTTGCGCACGCTCAGCGGGAAGGCCAGGTTCTCGGCCACGGTCATGTGCGGGAACAGCGCATAGTTCTGGAACACCATGCCGATGTCGCGCTTGTGCGGCGGCACGTTGTTGATCGAGCGCCCGGCCAGCTGGATTTCACCTGCGGTGGGGGTCTCGAAGCCCGCCAGCATCATCAGGCTGGTGGTCTTGCCCGAACCGGATGGCCCGAGCAGGGTGAGAAACTCGCCCTTGCGGATATCGAGGTTGAGGTCCTTGACGATCAGCGATTCGCCGTCGTAGCTCTTCTGCACGCCGCGAAAGCTGACCAGCGTCTCGTTCGATTTCGCCTCGCTCATGCCCTGCACCTTCTTGTTGGAATGACTGCGTGGGCAACAGCCTAGATCAGGCGAAAAGCCCCGGAAATCGGGGGGACTGAGAGAATGCCATCAGCCGGATGGAAGGCCTGGGGTAGGGATTGCCCTACAGGGATGGCGCGTTCAGAACATTCCCCCTCACTCAGACTGCGGCCCTGTATCGAGAAAGAACCGCCATTGGCAGCCGCACGGCAGACACCGTCGGGCTGCCGCGCAGCCCTTTCGCGACGCAAGGCCACTTCTGCAGTGTCGTAATCAGACCAGCTTGTGCTCCATGGCGTACTTCACCAGCTCTGCCAGCGAGTTGACCTTGAGCTTCTGCATCAGGCGCGCCTTGTGGGTACTGATGGTCTTGTTCGAAAGCGCCAGCTGCTGGGCGATATCGTTGACGTTGGCACCCTGGGCCAGGCGCTCGAACACCGAAAACTCACGCTCGGACAACAGCGTGTGCAGCGGCCGGGTCTCGGTCAGGCCGACTTCGAACACCATGCGGTCGGCCAGCGCCGGGTCGATATAGCGCCCTCCCCCCGCGACCCGGCGGATGGCGCTGAGCAGCAAGGCAGGCTCACTGTCCTTGGTCGCATAACCGGCAGCACCGGCCTTGAGCGCCCGGGCCGCCATCTGTGCCTCGTCGTGCATCGACAGCATGAGGATCGCCGGCGGGTTGACCAGGGCACGAATCCGCGGGATAGCCTCAAGGCCGTTCACCCCAGGCATGGAGATATCCAGCAACACCACTTCGCAAGGCGTCTGGCGCAAACTCTCCAGCAACTGCTCCCCGTTTCCCGCCTCGCCCACCACCTGCATGTCCCTGGCCAGGCCGATCAACTGCTTGATGCCTTCCCGGACAATGGTGTGGTCTTCCGCCACCAGCACTCGAATCACCTTCGTTCTCCCCTACGCCAAAGGAATCGCCACGCTCAGGCTGGTGCCCTCGCCCGGCTCGCTGTCCAGGGTCATGCTGCCGCCGAGCATCAGTACCCGTTCGCGAACCCCGACCAGGCCGAACGACGTCGGTCGGGTTTCGTCGACGCAAAAACCGCCACCGTCGTCGATGATCGTCATTCGCAGCAGCCCATCTTCGGACAGCAAGTCGATCTGCACCGTGTGCGCCCGGGCATGGCGCATGACATTGGTCAGCGCCTCCTGCAGGATCCGGAACAATCCGGTGGCCCTGGCATCGCTCAACGGCGAAAGGTGCTCCGGGACCTGCACCAGACAAGGTATACCGGTGCGCGCCTCGAAACGCCGGGCCTGCCACTCGATCGCCGAAGCGATGCCGGCATCCAGGATCGGCGGACGCAATGCCGTGGCCACGTCGCGCACCTGCTGGAACAACTGGGCGATCAGACGCTTCATGCTGGCCAGGCGCTCGTTGAGGCCGTCGTCGAGCTCGGCATAGGCCAGCTCGCACATCGACACCTCCAGCTTGAGCACCGTGAGCATCTGCCCCAGCTCATCGTGCACTTCACGGGCAATGCGGGCCTTCTCCTCCTCGCGCACGCTTTCCAGATGCGCCGACAATTCCCGCAACTGCTCCTGGGAGGTGGCCAGCGCCAACTCGCTCTGCTTGCCCTGGGTGATGTCCCAGACCACGCCGTCCCAGACCATGCGGCCATCGCCCAGGCGGCGGGTGGTGGCCTTGATATCAGCCCAGCGCTGCTCACCGTCACGGGTGAGGATGCGCCCTTGCCAGGACCAATCGCGGTCGCTGGCCAAGGCCAGGTCCTGGACGCGGTGATAATCGGCACGGTCTTCCGGGTGGACCAGGTTGCGCAGGCCCATCTGCGGGTGCTGGATCGCCGCGGGCGTATAGCCGACCAACGCCTCGCTGCCCTCGCTGATGTAGGGAAACTCCGGATCGCCCTCGGCCGGATCGCGCTCGAGACGAAACACCAGCCCAGGGACATTGCCCGCGATGCCCTTGAGCCGCGCCTCGCTCTCGCGCAAGGCGGCCAGGGCCCGCTGGCGCTCGGTCACGTCGGTGAGGAACAGCACCAGGTATTCGGCATCGCGAAAACGCAGGAACGACAGCGACAGCTCCACCGGCAGCAGGCTGCCATCGGCCCGCCGGCACTGGCTGTCGAAACGCAGATCGCCCTCCCCCGAGCGGGCGCGGCGCCACAGTTGCAGCCAGCGGTCCATGTCCAGGGTCGGTTCGATATCGGCCAACGGGCGATCCAGCAGTGCCCCTTCGGCAAACCCCAGCATGCGCTCGGCAGCAGGGTTGGCGTAGCGCACATGACTGTCCCAGTTGACCCAGAAGATCCCGACCGTGCTCTGGTCGATGGAAAACTGGCTGAGGCGCAAGGCCTCCTCGCGTACCTGACGCTCGGCCAGGCTCTCCCGCGCGGCCAGCAAGCCTCGCTCCAACCCGCGTTGCTGGCGGCGCTGCCAGGTCAGGGTGAGCAGCGCGCAAAGCAGCGACAAACCCAGCAGCAGGGCCAGGTTCTGCCAGAACCCCGCAGACTCGGAAAAACGCGGGGAGCGCGGTTGCAACCAGCGCTGGTGCATCTGCTCCAACTCCTTCGCCGGCAAGGCCTGCAGTCCGCGTTCGAGCACCTCGGCAAGCACTGGCCAGTCGCGTCGCGAACCGATACGCAGCAACTGCGGCAAGCCGATATCACCCACTACCGCCAAGTCACCGAACTCGCTTTCCCGGGAAAGCCGGCTGAGCTGCGCCTCATCCAGCACGGCCAAGGCAGCCTGCCCACCCAACACCAGTTGCAGGGCTTCGCGCTCACTGGGCACGCCCTGCAGGTTCAGGTTGGCATAGTTGCCGCGCAAGTAGTCGGCAAGCTTCGATGGCATGCGTAGCGCGACGCGTTCGCCGGCACCGAGCGCCTCCAGGTCCACCGTCAGTGCGCCGCTGCGCGGCCCCACCAACAGTTGTGGCACTCGCATGTAAGGATCGCTGAACAGCCAGGTGCGCAGGCTGGCAGGGGTCTGGACCAGCCCCGGGGCGAAATCGATCTCGCCGGCCACCAAGGCGTGCTCCAGCGCGGCCTCGTCGGCAAAACCACGCCAGGTCAGGTCCAGGCGCAAGATCTTGGCCAAGGCGCCGACCAGATCGGCATTGAGCCCGTAGAACTGTTGCAGGCGCCGGTCGAACTGAGCGTAGGGTGCCTGCAGCACCAGGCCCACGCGCAGACTGCGGTGCGTGTCCAGCCACTGTTGCTGGGCAGGCACCAGCACCTGCGGCGCTGGTGCATCGGGCCGCGCCAAGGCGATCAAGGGAAGACACAACCAGCCGATAACCCACAGGCAACGCACTCGTTTCATCTCTACGCTCGTCTTGGCAAGGGCGGCCACCAGGCGTGGCCGTCACGGACAAATACCATTAGGCTGCCGCTAACTTCATGGCCCTGGACCGATCAATGCTCACACTCTATCGCACGTCGCTGGCAATGTTCTGCCTGGCGTCGCTCCTGCCACTTGGTGCACAAGCCGCCGATGCGGAGAAAACCGCGACCAGCGCCGCCGAAGCCGCCGCACCCGCGCCACGCCCGCCATTGCTCGAACGCAGCCAGGATGACGCCCTGGCCCTCGAGCGCCAGGTGCCCAAGGCCGAACAGCAGACCCTGCAAGCCAACAGCGAAAACTTCCTGGCCCTGTGGAAACCGGCCAACGACAGCGATCCGAAAGGTGCCGTGATCATCGTCCCAGGCGCCGGTGAAAACGCCGACTGGCCAGTGACCGTCGGCCCGTTGCGCCGTGGTTTCCCGGATGTCGGCTGGCACACCTTGAGTGTCAGCCTGCCGGACCTGCTGGCCGAACGCCCGCAAGCACGGGTCGAACCCAAGCCCGCTGCCGCAGCGAACAAGGAGCAGGGCGAGTCGGCACCGGCCAAGGACACCCCGGCGGACGCCAATGCCAATGTCGCCCAGGCCACCGCGCCAGAGGCGGACACCGCTGAAAGCACCGATGCCGCGGAGGCCGCCGAGCACAACGACGAGGCCGACGCCGAGCGTATCTTTGCCCGCCTCGACGCCGCCGTGGCCTATGCCCAGCAGCAGAAGGCGCGCAGCATCGTCCTGCTCGGCAATGGCAGCGGCGCCTACTGGGCTGCGCGCTACCTCAACGAGAAGCAGCCACCCCAAGTGCAAAAACTGGTGATGGTCGCCGCCCAGACGCCTGCCCGGGTCGAGCACGACCTGCAAAGCCTGACGCCGACACTGAAGGTGCCGACCGCAGATATCTACTACGCGACGCGCACCCAGGATCGCCTGGCCGCCCAGCAGCGCCTGCAGGCGAGCAAGCGCCAGAAGGACAGCCAGTACCGTCAGTTGTCGCTGATCGCCATGCCCGGCAACCAGGCGGCAGAACAGGAGCAACTGCTGCGCCGGGTACGCGGCTGGCTGACGCCCAAGGAAGAGGACTGAGCCTGGCCCGCTGCGAATGAGCGGGCCAGCCTGAGGCGCGCTACAACCCGCGCCGCTTGCGAATCATCGCGTAGGCCTGGTGCAGCTCCCGGGTCAGTTCGGTGGCCTCGCGCACCTTGGCCTCGCTGGCGCCACTGCCCGACAGCTTGTCTGGGTGGTGGCGGCTGAGCAGACGCCGGTAGGCCTGCTTGACCAGATCGGCTTCAGTATCGGCTTCCACCCCGAGCAGGCGCAGTGCGGCGACATAGGTCATGGTGCCGTTCTCCACCGCCGACTTGCGCGGCTCGTAATCATGCGACATGGCCTGCACCTGGTTACGGCTCAGGCCCATCTGCTCGCCCCAGCCCAGCACCAGTTCGCACTCTCGACGCCCGGCCTTGCCATCGGCCCAGACCATGCGCCAACAGGCACGCAACGTGCCTTCGACAGCATGCGGTTGCTGGCGGACCCGGCGCAGATGCTGCCCCAGCCGCTCCTTGCCCGCCTTGCCGCGGTTGAACGCCGCGATGGCCTGCAACCGCGCCGGCTCGGCCAGATCCAGGCGAGTCATTTCCTGGCGCGCCTGCTGGATATGCCCCTCGGCGACCCGGCCGTCGCTCTTGGCCAGGCGCCCCAGCAGCACGAACAGCAATTCTTCGTCACGTAGCGTCGGCCGCCCGCCCAGGCGCGCGCGTACATCGTCCCATCCCTGAAGACGCAGGCGCCGGTCCATGGCCTGGCCCAGCAAGGCCCCGAGCAATGCCCCGGGGATGCTGGCCAAGGCAAAACCGGCCCCGGCACCAATCACTGTGCTTGGCCACCACATGTCAGCCTCGCTCGCCGATCAGGCGTTCGACATCGGCCAGGCGCTCGAGGGTGCCGACATCGACCCACTGCCCGGCGAAACGCTCGCCGCTTACCTGGCCTTCGGCCATGGCCCGGCGCAACAGCGGTGCCAGCTTGAAGGCGCCGGGCCGGCAGCCATCGAACAATGCCGGGTGGATCACCGAGATGCCGCTGAACGTCAGCGTGCCCGGCGCGTCGTCGCCATCGACCACCTGCCCGTCCACCAGGCGGAAGTCACCACGCCCGTGGTGGCCGGGGTTGTCCACCAGCACCAGGTGGGCAAGGCCCTGGCAAGGAGCACGTAGACCGGCGAAGTCGTAGTCGGTCCAGATATCGCCGTTGACCAGCAGGAACGGCGCGTTCCCCAGCAACGGCAACGCCTTGAAGATACCGCCGCCGGTCTCCAGCGGCTCGCCTTCCGGGGAATAGCGCAGGCTCAGGCCAAAGCGGCTGCCGTCACCCAGGTGAGCTTCGATTTGCTCGCCGAGCCAGGCGTGGTTGATCACCACCTCGGTGAAGCCGGCACGGGCCAGCGCCTCGAGGTGGTACTCGATCAGCGGCTTGCCGGCCGCCGGCACCAGAGGCTTGGGCGTGTGCAGGGTCAGCGGGCGCATGCGCTCGCCTTTGCCTGCCGCCAGAATCATTGCCTTCATGAACGCGCCCCGGCCTTGAGTTCGGCAATCAGCTGTCCCAGTTCGGCCAGTTCGGGACGACGGCTGATCACTTCATCTATATAGGCGAAGAAACGCGGTACGTCAGCCAGGTAACGCGGCTTGCCGTCGCGATGGCAGATGCGCGCGAAGATACCGATCACCTTGAGGTGGCGCTGCACGCCCATCAGGTCGCTGGCGCGCTGGAAGTCGTCGAATACTGGCTGGACCGGAATGCCGGCTGCTTTCGCCTTGTCCCAGTAAATGCGCAACCAGCCTTCGACCCGCGCCTGCGGCCAGCTGAGGAAGGCATCCTTGAACAGACAGGTGATGTCGTAGGTGACCGGGCCATAGACCGCGTCCTGGAAGTCCAGCACTCCAGGATTGGGCTCGCTGCGCATCAGGTTGCGCGGCATGTAGTCGCGGTGCACCAGCACCTTGGGCTGGTCCAGGGCGCTGTCGATCAGCACCTGGCTGACCCGTTGCCAGGCGGCCTGCTGGGCCGGGCTGAACTGCCGACCCAGTTCGCGGCCGACGTACCATTCGGGGAACAGCTCGACCTCACGACGCAGCAGCGCGACATCGTAGCTGGGCAGCGGAGCATCCATGGGCAGGCGCTGGAAGGCCAGCAACGCCTCGATGGCATCGGCGAACAGCGCATCGGCGTTGTCCGCATCGATGATATCCAGGTAGGTCTGGCGCCCCAGGTCGCCCAGCAGCAGGAAGCCGCGCGCCAGGTCCTGGGCATGGATCAACGGCACATTGACCTGGGCGCTGGCCAGCAGGTGGTCGATGTCGACGAACGGTCGGCAGTTTTCCTGGGGCGGGGGGGCATCCATGATCACGAAGCTGTGGCCAGCACCCTCCCAGCGGAAGTAGCGGCGGAAGCTGGCATCGCTGCTGGCGGCGGTCAGGCTGCCTGCGGGCACTTCGCCCCAGGCGTTGTCGCGGAAAAGAATCTCGAGCTGTTCTTCGAGCCAGGCGCTCAGTTGTTGCAGGCGTACATCGTGATCGGGCATTACAAGGGTCTCCGACGGCCCTAGCCGTCAAGCGGGTCATGCTTTATTATCCAGCATCTTTTTCAGACCATCGAGAGGCGTGCGGCCCCCACACGCGGGCAGATGGCACGCAGGAAGCCCGGACTAATAAGATGGCATTGAATTCCCCCGCGTTTCGTAGAAAGTTTCCATTGCTGGTGACTGGCGGTCTGCTGGCCCTGCAACCATTGGCCACGTCTTACGTGGTAGCGGCCGAGCAGTTCGACTGCCAAGTGTCCGCTGCCGGCGGTTGGGACTGCAAGCCCAAGACCGCTGCCAACCTGCCGCCGCGCCCGGTTCACCCGGGCGCGGCGGCAAGCAGCGGCGGCGAAGCCTCGTCCGAGGTTGCCGAGGCCCAGGCCGACAAGCCCATGCTGGTCACCGAGGCCAAGGGCCGTGGCCTGAAGTCGCGTAGCGAGGACTACAGCCATCTGGACTGGGTTCCCCGTGACAAGCTCACCCCTGCCCAGCTGGCCGAGACCGGTCCATACTGCGGTGGCGCCTACATCGAGCCTCCTCGCCCGGGCATGAACGACTCCACGCCCAAGGACGAGTCGCCCACCTACATCAACGCCAAGGTCTCCAAGTACCAGCAAGAGCAGCAGATCGCCACGCTCGCCGGTAACGTGGTCATGCGCCAGGGCAGCATGCAGGCCGAGGCGGACGAGGCCAACCTGTACCAGACCGAGAACCGCGGCGAGCTCAAGGGCAACGTCAAGATCCGCGACAACGGCACCCTGGTGGTCGGCGACGAAGCGCAGATCCAGCTCGACACTGGCGAAGCCCGGGTCGACAACGCCGAATACGTGATGCACAAGTCGCACATCCGCGGCAACGCGCTGTACGCCAAGCGTGCGGAAAACGCCATCATCCGCCTCAAGGACGGTACCTATACCACCTGTGAGCCGGGCAGCAACGCGTGGCAGCTCAAGGGCAACAACATCACCCTGAACCCGGCCACCGGCTTCGGCACCGCGACCAACGTCACCCTGCGGGTCAAGGACCTGCCGGTGTTCTACACCCCGTACATCTACTTCCCGATCGACGACCGCCGCCAGTCTGGCTTCCTGCCGCCGTCGTTCAGCACCAGCAGCGATACCGGCTTCATGCTGCTGACGCCGTACTACTTCAACCTGGCGCCGAACTACGACGCCACCTTGTATCCGCGCTACATGGCCAAGCGCGGCATGATGATGGAAGGCGAGTTCCGCTACCTCACCAAGTCCAGCGAAGGCCAGTTCGGCGGCGCGTACCTCAGCGACGAGGACAACGACCGCAAGCTGCAGACGGACTACAAGAAAGAACGCTGGATGGTCAACTGGCAGCACAAGGGCGGCCTGGACGAGCGCCTGTCGACTGACGTCGATTACACCAAGATCAGTGATCCGTTCTACTTCCAGGACCTGGAAACTGGGCAGATCGGTGTCGAGCGCCAAGACTTCCTCAACCAGCAGGGTGCATTGACCTATCGCGGTGACAACTACACCGCGCGCCTGAACCTGCAGGCTTATGAACTGACAACCATTTCGCAGATCACCCCGTACGACCGGCTGCCGCAGATCACCTTCAACGGTAAGCTGCCGTTCCATCCAGGCGGGGTCGACCTGACCTACGATACCGAAGCTGTCCGTTTCGATCGTGACCTGAAACACGACTTCGTCAGGGACAAGGACGGTAATCCGGACATCAGCGCCGGAGCCCCAGGCCGTCGCCTTGACGAGAACATCTTTGGCGTCGCTCGGGCCAACGGTACGCGCCTGAATGTCGCCCCAGCGATCAGCCTGCCGATGGAAGCCAGCTATGGCTTCATCACACCGAAACTGAAGTACGTCTACACGCACTACGATCTTGATCTGGACAGCAGGGGCAAGCAGGATCTCGCCGCCAATCCTGGACGGGTTGACCTCTATGGCGACTACAAGAGCAATCTGAACCGCGACATACCAATCTTCAGCGTCGACAGCGGCCTGTATTTCGACCGTAATACCCAGTTGTTCGGCACCAACTACCGCCAGACTCTCGAACCGCGTTTGTTCTATCTCTATGTGCCTTACAAGGACCAGAGGGACATTCCGCTGTTCGACACTGCCGAGAGCACCTTCGACTATGCGTCGCTGTTCCGCGACAATCGCTTCAGCGGTTCCGATCGTATCGGTGACGAGAACAAACTGTCGCTCGGCGTGACCAACCGCTGGATCGAAGACAACGGCTTCCAGCGCCAGCGCTTCAGCATCGGCCAGGCGTACTACTTCAAGGACCGCAAGGTCCAGCTGCCAGGTATCGACTACCGCACCCGCAAGGACACTCAGGCAAACGTCTCGCCGTACGCCCTGGAATACGAGTACGCCTTCAACCGCGACTGGCGCTTCAATTCGGACTTCAACTGGGATCCGGACAGCCGCAGCACCCGCTCGGGCAGCGCGATGTTCCACTACCAGCCTGAAGACAACCCGAACAAGATCGTCAACCTCGGTTATCGCTACCGCAACGACCTGATCACCTACGACCAGTTGACCGGTACCTGGAAAGTGGGCGGTGGTGACTACGGCACGCCGGGCGACCCGAACTACATCAAGGATTACTACAAGATCCAGCAGCACGACTTCTCGGTCATCTGGCCGCTCGTGCCGCAATGGAACGTCATCGCCCGCTGGCAGCATGACTACAACCGCAACCGTACCCTCGAGGCAATGGGTGGTTTCGAGTATGACAACTGCTGCTGGAAGCTGCGTCTGATCAACCGTTACTGGATGGACTACGACGACTTCAGCCAGGCAACCCCGCAAAACGAGAAAGGCGACCACGGCATCTTCCTGCAGGTCGTGCTCAAAGGCCTCGGCGGCGTTGTCGGCAACAAGGTCGAGTCGTTCCTGGACAAAGGCATTCAAGGTTACCGTACACGTGAAGAGCAAGCTTATTGATCGTCTGCGCCCGCTGATGCTGGGCGCCGTATTGCTGAGTGGCGCGGTGCATGCCGCTGTCCAGCCCATCGACCGTGTAGTGGCCATCGTCGACAACGACGTGGTCATGCAGAGCCAGCTCGACCAGCGTGTGCGCGAGGTCCAGCAGACCATCGCCAAGCGCGGTGGTGGCGTGCCACCGGTCGGCGCCCTGGAACAGCAGGTGCTGGAGCGCCTGATCGTCGAGAACCTGCAACTGCAGATCGGCGAACGTTCCGGCATTCGCATCACCGACGAGGAACTGAACCAGGCCGTGGGCACCATCGCCCAGCGCAACGGCATGTCGCTGGAGCAGTTCCGCGCGGCACTGGCCCATGACGGCCTGTCGTACAACGATGCCCGCGACCAGATCAAGCGCGAGATGATCATCAGCCGCGTGCGCCAGCGTCGCGTCGCCGAGCGTATCCAGGTGTCGGAGCAGGAAGTGAAGAACTTCCTCAACTCGGACCTGGGCAAGATGCAGCTCTCCGAAGAGTTCCGCCTGGCCAACATCCTCATTCCGACGCCGGAAAGCGCCAACTCCACCACCATCCAGGCCGCCGCCCAACAGGCCGGCCAGGTGTACCAGCAGCTTCGCCAGGGTGCGGACTTCGGCCAGATGGCCATCGCCCGCTCCGCCAGCGAAAACGCCCTGGAAGGCGGCGAAATGGGCTGGCGCAAGGCAGGCCAGCTGCCACCGGACTTCGCCAAGATGCTCAGCAGCATGGCCATCGGCGACATCACCCAGCCGATCCGCATCCCCAACGGCTTCCTGATCCTCAAGCTCGAGGAGAAGCGTGGTGGCGGCGAAAGCGTGCTGCGTGACGAAGTCCACGTGCGCCATATCCTGATCAAACCGAGCGAAATCCGCAGCGAAGCCGCGACCGAGCAACTGGCTGATCGCCTGTACGACCGCATCAAGAGCGGCGAGGACTTCGGCGAACTGGCGAAGAGCTTCTCGGAAGACCCAGGCTCGGCACTGCACGGCGGCGATCTCGACTGGGTCGACCCGAACAGCCTGGTACCGGAATTCCGCGAGCAGATGGCCACCGCCCAGCAAGGCGAAGTGACCCGTCCATTCCGTACCCAATACGGCTGGCACGTGCTCGAAGTGCTGGGCCGCCGTGCTACCGACAGCACTGACAAGGCCCGCGAGCAGCAGGCCATGAACGTGCTGCGCAACCGCAAGTACGACGAAGAGCTGCAGACCTGGCTGCGCCAGATCCGCGACGAAGCCTACGTCGAGATCAAACTGCCTGGCGCCGACCAGGCGGCCAAGTGAAGCCACTGCGCTTCGCCGTCACGCCTGGCGAACCGGCAGGCATAGGCCCCGACCTGTGCCTGCTGCTCGCCGCCGAGGCCCAGCCCCATCCCCTGATCGCCATCACCAGCCGTGACCTGCTCGCCGAGCGGGCCACGCAGCTGGGGCTGGCCGTCAATCTGCTGCCCGTCACCCCCGGCAACTTCCCCGAGCAACCCGCTGCCGCTGGCAGCTTGTACGTCTGGGATACGCCTCTGGCCCAACGGGTGGTGGCCGGCCAACTGGACAAGGCCAACGCCGCGTTCGTCCTGGAAACCCTTACTCGCGCCGGACAGGGCTGCCTTGCCGGTGACTTCGCCGGCATGATCACCGCACCGGTGCACAAGGGCGTGATCAACGAAAGCGGCATCGCCTTTTCCGGGCACACCGAATTCCTCGCCGACCTGACACAGACCGCGCAAGTGGTCATGATGCTGGCGACCCGAGGCCTGCGCGTGGCCCTGGTGACCACTCACCTGCCCCTGCGCGAAATCGCCGATGCCATCACAGGCGAGCGCCTGGAGCGCGTCACCCGCATCCTGCATGCGGACATGCGCGCCAAGTTCGGCATCGACAACCCACGAATCCTGGTATGCGGCCTCAATCCGCACGCCGGTGAAGGCGGCCATCTGGGCCGCGAAGAAATCGACATCATCGAGCCCGCCCTGGAGCGCCTGCGCGCCGAAGGCATGGACCTTCGCGGTCCGCTGCCAGCCGATACCCTGTTTACCCCCAAATATCTGGAGCACTGCGACGCGGTGCTGGCGATGTACCACGACCAAGGCCTGCCCGTACTCAAGTACAAGGGCTTCGGCGCCGCGGTCAACGTGACGCTGGGCCTGCCGATCATCCGCACGTCGGTCGACCATGGCACTGCCCTGGACCTGGCCGGCACCGGCAAGATCGATACCGGCAGCCTGCGCGTCGCCCTGGAAACCGCCTACCAGATGGCCGAGAACCGACCATGACCGAGCAATACCAACACCGGGCGCGCAAGCGCTTCGGCCAGAACTTCCTGCACGACGCCGGAATCATCGACCGCATCCTGCGTGCGATCAACGCCAAGGCCGGCGAACACCTGCTGGAAATCGGCCCTGGCCAGGGCGCCCTCACCGAGGGCCTGCTGGGCAGCGGCGCGCAACTGGACGTGGTGGAGCTGGACAAGGACCTGGTGCCGATCCTGCAACACAAGTTCGCCGGGCGCGGCAATTTCCGCCTGCACCAGGGCGATGCGCTGAAGTTCGACTTCAACCAGCTGGGCGTGCCGCCACGCAGCCTCAAGGTGGTCGGCAACCTGCCCTACAACATTTCCACCCCGCTGATCTTCCACCTGCTGGATCACGCCGGCCTGATTCGCGACATGCACTTCATGCTGCAGAAGGAAGTGGTCGAGCGCATGGCCGCAGGCCCGGGTGGCGGCGACTGGGGCCGCCTGTCGATCATGGTGCAGTACCACTGCCGCGTGGAACACCTGTTCAACGTAGGCCCGGGCGCCTTCAACCCGCCACCGAAGGTGGACTCGGCGATCGTACGCCTGGTACCCCACGAAGTCCTGCCGCACCCAGCCAAGGATCCACAGCTGCTCGAGCGCGTGGTACGCGAAGCCTTCAACCAGCGCCGCAAGACCCTGCGCAACACCCTCAAGGGCTTGCTCGACAGCCAGGCCATCGAAGCCGCCGGCGTCGACGGCAGCCTGCGCCCCGAACAGCTGGACCTGGCCGCCTTCGTGCGCCTGGCCGACAAGCTGGCCGAACAGCAGGGCTGATCGAGGCAAACCCGCTCCCACGGCCCCAGACACACTGGAAAGTGGCGTCTCTGTGGGAGCGGGCTTGGCCCGCGAACAGCCCAGCACCACCCCCTGCCCCACACCGCTGGCCCTCCCCCCCACCAATGGCCTAGACTGCGTTATTGCGTCAGCTCGCCCAAGGCCCTTGCATGTCCGACCCCCGCTACCAGATCGACGTCAGCGTCGTGACCCGCTACCTCAAAGAACAGTCCGACCCCGAAAGCAGTCGTTTCGCCTTCGCCTATACCATCACCGTGCAGAACAACGGCACGGTCAAAGCCAAGCTGATGTCCCGCCACTGGCTGATCACCAATGGCGATGGCGAAGTCGAGGAGGTGCGCGGTGCCGGGGTGATCGGCCAGCAGCCGCTGATCGAACCCGGCCAGAGCCACACCTACAGCAGTGGCGCGGTGATCAGCACCCGCGTCGGCACCATGCAGGGCAGTTATCAGATGTTCGCCGAGGACGGCAAACGCTTCGACGCCGAGATTGCCCCGTTCCGCCTGGCCGTACCCGGAGCCCTGCACTGATATGGCCACCTACGCCGTCGGCGACCTGCAAGGCTGCCTGCAACCGCTCAAGTGCCTGCTCGAACGCGTGCGCTTCGACCCCGCCGTCGACCGCCTGTGGCTGGTCGGCGACCTGGTCAACCGCGGCCCCGAGTCGCTGGAAACCCTGCGCTACCTTTATTCGATCCGCGATTCGCTGGTTTGCGTACTCGGCAACCACGACCTCCACCTGCTGGCGGCCTGGCACAACGTCGAACGCCTGAAAAAGAGCGACACCCTGCGCGAAATCATCGAGGCACCGGATGCCGACCAACTGCTCGACTGGCTGCGCCGGCAGAAACTGCTGCATTACGACGAGCCCCGCGGCATCGCCATGGTACATGCCGGCATCCCGCCGCAGTGGACCCTGGGCCGCGCCCTGGAGCTGGCGGCCGAGGTCGAGGAAGTACTGCGTGACGACAACCGCCTGCAACTCTACCTGGACGGCATGTACGGCAACGAACCGAACAAGTGGAGCAAGAACCTCGCAGGCACCGAGCGCCTGCGCGTGATCACCAACTACTTCACCCGCATGCGCTTCTGTACCGCCGCCGGCAAGCTCGACCTCAAGAGCAAGGAAGGCCTGGACACCGCGCCGAAAGGCTACAAGCCCTGGTTCGACCATGCCGAGCGCCGCTCGCGCCACGTGAAGATCATCTTCGGCCACTGGGCCGCGCTCGAAGGCCGTGTCGATGTGCCCGGCGTGATCGCCCTGGACACTGGCTGCGTCTGGGGCGGCGCCATGACCCTGTACAACGTCGACAGTGGCGAATACCACCGCTGCGACTGCACCCGCGAGGGCTCCCCTCGCCCACCCGCAGCCGCCGCTCCAACGTTCAACCCTGAAGGAACCACCCCATGAGCGAATTCAAGCGCATCTCCCCCGAGCAGGCCCAGGCCCTGCGTGCCGAAGGTGCGGTCGTCGTCGATATTCGCGACCCGCAAGCCTTCGCGGCCGGTCACATCGCCGGCGCCACTCATCTGGACAACCACTCGGTGGCCGACTTCATCCGCAACGCCGACCTCGACGCGCCTACACTGGTGGTCTGCTACCACGGCAATTCCAGCCAGAGCGCTGCCGCCTACCTGGTCGGCCAGGGCTTCTCCAACGTCTACAGCATTGATGGTGGCTTCGAGCTGTGGCGCAACACTTACCCGGCGGAAACCGCCCAGGGCAGCGCTGAATAATTTTTTCATTTTTCCTGCAGCCCGCACTCCGTGCGGGCTTGCGCCCGACCTGACGAACGGTCGCAAGCGCGTTCCCCGCTCCCCGCCCTTGACCTTGCCCAGAACCAACTATTCTTAAGCCCAGGCCATCCAGAAAAAGGGGAGAGCCGGTACACCGGCGTGCGGGTCATCGGTAGCGTTACAGGGTGTTCTGGGGGGTATACAGCAATCGGCGAACCCGGTTGCATGCCAGCATCAGCTGACTGATCCGGCGTCGTCTCCACGTATCGAGCGAGGTGACGTCATGAGCATTTTTAGCCACTTCCAACAACGTTTCGAGTCCACCCGCCAGGAAGAACTTTCGCTGCAGGAATACCTCGAGCTGTGCAAACAGGATCGCAGCGCCTATGCATCTGCGGCCGAACGTTTGCTGATGGCCATTGGGGAGCCGGAACTGGTCGATACCTCCACCAACTCCAGGATGTCGCGGATCTTCTCCAACAAGGTGATTCGCCGCTACCCGGCCTTTGCCGACTTCCATGGGATGGAAGAGTGCATCGACCAGATCGTTTCGTACTTCCGGCATGCCGCTCAGGGCCTGGAGGAGAAGAAACAGATCCTCTACCTGCTGGGCCCGGTAGGTGGCGGCAAGTCGTCGCTGGCCGAAAAGCTCAAGCAACTGATGGAAAAGGTGCCGTTCTACGCCATCAAGGGCTCGCCAGTCTTCGAGTCGCCGCTGGGGCTGTTCAATGCCGCCGAAGACGGCGCAATCCTCGAAGAGGAATACGGCATCTCCCGCCGCTACCTGAACACCATCATGTCGCCCTGGGCCACCAAGCGCCTGCAGGAGTTCGGCGGCGACATCAGCAAGTTCAAGGTGGTCAAGCTCTACCCCTCGATCCTCAACCAGATCGCCATCGCCAAGACCGAACCAGGCGACGAGAACAACCAGGACATCTCGGCCCTGGTCGGCAAGGTGGATATCCGCAAGCTCGAGGAATTCCCGCAGAACGACGCCGACGCCTACAGCTATTCGGGCGCACTGTGCCGGGCCAACCAGGGCCTGATGGAATTCGTCGAGATGTTCAAGGCGCCGATCAAGGTCCTGCACCCGTTGCTCACCGCCACCCAGGAAGGCAACTACAACAGTACCGAAGGCCTCGGCGCGATCCCCTACTCCGGGATCTTGCTGGCCCACTCCAACGAATCGGAATGGCACACCTTCCGTAACAACAAGAACAACGAGGCGTTCATCGACCGGATCTACATCGTCAAGGTGCCCTACTGCCTGCGCGTCAGCGACGAGATCAAGATCTACGACAAGCTGCTGATCAACAGTTCGCTGGCCAACGCCCACTGCGCACCCGACACCCTGAAGATGCTGGCCCAGTTCACCGTGCTCTCGCGCCTGAAAGAGCCGGAGAACTCGAACATCTATTCGAAGATGCGCGTCTACGACGGCGAAAACCTCAAGGACACCGATCCGAAGGCCAAGTCGATCCAGGAATACCGCGATGCCGCTGGCGTCGACGAGGGCATGAACGGCCTGTCGACCCGCTTCGCCTTCAAGATCCTCTCCAAGGTGTTCAACTTCGATCCCCACGAGGTCGCGGCCAACCCCGTGCACCTGCTGTACGTGCTGGAGCAGCAGATCGAGCAGGAGCAGTTCCCTGCCGAGGTGCGCGAGCGTTACCTGCGCTACCTGAAGGAATACCTGGCGCCACGCTACATCGAGTTCATCGGCAAGGAGATCCAGACTGCTTACCTGGAGTCCTACAGCGAGTACGGCCAGAACATCTTCGACCGCTACGTGCTGTACGCCGACTTCTGGATCCAGGACCAGGAATACCGCGACCCGGAAACCGGCGAGATCCTCAACCGCATCGCCCTCAACGAAGAGCTGGAGAAGATCGAGAAGCCGGCCGGCATCAGCAATCCGAAGGATTTCCGCAACGAGATCGTCAACTTCGTGCTGCGCGCCCGCGCCAACAACAATGGCAAGAACCCCAGCTGGCTCAGCTACGAGAAGCTGCGGGTGGTCATCGAGAAGAAGATGTTCTCCAACACCGAGGACCTGCTGCCGGTCATCAGCTTCAACGCCAAGGCCAGCAAGGAGGATCAACAGAAGCACAACGACTTCGTCACCCGGATGGTGGAGCGAGGCTACACCGACAAACAGGTGCGCCTGCTGTCGGAATGGTACCTGCGGGTCAGGAAATCGCAGTAAAAGCGGCAAGTCACGGGCACGGGCGGCGCACTCTGGTGCGCCAGTCCAGCCGTGGCGGCGGCAACAGCTTTTGCTTGCAGCTCGTAGCTTGACGCTTTGCAGCTGTATCCAGCTACCGGAGGGCCCATGAGCTACGTCATCGACCGACGCCTGAACGGCAAGAACAAGAGCACGGTCAACCGTCAGCGCTTCCTGCGCCGGTACCGTGAGCACATCAAGAAGGCGGTCGAAGAGGCCGTCAGCCGCCGCTCCATCATGGACATGGAGCATGGCGAGCAGATCAGCATACCCGGCCGCGACATCGACGAGCCGGTGCTGCACCATGGCCGCGGCGGCAAGCAGACCACCGTGCATCCCGGCAACAAGGAGTTCACTGCCGGCGAGCATATCGCTCGCCCGCAGGGAGGAGGGGGCGGCAGCGGTCGCGGAAAGGCCGGCAACTCCGGCGAAGGCATGGATGATTTCGTCTTCCAGATCACCCAGGAGGAATTCCTCGAGTTCATGTTCGAGGACCTCGAACTGCCCAACCTGGTCAAACGCCACCTGACCGGCGCCGACACCTTCAAGACCGTGCGTGCCGGCATCGCCAACGAGGGCAACCCGTCGCGCATCAATATCGTGCGCACCCTGCGCTCGGCCCATGCCCGGCGCATTGCCCTGACCGGCAGCAGCCGCGCCCTGTTGCGCGAAGCGCAGAAGGAACTCGACCGGCTCAAGGTCGAGGAGCCGGACAACTTCACCGATATCCAGGAAACCGAAGCCGAGATCGAGCGGCTCAAGGCGCGCATCAACCGCCTGCCCTTCCTCGACACCTTCGACCTCAAGTACAACCTGCTGATCAAGCAGCCCAACCCCAGCTCCAAGGCGGTGATGTTCTGCCTGATGGACGTTTCCGGCTCGATGACCCAGGCCACCAAGGACATCGCCAAGCGCTTCTTCATCCTCCTGTACCTGTTCCTCAAGCGGAACTACGACCGCATCGAGGTGGTGTTCATCCGCCACCACACCAGCGCCCGCGAAGTCGACGAGGAAGAGTTCTTCTACTCGCGCGAGACCGGCGGCACCATCGTCTCCAGCGCGCTAAAGCTGATGCAGGAAGTCATGGCCGAACGCTATCCGGCCAGTGACTGGAACATCTACGCTGCCCAGGCCTCGGACGGCGACAACTGGAACGATGACTCGCCGATCTGCCGCGACATCCTGGCCAACCAGATCATGCCGCACGTGCAGTACTACACTTATGTCGAGATCACCCCGCGCGAACACCAGGCCCTGTGGTACGAGTACGAACGCATCGGCGAAGCCTACCCCGACACCTTCGCCCAGCAGCAGTTGGTTTCGGCCGGTGATATCTACCCGGTCTTCCGTGAACTCTTCCAGCGCAGGTTAGCCACATGAGCGCCAGAGAACAGCGACGCCAGCCCATCTCCACCGGCTCGGAATGGACCTTCGAGCTGATCCAGACCTACGACCGCGAGATCAGCCGCCTGGCCGCGCGTTACGCCCTGGATACCTATCCCAACCAGATCGAAGTGATCACCGCCGAGCAGATGATGGACGCCTATGCCTCGGTGGGCATGCCACTGGGCTATCACCACTGGTCCTATGGCAAGCAGTTCCTCAGCACCGAGAAATCCTACAGTCGCGGCCAGATGGGCCTCGCCTACGAGATCGTGATCAACTCCGATCCCTGCATCGCCTACCTGATGGAAGAGAACACCATGTGCATGCAGGCACTGGTGATCGCCCATGCCTGCTATGGCCACAACAGTTTCTTCAAGGGCAACTACCTGTTCCGCACCTGGACCGACGCCAGTTCGATCATCGACTACCTGGTGTTCGCCAAGCAGTACATCGCCCAGTGCGAGGAGCGCCACGGCATCGACGCCGTCGAGGACCTGATCGACTCCTGCCATGCCCTGATGAACTATGGCGTGGACCGCTACAAACGCCCCTACCCGATCTCCGCCGAAGAAGAGCGACGCCGCCAGAAGGAACGCGAGGAACACCTGCAACGGCAGATCAACGACCTCTGGCGCACCATCCCCAAAGGCACGGAAAAGGGCAATGAGAAGGATGACGCGCGCTTCCCCGCCGAACCGCAGGAGAACATCCTCTACTTCATCGAAAAGCACGCCCCGCTGCTCGAACCCTGGCAGCGCGAGGTGGTGCGCATCGTGCGCAAGATCGCCCAGTACTTCTACCCACAACGCCAGACCCAGGTGATGAACGAAGGCTGGGCGACATTCTGGCACTACACCCTGATGAACGACCTGTACGACGAAGGCCTGATCACCGAGGGCTTCATGCTGGAGTTCCTCCAGTCCCATACCAGCGTGGTGTTCCAGCCGGGCTTCGACAGCCCCTACTACAGCGGCATCAATCCCTATGCCCTGGGCTTTGCCATGTACACCGACATCCGGCGTATCTGCGAGCATCCAACCGAAGAAGATCGCCGCTGGTTCCCCGACATTGCTGGCAGTGACTGGCTTTCTACCATCAAGTTCGCCATGAGCAGCTTCAAGGACGAGAGCTTCATCCTGCAGTACCTGTCACCCAAGGTGATGCGTGACCTCAAGCTGTTCAGCATCCTCGACGACGACCAGCGCGACGACCTGCTGGTGCCAGCGATCCACGACGAGGACGGCTACCGCACCATCCGCGAGCAACTGGCCGCGCAGTACAACCTGGGCAATCGCGAGCCCAACGTGCAGATCTGGAGCATCGATCGTCGCGGCGACCGTTCCCTGACCCTGCGTCACCAGCAACACAACCGCAAGCCGCTGGGCGACTCCACCGAAGAGGTACTCAAGCACCTGCATCGCCTGTGGGGCTTCGACATCCACCTGGAAACCGTGCAGGGCGAGCAAGTCATGAAAACCCATCACATGCCGCCACGCAGCGAACACGGGGACGCCGGCGAGTACGGGCGCATGGACCTGGCCGTGATCCATCACCTCTAGCAAGGCCACCTCCATTACTGGCGACAGGGTATCCTGTCGCCAGTAATGGAGATTCCACATGCAGATCTACAAAGTTGGCGGCGCCGTGCGCGACCGCCTGCTCGGCCGCCCGGTCAGCGATGTCGACTGGCTGGTGGTCGGCGCCACCGTCGAACAGATGCAGGCCCAGGGTTTTCGCCCCGTGGGCGCCGATTTTCCGGTTTTCCTTCACCCCAGAACCAGCGAGGAGTACGCCCTGGCGCGCACCGAGCGCAAGAGCGGACGCGGTTATGGCGGTTTCACATTCCATGCAAGCCCCGATGTCACGCTCGAGGAAGACCTGATACGCCGCGACCTGACCATCAATGCCATGGCCGAGGATGAACACGGCAACCTGTACGATCCGTATCACGGCAAATCCGACCTTGAACAACGCATCTTGCGCCATGTTTCCCCGGCATTCGCCGAAGATCCCTTGCGCGTACTGCGTGTCGCCCGCTTCGCAGCCCGCTATGCCCCCCTGGGATTCCGCGTGGCCGACGAAACGCTGGCCCTGATGCGCCAGATCACCGACTCGGGTGAGCTGCAGGCACTGACCGCCGAACGCAGCTGGAAAGAAATCGAGCGTGCACTGATGGAGGCGCAACCTCAGGTCTTCATCGAAGTGCTGCGCGCCTGCGGCGCTCTCAAGGTCCTGATGCCCGAACTGGACGCCTTGTTCGGCGTACCCCAGCCCGCCGCGCATCATCCCGAGATCGACAGCGGTATCCATACCCTGTCGGTGCTGGCGCAGTCCGCCCTGCACCAGCAACCGCTGGCGGTACGCTGGGCCTGCCTGCTGCACGACCTGGGCAAGGGCACCACGCCCGAGGAGGAATGGCCACGGCATATCGCCCATGAGGTCCGCGGCCTGAAACTGATCAAGGCGGTGAACCAGCGCTTCAAGGCCCCACGCGAATGCCAGGAGCTGGCGTTGCTGGTCGGCGAATACCACACCCACTGCCACCGCGCCCTGGAACTGCGACCTTTGACGCTGCTGGAGCTGCTGCAGAAGTTCGACGTCTATCGACGCCCGCAACGCTTCGAGGACTTCATCGCCGCCTGCGAAATGGACGCGCGAGGCCGGCTGGGCCTGGAAAACCGGGATTATCCACAGGCACAGTACCTGCGCGGCGCGGCAGCGGCGGCCAGGGCGGTGGATGTGAAACCACTGGTCGAGAAGGGACTGACAGGGCAAGCGCTGGGAGAAGCGCTGAAAGGGGAAAGACTCAGGGCACTGAAAGCCTACAAGGCTGGCTGATGCCTGACCTCTCGCCAGCAAGGGGCGCGCACCAACCTTGCTGGCGAAGCCCCAGGATCACACCTGAGTCAGCTGCGTCCCTCGCCACTCGAACGGCACAGGTGCCAGCACCTGGTCGATGCTCGCCTCCTGCCACAACTGCGCCATCGACCTGCCAACGCCCGGGTGCACCAGTGCCGGCGCCAGCAGCGACAACGGCCAGAGCACGAAGGCATTCTTCAGGATCTCCGCACGCGGCAGCACCAGGCCATTGAACGTGCCGCACAGGTCATCGAACATCAGCACGTCGATATCCAGCGGCAGCCCCTTGCGATCGGGCGCGTAACGGCCATTGTCGGCCTCGATGAACTTGAGCCGGCGATCGAGCTCCAGCAACGGCAGGTCGGTCGTGCCACGCACCACCAGGTTGAAAAACGGCCCGCTCTTGATGCCCACCGCCTGGCTTTCGAACACCGCCGAGCAGTGCATGTCGCCCAGGATGCCAGCGAGCGCATCGAGCCCGGCGCACAGGTGCCGCTCACGCTCGATATTGCTGCCCAGACCCAGGTAAACCGTGCTCAGAGACATCCGCGCTCGATCTCCACGCCAACACCACCACGGGCCGCCGGCACAGCGCCGGGCTTGGTGAGTTTCAGGCGTACCCAGGGAATGCCGAACTCCGCCATCAGCACTGCCACCAAGCGCTCGGCGAAGGTCTCCACCAGCTCGAAGCGGGCCTGCTCGGCAAAGGCCTGGACCCGTGCCGAGACACTGGCGTAGTCCAGCGCCAGGGCCAGGTCGTCATCGGCCGCGGCCGGACGGTTGTCCCAGGCGAAACTCAGGTCCAGGCGCAGGCACTGGCGAATATCCCGCTCCCAGTCATAGGCGCCGATCACGGTATCGACTTCCAGGCCTTCGATGAACACTCTGTCCAAGCACTTCTCTCCACAGCACGACAAGGGCGACGGGCGCCGTTAGAATCAGGGCGTCCTCGCCCGGAATAGTTAGCATGTTTTGGTCACTGGTGCTGCTTGCCTACCTGCTCGGCTCCCTGTCCTTCGCCATCGTCCTGAGCCGCCTCAGTGGCAGCCCCGATCCGCGCTCCAGCGGCTCGGGCAACGCCGGCGCGACCAACATGCTGCGCCTGGCAGGACGCAAGCTGGCGATCCTCACCCTGCTCGGCGACTTGTGCAAGGGCGTCGTGCCCGTGCTGCTGGCCCGCCTTGCCGGGCTCGACCTGCAGGAGCAGGCCTGGGTCGGCGTCTGCGCGGTACTCGGGCACCTGTTCCCGGTGTACTTTCGTTTCCAGGGCGGCAAGGGTGTTGCAACCGCAGCCGGCATGCTCATGGCCCTGTACTTCCCGGCCGCCCTGCTGGCCATCGGCGCCTGGCTGCTGACCTTCTACCTCACCCGCACCAGCTCGCTGGCGGCTCTGATCGCCACGCCCCTGACCCTGCCGCTGCTGGCTTGGCGCGAACCGGCAGCGTTGCTGCCGATGACGGTATTGACGGTGTTGATCGTATGGCGCCATCGCAACAACCTGCGTGACTTGTTCGCCGGGCGCGAGCGCCACTTCTGAGGCAGCCGCCGCCCCGGCCTCATACTGCCGGCAGCTGCTCCATCGGCCAGCGCGCCTGCACGCTGATCGCCAAGTCCTGCTGCTGGCCGGCGAGCAAGCGCTGGCAACCGGCATAGGCGATCATCGCGCCGTTGTCGGTGCAGAAGCGCGGGCGGGCGTAATAGACATTGCCCTTGATGCTGGCGAGCATGTCCTCCAGCGACGCGCGCAACGCTTTGTTGGCGCTCACACCGCCGGCGATGACCAGGCGCTTGAGCCCGGTCTGCTTGAGGGCACGCTTGCACTTGATGGTCAGAGTCTCCACCACCGCCTGCTGGAAGGCCAGGGACACGTCGCAACGGGTTTGCTCGTTGTCGTCCCCGGCATCGCGGCACTGCTGCCAGGTGTTCAGGGCGAACGTCTTGAGGCCACTGAAGCTGAACTGCAGACCCGGCCGGTCGCACATCGGCCGCGGGAACACGAAGCGCCCAGGGGTGCCCTGCTCGGCCAGGCGGGCGATTTCAGGGCCACCCGGGTAGTTGAGGCCGATCAGCTTGGCGGTCTTGTCGAAGGCTTCGCCGGCCGCATCGTCGAGGCTCTCGCCCAGCAACTCGTACTGGCCGATACCGTCGACCCGGACCAGCTGGGTATGACCGCCGGACACCAACAAAGCGACGAACGGAAATTCCGGTGGTTGCTCCTCGAGCATCGGCGCCAGCAGATGGCCTTCCATATGGTGCACGCCGATCGCCGGAATATCCCAGGCAAAGGCCAGGGCCTGGGCGCACGAGGCGCCCACCAGCAACGCGCCGACCAGGCCAGGACCCGCGGTGTAGGCGATGGCGTCGATCTCGGTGGCGACGCAGTCGGCCTCCTGCAACACCTGGCGGATCAGCGGCAGCATGCGCTTGACGTGGTCGCGCGAGGCGAGCTCGGGCACCACGCCACCATAGACGCGGTGCAGGTCGATCTGGCTGAACAGCGCGTCGGCCAGCAGGCCGCGTTCACTGTCGTATAATGCGACGCCAGTTTCGTCGCAGGATGTTTCCAATCCCAGTACTAGCATGGGTCCGTGCCTTGTCGAGGCTGAATTCGAAGGCGCGCATGATAGTCCCCGTGTCCTGTGCCGACCAGCGGTTTTCGATCAGAGGCTTTGCATTCCGGCCAGCTAAGGGTTAACATCCGCAACCCTTGAAAACCGACGTTCTCCAGCACACCTTATGTTTTGCCAGGAGCACGTCTACCCCGGTAATGAATTAAGGTAGCCCTGGATGCCAGCCGTCAAAGTTAAAGAGAACGAACCCTTCGACGTAGCTCTGCGTCGTTTCAAGCGCTCCTGCGAAAAAGCCGGTGTACTGGCTGAAGTTCGTAGCCGCGAGTTTTACGAGAAGCCGACTGCCGAGCGCAAGCGCAAAGCCGCTGCCGCTGTAAAGCGTCACGCCAAGAAGGTTCAGCGCGAACAGCGCCGCGCCGTTCGTCTGTACTAATTCAGACGTTCTACGCAAAGCTTCTGCCCCGCCCGGCCTCGTGCCGGGTTGATGGCAGCGGTCGCTTCAAACCCTTGGCCATGCGCCATGGGTGCCCCGGCAAAAGCCACGGGCAACCTGCCTCAACGCGTCAGAACTGGTCATTGACCAGGCGTGCACGTCCTTTCTGACGAGCCCTCACGGGCTGGTGACGAGCACACACCTCTCCTGCGACACCCCATATCCCGCGCACAAGCGTTTAGACTTGCCAGTTGCCAGATGACGAGGCTGCCATGGCCGGGCTGATTCCCCAGAGCTTCATTGATGACCTTCTCAACCGCACCGACATCGTCGATGTGGTGAGTTCGCGCGTCCAGCTGAAGAAGACTGGCAAGAATCTTTCCGCCTGCTGTCCGTTCCACAAGGAGAAGTCCCCCTCCTTTACCGTCAGCCCGGACAAGCAGTTCTACTACTGCTTCGGTTGCGGTGCCGGCGGCAACGCGCTCGGCTTCATCATGGACCACGACAATCTGGACTTCCCCCAGGCGGTCGAGGAACTGGCTCGCGCGGCCGGCATGGAAGTGCCACGGGAAGAGGGGCGCCGCGGCCAGAAGCCACGCCAGCCGACCGACTCACCGCTGTATCCGCTGCTCGAGGCGGCGGCGGAGTTCTACCGCCAGGCCCTGCGCAACCACCCTACCCGCAAGGCGGCGGTGGAATACCTCAAGGGCCGCGGCCTGTCTGGCGAGATCGCCCGCGACTTCGGCCTGGGCTTCGCCCCGCCGGGCTGGGACAACCTGCTCAAACACCTGGGCGCCGACACGCTGCAACAGAAGGTGATGATCGATGCCGGCCTGCTGATCGAGAACGCCGAGAGCGGCAAGCGCTACGACCGCTTCCGCGACCGAGTGATGTTCCCCATCCGCGACAGTCGCGGCCGGGTCATCGCCTTTGGCGGCCGGGTACTGGGCGACGACAAGCCCAAGTACCTGAACTCCCCGGAAACCCCGGTGTTCCACAAGGGCCAGGAGCTGTACGGCCTGTACGAGGCGCGCAAGCACAACCGCAACCTCGATGAAGTGATCGTGGTCGAGGGCTACATGGACGTGATCGCCCTGGCCCAGCAAGGCCTGCGCAACGCCGTGGCGACCCTCGGCACGGCCACCAGCGAAGAGCACCTCAAGCGCCTGTTCCGCGTGGTGCCCAGCGTGCTGTTCTGCTTCGACGGCGACCAGGCCGGTCGCAAGGCGGCCTGGCGCGCCCTGGAGTCGACCCTGTCGAGCCTGCAGGACGGTCGCCGCGCGCGCTTCCTGTTCCTGCCCGAGGGCGAGGACCCGGACAGCCTGGTCCGCGCCGAAGGCACCGATGCCTTCCAGGCCCGTATCAACCAGCACGCCCAACCGCTGGCCGACTATTTCTTCGAGCAGTTGAGCAACGAAGCCGATCCGCGCTCGCTGGAAGGCAAGGCGCACATGGTCACCCTGGCCGCGCCACTAATCGAGCAGGTGCCGGGCGCCAACCTGCGCCAGCTGATGCGCAATCGCCTGAAGGAAATCACCGGGCTCGACCCGCAGCAGATGGAGCAGCTTGCCCAGAGCGCACCAGCTCCGAGCAGCGTGCCGGACTACGATCCCGGCTACGACTACGACGCCATGGCCAGCTACACGCCGGACCCTGGCGACAGTCACTACATGCCCGACTACGCCCCCGCGCAGCAGGAGCAACGCCCCTGGACACCGAACAAGGGTGGCGGCAAGAAACAGTGGGACGGCAAGCCCTGGGACAAGAAAGGCGGCAAGCCCTGGCAGCGCGACGGCCAGCGCGGCGAGGCGCCACCCCGGGTGCCGGCGCCGGTGGAGCCACCGACGCTGTCGGCCCTGCGCACCCTGCTGCACCACCCGCTGCTGGCGGGCAAGGTCGAGGACGCCAGCCACTTTGCCGACGAAGAGCACCTGTACAACCAGTTGCTGGTCGCCCTGATCGAAGCCGCGCAGAAGAATCCTGGGCTAAGCTCAATGCAGCTGATCGCACGCTGGCACGGCACCGAGCAGGGTCGCCTGCTGCGGGCCCTGGCGGAGAAGGAATGGCTGATCGATGCCGACAACCTTGAACAACAGTTTTTCGACACTATAACTAGTCTGTCCGCTCGCCAACGCGAGCGCAGCCTGGAACATCTGCTCAGGAAAGCCCGTCAAAGCGAATTGAGCACAGAGGAAAAATCCCAGCTGCTCACCCTGCTGAGCCGGAATGTTCCCGCACAAAACCCGACCTCATCTGGCGCGTGAGGTCCATGCTCGGGTATAATCCTCGGCTTGTTTTTTGCCCGCCAAGACCTTCAGTGGATAGGGTGTTATGTCCGGAAAAGCGCAACAGCAATCTCGTATCAAAGAGTTGATCACCCGCGGTCGTGAGCAGGGCTACCTGACTTACGCGGAGGTCAACGACCACCTGCCTGAGGATATTTCAGATCCGGAACAGGTGGAAGACATCATCCGCATGATCAACGACATGGGGATCAACGTATTCGAGAGTGCTCCGGATGCGGATGCCCTGCTGTTGGCGGAAGCCGACACCGACGAAGCCGCAGCCGAAGAAGCCGCCGCAGCGTTGGCAGCAGTAGAGACCGATATCGGCCGCACGACCGACCCGGTGCGCATGTACATGCGCGAAATGGGTACCGTCGAGCTGCTGACCCGCGAAGGCGAGATCGAAATCGCCAAGCGCATCGAGGAAGGCATCCGTGAAGTCATGGGCGCCATCGCCCACTTCCCGGGCACCGTCGACTATATCCTCGGCGAATACGATCGCGTCACCAGCGAAGGTGGTCGCCTGTCCGACGTCCTCAGCGGTTACATCGACCCTGACGACAACATCGCTGCACCGACCGAAGAAGTACCGATCCCTGGTACCAAGGCCGCTGCCGCGAAGGAAGAGAGCGACGACGACGAAGAAGAAAACGCCGACGGCGATGACGAGGAAGAGACCGAGAGCGGTCCGGACCCGGTCGTTGCCGCGCAGCGTTTCGGTGCAGTCAAGGATCAGCTGGTCGACACCCTCAAGGTGCTGAAGAAGCACGGTCGCAGCCACAAAGACAGCATCGGCGCCATGCAAGCCCTGGCCGACCTGTTCATGCCGATCAAGCTGGTGCCGAAGCAGTTCGACGCCCTGGTCGAGCGTGTACGCGGTGCCCTGGATCGCCTGCGCCAGCAGGAACGCGCCATCATGCAACTGTGCGTACGTGATGCGCGCATGCCGCGTGCCGACTTCCTGCGTCTGTTCCCGAGCAACGAGACCGACCAGACCTGGTCCGGCGACCTGGCCAAGCGCAACACCAAATGGGCTGCCGCCCTGGGTGAGAAAGACGCCGCGATCGTCGCCTGCCAGCAGAAACTGATCGACCTCGAGACCGAGACCGGCCTGACTGTCGTCGAAATCAAGGATATCAACCGTCGCATGTCCATCGGCGAGGCCAAGGCCCGCCGCGCCAAGAAGGAAATGGTCGAGGCGAACCTGCGTCTGGTGATTTCCATCGCCAAGAAGTACACCAACCGTGGCCTGCAGTTCCTCGACCTGATCCAGGAAGGCAACATCGGTCTGATGAAGGCGGTGGACAAGTTCGAATACCGTCGTGGCTACAAGTTCTCGACCTACGCCACCTGGTGGATCCGCCAGGCGATCACCCGCTCGATCGCCGACCAGGCACGCACCATCCGTATTCCGGTGCACATGATCGAGACGATCAACAAGCTCAACCGTATTTCCCGGCAGATGCTGCAGGAAATGGGCCGCGAACCGACCCCGGAAGAGCTCGGCGAGCGCATGGAGATGCCTGAGGACAAGATCCGCAAGGTCCTGAAGATCGCCAAGGAACCGATCTCCATGGAAACCCCGATCGGTGACGATGAGGACTCCCACCTGGGCGACTTCATCGAGGACTCCACCATGCAGTCCCCGATCGACGTGGCCACGGTCGAAAGCCTCAAGGAAGCGACCCGTGACGTGCTCTCGGGCCTGACCGCACGTGAAGCCAAGGTGCTGCGCATGCGTTTCGGCATCGACATGAACACCGATCACACCCTCGAGGAGGTCGGCAAGCAGTTCGACGTGACCCGTGAGCGGATCCGTCAGATCGAAGCCAAGGCGCTGCGCAAGCTGCGCCACCCGACGCGAAGCGAGCACCTGCGTTCGTTCCTCGACGAGTAAAAGACCAACCCCGGCCCAGGCCGGGGTTTTTCTTATGTGACAGAAGGTCATGGCCTGCGCCGCGCCGCAGACGGGATGCCCGTCTACACTCGATTCAGACCCCCTGATCGAGAGCCCGCCATGCCCTTGATGCCGGCCCTTCTGTTGCTGTTCCTGCTGGTCTGGAACACAACCGCCGGCGCGCTGACCCTGACCGACGAGGAACAAGCCTGGCTCACTGCCCACCCGCAGCTGCGCCTGGGCGTCGACGCTTCATGGCCGCCCTTCGAGTTCCGCGACGAGGAAGGCCGCTACCAGGGATTGGCCGCCGACTACATCGCCTTCATCCAGGAGCGCCTGGGCATCACCCTCAAGCCGGTCGAGCCAAGCAGCTGGACCGAAGTGCTGGAGCAGGCCCGCGCCGGTCACATCGACCTGCTGCCCGGTATCATGTCCACCCCCGAGCGCCAGGGCTACCTGGCCTTCACCCGCCCCTACCTGGACTTCCCCATCGTCATCCTCGCCCACTCGGGCGGCGCGCAGCCGCGCAATCTCAACGACCTCTACGGCCTGAAGATCGCCGTGGTGGAGAACTACGCGCCCCATGAACTGCTGCGCAGCCACCACCCCGACCTCAATCTGGTGGCCATGCCCAACGTCAGCTCGACCCTGCAGGCCCTGGCCACCGACGAAGTGGACGCCGTGGTCGGCGACCTCGCCTCGAGCATCTGGAGCCTGCGCCAGCTCAAGCTCGACGGCCTGTACGTCAGCGGCGAGACGCCCTACCGCTACCAACTGGCCATGGCCGTGCCACGCGACCAGAAGATCCTGGTCGGCATTCTCGACAAGGTCATGGCCGACATGAGCAGCAGTGAAGTCAGCCATATCCAGCAGCGTTGGGTCGGCAACGTCATCGACCAGCGCACCTTCTGGCACGACACCCTGCTCTACGGCCTGCCGGCGGTCCTGCTGCTGGTGGCCATCCTCGCCGTGGTGATCCGCATCAACCGCCGGCTGAGCTCGGAAATTTCCCGACGCATCGCCCTGGAACAGGAACTGCGCAGCAGCGAATACCACTACCGCGGCCTGGTCGAGAGCCTGTCGGCGATCGCCTGGGAAGCCGATGCCAACGACTTCACCTACAGCTACGTTTCGCCCCATGCCGAGGACCTGCTCGGCTACCCGCTGGGCGAATGGCTCAAGCCTGGGTTCTGGCGCAGCATCCTGCACCCGGACGACGCGCTCTGGGCCCAGGCCTACTGCGACAGCGAAACCGCCGCCGGGCGCGACCACAGCCTCGATTACCGGGTGATCCGCGCCGACGGCCATGCCCTGTGGGTGCGCAACATCGTCAGCATGATCGAGCATGGCCACAAGCCGCTGATGCGCGGCCTGATGATCGATATCAGCGAGACCAAGCACACCGAAGATGCCCTGCGCCTGTCGGAGCAGAAGTTCGCCTCGGTGTTCCAGCAGTGCCCGGACATCCTGGTCATCGCCCGCCACAGCGATGGCTGCCTGCTGGAGGTCAACGAAGCCTTCGAGGAGCAGATCGGCCTGAGCCCCGCCCAGGTGATCGGCCGCACCGCCACCGAGCTCGAGCTGTGGGGCGCCACCGGGGCCGGCCCGATTCTGCTCGAACGCCTGCACCAGGGCGGTATCCGCAACATGGAGATGACCTTCCGGCGCAGCAACGGCCAACTGTTCACCGGCCTGACTTCGGCCGAAACCTTCGACCTCGACGGCACCAAGGCCTTCGTGGTCGCCGTGCGCGACATCAACCAGCTCAAGGAGACCCAGCAGCAGTTGCAGACCTCCGAGGAGAAGTTCGCCAAGGCGTTCCACGCCTCGCCCGATGGCCTGCTGCTGTCGCGCCTGGACGACGGCCTGCTGCTGGAAGTCAACGAAGGCTTCTGCCGCCTGACCGGCTACGACATTCCCCCGGGCAGCGAGCAAAGCTCCCTTGACCTGGGTATCTGGGTCGATCTCAAGGAGCGCCAGCGTCTGGTGGAGCTGCTCCAGCGTGACGGTTTCGTCCGCGATTTCAGTGGCCATATTCGCCGCAGCGACGGACAGATCCGCCTCTGCGAACTGTCCGCCCGGCCCCTGCCGATCGGCGGTGTCGACTGCATGCTGACCATCGCCCGCGACATCACCGAGCGCCAGTTGATGCAGGAAAAACTGCAACTGGCCGCCACGGTGTTCGAGAACACCGCCGAAGGCGTGCTGATCACCGACACCGAACAGCGCATCAGCGCGGTCAACCGTGCCTTCAGTGAAATCACCGGCTACAACGAAATCGAAGCCCTCGGCCAGACCCCGCGCCTGCTCGCCTCCGGCCAGCATGACAGCGCCTTCTACGCCGCGATGTGGCACCAGCTCACCGCCGAAGGCCACTGGCAGGGCGAGATCTACAACAAGCGCAAGAATGGCGAGCTCTACCCCGGCTGGCTGACCATCAGCGCCGTGCGCAACAGCGAGCACGACATCACCCACTTCGTCGCGGTGTTCGCCGACATTTCCAGCCTCAAGCACGCCCAGGCCAAGCTCGACTACCAGGCCCACCACGACCCGCTGACCGGCCTGCCCAACCGCGTCCTGTTCGAAAGCCGCCTGCAAGGCGCCCTCACCTGCTCACAGGTATCCAACCGCCAGGGCGCCGTGCTGTTCCTTGACCTCGACCGCTTCAAGCACATCAACGACAGCCTCGGCCATCCCGTCGGCGACCTGCTGCTCAAGGGCATCGCCCAACGCCTCAAGGAACAGGTGCGCGACGTCGACACCGTGGCCCGCCTGGGCGGCGACGAGTTCATCATCCTTCTGCCCGGCCTGCACAAGCCCAGCGATGCCAGCGCCATTGCCAACAAGCTGCTGGCCTGCTTCCATGCCCCGTTCCAGGCTGGCGAGCACGAGTTCTTCACCAGTGCCAGCATCGGCATCAGTCTTTATCCACAGGACGGCAGCGACGTCGCCACCCTGATCCGCAACGCCGATGCGGCGATGTACCGTTCCAAGGCCAAAGGCCGCAACCGCGTGGAGACCTATACCCGCGACCTCACCGCCCAGGCGACCGAACGTATCGCCCTCGAGCACGAACTGCGCCGCGCCATCGAGCGCAACGAGCTGAGTCTGTGCTACCAGCCTAAGTTCAGCCTCAAGACCCAGAACCTGGTCGGTGCCGAGGCGCTGATCCGCTGGACCCACCCGACCTTCGGCGAGGTGCCGCCCGAGCAGTTCATCCACCTGGCCGAGGAGAACGGCAGCATCCTCCAGCTCGGCGACTGGGTGCTGGAGCAGGCCTGCCGGCAGATGCACACCTGGAAGAAGACCTACCAGGCCTTCGGCCCGCTGTCGGTCAACCTGGCCGGCGCCCAGTTGCGCCAACCCAACCTGGCCCGGCGCATCGAGCAACTGCTCAAGACCTATCAGCTCAAGGCCGGTGACCTGCAACTGGAGATCACCGAGAACTTCATCATGAGCCAGACCGAGGAAGCACTGGCGATCCTCTACCAGCTCAAGCAGCTCGGCGTGCAACTGGCCATCGACGACTTCGGCACTGGCTACTCTTCGCTCAGCTACCTCAAGCGCCTGCCGCTGGACATCCTCAAGATCGACCAGTCGTTCATTCGCGGCCTGCCGGACGACCCCCACGACGCAGCCATCGCCCGCGCGATCATCGCCCTGGGCCGCAGCATGCAACTGACGATCATCGCCGAGGGCGTGGAGAACCAGGCCCAGCAGCACTTCCTCGCCGCCGAAGGTTGCGAGCAGATCCAGGGCTACATCGTCAGCCTGCCGTTGCCGCCGCAGGAGTTCGCCGCCACCTTCCTTCGCATAGCACTATCGGATCTTTCGGATGGCACGGTATCGAAACCCTCGTTATAATCCGGCGCACCTGCTGAGGGCCTATAGCTCAGTTGGTTAGAGCAGAGGACTCATAATCCTTTGGTCCACGGTTCGAGTCCGTGTGGGCCCACCAGATATCAAGAAGCCGCGCGATTGCGCGGCTTTTCTGTTTCCGATCTGCGTTCCTCTCCATGGACCACTAGCCATCGCCTCAGGTATGTTCCTGCCATTCCATGGAGGAGAACGACCGATGCCACGCGTAGGCTTGATACTGACACCCGGGTTTGCGGACTGGGAATACGCCTTCATCGCCGGAACCGCTGCCCCCTTCTACGGCATCGAAACCCGCTTCTTCACCCCCCAACCAGGACACTTCTACTCGCAAGGCGGACTGCATACCAGCGTGAACGCGGGCCTGGAGCAGTGCCTGGCCTGGCAGCCAGCAGTGGTTGTCGTCGTTGGCGGCACACTCTGGGAAAGCGCTCAGGCGCCAGATCTGGGCAGCTTCCTGCAGACAAGCCATGCGCAAGGGGCGACGGTCGCCGGCATCTGCGGTGGCACCCTGGCACTGGCACGGGCCGGGCTGCTGGACGACCGTGCGCACACCTCCAACAGCCCTGACTTCCTGCGCGACAACGCGCCCGGCTATAAAGGCACCGATCACTATCGAGGCTCAGCAAAGGCGGTCGTGGCCGACCGTGTCATCACGGCCCCTGGCCCTGCCCCCGTCAGCTTCACTTGCGCGGTGTTCGAGGCGGCTGGGCTGGACGCCGGGCTCCGCGAGCAATTCCAGGCGATGCTCGCGGCAGAGCATGCATGAACCGCGCTCCTTGCCCTGCGCGGCCGAGGCTCGCTAGGCTAGCCGCTCCACTGTAGAGAGTTACCATGTCCGACACCCGCCCCATCGCCCTCGACGAGATCGACCGTCAGTTGATCGCCCTGCTGCAGATCAATGCCCGGGAAAGCGTCGCCACCCTCGCCCGCCAGCTCGGCATCGCCCGTACCACCGTGAACTCGCGCCTGGCGCGCCTGGAGAAAAGCAAGGTGATCACCGGCTACGGCGTGCGCCTGGGCCAGCGCCTGCTGGGCGGCGGCTTGCAGGCGTATGTGGGGATCAAGGCGCAGCCGCGCTCGGGCAAGGACATCGTGCGCCGTCTCGGAGCCATGGGCCAGGTACAGCAGCTGTGCGCGGTGAGTGGCGAGTTCGACTATGTCGCCTGGCTGAGCAGTGACTCGCCCGAGCAACTGGACCAGCTGCTCGACCAGATCGGCAGCCTCGACGGGGTTGAAAAGACCACCACGTCGATCATTCTCAGCAGCAAGGTGGATCGCGGACAGCCGGGCTGACTGCTCGCGTCTGGTCATCAGGCCTGCAGCGCCTCGAGCAATCTGTCCCGACAAAACCGCCTCACCGCACCTGGCTGCCTGACGAGCTCAGCATGTCACGTGCGGTCTGTTGAATCGCCACTATTCAGCGAAACGTAGTCATTTAGACGAATAAAACTACATAACGACGCCACTCTGCATCTTAATTACGACCTGCCCGCTTCATAAAATGGCCACCAGTCATTTCTATACTCAGGCTCCGCCCTTTGCGCAGCCTCACTTGGCAAGGTCCCCCCATGAACAAGAACAATCGCCACCCCGCCGACGGCAAGAAACCCATCACCATCTTCGGCCCGGACTTCCCCTTCGCCTTCGACGACTGGTTGGAACATCCGGCAGGCCTGGGCAGTATCCCCGCCGCACGGCACGGTGAAGAGGTGGCGATCGTCGGTGGCGGCATCGCCGGGCTGGTGGCGGCCTACGAGTTGATGAAGCTGGGGCTCAAGCCAGTGGTCTACGAGGCCTCGAAGCTCGGTGGGCGCCTGCGCTCGCAGGCCTTCAACGGCACCGACGGCATCGTCGCCGAACTCGGCGGCATGCGCTTCCCGGTTTCGTCCACGGCGTTCTACCACTACGTCGACAAGCTGGGCCTGGAGACCAAGCCCTTCCCCAACCCGCTCACGCCCGCCTCGGGCAGCACGGTGATCGACCTCGAAGGCCAGACCTACTACGCCGAGAAGGCCGCCGACCTGCCGTCGCTGTTCCACGAAGTGGCCGAGGCCTGGGCCGACGCCCTGGAAAGCGGCGCCCAGTTCCGCGACATCCAGCAAGCCATCCGCGACCGTGACGTCGCACGTCTGAAAGACCTGTGGAACAAGCTGGTGCCGCTGTGGGACGACCGCACCTTCTACGACTTCGTCGCCACTTCGCGTTCGTTCGCCAAGCTGAGCTTCCAGCACCGCGAAGTGTTCGGCCAGGTCGGCTTCGGCACCGGCGGCTGGGACTCGGACTTCCCTAACTCGATGCTGGAAATCTTCCGCGTGGTGATGACCAACTGCGACGATCATCAGCACCTGGTAGTCGGCGGCGTCGAGCAGGTGCCCCAGGGCATCTGGCGCCATGCACCGGAGCGCTGCGCCCACTGGCCCACCGGCACCAGCCTGAAGACCCTGCACGGCGGCGCCCCGCGCGCCGGCGTCAAGCGCATCGCCCGGGCCGCCGATGGACGCCTGGCAGTCACCGACAACTACGGCGACGTGCGCCACTATGCAGCCGTGCTCACCACCTGCCAGAGCTGGCTGCTGACCACCCAGATCGACTGCGAGGAATCGCTGTTCTCGCAAAAGATGTGGATGGCCCTGGACCGCACCCGCTACATGCAGTCGTCGAAGACCTTCGTCATGGTCGACCGGCCGTTCTGGAAGGACAAGGACCCGCAGACCGGCCGTGACCTGATGAGCATGACCCTGACCGACCGCCTGACCCGTGGCACCTACCTGTTCGATAACGGCGACGACAAACCGGGGGTGATCTGCCTGTCCTACGCCTGGATGAGCGATGCCCTGAAAATGCTGCCGCATCCCACCGAGAAGCGGGTGCAACTGGCCCTCGATGCGCTGAAGAAGATCTACCCGAAGACCGATATCGCCGGGCACATCATCGGCGACCCGATCACCATCTCGTGGGAGGCCGACCCGCACTTCCTCGGTGCCTTCAAGGGTGCGCTGCCGGGCCACTACCGCTATAACCAGCGCATGTACGCGCACTTCATGCAGGCCGACATGCCGGCCGAGCAACGCGGCATCTTCATCGCCGGCGACGATGTGTCGTGGACCCCGGCCTGGGTGGAGGGGGCGGTGCAGACTTCGCTGAACGCGGTGTGGGGTATCATGAACCACTTCGGTGGCCAGACCCACCCGGACAACCCAGGCCCAGGTGATGTGTTCGACGAGATCGGACCGATCGCCCTGGCCGACTGAGCGAAGGAGTAGCCCCATGCGCATCGCCCTGTTCCAGGGTACGCCCGCCCCCCTGGACGTACCCGGCAACCTTGAGCGCCTGCAACAGCAGGCGCACCTGGCCGCCGAGCGTGGCGCGCAGCTGCTGGTGTGCCCGGAGATGTTCCTCAGTGGCTACAACATCGGCCTCGAACATGCCGAACGCCTGGCCGAGGCCGCCGATGGCGCCTCGGCGAAGGGGGTGGCGCAGATCGCCCAGGCACATCGCCTGGCCATCGCCTACGGCTACCCGGAGCGCGGCAACGACGGTGCGATCTACAACAGCGTGCAACTGATCGACGCACGCGGCCGCAGCCTGTGCAACTACCGCAAGACCCACCTGTTCGGCAACCTGGACCGCTCGATGTTCAGCCCGGGCGCCGATCACTTCCCGGTGGTCGAGCTGGATGGATGGAAAGTCGGCCTGCTGATCTGCTACGACATCGAGTTCCCGGAAAACGCCCGGCGCCTGGCACTCGGCGGTGCCGAGCTGATCCTGGTGCCGACGGCGAACATGGCGCCTTACGATTTCGTCTGCCAGGTGACCGTGCGCTCACGGGCGCAGGAGAACCAGTGCTACCTGGTGTATGCCAACTACTGTGGGGCCGAAGGCGAGATCCAGTACTGCGGGCAGAGCAGCATCGTAGGGCCGGACGGCAGCCTGCTGGCGATGGCTGGGCACGAGGAATGCCAGTTGCTGGCCGACCTTGAGCGGCAGCGGGTGCTGCAAGGGCGCGAGGCGTTCCCTTACCTGGAAGATCTGCGCAAGGACCTGCACTGACGGGAATCGCCCGCGCCCCTCGACGACCATGCCGGCTCCCGCAATTGCACGATTGCCGGTTAAGAGCCGGCGACTCGCCAGAACAGACAACACCTCGCCTGCGCGCTAGCATGGCGGCATGCCCGACACCATCCGCCATCTCAACCTGCCCAACGGCCTGCACCTGACCCTGCGCCATGCCCCGCGCCTGAAGCGCGCCGCGGCTGCCTTGCGGGTACACGCCGGCAGCCACGACGCACCCGGTCGATGGCCGGGGCTGGCGCATTTCCTCGAACACCTGTTCTTCCTCGGCACCGAGCGCTTCCCGTTGGCAGACGGGCTGATGCGCTATGTGCAAGGCCAAGGCGGGCAGGTCAACGCCAGCACCCGCGAACGCACCACCGATTTCTTCTTCGAAGTGCCCGCCGATGCCCTTGCCGGCGGCCTCGAACGCCTGTGCCAGATGCTCGCCGAGCCCGACCTCGGCCTGACGCGCCAACGCCAGGAACGCGAAGTGATCCACGCCGAGTTCATCGCCTGGTCACGCAGCCAGGAGGCGCAACACCAGTTCGCCTTGCTGCAGGCCGTCTCGCCTCGTCACCCGCTCAGCGGCTTCCATGCAGGCAACCGGTTCAGCCTGGCGTTGGAGGATGGTCGTTTCCAGCACGCGCTCCAGCACTTCCACCAGCGCTTCTATCAAGGCGGGCAGATCACCCTGAGCCTTGCCGGACCGCAACCGCTGAAGACACTGGAGCAACTGGGCCGACAGTTCGGCGGCTGGTTCGCCAGCGGCCAGCGGATCGAACGGCAGGCGCCTCCAGCGCTGCTCGACGGGCCGCTGCGCCTACCACAGCCCGACGGTTTGCACCTCGATTGGCTATTCGCCCATGAAGGCCTGCCGGCGCAAGCCGAGCAGGCGCTGGACCTGCTGCTGGCCCTGCTCGGCGACAGCCGCCCCGGTGGCTGGCTGGCCGAATTGCGCCAGCGCGGCTGGATGCGGGCGTGCAAGCCGCAAGTGTTGCACGCCCATGCCGGGCAGATGCTCTGGCATATCCAGTTGCAGTTGTCGACCAACGCTTCGGCGACAACAACCAAACGCTTGCTACAAGGCTGGCTGGATTTCATTCGACGACAGCCCCCGCAGCAACTGAACCTTGCCTACACCCAACGGCAACAGTGCCACGAGCAGGCTGCCAGTGCCCTCGAACTGGCCCGTCGCGATAGCAGCGACCGGCCATTGCAGGGGCTCGACGAACAAGGCCTGGAAGCTTTCACCAGGCTGCTCGAACAACTGCCAGGCCAGCGCCACGGCCAGTGGCGACTGCCTGCTGCCGACGCCCTGCTGAGCGGCCCATTGCCCATCATCGACATGCCGTTGCCTGCCGGCCTGGTGCTCGACAGCAACCTGCCACCCACCCGCCAGTACGCAGCCCTGTACCTGCGCTGGCATGTCCCCTCGTCGTTGCGCCAACGCTTCCAGGCCATCATCGACCGCGCGCTGCGCCCCCTGCAGGAACGCGCCGAACAAATAGCCCTGGAGCTGGACTTCAGTGCCAGCGGCAGCGACTGGCAATTGCGTGCTGCCGGCCAGCCGCTGGCAGTGGTCAATGCCGTTGCAGAGGCCCTCGCGATCCTGCGCGCGCCTGCGGCCGAACATTGGAATGCAGCCGCGCCCGCCCAGCCGGCATTGATCCCGATCCGCGCCCTGCTCAAGGCGCTGCCGGATGCCCTGCACCCTGCCGACGAACAGCCGCAGCCCGCCTGCATCCTCGACCAGCCGCTGCTCGACGCGCTCTGGCGACAGGCACGCTGGCACGGACTGGCGACGGGCTTCGCCCCGGAACGACAGGGCGCTCTCGCCACCGCGCTGCAATCGATCGAGGGGCAGGCTGGCTCACCCCGGGCGACGCTGTCGATCCAGGGCCGGCAGTGGCGCCAGGTGGCCTGCCAGGGCAGCGAACCCGCCATCTTGCTGTTCTGCCCGCTGCCTGCGCGATTGCAGCCCTGCGCCCGTCTGCTCGCACAGCTGCTGCAGGGGCTGGTGTATCAGCGGCTACGGGTCGAACTTCAGCTGGGTTACGCGGTGTTCAGCGCCTTCCGTCAGTTGGAGGGCGTGGGTGGCCTATTGTTCGGCGTACAGTCACCCCATGCCAGCCATGCCCAGATCCTTGGGCATCTGCTGAGGCTGCTGCAGGACGGCGTGAAACTCGACGAGCAGGCCCGCCTGCGCCTGGCCAGCCAGTTCGCGGAGCCCGCCATGGCCAACGCCGAGGTCGCCGAATGGGCCTGGCAAGCACGCATGGCGACACAAAATTCAGACCTATCCGATATGAGTCGGTCTATTCTCTCAACCAGGCAAGCAGATCTGGATGCCCTGCTACAGTCACTGATCAACGCCGAGCATGGCTGGCTGTGTCTGGCCAACGCTGCGCCACCGGGTTCCCAGTGGCAGGAACGGGTCTGATTGTTACCAGAAATGCAATGGCGCTTTTCGAAGATTTAACCTTTCAGCACGCATTTTTCTTGTAAGATAGCGCAATCTCGGCACCCAAACCCAACCGGAAGGAGACATCCCATGTGGACCAAGCCTGCTTACACCGACCTGCGTATCGGCTTCGAAGTCACCATGTACTTCGCCAACCGCTAAGCAGCAACGTGCTTCGACGCCTCGGTTCGCCGGGGCGTTGTCGTTTTTCGGACAAGGTATTCGGCTAGAGAGCAATCATGCACATCCAGATTCTCGGTTCCGCCGCCGGTGGCGGATTTCCCCAGTGGAACTGCAACTGCGTCAACTGCAAGGGTTTTCGCGACGGCAACCTGCGCGCCACGGCACGCACCCAGTCGTCCATCGCCCTGTCGGACGATGGCGAGCACTGGATCCTGTGCAATGCCTCGCCGGACATCCGTGCCCAGCTCCAGGCGTTCGCACCGATGCAGCCGGCCCGTGCCCTGCGCGACAGCGGCATCGACGCCATCGTCCTGCTCGACAGCCAGATCGACCACACCACCGGCCTGCTCAGCCTGCGCGAAGGCTGCCCGCACCAGGTGTGGTGCACCGACATGGTCCACCAGGACCTGACCACCGGTTTCCCGTTGTTCAACATGCTCAGCCACTGGAACGGCGGCCTGCAATGGAAGCGCATCGAGCTCGAAGGCAGCTTCGTCATCGACGCCTGCCCCAACCTGCGCTTCACCCCCTTCCCGCTACGCAGCGCCGCGCCGCCCTACTCGCCGCACCGCTTCGACCCACACCCGGGCGATAACCTGGGGCTGCTGGTCGAGGACACTCGCAGTGGCGGCAAGCTGTTCTACGCCCCGGGCCTGGGCCAGGTCGACGCCAAGCTGCTGGAAATGATGCACGGCGCCGACTGCCTGCTGGTCGACGGCACGCTGTGGGAGGATGATGAAATGCAACGGCGCGGTGTCGGCACCCGCACCGGCCGCGAGATGGGCCACCTGGCGCAGAACGGCCCGGGCGGCATGCTCGAGGTGCTGGATGGCTTCCCGCGCCAGCGCAAGGTGCTCATCCACATCAACAACACCAACCCGATCCTCGATGAAGACTCGCCGGAGCGTGCCGAAGTGCAGCGCCGGGGCGTGGAAGTGGCCTACGACGGCATGAGCATCGAGTTGTGAGCAGGCGATCCACTGCAGGAGTCCACTGAATGAGCGACGCCACGCCGATGTCCCCTGCCGAGTTCGAGCAGGCCTTGCGCGCCAAGGGCGCCTACTACCACATCCACCACCCCTACCATGTGGCGATGTACCAAGGCCGCGCCACCCGCGAGCAGATCCAGGGCTGGGTGGCCAACCGCTTCTACTACCAGGTCAACATCCCGATGAAGGATGCGGCGATCCTGGCCAACTGCCCGGACCGCGAAGTACGCCGCGAGTGGATCCAGCGTCTGCTCGACCATGATGGCGCCCCAGGCGAGGACGGTGGCATCGAAGCCTGGCTGCGCCTGGGTCAGGCCGTGGGCCTGGACCCCGACCAACTGCGCAGCCAGGAACTGGTGCTGCCGGGCGTGCGTTTCGCCGTCGACGCCTACGTCAACTTCGCCCGCCGTGCCAGCTGGCAGGAGGCTGCCAGCAGCTCGCTGACCGAGCTGTTCGCCCCGCAGATCCACCAGTCGCGCCTGGACAGCTGGCCGCAGCACTACCCGTGGATCGACCCGGCCGGCTACGAATACTTCCGTACCCGCCTGGGCCAGGCCCGGCGTGATGTCGAGCACGGACTGGCGATCACCTTGCAGCACTACACGACCCGCGAAGGGCAGGAGCGCATGCTGGAGATCCTGCAGTTCAAGCTGGATATCCTGTGGAGCATGCTCGATGCCATGAGCATGGCTTATGAACTGAACCGCCCGCCGTACCACAGCGTCACAACGGAACGGGTCTGGCACAAGGGAATCGCGCTATGAGTCTCAACCGTGAACAGGTGCCCGCCTGGCGCCCCGGCTATCGTTTCCAGTACGAACCGGCACAGCAGGGCCATGTCCTGCTGTATCCCGAGGGCATGATCAAGCTCAACGACAGCGCTGGCCTGATCGGCGGCCTGATCGACGGCCAGCGCAGTGTCGCGGCGATCATCGCCGAGCTGGAACAGCAATTCCCCGGTGTGCCCGAGGTCGCCGACGACATCGAGCAATTCATGGAGGTGGCCCGTGCCGAACACTGGATCAGCCTCGCCTGAGGTGCCGGTCGGCCTGCCACTGTGGCTGCTGGCCGAACTGACCTACCGCTGCCCGCTGCAGTGCCCGTACTGTTCGAATCCGCTGGATTTCGCCGAACAGGGCAAGGAGCTGAGCACCGAGCAGTGGTTCAAGGTGATGGCCGAAGCCCGCGAAATGGGCGCCGCGCAGATTGGTTTCTCCGGCGGCGAACCGCTGGTGCGCCAGGACCTCGCCGAACTGATCGGCGAGGCCCGCCGCCTGGGCTACTACACCAACCTGATCACCTCCGGTATCGGCCTCACCGAACAGAAGATCGCAGCGTTCAAGCAGGCCGGTCTCGACCATATCCAGATCAGTTTCCAGGCCAGCGACGAGCAGGTGAACAACCTGCTGGCCGGTTCGAAGAAAGCCTTCGCGCAGAAGCTGGAAATGGCCCGGGCAGTGAAGGCCCACGGCTATCCGATGGTGCTCAACTTCGTCACCCACCGGCACAACATCGACCGGATCGACCGCATCATCGAGCTGTGCATCGCGCTCGAGGCCGACTTCGTCGAGCTCGCCACCTGCCAGTTCTACGGCTGGGCGCATCTCAATCGCCTGGGCCTGCTGCCGACCCGCGCGCAGCTCGAACGGGCCGAACGCATCACCAACGCGTACCGCGACAAGCTCAAGGCCGAAGGCAGCCCGTGCAAACTGATCTTCGTCACCCCGGACTACTACGAGGAACGTCCCAAGGCCTGCATGAACGGCTGGGGCAGCCTGTTCCTGACCATCACCCCCGACGGTACCGCCCTGCCCTGTCACGGCGCACGCCAGTTGCCGGTGCAGTTCCCCAATGTGCGCGACCATGACCTGCGCCACATCTGGTACGACTCGTTCGGCTTCAACCGCTTCCGCGGCTATGACTGGATGCCCGAGCCGTGCCGTTCGTGCGACGAAAAGGAAAAGGACTTCGGTGGCTGTCGCTGCCAGGCCTTCATGCTCACCGGCGATGCCAGCAAGGCCGACCCAGTGTGCGGCAAGTCGCCGGACCACGGCATCATCCTCAAGGCGCGCGAGGACGCCGAGCACGCCAACCTGGAGATCGAGCAATTGACCTTCCGTAACGAGCGCAATTCCCATGTCATCGCCCGCGGCTGAGTTCTGCGCCGCCCAGGCGGTAGCCGCCGGCACCGACTTCGCCGAACTCAAGGTCAGCCCCCAGGGGCTGTTCTGGAACGAATTCCGCCCCGCCGACGGCGCCTGCCGCATCTGGCACTGGCACCAGCACCAGGCCCGTTGCCTGACACCGGACGGGTTCAGCGTGCGCAGCCGGGTGTACGAGTACGGCGGCGGCAGCTTCTGCCTCGGTGGCGATGGCCTGGTGTTCGTCAACGAAACGGACCAGCAGGTCCATACCCAGGCCCTGGACGGCACGCCACCGCGACCGCTGACCGACGATGACAGCTGTCGATACGGCGATGTGCAATGCCAGGATGGCCTGCTGCTGGCAGTCGAGGAGCGGCATGCCGAGCAGGTCGAGCACCGCCTGGTCGCCTTCGACAACGGCTCACGCCACGTGCTGGCCGAAGGTGCGGACTTCTATTCATCCCCGACCCTGAGCGCCGATGGCCGGCGACTGGCCTGGATCGAATGGGACCGGCCGCAACAGCCCTGGACCGTTACCCGGCTGATGTGCCGCGAGCGTGATGCCGCAGGCGGCTGGGGCGCGCCACGCTGCGTTGCCGGCGAAGACGAGTCGCTGCAGCAGCCCCGCTTCGACGAAGCCGGACGCCTGTATTGCCTGTCCGACCGTAACGGCCACTGGCAGCCCTGGGGGGAACTCGACGGCCATTGGCAGCCGCTGCCCGCCGCCCGTGCCGACCATGCCGGCGCACCCTGGCAGATGGGCGCCAGCACCTGGCTCGTGCTCGGACCGCAAAGCTACCTGGCCAGCTGGTTCGAGGACGGCTTCGGGCAACTGGGCCTGCGTACCCCGGACGGCGAGATGCAACGCTATGCCAGCGCCTACACGCGCTTTCGCAGCCTGGCGCTGGATGCCGAGCGAATCTACGCCATCGCGGCGTCGCCGGTCAGTCCGCCGGCAGTGATCGCCATCGACCGGCACAGTCACGAGGTGCAGATTCTCGCGGGCGGTGCCGAGGTGCTGCCCGCCGCACAGATCAGCCAGCCCCGGCCAATTCATTACCCCAGCGGCGACGGCATGGCCCATGGGTTTTTCTATCCAGCCATGGGCGGCGACGTCCCCTCGCCACTGCTGGTGTTCATCCATGGCGGTCCGACCTCGGCCTGCTACCCGGTGCTCGACCCGCGCATCCAGTACTGGACCCAGCGCGGCTTCGCCGTTGCCGATCTCAACTACCGCGGCAGCAGCGGCTATGGCCGTGCCTTTCGCCAGGCCCTGCACCTGCGCTGGGGCGAAAGCGATGTCGCCGACGCGTGCGCGGCCGTCGCCCACCTGGCCGCCGAGGGCCTGGTCGATGCCCGCAAGGCGTTCATTCGCGGCGGCAGCGCCGGCGGCTACACCACCTTGTGCGCACTGGCCTTCCGCGATGTGTTCCGCGCCGGCGCCAGCCTCTATGGCGTCAGTGATCCAGAAGCGCTGGCTCGCGCCACCCACAAGTTCGAGGGCGACTACCTCGACTGGTTGATCGGCGACCCGAAGCACGATGCCGAACGCTATCGCCAGCGCACACCGCTGTTGCACGCCGGGCAGATCAAGGTCCCGGTGATCTTCTTCCAGGGCGAGCTCGACGCAGTGGTAGTGCCGGAGCAGACCCGCTCGATGCTCGACGCTCTGCAGGCCAACGGCATAGCGGCGCAAGGGCATTTCTACCCGGGCGAACGGCATGGATTGCGCCAGGCGGCGAACCTGGCCCATGCCCTCGAGCAAGAGTGGAAGTTCTATTGCCAGGTGCTGAAAGCTGAAGGCTCGTAGGCACCAGCCTTGCTGGCGTCTACGAGCCTTCAGCGCTTGGCGATGATATACACCGCATGCACGATCCCCGGGATATACCCCAGCAGCGTGAGCAGGATGTTCAACCAGAATGCTCCGCCGAAGCCGACCTGGAGAAACACGCCCAGCGGCGGCAGGATGATGGCGATGATGATGCGAATGAAGTCCATGTGAAGCGCTCCTCCAGGGGTGTTTCAACAGAGACTCGTCTCGCTTTGCAGAGGTTCCCCCGGCATTCGGGCAAAAAAAACGCCCCGAGCCAAATGTTTCAGGCCAGGGGCGATGCGCAGGAACGCGAGACGGTTCGTTGAAATTCTGTACGCCGGGGCGGCCTTCAGGCCGGTACCTCGCGGCGATTGTGCTGGCGGGCGTGCAGCCTGGCGAAGGCGCGGGCCAGGCGCAGGAGCATCTCGTCGATGTTGCCCTTGCTCACGGTCAGCGCCGGCGAGAAACGCACCACGTCGGCTTGCGGCGCGTTAAGCAGCAAACCCTCGTGCAAGGCAGCGTCGACCAGTTCCGCCGCCACCGCTTCATGTAGCTGGAGCGCCCATAGCAGCCCTCGGCCACGCACCTCGCCCTGACCATAGCGGCCCGCCAGTCGGCTCAGGCCGTCACGCAAGTGGCGGCCACTGTCCATCACCTGCTCGAAGAAGCCCTGCTCCAACACGGTGTTCAGCACCGCCAGCCCGGCGGCGCTCATCAGCGCGTTGCCATGATGGCTGCCTTCCAGCTCGCCTGGTTCGGCGCAACAGGCACTGCCACGGGCCAGCAGCGCGGCCAACGGCACACCACCGCCCAATCCCTTGCCCAGGGTGATGATGTCGGCGCGCACGCCGTAGAGCTGCTCCGCCAGCAGTGCCCCGCAACGCCCCACCCCGGTCTGTACCTCGTCGAGGATCAGCAGGATACCCAGTTCGCGACACAACTGTTCGACACCCTTGAGGTAGTCGGCCGTCGCGGGAATCACCCCGGCCTCACCCTGGATCGGCTCGAGCATGATTGCCACGGTGCGCGAATCCACCGCCGCATGCAGCGCCGCCAGGTCGTTGAACGGCACCTTGCTGAAGCCCGGCAGACCCGGTTCGCAACGGTTGCACGGCAACGGGTCGGAAGCCGACAGCGCCCCCAGGCTACGGCCATGGCAGCCCTGGCTGGCGGTGATGATGTGATAGGCGCCATTGCGGTGCAGTTGCCCCCACTTGCGGGCCAGCTTGATCGCCCCTTCACAGGCTTCGGCACCGCTGTTGAGCAGGTAGGCCTGGTCGCTGCCGGTGCTCTGGCACAAGCGCTCGACCAGGCTCAGCAGGCCACGGCTGTGGAAGCCGGCTCCCGGGTTGATCAGCGCCTGGGCCTGGTTGCCCAACGCCTTGACCAGCACGCTGGGGCTATGGCCGAGGCTGTTGACCGCACAGCCCTGGGTGAAGTCCAGATAGGCATGCCCCTCGCTGTCCCACAGCCAGGAGCCCTGACCACGCACGAATACCTGCGGCGCACGCTCGACACCAGGCATCAGGTGTTCGCGGGAAAGCTGCGCGGTGGCCGGCTCGCTCGCCGGGACACGCTTGGGCTCGGCAACGGCAGGTGCCGAGCGGCGCAGGTTGAACAGGTTCATCGGGGCTCCAGCCAATCACGGTCGCAGGCGGTCAAGACTCCGGTCGCATGCCGGATGCTGATATTTTGTCTTGCCTATCAAAAGTGTTTCTCACCCGGGGTAACAATCGCTTCGCTGATCGCTGTAACCCTTTGGAATACGGCGATAGACTAGGCGCCATGCGGCCTTTGGGCCATTCCGTTTTTCCAGCTTTTTCGATAAGTGTTTCTTATGGATTTTCGCCAACTGCGCTATTTCGTCGCGGTCTACGAAGAAGGTCATGTAGGGCGGGCCGCCGAACGCCTGTCGCTGTCCCAGCCGGCCCTGTCGCAACAGATCCGCCAGCTGGAGCACAGCCTCGACCTGAACCTGTTCGAGCGCAGCAACAAGCGCCTGCTGCCGACCCTGGCGGCCCACACCTTGTACAACCATGCCCTGCCTCTGCTGGACGGCCTGCAACGAGCCCACGAGGCCATGCGCAACTTCAAGGGGCAATCGCTGCGCACCCTGGCCATCGGGGTGCTGCAGACCGTGCGACCAAGCCTGGTGCCACAGTTGCTCGAACGGGTGCGCAAGGCACAGCCTCACCTGGTGGTGCAGATCTATGAGCTGTCTGGCTCGGAAATCGAGCGGCGCCTGCTCAATGGCGGCCTGGACATCGGCATCAGCTACCTGCCGCCGCGCCAGCCCGGGTTGCATGGCCTGCTGTTGTACGAGGATGAACTGCAGTTGGTCATCCCCGACACGCATCCGCTCAAGGACTTCAAGAAAGTATCGATCCGCCAGGCGGCGGAGTTGCCGATGCTGATGCTCGGCGAAGAATTCCAGATCCGGCAGATCTGGAAGGCGCAACTGGCCAGTCTGGGCCGTCGTCCGCAAGTGCAGGCAGAAATGAACAACATGGCCGGGATTCTCGACAGCCTGGCGCACACGGCCCTGGCAACGATCCTGCCAGGGCGGGCCAAGGATGCTGCGCAGGACGATCAGGAGCTGCTGTGGAAACCGTTGAGCGAACCACGGGTGCCACTGAAGGTCGGCCTGGTGTTTCGCGACGCCCAGCGCCAGCAGGCCTCGGTAGAGTTGCTGCGTACCTTGCTGGAGGAAGAAACCGATGCCCGCCAGTTGGGCGTATCCCCCCTGGACGTGCTCGGCTGACAAATCACGCGCACAAAGAAAACCCCGCCGAAGCGGGGTTTTCCAGACTGTTTCCCTTTGACATCCTTATCGCCCCGCCTCCCTGGCAGGAAATCCTTTCGTGTCCCTGTTCTGTCCATTGCGCGTCCTGCGCTACGTCCATGTGACAAAGAGTAACCGTGGATCCAATCTTGCGGAAGGGGCGAAAAGTCACCACGTCGTGTAAGCAAAAGCTTACAAAAAAGACCGATTCGCAAACGTTGTTTTTCTGACTAACAAAAAGGCCGCTTACGCAGCAGGATCGGGATCCTTCTGCGCAAGCGGCCTGGCACCGCGAGCAGGGGCTGCCATCCAGCCCTGGCGGGTCAGAACTGCGCGGCGTCCAGCAGATAGAGCGACTCGCTCCCCGCTCGCACCGACGCCACCAGCGAGTGCACCCGTGGCAACAGACGGGCGAAGTAGAACTGCGCGGTGCCCAGCTTGGCGCCGTAGAACTCGGCATCCCCCTCGCCCGCCTTGGCCGCACGGGCCATCAGCGCCCACATGTAGGCGTAGGCGACATAACCGAACGCATGCAGGTACTCGACCGACGCGGCACCGATCTCGTTGGGATTGCCCTTGGCCTGGTCGAGCACCCAGGCAGTCAGCGCGTCGAGCTGCTCGAGAGAGGCCGCCAACGGCTGGGTGAACTCACTCAGCCCACTCTCTGCGCCGGCGATGAATTGGCGGATCTCATCGGCGAACAGTTTGTAGTAGGCACCGCCGCTGGCCACCACCTTGCGACCGACCAGGTCCAGCGCCTGGATGCCGTTGGTGCCTTCGTAGATCTGGGTGATGCGCACGTCGCGCACCAGTTGCTCCTGGCCCCACTCGCGGATGTAGCCATGGCCACCGAATACCTGCTGGCCATGTACCGTGCATTCAAGGCCGAGGTCGGTGAGGAAGGCCTTGGCCACCGGCGTCAACAGCGCCACCAGCTCTTCGCTGCGCTTGCGAGTGGCGGCATCCTCGCTGTACTTGGCGCTATCGAGCTGCATCGCCACGTAGGTGGAGAAGGCACGCCCACCTTCGATCAGCGCCTTCATGGTCAACAGCATACGACGCACGTCCGGGTGGACGATGATCGGGTCGGCCACCTTGTCCTTGGCCTGCGGGCCGGTCGGTGCACGGCTCTGCAGACGGTCACGGGCGTATTCCACGGCGTTCTGGTAGGAGCGCTCGGCCGAGGCCAGGCCCTGGATGCCAACACCCAGGCGCTCGTAGTTCATCATGGTGAACATCGCTGCCAAACCCTTGTTCGGCTCGCCGACGATGTAACCGACGGCTTCGTCGAAGTTCATCACGCACGTGGCCGAGGCCTGGATGCCCATCTTGTGCTCGATCGAACCGCACGTGGCGGTGTTGCGTGCGCCAAGGCTACCGTCCTGGTTGACCAGCACCTTGGGCACCAGGAACAGCGAGATGCCTTTCGGGCCGGCCGGGGCATCCGGCAGCTTGGCCAGCACCAGGTGGATGATGTTCTCGGTGAGGTCGTGCTCGCCGCCGGTGATGAAGATCTTGGTGCCGCTGATCTTGTAGCTGCCATCGGCCTGGGGCTCGGCCTTGGTGCGGATGATGCCCAGGTCGGTGCCGGCGTGGGGTTCGGTCAGGCACATGGAGCCAGCCCAGACGCCGGCGTACATGTTCGGCAGGTACTGCGCTTTCAGCGCTTCGCTGGCGTGGGCATTGATCGACAGGCAGGCGCCGGCGGTGAGCATCGGGTAGAGGCCGAAGGACAGGCTCGAGGCGTTGACCATTTCCTCGACCTGGGCCGAGATCACCTTGGGCATGCCCATGCCGCCGAACTGCGGGTCGCCCCCAACACCGACCCAACCGCCCTCGGCGTAGGTCTGGTAGGCCTCGATGAAACCGGCCGGGGTACGCACCGCGCCGTTGTCCCAATGGCAGCCCTCCTCGTCGGCGGCGCGGCTCAGCGGGGCGATGCTCTTGCCGGTGACCTTGCCGGCCTCTTCCAGTACCGCCATGGCAGTTTCGGCATCGACCACCTCGGCCAGCCCAGGCAGTTGCGACCAGAGTGTGGCCACGTCGAAGACTTCATTGAGGACGAAGCGCATATCGCGCAGGGGCGCTTTGTATTCAGCCATGACAACCTCTCGCTATAAGGGTCGGGGCGGTCCGAAGGGACCGCGGCACTGGGATCGAAGCAGTGTAACCGACAAACTTTTTCGAGACATAGGGTCATCATGAGACCAAATGGTCACATATAGTCACGCCATGCGTACCGCGCCTCGCCGTGACTGCTGGCCGAAGGTCATCACGCAGTTACGCCCCGCGCCCTTGGCGCTGTATAGCGCCTGGTCGGCGGACTTGAGCACTTCGTCGGGGTTGCGGTGATCGGCCTGGCGCTCGGCGACTCCGATGCTGATGGTCACCGAGACCGTACTGCTGGCGCTGCCGCCCCGGCGCTGCCGACCCGTCGAGTCATCCTGTGGACGGCTGTTCTGGTCGCGCAGCTGGATCGCGTAGTTGGCAATCATCTCGCGCACGGCTTCCAGGTGCGGCAGGCATTCTTCGGCGGTCTTGCCGGCGAACACCAGAGCGAACTCCTCGCCACCATAGCGGTAGGCGCGGCCGCCACCAGTGACCCTGGAAAGACGGCTGGCGACCAGGCGCAGTACTTGGTCGCCAACGTCATGGCCATGGGTGTCGTTGAATTTCTTGAAGTGATCGACATCGGTCATGGCGATCACGTAGTTGCGCCCCAGGCGCTGCATGCGCTCGTTCAGCGCACGCCGGCCCGGCAAGCCGGTCAGCTCGTCACGGAAGGCCATCTGGTAGGCCTCGTGGGACACCGCCGCGGCAATCATCAGCATCACCTGGCTGCACATGATGTTCAGGGTGAACGGCAGGATGAAGGTCTTGGGCAGCATCCAGAAGATACCGATCAGACCGATGATCTGCGCTGCATGCAAAGGCCTGGGCTCACGCAGGTACTGCACCACCAGCAGGATGAACACGGCCAGGAACAGTGGGTAGGCCATCTGGATCAGGCTCATCCACTGGCCGTGCAGCGAAGGCCAGCGAATCTCCGCCAGCCAGCCGAGCAAGGCCTCGGGGAAACTTTGCTCGAGCGCCAGCGCCACACTGCCGACGGCGAACAGCACGGCGAAGCGGGCGAGCAGATCCTGGGCCAGGTGGGTGCGTTCCTGCCAGGCGCCGTAAAGACCGAACAGGGCGGGCAACAGCAGGCAGACCAGGTGGAAGATCACCGCCGCGTCTTCGCGGACCCGGCCATTATCACGATAGAAATCGGTCTGGGTGTCGAGCAGGAAGTAGGCGATGTACACCGTGACCATCAGAAACAGTTCGCGCTGGCGGCGATAGACCGCGCAATAGGCCCCACCCAGCAACAGGACCAACGTGGGCAGGACGTTGAACAGCGACGTGAAGAAAACGCTGAGGTCTCTTACATAAGCTGCCGCAAGCCCTGACAGCAAAAGACACAGCGAAGGCAGGAAGTGGCTCGCGCGTACAGCGGATAGACGAAACAAGGGTAATCTCCGACCCGGCAGATCAATAATGGCATTGTGCCCTTACTTCATCGGCAGTGCACATGAATAGATGAATACAGTCGTCGGGTTAACGGCAGGCGGAGGGCGATGCTTGAGACGTACTCGTAACTTGATGCGACATGGATGGAGAAAAAGGGAAGGGTCTTGTCGTCTCGGAGGCTGCCAGCGCCGTGGTGCCGTTCAAGGCATCGCACAGTGTACGAGGACCGCACTGGCAGAAAACAGCAGATAAAAAAACGCCTGCCGATAAGGGCAGGCGTTTTTCATGCAGCCGCAGCTATCAGTAGGAAAGACCGAAGTCTTCTTCCTTGATCGCCATCAGGTTGTCGGCGCCGGACAGGATCGCGGCCACGTGGCTGCGGGTACGCGGCAGAATGCGCTGGAAGTAGAAGCGCGCGGTCTGCAGCTTGGCGGTGTAGAACGCCGCCTCGCTGGTGCCGGCAGCCAGTTTCTCGGCGGCCAGGCGGGCGATGTCGGCCCAGAAGTACGCCAGGCAGGCATAGCCGGAGTACATCAGGTAGTCCACCGAGGCGGCACCGACTTCCTCGCGGTCCTTCATGGCGGCCATGCCGATCTTCATGGTCAGCTCGCCCCACTCCTTGTTGATCGCGGCCAGTGGCTCGACGAATTCCTTGGTGGCTTCGTTGCCTTCCTGGCCCTGGCAGAACTTGTGGACGATCTTGGTGAAGCCCTTGAGTGCCTCGCCCTGGGTCATCAGCACCTTACGACCGAGCAGGTCGAGGGCCTGGATGCCGGTGGTGCCTTCGTACAGCATGGAGATGCGGCTGTCGCGCACGTTCTGCTCCATGCCCCACTCGGCGATGAAACCGTGGCCGCCGTAGATCTGCACGCCGTGGTTGGCCGCCTCGAAACCGACTTCGGTCATGAAGGCCTTGGCGATCGGGGTCAGGAAGGCCAGCAGGGCGTCGGCCTTCTTGCGTTCTTCTTCATCCTGGCTGTACTTGACGATGTCCACCTGCTTGGCGGTGAAGTACACCATCGCGCGGTTGCCTTCGGCGAAGGCCTTCATGGTCAGCAGCATGCGACGCACGTCTGGGTGGACGATGATCGGGTCGGCGGCCTTGTCCGGTGCCTTTGGACCGGTCAGGGAGCGCATCTGCAGACGGTCGCGGGCATACTTCAGGCCGCCCTGGAACGCCACCTCGGCGTGGGCCAGGCCTTGCAGCGCGGTACCCAGGCGAGCGGTGTTCATGAAGGTGAACATGCAGTTCAGGCCTTTGTTGGCCGGGCCGATCAGATAGCCAGTGGCGCCGTCGAAGTTCATCACGCAGGTGGCGTTGCCGTGGATGCCCATCTTGTGTTCCAGGGAGCCACAGCTCACGCCGTTGCGCTCACCCACGCCGCCTTCGGCGTTTGGCAGGAACTTCGGCACGATGAACAGCGAGATGCCTTTGGTGCCAGCCGGTGCATCGGGCAGGCGAGCCAGGACGATATGGACGATGTTGCCGGCCATGTCGTGCTCGCCAGCGGAGATGAAGATCTTGGTACCGGTCACCTTGTAGCTGCCGTCAGCCTGCGGCTCGGCCTTGGTGCGCAGCATCCCCAGGTCGGTGCCGCAGTGCGGCTCGGTCAGGCACATGGTGCCGGTCCACTCGCCGGAAACCAGCTTGGTCAGGTAGGTTTCCTGCTGTTCGGGGGTACCGTGGGCGGAGATGGTGTTCATCGCGCCATGGGACAGGCCTGGGTACATGCCCCACGACCAGTTCGACTCGCCGACCATCTCGCTCAGGGCCAGGCCCAGCGATTCCGGCAGGCCCTGGCCGCCGTGGGCGACATCGTGGGCCAGGCTCGGCCAGCCACCCTCGACGAATTGCTCGTAGGCTTCCTTGAAGCCGGTCGGGGTCTTCACGCCCGATTCGCTCCAGGTGCAGCCTTCCAGGTCGCCAACGCGGTTCAGCGGGGCCAGTACCTGCTCACAGAACTTCGCGCCTTCTTCCAGGATCGCGTCGACCATGTCAGGCGTGGCGTCCTGGCAGCCCGGCAGGCTCTGATAGTGCGCCTCATAGCCGAGCAGTTCGTCGCGGACGAAGCGGATATCACGCAAGGGGGCTTTGTAATCAGGCATTGCGATGAACCTCTGTGATGAGTTCGGTAGGGAGACCGCTGATACCGACCAGCTCTTGGCGGCTTTGGGTCAAACAGTTGTTTGAAACTTACGTTTAGGTAGCCTCGCTGTCAAGGTGGACGAAGGGTGGCATTTATGCCGCCGAACATGACATTTACGCCAACACTCTTCAAATGCATTGCGGGGCAAGCCCGCTCCCACGAATGGAAGCGGGCTTGCCCCGCGATCTGTACCGGAAAGGTCGGTGGTCAGGCGTAGGTGTCGATGAAACGACCGAGCATTTCGTCCGAGGCCTTGGCGACTTTTGCCCCCAGCTCGACTTCGTGCTTGCCCAGGGCCAGTTGCACGGTGCTGGTGGCCAGGTCCATCTGCTGGCTGCGATCGACGCCACGCAGGCGCTCGGCCTGGAAGTCGGTGGATTGCCCGTTGGCGTCGCGCTCGACTGCGTTGCTGGCGATCTGCTGGGCGGCCTGGTCGACGCGGTTCTGGCCGTTCTGGATGGCACCAAGGCCCGCGTAGAGGGCGGAGCTCGCATTGATTTCCATGTCAGGACTCCACGACGCTGGATAGTGAACAGGGCTTATTAAAGCAGCGCATCGGCAAAAACACCCGTTTAAATCCCTAATAGCCTGGTGCCAGCCAATAGACCGCGCCGATTCACCTCATGGCAGTGGCCCTGGTGCTAGTCCAGCAGATCCAGCTGCAGATGCTCGGCCACGGCCTCAGTCTTCGCTTGCTTCAGCCATGGCACCCGCCCCAGGCACGGTGCCGGCAGGCGCTCGGCCAGGCTGGACAGATTCTCTTCAAGGCGGGAGGTCTGCGGATCGACGATGTTCGCCACCCAGCCGGCCAGTTGCAGCCCGTCCCGGGCAATGGCCTCGGCACTGAGCAGAGCATGGTTGATACAACCCAGCCGCACCCCCACCACCAGGATCACCGGTAGTTGCAAGGCAATCGCCAGATCCGACAGGTTGGCATGATCGGACAGCGGCACGCGCCAGCCACCGGCACCTTCGATCAAGGTGAAGTCCGCCTTGTGCGCCAGCACCTGCAGCATGGCATCGCGCAGGGTCGGCACGCTCAGCGTCACACCAGCCTCATGTGCCGCCACATGCGGCGCGATAGCGGGCTCGAAGGCGAACGGGTTGACCGTTGCATAAGGCAACTTGATCGAGCTCTCGCCGATCAATGCCAAGGCATCGCTGTTGCGCAGACCCTGCGCGGTGACCGTGCACCCCGAAGCGACCGGCTTGGCAGCCAGTGTGCTCAGGCCCGATTGCCGCGCAGCATGCAACAGGCCGGCAGCGATGGTGGTCTTGCCGACATCGGTATCGGTGCCGGCGATGAAATAGGCTGGACTCATCTCACTGCCCCTGTGTCGCGGGTTTGCGCAACACACCATAGACCACCTGGTAGGTCGCCGGCAGCCCCAGGGGCTGGCGGAATTGCTCGTAGGCGCCGAGCAGCCCCTGCATGCGTGCCCGCCCGGTCAGGCCAGAGGGGCGCCCAGGGTTGAGATTGTGCGCGCCCAGGGCCTTGAGCTCGTGGGTCAGGCTGCGGACATCCGGGTAGTGCAGAACATGCGGCCGACGCTCGAGCGTGAGCAGTTGCAAGCCGCTGCCGGCACACAGGCGCTGGTAGTCCTCGAAGCGGCGGAAGCGATTGACGTGGACCATACCGTCCACCGCCTGCCAGCTTGCCCGCAGCTCTTCCAGTGTGCCCACGCAGAGGCTGCTGAACGCCAGCACCCCGCCCGGGCGCAACACCCGCAGCGCCTCGCCCAGCACGCTGGCGAACTGGTCGCACCACTGCACCGCCAGGCTGCTGAACACCAGGTCGACACTGGCGTCGCGCAGCGGCAGGCGTTCGGCGTCACCCGCCACGTGATGCTGCGCGCCACCCTGCTCACGGGCGTGCTGGAGCATGCCTTCGGCGATATCCACCGCCACGCCGTCGGCATCGCTGAAACGCTCGGCCAGCACCCGGCTGAAATGGCCGGTGCCGCTGCCCATGTCGAGCCAGCGTGCAGGCGCCAGCGCGGCCGGCAACTGCTCCAGCAGTGTCACGCCGACCGCGCGTTGCAGGGCCGCGACACTGTCGTAGCTGGCTGCCGCGCGGGAGAACGACGCCGCGACCTGGCGCTTGTCCGGCAGGGCGCCGGGCAGGATGGGCTGGGAAAGGTCAGTCATCACCACTCTCATGCAGGAAACTCTTGATGCCCGCCGCCAGTTCCTGTGGATATTCCAGCAGGAAGGCGTGGGAACTGTCTTCGACCAGCCCGACTTCCACGTCCGGCAACAGGTCGCTCAAGGCCTTGGCCGCATCCGTCGGGACCAACGCGTCACTGCCGGCGAACAGATGCAACTGCGGTCCACCGTATTGCTCCAGGGCCGCGCGAGTGTCCAACCGGGCCAGCACCTCCAGCCCGGTGGCGAGGTACAGCGGATCGGTGGCGGGCACGCCGACTCCAAGCTGGCGCAACAACGTGCGTGGCTGCTGTGCGCCTTCGCTGCACAGGGTGCGGAAGCGCTTGAGGGTAACCTGTGTATGGCTGCGACACCCGTCGAGGAAGGTACCGAAGGTATCTGCCGGCATGCCGTGGGGCCAGTCGGGACGGGCAACGAAGCTGGGGTTGCTGGCCAGGGTCAGCAGACCGCAACAGTGATCGCCACGCTTGTGCGCCAGGGCGCTGGCAAGCATGCCGCCGAGCGACCACCCCCCCAGCCAGACGTCGTTGGGAAGCTTGCGATCGAGGTGCTCGACCCAGGCCTGGACATCGCTGTCGGCCAGCTCCGGCAACGGCCTCAACTCGACCTGCAGGCGTGGGTCCTGGGCGCGCAGGCTGGCGGCCAGCGGTTCCAGTGAAGCGGTGCCCAGCCCCCAGCCGGGCAGGAGGATCAGTCGGTTACGCATCGGCGGACTCCAGCTGTGGATAACACTCGGCCAATGCATTCAACAATAGCTGGACCTGGGCTTCGCTGTGGGCTGCGCTCAAGGTAACGCGCAAGCGCGCACTGCCTGCGGGTACGGTCGGCGGACGGATCGCCGTCACCAGCAACCCACGCTCGCGCAGCTTGCGCGACAACGCCATGGCCCGCCCGGCATCGCCGATCAGGATCGGCTGGATTGCGGTCTGGCTGTCCATCAGGGTCAGGCCGATCTGTCGAGCACCGTCGCGGAACTGGCGGATCAGCGCCGCCAGGTGTTCGCGCCGCCAGGTTTCCTCACGCAGCAACTGCAGCGCCTTGAGCGTGGCGCAGGCCAGGGCCGGCGGTTGGCTGGTGGTGTAGATATAGGGACGGGCGAATTGCACCAGCGCCTCGATCAACTCCTCGCTGCCAGCGACGAAGGCGCCGGATGTGCCACAAGCCTTGCCCAGGGTACCGATCAGTACCGGCACGTCGTCAACGCCCAGGCCATACTGCTCGACCAGGCCACCACCATGGCGGCCCAGGGTGCCCAGGCCGTGGGCATCGTCAACCATCAGCCAGGCGCCACGGGCCCGTGCCACCGAGGCCAGGGCCGGCAAGTCGGCGCAGTCGCCGTCCATGCTGAACACGCCATCGGTGACTACCAGGGTATTGCCGACGGCCTTGTCCAGGCGACTGGCCAGGCTGGCCGGATCGTTGTGCAGGTAGCGGCTGAAACGCGCACCGCTGAGCAGGCCGCCATCGAGCAGGGAGGCATGGTTGAGGCGGTCCTGCAGCACCGTGTCGCCCTGCCCCACCAGCGCGGTGATGGCGCCGAGGTTGGCCATGTAGCCGGTGGAGAACAGCAAGGCCCGCGGGCGCCCGGTCAGCTCGGCCAACGCTTCTTCCACCTGGTGGTGCGGCGTGCTGTGGCCGATCACCAGGTGCGAGGCGCCGCCACCGACGCCCCAACGTTCGGCACCGTCGCGCCAGGCCTTGATCACCTCGGGATGATTGGCCAGTCCAAGATAGTCGTTGCTGCAGAAGGCCAGCAGCGGCTGGCCGTCGACCACCACCTGCGGTCCCTGCGGGCTGTCCAGTTGCGGTCGCTGCCGATAGAGCTCCGCGGCGCGCCGTTCGGCCAGCCGCGCGGCGAGGTCGAAGGCCATGTTCAGGCCGAGGCTGCGTCGTAGAACAGCTCGTTGCTGCGTTGCTCGACCAGCGCCTGTTCGATCGCCGCCTGGTGCACCTCGTCGGCATGCTCCTCGCGGGCTTCAGGCTGGATGCCGAGGCGGGCGAACAGTTGCATGTCCTTGTCGGCCTGGGGGTTGGCAGTGGTCAACAGCTTCTCGCCGTAGAAGATCGAGTTGGCCCCGGCCATGAACGCCAGCGCCTGCATCTGCTCGTTCATCTGCTCGCGACCTGCGGACAGCCGTACATGGGACTTGGGCATGAGGATCCGGGCCACGGCCAGCATGCGGATGAAGTCGAACGGATCGACGTCTGCCTCGTCGGCCAGCGGCGTGCCGGCGACTTTCACCAGCATGTTGATCGGCACCGACTCCGGATGCTCGGGCAGGTTGGCCAGCTGGATCAGCAGACCCGCGCGGTCGTCCAGCGACTCGCCCATGCCAAGGATGCCGCCGGAGCAGATCTTCATCCCGGCATCACGCACGTAGGCGAGGGTCTGCAGACGCTCGCTGTAAGTGCGGGTGGTGATGATGCTGGTGTAGAACTCCGGCGAGGTGTCGAGGTTGTGGTTGTAGTAGTCCAGGCCCGCCTGGGCCAGGGCCAGGGTCTGCTCCTGGTCGAGCTTGCCGAGGGTCATGCAGGTTTCCAGGCCCATGGCCTTGACCCCTTTGACCATCTCCAGCACGTAGGGCATGTCCTTGGCCGACGGATGCTTCCACGCCGCGCCCATGCAGAAGCGGGTCGAGCCGATGGCCTTGGCCCGGGCGGCTTCCTCCAGCACCTTCTGCACTTCCATCAGCTTCTGCTTTTCCAGGCCGGTGTTGTAGTGACCGGACTGCGGACAATATTTGCAATCTTCAGGACAGGCGCCGGTCTTGATCGACAGCAGCGTCGAGACTTGCACGCGATTGGGATCGAAGTGCGCGCGGTGCACGGTCTGCGCCTGGAACAGCAGGTCGTTGAACGGCTGCTGGAACAGTGCCTTGACCTCGCTCAGGGACCAGTCGTGACGTGTGGTTGCAATTGTGCTGGCGCTCATCGGCGTTTCCTTATCTATGGTCTGACTGACGCCGGGACAGGAAAGCCCGCCAGCGCATCACGGATAGCTCGCATACTCACGGAAGGCCCATGAACTGTCAACCAAACCTTAAACGCATAGTTTACAACTGCTTAAATATCAACCAGTCCTGTTTGCTCTGCGATTCGCCAGCGCAACAACCCATCCCCTTGTGCATGAACTGCGAACACGAACTGCCTTGGCTGCATGCACAATGCCGGCGCTGCGCCTTGCCGATGCCTGTGGACAACTTGCTCTGCCCCGGCTGCACCCGCCGCCCGCCGGCATTTCAACGAGTCGTCGCGACCTGGCAGTACGGGTTCCCCGTGGATACCTTGATCAGCCGTTTCAAGCACAACAGCCAGTGGCCCCTGGGCCGATTGATGGCGCACTTGCTGGGACAAGCCCTGGAGCATCGCTACAGCGAAGGGCTACCACGACCTGACCGGCTGTTGCCCGTGCCCCTGGCCCGGCGTCGACTACGCCAGCGCGGCTTCAACCAGGCCGCGATGCTCGCCCGCTGGCTGGCCAGGCAACTGCGATTGCCCTGCGATGAACAGCTGCTCGAGCGTGTTCGCGACACCGCTGCCCAGCAGGTGCTCGACGCCAGGGCCCGGCAACGCAACCTGCGCCAGGCGTTCAGGATCATCGACAAGGCGCATATGGAAGACCTGCACCTGGCCGTGGTCGACGATGTGCTGACCACCGGCGCCACGGCCCAGACCATCGCCCGCCTGCTGCGCCAGGGTGGCGCCCGACGTGTGGATATCTACTGCCTGGCCCGTACGCCCAGGCCGGATCAGGCTTGACTTGGCCGGGTGCGGGCGGCAACGTCGCGCAATCTTCCGCCTTGCCGAAACCTGCCCATGTCCCTGCCCGCCCTGCTCACCCAGCACATCGCCCGCCGCCCGCAGCGCATCGCCTTGCTGCAGCATGTCGCCGAACAAGGCTCGATCACCCGCGCGGCCAAAGCGGCCGGCATCAGCTACAAGGCGGCCTGGGACGCCATCGACGAGCTCAACAACCTCGCGGCCCAACCGCTGGTGGAGCGCAGCACCGGCGGCCGCGGCGGCGGTGGCGCACGCCTGTCCGCCGAAGGCGAGCGGGTGCTGCACCTGTACCAGCGCCTGCAGGCACTGCAGACCGAGATCTTGCAATCCGACGAGGACAGCAGCGACCTCGACCTGCTCGGTCGCCTGATGTTGCGCACCAGCGCCCGCAACCAGTTGCAGGGGCGAATCAGCGGCCTGCGCCGTGAGGGCCGGCACGACCGCATCAGCCTGGCCCTCGGCGGCGGCCTGGAGATCGACGCGCTGATCACCCGTGGCAGCACCGAGCGCCTGGAACTGACGCTCGGTGGCACGGTGGTGGCATTGCTCAAGGCGGGCTGGGTGCAATTGCTGGGGGACGACGATCAACCCGAGCCAGGCAGCAATTGCCTGACGGCCGAGGTCGAGGAGGTGCTCGGCGGGGAAGATGCGTCCAGCGAGGTGCGCCTGGCGCTGAGCAACGGGCAGACCTTGTGCGCACTCGCCGAGCAGGCGTGGCTGGACCAGCGTCAGGTCGCAGCGGGCAGCACAGTACGCGTGCAGTTCCATCCGTCATTCGTGCTGCTCGGCGTTCCGGTCTGATCCTGGGGGCACCTGACTCAGATAATGTCGTGGGAGCGGGCTTGCCCCACGATGCCCCCGCTCAAGCAAGACGCAAAGGCCATAGGCCCTGGTCGCCCTTCTCAGGCTCCTGCACCTCAAAGTGACAGGCCGGGCCCGCAGGATGCGCTACCATGCGCCCACGCTGTCCCGCGCCTGGAGCCCTTCATGTCCCACCCCTTCGATACCCTCACCCCCGATCTCGTGCTCGACGCCGTGGAAAGCCTGGGCTTTCTCAGCGATGCCCGGGTGCTGGCGCTCAACAGCTACGAGAACCGGGTCTACCAGGTGGGCATCGAAGGCGAACAGCCGCTGATCGCCAAGTTCTATCGGCCCGGGCGCTGGAGCGATGCGGCGATCTTAGAGGAACATGCCTTCAGCGCCGAACTGGCCGAGTGCGAAGTCCCCGTAGTGGCGCCACTGCTGCATGATGGCCGCTCGCTGTTCGAGCACGCGGGCTTTCGCTTCACCCTGTTCCCGCGCCGCGGCGGCCACGCGCCGGAACCGGGCAACCTCGACCAGCTGTACCGCCTGGGCCAACTGCTCGGCCGCCTGCATGCCGTCGGTGCCGCCCGGCCATTCACCCATCGCGAACACCTGGCTGTGGACAACTTTGGCCATGCCTCGCTGCAAACCCTGCTGGATGGCGGTTTTGTCCCCCGCGAACTGCTGCCGGCCTTCGAATCAGTGGCCCGCGACCTGCTCAAGCGCGTCGAGGACCTCTACGCCCGCACGCCGTACCAGCCGATTCGCCTGCACGGCGACCTGCACCCCGGCAACCTCATGCACCGCGACGAGGCCTACCATGTCGTCGACCTCGACGACTGCCGCATGGGTCCGGCGGTGCAGGACTTGTGGATGATGCTCGCCGGCAGCCGCGAGGAGCGCCTGGGACAACTGGCCGAACTGATCGATGGCTATAACGAATTCCACGACTTCGATCCACGCGAACTGGCCCTGGTCGAGCCACTGCGCGCCCTGCGTCAATTGCACTACAGCGCCTGGCTGGCACGACGCTGGGACGACCCGGCATTCCCGCCGAGCTTCCCCTGGTTCGGCCAGCCACGCTATTGGGGCGACCAGATCCTTGCCCTGCGCGAGCAGATCGCCGCACTGGATGAAGAACCGCTGAAATTGTTCTAGAAGCGCGCCACGCTCTGTCTACAATAGGCGTCGCTTCATTTAGCTACCTAAGCAAGGATTCTGCATGCACGCCGCCAACCCGCGCCGCGGGTACATCCTGGGCCTCGGCGCCTACATCATCTGGGGCCTGTTCCCCATTTACTTCAAAGCCATCCAGAGCGTCCCGGCCGTGGAGATCATCGTCCACCGGGTGCTCTGGTCGGCACTGTTCGGCTCGCTCCTGCTGCTGGTGTGGAAGCATCCCGGCTGGTGGCGCGAGCTGCACGAGAACCCGCGACGCCTGGCGATCCTGGCGCTCAGCGGCGCACTGATCGCCGGCAACTGGCTGACCTACGTGTGGGCGGTGAACAACGGCCGCATGCTCGAAGCCAGCCTGGGCTACTACATCAACCCGCTGATCAACGTGCTGCTGGGCATGCTGCTGCTCGGCGAGCGCCTGCGGCGCCTGCAATGGCTGGCGGTGATGCTGGCAGCACTGGGGGTGGCGCAACAGGTATGGCAAGTCGGCAGCCTGCCGTGGGTGTCGCTGGCCCTGGCGCTGTCGTTCGGCTTCTATGGGCTGATCCGCAAGCAGGCGCCGGTAGCGGCGCTGCCTGGGCTGGTGGTCGAGACCTGGATGCTGGTGCCACTGGCCATCGGTTGGCTGCTGTTGCACCCAACCGCCAGCAGCGCCAGCCTGGACTTCTTCAGCAGCAACGAAGCGTTGTGGCTGATGGCGGCCGGCCCGGTGACCCTGGTGCCGCTAGTGTGCTTCAACGCCGCCGCACGCCACCTGCCCTATACCACCCTGGGCTTCCTGCAGTACCTGGCGCCGACCCTGGTACTGCTGCAGGCGGTACTGCTGTTCAACGAGCACTTGTCGTCCAGCACCCTGGTGGCTTTTGCCTTCATCTGGGCGGGGTTGGCGGTGTATAGCGTCGATGCCTGGCTGTCACTGCGCAAGCGCGCCTGATCATAAAATGATCAGCTGACTGGAGGCCACGTCATTCGTGGCCTTCAGCAACCTCTCCAGAGGTTATCCACACCCTCTTCCCCGGCGTTTGTGCACAAGCTACTGATAACTGGACATTTTTTGCTCAAGCGGCGCAAAGCCCCGTCTACACTGGGCTGTAGCGCAACGCCCCCAGGTTATCCACAGGGCCGTCCCCGCTAAATTTGGATAACCCGTGCAGAGCCGCGCACTTCGCCAGCAAGGCTGCCGCGGCGAACAGACCTGGACAATTTCGGATCACTCCTCCGGGCGCAGCCACAACTCCACCATCAGGTCATCGGCCAGGCTTTCCAGACGCGCCTGCAAATCATCCAGCGACAAGGTCAACGGCAAGGCCAGCAAGGCATCGGCATGGAACAACGGCTCGCTGCTCATCGGCGCCGGGCGCACGTCGGTGGTGAAACGCTCGAGGTTCACCCCTTGCTCGGCCAGCAACCGGGTGATATCACGGACGATGCCCGGCCGGTCGTTCCCCACCAGTTCCATGGCAATCGGTTTCCAGGTGCAGGACGGCTCGATGCCACTCTCGGCGATCAGTACGCGGATACCGTGGCTGGCCAATTGCTGCAGCGACTCCACCAGCTCGGCGTAGTTTTCCGCAGGCACCGCCACCCGCAGGATGCCGGCGAACTGCCCGGCCATGCGCGACATGCGGCTCTCCAGCCAGTTGCCGTTGTGTTCGGCGATGCACTGGGCGATACGTTCGACCTGCCCGGCTTTGTCGGGGGCGATCACGGTGAGTACCAGATGGTCCACGGGCCACTCCTTCTGTTCGCTGATGGCCGTCGCCAACGACCGTGAATCGGCAGTCGAATCAGTATAGGCAAGGCGCGGCAACCTGCCGCAGGACAGTCGGACCAACCAATCGTGTACTGTTTCAAGATTTATCTGGAACAATCCACCTGTTTTTTGCGAACATACCGTCTCCCAGCGTGACCCTATGCGACCAGCTGGTCGCAGAACGGCGCTTTGAGTCCGATGTTTACCTGCCTGCTGCTTCATGTAGTATGCGTCGACGCGGACTACAAAACGTCGTTTCGATGTCTGCCAAGGCGCCTGTGAAAATACGCCAACCGCCCGCCGGCCTGCCTGGCGAGCCGCACCCAGCCGCGCTCGGACGACGAGGGCAAGCACTGGTGCCGTGTTTAGAGAAGCGCTACAGGCTTAATACAGAAGAGCGAAAGCGAAATAGCTGAGCAGAGGTGAGGCAAGCAATGACTGGATACGTTCAAGTCGGTGGCCTTCAGGTCGCCAAGGCCCTGTACGACTTCGTCAACGACGAAGCGATCCCTGGAACCGGCATCAAGGCCGATGCGTTCTGGGCCGGGGCAGAGAAGATCATCAACGACCTCGCCCCCAAGAACAAAGCCCTGCTCGCCAAGCGCGACGAGCTGCAGGCCCGGATCGACGCCTGGCACCAGGCGCGCCAGGGCCAGGCCCACGACGCTGTGGCCTACAAGGCTTTCCTCCAGGAGATCGGCTACCTGCTGCCAGCGGCCGACGACTTCCAGGCCACCACGCAAAACGTCGACGAAGAAATCGCCCACATGGCCGGCCCGCAGCTGGTGGTGCCGGTGATGAACGCACGCTTCGCCCTGAACGCCGCCAACGCCCGCTGGGGCTCGCTGTACGATGCACTGTACGGCACCGACGCCATCAGCGATGAGGGTGGCGCCGAGAAAGGCCAGGGCTACAACAAGGTGCGCGGCGACAAGGTCATCGCCTTCGCCCGCGCCTTCCTCGACCAGGCCGCGCCACTGGCCGCCGGCTCCCACGTCGACTCCACCGGCTATCGCATCGAAGCCGGCAAGCTGGTCGTCGCCCTCAAGGGCGGCAGCAACAGCGGCCTGCGCGATGACGCCCAGCTGATCGGCTTCCATGGCGACGCCAAGGCCCCGACCGCCGTGCTGCTCAAGCACAACGGCCTGCACTTCGAGATCCAGGTCGACGCCAGCACCCCGGTCGGCAGCACCGACGCCGCCGGCGTGAAGGACATCCTGATGGAGTCGGCGCTGACCACCATCATGGACTGCGAAGACTCGGTCGCCGCCGTCGACGCCGACGACAAGGTGATCGTCTACCGCAACTGGCTGGGCCTGATGAAAGGCGACCTGGCCGAGAGCGTGACCAAAGGCGGCAAGACCTTCACCCGCACCATGAATCCGGACCGCGAATACGCCGCGCCCAACGGCGGCAGCGTCACCCTGCACGGCCGCTCGCTGCTGTTCGTGCGCAACGTCGGTCACCTGATGACCAACCCGGCGATCCTCGACGCACAAGGCAACGAGATCCCCGAAGGCATCCAGGACGGTCTGTTCACCAACCTGATCGCCCTGCACAACCTCAACGGCAACACCAGCCGCAAGAACACCCGCAGCGCCAGCGTATACATCGTCAAGCCGAAGATGCACGGACCGGAAGAGGTGGCGTTCGCCGCCGAGATCTTCAGCCGCGTCGAGGACCTGCTGGGCATGCCGCGCAACACCGTCAAGGTCGGCATCATGGACGAGGAGCGCCGCACCACGGTCAACCTCAAGTCCTGCATCAAGGCCGCCGCCGAGCGCGTGGTGTTCATCAACACCGGCTTCCTCGACCGCACTGGTGACGAGATCCACACCTCCATGGAAGCCGGCGCCGTGGTGCGCAAGGGCGCCATGAAGAACGAGAAGTGGATCGGCGCCTACGAGAACAACAACGTCGACGTCGGCCTGGCTACCGGCCTGCAAGGCCGCGCGCAGATCGGCAAGGGCATGTGGGCCATGCCTGACCTGATGGCCGCCATGCTCGAGCAGAAGATCGCCCACCCGCTGGCCGGCGCCAACACCGCCTGGGTGCCGTCGCCGACCGCCGCCACCCTGCACGCCCTGCACTACCACAAGGTCGACGTGCAGGCCCGTCAGCGCGAACTGGCGTCGCGCACGCCGGCTTCGGTCGACGACATCCTGACCATCCCGCTGGCCGCCAACACCAACTGGTCGGCCGACGAGATCCGCAACGAGCTGGACAACAACGCCCAGGGCATCCTCGGCTACGTGGTGCGCTGGATCGACCAGGGCGTGGGTTGCTCGAAGGTGCCGGACATCAACGATGTCGGCCTGATGGAAGACCGCGCCACCCTGCGTATCTCGGCCCAATTGCTGGCCAACTGGCTGCGCCACGGCGTCGTCACCCAGGACCAGGTGCTGGAAAGTCTCAAGCGCATGGCCGCGGTGGTCGACACGCAGAACGCCGGCGACGCCCAGTACCGGCCGATGGCGCCGAACTTCGATGACAACATCGCGTTCCAGGCGGCTGTCGAGTTGGTGATCGAAGGCGCCAAGCAGCCGAACGGCTACACCGAGCCGGTCCTGCACCGCCGTCGTCGCGAGTTCAAGGCGCGCAACGGGTTGTAAGCCGCAGCAACACATCGGGGCCAGCCCGCTCCCACGTGGGAGCGGGCTGGCCCCGCGATCATTTTCAGCCCTGATCCATCCTCAACACGTACCGCACATGCACCATCAACCGGTCCAGATCCACCGGTTTGAGCAGAAAATCCACCACCCCCAGGTGCATCACGTCCACCGCCTCCTCCACATCGGTGTCGCCCGACACAACGATGATCGGCAACGCTGCCCATCCCGAACGGTGTACCCACTGAATCAGCTCAAGGCCGTCCATGGGTTGCATGCGCAAGTCGGTGATCATCAGGCCCACCCGTGGCTCGCGCTCCAGCACGTCCATGGCAGCGTCGCCACCATCGGCGCTCACCGCCTCGACCCCCTTGCTCTTCAGGTAGCGACACAACGCCAGGCTGTTGACTGGGTTGTCGTCCACCACCAGCACCAGTTGCTTCGACGCAGGAAGGTCGGAAACCATGGCCAACGCCTCGCGCTCGGCGTCACTCAAAATCCCGTCATGCTCAGCCATGGTGCTCTCGTCAGAAAAATCCCGCTCACTCGATACGACCGCAAAACCCGCGCTAGCCGACCCGCCTTTCGTCGGATCCTCGGCAGCCGTGATTCTAGACTTACGTCCAATGGGCACCACCCGGCCGCCAGCCGACCATGGAGGTCGAGAACAACAAAGCCGAGCCCTATAGATAGATATATATAGTTCGGCGTAGCGATACGGTCAGCTTCATGAGCAAAAAGGACGCCTACAGCCAGGCGGGCAGAACAGCAGTGCAGCAGAACATCCAGGGCACCTTGCAGTTCCTGCAGCGCTTCCCGCCGTTCAATCAGATGGAACTCAGCCACCTGGCCTACCTGGTGGAGCAGTGCCAGCTGCGTTTCTACGCGGGCGGCGAAAGCATCATCAAGCCCGCCGACGGGCCGGTCGAACATTTCTACATCGTCAAGCAGGGCCGGGTGGTCGGCGAGCGTCAGCACGTCACCCGCCCAGGCACCGAAACCACCTTCGAGATCACCAGCGGCGAATGCTTCCCGCTGGCTGCGCTGCTGGGCGAGCGGGCCACGCGCACCGAACACCTGGCAGGCGAGGACACCTTCTGCCTGCAGTTGAACAAGGCCGCGTTCATCCGCCTGTTCTCCATGTCCGAACCGTTCCGCGACTTTGCCCTGCGTGGCGTCAGCAGCCTGCTCGACCAGGTCAATCGCCAGGTGCGCCAGCGCGCGGTGGAGACCCTCGGCACCCAGTACTCGCTCAATACCCCGCTTGGCGAACTGGCCCTGCGCCACCCGGTGGTGTGCCCGCCAGACACGCCGCTGCGCGAAGCGGTACGGCTGATGCACGAGCAGCAGGTCGGCAGCATCGTGGTGATCGATGGCCAGCGCTTCCCCATCGGCATCTTCACCCTGCGCGACCTGCGCCAGGTGGTGGCCGACCCCAGCGCCGAGCTGACCGCGCCGATCGAGCGCTACATGACCGCCAGGCCGTTCCACCTCAACCCCCAGGCCAGTGCCTTCGACGCCGCCATGGCGATGACCGGGCGGCACATCGCCCATGTCTGCCTGGTGGAGAACCAGCGCCTGTGCGGGGTGATCTCCGAACGCGACCTGTTCTCCCTGCAACGGGTCGACCTGGTGCACCTGGCGCGCACCATCCGCAGCGCCCCGCGGCTGGACACCCTGGTGTCGCTGCGCGGCGAGATCGGCCAACTGGTCGAGCGCATGCTCGCCCACGGTGCATCGTCCACCCAGATCACCCAGATCATCACCCTGCTCAACGACCACACCGTGTGCCGGGTGATCGAGCTGGCCATCGCCGAGCGCGGCGACCCGGGCGTACCGTTCAGCTGGCTGTGCTTCGGCAGCGAAGGCCGACGCGAGCAGACCCTGCATACCGACCAGGACAACGGCATCCTCTTCGAAGCCCGGGACAGCGCCGAGGCCGAGGCCATTCGCGCCAAGCTGCTACCGCTGGCCCAGCAGATCAATCACCACCTGGCCCAGTGCGGCTTTACCCTGTGCAAGGGCAACGTCATGGCCGGCAACCCCGAGCAGTGCCTGTCGCGCAGCGAGTGGGCCAGGCGCTTCGCTGGCTTCGTTCGCGAGGCCAGCCCGGAGAACCTGCTGGGCTCGAGCATCTATTTCGACCTGCGTGTGGTCTGGGGCGACGAGCAGGGCTGCGAGCAGCTGCGTCAAGGCCTGCTCGAGCAGATCGCCGACAACCGCCTGTTCCAGCGCATGATGGCCGACAACGCGCTGCGCCAGCGCCCGCCGGTAGGACGCCTGCGCGAGTTCGTGCTGACCCGCCAGGGCGACGACAAGGCCGCCACCCTCGACCTCAAGGTCCAGGGCCTGACCCCCTTCGTCGACGGTGCCCGCCTGCTGGCCCTGGCCAACGGCATCCAGGCCTGCAACACCCTCGAACGTCTGCGCCAGCTGGTGGACAAGGGCGTCATCGAGCCCCTGGACGGCGCCGCCTACGAAGAGGCCTATCACTTCATCCAGCAGACCCGCATGCAACAGCACCAACGCCAGACCCGCGACAACCTGCCCTATTCCAACCGGCTCGACCCGGACAGCCTCAATCACCTGGACCGACGCATCCTGCGCGAGTCCCTGCGCCAGGCCCAGCGCCTGCAAAGCAGCCTGGCGCTGCGGTACCAGTTGTGAAGCTGTTCGCCTGGCTACGCCCACCAGCGCCCGAGCTCGATGGCGAACTGCGCCAGCGCCTCGCCAGCCTGCCGACCCCGTCGCCCCTGGGCGTGTGCACCCTGCGCGAGCAGCGCTGGGTGGTGCTGGACCTCGAGACCAGCGGCCTGAACCTCAATCGCGACCAGGTGCTGTCGATCGGCGCTGTAGCCATCGAAGACGGCGCCATCGATCTCGGCCGCCCATTCGAACGCACCCTGCACCGGCCACAGCAGAAGACCAATGCCAGCGTGCTGATCCACGGCCTCGGCCCCAGTGCCCTGGCCGCCGGCTGCGACCCGGCCCAGGCCCTGCTCGACCTGATGGACTTCATCGGCGACAGCCCGGTACTGGCCTTCCATGCGCCGTTCGACCAGCGCATGCTGGCACGCGCCCTCAAGGACAGCCTGGGCCTGCGCCTGCAGCATGCATTCCTCGACGTCGCCGAACTGGCGCCGATGCTCAACCCCGACACCGTGCTGCGCGAAGCCGGACTGGACGACTGGATCGCCCGCTTCGGCCTGGAGGTGCAAAGCCGCCACCATGCCAGCGCCGATGCCCAGGTCACTGCGGAACTGGCACTGATCCTGTTCAGCCAGGCCCGCCGCCAGCAGCTGGACAGCCCACTGCAGCTCGAGCAACGGCTCAAGCAATGGCACCGGCGCAAGGCCCAGAGCCAGGGATTCTGAGCCCTTCCAGGCCAGCAGTCGGCAATACCCCCACGGCATTTCTGCCGATACTGGCCTTGCCCGCGAGCGGGCCATCACCTGATGGCATTCCGATAAGCGTCAATTGCGCCCCCACCCGGCCTCTGCCACAATCGCGAATAATTATCGTTAGTTAACGCATTCTTTTCGGGGGACGCTCCTTGAGCTCCGTGCACAGTCCACATGCCGCCCTGGTCGGCGCGCTGTACCGCGACCATCGCGGCTGGCTGCTGGCCTGGCTGCAGCGCAGCATCGCCTGTCGCCAGCGCGCCGAGGACCTGAGCCAGGACACCTTCGTGCGCCTGCTCGGCCGCGACCGCCTGGACGCCCCCCGCGAACCCCGCGCATTCCTGGTCGCCGTCGCCAAGGGCCTGCTGTTCGACCATTTTCGCCGCGCCGCCCTCGAGCAGGCCTACCTGGCGGAACTGGCCCTGCTGCCCGAGGCCGAACACCCGTCCCCGGAAACCCAGCAACTGATCCTCGAAGACCTCAAGGCCATCGACCACCTGCTCGGCAAACTGTCGAGCAAGGCCCGCGCCGCCTTCCTGCACAACCGTCTGGACGGCCTGGGCCACGCCGAGATCGCCGAGCGCCTGGGCGTCTCGGTGTCCCGCGTGCGCCAGTACATCGCCCAGGGCCTGCGCCAGTGCTACATCGCCCTGTACGGGGAGCCGACATGAGCAATGCCCCGGTCTCGGGCAAGGTGCTGGAAGCGGCCATCGCCTGGAAGCTGTGCCTGGACGAAGACAGCGGTACCTCGGAGCAGCACAGCGCCTTCATGCACTGGCACGCCGCCAACGAAGAGCACGCCCGCGCCTGGCGGCAACTGGGCGTGCTCGACCAGCGCGTCAGCGTCATGGCCGGCCCGGTGCGCCACACCCTGATGCAATCGCGCGCCGGCCTGCGCCAACGCCTCGCAGGCCTTGGTGGCGGCCTGGCCAGCGTACTGCTGCTGGGCGGCCTGCTGGCCTGGGCCGGAGTGCCGACGCTGGCGCCGAGCTACTGGCTGGCCGACCAGCGTACCGCCACTGGCGAGATGCGCACCCTGCGCTTGGAAGACGGCACCCTGCTGAGCCTGAACACCCACACCGCCGTGGACATCGACTTCAAGGGCGAGCAACGGCTGATCGTGCTGCACCAGGGGGAGATCTCCGTGGAGACCGGCCACGACGACAGCCGTCCGTTGCTGGTCCGTACCGATGACGGCCGCCTGCGCCCGCTGGGTACGCGTTTCCTGGTCAAGCGCGAGGACGCCGGCACCCGCCTCGAGGTGCTGCAATCGTCGGTGGCGGCCAAGCCGCAGAACAGCGGTGACGAGCAGGTCCTGCGCGAAGGCCAGCAAGTGCTGATGAGCGCCGATGGCCTCGGCCAGGTCGGCCCCGTGGCGGTCGGCAGCGATGCCTGGGCCCGCGGCATGCTGGTGGTGGACAACGTGCGCCTGGCCGACCTGGTCGCGACCCTTGGCCAGTACCGCAACGGCCACCTCGGGGTCGCCGACGCCGTCGCCGACCTACGCGTCAGCGGCAGCTTCCCACTGAGCGACACCGACCTGGCCCTGGCCTCGCTGGTGCCGGCACTGCCGGTGAAGATCGAGCGGCACACGCCGTGGTGGGTGACCGTCAGCGCACGATAGCCCGGTCACCGACACCCCGTCCGGACGCTGCAAAAAAATTTAACCAGCCCCCTGTCACTTTTCCACTCTCGCTCGGCAAGGAAGCAGTCAGCACTATTTCGTCGAGGAGCCGCTGCATGTCCCGTGCCGTTGATGCTTTGCTTCGCCCCAGCCTGATGGCCCTGGCCATCGGCCTGGCCGCCCCGTTGGCCAGCCCGGCCCTGTTCGCCGCCGAACAGACCGCGCCACGGGCCTACAACCTGCCCAGCGGCCCGCTGGCCAACACCCTGAACCAGATCGCCAGCCAGGCCGGCATCGCCCTGGCCCTGGACCCAGGCCTGGTCGATGGCCGCACCTCGGCCCCCGTCAATGGCCAGTACGACGCCGCCGGCGCGTTGCAGGCCGCCCTGCGGGGTACCGGCTTGCAACTGCAGCAGAGCAACGCCGGCAGCTACAGCCTGGTGGCCGTAGTCGAGGGCAGCCTGGCGCTGCCGGAAACCAACATCGACGCCAACAGCAGCTATGAAAGCGCCTGGGGCCCCGTGGAGGGCTATACCGCCAAGCGCACCGCCGCCGGTACCAAGACCGACACCGCGCTGGTCGAAGTACCACGTTCCATTTCCGTCGCCACGCGCCAGCAGATGAGCGACCGCGGCGTGCACAGCCTCGATGACGCGGTGAAGTACATGCCTGGCATCGTCTCCGCCAGCTATGGCAACGACACCCGCTACGACTGGATGCGGGTACGCGGCTTCGAGCCGACCCAGTTCCTCGACGGCCTGCCACTGCCACGCGGCGTCTATGCCAACCCCAAAGCCGAAACCTGGAACCTGGACCGCCTCGCACTGCTGCGCGGCCCCGCCTCCTCGATCTACGGCCAGACCCCGCCCGGCGGCCTGCTGGACATGGTCAGTCGTCGCCCGCAAGCCGAGAGCAGCCATGAGGTCCAGTTGCAATACGGCAGCGACAACCATCGTCAGATCAACTTTGCCAGCACCGGCAAGATCGATGACCAAGGCCAGTTCCTCTACAGCATCAGTGGCGTGCTGCGCGACGGCGGCACCCAGGTCGACCATATCGAGGACAAGCGCTACAACATCGCCCCGAGCCTGACGTGGAACATCGACGAAGACACATCGCTGACCTTCCTCTCGCAGTTCACCCGCGACGATACCGGGGCCACCAGCCAGTTCCGCCCGATCCAGGGCACCAAGATCGGCATGCCGTTCGGCAAGATCTCGCACCACAAGAACCTCGGCGACCCAGACTACGAGTTCTACGACCGTACCTACTATGCGCTGGGCTATGCCTTCGAGCATCGCTTCAATGATGTCTGGCAATTCCGTCAGAACCTGCGCTACACAAAATCGGACCTGTCGTTCCAGACCATTACCCCCGGCGCCTACTACTCACCCGGCGGCCCTGTTCAGAACGATGGCACGGTCAACCGCATGTCCACCAATGTCGATGAGGACATCGGCCAGTTCGCCGTGGACAACAACTTCCAGGCAGACTTCGCCACCGGCGCCATCAGCCACACTGTGCTGATCGGCCTGGACCACCAGCGCACCGATCACGACTACCTGGCGATCTACGGTTTCAACGTCCCCCCCACCAATGCCATCAACCCGGTTTACGGCGTGCCGATCACTCGCCCGGACCGCTCCGAGGCGTTCTACGACTACAACCAGAAGACCGTCCAGACCGGCCTCTACCTCCAGGACCAGATGGCGCTGGACAAGTGGCGCCTGACCCTGGGCGGACGTCAGGACTGGGTACACACCGGTACCAAGTTCTTCAACAAGGGCGATGCCACCAATACCCAGCGCGACAGCCAGTTCAGTGGCAATGCGGCGATCAGCTACGTCTTCGACTCCGGTTTCGTGCCCTACCTGTCGTACGCAGAGTCCTTCCAGCCGGCCAGCAGTGCCGATGCCGACCCACTGAAAACCTTCAAGCCCACCGAAGGCAAGCAATGGGAACTGGGCATCAAGTACCAGCCACCTGGCTCCAATACCCTGCTCTCCGCCGCAGTGTATGACCTGACCCAGAAGAACATCCTGGTCACCAACAACAACGGCGGTGTAGCCGTCACCAGCCAGACTGGCGAGGTCAAGGTTCGCGGCCTGGAACTCGAAGCCGTCTCCGATGTGACCGAGAACCTGAAAGTGGTGGCCGCCTATACCCTGGCCAAATCCGAGGTGCAGAACGGCCAGTACAAAGGCAACCGGCTGCAACTGATGCCGAATCAGCAGGCCTCGCTGTGGACCGACTACACCTGGCACACCGGCGTGCTCGACGGATTCGGTATCGGTCTGGGCGCACGCTACACCGGCAACACCTATGGCAACCAGGAGAACACCTGGCTGGGCAAGGCCAATGCCTACACCGTGTTCGACGCCGCCGTGCACTACGACCTGGGCCGCCTGGACAACAGCCTCAAAGGCGCCTCGGTGGCAATCAACGCCACCAACCTGCTGAACAAGGACTACCTCTCCACCTGCGACGGGTACTACTGCTACTACGGCGACCAGCGCAGCGTGGTCGCCAGCGCCACCTACAAGTGGTGAATACCCATCGCGTGGCCAGCCCGCTCACACGCCGTTCCCTCTCGGCGTGGAAGCGGGCTTGCCCCGCGATGGCGTAAGGAGCCGTGATGAAAAGCCAAACCATCCGCCGCTGGTCGGCGATCCACACCTGGAGCAGCCTGGTATGCACGCTGTTCCTGCTGCTGCTCGCACTGACCGGCCTGCCGCTGATCTTCCACCACGAACTCGAGCACCTGCTGGGCGATGCCCCCGAATTGCGCGAGATGCCCGCCGGCACCCCGCAGCTTGACCTGCAGCAACTGGTCATCCAGGCCGAGCGGCACCGCCCCGGCGAAGTGGTGCAGTATTTCGGCTACGACAAGGACGAACCCGACGGGGTGCTGACCATCATGGCCGCCACCGCCGGTACCGACCCCAACGACTCGCATACCTTCATGCTCGACGCCCGCACCGGCGAGGCGGTAGCCATGCCGGCGTCCAACGGCGGCTTCATGATGACCATGCTGCGCCTGCACGTGGACATGTTCGCCGGCCTGCCCGGCAAGCTGCTGCTGGCGTTCATGGGCGTGCTGTTCATCGTCGCGATCATCTCCGGCACCGTGCTGTACGCGCCGTTCATGCGCCGCCTGCGTTTCGCCACGGTGCGCCACGACAAGTCGCGTCGGCTGCGCTGGCTCGACCTGCACAACCTGATCGGCGTGGTCACCCTGACCTGGGCCCTGGTGGTCGGGGTCACCGGGGTGATCAGCGCGCTGTCCGACCTGGTCATCGCCGCCTGGCGCAACGACAGCCTGGCAGCGATGGTCGCGCCCTACCGCGATGCCCCGCCGCTCACCGAACGCGCACCCGCCACGCGGCTGCTGGACATCGCCGCCGAGGCCGCGCCCGGCATGCGCCCGGACTTCATCGCCTTCCCCGGCACCCGGTTCTCCAGCGAGCACCATTACGCAGTCTTCATGAACGGCGCCACCCACCTGACCTCGCACCTGCTCACACCCGTGCTGATCGATGCCCGCACCCTGGAGGTGACAGCAGTCGGCGAGCGCCCTTGGTACATGGACGCCATGGGTCTATCGCAACCCCTGCACTTCGGTGACTACGGCGGACGGCCAATGCAGATCCTCTGGGCTCTGCTCGACATCCTGACCATCATCGTGCTCGGCAGCGGCCTGTACCTGTGGTGGGGCAAACAGCGCAAGCCACGGGAGGCACGGGCATGAGCCACAGGTCGCAATCGACTCGACGGATATTCGCCTGGCCGCTGCTGATCGCCGTGCTCAGCGGCGCCGGGCTGTTCGCCGCCCTGCTCGGTGACGGGGTCTGGGACAGCCTGGCCTGGCTGGGCCTGGGGCTGTCGGCGGCGCTGGGGTTGAGCGGCTTCTGGCCGCGGCGCCAGCGATAGCCGGTTACCGCCAGGCCTCGCCTGGCAACCCGCAGGGTGGGCTCCCGTTTGCCAAGGAGCTGCACCATGACCCCTCTTCAACGCCTCGAAGCCCTGGATGCGCGCATCACTGCGCTGCAACTGGGGCAGCCGACCCTCGACCCGCGCCTTGCACCCGCGCAGCAACGCCAGCAGTTGTACAGCGCACTGGCCCACTTCTGGCACACCAAAGGGGCCAACGGCGATAACCGCCAGACTCAGCTGGCCCGGCTACGCCAGGCGCAACTGCTGGCCGAACTCGAATTGCGCCTGGCCGACGGCACCCTCGACGACACGGACGAATTCCTCCTGCGCACCTGCCTGAGCTACCCGTTAGCCTGGCAACGCCAGGCCTCGAGGCAGCTTCGCGCCGAGATCTTCCGCCCATGCTTCAGTACACGCAGCCCGAACCGCCGCTGTCATCTGCCGGGTACCCTGGTGATCGTCGCCGCGCCGCCCGGCCTCGAAGCTGTTCCCGGGCAGATCCAGGGCAAGGCCCTGTTGTACAGCTTGCCCCACGGCATAGAAGCCTTCAGCGACCTGGCCGCGCTGCATGTCGAGCTTTGCGAACGACTCGACGATCCCTTGCAGTCCCAGGCCTTGCTGGCACTGCTCGAACGCCCGGAAGACCTGACGACCGTTCAGCAGGCCGACCGGCTGCGCTACGAGTGGTACGCCGACGACCCTTTTGTCTATCAGGCCGACTGCCTGATCGAGCAGCAGCGGGCCCGACTCGGCGCCCTATGGCAGATGCCATCGACCGCGCAGGCCGACCAGCTCGAGCAGGCACTGGACCTGACAGCGCAGATCGGCAGTAAACAACCGCTCGCCACCCGCTATGCCCTGCTGCTGGAAAAGCACTTGCCGCCCTGGCTGCACGAAGCCTCCCCGCAAGCCCTTGCGCATATCATGCAGACCCTGCAAGAGCTGGCGGGGGCGATCGCCCTGGCCGGCGCTCCCGGCCTGCTGACGCTGGAACAGTTCCAGCAACGCAACACCCTGTCGAGCTGGGTCCGGGCCCGCCTGGACGAAGGCTTGCGCTGGAACCCCGGGATCGACATACCTGCCGAGGACATCCGCGTCAGCGTCACCCTGGCCCGGCGTACCGGCCCCCTGATCAACCCCTTGCTACCTTCGGCCTACATAGCCGCCAACAGTCGCGCGCATACCGACGAGACGATCGAACGGATCCCGGTTACCTACACACTCGAGAACCTCGCCTTGCTCAACATCGCCTGGTTCGATGTCGACTACTGGCTCACGGCCCGGGTGCACCGGAACGACGGCGAAGCCATCGAGGCCCTGACCCCGCAGCGAGTCAAACAGCTCGTTCGCGACCTTGAGGCAGGCACCAGCTACAACCGCTTTCTCAAGCGACACCTGCTCGATTCGGAACAGGCGCAATGGCGTCGCCAGGCCCACGCCCGGATCAACCGCGCGCGCCTGCACGCCGAGGCCGCCAAGGCGCGCTATGCCGGGCACTTTCTCGCCGACCCCGACGAGCATGGCTATGCCTGGGCCCGCTCGCTCATCGAACAACCGGAGCATCATGGACGCCTGGCCTCCACCGGTCAGCGGATCAACGCACGCCAGTTGCTCATCCAGGGCCATACCGTGCAAGGCCTGCTCCTGCTCGACAGCGACCAGCCACGCAGCACGCGGGTGGTGATCTACGCACCGGACGTGCCGGATCGACGCCCTTGGCGTGAGTACCGCAATACCCGCGAACTATTGCGCGACCTGCGTGGCCAGGCGCCGCTGCGCGAGTACGTGCTCGCGCGCATGCCACTGGCCAATCCGCGCAAGCTCGACAAGCTGCTGCGCAAAGGCAGGCTGGGGCCCCATGTGCAGCGCCCGATCATCGAAGGCCACCTGTTCGACGCAATCTACCGTGCCGAGGTCAGCAGCATGATGGCCCAGACCGACGCGGCCAGCCGCAGCAATCGCGAACTGCTGGGCCGCTTCGGCCTGGATGCGCTGCGCCTGACACTCGACCTGGTCAGCCTGGTGCTGCCCTACCCGGCCATGGCCGCCCTGGCGTTCGGCCGCCTGGTCATCTCAGTGCTGGATGGCGTGCAAGCCATGGGCATGGACAACCATGAGGAAGCCCTGCACCACACGTTCTCGGCCCTTAGCCACAGCCTCGATGCCGTGAACAATATCGTCGGCGGCCTGAGCCCCGGCGCGACCGGGGTCAAGGGCTTTTCCGGCTCGACGCTGATGCGCCGCGCGGTCAGGGGGCTGCCACCACCACGTCCCCTTACCCTGCCACCGCGCTATGCGGCACCCGTCGAGGCCAGCCAGTTGCGCTATCGCATCGACGGCCTCCACGGCGAGGGGGTGTTTGAAAAGACCGGCACCAACCCTGGCCTGACCCAGTACTACATCCGCGACCCCCAAGGACGCTTCTACCAGGTCAGTTTCGACGGCCAGCGCTGGCGTGCGACCGACCCCAGTCAGCCGGATGCCTATATCAGGCAACCCGTGAAGCGCCTGCGCGACGGCACCTGGGTGATCGACTCGACCGTGCTCTGGCATGACGGCCTGCCGGACATACGCCAGCTCCTCGACGACAGCCGGCTAGAACCTGCACGGGCAGGAACGCCGATGGCGGAGCAAACGGAGCTGTTCGAAGCCCAGGGCTACCTTTACCTGGAGATAAACGGCAGGCAGCTACCGGTACGCAGGCACTTGTTGGATGGGCACTATCACCTGCAGATCGCCGAGAACGCCCAAGGCATGGTTCAGGCCTGGGCAGTGCTGCGCAAACTGGGGGACAGGTGGCGGATACGGGTACGCCAGGCTGGTCGCAGCAGTGGCTGGCTGACGCTGGACTGACTAAGCCCGACCTCAGCCACTCACGTACCTGCGGGGCACATGAGTGGCTGTACAGGTTACTCGGCCAGGCGCGGCAACAGGCGATCCAGGCGCTGATGCAGAGCGCTGCCGCTCGGCCAGTTGCGCAGCAGGCGTGCACGGTCGCGGGAATAGGCCGGGGCGAAGCTGAGCTGGGTGGCATGCTGGCACATGGCGTCCAGGTCGATCAGCGACCACTGGCCGTCCTGCCAGAACAGGTTGTGGCCCTTGAAATCACCATGGCTGATGCGCTCGCGGATCAGTTGTTGCATCAGCGCCACCAGCGCATCGACCTGCTCCTCGGGTGCATCGCCGTTCTCCACATAAGGTGCGAAGCAAGCTGCCAGGTCAGGGCCGTCGAGGTATTCGGTCACCAGGTAGGCACGGCTGCGCAGCCCCATGACCCGCTGCTCGAGCACCGCCAGAGGCCGTGGGGTAGCGATGTCGAGGAACGCCAGGCGGTTGCCTTCGATCCACGAATGCCAAGCCCGGCTCGGGCGCCAGAAGCGCTTGAACCAGTGGGCGGTGTTCTTGATGTTGTAGCGCTTGAGCACCAGCCTGCGGCCGCCGACCTCGATACGCGCCACGCTGGCCGCGCCGCCGGTCTTGTACAGGTGGCCCTGGTCGATCAGCGCGTCGGCCTGCTCCAGCACCGGCAGCATGGCCTCGACCTCGCTCCGGCGAATGGCACGCAGCCCGGACAGGTTGCGCTGCACGCTGAACAACGTGCATTCGCGTCCGGCCTTGTCCAGGTAGTCCTTCATCCGCCAGGTACGCACCTTGTCCACTTGCTTCTGCAGCGCTTCCAGTGGCAACGCGTGCTCGGCGTTGGCCAGCAGGTAGTGCACCAGCAACTCTTCGATGAACGGTTCAAGGCGCTTGGGCAACTGGGCGAAAAACACCCCGAGGTTCTCCAGCACACGCTGGCGCGACAACTGCTGGCCTGGCGTCTCGGCCTTGATCCCGGCGCCATCGATCAGGTACAGACGAGCGCCATGACGCAGCAGGTTGTCCAGGTGCAGGTCTTCCTGCCACAGGCCCTTGGCATGCATCTGCGCCACTGCGGTCAGCGCCTCGCCGAGCACCAGGTGCTGCTCGTCGGCGAGCACCGGCAGGCGCTCGACCTGGGCCCAGGCATCGGCCAGGCTCTCGGCGTCCTCCAGGTATTCGAACAGCAGCCAGCCACCCTCGCCCTCTTTCAGGCCGTCAGCCAGCAGTTGCGGGGTGACCAGCCCCTGGCCGGCCAACAGGCGCACGCCCTCGAGCTCACGCTGGAAGTGCCGGGCGGCACTGGCGCCGACCAGCAGCTTGGCCAACACCTTGGTACCACGCCAGATACCGGCGCCGACATAGCGCTGGCCAGGCAGCACGCGCAACAGGCTGAGCAGTTGCAGGTCGGCCACGCCCGCAGCATCGGCCAGGGTGACAGTCAGGGGCAACGACGGGCTACGCCCGGCATCCTTGAGTTCGGACAAGCGCATCAGCGGTTCTCTTTGTGACGACGGCGTTGGGTCAGGCGTTGCAGCCAGGTCGTGGTCAACCCGCTGTCCACGGGCTGTGCCAGGTAGGCCCCGAGCAGTTGGCGGACGTCCGCCTCGCTCCAGGCACCGGCACGACGCAACAGCGGCTCCAGGTCCTTGAGACGGTCCCGCATGCCCAGCAGCAGCGGCCGGGTCTTCTCCAGGTCGATCAGCTGGGCCTGCCAGCCATCGCGGCGTTCACGCAGGAAAATGTGCTTGGGATAGAAGCAGCCATGTACCTGGCCAGCGGCGTGCAGGGTGCGCGCCAGCTCGCCGCAGGCCTGGAGAATGCCATCGCGTTGCGCCTGTGGCAGTTGCGCCCAGCGGGCCAGCAACTGGTCGAGGTCGGTCCATTCGTCCAGCGCCCGGGTCATGAGGATCGCCCGGTGCTCGCCGGCGTGCTTGCGCGCGCCGTAGAACACGGCCTGCAGCGCCGGGATACCGAGTTTTTCGTAGCGGCTGATGTTGCGGAACTCACGGGCGAAGGTCGGCTCGCCGAAAGGCCGGTGCAAGGTGCGCGTGAAATAGTTGCTCTGACGCTTGAGGTAGTAGCCCTTGCCCTCCAGCTCCAGGCGGAACACGCGACTCCAGCCGCCGCGGCCGATATTGGGCTCGTCCACGGCGTCCAGCTGCAGCGCCCAGAGCGACTCGAAGTCGCCCAGGCCATGACGTTGCAACAGCGCCTGGTCGGCGCTGGCCAGGTAGTCGGTCATTCCCTTCCCTCGAAAAAGCTCAGTACCTGGCGGATCCGGCGCTTGTCCTTGGCGTTCAGGCGCTCGCGCCCACGGTACTGCAGGTAGAAACGCAGGCGCTGGGTGGCCGACAGGTGATACTTGGCAACCTTGTCCAGGCACGCCAGGTCCTTGATCAGACGGTGGCGCAGCATGAAACCGCGCCAGAAGTCGCCGGTCGGGCAGTCGATCAGGAACAGCGTGCCCTGGTCGTCCACCAGCAGGTTGCGCCACTTCAGGTCGTTGTGGGCGAAGTGGTGCTCGTGCATCACCCGGGTGTAGCGAGCCAACTGGCGGCTGATGTGGTCGACCCAGGCGCGGTCACGCAGCAAGGGATCGTTGCGCTCGGCCAGCACGGACAGGTCTTCGGTGCGCGGCAGCTCGCGGGTCACCATCGCGCCACGGCCGAAGGCCAGGCCATTGCGCTCCAGCCCCCAGGCCACCACTTCGGCGGTGGGGATGCCCCACTTGGCGAACTGCTTGAGGTTCTGCCACTCGGCCTTGATTCGCGGGCGCCCCAGGTAGCGGCGCATGTGCTTGCCGGCACCGGTATAGCGCTTGACGTAGTACCACACGCCATCGCGCTGGATCCGGCTGACCTCGCTGAGCGGGTCACGGGTCAGGTGTTCGCCCTTGAGGGCGAACACCGCGTCGAGACTGCCAAAGTCCGCCGCCAGGTGTGCGTACTCCGGCGCCAGGTTCCAACGCGCCATCAGAGTGCATCCCCATAGCGTTGCTTGCGATCGTAGAGTTTCTGCGCCTTGCGCTCGAGCCACGCGAGCAGCGCGGCCTCCTCTTTGAGGACCTGGCGCAATGGACGCTGGAAGTAGCCACGCAGGAAGCGCAGCTTGTCACGGCGGGTAAGACCGATGTCCAACGCCGAGAAATACAGGGCAGCGAGGTCCTTGTCGCGCCAGCGCCGGGTGATTTTCGCCCGGGTTTGCGCCCGGTGCAGGTCGATCACCGACAGTTTGAAGTCATCCGCCGTCACCGGACGGTCGGTATGCAGCAGGAAATGGCAGATGTAGCAGTCGCGGTGGTTGACCCCAGCGCGGTGCATGCCGCCCGTCATCTTCGCCACTTCGCCGATCAGCGCGCGCTTGAGGCGCGGCTCGGGTGGCTGGCGGGCCCAGTCGAGGCTGAAGTCCTCCAGGCTGACGGTCGGTGCCAGTTCCTCGGTGACGATGAACGAGTGCTGGGTCGCCGGATTGGCGCCACGCTCGCCATAGGCAACCGCCGTCATGGTTGGCACGCCTGCTTCGTGCAGGCGCTGGATGGCCTGCCACTCCTGGCCGGCGCCGAGTACCGGGAGCTTGGCGCTGAACAGGTTCTTGAAGATTTCGCCCCAACCGATGCCGCGGTGGATCTTGACGAAGAAACCCTCGCCATCGACCTCGGTGCGCAGGGTGCGGCGACCTTCCAGCTCGCGGTACACCTCGCCCTGCAACTGCTCGACGGCATCGAACGGATCGCGTCCGGCCCACAGGCGCTTGAACGGCTCGTCCAGCATCAGTTTCATGGGCGCTCCTCGGCGAGAATCACGTCGGCGGCATGCTGCGGCATGCTGTACAGGTCGGCACTGTCGGCGAACGCAACGCCATTGCGCGACCACGCCATGCGGGCCTCGCCGTCCTCGAGCATGCGTTGCAGGTAGCGGTTCAACTGCTCCTGCTCGAACGGCTCGTCCAGCACCAGGCCGCTGTCGGCCTCGGCGATGTAATGGGCGTAGCCACACACCTGCGACACCAGCACCGGCAACCCGGCGACCAGCGCCTCGAGCAGCACGGTGCCGGTGTTCTCGTTGTAGGCCGGATGGATCAGCAGGTCGGCACCCAGCAGGAAGCGCGGGATGTCGCTGCGACCCTTGAGGAACTGCACCTGGTCGCCCAGGCCGAGCGCCGTGCTCTGCACCTGGAACAGCTTGGGATCGTCCTGGCCGATGACCATCAGCCGGGTGCGCTTGCGCAATGCCGACGGCAGCGCGGCCAGGGCCTTGAGGCTGCGGTCCACGCCCTTGGTCTTGAAGCCCGAGCCGATCTGCACCAGCAGCAGTTGGTCGTCGGCCAGGCCGAATTCCTTGCGAAAATCCGCGCGGATCGCCTCGGCATCGGCCGGACGGCGGCGGTCCTGGGAGATGCCAGGGGGCAGCAGGTGGAAGCGCGCCTCGGGGGTGGCGTAGTGCTTGATGAACAACGGCTGCTGCACTTCGGAGATCATCAGGATCTCGGTGCGCGCATCCTTGGCGAACACTGCCCGCTCGTAGTCGGCAAAGTGACGATAGCGGCCCCAGCGCCGGTACAGGCCGCCGCGCAGGGTCTGGGCCTTGTCCTCGAAGCAGCCGTCGGCGGCGTAATAGACGTCCAGCCCCGGCATCTTGTTGAAGCCGATCAGGCGGTCGACCGGACGCTTGGCCAGGTCAGCCTCCATCCAGGCGCTGAGTTTCTCGTTGCGGCGATGGTTGAACAGCGCCTTCACCGGCGCCACCAGCACCTCGAAGCCCGGCGGGATGTCACCTTCCCAGATCAGGGTGTAGACACGGATCTGATGGCCACGCTTCTGGCATTCGAGGGCGATGCGCATGAAGTCGCGCTGCAGCCCGCCAAAAGGGAAATACTTGTAGAGCACAAAAGCCAGTTGCATCAACGCACATCCTCAGCCAGCAGCAGCGCGCTCAAGCGGCCCGCCACATGCTCGGGATTCAGGCGAGTGAAGCACAGCGGCCACTCGCGTTTGAGATCGAACCGGCGCTGATCCTCGGCGCTCGGTTTGTAGGTGCACTTCTTCTGCAGGCACGGGGCGCAGGGGAAGTTGCTCGCCTGGTGGATCTGGGCACGTCCATAGGCACCGGTCAGACCAGGGTTGGTGGGGCCGAACAGGGAAATGGTGGGCACATCCAGCGCCGCGGCCAGGTGCCCCAGCCCGGTGTCCACCGCCACGCAGGCCTTGGCGGCCGCGAGCACGCGGGCTACACCCACCAGGTTCAACCTGGGGAGTACCTGGCAATTGTTCAAGCCCTGGGCGATGCGCTCGGCACGCGCCTTCTCGGCCGGGTTGCCCCACGGCAGCATGACCTGCAGGCGGCGCCGGCCCATGCGTTCGGCCAGCTCGCGCCAGTAGGCCTCGGGCCAGTGTTTGGTGGCCCAGGTGGTGCCATGCAGGAACACCACGTAGGGCGCGGCTGGCGGCAGTTGCAGGCGATCCAGGTCGAGGCCGTAGTCGCCCAGCCCTTCAGGCAGGTCGTAGGCCAGGGCCAGCCCGAACAGCTGGCGCACACGCTCCACGGCATGCTGGCCGACCGCGACCGACAACCGTCGATCATAGAAGCGGCTGGCCCAGCCCTCGCGCGCCGAGTAGCGGTCGAGACCGGCCACCGGCGCCTTGACGTAGCGCGTCAGCCAGGCGGACTTGACCAGGCCCTGGGCATCGATCACCAGGTCGTACTGGCGTTCGCGCAGGCGTTGCTTGAACGCCCTCCACTCGCCGCTCCTGAAGGTCTGCCAGAGGTTCTTGCGCCAGCGGCGGATGGCCACCGGAATCACCTGGTCGACCGCCGGGTGCCAGCTGGGGATTTCGGCGAAGCCTTCCTCGACCACCCAGTCGAAACGGATCCCGGGAATGCCGTGGGCGGCGTCGGTCAGCGCCGGCAGGGTATGGATGACATCGCCCAGCGACGAGGTCTTGATGATCAGTACCCGCACTCAGTCGACCTCGGCCACGGTGGCGATCAGGTCTGACCCGCCCAGGCCATGCAGGGCGGCGATGACCTTGCCCGGCTCCAGCAGGCGCAGGCAGTTGTAGTGGCCGAAGCGACAGGTGCGCTCGAAGCACGGGCTGCATTCGATGCCGGTGCGCACGATCTCCACCTGGTCGGCCAGCGGCGGGGTGAAGCCCGGCGAGGTCGAGCCATAGACCGCCACCAGCGGGCGGTTCAACGCGGCGGCCACATGCATCAGACCGGAATCGTTGGAAACCACGGCGCTGGCGCAGGACATCAGGTCGATAGCCTCGGCCAGCGAGGTTTCGCCAGCCAGGTTGAACGACTCCTCGCGCAACCCAGGAATCAGCCGTTCGCGGATCTGCTCGCCGACCGCGTGGTCGTTCTTCGAGCCGAACAGCCAGACCTGCCAGCCCTGGCGAACCATCGCGTCGGCAACGCTGGCGTAGTGCTCGACCGGCCAACGCTTGGCCTCGCCGAACTCGGCGCCCGGACACAGCGCCAGCACCGGACGGTCCCGCTCCAGGCCGAACTTGGCCAGCGCGGCGTCGCGGCTAGCGGCCTCGATGCGCAGGCTCGGGCGCGGGTACGGCTGCGGCAGCTCGGCACCCGGCGCATAGGCCAGGGCCATGAAGCGTTCGATCATCAACGGGTAGCGTGCCTTGTCCAGCTTGCGCACGTCGTTGAGCAGCAGGTAGCGCATCTCGCCACGCCAGCCGGTGCGCTTGGGAATGCCCGCGAAGTACGGCACCAGTGCCGACTTGAGCGAGTTGGGCAGCAGGATCGCCTGGTCGTACTGGCCTGCCAGCGACTTGCCGATGCGCCGCCGCGTAGCCAGCTCCAGCGCGCCATGGCCGAGCGGGAAGCTCAAGGCCTGGCGCACCTCGGGCATGCGTTCGAGGATCGGCCGGCTCCACTCGGGGGCCAGCACGTCGATCACGCATTCAGGGTGCTGTTGCTTCAGGCACTGGAACAGGGTCTGCGCCATCACCATGTCGCCGACCCAGCTGGGGCCAATGATCAGTATTCTCATGCTTTATCCAGAAACATTCGGGGAGGCTGCAGGCTGATCTGCAACCTGGCCTCCCCTCTTTATATTCAGGCTATGTGGCGGACAGTGTACCACCGGTGGTGAGGCATGAGCCTTTGGGGCCGCCTGGCGGCCCCGGCGCGCTCAAGTCAACCCCAGCTCGCTCCAGATCCGCCGCACCTCGCGGCGCTCGTCGGCAAACTGTGCGGCGTCGAGCACCCCGGCCTGTTTCTGCAAGGCCTGGCGGTGCGAGGCCGAGCGAAACGCCTTGTACACCTCACGCAACAGCACCGCATCGCTGGCTGGCATCAACCCCGCCTGCTCGAGCTCCTCGAGGATACGGATGTTGTCGGTCCAGCGCAGGATGGCCGGATGGTCGTGGGACCAGGCCAAAGCGGCGTATTGCACCATAAATTCGATATCGACGATACCGCCGGCATCCTGCTTGATATCGAACGGCTGACCGGCATCGAACGCATTGCCGGCAGTGCCGGCCGCCGTGCTCTTGGTGCCCAGGTTGCCGCGCATCTTGGCGCGCATTTCGCTCACCTCCACACGCAGCTTTTCCAAGTCGTGGGGCTGGCCCAGTACCTTGGCCCGCACGCCTTCGAAGGCCCTCGCCACCTGCGGGCAACCCACCAGCACACGGGCACGCACCAGGGCCTGGTGCTCCCAGGTCCAGGCCTCGTTCTGCTGGTAGCGCTCGAACGCACCCAGCGAACTGACCAGCAGCCCCGAGGCGCCGGATGGCCGCAGGCGCATGTCCACGTCATAGAGCTGGCCGGAGTTGGTCTGGGTGGTCAGCAGGTGGATGATGCGCTGCCCCAGGCGGGTGAAGAACTGCGCGCCGTCGATGGGCTTGGCGCCATCGGTCTCGGCGTTCGGATCGCCATCGTGGATGAACACCAGGTCCAGGTCCGAACCATGGCCCAGCTCGATACCGCCGACCTTGCCGTAACCGACGATGATGAAGCCCGGGTCGCACAAGCTGCCGTCGCTGCGCTGCGGCTGGCCATGGCGCGCCACGGTCTGGCGCCAGGCCAGGGCCAGCACCTGGTCGAGGATCGCCTCGGCCAGCCAGGTGAGGTAGTCGCTGACCTTCATCAATGGCAGGTTGCCAGTGATCTCCGAAGCCGCCACCCGCAGGCTGTGGGCCAGCTTGAAGTGGCGCAGGGCCTCCATCTGCTGCTCCAGGTCGTCCTCGGGGATGCGGGTCAGGCGCTCGCGCAGCTCGGCAGCCAGCTCCGGCGCCAGCGGCGGGCTGAACAACCGCCCCTCGTTGAGCAACTCGTCGAGCAGCAGCGGGTAGCGGGCGATCTGTTCGGCGATCCACGGGCTGGCCGCGCACAGGGTCAGCAGCCGACGCAAGGCGCCCGGGTTCTCGGTGAGCAGCACCAGGTAGGCGGAGCGCCGGGCCACCGCCTCGACCAGTGGCAGCACCCGCTCCAGCACCAGGTCGGGATTGTCGTGCTCCACCGCCTGGGCCAGCAGGCGTGGAATGAAGGCATCCAGGCGCTCGCGGCCGATACGCTGCATCGAGCGCAGGGTCGGGCTGACCCGCAGCGCGTTGAGCCGGCGCAGGGCCTCGACAGGCTGGCGGAACCCGGCCTCCTCCAGCTGGCGACCAGCGGCCTCTTCATCCTGGGCCTGCTCCCACAGCGGCGACCATTCGCCGCCTACCACCAGCTCGCCCTCGGCGTCATCCTCGTCAGGGTCGGCGATCACCTGGCGGAAGTGCCAGTCGATACGCCCGCGCCAATGCACCAGTTGCTCATGGAAGCTGGCCCAGTCGGCAAAGCCAAGCATGTACGCGACGCGTGCCCGGTCGGTGTCGTCCTCCGGCAGCATCTGCGTCTGGCGGTCGGCGATAGCCTGGATCGCATGCTCGGTATAACGCAGGAATTCATAGCCATCGCGCAGCTCGGTGACCACGGCAGGCGGCAGGTAGCCTTGCCCTTCCAGGGTCGCCAGCACCTTCAGCAGGGGTCGCTGCTGCAGGCTCAGGTCGCGTCCGCCGTGAATCAGCTGGAAAGCCTGGGCGATGAACTCCACCTCGCGGATGCCACCGGCGCCCAGCTTGATGTTCTCGGCCATGCCCTTGCGCCGCACCTCCTGCTGGATCAGCTGCTTCATGGTGCGCAGCGCCTCGATGGCGGAAAAGTCCAGGTAGCGCCGGTAGACGAACGGTCGCAGCATCTCCTGCAACTGCGCGCCGGCCGCCTGGTCGCCGGCCACCACCCGTGCCTTGATCATCGCGTAGCGTTCCCAGTCGCGCCCCTGGTCCTGGTAGTACTGCTCCAGGGCGTTGAAGCTCAGCACCAGCGCGCCGGCCGAGCCATAGGGGCGCAGGCGCATGTCGACGCGGAACACGAAGCCATCGACGGTCACCGGGTCGAGCGCCTTGATCAGACGCTGGCCCAGGCGGGTGAAGAACTCCTGGTTGTCCAGCGAGCGCTTCACCCCTTCGGTCTCGCCACCCTCGGGGAAGGCGAAGATCAGGTCGATGTCGGACGACAGGTTGAGCTCCACCGCCCCCAGCTTGCCCATGCCCAGCACTACCATGTGCTGGGGCTGGCCGCTGCGGTTGCCGATCGGCGTGCCGAACTGCTGGCAATGGCGCGGATACAGCCACTGGTAGGCCTCGTCGATGGCGCCGTCGGCCAGATCGGAAAGGTCGCGACAGGTCTCGGCCAGGGCCGCCTGGCGGGTGATGTCGCGCCAGATGATGCGCAGCTGCTGACGGTTGCGCTCGCGACGCAGGTTGCGCGCCAGCTCGTCTTCGTCCTGCGCGGCCTGGGCCACGGCTTTGAGCCGGGCGCGCAACTCGCCGGACGCATAGGGACGGGCAAGCTCGCCGCAAGCCAGCAGTTCGCAGAGCATGGCGGGCTCGCGCTGGGCCTGGGCCAGGACGAAGTCGCTGGCTGCGGCGACCTGGTCGAACTGCCGTCGCTGCTCGTCGCTCCAGGTATCCAGGCTCAGCCCAGGCCGGGCGGCCAGGGCCTCTTCCAGGAACTGGCGATTACGCACGACCAGCGGTTGCAGGGAGACGGGCAGGTCGAGCGGCAAAGGCAGGCGCATGGTCTATCCTTGATCGGCGTGAAAGAGAGGGGTTGGAGCGGTCGAAGGGGAGCCGGACCACGGTTGGACTGTCGTACAAAAGTTGGAAATAGCTGAAAAAAACGAATCATTGGCAAGAAACATCAAGAATCACCCGTTCGCGACACAACGCCAACCAACATGAACGTTTTTCCTCACAAGCCGAGGTGCGACCAAACGTCGCATTTATGTAGTTTTACTACTACCCATGGCGCGCAAAAGCATGAAATGCGAAACCATTTGTAGTAAAACTACACCGCGCCGGATGACTGTCCGGTAATCCAAGAATTCACGACGTCTGCCCATAAGGCCAGTCGCAAACTCAGGCCATCGATTCTGGTGGCCTTTCCGCCCTGGAGCAAGCCATGCAAGACCTCGATCCAATCGAAACCCAGGAATGGCTGGATGCCCTGGAGTCGGTCCTCGACAAAGAAGGCGAAGACCGCGCTCATTACCTGATGACCCGTATGGGCGAGCTGGCCACCCGTAGTGGCTCCCAGCTGCCGTATGCCATCACCACGCCCTACCGCAACACCATCCCTGTCACCCACGAAGCACGCATGCCTGGCGACCTGTTCATGGAACGCCGCATCCGCTCGATGGTGCGTTGGAACGCCCTGGCCATGGTCATGCGCACCAACCTGCGCGACTCGGACCTGGGTGGTCACATCTCCAGCTTCGCCTCCAGCGCGACCCTGTACGACATCGGCTTCAACTACTTCTTCCAGGCCCCGACTGAAGAACACGGCGGCGACCTGATCTTCTTCCAGGGCCACGCCTCCCCAGGCATCTATGCCCGTGCGTTCCTCGAAGGCCGCATCAACGAAGACCAGATGAACAACTTCCGCCAGGAAGTCGACGGCCAGGGCCTGTCCTCGTACCCGCACCCGTGGCTGATGCCTGACTTCTGGCAGTTCCCGACCGTTTCCATGGGCCTGGGCCCGATCCAGGCGATCTACCAGGCACGCTTCATGAAGTACCTGGAAGCCCGTGGCTTCATCCCGGCCGGCAAGCAGAAGGTCTGGTGCTTCATGGGCGACGGCGAGTGCGACGAGCCGGAATCCCTGGGCGCGATCGCCCTGGCCGGCCGCGAGAAGCTGGACAACCTGATCTTCGTCATCAACTGCAACCTGCAGCGCCTCGACGGCCCGGTTCGCGGCAACGGCAAGATCATCCAGGAACTCGAAGGCGTGTTCCGCGGCGGTGGCTGGAACGTCAACAAAGTGGTCTGGGGCCGCTTCTGGGACCCGCTGTTCGCCAAGGACACCGACGGTGCCCTGCAGCGCCGCATGGACGAAGTCATCGACGGCGAGTACCAGAACTACAAGGCCAAGGACGGCGCGTACGTCCGCGAGAACTTCTTCAACACCCCGGAACTCAAGGCCATGGTCGAAGACCTGTCCGACGACGAGATCTGGAAGCTCAACCGCGGCGGCCACGACCCGTACAAGGTCTACGCGGCGTACCACCAGGCGACCAACCACAAGGGTCAGCCGACCGTCATCCTGGCCAAGACCATCAAGGGTTACGGTACCGGTGCCGGCGAAGCCAAGAACACCGCGCACAACACCAAGAAGGTCGACGTCGACAGCCTGCGTCACTTCCGTGACCGCTTCGACATCCCGGTCAAGGATGCCGACCTGGAGAACCTGCCGTTCTTCCGTCCGGAAGAAGGCTCCGCCGAAGCCAAGTACCTGGCCGAGCGCCGCGCCGCCCTGGGTGGCTTCGTGCCGCAGCGCCGTGCCAAGAGCTTCAGCGTGCCGACCCCGCCACTGGAAACGCTCAAAGCGATCCTCGACGGCTCGGGCGACCGTGAAATCTCCACCACCATGGCCTTCGTGCGCATCCTGGCGCAACTGGTCAAGGACAAGGAAATCGGCCAGCGCATCGTTCCGATCATCCCGGACGAAGCCCGTACCTTCGGTATGGAGGGCATGTTCCGCCAGCTGGGCATCTACTCGTCCGTGGGCCAGCTCTACGAGCCGGTCGACAAGGACCAGGTGATGTTCTACCGCGAGGACAAGAAGGGCCAGATCCTCGAGGAAGGCATCAACGAAGCCGGCGCCATGTCGTCGTTCATCGCCGCCGGTACCTCGTACAGCTGCCACAACCAGCCGATGCTGCCGTTCTACATCTTCTACTCGATGTTCGGCTTCCAGCGTATCGGCGACCTGGCCTGGGCTGCCGGCGACAGCCGTACCCGTGGTTTCCTGATCGGCGGTACCGCCGGCCGTACCACCCTCAACGGTGAAGGCCTGCAGCACGAAGACGGTCACAGCCACATGATGGCGGGCACCATCCCGAACTGCCGCACCTACGATCCGACCTACGGCTACGAGCTGGCGGTGATCATCCAGGACGGCATGAAGAAGATGACCGAAGAGCAACAGGACATCTTCTACTACATCACCGTGATGAACGAGTCCTACCAGCAGCCAGCCATGCCGGCCGGTGTCGAGGAAGGCATCGTCAAGGGCATGTACCTGCTCGAGGAAGACACCCGCGAAGCCGCGCACCACGTCCAGCTGATGGGCTCCGGCACCATCCTGCGCGAAGTCCGCGAAGCGGCGAAGATCCTGCGTGAAGAGTTCAACGTCGGCGCCGACGTGTGGAGCGTCACCAGCTTCAACGAACTGCGTCGCGACGGCCTGGCCGTGGAACGCGCCAACCGCCTCAAGCCTGGCCAGAAGCCACAGCAGACCTACGTCGAGCAGTGCCTGGCCGGCCGCAAGGGCCCGGTCGTCGCCTCCACCGACTACATGAAGCTGTTCGCCGAGCAGATCCGCCAGTGGGTCCCGAGCAAGGAGTTCAAGGTCCTGGGTACCGACGGTTACGGCCGCAGCGACAGCCGCAAGAAGCTGCGTCACTTCTTCGAAGTCGACCGCCACTTCGTGGTGCTGGCCGCCCTGGAAGCCCTGGCCGACCGTGGCGAGATCGAACCCAAGGTTGTGGCTGACGCCATCGTCAAGTTCGGCATCGATCCGGACAAGCGCAACCCACTGGACTGCTGAGGAGTATTTTTAAGTGAGCGAACTCATTCGCGTACCTGACATCGGCAGCGGTGAAGGTGAAATCATCGAGCTGTTCGTCAAGGTCGGTGACCGTATCGAGGCCGACCAGAGCCTGCTGACCCTGGAGTCCGACAAGGCCTCCATGGAGATCCCGGCCCCCAAGGCCGGCATCGTCAAGGAACTGAAGGTCAAGCTGGGCGACCGCCTGAAAGAAGGCGACGAATTGCTGGTCCTGGAAGCCGAGGGCGCCGCTGCTGCGGCTCCCGAGGCTCCGGCCGCAGCCCCGGCCCAGGCTGCTGCACCGGCTCCGGCCGCTGAAGCCGCCCCGGCTCCTGCGCCTGCTGCCGCCCCGGCTGCTGCCAGCGTGCAGGACATCCACGTGCCGGACATCGGTTCGTCGGGCAAGGCCAAGATCATCGAAGTGCTGGTCAAGGTCGGCGACAGCGTCGAGGCCGACCAGTCGCTGATCACCCTGGAGTCCGACAAGGCCTCCATGGAAATCCCGTCGCCCGCCGCTGGCGTGGTCGAAGAAGTCCTGTGCAAGCTGGAAGACGAAGTCGGCACTGGCGACCTGATCTTCAAGCTCAAGGTCGCAGGCGCTGCCCCAGCTGCCACTCCGGCACCTGCCGCGGCTGCCCCGGCCAAGGCTGAGGCGGCTCCGGCCGCCGCTCCTGCCGCTGCGGCCGCCGCCCCTGCACCGGTCGCTACCGCACCGGCTGCCGGCAGCAACGCCAAGGTCCACGCAGGCCCTGCGGTTCGCCAGCTGGCTCGCGAGTTCGGTGTCGACCTGGGCGCGGTTGCCGCGACCGGCCCGCACGGCCGCATCCTGAAGGAAGACGTGCAGGTCTACGTCAAGGCCATGATGCAGAAGGCCAAGGAAGCGCCGGCTGCTGGCGCGACCGGCGGCGCCGGCATCCCGCCGATCCCGGCCGTGGACTTCAGCAAGTTCGGTGAAGTGGAAGAAGTCGCCCTGACCCGCCTGATGCAGGTCGGCGCCGCCAACCTGCACCGCAGCTGGCTGAACGTGCCGCACGTGACCCAGTTCGACTCTGCCGACATCACCGAGCTGGAAGCTTTCCGCGTCGCGCAGAAAGCCGTCGCCGAAAAGGCCGGCGTCAAGCTGACCGTGCTGCCACTGCTGCTCAAGGCCTGTGCCTTCCTGCTCAAGGAACTGCCGGACTTCAACAGCTCGCTGGCCCCAAGCGGCAAGGCGATCATCCGCAAGAAGTACGTGCACATCGGCTTCGCCGTGGACACCCCGGATGGTCTGCTGGTCCCGGTGATCAAGAACGTCGACCAGAAGAGCCTGCTGCAACTGGCTGCCGAAGCCGCCTCGCTGGCCGAGAAGGCCCGCACCAAGAAGCTGTCGGCCGACGAGATGCAAGGCGCCTGCTTCACCATTTCCAGCCTCGGCCACATTGGCGGCACCGGCTTCACGCCGATCGTCAACGCGCCTGAGGTGGCGATCCTTGGTGTGTCGAAGGCCACCATGCAGCCGGTCTGGGATGGCAAGGCCTTCCAGCCGAAGCTGATGCTGCCGCTGTCGCTGTCCTACGATCACCGCGTGATCAACGGCGCCGCCGCCGCGCGCTTCACCAAGCGCCTGGGCGACGTGCTGGGCGACATCCGCACCATGCTGCTGTAAAGCTGCACGCTGCCCCTCTCCGGGGGGCAGCACCGTTTTCGAGCTGCCACGCTCGTACCTCAACCCCGCCACCTGGCGGGGCTTTTTTTGCCCTCCATTTCGTAGGCGCCGGCCTTGCTGGCGAGGCCGGCGCCTACAGATTTTCGCATCCCGGCCGACAACCTGTTCACAGCATTGTCCACGGCCGCTTGCCAGCCCTCGGGACATGATGCAACCTTGCCCGAAGCGCCGCCGCATAACCCGCGACCCGCCGCACCAACCGCCTTCTTCAAGCGAGTCTTCGATGAAAAGCCAACCCGATGCCGCCAGCCGTGTGGCAGCCGAGGTCGTCACGCAGCTCCCCGTGCCCTCGCGGCTCGGCATGCTGCGTTTCGAACGGCTCAACGAAGCCAGTTGGGCGATGCTCTACCTCGATCCGGCCTGCGAGCGCCAGTTCGGCCTGGCCGCCGCCGACCTCTGCGCCCTGATCGGCGCGCCCTACGCCAGCCTCATGGAACCCGAGGCGCGCTACAAGCTGCACGACGAAATCCAGTTGCAGCTGTCCCGACGCGGCCACTATCGGGTGCGCTACACCCTGCACGCCAGCCCCGACAGCCTGCGCCTGCTGGAAGTCGGCGAGAGCTACAAGCAGCACAACCGCCAGTTGCTGCGTGGCTACCTGACCGTGCTCGACGACCAGCAGGACGACGACGCGGGGCACGACACCGACGACCTCGAGTCGCGCAACAACCGCCTGCAACTGGCCCTGCAGCTCAACCAGCGCGCCCAGCAGGAGCAGCTCGAGCACCTGGAGCGGGTGCGCGCCCAGCAGGACCTGATCCTGCGCCTGGCCCGCCAGCGCTACAGCATCGGCAACTCACTGCTCGAAGCCGCCGAGCTGATCACCCAGAGCGCCTGCGAAATCTACAACGTCGACTGCGCCAGCATCTGGTACCTGGACGAGCAGCGCCTGGAGCCGATCATTGCCTGGTACCGCCGCGAACGGCAGCACCGCCTGCCCGAGGCGATCGACGTCAGCCGCTTTCCGAACTACCTCGAAGCGTTGCACGCCAGCCGCGCCATCGACGCCCACAACGCCAGCCACGACCCGCGCACCCGCGAGATGGCCGAGACGCTCTACAGCACCGACGACAACGCCATGCTCGATGCCAGCATCCGCATCGACGGCCAGGTGATCGGCGTGCTGTGCCTGGAGCAGACCGGCCGCGCCCGGGCCTGGCAGTCGGACGAGATCGCCTTCGCCGGCGAACTGGCCGACCAGTTCGCCCAGGTGATCAACAATCACAACCGGCGCACCGCCGCCAGTGCCCTGCACCTGTTCCAGCGTGCTGTCGAACAGAGCGCCAGCGCTTTCCTGCTGGTCAATCGCGACGGCGTGGTCGAGTACGTCAACCCCAGCTTCACCGCCATCACCCAGTACAGTACCGAAGAAGTCCAGGGCCACCACCTGGCCGAACTGCCGGCGCTGGAGAACCTCAGCGAGCTGCTGTTCGATTCGCCCTCGAGCCTGGCCATGGGCAACAGCTGGCAAGGCGAGTTCAAGAGCCGGCGCAAGAACCTCGAACCCTACTGGGGCCAGCTGTCGATCTCCAAGGTGTATGGCGACAACCGCGAGCTGACGCACTACATCGGCATCTATGAGGACATCACCCAGAGCAAGCTGGCGCAGCAGCGCATCGAACGCCTGGCCTACACCGACAACCTGACCAACCTGGGCAACCGCCCGGCGTTCATCCGCAACCTCGACGAGCGCTTCGCCCGCGACAGCGCCAGCCCCATCTGCCTGCTGCTGGTGGACATCGACAACTTCAAGCGGATCAACGACAGCCTCGGCCACCAGACCGGCGACAAGCTGCTGATCAGCCTCGCCCGGCGCCTGCGCAACAGCCTGAGCAGTGGTGGCAGCCTGGCTCGCTTCGCCAGCAACGAATTCGCCCTGCTGCTCGACGAGACCCCGCTCGAGAATGGCCAGGACGTCGCCCATCAACTGCTGCGCACCCTCGACAAGCCGATGTTCGTCGACAACCAGCTGATCAACGTCACCGCTTCGGTGGGCCTGGCCTGCGCGCCGCTGCACGGTAGCGACCCGGCCACGCTGATGAAGAACGCCGGCCTCGCCCTGCACAAGGCCAAGGCCAACGGCAAGCACCAGGTCCAGGTGTTCACCGAAGTGCTCAACGCCGAGGCCAGCTACAAACTGTTCGTCGAGAACAACCTGCGCCGCGCGCTGACCCAGAACGAGCTGGAAGTCTTCTACCAGCCCAAGCTGTGCCTGCGTAGCGGACGCCTGCTCGGCCTGGAAGCGCTGCTGCGCTGGAATCATCCGGAGCGCGGCATGATCCGCCCCGACCAGTTCATCAGCGTCGCCGAGGAAACCGGCCTGATCATCCCCATCGGCAAGTGGGTGGTACGCCAGGCCTGCCGCATGAGCCAGCAACTGCGCGAGGCCGGCTTCGGCAACCTGCACGTGGCCATCAACCTGTCGCCCAAGCAGTTCTCCGACCCCGAGCTGGTCAGTTCGATCGGCAGCATCCTCAAGGAAGAAGCACTGCCGCCGCACCTGCTGGAGCTGGAGCTGACCGAAGGCCTGCTGCTCGAAGCCAGCGAGGACACCCACCGTCAGCTCGACGAGCTCAAGGCCCTGGGCCTGACCCTGGCGATGGACGACTTCGGCACCGGCTACTCGTCGCTGAGCTACCTGAAGAAGTTTCCGATCGACATCATCAAGATCGACCGCAGCTTCATCAACGAGATCCCCGACAACCAGGACGACATGGAGATCACCTCGGCGGTGGTGGCCATGGCCCACAACCTCAAGCTCAAGGTGGTGGCCGAAGGGATCGAGACTCCCGCGCAGCTGGCATTCCTGCGCCGGCACCGCTGCGACGTGGGCCAGGGCTACCTGTTCGACCGGCCGATTCCGGGGCGTGAGCTCAACGAGAAACTGCGCCGCTACCCACGCGGTCCGATGGACTGACAGCGGCACAAACCTCGGGCACTATAGGCATCACTTGCCTTCTGGGGCTGCTTTGAGCCCTTCGCAGGCTATCGCCAGCTCCCACAATGACTTCACAACTACTGTGGGAGCTGGCGATAGCCTGCGATGGGCCGCAAAGCGGCCCCAGGTTGTTGAATACCTAAGAGAGGAACGGCCATGGTCCTGCGTTCGCAAATCCTGGTGAACAAAAATGTCCTGCCCACCGCGGAACAGGCCCTGCCTGGCCGCGAAACCCCGATGACCCTGCCCGAATTCCACTACGTGTTCGAAGGCACCCCGCTGCTTGGCCCCTTCTTCGAAGGCGACATCGATTTCGCCATCTTCGGCCTGGGCTGCTTCTGGGGCGCCGAGCGGCGCTTCTGGCAGCGTGAAGGCGTGGTCAGCACCGTGGTCGGCTATGCCGGCGGCTTCACTCCCCACCCCACCTACGAGGAAGTCTGCTCGGGCCTGACCGGCCACACCGAAGTGGTGCTGGTGGTGTTCGACAAGAACAAGGTCAGCTACCGCGAGCTGCTGGCGATGTTCTGGGAACTGCACAACCCGACCCAGGGCATGCGCCAGGGCAACGATGTCGGCACCCAGTACCGCTCGGCGATCTACTGCACCTCGCCACAGCAACTGGACGAAGCCAAGGCCAGCCGCGACGCCTTCCAGGCCGAGCTGCACAAGGCCGGCTTCGGCGCGATCACCACCGAGATCGACCAGGCGCCGACCGTGTACTTCGCCGAGGCCTACCACCAGCAGTACCTGGCCAAGAACCCGGACGGCTACTGCGGCATCGGTGGCACCGGCGTGTGCCTGCCACCCAGCCTGCAGGGTAACTGAACATGATCCTGTTCCATTCGCCGCTGTCGCCCTTCGTGCGCAAGGTCATGATCGTGCTGCACGAGACCGGCCAACAGCAACGCGTCACCCTGCAGGGCGTCAACATCAGCCCGGTCAACGGCGACGATCAGCTCAACCAGGGCAACCCGATCGGCAAGATCCCGGCCCTGCGCCTGGACGACGGCAGCGTGCTGCACGACAGCCGGGTGATCTGCGAGTACCTCGACAGCCAGCATGTCGGCAACCCGCTGATCCCCCGCGAGGGCTCTACGCGCTGGCGGCGCCTGACCCTGGCCTCCCAGGCGGACGCGATCATGGATGCGGCGGTAGCCACGCGCTACGAGACGTTCCTGCGCCCGACGGACAAGCAATGGCACGGTTGGGTCGAAGCCCAAGGCGAGAAGATCCGCCGCGGGCTGGCGAACCTGGAGCGGGAACACCTCGCCGAACTGGCCGCGGGCTTCGATATCGCGGCAATCGGCGTGGCCTGTGCCCTGGGCTACCTCGACCTGCGCCAGCCTGAGTTCGACTGGCGCGCGCAATACCCGGGGCTGGCTGCCTGGTTCATCCAGGTGAGCCAGCGGCCGTCGATGCTCGCCACCTTCCCGGTGGCCTGATCACACGACAGGCTGGCGATTGACGCTTGAGCGACTCAGTTGGCTATCAGCAACCTGGGTTGCCGGCGGTGAACTTCTGCCGTGGGTCCACTGCGGCCTTGAGCTCGCGCAAGGCCTTGGAGCCGATCAGCAGCGGGTAGTTGAAGTGGCTGCGGTCGACCAGGTTGACCTCCACGGTACGCTTCACGTCACCCAGGCACAGCTCCAGGTCGACCACCGGGCGCTTGGACAGCTCGGGGGTCTCGCTCTCGTCGTCCTCGTCCGCGCGGTTCTTGATCTTGCTGATGCGCGCGACCTTGTGTTCATAGACCTTGCCGTCGGCGTCCTTGGTCGCCAGGCGGAAACGCACCCACTCTTCGCCGTCGCGGTTGAACAGCTCGATATCCTTGGCCGACAGCGAGGCGGTCCAGGCGCCGGTGTCCATCTTGGCTTTCAGGGTTTCGCCGATTTCCGGCAGCTTGATGTTCTCGTAACGGCCGTAGATCGTGGGTTGCGCGGCCAATACCGGCAACGCGACGAGAGACAGCAGGGCGAGCAGGGCTTTCACTGGGCAGGCTTCCTTGAGATGAGACAGTACTTGGACTGCGCTGGCAGGATAGGTTCGATGCCACAGGTTAAACAACACAATGTGAAACATTTGTCCCGGTTAATGGACGTACGACGTTTGGCTAAGGCCCCCGCGCTGCTTATCATTGCCGATCGTTCACTACACACCACAAGAGTCTCCTTATGCGTCGCCTGCTGACCGGCATCCTCACCCTCACCCTGCTGCTGCTCAACACCCTGGTGCTGATCGGCCCGCTGCTGGTCTTCGCCCTGTTCAAGCTGGTCCTGCCTGGCCGTGGCCGTGACTACGCCTCATGGGCGGTGATGTGGATCGCCGAGACCTGGTCGGAAATCGACAAGGCCATCTTCGCCCTGTGCATCCCCACCCAGTGGGACATCCGCGGCATCGAGAACCTGCGCCAGGACACCTCCTACCTGTGCGTCAGCAACCACCAGAGCTGGGTCGACATCCCCGCACTGATCGAAAGCCTCAACCGCCGGGTGCCGTTCTTCAAGTTCTTCCTCAAGAAGGAACTGATCTGGGTCCCGCTGCTGGGCCTGGCCTGGTGGGCGCTCGATTACCCGTTCATGAAGCGCTACAGCAAGGCGTTCCTGGAGAAGCACCCCGAGCTCAAGGGCAAGGACCTGGAGATCACCAAGGCCGCCTGCGAGCTGTTCAAGCGCCAGCCAGTGACCGTGGTCAACTACCTGGAAGGCACCCGCTTCACCGAGGCCAAGCGCCAGGAACAGCAATCGCCCTATCGCCACCTGCTCAAGCCCAAGGCCGGCGGCGTGGCCTTCGTGCTGGCAGCGCTGGGCGAGCAACTCGATGCGCTGCTGGACGTGACCATCGTCTACCCGGGCAACAAGGCGCCGGGGTTCTGGGACCTGCTCAACGGCAGCATCAGCCGGGTGATCATCGATATCCGCGTGCGCGAGCTCGACCCGGCGTTGTGCGAGGGCGATTACGAGAACGACCCGGCGTTCCGCCAGACGGTGCAGGCCTGGGTGAACCAGCTGTGGCTGGACAAGGACCAGCGGATCGAGGAACTGCGCGCCGAGATGCGCTGAAGCCACAAACCCGCGCCTACAGGATTTCGCGATCCCTGTAGGCGCGTCAGGCACTCAGACCGATGGCTGGCTCAACGGCGCAGAGGTATTCCACAAGCTCCCCAGGTTCTGCAGCAACGACCCGGCAATCCCCTGCTGCCCCAGGTACTGCAGGATCAACGGCGCGAACTGGCCGATCATCCCGGTATCCATGCCCAGTGCCTTGAAGGCGTTATCCAGGTCGTTGCGGTTCTCCACCTCACCGCCCAGGGCATTGCTCAGGGCCGAACTGTTCTTGTCTTTGCCCAGCAACTGCCCCAGGCCGCCCAACCCACCCAGGGCATTGTTGCCGGAAAGCAGGTCCAGCCCCGGCACGGCCTTGGTCAGTTGCCCATAGTCATCGCCACTGAGGTTGTTGCGCGCCAGCCCGAGCATCGCTCCCGCCCCGCCAATGGCCTGTTCCGGGGTGATCTTCAGCTCGCTGCCCAAGGTATTGAGCAGGTTGGCCTGCGCCGCAGGAGCCTGCACCTGACCGCTCGGGTTCTGCGTGGCGGACACCGCATTGGCGACATCGTTGAGGTTGAAGGCGAACACCGGGCTTGCGGCCAGGGTCATCAGGGTTGCCAGGGTGAGTGCTTTCATCGGGAGGGACCTCGTCGGCCGGAATGGCCGGGAAACGAGGATTGGACTGGGATGGAGGAGATTTGTTCCGAACCAACTGCCGAGGGTGACTGCACGTTCATCAGCAGGTATCTCTGCCCTGGGCAATCAGCTTGACCGGTATTTTACGAATTGCTGCCATTCTTAATAGCTAGTATTTTTATCAGTTGCGCTCGCTTGGGATTAGCGAACAAGCTAATCCATCGATAATCCCGCGCAGGTGCCGTATGTTGAAGGTCAATGCACCACGTTCCGCGGCGGTATTATTGGGCTTGGACAACCAACGATCCGTAATTACGCGTCAAGTTGCTGGGAACCGTGACGTGTTTATCTACTCGCCGTTTGGCTTTAGCGGCAGCACCCTGGATAAATATCCGTTGCCGGGATTCACTGCACAGATATTGGAGGCCGCAGGCCTCTCTCTATTGGGAAATGGCAAACGCGCCTACAATCCTGTCCTGATGCGTTTTCACTCGCCAGACGCTTGGAGTCCTTTTGGCATGGGCGGAATCAATCCGTATGCTTATTGCGAACAGGATCCGATCAACTGGCAAGACCTGTCGGGAAACCATCGAGAGAAGTCACGCACTTGGTCCGCCCCGCCTGGTTTACCAACAATTCATGAGATAGACACTCCCGGTAAACTCACACCGACTCGAGAAGAAGCAAAACAAAAACTCAGCAGAACACCTATACCTGCGCTGCCAGAGGAAATTCAAAATCCCTATAAGCGCATAGAAAAACTTAAGAAACTCACGCAAATCCAGAAAGAAAGTATCGAAATCAACGAGCAAGCCTTAAATGGCCACATTAGTATTGATTCACCGCTAACGAAAATAGAAGCACCGCTCTTGGGAAACTACATCAGGGAAATGAGGGAACTAAAACTGAAAACAGAACGCGAAATAACACTAGAACGACACAGGCTTTCACGAAACCTATTCAAACTGACAATAGACGACTGGAGCACGATTGATGCGAAAGTGGAAAAACTACGAGCCGATGACACTTTCACCCGCCGTCTGGTCGGTTTCTTCTCAGGCACTTGAACGCTTCCCTGGCGATATTGCACCTGATACCAAACCATACGGCCCTGAAGAAACGCCCCTTGTCGGGGCGTTTCCCTCACTCACACCACGCTAAAGGTCTTGTGCGGGTCGATCACGAATTTCTTCGGCACGCCCGCGTCGAACTCGCCATAGCCTTCCGGCGCCTGGTCCAGGCTGATCACCTGCACGCCCACCACCTCGGCAATGTTGATGCGATCCCACATGATCGCCTGCATCAGCTGGCGGTTGTACTTCATGGTCGGGGTCTGCCCAGTGTGGAAGCTGTGGGACTTGGCCCAGCCCAGGCCGAAACGGATGCTCAGTGCACCGATCTTGGCGGCGGCATCCACCGCGCCCGGGTCTTCGGTCACGTACAGGCCGGGGATACCGATCTTGCCAGCCACACGGGTCACCTGCATCAGCGAGTTGAGCACGGTGGCCGGGGCTTCGTGCTTGGCGCCCTCATGGCCATGGCCACGGGCTTCGAAGCCAACGGCATCGACGGCGCAGTCCACTTCCGGCTCGCCGAGGATATCGATGATCTGCTCGTGCAGCGGGGTGTCCTTGGACAGGTCGACCACCTCGAAGCCTTGGGCCTTGGCGTGGGCCAGGCGGGCCGGGTTGAGGTCGCCGACGATCACGCAGGCCGCGCCCAGCAGGCGGGCTGAAGCGGCGGCAGCCAGGCCGACCGGACCGGCACCGGCGACGTACACGGTGCTGCCCGGGCCGACGCCCGCCGTCACGGCGCCGTGGTAGCCGGTCGGCAGGATGTCGGACAGGCAGGTCAGGTCGCGGATTTTCTCCATGGCCTTGTCGCGGTCCGGCAGTTTCAGCAGGTTGAAGTCGGCGTAGGGCACCAGCACGTACTCGGCCTGGCCACCGGTCCAGTCGCCCATGTCGACATAGCCGTAGGCGCCACCGGCACGGGCCGGGTTGACGGTGAGACAGACTCCCGTGTGCATCTCTTTGCACGAGCGGCAGCGGCCGCAGGCGACGTTGAAGGGTACCGACACCAGGTCGCCGATTTTCAGGCGCTCGACGTCACGCCCCATCTCGACGATTTCACCGGTGATTTCGTGGCCCAGTACCAGGCCGACCTGGGCGGTGGTGCGGCCGCGGACCATGTGCTGGTCGGAGCCGCAGATGTTGGTGGAGACCACTTTCAGGATGACACCGTGCTCGATCTTCTTGCCGCGCGGGTCCTGCATCTTGGGGTAGTCGATCTTCTGCACCTCGACCTTGCCCGCGCCGAGATACACCACTCCACGGTTACCAGACATGCTCTTACCTCGCTTGATTTGTATTTATGCAGCGGTGGTGGAAAGCGCCGCCATTTCCGTGGGCGGCCTGTGTTACTGGAATGAGGAGGATTGTGGGCTGGATAGGAGGTGGGGCGGTGACTGGATGCGACAGGGGAATGCCTTTTTGCGGCAGGCAAAAGCCGGGGCCGCTTTGCAGCCCCGGCAATCGTCAAAGCACCACGGTGCGATTGGCGTTGAGGAACACCCGCCGCTCGATGTGATAACCAACAGCCCGCGCCAGGGTCAGGCATTCGATGTCGCGCCCCTTGGCGATCAGGTCCTCGGGGTAGTGGCTGTGATCCACCACCTCGACGCCCTGGGCGATGATCGGCCCTTCGTCCAGGTCGTTGTTGATGTAGTGCGCGGTGGCGCCGACCATCTTCACGCCCTTGTTGTAGGCCTGGTGATACGGCTTGGCGCCCTTGAACCCGGGCAGCAGCGAGTGATGGATGTTGATCGCCCAGCCATCGAGCCGTCGGCACAGCTCCGGCGACAGCACCTGCATGTAGCGGGCGAGGATCACCAGTTCCGCCCCCGTCTGCTCGATCACCTGCAACACCTTGCGCTCCTGCGCCGGCTTGTCGTTGGGGTCGAGGGCGAAGTGGTAGTAGGGGATCTTGTGCCAGTGCGCCAAGGGTTCGAGATCGGGGTGGTTGGACACCACCGCGACCACGTCCATGGCCAGCTGACCGATGCGCTGGCGGTACAACAGGTCGTTCAGGCAGTGGTCGGCCTTGGACACCATGATCACCACCTTGGGGCGGTGATTCGGCGCCGTCAGCTCGAAAGCCATGCCGAAGGCTTCGCTGCGCTCGGCCAGGCCCGCGCGGAAAGCGTCTTCGTCGAAAGCGTCCGGGGCGCGGAACTCCACGCGAATGAAGAAGCGCCCCGACAACCTATCGTCGAAGGAGTGGTGCTCGGTGACGTAGCAGCGCTGCTCGTAGAGGTGACGCGTCACCACATCGACCGTGCCGAGCATGCTCGGGCAATCGGCCGTGAGGATCCAGGTGTCCGGTGCCCGACTCATGGTGCTGCTCCTTACGCTTCGATGGCCAGGCCGTACTCGGCCGACGCGTCCTGCAGCCACAGCCACCAGTAGTCGGAGAAGCTGCGACGGATCACCAGCTCCCAGGTGTCCTCGGCAGTGCGGCGGATCACCAGTTGCGACTTGGCGAACACGGTGCCGACGGCCTTGCCGACCGGGAAGTTGTTCGGATGCACATCATAGCTGGTGGATTTCATCAGCACGTCGCGCACGTTGGCGCCGCGCAGCTCGAGCAGGGTCTGCCCGCCACTGACGTTGACCACCTGAATGTGCTGGCCGTCGAGGGCATCGCGCAGTTTCTGCTCGACGGCGAACTCCTGCCCGCCGGGGACGATCAGCAAGTATTCGTCCGGGCCCATCCACTGCAACGACATATCGGCGTTGGCCACCACGGTCAGGGCCACCGGCAGCTCCAGGCCCAGGGCCTTGTGCACGGCGCCGGCAAAGGCCGGGTCATGGCCATCGCCACGGATCGTCAGGTGGCCGAGGAATTTCTTCTCGCGCAGGGTCACGCCTGCGTTCTTGCGGCCCTTGCCGACCAGGCTGGCCAGCTCGGCGTGGTGCAGCGGCGACTGGGCCTTGGCGTCGGCGCCGGGGTTTTGCTGGAAGACGTTGATAGCGCTCATTTCTTACCTGCCTTGAATTCTTGTTCGTCGCAAAGATGCAGCGGCGTGCTCGCCCGTTCGCCGGCAAGGCCGGCGCCTACAGGACTGCGCACCAACCTGGTAGGGGCCGGCCTTGCCGGCGAACCGGGCAAGCACCGCCCCTACAGGCCTGCGATTCAAACGTTCTGCCGCTCGCCCTGCGGATCGAAGAACACCGCCGAGACGATCTCGGCCTCGATCACGCTGCCGTCGGCCTGCGGCGAATACACCCGCTCACCCAGGCGCTTGAGCCCGCCCTTGACCACGCCCATGGCGAACGAATAGCCCAGGGAGTTGGCCGCGTAGCTGGAGGTGACATGGCCAACCATGTCCATCGGGATCGGCTGCTTGGGATCGAACACCAACTGCGCGCCCTCGGGCAGCCACACGTTCGGGTCGACCGGTTTCAGGCCCACCAGCTGCTTGCGGTTCTCGCGGGTGGTGTCTTCGCGGTTCATGCCGCGCAGGCCGATCCACGAGAAGGCCTTGTTGCGGCCCACGCACCAACCCATGTTGAGGTCGTCCGGGGTCATCGAGCCATCGGTGTCCTGGCCGACGATGATGAAACCCTTCTCGGCGCGCAGCACGTGCATGGTCTCGGTGCCATACGGGGTCAGGTTGTACTGCTTGCCCGCCTCGACGATCTTTTCCAGCACGCCCATGGCGTAGTTGGCCTGGACGTTGATCTCGTACGACAACTCGCCGGTGAACGAGATCCGGAACACCCGCGCCGGCACGCCGCCGACCAGGCCTTCCTTCCAGCTCATGAACGGGAAGGCGTCCTTGTCCAGGTCGATATCGCTGACCTCGGCCAGCAGCTTGCGGCTGTTGGGGCCGGACAGGGTCATGGTCGCCCAGTGGTCGGTGACCGAGGTGAAGTACACCTTCATCTCTGGCCATTCGGTCTGATGGTACAGCTCCAGCCACTGCAGCACCCGGGCGGCGCCACCGGTAGTGGTGGTCATGATGAAGTGGTTGTCGCCGACGCAGGCGGTGACGCCATCGTCGAAGACCATGCCGTCTTCCTTGCACATCAGGCCGTAGCGGGCCTTGCCCACGTCGAGCTTGGTCCAGGCGTTGGTGTAGATGCGGTTGAGGAATTCGCGCGCGTCCGGGCCCTGGATATCGATCTTGCCCAGGGTCGAGGCATCCAGCAGACCGACGCTGTCACGCACCGCCTTGCATTCGCGGGCCACGGCGCTGTGGATATCCTCGCCCGGCTTGGGGAAGTACCACGGCCGCTTCCACTGGCCGACGTCCTCGAACTCGGCGCCGTTCTTGAGGTGCCAGGCATGCAGCGCGGTGAAGCGCACCGGCTCGAACAGGTGACCGCAATGCCGGCCCGCCACCGCGCCGAAGGTCACCGGCGTGTAGTTGGGGCGGAACATGGTGGTGCCCATTTCCGGGATGCCGATACCCAGCGAGCGGGCAGCGATGGCCAGGCCGTTGATGTTGCCCAGCTTGCCCTGGTCGGTGCCGAAGCCCAGCGCGGTATAGCGCTTGACGTGCTCGACCGACTCGAAGCCCTCGCGGGTCGCCAGCTCGATGGCGGCGGCGGTAACGTCGTTCTGTTGGTCGACGAACTGCTTGGGCGCACGCGCGGTGCCTTTGTCGTGGGGCACCTGGAACAGCGCCACGCTGGCCTCTTCCTTGCGTGCCACGGTCTTCGGCAGGGTGCCGGCGCTGGTCTTGAAACCGGCCTCGGTGGCCGCGCGCACGCCACCCTCGAAACCGTCGGCGATCACCTCGCCCAGGGCATACACGCCATGCACGCCGCCCACGCATACGCGCTTCTGCGGAGCATCGCCCGGCACGAAGCCGAGGATGTCCTCACGCCACACCGGGCGACCGCCCAGGTGCGAGGCCAGGTGGACGACCGGGCTGTAGCCGCCGGACGTGGCGATCAGGTCGCATTCGAGGGTTTCGCCGGGGCTGGTGACCTTGTGCGACTGCACATCGATCGCGGCCACGCGGGCGCCGGTGACGTGCTTGCTGCCCTTGGCCTCGATCACCGCGCTGGAGGTCAGGATGCGGATGCCCTTGGCACGCGCCTCCTCCACCAGCGAGCCACGCGGGTTGTGGCGGGCATCGGCGATGGCGACCACCTGCAGGCCGGCGTCGTGCCAGTCCAGCGCGGCGCGGTAGGCATGGTCGTTGTTGGTCGACAGCACCAGCTTGCGGCCCGGGGCCACGCCATAACGGCGCACGTAGGTGGACACCGCGCCGGCCAGCATGTTGCCCGGCACGTCGTTGTTGCCATATACCAGCGGACGTTCATGGGCGCCAGCCGCCAGTACCACCCGGTTGGCACGCACGCGGTGCACGCGCTGGCGTACCTGGCCGATCGGCGCGCGGTCGCCAAGGTGATCGGTAAGGCGCTCATGAATGGTCAGGAAGTTGTGGTCGTGATAACCGTTGACCGTGCTGCGCGGCAACAGGGTGACGTCCGCCAGGCCCTCCAGCTCGGCCACCACGGCGTTGACCCAGTCGGCGGCCGGCTTGCCGTCGAGGGTCTCGCGGCTGTCGAGCAGGCTGCCGCCGAACTCTTCCTGCTCGTCGGCGAGGATCACCCGGGCGCCGCTGCGGGCCGCGGCCAAGGCGGCGGCCAGGCCGGCAGGGCCTGCGCCGACGATCAGCACGTCACAGTGCTGGTTCATGTAGTCGTAGCTGTCCGGATCGTTCTGCAGCGGCGCGCGACCGAGGCCCGCGGCCTTGCGGATGTACTTCTCGTAGGTCATCCAGAACGACTTGGGATACATGAAGGTCTTGTAGTAGAACCCCGGCGGCATCATGTTGCCGCCGACCTTGCCGATGATGCCCATCATGTCGTTGTTGACGTTCGGCCAGCCGTTGGTGCTGCTGGCCACCAGGCCGGCGTACAGCGCCTGCTGGGTGGCGCGCACGTTGGGGATCTGGGTGGCTTCGCTGGAGCCGATCTGTAGGATGGCGTTCGGCTCCTCGGTACCGGCGGCGATGATGCCGCGCGGACGCGAGTACTTGAAGCTGCGCCCGACGATGTCGACGCCGTTGGCCAGCAGCGCGGCGGCCAGGGTGTCGCCGGCATAGCCCTGGTAGGTCTTGCCGTTGAAGCTGAAGTTCAGCACCTTGCTGCGGTCGATGCGCCCGCCGCTGGCGAGACGATAGGTCTGGCTCATGCTTTTTCCCCTTGGGCCTTGGCGGTCACTGGCGCGGCGCTCTGCCGGGTGGTGGCGGTGACCTGAGGCTTCTCGCCGATCTTGTAGGTTTCGAGGATCTCGTAGGTCACCGTGTCACGGGTGACGTTGAAGTACTGGCGACAACCGGCGACGTGATCCCACAGCTCGTGATGGATGCCACGCGGGTTGTCACGGAAGAACATGTAGGTGCCCCACTCCTCGTCGGAGCAGGCGTTCGGGTCCAGCGGACGGGCGATGTGGGCCTGGCCGGACGCGTGGAATTCTTCCTCGGAGCGCAGCTCGCCGCAGTGGGGACAGAAGATTTGCAACATGACGGTTGTCTCCGGGTCAGTGGGCGACGGCAGCGGCGCCGTGTTCGTCGATCAGCGCACCGTTGTAGAAACGGTCGATGGAGAAAGGCGCGGCCAGCGGGTGCATCTCGCCCTTGGCCAGGCTCGCGGCGAACACGTTGCCCGAGCCCGGGGTGGCCTTGAAACCGCCAGTGCCCCAGCCACAGTTGAAGAACATGTTCTTCACCGGGGTCTTGGAAATGATCGGGCAGGCGTCGGGGGTGGTATCCACGATGCCGCCCCACTGGCGGTTCATGCGCACCCGGGAGAGGATCGGGAACATCTCGACGATCGCCTGCAGGGTGTGCTCGATGATCGGGTAGGAACCGCGCTGGCCGTAGCCGACCCAGCCGTCGATGCCGGCACCGATCACCAGGTCCCCCTTGTCGGACTGGCTGATGTAGCCGTGCACGGCGTTGGACATGATCACGCTGTCGATGATCGGCTTGATCGGCTCGGACACCAGCGCCTGCAACGGGTGCGATTCCAGCGGCAAGCGGAAGCCGGCCAGCTTGGCCATGTGCCCGGAGTTGCCGGCGGTGACCACGCCGACGCGCTTGGCACCGATGAAGCCCTTGTTGGTCTCGACACCGATCACCGCGCCGTTCTCCTTGCGGAATCCGATCACCTCGGTCTGCTGGATCAGGTCCACGCCCAGGGCGTCGGCGGCACGGGCGAAGCCCCAGGCCACCGCGTCGTGGCGCGCCACGCCGCCCCGTCGTTGCACGGTGGCGCCGAGGATCGGGTAGCGGGTGTTCTTCGAACAGTCGAGGTATGGGATCTCGGCGGCGACCTGCTCGGTGCGGATCAGCTCACCGTCCACACCGTTGAGGCGGTTGGCGTTGACCCGGCGCTCGGAGTCGCGGATGTCCTGCAGGGTGTGGCACAGGTTGTAGACGCCGCGCTGGGAGAACATCACGTTGTAGTTGATGTCCTGCGACAGCCCTTCCCACAGTTTCATCGCGTGTTCGTACAGGTGCGCCGATTCGTCCCACAGGTAGTTGGAACGCACGATGGTGGTGTTGCGCGCGGTGTTGCCGCCGCCCAGGTAGCCCTTCTCGATCACCGCGACATTGGTGATGCCGTGCTCCTTGGCCAGGTAGTAGGCGGTGGCCAGGCCATGGCCGCCACCACCGACGATGACCACGTCGTAGACCTTCTTCGGTGTTGGCGTGCGCCACATGCGCTGCCAGTTCTCGTGGTGGCTGAGAGAGTGCTTGAAGAGGCCGAAGCCCGAATAACGTTGCATGGTGTGTGACTCCACTCAGCGGTAGACAGGGAAATCTGCGCACAGGGCCGCGACGTTCTTCGCCACATCGGCTTCGACATCAGCGTCACCGAGGTTGTCGAGGATGTCGCAGATCCAGCCGGCCAGGGCTACACATTGCGCGACCTTGAAACCGCGGGTAGTGACCGCCGGAGTACCGATGCGCAGGCCCGAGGTGACGAACGGCGACTGTGGGTCGTTGGGCACGGCGTTCTTGTTGACGGTGATGTGCGCGCGGCCCAGGGCGGCGTCGGCGTCCTTGCCGGTCAGGCCCTGGCGGATCAGGCTGACCAGGAACAGATGGTTATCGGTGCCGCCGGAGACCACGTCATAACCACGATCGACGAACACCTGGGCCATGGCCTGGGCGTTTTCGATGACTTGTTTCTGGTAGGCCTTGAACCCGGGCTCCAGCGCTTCCTTGAAGCACACTGCCTTGGCGGCGATCACGTGCATCAGCGGGCCGCCCTGGGCACCAGGGAACACGGCGGCATTGAGCTTCTTCTCGATCTCTTCGTTGGCCTTGGCCAGGATCAGGCCGCCACGCGGCCCCCGCAGGGTCTTGTGGGTGGTGGTGGTGACCACGTCGGCGAACGGGATCGGGTTGGGGTACAAGCCAGCGGCGACCAGACCGGCGACGTGGGCCATGTCGACGAACAGCAGTGCGCCGACCTTGTCGGCGATCTGGCGGAAACGTGGGAAATCGAGGGTTTTCGAGTAAGCCGAGAAGCCAGCAACGATCATCTTCGGCTTGTGCTCGACGGCCAGGCGCTCGACTTCGTCGTAGTCGATCAGCCCGGTGCTGGTGTCGATACCGTATTGCACGGCGTTGTACAGCTTGCCCGAGGACGACACCTTGGCGCCGTGGGTCAGGTGGCCGCCGTGGGCCAGGCTCATGCCGAGGATGGTGTCGCCGGCCTGCAGCAGGGCCAGGTAGACCGCGCCGTTGGCCGAGGAACCGGAGTGCGGCTGGACGTTGGCATAGTCGGCGCCGAACAGCTGCTTGGCGCGCTCGATGGCCAGCGCCTCGACCTTGTCGACGTGCTCGCAGCCACCGTAGTAGCGCTTGCCCGGATAACCCTCGGCGTACTTGTTGGTCAGACCGCTGCCCTGGGCCTGCATCACGCGCTTGCTGGTGTAGTTCTCCGAGGCGATCAGCTCGATGTGATCTTCCTGACGCTGCTCTTCGGCATTCATCGCCGCCAGCAGTGCATCGTCGTAACCCTGGATCTGGTCTTGCTTGCTGAACATCGTGTATCTCCCGGCAGCGATCGTTTCTTGTCTAGTGAGGGTCTTCTCACCCTTTGCGCCGATGGTATGGCCGGGCCGGGGGGCACAGATGCCTGCGCGCGCCTTGCAATGGCGCGTTTACGACATTGCTCGAGACGCGGTGGCAAACAACGAGGGAGCGGCGCAGCCTTCGGATCACCTGTATAGGCAACCGCCGAATCGATGGTTTAGAGTGCGTGCCTGCGTCGTAAAAAGGACAGGCGTCATGACCAACAACAACCAGCAATTCGCCAGCGACAACTACTCCGGTATCTGCCCCGAAGCCTGGGCCGCGATGGAAAAGGCCAACCAGGGCCACGAACGCGCCTACGGCGATGACCAGTGGACCGAACGCGCCGCCGAGTACTTTCGCAAGTTGTTCGAGACCGACTGCGAAGTGTTCTTCGCCTTCAACGGCACCGCGGCCAACTCCCTGGCCCTGGCCTCTTTGTGCCAGAGCTACCACAGCGTGATCTGCTCCGAGACCGCCCACGTCGAAACCGACGAATGCGGCGCGCCGGAGTTCTTCTCCAACGGCTCCAAGCTGCTGACCGCCGCCAGCGTCAACGGCAAGCTGACTCCCGCCTCGATCCGCGAGGTGGCGCTCAAGCGCCAGGACATCCACTACCCCAAGCCGCGGGTGGTGACCATCACCCAGGCCACCGAGGTGGGCACGGTGTACCGCCCCGACGAACTCAAGGCCATCAGCGCCACTTGCAAGGAGCTGGGCCTGAACCTGCACATGGACGGTGCGCGGTTCAGCAATGCCTGCGCGTTCCTCGGCTGCAGCCCTGCGGAGCTGACCTGGAAGGCCGGCGTCGATGTGCTGTGCTTCGGCGGCACCAAGAACGGCATGGCGGTAGGCGAGGCGATCCTGTTCTTCAACCGCGAGCTGGCCGAGGACTTCGACTACCGCTGCAAGCAGGCCGGGCAACTGGCCTCGAAGATGCGTTTCCTGTCGGCACCGTGGGTCGGGCTGCTGGAAGACGACGCCTGGCTGCGCCATGGCCGGCACGCCAACCACTGCGCGCAGTTGCTGGCATCGCTGGTCAGCGACCTGCCCGGGGTGGAGCTGATGTTCCCGGTGGAGGCCAACGGGGTGTTCCTGCAGATGCCCGAACCGGCGCTGGAAGCCCTGCGCAACAAGGGCTGGCGCTTCTATACCTTCATTGGTAGCGGCGGCGCGCGGTTCATGTGCTCGTGGGATACCCAGGAAGCGCGCGTGCGAGAGCTGGCCGCCGATATCCGCGCCATCGTCGGCGCCTGAGCGTTACCTGAGCGGCCTCATGCGAGGTCCGCTCCCACGCTGCTCGCATCAGCGAAAAGGACACTCAGAGCTTGAATCCGCCCATCTGCCGTGCCAGGTCATCGGCCAATCCTCGCAGCGCCTGACACTCCTCGCGACATCCCTGCACCTCGGTCGCCGTCTGCCGTGCCAGGTCGGAAATACCCTGCACCGTGCGGTTGATCTCCTCGGTCACCGCCGACTGCTCCTCGGTCGCCGTGGCCACCTGCTCGTTCATGCCACTGATGCGCTCGACCTGGTCGGTGATCGCCCCCAGCGAGGCGCCCGTGCGCTGGCTCGACTCGACACCGTTGCCGGTCGCCTCGCGCCCGGCCTGCATCGACGCCACTGCCGCACCTGCACCATGCTTGAGGCGCTGGATCATCTGTTGCACTTCGTCGGTGGACAACTGGGTCCGCCGCGCCAGGGTGCGTACCTCGTCAGCCACCACGGCGAAGCCACGCCCCATCTCGCCGGCCCGGGCCGCCTCGATGGCGGCATTGAGCGCCAACAGGTTGGTCTGCTCGGAAATGCTGCGGATCACCGTCAGCACTTCGTCGATCGAAGCGACCTCGTCAGCCAGCTGGGTGACCGCCTCTGCCGCGCGGCCGATCTCGCCAGACATGCCCTCGATGTTGTGAATCGAGCGATGCACCACTTCCCGTGCCTGCAACGCCTCGTCACGTGCCGTCTGCGAGGCGTGCGCAGCGGAACCGGCGTTCTGCGCGATGTCCTGCACGGTCAGGCCCATCTCGTGCACGGCAGTGGCGACCATCTCGGTCATTTCCTGCTGGCGGCCCGAACGCTCGGCGGTGTTGTCCACCACCTGGGTCACTTGTTCCACCGACAGGTGCAGACGCTCGGTGGTGCGCAACACTTCACCGATCAGGTCGCGCTGGCTGTCGAGGAAACGGTTGAAGCCGCGGGCCAGGTCACCCAGTTCGTCCTGGCGCGAATCATCCAGGCGATGGCTGAGGTCGCCCGCGCCACTGCCGATCTGCACCAATGCCGCGGTGACCTGGCGAATCGGCCGCACCAGCCCGCGCGCCAGCAGCACCACCAACAGCAGCGACAGCAACGCCACGGCGCCGCCGATCAGACAGGTCTGCCAGATGGCCTGGCGCGCCTGGGCATACAGCTCGGCTTCCGGTACCTCGGCAACCAGCGTCCAGTTGAGATCGCGCAGGGGCAGGCCAAGGGCCAGGTAAGCCTCGCCGTCGCGACTGAAGCGGGTGCTGCGCAGGGCATCGCCGCCGCTCATCACGGCCTTGGCCGCCTCGGCGTCGAGTTGCTCGGCGAGTTGGCGCTTGCCGCTGAACTGCTGGTCCGGGTGGACCTGGATCAAGCCGTCATTGCGGACCAGGAAGACCTTGCCGTGCTCGCCGAAGCTGAAGTCGTGGATCAACGCCGACAGTTCGGTCATGCGCAGGCCCATGCCGGCCACGCCCACCAGCTGGCCGGCCTTCTCCACGCGGTAGTCGATGAACAACGCCAGCTCGCCGGTGGAGCCGTCAATGTCGATGTTGAGCAGGCGCTCGACGCCACTGTCGATGTAGCCGTAGAACCACTGGTCCTTGGGGTTGGCACGACTGAGGGTACGATCCAGGCCCTTTTCGTTGTAGTAGTTGCCGCTCACGGTAGAGGCGAACAGCGTGGTAAAGGCATGGTTACGCTGTTTGGCGGCGTCTAGATATTCGATGAAGCGCGGCAGCTCGGCAGGGTCTTCGCCGGTGGCGAGCCAGTCACGCAGCAGGGTGTTGCCGGCAATGTCCGCAGCGGCCACCAGCGGCTGCCCCAGCATGCGCTCGATATCGTTGCGGATCGCCTCGATGCTGGTCGGCAGTGCCGTGTCGACCAGATAGCGCTCGGTGAGGCGGTTGAGCGCCATCGTGTAGATCACCGCCACCACCAGGATGCTCGCCAGCAGGGCGGCGCCCATGCTCGCGATCAATTGCCCTTGGATGCTCCGCCGCCAGATGCGCATGTGCCGCTCCCTGATAATTATTGTTTTCAGGAAGTGTATACACTCAAGTATCCAGTTGTTCCAGCGATCGCTAGCAAGAAGGATCGCCCTCGTCGCGGGGCAAGGCCGCTGCCACGCCATTTGCTGCGACGTGACAGCGGGCTTGCCCCGCGATGAGCCGGCTCAGACGTCGGAAACGGCCTTGCTGATGGCGTCGACCGTGGCGTCGATCTGCGCCTGGGTGCGCTCGAGGGTCCGGGCGTGCTCGTGCTGCAGTTCGATCTGCTTGGAGCACAGGTTCAGGGCCGCCAGCACCAGCAGCTTGTCACCGATCAGGGTCGGGTAGTTGCGCTTGGTCTCGGCCAGGGCGACGTTGAGCATGCGCACCGCCTGGGAGAGGGTCTCTTCCTGGCCTTCGGGCGCCTTGATCGAGTAGTCGTTGCCCAGGATCGACACGACATTGATCGGCTGCGCTTGCAGTCTCATGCGCCTACGACACCTGCACTGGCGCGATCGACCAGGGCCTGGATGCGCGCGGCGGTGGCGCCGTGCTTCTCTTCCTGTTCCATCAGGGACAACTGCAGGCTGTCGTTCTCTTCCTTGGACTGGGCCAGTTCCTGGCTGAGGCTGGCGTTCTGTTCGGTCAGCTGCGCGTTCTTGTGCATCAGGTCGCTGACCAGTTGCTCGAGTTGATTCAGGGAAGTTTCCAACATGCGTCTATCTCGGGTTGTTGCAAAGGGCGCACACGATAAGGAAAAAGCCGCGCCCCCGCCATTAAATATAGGATTCAAAAGGTTTTTACCTGGTCAGGTTGACAGGGGAACCCCCGCCTTGTTCCGACCTGGGTCAACCGCTGGTCAGGAAACTAGATAGCTGCCTCACAATTTCATCTTTCTGCCCTAAAGAGTCGCCGGGCGCGACCGATAGGCAGGCAGATCTGTTTTCGTCGCATGGACCGCGCCTCCTCTACTTGCCCTGGATACCGCCTCCATGTCCCTACGCAACATGAATATCGCCCCGCGCGCCTTGCTCGGGTTTTCCGTGATCGGCCTGCTGATGCTTGGCCTGGGCGTCTTCTCGCTGATCCAGATGGGTAACATCCGTCAGGCCGGCGTGATCATCGAAGAGGTCAGCGTGCCAAGCATCAAGACCCTCGACGAACTGACCGCGCTGAACCTGCGCCTGCGGACCCTCTCCTACCGCCTGCTGCTCAACCGCGAGCCGGCCACGCAACAGGAAACCCTGCGCCTGCTCGACGAGCGCAATGCGCAGATCGACAAGGCCCGCCGCATCTACGAGCCGCTGGTCAGCGCCGCCGACGAGAAAGCCGCGCTCAACCAGTACACCCAGTTGCTCAACCAGTACCGCCAGCTCGAGGCGCGCATGCGCAGCCTGAGCCAGGCCGGGCGCGTCGACGAGTTGCGCGACCTGCTCAACAGCGAGCTGCTGGACAACTCCGAGCAGATCAACAAGCTGATGGACACCCTGGTGCGCATCAACACCGAGCAGACCGCCGCCACCAACGATGCAGCCGCCAGCCAGTACCACCACGCCTTCGCCCTGGTGATCGGACTGCTGGTCGCGGCCACCGTGCTGACCCTGCTGTTCGCCTTCCTGCTTACCCGCAGCATCGTCAAGCCCATCGACGAGGCGCTCAAGGCCGCCGAGCAGATCGCCGAAGGCGACCTGACCCACAGCATCCATGCCGACGGCACCGACGAGGCCGCACGTCTGCTCAAGGCCATGGCCAAGATGCAGGACAAGCTGCGCGACACCCTGCAACTGATCGCCGGCTCCGCCACCCAGCTGGCCTCGGCCGCCGAAGAGCTGAACAGTGTCACCGACGAAAGCGCCCGTGGCCTGCAGCAGCAGAACAATGAGATCGAGCAGGCCGCCACCGCCGTCACCGAAATGACCAGCGCGGTCGAGGAAGTGGCACGCAACGCGGTCAGCACCTCGGAGGCATCCAGCGAAGCCAGCCGTTCGGCCGGCGATGGCCGCGACCTGGTGATGGAGACCGTCGGCGCCATCGAGCGCATGAGCGGCGACGTGCAGGCCACCGCCAAGCTGATCGCCCACCTGGCCGAGCAGTCCCGGGATATCGGCAAGGTGCTCGACGTGATCCGCGGCCTGGCCGACCAGACCAACCTGCTGGCGCTCAACGCCGCCATCGAGGCTGCTCGCGCCGGTGAAGCCGGCCGCGGCTTCGCCGTGGTCGCCGACGAAGTGCGGGCCCTGGCTCACCGCACCCAGCAGTCCACCAGCGAGATCGAACGGATGATCGGCAGCATCCAGGGCGGCACCGAACAGGCCGTGGACTCGATGCGCACCAGCACCGAGCGCGCCGAGTCGACCCTGAACATCGCCCGTGGCGCAGGCCTGGCGCTGGACACCATCGCCGGCGCGGTGGCGCAGATCAACGAACGCAACCTGGTGATCGCCAGTGCCGCCGAGGAGCAGGCCCAGGTGGCCCGCGAGGTGGACCGCAACCTGGTGAACATCAACGACCTGTCGGTGCAGAGCGCCACAGGCGCCCACCAGACCAGCGCGGCGAGTGCCGAACTGTCGCGGCTGGCGGTGGATCTGAATGGATTGGTGGCGCGGTTCCGTACCTGAACCCTTGTGCTGCAGGCTGGCAGCCAATGCCAGCCTGCAGCACAAGGGGCCGGTCAGTCGAACGTCATCTCCAATCGATTAGCACCCGCTAAAGACTCATACTCACTGCCCCGTATCTGCTCGCCCTTACTCCTCAACTGGTCCACGACCACCTTCGCACCCGTAACCTGGTAGGCAGTCGTGGCCAACATACCGACGACACTAGCCTCCGATGAGCGCATGCGCTGATAGATATCCCGCGTCGTTTCCCAGTAGTTCAAGCCAGTGCTCACCAGCGACGCGCTAGTGACAACATCGGTTGGTACCTCGAATAGCCCTGCCACTCCAGCGGCCTTGGAAACGCTGACCCAGAAGGCGATCGCAATCCCTGTCTGCTTCGACGCAGAGAGTGGTTTGTAATTGCCCGCCGACTGGGTGTACCGGTTCGAAACATCATTCAGCGTCTGGAGCACTGCGGTACTGATAGCCACGATGGGCGTCACTTCGCTCAGCACTGCTCCGAACGTCACACCAGCCTGGGGCTGGGACATGCCTGGCCGTCGAGATACAGGGGTTGGCGCTTTGCCGCTCGAGTCGGTCTGGTTTACCGGGTCACCGATACAGTAACCGTAAGCATTCAGACCTCCCGCCTCGAACGGGCTGAGCCTGTCAGCCGATTGGAAGCGCATGAGGGCCGGGTTGTAGACACGGTGGCCGTTGCCAAGGTGATAAAGATCCTTCCACCTATCACGCACCTGGCCGCAGAAGGCGACCTTCGGCCCGTCGTGTGAAGGAAGCGATCCATAGGGCGTGTAGCCACAGCTGGCAAAGCGGGTGCTACCGAGCGGCGTCTTCTGCTGATCACAGACAAGCAAGCAAGTGGTCAACATGACGGTGAACCTTACTGAAGTGTCATACCCGGCATGGTGCTAACAGCTCAACAGTAATGTAACTGCCAAAGTTACCAGGTAGGCGAGCTCAGCAGACAGCTCGCCAATATCTTCACGCCAGTACACGCCCAGCTGATTGCGCTGTCGCGCAAGACGCTAAAGTCGCAATCATCCTGCATGGCACCGGAGCGGACCTGCCCACGGCGCTCCTGACGGATCAATACTCGATCCGCACATCCCCCTTCGGCACACTGCAACATGACAGGATGTAGCCCTCGGCCTCATCCTCCTCGGTGATGCCGCCGTTGTGCTCCATCTCCACCTCGCCGCCGAGCTTGAGCACCTTGCAGGTACCGCAGATGCCCATGCCGCAGGCCTTGGGAATCATCAGCCCGACCTTGGCCGCCGCTGCATGCACGGTCTCGCCTGGGGCCACGCGAATGCTCTTGTCGCTGCCGACGAACTCCACCAGGTTGAGATCGGCCACGTCCACGTCCGGCGCATCGGCCGCCGCCTCCGCCTGCTCCACGGCGTCGGCCTTGGCCTCCGCCGGTGTCGCGCCGAACGATTCCTCGTGGTAATTGCGCATGTCGAAGCCGACCGCCTCGAGCATGCGCTTGACCGCGTTCATGTAGGGCGTCGGGCCACAGCAGAAGATCACCCGCTCCATATAGTCCGGCGCGATCAGCTCCATCAGCCGCTGGTTCAAATAGCCGCGATACCCCGCCCACGGCTCGCCCAGCCCGTGTTTCTCGCAGACGATGTGCAGGCTGAAGTTGGGAATGCGCGAGGCCATCTGCTCCAGCTCGCGGTGGAAGATGATGTCCTTCGGCGAGCGTGCGCTGTGGACGAACACCATGTCGACGTTGGCGTTGGTGTCGTAGAACCAGCGGGCCATGGACATCACCGGGGTGATGCCGACGCCGCCGGAGAGGTACAGCAGCTTTTGCGCCGGGAAGTCGATGGCGTTGAACAGCCCCACCGGCCCGTGTACCGGCAACTCTGCGCCTTCGTGCATGGTGTCGTGGAGGAAGTTCGACACCAGCCCGCCCGGCACCCGCTTGACCGTGATAGAGAAGCTGTAGGGCACCGACGGCGAGCTGGAGATGGTGTACGAACGCATCACAGGCTTGCCTTCGATCTCCAGCTCCAGGGTGACGAACTGCCCCGGCTTGAAGAAGAACATGATCGGCTGGTCGGCCATGAAGCAGAAGGTGCGCACGTCCCAGGTCTCCTGGATGACCTTGACGCAGCGCACGATGTGGCGGCCATTGGCCCAGGTCTGGGTGGTGACCGGATTGAGGAAGGTATCGGACATGTTCATCTCCAGCAGCCGACTGTCGGCCTTTCTTATGGCTCCGATAATGCGCATCCCGCCGCCGCCGTACATTCCCATCCGCGACATCGGCGTGCTTATCGCGACCAGCCCCGCGCTACAGGGGCTGGCGCGTCGGAATTCGATTCGGCCATGTCGCCCATGGGCATGGTCGTTTCAGTGCCCGAACGCACACTCCTCGGCACCACCCACTGCTGTTTCCTCTGGCAGACAGCCTTGCGGCACAACAACAACGATTAGCCACCTTTTGCCGGCCGCATGCGGCCCCGAGGACCACACGATGGACGTCACCGCAACCCTGAGCCTGGGCGATCCACTGGAACCTGCACGCAAGGCCACCGCCGAGATGCTGCAGACCCGCGAGCGCACCTACTCGCTGCCGCAGCCGTTCTACTGCGACGAGCGCCTGTTCCAGATCGACATGCAGGAGATCTTCCACAAGGAATGGCTGATCGCCGGCCTGGTTTGCGAGATCCCGGCCAAGGGCAACTACCTCACACTGCAGATCGGCAAGAACCCGATCATCGTTGTACGTGGCGCCGAAGGTAAGGTGCACGCCTTCCACAATGTCTGCCGCCACCGCGGTTCGCGCCTTTGCGTCAGCGAAAAGGGCAAGGTGGCCAAGCTGGTCTGCCCGTACCATCAGTGGACCTACGAGCTCGATGGCCGCTTGCTGTTCGCCGGCACCGAGATGGGCGTCGATTTCGACATGAACCAGTACGGCTTGAAGCCGGTGAACGTGAAGGTCGCCGGTGGCTACATCTTCATCAGCCTGGCCGAGAACCCTCCGGCCATCGACGAGTTCCTCGCCACCCTGGACCACTACATGGAACCGTACGACATGGAGAACACCAAGGTGGCGGTGCAGACCACCTTGATGGAAAAGGCCAACTGGAAGCTGGTGCTGGAGAACAACCGCGAGTGCTACCACTGCAACGGCTCGCACCCGGAATTGCTCAAGACCCTGCTGGAGTGGGACGACACCAACGACCCGCGCGCCAGCCAGGAATTCAAGGACCACGTCGCCACCTCGGCCGCCGCCTGGGAAGCCGAGAAGATTCCATACCTGCACAAGAGCCACGGCCTGCGTAACCGCATCGTGCGCATGCCGCTGCTCAAGGGCACCGTGTCGATGACCCTGGACGGCAAGGTGGCGTGCAAGAAGCTGATGGGCCGGATCAAGAACCCGGACCTGGGCTCGATGCGCATCCTGCACCTGCCACATTCGTGGAACCACTGCATGGGCGACCACATGATCGTGTTCACCGTGTGGCCGATCAGCGCGCAGGAGACCATGGTCACCACCAAGTGGCTGGTGCACAAGGATGCAGTGGAGGGGGTGGACTACAACCCCGAGGACATGCGCAAGGTGTGGGATGCAACCAATGACCAGGATCGGCGACTGGCGGAAGAGAACCAGCGGGGAATCAACTCCACGGCGTATCAGCCTGGTCCCTACTCGAAGACTTACGAATTTGGCGTTGTAAACTTCATTGACTGGTACAGTCAGCGAGTTCTGCACAACCTCGGGGCAGAGCCAGCAAGCTACCTGAAGGAAGTGCAGGCGCAATAAGCACTGTACAAGGCACACCGCCCGCTCGCCATGGCTGACGGTGTGCTATCAGCCCTATTCATGAGCCACTATCAGAACCACGGCAAAAAGCAAAGTTTTTACGATTAAAAATTTCAGTCATTTCTCGTTCTGACATTACTCATTTATTGACTGGAACCTCTCTCATTGTCACGTGACATTTGCTGCTCGCCAGGGCCCCACTGGAGTAATTTCTGGTTGACTTGTTCTTGATGTGCATGCGCCGCGTCTCCATCACTCCTGACAAAACGGCGAAGAAGATCGGTAACTGTCATGCCTAATAACAAGGTTTCTCCAACTCCAGCTAACGCTTGACCGGTCACATAGGCGATGACTAGACCGAAATCACTCGCACTGTCATCTACCCCAGCATAGGTTGGATCTATCTCTCTGAGCGACTTCGATAGTTTCACAGCACTCGCAACAAAAGAAATTGATTCCCCGGTGGCTTTAAGTGTATAGCCTGCCGCATCCATGACTACCTTGGTGCGATCTACTGAAGAATCAGAGGAAAGAGCTGAACCCATACTTTTTATCGACTTAATTCCATTATGGATCAACCCGACTCCAGACTTCGCAAGCCCAACGGTTGAAGCGACCACCCACATCTGCTTAGATAGCCCATCCGGATCAGTAAAGTTCATCGGATCATTATCGACATACGTGTATGGGTTTTCACCTCCACGTTCGAACGGGCTGAGGCGATCTGGCGAGTGGAAGCGCATGATTATTGGATTGTAAATGCGATAACCGTTCCCCAACATATACCAGCCAAAATTTTTCTCGCGCAACTGCCCAGCATATCCAACCGCCCTTGATAACCCAGGAAGATTAGCATGACCGTAAGGAGTGTATTGAATTGATCGTTGTACGCCGTCCACTCTCGAAGCCATCACGCTGGACTGTCGGTCTGACTGAAAAATCGATAATGAGTGGGGCATGGTAGGCTCCATAGACATGATTACTCGTGGTTCAGTCTTTGCCACTGAACTCCCACGATCTCGATTGTCACTACTGGGTTGAATTTAGAGAATCTTGAAAACTTAAGCGTTCGCAGTCACCAAATCAGTTGATGAACTATAGAAGCATTCAGAATGACCCAGCGCGCCAGGAGTAGGCTGGAGGGAGATCATCATCACCTCGCATCTCAATACCCCGAATGGCCTGATCATATCCCAGATCAATATCCAGAGCGTCAACCTGCGGAATAGCATCAACGCCATACAACAAGCTCCGCTTTGATTTTTCAATTTCCCTCTCAATCCTTGTAATTGCATCAGTGTATTTCGCCCTCTCAACTGTTAGCTGCGCAAGTTCAACAAGACGTTTTAAGCTTTTATCGGAGTGCGGCTCTCCTCTAGGTGAGCGTTGAGCGTTAATGAGTCTCTCGGTATCGTCTATTGCAGTGCTTAGCGCGGTCAAATGTCCTTCATACTTGCGTCTTTTTACACCTGGCTCATAGACTCTTTCTAAGTATATGCGCTCTCCGCTCGACAGATCCCCAGTCTTGCTTTTTTTACTCAAAGACAAACTGACAGACTTGCCAGAAGCCTTTTTTCTGTTTCGTCCAGACAGGTCCCGCCAATTGACTGGGTCACCTTCACAGTAGGTATAAGCATTGATGCCTCCCCGCCCGAACGGACTCAGATGATCTGGTGAGTGAAATCGCATCAGTACCGGATTGTAAGCCCTGTATCCATTGCCTAGCAGGTAATGGCCCCCTCGTAGCTCCAACAGCTGGCCAGTGAAACCGATTTTCGTGAAGCCGGTAGACAGAGGTCGGTAACCATAGGGCACGTACGCCACGGGCATGGGGCCGGATGCAGACCGAACAGCAACCGGGCTTTTGAGCAGATCCGTAATCAGCAGCTGTGTCGGCCCCATAAGCCAAACCCTCGATTCTTTGCGGTCCAGGTTAATAGACGAGCAAGGTATGGGTTCGATCCTGTCCTAGGCCCATGGAGCTGACAACTATCAAAAATACCAAGCGTCGATCGTGTCCGGGGAGCGGAGCGCACGCCACTGTCAAAATCATCCACGCCAGTCACCGCGCAGCCTGCAACCGCATATCTAACATTGTTGCAGCAGATGGCCGACGTTGAGTTAACTTTCAGCCACCCCGAATACGTTCAAGCGCAATAGTGGTTTTCTGCTGAACACGGGAAAGCCGTTGTTCAGCAGCTAACGCTCGAGCCTCCCAACTGGTTGCTTCGGCCTTGGCGATCTCCAGCTCCTGCCTTAAAATATTGGCCTCAGCACCACTCAGGGCCGAGTTCTGCCGATTGTAGGCCTGGGTCAACGGTCGTTGCTCACCAGGATCTTGGGCAGGTCCAATATCAATGACGATACCTTCAGGAATAGTGCCCATATTGGCACGCGGCTGGCTAAAATCAGAGGCTAAATTCATGCCTGAGTTAGCTATTGATATGCTGCCAGCTATCGTATTCGCCGTATTCATCACAGGATCTGAACCTAAAAAGAAAGCGCTGGTTGCGACCACTGAGGCAGTTGTTTCAGCGACTCCAGATACTGTTCGCAAAGGGTTGGTGGTTTCAGGATTGTAACGTGACCCAATAGCGGCGCTCACGTTTCCAATAGCGGGCGCAGAGGAACCCAGAAGATTGGCGGTGTGTGAAGAAATCGAATTCCACGCGCTAATAAGCGCCGAAAAAAATGACCTACCACTTCGATCATGGAAAGTGACAGGGTTCCCCTGACAATACGCGTAAGCGTTCCTGCCGCCAGCACCGAACGGGCTCAATCTATCCGGCGAAAGAAAGCGCATCAACACCGGGCTGTACGCTCTATACCCATTACCAAACAAATAAATATCTGGTTTCAGCTCGCGCAGTTGACCTGTGAAGCCAACTTTCGTGAAACCAGTAGGCGCACGGTGATCGCCATAGGGCGAGTACGCGGCAAACATCGGGCCAGACGTAACTCGAGAAGCAAACGGGCTCAGAAGCAAATCCGTCATCAGCAGTTGTGTCAATGCCATGGGATAACTCCTAAATTGTTTGAGGTCCAAGTTATCCGTGTAGTGGTCAACTCATCCCGGACACGGTTTTGAGTTTTTCTTCAGCTTTCGCTGGAGCCAGTCCATCGTTGAACTGATGAGGTCGAATCCAGTTGTAGTGGCTCATCAGGTATTGGCCAATGTCTCGTTGAGCTTGCTGCCCGGTCATGTAGCCCGTGGTCGGTATCCACTCTGATTTCAAGCTGCGAAATACTCGCTCCATCGGTGCATTATCCCAGCAGTTGCCTCGGCGGCTCATGCTCTGGCGAATGCGGTAGCGCCACAGTCTCTGGCGGAACTGGCGACTGCCATATTGCGATCCCTGATCGGAGTGGAACAGTAACCCTTGAGGCTTTCCACGTTGTTCGTAAGCGACATCCAGCGCTTTGACCACCAGGCCTCCATCCGGCTTTTCTGATAAGGCCCAGCCAACCACCCTGCGTGCATAAAGATCCAGGACAACTGCTAGATAGTGCCATTTGCCCTGTGCCCAGACGTAAGTGATGTCTCCACACCAGACCTGATTTGGCGCTTCGACATCAAACGCTCGGTTCAAGGTATTCGGAATATCTGGCCGTTCCACTGTGGCCTTTTTGTACGCATGTGATCCTGGCTGCTTGCTGATCAACGCCAGCTCACGCATCAGGCTGCGCACCTTGAACCGCCCGATTTGCTCACCCTCTTCTTGCATCATTGCCATGATGGTACGGCTGCCGGGCGCGCTTCGACCTCGCGTGAAAAACTCATTCACTCGACTGCGCAACCGCAGTCGCTCAACGTCCGGAGTTCGCCTTCTGTGACGATATGCGTAGTAACTTGAGCGAGTAACTTCGAATACTTCGCACAAACAATCAACGGGCTCATGATCGCTGAGCTGGCGGATCAGCGCGTACGCTCGAGATCTTCCGACATCAAGAGCGCGGTAGCCTTTTTTAGTATCGATTTCTCGCGTTCAAGGCGCGTGATCCGGGCTTCCAACTCTTGAATTTTTTGCTGCTCTGGCGTCAACGCTTTGCTGGCCGGCGTAACGCCGTCGCGCTCCTGCTGAAGCTGATGCACCCATCGGCGCAGTGCCGACTCGACCAAACCCAGCGAACGGGCCGCTTCGGCATGGCTGTAGCCTTGATCGAGCACCAGGCAGGCAGCCTCACGCTTGAAGGTCGGAGTGAAAGTACGTCGTTGTCTGCTCATCGAACACCTCTGTATGGCGATCATACTCGCCTAAAAAGGTGTCCGGGGTTAGTAGACCACTACACCGGCCAGCAGGATGTGGCTTCGATTGTGGCCCTGGCCGGAGGGGCTGACTACTGACAAAAATACTAGGCGTCACCTTGCTTTCACGCACTTATCCACAGCTTCCCTTCCCGCTTGATCAAAGCGCGCCCGCAACGGCCATCGTTTACACTGACCGCGGCTGATCAAATATCGAGCAGCTCCATGCACGCTAGGGATTGCGGCGCTTGCAGCGAAAATCCAACACCTTTTCCACAGGTGGGCGCACAGGAACTGTGAAAAACTCTGACCGAGGGGAAAAGGGGTTGTGCATATCTCGCCGGAACCCACCTTTTGCCAGTTCTGTTTGATGAGCCGAGCCTTTGATCGATTACTGAACAATCTATCTTGTCCCTTGATAAACGGGCCCTCCAGCGATAGCTAAACAGGTTATCCACAGCACGGCCAACAGAGATTGTGAGCAAACTGTCTTGAGCAGTTAAGGAGCCTCGTTATCCCCAGTGGGTAGACTTGATCAAATTTCGAACAAATCCGTGTAAGCCTTACCGAGTAAGGGCTACAGCGAAGCACGAACACTTTATCCACACATTGTCGAACAGATTTCGGGGATAACCGAAAGCCAGATTGCCGATATCACTGATCTGGGCCGGGAGCGGTCGTGGCTAGAGCCGTTGTGGACAAGATTCAAACCGCCGCGAAATGAAGTGAGGGCTGATTCATGTGGTGCCTGTGCTGGCCCTTTCGCGGGCTTGCCCGCGAATATCGGACCTGCGCTTGAGCCTCAAAATTTCAGCGCAGCACTCCCTCCTCCACCAGCAGCTTGAGAATGGCCTCGGCGCCGTCCTGCGCGGAAACATCCTTGAGCACCTTGCCGCCACCGCCGCTGGCCTTGGCCGTGGCGGCCTTCATGCGGTCGGCGCCGCTCTTGGCCTTGATCACCTTGAGCCGCTTGGGCCGTGGGCGGGCGGGTTGCAAGGCATCTTCGGCCAGCAGCGGATCTTCCACGACCTCTACATTGCGCGCCGCCAGCACGCCTCGACGCGCCGGGCCGAACGCGCTCTGCCGAGGCTGGGGTGCGGCGTTATCCACAGTCGCCAACAATGGCAGGCGTACCTTCAAGCGGCGGCGCTGGCCACGAGGCAGCGCCTGAAGTATCTGAGCAGCACCGTTGTCGATGGACTCCACTTCAGCCAGCCCGACCACCAGCGGCCAGCCCAGCTTCTCGGCCAGCAGGAACGGCAACATGCCCGAGCCCTCGCCGGTCTCGGCCTGGCTGCCGGTCAGCACCAACTGGGCGCCCGCCTCACGCAGGTAGTCGCCGAGCACGCCGAGCACATCGGCACCCACCGGCTGTTCCAGCACGTCCAGATGCTCCAGGCCCATGCCCAGGTAGGCACGTAGCGCCTCTTCACGCGGATCGCCAGCATGCACCACCTGCAAGTTATCCCCAGCCAGTTGCAAACCCAACTCGACGGCCCGGGCGTCCTGCTCGGCGCGACGGGCACGACCGGAGCTGGGGTGGGCGCCGATCGAGACCAGGCTGATGACTTTCGTACTCATGCTCACTGCCCCTATGCCGCGTCGCGCTGGCCGCCGCTGCGGAAGTTGTCCACAGCCTCGATCAGAGCCTTGAGAATCGCCGAACTGTCGCCAATCACCGACAGGTCGGCCCGTTTGATCATGTCGCAGCCCGGGTCCATGTTGATCGCCACCACCTTGTCGCAGGCACCGATGCCCTGCAGGTGCTGGATGGCACCGGAGATACCCACAGCCACATAGACCCGTGCGGTGACCCAGGTGCCGGTGGCGCCGACCTGGCGGTTGCGCGGCATGAAGCCATCGTCCACCGCCACCCGCGACGCGCCCTCGGTGGCACCCAAGGCAGCGGTGGCCCTGTGGTACAGGTCCCAATCCTTGACGCCGTTGCCGCCCGATACGATGAATTCGGCCTCGGCCATGGCGATGGTGGCCGGGTCCACGGCCACCGAGCCAAGATCTTCGATACGCGACAGGCTGCGCGCCACGCCTGTGGACAACTCCACCGGCAGCGCTTGGTGACGGGTCTCGCTGACCGGCTCGGCGCATTCGGCGGCGGCCAGGATCAAGCGTGGCACGCTGCGCTGGATATCCTGCTGGCCGGCACCGGCACGGCCGATGCACTGGCCATCCTTGACCTGCCATACCCGCGTCGCTGGGCGTTCGCCGAGCACGGCGGCCAGGCGACGACCCAGTTCACCACCACCGGTACGGCTATCGGGCAGCAGCCAGTGGCGTGGCGCGAACTGGTTATCCACAGCCCGCAAGCCCTGGACCAGTTGTTCCGGTGCATAACCTGCGAAGGCCTCGCCCTCGATAACCAGCAGCCGATCGACACCGGCTGTGGAAAAGTTGTTTTCCTTGTGTTCGCCAAACACGATTGCCAACACCGCTCCTTCACTGCCGGCAAGGCTGTGGGCAAGGCCCAGAAGGTCACGATCGTGGCTGCCCAGGCGGCCACCGACCATGTCCGGCACCACGGCGATGTAGAAGGCAGGCTCAACCACCTGATGCAGCGGCAACTGCACTTCGGCCGCCACGCTGCGTCGCCCGCCGACACCGGTGCCCTGCTGGGCGCCACTGCGGTCGATGCGCTTGAGGCCGCTGGGGCCGATGAAGCCGGCGGCGATCGCGTGCGGGTTTTTGCGGATGATGCCTTGAGGGCCCATCCAGCTGGTCTGTTGCGTCTGCATTGCCGCATGTAGCGGGTGCAGGCGGTTGCGGGCGATCCACTCGGCGCGTGGGTCGCGGCGGATGATGTCGCTCATCAGTGCACCTCCGCAGGTTCACGTTTGTCAGCCTGCGACTTGGCGGTTGCAGGGGTTTGGTCCTCGATCAGCACATCGGCAACCAGCTCGGCCAAGTCCTTGATCTGCGGGCGTGGTTCAACCACGCCTTCGAGCATCGCCGTGCACTGTGGGCAACCCACGGCCACCAGCTCGGCCTCGGTCTCGCGGATATCGTCCATGCGCATGTCGGGGATACGCTGCTTGCCAGGAATATCGGTGATCGGCGCACCGCCGCCGCCACCGCAGCAACGGGAACGGAAGCCCGAGCGCTGCATCTCTCGCACGTCGATCCCCAGCGCCCTGAGCACATCGCGCGGCGCTTCGTACTCGCCGTTGTAGCGGCCCAGGTAGCAAGGGTCGTGATAGGTGACACTGCCGCCCTTGTGCTGGCCGAGGTTGAGTTTGTTGGCTGCAATGAGCTCGGCGATATAGGTGCTGTGGTGCTGCACCTGGTAGTCGCCGCCAAGGGCACCGTATTCGTTCTTCAGCACATGGAAGCTGTGTGGGTCGCAAGTGACGATACGCTGAAACGGGTACTTGGCCAGGGTCTGGATATTGCGTTTGGCCAGTTGCTGGAAGGTCGCTTCATCGCCCAGGCGACGGGCCACGTCACCGCTGTCGCGCTCTTCCAGGCCAAGCACGGCGAAGTCCACGCCGGCGGCCTTGAGCACTTTGACGAAGGCGCGCAACGTGCGCTGGTTGCGCATGTCGAAAGCGCCATCGCCAACCCAGAACAGCACTTCGGTGCGCTTCACATCACTGAGCAGTTGCAGGTTGAGGTCGGCCGCCCAGTTCATCCGTCCGCCTGGGGCAAAACCGCCGGGGTTGTCGGTGGCGATCAGATTGTCCAGCACCTCGGCGCCCTTGTTCGGGGTGGCCCCCCTTTCCAGGGTGAGGTGGCGGCGCATGTCGACGATGGCATCGACATGCTCGATCATCATCGGACACTCCTCGACGCAGGCACGGCAGGTAGTGCACGACCACAAGGTCTCGGCATCGACCAGGCCATTGACGATCGGCTGGTGCGGCTGGCCGCCATGCTCGCCGATCGGCTTGCCGGGATATGGGCTGCCGGCGAACTGCGCGTCAGTGCCACCGGCCAGACCGATGACCATGTCCTGGATGAGCTTCTTCGGGTTCAGCGGCTGGCCAGCGGCAAACGCCGGGCACATGGCCTCGCACTTGCCGCACTGCACGCAGGCATCGAAGCCCAGCAACTGGTTCCAGGTGAAGTCCGCCGGTTTCTCCACCCCCAGCAGAGCGTTCGGGTCTTCCAGATCCAGCGGCTTGAGACCGGTGGAACGACCACCGCCGAAGCGCTCGGCGCGGCGGTGCCAGGCCAGGTGCAGGGCACCGGCGAAGGCATGCTTCATCGGTCCGCCCCAGGTCATGCCGAAGAACAGCTCGGACACGCCCCACAGCACGCCGATGCCCAGTAGCGCGACGAGCACCCAGCCGCCGGTACCTTCCGGCAGGATGCCGGCCACTGGCAGCGTGGCGATGAAGAAGCTCGCCGCGAACATCAGCAGGCTCTTTGGCAGACGCATCCACGGGCCCTTGGACAGGCGCGCAGGTGGGTTGAGCCGGCGTTTGAAGACAAAGATTGCGCCGCTGAACATGATCAGCGTGGCGACCAGCAGCGCGTAGCCGAGGATCTTGCTGTGCAGGCCGAAGCCATGCACCAGGATCGCCAGCAGCGCCGAGAGCACGAAGCCGCCAGCAGTAGCCACGTGGGTCTTGGACATGTACTTGTCGCGCTCGACCACATGGTGCAGGTCGACCAGGTAGCGCCGCGGCATGGCCAGCAGGCCGCCGAGCAGGTCGACCTGGCTCGGCCGCCCGCGCCGCCACATGCGCACCCGGCGCAGGGCACCGAGCAGCGCCAGGCCGAGGGCGGCGAACAGCAGGATGGGCAGAAGGGTGTTCAACATGGGAGGCTCCCACAAACAGCTAGAATCCTGCGCCGCTCTCAAGGGCGGCACCGACCCCTGCAGGAGCGGCCTTGTGTCGCGAAAGGGCTGCGTAGCAGCCCCAGGGGCTCAGCGGTGATGCACCGATCCCGGGGTCGCTTCGCGCCCCTTTCGCGACACAAGGCCGCTCCTACAGGGGGCCAATCCCGCCTCTAGAGAGGCGGTGCGATCAGAAGTCCTTGCACAGGCGCAAGGCGTCGTAGATCGCCGCGTGCACGTTGCGCTGGGCCACGCAGTCGCCGATGCGGTACAGCAGGTAGCCCTCGCCCGGCTGGCCGAGGATCGGCTGCGGCTTGATGGCGAACAGCGCCTCGACATCGGTCTGGCCCTTGTTGCGCGAGCCGTCCTTGAGCGCGTAGTACAACTGCTCGTCGGGACGCACGCCGTTCTCCACCACCACCTGGTCGACCACCCGCTCTTCCCTGGCGCCGGTGTACTCGTTCTCGAGCACCGCCACCAGCTTGTCACCCTCGCGATAGACCTTCTCCAGCATCATGTCGCCGGTCATGATCACTTCTTTCGGGTACAGGCTGCGGTAGTAGGTCGGGAAGGTGGTACCGCCCATGGCCACGCCTGGCTTGATGTCGTCGGTGACGATCTCCACCTGGCAACCCTTGTCGGCGAGAAAATCGGCGGTGGACATGCCGGTGAACTCGCAGATGGTGTCGTACACCAGCACGTTCTTGCCCGGTGCGACCTTGCCGTCGAGCACGTCCCAACTGCTCACCACCAGGCCTTCGGCGGCGCCCCAGTGCTCGTTCTGCTCGACGAACGGATGGCCGCCCACCGCCAGCACGATGATGTCCGGGCGCAAGTCCTGGATCGTCGCCACATCGGCCGCAGTGCCCAGGCGCAGATCGACCTTCAGGCGGGCGAACTCCAGCTGGTACCAGCGGGTGATACCGGCGATCTGGTCGCGCTGTGGCGCCTTGGCGGCGATGGTGATCTGCCCGCCGATCTGCTCCTTCTTCTCGAACACGGTGACATCGTGGCCACGCTCGGCGGCCACCCGTGCGGCCTCCATGCCCGCCGGGCCGGCACCGACCACCACCACCTTGCGTTTCGGCCCGCTGGATTTCTCGATGATATGCGGCACGCCCAGGTATTCACGGGAGGTCGCCGCGTTCTGGATGCACAACACGTCCAGGCCCTGGTACTGGCGGTCGATGCAGTAGTTGGCGCCGACGCACTGCTTGATCTGGTCGATCTGGCCCATCTTGATCTTGGCGATCAGGTGCGGATCGGCCATGTGCGCACGGGTCATGCCGACCATGTCCACGTAGCCGCCTTCGAGAATGCGCGTGGCCTGGTTCGGGTCCTTGATGTTCTGCGCATGCAGCACCGGGACCTTGACCACTTCCTTGATGCCGGCCGCCAGGTGCAGGAACGGCTCCGGCGGGTAGCTCATGTTGGGAATGACGTTGGCCAGGGTGTTGTGGGTGTCGCAGCCCGAGCCGACCACACCGATGAAGTCGAGCATGCCGGTGGCATCGTAGTAGGCGGCGATCTGCTTCATGTCCTCGTGGCTCAGGCCATCCGGGTGGAACTCGTCGCCGCAGATGCGCATGCCCACGCAGAAATCGTCACCAACTTCGGCACGCACGGCCTTCAGCACTTCCATGCCGAACTTCATGCGCCCCTCGAAGCTACCGCCCCACTCGTCGGTCCGCTTGTTGACCCGCGGACTCCAGAACTGGTCGATCATGTGCTGGTGCACGGCCGACAGCTCGACGCCGTCCAGCCCGCCCTCCTTGGCCCGGCGCGCCGCTTGCGCGTAGTTGCCGATCACCCGCCAGATCTCTTCCACCTCGATGGTCTTGCAGGTGGCACGGTGCACCGGTTCGCGGATGCCCGACGGCGACATCAGGGTCGGCCAGTTGAAACCGTCCCAACGCGAGCGACGGCCCATGTGGGTAATCTGGATCATGATCTTGGCGCCATGCTTGTGCATGGCGTCGGCGAGGTTCTGGAAATGCGGGATGATGCGGTCGGTCGACAGGTTGACCGACGACCACCACTCCTGCGGGCTGTCGATGGCCACCACCGAGGAACCGCCGCAGATCGCCAGGCCGATGCCGCCCTTGGCCTTCTCCTCGTAGTACTTCACGTAGCGCTCGGTGGTCATGCCGCCGTCGGTGGCGTAGACCTCGGCGTGCGCGGTGCTGAGCACACGGTTGCGGATGGTCAGCTTGCCGATCTGGATCGGCTGGAACATTGCTTCGAATGCCATGACGCAGTCTCCGGCTTACAACGGCTTGGTGACGAACAGGCCATCTTCGTGGCCTTCTTCCGACCCGCCATAGACCTGTTCGGCCACGGTGCGGATCGAGCTGCCGCGGGCAGCGAGAATCTGGTCCATGGCGCCGGCGAACCAGCCGGTGAACATGTAGTCGACCTTGCGCCCACACTTGCCATAGACGTACACGAACGCCGAGTGCTTGAGCTTGACGCTGCAGGTGCCCTTGTCGAGGTCGATGTCCTGGATCTGGAACAGGCCCCAGCCGCGCTGCGACAGGCGCTTCATGTAGTGTTCGAACACCGCCACGCCTTCCAGGCCGTGGCACTCGGCCTCTTTCTCGCACCAATGCCAGGCAGACTTGTAGCCGGCCTTGTAGAGGATCTCGGCATAGGCGTCGGCGCCCAGCACTTCCTCGATGCCGATGTGGTTGTTGACGAAGAAATGCCGTGGCACGTAGAGCATCGGCAGGGCGTCGCTGGTCCAGACACCGGTCTCGCTGTCGACTTCGATTGGCAATTGCGGGGCGATCTTGGCCATGGAAACTCAACTCCATAAAATTTGAATTGGTTCAAAAGCCGCGCTGGCTTTTGCTTTTATAAACAGCCGCAGTGAGTGCTGTTGGGGCCGCAGCGAGCGCGTCGGGCGCAAGGAAGGGCCGAGGCGAAAAGCGAGACAGTGCCAAGGCACGGTGAGCTTTTCGTGAGGGCCTGAGGCCACGACCGGCGTGCGCAGCAGGCCCCGGCAGTACTCACTCGCCCCACACGTCCTTGAGGACGTTCACCCAGTTCTCGCCCATGATCTTGCGCACCACGCGTTCGGAGTGGCCACGCTTGAGCAAGGTCTCGGTGAGGTTGGGAAACTCGCCGACGGTGCGGATGCCCAGCGGGTTGATGATCTTGCCGAAGTTGGTCAGGCGCCGGGCGTAACCCTTGTCGTGGGTCAGGTATTCGAAGAAGTCCTGGCCGTGGCCCTGGGTGAAGTCGGTACCGATACCGATGGCGTCTTCACCGACGATGTTCATGGTGTACTCGATGGCCTCGGCATAGTCGTCGATGGTCGAGTCGATGCCCTTGGCCAGGAACGGCGCGAACATGGTCACGCCGACGAAGCCGCCGTGATCGGCGATGAACTTCAGCTCGGCGTCGGACTTGTTGCGTGGGTGCTCTTTCAGGCCCGAAGGCAGGCAGTGGGAGTAGCAGACCGGCTTCTTCGACTCGAGGATGACTTCCTCGGAAGTCTTCGAGCCGACGTGGGACAGGTCGCACATGATGCCGACCCGGTTCATCTCGGCGACGATCTCGCGACCGAAGCCCGACAGGCCCCCGTCCCGCTCGTAGCAGCCGGTGCCCACCAGGTTCTGGGTGTTGTAGCACATCTGCACGATACCCACGCCCAACTGCTTGAACACGTCGACGTAGGCGATCTGGTCCTCGAACGCATGGGCGTTCTGGAAGCCGAAGAGGATGCCGGTCTTGCCCAGTTCCTTGGCCTTGCGGATGTCGGCGGTGGTGCGCACCGGCATCACCAGGTCGGCGTTGTCGCGGATCAGCTTCTGGCTGGCGGCGATATTGTCGACGGTGGCCTTGAACCCTTCCCACACCGACACTGTGCAATTGGCCGCGGTCAGCCCGCCCTTGCGCATGTCCTCGAACAGCTCGCGGTTCCATTTGGCAATGATCAGGCCGTCGATGACGATGCTGTCGGCGTGAAGTTCGGCTGGGCTCATCAGGCTGTCCCCTTTTATTGAAGTTTGCATGCGCCGAGCCTTGTGCCGGCGCTTTGGGGCCAGCATATGCCTGCCGCCCGCGGCGCCCCGATGCAAAAACGACAGGGGGTTTGCCGAAAGCGTCAATGGCTGTCGTCGCGCGCTCTGGCACGGCCCGCGTAGATGAGAGAGAGTCTCGACTGTCGCTCGTGTAGGGCTTGGATGAACTTTTTGTCAGGGAGCTATCGCCAACGCCGGGGCTGAGCGAGAATCCCAGCGATTCGTCAGCCCGATCAGGAGAACACGGATGAAATCAATGCCATGGCTGGTCCTGTTGGCCGTTGTTTCTGGCGCACAGGCCGCGGAGGAGGACAGTACGCCCTGCGACAACGTCGAGACCGATCAGCAAGGCTATGCCTGCGCCGCCTACAACAAGCAGACCGCCGAGCGGGAGCTGAAGGCGGCCTACGATGACCTGATCCAGCGCATCCGCGACCAGTACGCCGATGAAAACGACAAGGCCACGGCGCTGGCCGGCAAGATGGAAGCCGCCGAAAAGCTCTGGACCCAACTGCGCGACGCCGATTGCAAGGTCGAGACCTGGGCCGAGAAGCCCGGCAGCAAAGCCTTCGAAGCGGCCTGGAACACTTGCGTGGCGCAACGCAGCGATGAGCGTTCGGAGTATCTGCAGACGATCGGGCAGCAGTAGGCACCTGGACGTCCCAGTCGCAGGGCACGCCCACTCCCGCTCCAGCCTGCATGCATCATCGGCCTGGCGTGGGAGCGGGCTTGCCCCGCGATGACTGGTCAGCCCGCTAGCGAGCTCAGCTCGACCACATGGGTCTTGTCGAAGTACCCATCCATGCTCACCTCATCCACCAAAAGCCGCTGGGCCTGCCAGTCGAAGGTCAAGCGCAGATAGGTCCCGCTGTTCAGTGCCCCCGTCTTGAAGTTGGCCACACTGCCGAAGCCGTCATGGTGCTTGCCAAGGTTCCAGTGGGTATGACCGGTGAATACCGCCGCCACGCCATATTTCTCCAGCAACTGGGGGAAGGCCCAGTAGCGGATGTGCTTGTCCTGCCAATCCTCGGACATGTGCATGTTGACGATCACCGTCTCGCCCTTGGCCTTGGCCTCCTGCAATTGCCCCTCCAGCCAACCCAGCGAGCGGGTAATGATGAAATGGCGCTTGGGTTTGAATGACAAGCCGCCCCCCGTGCCCCACTACCGCTCGTAGGTCGGCTCATTGTTCAGCTGGATGATGCGCACCTGGCCCACCGTCACCGAGTAGGACAACGACCCCTCGTGCGTGTCGTTCACATACCGGTAGTCGAAGGCATTGACCTGCCCGGCTGCGAGCAACGAGGCAAAGGCCAAGGTGAAACACCAGGCTTTATGGACATGAGTTGCAGGAAACATCTTGGCAATCCTTGTTCGTTAAATGGATTACCTACGCTAGAGATGAATGTATCCGACAGTAATCAGGAAACAGGTCCTACGGATTGATTGTGCTCGCCTGACGGTCCTGACGCGGACAGCGCTCGAACCGCGCCCGGTAGCAGCGCGTGAAGTACGACGCCGACTCGAAACCACAGGCCACCGCGACCTCGAGCACGCTCATTTCAGTCTGGCGCAGCAACTGCCGGGCCTTGTCCAGCCGCAGGCGCAAGTAGAAGCCCGTGGGAGTGTCCTCCAGATGCAGCCGGAACAGCCGCTCGAGCTGGCGACGCGTCACCTGCACCGTGTCGGCCAGCACCTGGGTATTGAGCGGCAACTCGGTGTTGCGCTCCATTTCGCTGATCACCTTCACCAGCTTCTTGTTGCGCAACCCGTAGCGGCTGGCGATCTGCATGCGCTGGTGATCCTGACGCGGGCGGATGCGCCCCAGCACGAACTGCTCCGATACCTGTACCGCCAGCTCAGTGCCGTGGGCCTGGGCGATCAGGTCGAGCATCAGGTCGATCGAGGCAGTGCCGCCGGCACAGGTGATGCGCCGACGATCGATCTCGAACAGCTCCTGGGTCGCCTGCAGCCGCGGATAACGCTCCTTGAACGCCTCCAGGGCCTCCCAGTGCAAAGTGGCGCGATGACCATCGAGTAAACCGGCCTCGGCCAACACCATCGCTCCCGTATCGATGCCCCCGAGCATCACCCCGTCATGGTCGAGCCGACGCAACGCCTGCTGCAGCCCAGGTCCGTAGCAGGCCAGCGGCTCGAAACCGGCGACCAGCAATAGCAAACGCCCGCGCGCGCCCTCGCCAAGCGTGCCATCGGCGTTCACCGACATGCCGTTGCTGGCCTGTACCGCACCGCCATCCAGGCTCAGCACGCGCCAGCGATACAGGGCGCCGCGAAAGCGGTTGGCCACTCGCAAAGGCTCGACGGCACTGATGAAACCCATGGCCGAAAAGCCCGGCAGCAAGAGGAAATCAATGGTTTCCGGCATCACATGCTCCACGGTGAAGGTGGTCGCCTCCGTGCAAATGTTGGTCGCCAGGGTGCGATTTTCCACCCTGCTGCCAGCGTAGCGTGTTCACACGGCCCGCAGAGGCCGGACCCGATAACAATATGCACTGCCGATGGAGAGCCACCATGTATCGCTTTGTCCGCCGCAGCCTGTTGCCCCTCGTCCTCAGTTCCACCCTCGCCACCCCACTGTTCGCCGCCGAACCCGCCGTCTGCAAGGACGTGCGCCTGGGTGTGGTCAACTGGACCGACGTGATCGCCACCAGCGCCATGGCCCAGGTGCTGCTCGATGGCCTCGGCTACCAGACCAAGCAGACCAGCGCCTCGCAGCAGATCATCTTCGCCGGTATCCGCGACAAGCGCCTGGACCTGTTCCTGGGCTACTGGAACCCGATCATGACCCAGACCATCACCCCGTTCGTCCAGGCCGGCCAGGTCAAGGTGCTCGACAAACCCAGCCTCGAAGACGCCCGCGCCACCCTGGCGGTGCCGAAATACCTCGCCGACAAGGGCCTGAAGACGTTCGCCGACATCCACAAGTTCCAGAAAGAGCTGGGCGGCAAGATCTACGGCATCGAGCCAGGCTCCGGCGCCAATACCCAGATCAAGGCGATGATCGCCAGGAACCAGTTCGACCTCGGTCAGTTCCAGCTGGTCGAATCCAGCGAGGCCGGCATGCTCGCGGCGGTCGATCGCGCGGTACGGCGCAAGGAAGCGGTGGTGTTCTTCGGCTGGGCGCCGCATCCGATGAACGTGAACATCGACATGGTCTATCTGGGCGACAGCCAGGACGCCCTCGGCCCGGACGAAGGCCGCGCCACGGTGTGGACCGTGACGGCGCCAGACTATGCCCAGCGCTGCCCCAATGCCCATCGCCTGCTGACCAACCTCAGTTTCAGCGCCGAAGACGAGAGCCGCATGATGCAGCCGTTGCTCGACCACAAGGATGCGCTGGCGTCAGCACGCAAGTGGCTCGAGGACCACCCCCAGGACAAGGCACGCTGGCTCGAGGGCGTGACCACATTCGACGGCAAGCCGGCCGCGGAAAATCTCAAGCTCACCGCCAACTGACAGGTGCACCTGGCCGCACCTGCGCTGATCCGGCTACCCAGATATCACAAGGAATCCGCCATGAACCATGACGTCATCATCACCTGCGCGCTCACCGGCGCCGGCGACACCGTTGCCAAGAGCCACCTGGTCCCGGTCACCCCGAAACAGATCGCCGAGGCCGCCGTCGAAGCCGCCAAGGCCGGCGCCACCGTGGTCCACTGCCACGTCCGCGACCCACAGACCGGTCGCTTCAGCCGCGACGTGGCGTTGTACCGCGAAGTGATGGAGCGCATCCGCGAAGCCGACGTCGACATCATCGTCAACCTCACCGCCGGCATGGGCGGCGACCTGGAGATCGGCCCCGGCGAAACGCCGCTGGAATTCGGCGCCGGCACCGACTTGATCGGCCCGCTGGAGCGCCTGGCCCATGTCGAGGCCTTGCTGCCGGAAATCTGCACCCTGGACTGCGGCACCCTCAACTTCGGCGACGGCAACGCCATCTACGTTTCCACCCCGGCGCAACTGCGTGCCGGCGCCAAGCGCATCACCGAGCTGGGCGTGAAAGCGGAACTGGAAATCTTCGATACCGGCCACCTGTGGTTCGCCAAGCAGATGATCAAGGAGGGCCTGCTCGACGACCCGCTGTTCCAGCTGTGCCTGGGCATCCCGTGGGGTGCGCCGGCAGACACCACCACCATGAAGGCCATGGTCGACAACCTGCCCGCCAACGTCACCTGGGCCGGCTTCGGCATCGGCCGCATGCAGATGCCCATGGCCGCCCAGGCGGTGCTGCTCGGCGGCAACGTGCGGGTCGGGCTGGAGGACAACCTGTACCTCGACCGTGGCGTGCTGGCCAGCAATGGCCAACTGGTCGAACGCGCAGCGCAAATCATCACCCGCATGGGCGCCCGCGTGCTCAGCCCGGCCGAGGGCCGGGAAAAGATGAACCTCAAGCGCCGCTAAGCCTTAGGCAGCAGGGACGCTGTAGGAGCGGGCCTGGCCAGGAAGCACGGTCCGCCCCACCAGCTCCCCGAAACATTATCGAGTAACGTTCCACAGGAGCCAGACATGCCTTTGATCACCGACATCAAGACCTTCGCCGCCCTGGGTAGCGGCGTGATCGGCAGCGGCTGGGTCGCCCGCGCCCTGGCCCATGGCCTGGACGTGGTCGCCTGGGACCCCGCCCCCGGCGCCGAGGCTGCGTTGCGCAAGCGCATCGCCAATGCCTGGCCGGCCCTGGAAAAACAAGGACTGTCTCGCGGCGCTTCGCAGGAGCGGCTGAAGTTCGTGAACACCATCGAGGCGTGCGTGCGCGACGCCGACTTCATCCAGGAAAGCGCCCCCGAACGCCTGGACCTGAAGCTCGAGCTGCACGGCAAGATCAGCGCCGCGGCCAAGCCGAACGCGATCATCGCCTCCAGCACCTCGGGCCTGCTGCCCAGCGAGTTCTACGAATCATCCAGCCATCCTCAACGCTGCGTTGTCGGCCACCCGTTCAACCCGGTGTACCTGCTGCCACTGGTGGAGATCGTCGGTGGCCGCAACACCAGCCCGGAGGCCATCGAAGCGGCCAAGGCCATCTATACCGCCCTGGGCATGCGCCCGCTGCACGTACGCAAGGAAGTCCCTGGCTTCATCGCCGACCGCCTGCTCGAGGCGTTGTGGCGCGAAGCCCTGCACCTGGTCAACGACGGCGTCGCCAGTACCGGCGAAATCGACGACGCGATCCGCTTCGGCGCCGGCCTGCGCTGGTCGTTCATGGGCACCTTCCTCACCTACACCCTCGCCGGTGGCGATGCCGGCATGCGCCACTTCATGAGCCAGTTCGGCCCGGCGCTGAAACTGCCCTGGACCTACCTGCCCGCGCCCGAGCTGACCGACAGGCTGATCGACGACGTCGTGGCAGGTACCGCCGAGCAACTGGGCGAGCGCAGCATCGCCACGCTGGAGCGCTATCGTGACGACACGCTGCTGGCTGTTCTGGAGGCAGTGAAGAACAGCAAGGCCAGCCACGGCATGGCCTTCAGCGACTAGGAGAAACGACGATGCCCGCACTGATTACCTACCGCACCGCGGTACTGCCGGACTGGGTCGACTACAACGGCCACCTGCGCGATGCCTATTACCTGCTGATCTTCAGCTACGCCACCGATGCACTGATGGAGCGCATCGGCCTGGATGTCGCTGCCCGTGGGCAGAGCGGACATTCGCTGTTCACCTTGGAGGCGCATATAAACTACCTGCACGAGGTGAAGCGGGATACCGACGTGTGGGTGGAGACATACATCATCGGCTTCGATAAGAAACGCCTGCACCTGTACCACAGCTTGCACAGAAGAGACTTTAGCGAAGCCCTCGCCGCTAGCGAGCAGATGCTGTTGCATGTGGATATGGCAGGGCCGAAGGCTGCTTCATTTGGGGAAAACACCATCGAACGATTGGAGACCCTGGTCAGTGCGCAAGAGAGCCAACCCTATCCAGCTTACATTGGTCGGACCATAAGCATCCCTTAAGCACAAAATGTGATCCGAGTGAGGAGGGCATCCGAGCCTCCAAATACCTCCTCACTCCTGTTGGCGCGCAGAGCCAAGTATTTAAAATACTAGGGATAAAATTTTGACACAGCGTCCCGAACCTCATTTAAATAACGGACATTGTCATTATGTTCCTTGGTGCCCAATGGAACTGAGGCAAAGGTAGCATTGGGATCAGAGAACCGATTGATCTCATATTGGTCGCACGCGTTATTCTCGCAATCAAAGCGCCCCATTATCGTGTGATACTTAGTACTACCGACAAAGAACTTGTGTGCGAATCTATAAGCAGGTCCACCTAGGTCAGGGTCGCCAGGCTTCCAAATATGCATTGCACCAAAAAGATGCCCCAGTTGATGCGTCAGAATTTCTGGATCATGGAGTGGGGTGATCACGGCAAACGCCGTCTCTTTTCTGGCTCCGATATAGCTCTTAAGAGCAGCCCAAGGATTCCCGGCGGCAATAATCACCAGGTCAGCTCTCCATGAATCCCTCTGCGCGGCTACTTTTTTCCCGGCATCCGTACCTGGCATCCGAATTTCCCTGAGTATTTTATCCGGGTCATAATCGAAATCAGAGTCCTTAAGATCCAAGGCGTAGTAGCCCGCGTTTTTGAATTCAACATCGACACCGCTTTCTCTAAAATCCAGAGAGGCCATATTTAACCAGGGAGAGATTTTATTTTCAAAACCCGGATCAAGTTCACGCGCGCCGGTCGTGCTCACGAACATGACTCGAATCGTGCTACGCGATTTTGGCTGCCGGCCACTCACTGCTTGCTCAAGGTCTGTCCCGCGTGCTTCGTATATCGGCTCACATTTCAAGTTATTTTCTATGCCAAGCTTGATTAGAACATGGCGACCGGCGCCAGCATTCTCCAGCCGATAATGTTGACCCGGAAGATGAATCTCCCCACTCAGGCGCTGCCCTTGGCGCACCAGCACCATTCTGCTGACAGGATCGGCTTCGATTTCACTGGGGAACGGGTAGCGCTGCTTTCGGTCAGACACGATATCTCCATACCAGTACGCCACATCACCACCTTCCTCATGGACATGCCGTCGCTGGAATTTGATGGTCTGGCCATTCGGCAGTGGTACCGACAGCCGACTGGTCTTCGCGTTGACCAAGGGCGGATTGATATCAATGAACCGTGCATCCTCTATAGCAACCGCATCATGCAGCACCTTCAGAAAATGTTCGTCTACATCGCTGGAGGCCTGGCTCGATAACTGCTGGAGGTTCATAGGCTGCTTGAGCTCGAAGAGCCTAGTCTCATCGTCTACTGATGAGACCATCGAATGGTCGGACGTTGTGCAAGCTGAAAGCAAGAGAAACACTATATAGAGAAAAAACGGCATAAAACTTCGACAATGCACCATTCGGCCCTCCTGAACAGAGTTTTACTCCACCCAACTAAAGCCTGTCACACTTAACGAGAAACAATCACTTCAACAACTAAACGGGCAGAGCCATCAAGCATATGCAACACGCCCACCACTCACCCTCACTCACCAAAACAACAAATCAACCCACGCCACGCAATATAAAATGCGAATAAAAATCAATCGCTGACCAAACTTACCGGCTTCTCAACTTCGTAACCTCATTGAATAATCCTGCATTCCAATAAGTCACCGCCACAGATTTAAGGAATTCTGGATAACCATTTACAAGCCTCATATCAGCAATGACCGGGGTCTTGTGTACATTATCATCTGGAAGTGTCCCTAGCACACACAACACGTCTACGCTTTTATCCGTCTGCAAGCAAACAAAATGGGTACCTCTCCAGAATTTGAAACTGATCGACCAGATTTTCGGGACTAATGGACCACCAGGTTTCTCTGGGGCGGCCAGTGCCTCTTGGCATATTGGTGCGGTTCCCCGGTCAGGCACTGGGATATTACAGAGAACTCCACCCGAACCGTACAGCGTCTTATGAAGAGTAACAATCATCTCATTCGCCGACGGGGACACGTCGCTAGTTTTTTCTGTGCTACATGCGGATATAAGAAAAAGCAATCCGCAACCTAGTAGTGCACTATAAACACCTTTTAACTCAGCCATTCATGCTTCCTCACGATTAGCAAACTAGAACAGCATCAGCAATACACGCTGCTTCATAGAACCTCATTCGCGGGCAACCAGCAACTGGCAAAATTGCTAGTGTCTTGTCTCGGAAATACGTTCTCTTTTGGCGAGTGGCTTGGGGGGGCGGCCAAGACGCCTCGACGAGTCATAGCAGGGCTATGGCGAGGAGTGGCAACGCCGGTCGGGCGCCCGAGACGCCGCCAAAAGTGAACAGATTATTTCCGAGACAGGACACTAGGGATTGAGGCAGCCAAATAAAAATCCCGGGAAGCTGTGGGCATCCGGGATCAAGAACGAGCAACATCCACAGTATGTGAGCGAGGGTGGCCACTCCCTCGATGCCGTGAATGGTTTCAGTGTGCGCCCTTCCCTTCGCGACTTAGCCGTGAACGACCTGTTCTTAGCCAAAGCGGCCATCACGACAATCTGCCCTTGCCGCCCTATCGTGCGCGCCACAGAATCGTTCGAAAACAACAGCAGCGAAGGACAACAGCCATGATGCATGCGGATCTGATCGACCAAGACGACCTGCTGGGCCAACTGCGCGCGCGGGGTTTCGACATTCCGGCCGGCGCCAGCGCCGAGCAGGCCTGCGAGGTGGTGGTGCGGGGGCTGACCGAGCCCAATGCGCGGGCGCTAAAGAGCATGGTCGAGCAGATGTACACCGGCAGCGCGACGATCCTGCCGGCGGTGCGCCAGGCCATCGACAAGCAGTTGTTGCCAGCGCTGGCGCAGTACAGCCAGCGCGGCTGAGCCACCGCAACGGGGGCCTGCGCCCCCTTGCAGGAGCGGCCTTGTGCCGCGCCTACAGGGATTGCGCATGCCGCGCCAACTGCGTTCAAAGCCTCACGCTGGCAAAGGTAGACTCGTTGCGCGCCTGGCTCAGCGCCGCCATCGGCCCGCTGTGCGGGGACAGGGCCATGGCCTGCGGAATCGGCATCATCGCCACTTGCTGCGTGGTGTTCGAGCCCGCGCGCTCGTCACGCGGTGGAATGCCGAAGTACTCGCGGTAGCACTTGGAGAAATGCGGCGTGGAGACAAAGCCGCACACCGACGCCACCTCGATGATCGACATCGGTGTCTGCTTGAGCAGTTGCCGGGCGCGGATCAGCCGCAGCTTGAGGTAGTAGCGCGACGGCGAGCAGTGCAGGTACTTCTGGAACAATCGCTCGAGCTGACGCCGCGATACCGACACGTACACCGCCAGTTCATCCAGGTCGATCGGCTCCTCGAGGTTGGCCTCCATCAGCGCGACGATCTCCTGCAGCTTCGGCTGGTTGGTGCCCAGCATGTGCTTGAGCGGCACGCGCTGGTGGTCCTGCTCGTTGCGGATGCGCTCGTAGACGAACATCTCGGAAATCGCCGCCGACAGCTCGCGGCCATGATCGCGGCTGATCAGGTGCAGCATCATGTCCAGCGGCGCGGTGCCGCCGGAGCTGGTGAAGCGGTTGCGATCGAGGGTGAACAGGCGGGTGCTCATGTTCACCCGTGGGTAGGCTTCCTGCATCGCCGCCAGGCATTCCCAATGCACGCTGCAGTCGAAACCGTCGAGCAGGCCGGCGCAAGCCAATGCCCAGCTGCCAGTGCACACCGCCCCCAGACGGCGCGACTGGCGGGCCTGGGCCTGCAACCAGGTGACATGCTCGCGGGTGACGGTGCGCTGGATGCCAACGCCGCCACAGACGATCACCGTATCGATCGGCGGGGCACTGTGCATGGCAGCGTCAGGGGTGATCTGCAGGCCATCGCTGGCCCATACCTGGCCGCCGTCGGCGGTCAACGTGTGCCAGCGGTACAGCTCGCGACCGGACAGCTGGTTGGCCATGCGCAGCGGCTCGACGGCCGAGGCCAGGGAAATGAGGGTGAAGTTGTCCAGCAGGAGAAAGCCGATGGACTGGGGTGCTGTGCGGTTCTGGGTTGGGTTCCCGGAGGTGTACGACGTCATCGCGATTTCTCCTCACACAATGCAGGGTGTGTCTCAGGCGGACACTGGTTTCTTGTTATCACCCCGTTTCGTATGCAGGGGCTTTGCCAATCTCGACGCAAACGGCGTGCCGGAAGTTGAACGACCATCCAAAAAAAAACAGAAACGACCCCATGTCATTGCCATGCGAGCGTTTTTCAGCAGCGCTCCCGGCCAACGCAAAGCGCCGCACCAGCGCCTCTGCGCTCCGGCACTGAGCAGTTCGGTAGCACTTGTGGGAAGGTTGCCCAAAAGCGACAGACTTGAGTGTCACCGACAACGTCCCTGCTGGTAACGACAGGCGATGCCCCCTGGCTGGCAGTCGCTGCGCCATAAAGTGACGCAACGGTCATGCCTGGGCCAAAACGGCGCATCCTGCCCCGCGATGGCGTCCGCGCCGGTAACCGCCATCACGGGGCAAGCCCACTCCCACCAGCCAGTCCCCGTGCATCAGCACTCGATCACGCTGACGGCCAGGCCGCCGCGCGAGGTTTCCTTGTACTTGTCATGCATGTCGGCGCCGGTGTCGCGCATGGTGCGGATCACCTGGTCGAGGGAGATGAAATGCTCGCCGTCGCCACGCAGGGCCATCTGCACCGCGTTGATCGCCTTCACCGCGGCGATGGCGTTGCGCTCGATGCACGGCACCTGGACCAGGCCGCCGACCGGGTCGCAGGTCAGCCCGAGATTGTGCTCCAGGGCGATCTCGGCCGCGTTCTCCAGTTGGGCCGGCGTAGCGCCGAGCACTTCGGCCAGCCCCGCAGCCGCCATGGCACAGGCCGAGCCGACTTCGCCCTGGCAGCCGACCTCGGCGCCAGAGATCGACGCGTTCTTCTTGCACAGGATGCCCACCGCAGCGGCGCCGAGGAAGAAGTCCACCACGTTGCTTTCATCCACCGCATCGGAGAAGCGCACATAGTAGTGCAGCACCGCCGGGATGATTCCCGCCGCGCCATTGGTGGGCGCGGTGACCATGCGCCCGCCGGCGGCGTTCTCCTCGTTGACCGCCAGGGCGAACAGGTTGACCCACTCCATGGCGCTCATGGTCGAGCCGATCACGTTGGGCTTGCCCAACTCCTGCAGGCTGCGGTGCAGGCGAGCCGCGCGACGGCGCACGTTGAGCCCGCCAGGCAGCGTGCCTTCATGCTTGAGACCGTTGTTCACACACTCCTGCATGGCCTGCCAGAGCTTGAGCAGGCCAGCGCGGATCTCAGCCTCGCTGCGCCAGACCTTTTCGTTTTCCATCATCAATTGCGACACGCTCAGGTCGTTTTGCCGACACAGGCGCAACAGCTCGGCAGCACTGCCGAAATCGTAGGGCAGCACGGTCTGGTCGGCATCCAGCACGCCGCTGGCAGCCTGGGCGGCATCGACGACGAAACCGCCACCCACCGAGTAGTAGGTGTCGCGGTGCAACTCGCCGCCCTCGCCTTCGGCGATCAGGGTCATGGCGTTGGGGTGGTACGGCAGGTTCTCGTCCAGCAGCCGCATGTCGCGGGCCCAGACGAATTCGATGGGCAGGTGGTTGTCGAGCTTGAGCACGTTGGTTTCGCGCAGATCGGCGATACGCGGGGTGATCTGGCTCGGATCGATCGCGTCAGGCCACTCCCCCATCAGCCCCATGATCGTGGCGTTGTCGGTGCCATGGCCGATACCAGTGGCCGACAACGAACCATACAGCCTGACCTCGATGCGCCGCACCTGCGCCAGTTCGCCGCGCTCGCGCAGCCCCTGGACGAACAACGCGCCGGCGCGCATGGGGCCTACGGTATGGGAACTGGAAGGCCCGACACCGATCTTGAACAGGTCGAACACGCTGATGGCCATTGTCGAATCACCTCTTGCTGGGCTTGTCTGTGCGCCTCAGGCGCAGGGCGGAGCAACTGCCAGGCTGAAGCAGCCGGGCCGCCTGATTGCCCGCATCATCGGGCTTTTATCCAGCCCCTCGCCGTCTGCAACCGACGTACTTTTGTCCAGCAGCGCCGCTGTCCAGCAGCCTCTTCACCCGCCGTTTTCCACAAGCCGGACGCCGTAAAAACCCAGGCGCGAGGCTGGAAAAACCCAGTTACGACATTGCCCATACTGGATGCGACCCGTCCTGTACTGGTTACGACCCCACCAGTAGGCGATTGCCCAACGCTGGAGGATTATCGAAAGCGACTCGTATTGCACGGCCTCGCATCCTGCCCTCTGCAGGCCTGGTCGACCGGCGCCCCAGAAGCGCCGGCGGCCCTCGCGAACCCGAAGATAAAATCACAGGAGTCCACCTATGAAAGCTTCACCCTCGCTGTTGCTGGTTGCATTGCTGTCCGCTCCGCTGCTGGCCGAGGCCGGCGAACCCGAACAGTGCCAAACCGTACGCTTCTCGGATGTCGGCTGGACCGACATCACCGTGACCACCGCAGTGACCAGCGTCGTGCTCGAGGCCCTGGGCTACAAGACCCACACCAACATGATCTCGGTCCCGGTCACCTACAAGTCGCTGGCCGGCGGCAAGGACCTCGACGTGTTCCTCGGCAACTGGATGCCGACCATGGAGAACGACATCAAGCAGTACCGCGACGCCGGTACCGTCGAGACCGTGCGCGCCAACCTGGAAAACGCCAAGTACACCCTGGCCGTGCCCCAGGCCCTCTATGACGAGGGGCTCAAGGACTTTGCCGACATCGTCAAGTTCAAGGACAAGCTCGGCGCCAAGATCTACGGCATCGAACCGGGCAACGACGGCAACCGCACCATCCAGAGCATGATCGACAAGGACGCCTTCGGCCTGAAGAGCGCCGGTTTCAAGCTGGTGCAGTCCAGCGAGGCCGGCATGCTGTCGCAGGTCGACCGGGCGCAGAAACGTGGCGAGGCGGTGGTGTTCCTGGGGTGGGAACCGCACCCGATGAACAAGCGCTTCAAGATCCAGTACCTGTCCGGCGGCGACGACTTCTTCGGCCCCGAGTTCGGCAAGGCGACGGTACTCACCAACACCCGCAAGGGCTACACGCAGGAGTGCGGCAACGTTGGCCAGTTGCTGAAGAACCTGTCGTTCACCCTGGACATGGAAAGCACGCTGATGGGCAACGTCCTGGACGACAAGATGAAACCCGAGGCGGCCGCCAAGGCATGGCTCAAGAGCAACCCGCAAGTGCTCGACACCTGGCTGGCCGGGGTGACGACCGTGGATGGCAAGCCGGGGCTGGAGGCGGTGAAGGCCAAGCTGACGCAATAACCACGAAATTCGCAGTAGCCGTAAGCACTACCGCGGGGCGGGACCGTGCCGCCCCGGACTGATTTCAATCTTTGCAGGTGGAAGCTCGCTATCATGCTTATCGATCAGAAAATACCGTTAGGGCAGTACATCGCCTCATTCGTCGAATGGTTGACCCAGAACGGCGCCAGCTACTTCGACGCCATCGCCCAGGGCCTGGAATTCATGATCCATGGCGTCACCAGTGCCCTGACCTGGTTCAACCCGTTCGTGCTCATCGCCCTGTTCGCCGCCCTGGCGCACCTGATCCAACGCAAGTGGGCGCTCACCGTGTTCGTCGCCCTGTCGTTCCTGCTCATCCTCAACCTGGGCTACTGGCAGGAAACCATGGAGACCCTGGCGCAGGTCACCTTCGCCACCGTGGTCTGCGTGGCCATCGGCGTGCCGCTGGGCATCGTCGCCGCGCACAAGCCGATGTTCTACACCGCCATGCGCCCGGTGCTCGACCTGATGCAGACCGTGCCGACCTTCGTCTACCTGATCCCGACCCTGACCCTGTTCGGCCTTGGCGTGGTACCGGGGCTGATCTCCACCGTGGTGTTCGCCATCGCCGCGCCGATCCGCCTCACCTACCTGGGCATCTGCGACGTGCCGCAGGAACTGCTCGACGCCGGCAAGGCCTTCGGCTGCTCGCGCCGCCAGTTACTGACCCGCATCGAACTGCCCCACGCCATGCCAAGCATTGCCGCTGGCGTGACCCAATGCATCATGCTGTCGCTGTCGATGGTGGTGATCGCCGCGCTGGTAGGTGCCGACGGCCTGGGCAAGCCGGTGGTCAACGCACTGAACACCGCCGATATCTCGCTGGGCTTCGAAGCAGGCCTGGCCATCGTCCTGCTGGCGATCATGCTCGACCGTATCTGCAAGCAACCGGAGCTGCCGGCAAGGGGTGAGGCATGAGCATCATTCGTTTCGAAGACGTCGACGTCATCTTCTCCAGCAAGCCGCGCGAAGCGCTGGCGCTGCTCGACCAGGGCAAGACCCGCGAACAGATCCTCAAGCAGACCGGCCTGGTGGTCGGGGTCGAGAAGGCCAACCTGGATATCAACAAGGGCGAGATCTGCGTGCTGATGGGCCTGTCCGGCTCGGGCAAGTCGAGCCTGCTGCGTTGCATCAACGGTCTGAACACGGTGAGCCGCGGCAAGCTGTTCGTCGAGCATGAAGGCAAGCACATCGACATCGCCCACTGCACCCCGGCGGAGCTGAAGATGATGCGCACCAAGCGCATCGCCATGGTGTTCCAGAAATTCGCCCTGATGCCTTGGCTGACCGTGCGCGAGAACATCAGCTTCGGCCTGGAGATGCAGGGCCGTCCGGAGAAGGAGCGGCGTACCCTGGTCGACGAGAAACTCGAACTGGTGGGCCTGGCGCAATGGCGCAACAAGAAGCCGGACGAGCTGTCCGGCGGCATGCAGCAGCGCGTGGGCCTGGCCCGGGCGCTGGCGATGGATGCCGACATCCTGTTGATGGACGAACCGTTCTCGGCCCTCGATCCGTTGATTCGCCAGGGCCTGCAGGACGAACTGCTGGCGTTGCAGAACAAGCTGAGCAAGACCATCGTGTTCGTCAGCCACGACCTGGACGAGGCACTCAAGCTGGGTAGCCGCATCGCGATCATGAAAGACGGCCGGATCATCCAGTACAGCAAGCCGGAAGAGATCGTGCTCAACCCGGCCGACGAGTATGTGCGCACCTTCGTCGCCCACACCAACCCGCTCAATGTGCTGTGCGGCCGCAGCCTGATGCGCAGCCTGGACAAGTGCAAGCGGGTCAACGGCTCGGTGTGCATCGATCCGGGCATCGACTCCTGGCTGGACCTTGGCGAAGGCGGTTCGATCAAGCGCGCGCGCCAAGGCCAGAATGGCCTCGACCTGCAGAACTGGACGCCCGGGCAAGATGTCGAGTTGCTCGACCGCCGACCGACCCTGGTCAACGCCAACATCGGCATGCGCGAAGCGCTGCAGATTCGTTATCACACCGGCAACAAGCTGGTCCTGCAGGATAACGACAAGGTGGTGGGGATCCTGGGGGATACCGAGCTGTACCACGCGCTGCTCGGCAAGAACCACGGATGAGGAAAACGCAGCTCGGATGACGACGTGGGAGCGGGTTTACCCCGCGATGCGCTGTTGAATGTAGCAGCGCATCGCGGGCCAAGCCCGCTCCCACGTGATGGCATCGTCGGCAAGATCAGCGTACGACGATCCCGCGTGAAGCCATGTAGGCCTTGGCTTGCGGCACCGTGTACTCGCCAAAGTGGAAGATGCTCGCCGCCAGCACCGCGCTGGCATGCCCTTCCAGGATGCCATCGGCCAGGTGCTGCAGGTTGCCCACACCACCCGAGGCGATCACCGGGATCCCCAGCGTGTCGCTGATGGCGCGGGTCACGCCCAGGTCGAAGCCATTCTTCATGCCATCCTGATCCATGCTGGTCAGCAGGATCTCGCCGGCACCCAGGCCTTCCATCTTCTTCGCCCACTCAACGGCATCCAGCCCGGTGGGCTTGCGCCCGCCATGGGTGAAGATCTCCCAGCGCGGCGCTTCGCCAGGCCCGGAAACCTTCTTCGCGTCAATGGCGACGACGATGCACTGCGAACCGAAACGGTCCGCCGCCTCGCCGACGAACTCGGGGTTGAACACCGCGGCAGTGTTGATAGACACCTTGTCGGCGCCGGCGTTGAGCAGGTTGCGAATGTCCTGCACGGTCCGCACGCCCCCGCCCACGGTCAGCGGGATGAACACCTGGCTGGCCATGCGCTCGACGGTATGCAGCGTGGTATCTCGGCCATCGACGCTGGCGGTGATGTCGAGGAAGGTGATCTCGTCGGCGCCCTGTTCGTTGTAGCGCCGGGCGATCTCCACCGGGTCGCCGGCATCGCGGATATTCTCGAACTTGACGCCCTTGACCACCCGGCCGTTGTCCACGTCCAGGCAAGGGATGATGCGCTTGGCCAGTGCCATGGTCGCTCCTCAGCCTTGGTAGTTGTCGCAGAAGGCCTGGGCCTCGGCGACGTCGAGGGTGCCTTCGTAGATGGCACGGCCGGTAATGGCACCGATGATGCCCGGGGCCTTGGCGTCCAGCAGGGCCTTGATATCGCCCAGGTTGTGGATACCGCCCGAGGCGATCACCGGAATCGAGGTGGCTTCGGCCAGCGCCTTGGTGAACGGCACGTTGCAGCCCTGCATCATGCCGTCCTTGGCGATATCGGTGTAGACGATCGCCGAGACGCCATCGGCCTCGAAGCGCTTGGCCAGGTCGATGACCTGCACCGAGCTGACCTCGGCCCAACCGTCGGTGGCGACGAAGCCGTCCTTGGCGTCCAGGCCGACGATGACCTTGCCCGGGAACGCCTTGCACGCCTCGGCGACGAACTCCGGCTGCTTGACCGCCTTGGTGCCGATGATCACGTAGCTGACGCCAGCCTTGACGTAGTGCTCGATGGTTTCCAGCGAGCGGATGCCGCCGCCGATCTGGATCGGCAGGTTCGGGTAGCGCTTGGCGATGGCGGTGACCACCTCGCCGTTGACCGGCTGGCCTTCGAAGGCGCCGTTGAGGTCGACCAGGTGCAGGCGGCGGCAGCCACCCTCGACCCATTTGGCAGCCATGCTCACCGGGTCATCGGAAAAGACCGTGGAGTCGTCCATGCGGCCCTGGCGCAGGCGCACGCAGGCACCGTCCTTCAGATCGATAGCGGGGATAATCAGCATCTTGGGAACCTGTCTGTTCTTGGGGTTTCAGGGCTTCTCGAGTGCCCACAGATCGCTCTCGATGCTCTCGAACCGCTCCTTGAGGTGCAGCTGAACATCGGCAATCGCCCTGTTGTAGTAGTGAGGTGCAATTTCTTTGCTGAACAGCTCGAGGACCTCGGCCACCTCGAACGACCCGAGCTCCAGCTCGAAGCGGTCTTCAAGGAAGCGCTTCAAGGTGTCGAGCGCCTCGCGCTCCTGCTCGGGGGCCAGGGTGATGGCCGGGGCCTTGGTCTTCGATCGGCTCATTTACCAGCGCCCGTCCCAGGCGACGAAGTTCTGCAGCAGTTGCAGGCCATGGGTATGGCTCTTCTCCGGGTGGAACTGCACGGCAAAGCGCGAACCTTCGGCCAGCGCGGCCGCGAAGTCGACGCCGTAGTGGCCGCGACCGACCACCTGGCCCGGCTTGCCGGCCTCGATGAAGTAACTGTGCACGAAGTAGAAGCGTGCACGGTCGGGAATGTCGTGCCACAGCGGGTGGTCGATGGTCTGGCTGACTTCGTTCCAACCCATGTGCGGCACCTTCAGGTGCTCGCCGTCTTCCTTCAGGTCTTTGCCGAAGAAGCGCACCTGGCCAGGGAACAGGCCAATGCAGTCAACACCGTCGTTTTCTTCGCTATGCTCGAGCAGCGCTTGCATGCCGACGCAGATGCCGAGGAACGGGCGGTCCTGGCTGACTTCACGCACCAGGCTGTCGAAGCCCAGACGGCGGATTTCGGCCATGCAGTCGCGGATCGCGCCCACGCCCGGGAACACCACGCGGTCAGCCTCGCGAATCACCGCGGCATCGCTGGTCACCAGCACCTTGCCGGCGCCTACGTGCTCCAGGGCCTTGGCCACCGAGTGCAGGTTGCCCATGCCATAGTCGATCACGGCTACCGTCTGCATTTACAGGCATCCCTTGGTGGAAGGCATCTGCCCGGCCATGCGCTCGTCCTGCTCGACGGCCATGCGCAGCGCGCGGCCGAAGGCCTTGAACACGGTCTCGATCTGGTGGTGGGTGTTGTGGCCACGCAGGTTGTCGATGTGCAAGGTCACCAGGGCGTGGTTGACGAAGCCCTGGAAGAACTCCTGGAACAGGTCGACATCGAAGCCACCGACGCTGGCGCGGGTATACGGCACATGCATCTGCAGGCCCGGACGACCGGAAAAGTCGATGACCACGCGCGACAGGGCTTCATCCAGCGGCACGTAGGCATGGCCGTAGCGGCGGATGCCCTTCTTGTCGCCGATGGCCTGGGCGAATGCCTGGCCCAGGGTGATGCCGACGTCCTCGACGGTATGGTGATCGTCGATATGCAGGTCACCCTTGCACTCGATGTCCAGATCGATCAACCCATGTCGGGCGATCTGGTCCAGCATGTGTTCAAGGAAAGGCACGCCGATATCGAATCGGGCCTTGCCACTGCCATCGAGGTTGATCGAGGCCTTGACCTGGGTCTCCAGGGTATTGCGCTCGACGGAAGCCTTACGTTCGACCATCACCAGCTCCGCAAAATCATTGGGCGAAAAGGGCTTCATTATAGGCCCAGAACGCGCCGGCTTGAAACGCGCATGACATATGGCAGAGCTAGTAATTACGGGGGGACGGAGGGTTCTACAGGTCTATACAAGAACAGACCGGGACGGCTTTGCAGGCCGAGGCCGCTCTTGCAGGGGCCGCGCAATCGTTGGGTATATGCGCGCCCTGCAAGAGCGATCTTGTGTCGCGAAAGGGGCGCAAGGCGCCCCAGCGCTCTCGATCAGTGGAACAGTACCGCCGTCTTCTGCAAGGTCACCCACACCCCCCAGGCCAGCGGTATCACCACCACCGCCCAGGCCAGCAGCACCAGCGGCAGGCTCCCCGGCGCCGCGTGCCACTCCAGCGAGCGTGCCGAATCCGCGCCCTTGTCATGGCTCAGGGCCCGCTCGGCCGCCAGCTCGGCGTCGGTCATGAAGTGCTTGTCCGCCACCGGTCGTACCAGCAGGTTGCAGATGAAGCCCAGCACCAGCAGCCCGGCGAGGATGTACAGGGTCATGTCGTAGGCCGCGGCCCGCTCGACACCCGCCGCCAGTTGCGCCTCGCGCAGGTAGGTGATCAGTACCGGACCGAGCACGCCGGCAGCCGCCCAGGCGGTCAGCAGGCGACCGTGAATGGCACCGACCATCTGCGTGCCGAACAGGTCGGCCAGATATGCCGGCACGGTCGAGAACCCACCGCCGTACATCGACAGGATGATGCAGAACGCGGTCACGAACAGCGCCACATTGCCCAGATGGCCCATGTTCGGGACCAGGCTGTAGAGGCCCACGCCCAGGGCGAAGAAGGCAAAGTAGGTGTTCTTGCGCCCGATATAGTCGGAGAACGACGCCCAGAAGAAGCGCCCGCCGATGTTGAACAGGCTCAGCAGGCCAGTGAAGCCCGCGGCGATGGCGGCGATCTGCGCCAACTGCGCGGCATCCAGTTCACCGAAGGCCAGCGTGTTGCCCAGCAGCTTGCCGGCGAACACTTCCTGCAGCAGCGGCGAGGCCATGCCGAGGATGCCGATACCGGCCGACACGTTCAGGCACAGTACCAGCCAGATCAGGGCGAACTGCGGGGTCTTCCAGGCCACGCTGACATGCACGTGACGGTCGGTGACCATGGCCTTGCCCTGTTTTGCCGACGGCGTCCAGCCTTCAGGCTTCCAACCGGTTGGCGGTACACGATAGGCCAGCGCGCCCGCGGTCATGAACACGAAGTAGATCGCTGCCATGACGACGAAGCTTTGCCACACCCCCACTTCACTGGCACTGGCGAAGTGACCCATGAGCGCCGTGGCCAGCGGAGCACCCACCATGGCGCCGCCACCGAAGCCCATGATCGCCATGCCGGTGGCCATGCCGCGCTTGTCCGGGAACCACTTGATCAGAGTCGACACCGGCGAGATGTAACCCAGGCCCAGGCCGATCCCCCCGATCACCCCCGAGCCAAGCCACATCAGCCACAGCTGATGGGTCTTCACGCCAACCGCCGAGATCAGCAGGCCGCCGCACCAGCACAGCGCCGAGACCAGGCCGGCCTTGCGGGGGCCGGCATGCTCCAGCCAGCCGCCGAGCACCGCGGCCGAGCAGCCGAGGAAGACGAAGAACAGGGTGTAGATCCAGCTGAGCATGGAGATCGGCCAGTCGCATTCGGCGCTGAACAGGCGGGCGACGAAGCCCATGTCGGCGGCGCAGGCAACCGGAGCGCTGACACCCAGGGCCTGGGACAACGGCAACCAGAACACCGAGAAACCATAGGCCATGCCTATGCACAGGTGGATCGCCAGGGCCGCTGGCGGCACCAGCCAGCGATTGAAGCCCGGGCGGGCGATGATGCGCTCCTTCGACAGGAAGCCAGGCGTGTTCGCCAGCGCCCCTGCCGTGATACTGCTGTTCATGGATTGTTCCTTCTTGTAGGTGGGCTGTGCACGCGGACGGCTCTATGGATGGCTGCACGCAAGGCAGGCCGTTTCGACGCCCGTGACAATCGGTCACGGGGAGGCGCGGGCGGCGCAAGGTTACCAGTAGCCAGCGTCATGGAAGCAATCTGATACCGTGTTTTTCACGGGAACTGAACCGGTTGCATAAGCGCTGGCATCACCGCGGGGCAAGACCCTGGGCTGCGTGTGAGCAGGAACGCCCCGCGACGAGGCCCACCCTGGCAATGAATGAACTGTCGGCACACACACTGTCGAAACGTCGGATACGCAGCGCACACCCCCGCGGCGCTATACTCTGCCGCCTGAATTTTCAAAAACGGACTACAAGGACTCGCCCATGAAAGCGTTCGGCAAAATCCTGGGGCTGGGACTTCTCGGGTTGTTGCTGATCGTCGTGGCGCTGGGCTTCGCCCTGACCCACCTCTTCGATCCCAACGACTACAAAGACGAAATCCGCCAGCTGGCCCGCGACAAGGCCCATGTGGAACTGACCCTAAACGGCGACATCGGCTGGAGCCTGTTCCCCTGGCTGGGCCTTGAGCTGCACGAGGCGAGCATCGCCACGCTGAACAACCCCAAGGTGCCGTTCGCCGATCTGCAGATGCTCGGCCTGTCGGTACGCGTACTGCCCTTGCTGCGCCGCGAAGTGCAAATGAGCGACGTGCGCGTCGAGGGCCTGAACCTCACCCTCACCCGCGACGCCGATGGCCATGGCAACTGGGAAGACATCGGCAAGCCGCTGCCCGACCCTGCCGTCGCTGGCGCACCGGCCACCGTGCCTGGCGAGGCGCCCGCCGCCACCGCGCCCAAAGCGGACAGCAGCGAGCGTTCGGTCAAGCTCGACATCGACAGCCTGACCGTGAACAACGCCCGGATCCTGTACACCGATGAGAAGAACGGCCAGAGCTACGGTGCCGAGAGCATCCAGCTGAGCACCGGTCCGGTGCACGAGGGCGTGAACATCCCGCTCAAGGCCAGCGCCTTCCTCAGCGCCAGCCAGCCGAACATCAAGGCCCGCACCGAACTGACCGGCGAGTTGCGCTTCGACCGCAAGCTCAAGCGCTACAACCTCGAGGACATGCGCCTGTCCGGGGAAACCTCGGGTGAGCCGCTGGCCGGCAAGAGCCTGACCTTTTCCGCCCAGGGCCAAGTGCTGCTCGACCTGGCCGCCAACGTCGCCTCGTGGAGTGGCCTGAAGGTCTCGGCCAACCAGTTGCGCGCCCTCGGCGAGCTGAACGTGCGCGACCTGGACAAGGCGCCGCAGGTCAGCGGCGGGCTGTCCATCGCCCAGCTCGACCTGCGCACCTTCCTCGACGGCATCGGCCACCCGCTGCCAGCGACCGCCGATCCCGCCGCGTTCAAGCAGCTGGAGCTGGTCACTCGCCTGCAAGGCAACCAGAACAGTCTGGCCCTCGAGGACCTGGCGCTGAAACTCGACGACAGCAGCTTCAGCGGTCGTGTTGCCATCGACGACTTCGCCAAGCAGGCCCTGCGCGTACGCCTCAAGGGCGACAAGTTCGACGCCGACCGCTACCTGCCGGCCAAGAGCGAGCAAGCCAAGGGCAGCGCCGCCGCGCGCCAGGCCGAAGTGAAGCAGCAGGAATCCGTCGCCGGTGCCGGCACCACGCCGCTGCCGAGCGCACCGACCCAGGAGGCCTGGAGCAGCGACAAGCTGCTGCCGGTGGACCGCCTGCGCGCCCTCGACCTGCAGGCCGACCTGTCCTTCGGCGCCCTGGTGCTGGACAAACTGCCGATCAACGACGCCCAGCTCACCGCCACCGGCCAAGGCGGCCTGATCACCCTGCAGACCCTGCGCGGCGGCCTGTACAACGGTACCTTCGAGGCCAAGGGCAGCGTCGACGTGCGCCCCGCCGTGCCACAGATCGGCGTGAACACCCGGATCAACCGCGTGCCCGTGGAACACTTCATCAAGCGCGAAAGCCCGGACCAGGCGCCACCGGTCAAAGGCCTGCTGACCCTGAACAGCGACCTCACCGCCACCGGCAACAGCCAGAAGGCGCTGGTCGACACGCTCAACGGTACTGCCAGCTTCACCATCAACGATGGCGTGCTGGTCAACGCCAACCTCGAACAGCAGCTGTGCCAGGCCATTGCCACCCTCAACCGCAAGCAACTCAGCGGCGAGCCTCGCGGCAAGGACACACCCTTCCAGGAACTGCGCGGCAGCCTGGTGATCCGCAACGGCGTGGCCAGCAACCCTGACCTGAAGGCGCGCATCCCAGGCCTGACCGTCAACGGCCATGGCGACCTCGACCTGCGCGTGCTGGGCATGGACTACAACATCGGCGTGATCGTCGACGGCGACCAGCGCGCCATGCCCGACCCAGCCTGCCAGGTCAACGAGCGCTATGTCGGCGTCGAAGTGCCGCTGCGCTGCCGCGGCCCCCTGGAACTGGGCGCCAAGGCCTGCCGCCTGGACCAGGACGGCCTGGGCAAGGTTGCCGCCAAGCTGGCCGGCAACCGCCTGAAGGACAAGATCGACCAGAAACTCGATGAAAAACTCGGAGACAAGGTGAGCCCAGAACTCAAAGACGCGCTCAAGGGGCTGTTCAAGCGATGACCCCCCAGCAGTTCTCCAGCGCCGTGCTGGATTGGTACGACCAGCACGGCCGGCATGACCTGCCCTGGCAACAGCGCATCACCCCCTACCGGGTGTGGGTCTCCGAAATCATGCTGCAGCAGACCCAGGTCAGCACCGTGCTCAACTACTTCGACCGCTTCATGCAGGCCCTGCCCACCGTGCAGGCCCTGGCCGAGGCACCGGAGGACGAGGTCCTGCACCTGTGGACGGGCCTGGGCTACTACACCCGCGCCCGCAACCTGCAGAAGGCCGCGAAGATCGTCGTCGCGCAGCATGGCGGCGAATTCCCGCGCAGTGTCGAACAGCTCACCGAGCTGCCCGGCATCGGCCGCTCCACCGCCGGCGCCATCGCCAGCATCAGCATGGGCATTCGCGCGCCGATCCTCGACGGCAACGTCAAGCGCGTGCTGGCCCGCTTCACCGCCCAGGCCGGCTACCCAGGCGAGCCGAAGGTGGCCAACCAGCTGTGGGCCAGCGCCGAGCGTTTCACGCCGATGACCCGGGTCAACCACTTCACCCAGGCGATGATGGACATGGGCGCGACGCTGTGCACCCGCAGCAAGCCCAGTTGCCTGATCTGCCCGTTGCAGCGCGGCTGCGAGGCGCACCTGCACGGCGAAGAGACCCGCTACCCCGAGCCCAAGCCACGCAAGGCCCTACCCCAGCGCAAGACCCTGATGCCGCTGCTGACCAACCACGAAGGTGCGATCCTGCTCTACCGCCGACCGTCCTCCGGGCTGTGGGGCGGGCTGTGGAGCCTGCCGGAGCTGGACAGCCTCGAGCAGCTCGAAGACCTCGCCTACCAGCACGGTCTGCGTCTGGCCGGCAGCCAGGCCCTGACGGGCCTGACCCACACCTTCAGCCATTTCCAGCTGGCGATCGAGCCCTGGCTGGTGCGTGTCGAACCCGTCGGCGCGCACGTGGCCGAGGCCGACTGGCTCTGGTATAACCTCGCCACCCCGCCGCGCCTGGGCCTCGCCGCCCCGGTCAAGAAGCTGCTGCAACGCGCGGCCGACGAACTGATTGCAGGAGAGACCCGATGACCCGCACCGTGAAGTGCCGCAAGTACAACGAAGAACTGCCTGGCCTGGACCGTCCACCCTACCCGGGCGCCAAGGGCCAGGACATCTTCGAGCACATCTCGCAGAAGGCCTGGAAGGAGTGGCAGGACCACCAGACCATGCTGATCAACGAGAAGCGCCTGAACATGATGAATGCCGAGGATCGCAAGTTCATCCAGGCCGAGATGGACAAGTTCTTCGCCGGCGAGGACTACGCCCAGGCCGAAGGCTACGTTCCGCCCTCGAATTGACCCCGGAAACCGTAAGCGACGGATTTATTTTAAAAATTTTTCAAAAAATCGTTGACGGAAGATCTGAAAACCTTTTTAATTCGCCCCGTCGCCCAGATAGCTCAGTCGGTAGAGCAGAGGATTGAAAATCCTCGTGTCGGCGGTTCGACTCCGTCTCTGGGCACCACCTTCAGCTTCTGGTGGTTGCAAAGTTACCCGAAGCGACACAAGAAACCCGCCCAGTGCGGGTTTTTTGTTGCCTGCGATTTTTCCCGCACGATCCTTCTCCCCGGTTGATCGATATCAAAAAGCCACCCGCCCTGCGCTCATAGGATGGAAGGTGGACACTCGAACGATCCCGCAAGGACCTCCATGAGCGAAGAATCCGCCACCCTCCTCCTGCCGTCGCCCAGCGACAGCGCCAGCCACCCCAAGCCCGCTCCTCGCACGCGCCGCCCACGCCAGCGCAAGCCCGCTGCCAGCACTGCCGTGCCAGAGACCATCACCCAGGTCAGCCAGCAACCTGCCGCCCTGGAAGTGGCCAACGCGCGCAAAGGCAGCAGCGAGGACAGCACCTCGGCACGCCTGCCGGCCAACTACCCGTACCGCACGCGCATGCGCCGCCAGGACTACGAGAAGGCCAAGCACGACCTGCAGATCGAGTTGCTGAAAGTGCAGAGCTGGGTGAAAGAGACCGGCCAGCGCATCGTGGTGCTGTTCGAGGGCCGCGACGCTGCGGGCAAGGGCGGCACCATCAAACGCTTCATGGAACACCTGAACCCACGCGGCGCGCGCATCGTCGCCCTGGAGAAGCCCTCCGAGCAAGAGAAGGGCCAGTGGTATTTCCAGCGCTACATCCAGCACCTGCCCACCGCTGGTGAAATGGTGTTCTTCGATCGCTCCTGGTACAACCGCGCCGGGGTCGAGAAGGTCATGGACTTCTGCACCCCGCTGCAATACCTGGAGTTCATGCGCCAGGCGCCGGACCTCGAGCGCATGCTGTGCAACAGCGGCATCCTGCTGTTCAAGTTCTGGTTCTCGGTGAACCGCGAGGAGCAGCTGCGCCGCTTCATCTCGCGCCGCGACGACCCGCTCAAGCACTGGAAACTGTCGCCCATCGACATCAAGTCGCTGGACAAGTGGGAAGACTACACCGCGGCCAAGGAGGCCATGTTCTTCCACACCGACACCGCCGATGCGCCATGGACGGTGATCAAGTCCGACGACAAGAAGCGCGCACGGATCAACTGCATCCGTCACTTCCTGCATTCGCTGGATTATCCGGGCAAGGACCCTAGCGTGGCGCACGCGCCGGATGCGCTGCTGGTCGGCCGGGCATCGCGGGGGTTCGAGGAGGACGAGCCGGCGGCGCCGCTCAACTGAAACCCTGGGGGCTGCCGCGCAGCCCTTGGGTTTCCCCGGCAACTACGCTTCAATACGCGCCTTTACCGATACCCCAAGGACCAGCCCCTCATGGCCACCAACAGCAAACAACAGAAACGCGCCAAGCGCGCCGCCGCCAAGGCCAAGCAAAACCGCATGGTGCGCAGCGGCCAGGCAGTCAAGGCCAGCGCCGGCGACAGCGCCAGCGTCGAGCAGGTGTTCAACAAGGCGATGGACTCGGGCAGCTACAACAGCCTGTTCGACAAGATGAAGCAAGCCCAGGAAGACGGCCTGGTGCCGATGATCTCGGTGTTCCTGGTCGACCCACTGCTGGCCCTGGTCCTCAAGGGTCACAAGGAAGAGCACTCCACCGACTACATCGTCATGGTGTTCACCGCCTACCGCAAATGGCTCGACGGCGCCGACGAGGACACGACCATGGCCTGGCTGGAGAGCGACGAGTTCCAGGACGCCTACATCACCGCTTCGGAAGTCGTGGCCAAGCAGCAGCAACAGCAGAAGCAGTTCGGCTGAAACAGGATTGCACAGGATCCGGGCTTGCCCCGCGCTAGCGATCGCCGGGCAAGCCCGCTCCCACAACCCGTGCACAGCCCAGCAAAAAGGCCGCGCCCCTCACAGGACGCGGCCTTGTTCATTTCACCAGTGGATCAGCTATCCAGCGCCACGCGCGCCGCGACACCGCGCCGGCGATGCACCAGCAGGCCGGCCGCCACCACACCAATGCTGAGGATGGCCGTGGCGATGATCTCGGCGCGGTGATCCTCGCGCAAGGCCATAACCACCAGCACGGCGATGATGAACGCGATGGTCGCCCAGGTCAGGCCCGGGAACATCCACATCTTGAACGAGATCTTCTCGCCACTGGCCTCACGCTGGCTGCGCATGCGCAGCTGCGACACGGCGATCACCAGGTACACCAGCAAGGCGATGGCACCGGAGCTGGCCAGCAGGAACTCGAACACCTCGGCCGGGGCCAGGAAGTTGGCGAACACGCACAGGAACGCCGCCGCGGTAGACAGCAGCACCGCCCAGTGCGGCGTGCCGGCCTTGGTGGTGCGCTGGGCGACAGCCGGAGCATCGCCGCGCTTGCTCAGCGAGAACAGCATGCGCGAGGAGGTGTACAGCGCCGAGTTCAGGCAGCTGGTCACGGCGATCAGCACGACGATATCGACGATCAGCTTGGCGTTCGGTACGCCGATCATGCTGAGGACGGTCTGGTAGGAGCCTTTTTCCGCCAGGGTCGGGTCGTTCCACGGCACCATGGCCACGACCAGGAAGATCGACACCAGGTAGAACAGGCAGATCCGCCAGATCACCGAGTTGGTCGCACGACTGATCTGCTTGCCCGGGTCCTTCGATTCAGCAGCGGCGATGGTGACGATCTCGGTGCCCATGAACGAGAACATGGTGGTCAGCATGGCTGCCAGCACGGCGCCCAGGCCATTGGGCATGAAACCCTGGGTATCGAACAGGTGGCTGATGCCGCTGACCTGGCTGTTCGGCACCATGCCGAACATGGCGGCGCAGCCGACGACGATGAAGCCGATGATCGCCAGCACCTTGAGCAGGGCGAACCAGAACTCGAACTCACCGTAGTTCTTCACGCTGAACAGGTTGGTGATGGTCAGCGCCAGGGTGATGATCAGCGAGAACGCCCACAGGTCAACGGACGGGAACCAGGCATGCAGGATGGCCGCGGCGGCGTTGGCTTCCAGCGGGATCACCAGGACCCAGAACCACCAGTACAGCCAGCCGATGGTGAAGCCGGCCCAGCGCCCGATGGCACGGTCGGCATAGGTGGAGAACGAACCGGTGTCCGGCGAGGCGACCGCCATTTCGCCAAGCATGCGCATCACCAGCACCACCAGGGTGCCAGCGGCGGCATAGGCCAGCAGCACGGCGGGGCCGGCGGCAGCGATGGCGTGGCCGGAGCCGACGAACAGGCCGGCGCCGATCACGCCTGCGATGGACAGCATGGTCACATGCCGTTGCTTGAGCCCCTGAGCGAGGTCATTGGAATTGTGCTTACCGCTCATAAAACTACCTTTGTAAGGAGTGGACCACCCGAATGAAGGGAAACGAAGCGAACCCGGGGTTGGTTTAGGCGTCGCTGCATTCGGTCATTTCCTGCTGGCAATAAGCGCGCCACTCTTCCATGACGTTCGTCCGCTGGCTTTGCCGACCGCAATCTACGCGGCCTTGCGGCCTTTGTGCCACGACTTGACCGAAAGGCCGCCAAATTGCCGTACCAATGGCAGATTACTGAAATACCCACTTACAAACGCAACAAAGGTGCCCCTCGGTAACACCCGTGCACGACTTCAGTGCAGCCAAAAGCGCAACCTTCCGGCGCAACCTGACCCCGCACAGCCCCCGGCAAAGCGCCATCCGGCCAAAAACGGCTTCCCAGGGCGGGCCAAAACTGGCACCATCGCGCCTTTTTTCATCAAGGCTCCGGTGCTGGGCAAAACGCCATTGCGGACATCCTCGCGACAGTCCACTGCAACGATGCGACAAACTGTCTCACCAGCGACCTGAGCCCCTAGCGACCCCGTTGGCCGTCGTTGCGCCGCTATGCTAGCGTGGCGCACGCCAGGAAGGCCGCCAACAGCTGGGAATGCACCCGAACACATGAGGACCGCACATGGCCCAGGCCACGCCCGCGCTGGAAATCCGCAACCTGCACAAACGCTATGGCGAGCAGGAAATTCTCAAGGGTATTTCGCTGACCGCGCGCGACGGTGACGTGATCTCCATCCTGGGGTCGTCCGGCTCCGGCAAGTCCACCCTGCTGCGTTGCATCAACCTGCTCGAGAACCCGCACCAGGGCGAAATCCTCGTCGCCGGCGAGGCCCTCAAGCTCAAGGCGCAGAAGAACGGCGACCTGATCGCCGCCGACAGCCGCCAGATCAACCGCCTGCGCAGCGAGATCGGCTTCGTCTTCCAGAACTTCAACCTGTGGCCGCACATGTCGATCCTCGACAACATCATCGAGGCGCCACGCCGCGTGCTCGGCCAGAGCAAGGCCGAGGCCATCGAGCACGCCGAAGCCCTGCTGAACAAGGTCGGCATCTTCGACAAGCGTCACAGCTACCCCGCCCAGCTTTCCGGTGGCCAGCAACAGCGCGCCGCCATCGCCCGTACCCTGGCCATGAAGCCCAAGGTCATCCTGTTCGACGAGCCGACCTCGGCGCTCGATCCGGAAATGGTCCAGGAAGTGCTTAACGTCATCCGCGCCCTGGCCGAAGAAGGCCGTACCATGCTGCTGGTGACGCACGAGATGAACTTTGCCCGCCAGGTGTCCAGCGAAGTGGTCTTCCTGCACCAGGGCCTGGTCGAAGAGCAGGGATCGCCGCAGCAGGTCTTCGAGAACCCGACCTCGGCGCGTTGCAAGCAATTCATGTCCAGCCATCGCTAACGGAGCACTACATGCAGACCTACAAGAAGTTCCTCCTGGCAGCTGCCGCCACGCTGGTGATGTCGGCCAACGCCCTGGCCGCAGAGAAACTGCGCATGGGTATCGAGGCCGCCTACCCACCGTTCAACAACAAGGATGCCAGCGGCCAGGTCGTCGGCTTCGACAAGGACATCGGCGACGCCCTGTGCGCCAAGATGAAAGTCGAGTGCGAAGTGGTCACCTCCGACTGGGACGGCATCATCCCGTCGCTGAACGCCAAGAAGTTCGACTTCATCATCTCGTCGCTGTCGATCACCGACGAGCGCAAGCAGGCCGTGGACTTCACCGATCCGTACTACTCGAACAAGCAGCAGTTCATCGCGCCGAAGAAGGTCGACTTCAAGACCGACCCCGCCGCGCTCAAGGGCAAGACCATCGGTACCCAGCGTTCGACCCAGGCAGCCATCTGGCTGGATGACCACGGCGGCATGGAAGGCGACTTCACCGTCAAGCTCTACGACACCCAGGAAAACGCCTACCTGGACCTGACCTCCGGCCGTGTCGACGCCCTGCTGGCGGACAAGTACGCCAACTACGACTGGCTCAAGTCCAAGGCTGGCCAGGACTACGAGTTCAAGGGTGAACCGGTGAACGACAGCGACAAGGTCGGCATCGCCGTGCGCAAGGGCGACAACGAGCTGCGCAACAAGCTCAACGCCGCGCTGAAGGAAATCGTCGCCGACGGCACCTACAAGAAGATCAACGACAAGTACTTCCCGTTCAGCATCTATTGATTCGCCCCGACAGGTACCGCCTGGCGGCGGTGCCTGTCCCTTGAACAAACCTGCCCATGAATATTGATCTTTACGGATTCGGTCCGGCCTTGCTGGCCGGGACGCTGATGACCGTCAAACTGGCGTTGTCGGCCCTGTGCCTCGGGTTGGTGCTGGGGCTGCTTGGCGCCCTGGCGAAGACCTCGCCCTTCAAGCCCCTGCAATGGCTCGGTGGTTTCTACTCCACCCTGGTCCGCGGCGTACCCGAGCTGCTCTGGGTCCTGCTGATCTACTTCGGCACCGTCAGCCTGATGAACCGGCTTGGCGAGGCCCTGAACATTCCCGGCCTGGAGCTCAACGCCTTCGCCGCCGGCGTGATCGCCCTCGGCCTGTGCTTCGGGGCCTATGCCACCGAAGTCTTCCGCGGCGCCATCCTGGCGATCCCCAAGGGGCACCGCGAGGCCGGCATCGCCCTGGGCCTGTCCAAGGCGCGGATCTTCTCGCGGCTGATCCTGCCGCAGATGTGGCGCATCGCCCTGCCGGGCCTGGGCAACCTGTTCATGATCCTGATGAAGGACACCGCCCTGGTGTCGGTGATCGGCCTTGAAGAGATCATGCGCCACGCCCAGATCGGCGTGACCGTGACCAAGCAGCCCTTCACCTTCTACATGGTGGCCGCCTGCATCTACCTGGGCCTGACCATCATCGCCATGATCGGCATGCACTTCCTGGAAAAGCGCGCCGCTCGCGGCTTCATGAGGGCCGAATAAATGAACTGGGAAGTCATCATCAAGTGGCTGCCACGCCTGGCCCAGGGCGCGACTCTGACCCTGGAGCTGGTGGCCATCGCGGTCATCGCCGGGCTGATCCTGGCCATCCCTCTGGGGATCGCCCGCTCCTCGCGCCACTGGTACGTGCGCGCCCTGCCCTACGGCTATATCTTCTTCTTCCGCGGCACGCCGCTGCTGGTGCAGCTGTTCCTGGTCTACTACGGCCTGGCGCAGTTCGACGTGGTCCGCGAGAGCTCGCTGTGGCCGTACCTGCGCGATCCGTTCTGGTGCACGGTGGTGACCATGACCCTGCACACCGCCGCCTACATCGCCGAGATCCTGCGTGGCGCGTTGCAGTCGATCCCCAAGGGCGAGATCGAAGCGGCCCGTGCGCTGGGCATGTCGCGGGCCAAGACGCTGTTCTACATCATGCTGCCGCGCGCCACGCGCATCGGCCTGCCGGCCTACAGCAACGAAGTGATCCTGATGCTCAAGGCCAGCGCCCTGGCCAGCACCGTGACGCTGCTGGAACTGACCGGCATGGCGCGGACCATCATCGCGCGGACCTACCTGCCGGTGGAGATCTTCTTCGCCGCGGGCGTGTTCTACCTGGTGATCTCGTTCCTGCTGGTGCAAGGCTTCAAGCTGCTGGAACGCTGGCTACGAGTGGACGCCTGCCAGGGCCGCTGAAACCGTAACGACCCCGACACCTGCAGCCCCTGCAGGTGTCGGCCTTGCCGGCGATGGAGCGCAAGACGCTCCCCTCCCATAGCGCCCCGGTGCTTCCATGAACACGACCACCCACCTCCACGCCCAGCTCCTGCTCGAGCGCTTCGACGCCCTCGACGATTTCCTGCTCCAGCACCAGCACCTGTGGCGCCCGCGCCCCTTCACCGAGCCGTGCCTGAGCTGGGAGAGCCACTACCCTGGGCTGTCCACCTGGCTGCGCCAGCGCAGCCTGGACGAGGCCGAAGCCGCCCAGCAACACCCCGAACGGCTGCCTGCCCCTGCGCCCTTCACGGAGCTGGCCAACGAAGCCCTGCGACTGTCCAGCCTGGGCGAGTTGCCCGACATCGGCCTGCACTCGCCGGGCCACCGTCTCGACGTCAATGTCCCGGGTCGCAAGTGGCAACAGATCGAAGCCTTCAGTCGCCGCCTGGCCTTCCGCCAACCCGCAGCGCACTGGCTGGACTGGTGCTCTGGCAAGGGCCACCTGGGCCGGCGCCTGCTACGGCCAGGCCAGCGACTGACCTGCCTGGAGCATGACGGCGAGTTGGTCAAAGCTGGCCAGGCCCTCAGCGACCATCACCATCTGGCCGCCGAGCATGTGCAGCAGGATGTACTGGCCCCCGACAGCGTCCGCCACCTGGATAACGCCAAGAGCGCCGTCGCCCTGCACGCCTGCGGCGAGCTGCACGTGCGCCTGCTGCAACTGGCCAGCCAGCAAGGCTGCCGGCAGATCGCGATCGCGCCTTGCTGCTACAACCGGATTCCTGGCAAGGCCTACCAGCCGATGTCGCAGGCCGCCAAGGCCTCGACCCTGCACCTGAGCCAGGATGACCTGGGCCTGCCACTGACCGAGGCAGTGACCTCCAGTGCCCGGGTGCGGCGCCAGCGTGATATCTCGATGGCCCGACGTCTGGGATTCGACCTGCTGCAACGCCAGCAACGCGGTGTCGACCAGTACCTGTCGACCCCCTCGCTACCGGTCAGCTGGCTGGAAAAAGACTTCGAACGCTACTGCCGCGACCTCGCCGAGCTCCGGCAGGTCGAGCTGCAGGGCCAACCCGACTGGCCCGCGCTGGAAGCGGCCGGCTGGCAGCGTCTGGCCGAAGTTCGCAACCTCGAGCTGGTCCGTAACCTGTTCCGCCGGCCATTGGAGATGTGGCTGGTGCTGGACCGCGCCCTGTTCCTCCAGGAACAGGGCTATGCGGTCAGTGTCGGAGTGTTCTGCGACTACCCGCTCACGCCACGCAACCTGATGGTGCTGGGCGAGCGCGACGAATAGCCGCGCAAGGCCTGAACCCTGTGGATAACTCTGTGAACAAGCTTGTGATGAAATACGTCGCCGTTTGGATCCAAACGCTATTTGGATCGCCTGGCTTATTCCGCTTTTCAGCTGGAAACCAGTAAAAACAGGCCTTTGCGCAAAGATCAGCGGTAGCGCCTGCTGGCATGCCTTTCGCGCAAGAGATAAATGCCTCTTGTGCATAAGCCTTCCGGCCAGGTGCATCGAACACCCCTGAACGATGCGCGCTTCAGGCCAGTTTGAGCAGGCTCATGCCCACCAGCAGCAAGACCAGGCCCAGCCAGCCACGACCGGCCAGGCGCTGACCGAACAAGGCCCAGCCCATGGCCACGGTGGCGAGAATGCCGAAGCCGCCCCAGATGGCGTAGGCCAGCGACAGCTCGATATCCTGCACGGCCTGGGCCAGCGCGGTGAACGCCGCCAGCACGCAGAGGATCGAGGCCAGGCCCAGGCCCTTGCGGCGGAAACCATCGGAATACTTGAGCAGCAGGTTGGCCAGCACTTCCAGCACGATGGCCAGGCCCAGCCAGGCGAATGGAATCAGCATGGCAGCGCCTCCCCTTCAGCCTCGACAGCCTTGCTGCGGGTGCCGGCCTTGACCAGCAGGATGCCAGCGATCATCACCGCCAGGCCCAGGGCCTTGGTCCAGCCCAGGCTTTCGCCGAGCCAGAGCACGCTGACCAGGGTGATCAGCACGATGCCGATTCCTTCCCACAATGCATAGGCCACGCCGACCGGCACGCGCTTGACCGCCAGGGCCAGGAAGAAATACGACAGACAGATCATGCCGTACATGACGACAAGCCCCATCACGGGGAAATGAGTGGCGGCGAGTTTCATCGACGCCGTACCGATCACCTCGGCGGTGATGGCAACGACCAGATAGATCCAGGAACGCATGGTGCCCTCCCATGGGCGACAGCAGCCGGGCGCGCAGTCATCGGCGCCGGACAGGAATGTTCAAGGCTGTGAAGGGAGGGTGGGGCTAGAGGTCGCCGGTCCAGTGACGCTCACGGGAAACCAGGCGGGAGGTAGAGAGGAGCTTGAAAGCTTTACTGTTCAACATAATGAACAGAAGATTAACTCAGATGATCGATTAAGTCAAAATGATAGCTAGAAACTAATAATTTCTCGCGCTTGTCTTGCGTCTCTCAGGGAAAGTCCCTTAAAGCTTGCTGAAAGCTTCGTAAATTATATTCCCCGCCCGACATTCCAGGATCAGCCCGTGGAAGCAGCTTGCTTGCATCAATGAGGCGCTACGCGGCTCATGAAGCCTGCCTCCGTTGCAGCGGCTGGCTGATGACCCAGAGCTGCGACAAACCGTCGCCACTGACGAATACAGCGAATTAATTATTGTATTACGATAATTAATCAAGAATAATCCGCCTCGTTCATCACTGTACGGAGGCACCCCATGAACAGTAGATCCGTGGCCTATGCGCGTTCGCGCCTACGCACCATCGGCGCATGCGCTGCATACCTGGCTTGGACCACAGCCATGATCGAGCTGCTGGGCACGCCCTTGCTCTTCGCATTCGACTTCCCGGAAATCCAGTCCACCTACCTGCAGATCCACGGCGAAACCATGCCCCTGCTGCTGGCGCCCGGCTACCAGGCATCGTCGCTGGCCATCGGCCTGGTGCTGGTGGTGGAGATGATCCTGTCGGGCGTCTCGGTCCTGGCCCTGGCCCTGACCGGCCTGTTCTTCCATCGTCTGTCCAAGGGCCAGACCTGGACCTCATCCAACATCAAGCTGCTGTGGTGGGTCGGCCTGCTGTGCATCGGCACGCCGCTGCTGTGGCCGGTGACCTACACCCTGCAAGGCCTGGCCCTGGCCATCGACCTGCCGGCCGGGGAAAGGAGCTTCAACGTCTCGATCGGTGTATCATCGCAGGCTGTCTACGAGATCATGAAAGGCATCCTGCTGTGCGCCTTCTCGCTGCTCATGCGTGACGCCAAGACCATCAGCGATGAACACAACTGTTATGTCTAACCGCTCCCCATGCCGATAATCATCCGCCTCGACGTCGTCATGGCCAGGAACAAGATGCGTTCCAAGGACCTGGCGGAAATCATCGGTATCACGGAAGCCAACCTGTCGCTGCTGAAGAACGGCAAGATCAAGGGTTTCAAGATCGAGACCCTCGAGAAGCTGTGCCGCGCGCTGAACTGCCAACCCGGCGACCTGCTGGAGTTCAGCGAGGAATGATCAAGGACCGCAACACCCATGGAATTTTCGCGCAAGATGCTGGCCGTCGTCGTACTGGCCGGACTGTCGCTCACTGGCTGCGGCCCGAGCTACAGCTATAGGTACTCGCCGCCGCCCAGTGCGCATGGCATGAACTGCATCAACAGTTGCTCGGTGGAGCGCAACCACTGCCAGCAGATGAACCGCCTGCAGGAAAACAACCAGCGCGCGGTGTACCAGGCCGAGATGCGGGCCTACCAGTACTGCCAGAACGGCAAGAGCAAAAAGGAAGCACGTCGCAGTTGCTACTACCCCAGTTACCCCTATTCATCGGGGAGCAGCTACAGCTGCGGCGCTGACTACGACACCTGTTACATGGCCTGTGGCGGCACCATCCAGCGCATCCTGAACAAAGACTGACCCCGGAACGGACCCGACATCGTGAAACACACCAAGCCCTTCGCCCTGCTCACCGTCGCCCTGGCCATGACCGGCTGCGCCAACGACCTGTCCTCGAGCCGTCCCGCGCCGCTGGACTGGAACATGCCCGGCATGCAGCTGGGCGGCGATCGCGGCCTGCCGCTGCACAACCTCGACGGCTCCTGCCGCAAGCGCGGCTGCGACAACGGCAAGCTGTTCTTCAACCCTGGACAACCCGAACCGAGCGTCAACTCCATCCACCGCGGCTGGTAGGAAAATTCTCCTTTCAGCGCGGTGACTTAGGGGATTGTGTGGTGGATGCGAGGAAGTGGTTTACAGGCGCAAATCCATCGCTATAATGACGCCCCTGTGCCGGTATAGCTCAGATGGTAGAGCAACTGACTTGTAATCAGTAGGTCCCGGGTTCGATTCCTGGTGCCGGCACCATATTCAAAAGCCCCGCTACGCGGGGCTTTCGTGTTTCTGGGGGGCCAACCCTCTCCCATCCCCCCCCCCTCACTCATGCACCAACGTCTTCTGCAGCTTGCGGATCTCCGGCCCGCTCAGCTCCAGCGCTACATTCGCGCCCTCCTTGCCCAGCCCGCTGATCAGCACGATGCCGCCCTTGGCGAAGGTCCGTTCCTGGGCCAGCGGATACAGCGCCACGATACGGTCCACACTGACCACGTACTGACGGTGATTGGTGATCTCGAAACTGACGAAACGGCTCACGCCATGCTCTCCTTGCAATACGCGTCGCAACGGTCCCCAGACAGCGTAGCTCCCAGCCATCATTGCGACACCCCGCTCGCCCCTCCACTTATTGTTTTCGCTCAATAAACCACACACAAAAAATGGGTAATCCTGTCGCCGACGGCTTTCGTCGACTTAAGGAGAAGTCCCATGAGTGAACAACAAGGCGTAGCCCTGACCCGCCGCGGCATCCTTGCCGGTGGTGTGCTGCTGGGGGTTGGCGGTACCGTGCTGGGCAGCGGCCTGGCCCAGGCCGCACCGGCAGCGGCGAAAGCGCCGGCGGCGGACCTGGCCAAGCTGGAGCGGGTCAAGGTCGAACTGGTCGCGCCACCACAGGTCCATGCCCACAGCCAACGCGCGCCCGGCCAGCCGCGAATCGTCGAGTTCCGCATGGTCATCGAGGAAAAGGAACTGGCGGTCGATGGCAATGGCGCCTACATCCATGCCATGACCTTCAACGGCTCGGTGCCCGGGCCGCTGATGGTGGTGCACGAGGGCGACTACGTGGAGCTCACGCTGGTCAATCCGGCCAGCAACAGCATGATGCACAACATCGACTTCCATGCCTCCACTGGCGCCCTCGGCGGCGGCGAGCTGACCCATGTGAAGCCCGGCGAGCAGGTGAAACTGCGCTTCAAGGCCGATCGCGCCGGGGTGTTCGTCTACCACTGCGCTCCGGGCGGCTCGATGATCCCCTGGCATGTGGTGTGCGGCATGAACGGCGCAGTCATGGTGCTGCCGCGCGATGGCCTGAAAGACCCCGAGGGCCGGCCACTGCAGTACGACACGGCCTGGTACATCGGCGAGCAGGACTACTACCTCCCCCGCGACCAGGACGGCAAGTACAAGCGCTACCCCACGCCGATGGCCAGCTTCGCCGAGATGAGCCAGCTGATGAAGGGGCTGGTGCCGACCCATGTGGTATTCAATGGCAGCGTCGGCGCCCTCACCGGCAAGCAGGCGCTCACCGCCAAGGTTGGCGAGCGTGTGCTGATCGTCCATTCGCAGGCCAACCGTGATACCCGCCCGCACCTGATCGGAGGCCATGGCGACTACGTGTGGGCCTCCGGCAAGTTCGCCAACCCGCCGCAGCGCAACCTCGAGACCTGGTTCATCCCCGGTGGCGCGGCCGGCACGGCGCTGTACACCTTCCGCCAGCCAGGCCTGTACACCTACCTCAACCACAACCTGATCGAGGCGGTGATGCTCGGCGCTGCCGCCCATGTGCAGGTCGAGGGGCAGTGGAACGACGACCTGATGAAACAGCTGGAGGCACCTGGGCCGATCCGCTAGCGGGTTGACCCCGGTCAAGCCCCTTGGCCATGCGCGGCATAGCCTGAGTGCAGGCATCCACTTCAGGGAGGGAGACCATGGCCAAGAAATTTCCCGCGAACCCCAGCCATCCCGAACGGATCTGCTGGGGGTGCGACCTGTATTGCCCGGCCAAGGCGCTGGCCTGTGGCAACGGCGCGGATCGCACCATGCATCCGCTGGAGCTGTTCGGCGAGGACTGGGACAGCTTCGAGAATCGGCTCGACAAGCCGCTCGAAAAAGCCCACCAGCCCTGACAGACATCGGCTCCTGCCGGACCAGGCCCAGGGCGTACCGGATGAGCAGTTATTGCTGCTACCGGCGCGCCTGTCGCAACGCCACCAGCCGCTGGCGCATTTCCCGGTGCCGGGCGGTGTTGAAGACCAGCAGCGCCAGCAATGGCAGCCCCAGCATGACCGCCAGCAACACCCGGTCCTGGCCGCTGCCGATCAGGCTCAGCGCCATCAGCAGCGCCACCACCGGCCCTGCCAGCACCACCCACGTCGCCCAACGCAGCCCGCGGATCATCACGAAGTGGCCGATGCACAGCAACAGCACCAGGCCACCGCAGGCCCCCACGCTGTACAACGCATTGTCCGGGTGCCCGCGCCAATGGCCATCGACCCATAGCGTCACCGCCAGCGCCACCGCCAGCAACGAGGTGAAAAAGCCCAGCAGGAAGATCGGGAAGTAACGGGCCATGAAGGCCTGGAAGTCGCCGTTGTCGGCCATCATTCGATTTCCTCGTAAAGCCCCACGGCAATGCTCTGCATCGTCGCGCTGCCGGCCAGACCCAGGGTGGCGCCTAGCGAATCGCGCAACAGTGTCTGCGTGGCATGGCTGATCTCGGTCGGGGTGTAGCGCTTGGGCAAGGTACCGGCCACCTGCTGCAACTTGAGCTGCTTGGCGGTCAGGCTCGGATGCTTGATCGACAGCAGTTCCTCGGTCAGCGCCTTGCGCTGCTGACGGCTGAGTGTCTTGGACAGTTCCAGCCAACTGCGCCCGGTGGCGGCCTTGTGCACCTGCAGGTACTTCAGGGTGGTGAGTCCGGAAGCGCCGACCCCCAGCAACGACACACCGTCGAGAACCATGGAAGCGGCCTGGTACCACTGGTTTTCGTCCAGGGCGTCGTTGGCGGCCGGGTTGGTCACCTCGCGTACCGTGCGCATCACGCCGATGCCGCACTGGATGCTGCTGGCAGTGGCGGCGGCGCCACCGACATAGGTCAGCACCAGGCTGGTGCCACCGGAAAACGGCGCGGCGATGGTGCCGCTGAAGACCACGAACCAGCCGATCACCGCGCCGGCACAGGACAGGCTGGTGTTGATCGCCTCCTTGACCACCCGGGACTCCCGCGGGTTGTGCTGCAGTTGCTGGGTGTACTGGTCGGGGGTCTGGTATTTCTTGATCTCGCGCAGGATCACCCGCTTGGGCCTGATGCTGCAGATGGGTTGAAACTCACGCAGGGTGACGATGTTGTAGTGGGCATCGATGTACACCACGCCAGCACCGACGATACGCGGGTCGGCATCGATGGCGGCGAACATCTGCGGCAGGTTGATCCGCGCCTGGATGCGCTGACGGGCGAACTGTTGCGAGCTGTTGGCCAGGCTGTTGGCCAGAAGGTCAGTCACGGCAGGGCTCCTTGCAGTGAAAAACTGGAGCGCACGGTCCGCGGGAGCGATCACGGCGCTCCCACGGCCATGCTCAAGGCATTACACGTTCGGGCACGGCACCGGCGCCCAGTCACCCATGTCCGGGTTGCGGCACATGCTGTTGACCTGGTCCTGGCCGGCCTTGGCAACCTGCTGGGCCTGGGCCTTCTTGCCGTTGGCGTTCTGCAGGGTCTTCTCGGTGGTCAGCGCCTCCTGCGGCACGGCCTTGTCGACCTTGGGCTGGACCTTGGCGCCGCCCTTCTTGCCACTGACGGGCTTGGGTGGCTCGACCGCTGCGACCACTGCGGTACGCGGCACGCCGACCTGCTTGAGGTCCTGTTCATAGGCCTGGGTGTAGTTGTCGAGGTTCTCGCCGACGCGGCCATTGACAGCACCCAGCAGGTTGTTCGACTCCTGCAGGCCCGAGACGATCTCGGCCAGGCGCTTGCGCCCTTCGCTGTCGTTGATGCGGCCACTCTTGCGGTTCTGGATCAGGCTGGAGAATTCACGCTGATAGCAGCTCTGCGAGGACTTGGCGTAGGCGGTGGTGCGATCCAGGTCGGCGGCGCTCTTGTCGATGTCACCGGCATAGGAGGCAATACGCTGGCGGTCGTCGCTGATCTGTTTCTGGCGCTCGGTGTAGTAGCCAGCGGCACCACCGACCAGGGCACCACCGGCCGCGCCGATGGCGGCGTTGCGACCACGGTTGTCTTTGTCGACCAGGGCGCCGGTCAGGGCACCACCGACCGCGCCCAGCAGCGCGCCGGTGGCGACCGAGCGGGTCATGTCGCCGTCGGTGGCGCGCAGGTGCTGAACCGGCTCATAGCAGTTGGGGTAGTACTCTACCTTGGTCGTGGCGCCGACCTTGGAGGTCGGCGAGCTGGCGCAGCCACTCAGCAGCACGGTGCTGAAGCCGGCAGCCAGCAGCAACGCGGTACGGGCCTGGGAGGTGTTGATCAGAGCTTTGCGGGTGAACATGGTCAGGTTCTCTCCTGGTGGTGTCGATGTCCGGGGGCCTCATGCCGCCCGGGATGGCTTGGCGTCGAAGCTGTCCTTAGCGTCGCGGAGCGGCCGATACCAGCAGCTCCTTGAGGATCGTCGCCGGATCGGCCCGCCGGTTCTGGCGGTACTCCCCAACGTGGCGGACGAACAGGGTGGCGCGGGTCACCAGGCTGTTGCCCAGGACCGGCTTGCGGTTGAGTTCTTCCTTGACCCGCTGGAACTGCGCCTGAATCACCGCGTCGGTGTAGCGCGTACCGCTGGCCAGGTTGTCGATGTAGATCGCCACGGCACCGTCGAGCGCCGCGCGGCCATTGGCGATGGCGGCGCCATACAGGCGGGCGCTGGCCTGGTCGCCAGCGGCCTCGGCCTTGGCCTGAGTGCTCTGCAGGTTGGTCAGGCGGATGTTGTAGTTGTTGATGGTCTCGGCCACCAGCGCGGCGGACTGGATCAGGTTGCCGGCGGCTTCCTCGCGCTGGCGGGCGATCAACGAGACATTGCGCTTGAGCTCTTCGTTGACCAAGCCCAGCTCAGCCTGCTGGCGCGGGTCGTGGCTGGCGGCAATGATGCTGTCCAGGCGCTGGGTCGGGTCCTGGCTGGCCTCGATGTCATCGGTCAGACCGGCCAGGCGCCCCTCCTTCTGCCATTGCTCGAACAGCTCCGGATAGCGCGAGCGCGGCGCCGACAAGGCGCCGATGGCCACCCGGAAGCCTGTGGTCTCGTTACGCTGCTCGGTGCCGTCGGCAGCGAACAGCGGGTACTCGCGGCGCATACCGGTGAACAGCGTACCCTCGCCTTCGAGGTAGTTGCCGCCCTTGACCACGAAGCCGCCATAGGCGCCCTGGCGACGGCCAGCGTGAACCAGCTGGAACGACTCCTGGACCATCTCGGCGGCGTTGCCGATCATGTCGAACAGACCCAGCGGGTTGGGTTGCCGGGTGCCGATCGGCATCAGCCGCGCGGCTTGCCCAGTGCCTCCGGCCACCTGATTGAACACCGCGAAGTCAGCCAGTGGACCCTCGCTGTCGGAACCCTCGACCTTGCGTGGGAACAACCGCCCCTCCAGCTCCTGGCGACTGACCGCCGAGCCGCCTCGGGCAGCGAACTCCCATTCCACCTCGGTGGGCAGGCGCACGAAACCGATACCGCCCTCCTGCGCCTTGCCGTCACGCCCGCTGACCGGCAGCAGGTCGCGGTGATGCTTCATCAGCCAGGCACTGTAGACCGCACCGAAGCGCTCGGCCTCGAACCGCGAAAGCCTGACCTTTGGCAACCGGCCCGCCGCGTCGCCGTTCGCCTCGCAGGCCGGCGCAGCGCCGCCGTCGGCCAGCGACTGGGCCTGGGCCATGACCTGGGCGTACTGGCGCGCGGTCACCTCGTACTTGCCGATGAAGTACATCATCGGTGTCAGCGGGCTGCCCTTCTCGACCTCCGGCAGGCTCGGCCCGACCGCCGCCTGCCATTGCGGCGCCAGGTCCTGCAAGCGGAACTGGCCGTTGATGTAGTCGCGCCGATAACCGGAGATGAACGACTGCCGGTAGCCATCCTCGCCCTCGCTGAAGGGGTAGCCAAGGTTGACCTCGCGATCGTCGAGGCTGCCCTGGGCCAATACGTAGACGCTGCGCAGCACCAGTTCGCCGCCGCACGGCAGCGGCAGGCTCACATCGCCCGGCAGGGGCTTGGGGTTGTCCAGTCGGCTGTCGGCGGCGACCTGGGACGGCGCCGCCGGCTTGGCCTTGTCATCGCCATCGGCCTGGGAACAGCCGCCCAGGCTTAGCGTGCAGAGGATCAGGGCCGCAGCCCCGAGGCGAAGGTCAGACATCACGGATTCCTTGGCAAGGATCGACACGTGCGACACGCCAGCCGCCCAGGGCGGCGGCGGCGGTGCTGGCCAGCAGCACGACGCACAGCGCAACGAGATAGTGCACAGGCAACAAGTGGCTGGCGTACTCGCCGGGCACCTGCATGAACAATCGGTTGAGACCCTGCTCGGCCAGCAGGTACAGCAATCCCGCCACGGCACCGGCCAGCACTGCGCTGTAGAGCGCCTGGCAGATGACGAACAGCAACAGCGCCGCACTGCCGAAGCCCAGCAGGCGCAGTACCGCCAGCTCGCGCTGCTTGCGCGCAACGGCCGCCAGGGCACCTGCGGCGACGGCCGCCACGGCACCGGCCACGGCCAGGCTGGCGATGATCCAGAACACCAGGTCGAGGTTGCGGCTCAAGGACTGCACCTGGGCAATCTGCGCCGCCTGGGTGGAAACCAGCAGCCGGCGCTCGGCAAGCATTCGCCGCAACGGCTCGACATCGCCCAGTTCGCGGGCATAGAGACGGAACGCCGGATATATCCGTGCGGCCTGCGCTGGGCGGACTTCGCCCTGCCAGCCCAGCGCCGGTACGGCACGGCCATCGCGGTAGTCCTCGACAGCCTCGAGCAAGGCCAGGGAAGCGAACAGGGCGTCACGCTCGAAGGCCGCCAGCGGTAGCACCGCGACCACCTGCAGGCGGGTCTGGCGCCATTGCACCTGCCCGGCTTGCTGGCGACTGAAGCTGGCCTGCAGTTCGTCGCCAGCCTTGGCCCCGAGCTTCTGCGCCGCAGTCAGGCTCAGCACTACCTGCTGCAGGCCGGCAGGCGGCACCACCTCCTGCAACAGAGGATCGCCCTCGGCGGTCGGCAACATCTCGACCGTGACACCACGCCCCTGCGCCGGCAGCAGCAGTTCGGCAGTCGCCGCGATCTGCCGGGTACGCGGGATGGCAAAAGCCACCCCAGGCTGGCGTGCCAGTTCCTCGATGAACGCGGCACGGAAACGCCCGCCTCCCAGCGGAATGATCTCGCGCACACCGGGGTCGCGTTGCAGGCGTTCGGTCAGGCTGCCGACCAGACCGAACTTCAGCCCGAACAGCACCAGCAACGGCGCGATCACCGCCACCAGCGCCAGCACGCCGCAGGCTGACAGGCGCGCCTCGTGGCGGTAGTCCTGCCAGGCCAGCCCGGCGATCAGCAGCGGGCGCATCAGACCGAACGCTCCACGGTGGCCGTGACGCCGCCATCGGCATCGCGGCGGCAGGTCATGCGCAGCACGGCCAGCCCTGCGGCCTCGGCCAGGGTCTGATCATGGGTGGCGATCACACACGTCACCCGGCGCCGCCCTGCCTCGCCCAGCAGCAGTTGCATCACCCGCCCGGCGTTGACCGGATCCAGCGCCGCGGTAGGCTCGTCAGCCAATAACAGGGCCGGGGCATGGGCCAGCGCGCGAGCGCAGCTGACCCGCTGACGCTGCCCGATGGACAGGCTCGCAGGCCTCTTGCCGAGTTGCTCGTGCACATCCAGCGCTTGGGCCAGACGCTCGACGCTGCCGTCGTCGGACAAGCCCAGCAACTGGCGTGGCAGGCGGATGTTGCCACGCACATCGAGGTAGCCGAGCAGCCCCCCGGCCTGCAGCACATAGCCCAACTGGCGGCTGCGCAGGCTCGCCAGGCGGTCTAGCTGGCGGGCCCGCCACAACCTGGCGATGTCTTCGCCGCCCAGCTCGAACGCCTCGGCGACATCCGGTGCCAGCACCAGCGCCAGCAGGTCGAGCAAGGTGCTCTTGCCACAACCGCTGGGGCCAACCAGCGCCAACCGCTCGCCAGCCGCCAGCACCAGGCCGTCGACCTGCAGGCTGTAGCGCTGGGCACCCTGCCCGCGCGTCTTGCGCACACCGTCCAGGCGGATCATCACGGCAGCGTCGACAACGGGACACGGTACAAGGCGTCGCCTGGCTCGGCATTGCCGAAGCGCACCCAGTTGGCCATGTCATTGTGGAAGGTCTCGTACAAGCGGATTTTCGAATCCAGCTCGTCGATGAAGTCTTCCTGCTCCGCCACCGACAGCGACAGCCACAGGTCCTGGGTCATGCTCAGGGATTTGCTGCGGTACGGCAGGCCTTCGAGGTATTCGCCAAGCACACCGCCCTGGGCCAGGTTGGCCCCCTTGCGCAAGGCATCGGGATCACGGCTCATGTAGGCACTGGCGCTGGCGATCTCGGCGAAGAAGTCGCCAGGCGAGCTGCGGGTCTTGCGGGCGGCGTCGACGATCAGCTTGAGCGACTGCTGCAAGTCGTTGAGTTGCAGCCGGCTCAGCATCACGCACACCTGCAGGGTCGGCAGCGCCGGATTGGTCAGGTCGCGGTCGGCGGTCCAGGCGCTGACCAGCTGCGGTGCCTGGCTGGCAGCGTGACGGCCGAGGAAATCCATGTGCATGGCGTAGCCGATGGCCTGGGTCTTGGCCGCCAGGCTCGCCGCCGAAGTCAGCAGCGGCACGGCCTGCGGCTGCTGGTTGCGTACCTGATGCACCAGTTCGGCGAAAGTCGAGCCGATCTCGCGCACGCGATCGCCGAACGCGCCGATCTCGCCGCCAGGCACGCCGACATAGAGGTCGCCGATCTGCGGGTTGCTGTCGGCAGTGAGTACCCGGTACTGGCTCTCGGCCGAAGCATGGTTTTTCACGCCTGCCGGAGTGCGCAGGTGCAGCGCGTAGATCTTGATCTGCTTGCTCAGCGCGGCCTGGCGGACCTCGGCTTCGTTCATCCGGGTGCTGCTGAACGGGTCGTTCTTGCGCAACGCTCCGGCGTCGCTGACCAGCAGGATGATCCGCCCGCCATAACCCGACCAGTCCATGCCCTCGACCGCTTGCATCACACCGGCGAAGGCGTCCTCGTTGAACGAATGGCTGGACACCTGGGTGGCCTTCACCTGGGCAGCGGCCTTGAGGAAGCGCGCAGGGTCGCGGCCCTCTTCCAGGCTGACCAGGGTCTTGCTCAGGTAGTCGAGGCCCGGGGTGCGCTTGACGCTGTTGCGAAAACCCACCAGGCCGAAGCTGACGCTGTCCAGCTCGCCTCGGGCGGCCAGTTGTTGCTGCAGTTCGGCGACCACCTGGCGCACCCGATCGATATAGGGCTGCATCGATACCGAGGTATCGACCACCAGGACGATACCGGTGCGGAAACTGTTGTCGGCCAACGCCACGCCAGCGGCCTGCGGCGCAGCACTGGGCTGGCTGGTACCGGGATCGATGGAGGCGATGTTGAGCAACTGCAACGGCTGGCCATCGGCATCGAAGGTTTCGCGATAGTCGAAGATCGGCATCAGGTAGAACTGGTTCTGCGGCACGGCGCTGGCAGCCGGCTCGAGCGCCAGCACCTGTGGCACCTGGTCGGGCTGGTTCTGCGCCTTGAGCAGGCTGTCGCGGGCCTTGGCAGTGTCGTCGAGCAGGCGCTGCACATCGTCTGCCTGGCGCATGAACATCACCGGCGAACGCCCCGAACGCTCGGTGAACTTGAGCACCAGGCTCTGTTTCCAGTCGCTGGCCTGCGCGGCCGCCAACCAGCCTTCGCGCTGACCGTCGCTGGCGGCGCCGACTTGCAGCCAGGCCTGGCCGCCAACGTCCTTGCGCTGATAGACATAGAGCACGGAAAACGCCGGCAACGGCTCGCCCGAAGCGTCGCCAGGCTTGGCCATCAACTGTGCGCCTGGCTTGACCAGCACACGCTGGAACAGGGTTTTCTTGCCTGCCATCAGCAACGGACGGCCCTCGTCGGTACCGACCACCGCCGTTGTCTCAGGCGGGGTTGGCGCCTGTCCCTGCGCAGCCTGTGTTGGCGGCGCCTCGTCGTGACCATCGAGCAGCCAGAAGAACGCTCCACCCAGGCCCAATGCCACGGCGATGGCCACCGCCAGCACGGCCTTGGCCGGCCGGCTGGCATCGGACCTCGCCGTCGCCGGCGGCCCGTTTGCCGCGCGTGGCGCCGGTTCGCTCGCCGCAGGATGAGGCGTGACCGCCTCCGGCCCCGGCACCACCGGCGCCGTCACGGCCAACGGCCTGATCACCGTGCCGTCCTGCTCCTGAGCACCCAACCGATCCAGCGCAGCGAGCAGCGCGGCGGCATCGGCGAAGCGCTCGTCCGGCTCTTTGGCCAACAGCCCACGCAGGATGTCCTGATAACGGCCATGTTCGACAGGCAGCGCCGGTAACGGCTCGGTCAGGTGCGCCAGCGCCGTCGACAGCGCATCGTTGCCGTTGTAGGGCAGCTTGCCGACCAGGATCTCGTAGAGCACCACGCCCAGCGCGTACAGGTCGGCACGTCCGTCGATCTCCAGGCCACGGGCCTGCTCCGGGCTCATGTAGCTGGGTGTGCCGACGGCGAAGCCGGCCTGGGTGAACTGGGTGCGGTCATCCAGCGACTTGGCGATACCGAAGTCCGACAGCACGGCGGCGCCGTCGGCGCGGAACAGGATGTTGGCCGGTTTCACATCCCGGTGCACCAGGCCCTGGGCATGGGCATAGCCCAGCGCCTGGGCGATCTGGCGTACGTACGCCAGCCCCTGTTCGGGCGTGAGTCCATGGGCGATGCGTTCCTTCAGCGTGCCGTTGGGCAGGTACTCCATGGCCATGTAGTACAACTCGCCGACATTGCCGATGTCGTGGATGGTGGCGATGTTCGGGTGCGCCAGCCGCGCCAGGGTGCGCCCCTCGCGCAGAAAGCGCTCGCAGAAGGTCGGGTCGGCCGCCAGGCTTGCCGCCATGATCTTAAGCGCCACCTTGCGCTCCAGAGAGCGCTGCGTGGCCAGGTACACGCTGGCCATGGCACCCTGGCCAATCTCGCGGTCGATGTCGAATCCGGGAATCTGCATGTCCATGGTGTCTTCAGCTCACCTTCACGACCACGGCGGTGATGTTGTCCGGCGCACCACGGGTCAGGCCCAGGTGCACCAGGCTGCGCACCACTTCGTAGGGATCGGTGTGGCCAAGCACCTCAGCGATCTCGTGGTCCTCGGCGGTCTTGTTCAGCCCGTCGCTGCACAGCAGATAGGTGTCGCCCGGCCTTACCTGCAGGGCCACGGCCTGCAGTTCGAGGTCATCGACGACGCCGATGGCGCGGGTCACGATGTTGCCGCGTGGATGCACCCGCGCCTCGGCCTCGTCGAGCAGGCCGATGTCCTGCAATTCCTGGACATAGCTGTGATCGTGGGACAGGCGCTCCATGCAGCCCTCGCGCAGGCGGTACAGGCGACTGTCGCCGGCCCACAGGCCGATCGCCTGGTCACCGCGCGCCGCCAGCACCACTACCGTGCTGCCCATCATCGCCACGCCACGGCGTGCGGTCTCTTCGCGGACCGTACGGTTGACCCAGGTGAGGCCATCACGCACCTCATCGGCGAACTCGTCCAGCGAGTCGAGCCTGGGCAGGCTGCGCAGGCTGTCTACCGCCAGGCTGCTGACGTAGTCGCCCGCCGCATGGCCACCCATGCCGTCGGCGACGGCCCACAACCCGGCCCAGGTCAACTCCAGGCAGGCATCCTCGTTGATCTTGCGCACCATGCCGACATGGCTGTAGCTGGCCGCGGTGTAATGCATGGCGGTCATCCGATCCCTGCCTCGCTACCCAGAAGAAACCCGGCGAAATCCTCGCTGCGCGGCAGGCCCGCGCAGCGCATCAATCCCGGGGCAATGCGTTCGGAGCCTCTGCCCCACCACAGGCTCATGCCCTCGCAGGCACACTCGGCCAGCGCCAACCCACGGCCCTCCGGTGTGGTCGCATCCAGCCGCTGCAGGCCGCCCAGGGTCATGCGTGGCGCCTGGGGGAGCGGGCGAGCGACACGAAACCCCGGCAAGGCTGCCGCGAAAGACTCGAAGTCAGCGCCTGGCTCGAGGGTTGCCAGCAGCACGGCCTCGACTGCCTCGAACCAGGTGTCCGCGCCTGCCACCGCTGGCGCCAGCGGCTGCCCTGGCGCCAGCACCTGGGCCACGGTCAGCGGGAAATAGCGCCCGACCCGGTCGATGCTCGGCATCAGCACACCGATCACCGCGTCCGGCCCGCACAATCCCGGTGCCAGGGCAAAGCGCCACAAGGGGCTGGTCAGGTAGGCCTCGAGCCAGCGCTCGCCCAGGTGCTGCTGGCTGCTGCGCAGTCCCGCCGCCAGCCACTGGTCCCAGGGCTGGATGAAATTGCCTGGCAGGCCACGGCTGACGAAGTCACCGCGACAAGCCAGCTTGCCGTAGAAGCCGACGTCGTTCACAGGCGCTCCGGCAGACTGAATCCGCTGAGCACACGGCTGCGGAACGGGTTGAAGGCACTGCTGGCACGCAGCTCGTAGGACACGCTGGCGCCATCGACCCGCAGGCGCAGGTTGAAGCGCTCCGGCGTGCTGCCTGCCACCAGGTCGGACTGGTCGAGCAGGCGGAACCAGGCCCACGGTCCTTCCAGGGTCAACCCGGAGCGTCCGCTGGCCGCCGCTGGCGAGATCGACAGGCGCACCACACCGATGCTGTTGGGGTTCGGCCACTGCAGCGACACCGGGCGGCTCGGGCCATGGTCGTAGCTGACCTGCTGGCCGTCGAGGTCAAGCAGGAACTGGGTAAGGGAGGCATCCATCCCCACCGGTTTGAGCTCGAAACGCACCCCTGGCTGCAGGCCGCTGCTGTTGCGAAAGAACGCATCGCGGATGGTCGCGGCGCGCTGGAAGGTGTACAGCACGCTGCTGCTGATACCCAGTTTCTGCGCCGCCCCCGGCTGCCAGCTCCACGGCGTGGTCGAGGTGTTGACGTAGGGCTGCAGGTACTTGCGGAAGTAGTTGTCCATCACCCCGCCGACCCCGAAGAACTGGCCGAAGTCCTCGAGCGTGGCGTCGCGCGCGCTGCCGGCCACCAGTGGGTAGCGGCCGCTGAGGGACTGGCGGTAGACGCTGAGCACCTCGCTGCTCCAGGCCGCGTTGAGCTGGTTGCGTACCCCCCCCATGACGATGCCGTGGGTCGCGCCCAGCACCGAGCCCACCAGGTTCTGCACCACCTGGGGCTGACGCGCGGCCCCCAGTGCAACCCGCTGCGCCGCGGCCTGGGCCTGGTTCTTGGCCTCGCCCAGCAGCGCATCGCCACTGGCCCCGACCATCGCGCTGACCTGCACGTAGAGGGCGTTGAGGTCGTTCAGCAAGCCGTCGATGGCCGCCGGCTGGCCTTCGCCGGTCGCCACCAGCGCGGCGATCTCGGCGAAGTGCGCGGTGACCGGATCGGTCTGGCGCGCAGCCGGCCTGTCACCGGGCAGCGGCGTGTCGCCGAGCAAACCGCCAAGGCGCTGGCGCAACTGGTCGACGCCGGTCTGCTCGACCTTGGCCTGGACCTTGTCGAGGGAGGTCGGCTGCGCCAGGTCGGTTTCCTTGGCCACGGCCTGCAGCAGCTTCTTCATCGGCGAGGTGGGCCCGGACAACACCCGCAGCACGTCGGCAGCCTGGCCGACACTGGTGATCGGCATGAAGTCGAGGTCGGCCAGCAGCGCATCCCACTGGCGAATGTAGTCCTGGTAATACAACTGCAGCACGTCGTCGGCCAGGCGCCTGGCATCGGTCGACTCGCTGGCTTCGCGGCCCAGCACCCAGCGCTCTTCGGCCAGGGTGGTGCTTTGCGCCAGACTGGCGGCCAGGAATGCCTTGCGATAACCCTCGGCGCTGAACAGCCCCGGCAACGGTTCGCTCAGTGGCTTGCCGCTCTTGAAGCGGAACACCAGCGCAGCGTCACGGCCACCAGCCTCGCTGACACGGAAGTCGTCGACTCCGGCCGGCAACTTCTGGCGCTTGACCCGGTCGTAGACGCGCTGGGCGACCGGCAGTTGCTGCAGCTGGCGACGGGTGTCGTCGATCAGGCGCTGATCCAGACGGGCGTTCGGTGGGCGCTTGTCGAACAGTGCCGCCAGGTGCCGTGCCAGGTCCTGGCGCAGGTCCGGCGCCAGGTCGCGCGGCAGGCTGCGCTCCCAGTCGAGGGAGATCCAGGCCTTGATGAACTCGGGATCGTAGTGCTCGCCGTCGGCCAGCATCAGGTAGGCCTTGAGGCCTTCGTACAGGTAGTCGGACGGCCCCCCGGCGTAGAGCTGCTCCTCGATACGGGTCAGCAGGCGCGGAGCGAAGATGGCGATCAGCAGCTTGCGGTAGACGCTGGCGGACTCGCCCTCGAGCATGTCGCCCTGGTACAGGCCCAGCCCCTCGGCCCAGCCGGGCGGGTCGCCGGCCAGGCGGCGCACGGCGTTGAGCAGCGGCAACACGTCGACCACGTTGCGCTGGGCCGGGCTCAGTTCCTGCACGCTCCTGCCCAGGGGCTTGAGACGGCTGTCGACTTCGCCGATGTATTGCTGGTTGGCACGATAGCTCAGGGTCCAGAGGCTACCGACCACCAGCACCAACGCCACACTCAGGGCCAGGGCGCCGCGAGCGATCCAGCGACGGCGGCGCTCGACCTTGGGGTTGTTGCCGACCAGGCCGCGTTCGGCGAAGGCCACTGCGCTGAACAGCCGCTCGATGAAATAGCTGCGCCCGCCACCGTTCTGTCGCGCCAGGTGGGCCCGGTCCAATCCCATGCTCTGGGCCATGCTGCCGATCAGGCGGTCGATCGGGCTGCCTTCCTGGGTGCCGCTGGTGAAATAGACGCCGCGCAACAACGCACGGTCCTCGAAGGCGTTGGGCTTGAATACACCCTCGAGGAAGGCCTGCAGATTGCCACGCAGGGCGGCGAACTGCTGGACGAAGCCGTAGACCAGGTCACGGCGCGCCGGATCGCGCTCCTGCTGCAAGCGCTCGACCAGACGCTGGTTGAGGCGCTGCTCCAGCAGGCCGAACTCCTCGCCGAAGTGCGACAGCGGGCCCCCGCCCTGCTGGCCGTCATCGAGCGGGAAGGTCATGCCCCACACCTGCGCACGCTCTTCCTTGCCCAGGCTGTCGAAGAACTCCATGAAACCCGGCACCAGGTCGAGCTTGGTCAGCATCAGGTAGATCGGGAAGCGCACGCCCAGTTGGCTGTACAGTTCCTGGATCCGCTTGCGGATGGCCACGGCGTGGGCAGCCCGTTCGGCGTCGCTGCCCAGCAGCAGGTCGGACAGGCTGATGGCGATGAACGCACCGTCGATCGGACGACGCGGGCGCTGGGTCTTGAGCAGATCGAGAAAGCCCAGCCAGGCAGCCTTGTCCACCTGGGCATGGCTATCCTGGGTGGTATAGCGCCCGGCGGTGTCGAGCAGCACCGCCTGGTCGGTGAACCACCAGTCGCAATTGCGCGTGCCCCCCACACCACGGATGGCACCCTCGCCCATCTGCGCCGCCAACGGGAAGTGCAGGCCGGAGTTGACCAGCGCGGTGGTCTTGCCCGAGCCGGGTGGGCCGATGATCACGTACCACGGCAGCTCATACAGGTTCCGCCGCTCGTCGCCGCCCAGGCGGGCCTTCTTCAGCAACGCCAGGGCCTCGTCCATGCGCTGGCGCAGGGTCGCCAGTTCCTCGGCGGTAGCCACCCCGGCAGGGTCCGGCGCAGTCTCCTCGGCCAGGCTCTGCAGCACCTTCGCCGCCTGGCGGCGCGCCTGGACGAGCCGCCAGGCGCGATAGGCGATCCACACCGCGAACAGCAGGATGATCAGCGTCCAGCGCGGCGCAGCCGGGACCAACACGTCCAGCACGGGACCTACGAACCAGATGATCAGGCTCAGGGCGACCAGGCCCAGCAGCGGGATCACCCAGCGCACGACAACACTGAAAAACGCCTTCACTCGACGCCCTCCGCCAACACGGTGATTTCGACCCGGCGATTCTTCGCCCGGCCCTGGGGGCTGTCGTTCGACGCCAGCGGTTCGGTGTCGCTCAGGCCTTGGGCACTGAAGCGCCCGGGCTGGCCGGTGCGGGCGGCGAGGATGTCTCTCACCTCCTCGGCACGTGCCTGGGACAACGCCCAGTTGGAAGGGAAGCGGATCGTGGCGATGCGCTGGTTGTCACTGTGACCCGTGATCCTGACGTTGCCCTTGACCTTGGCCACGGCCTCGGCGATGCGCAGCATCAACGGCTGGAAGTCGCTCTTGATGCTGGCGCTGGCGCTGGCGAACAGTTCATCGCCACGGATGGTCACCACCGAGCGGTCCACCGCATCCTGCACGGCGACCCGCCCGGCCTTGATGTCTTCTGCCAGGAAACCTGCCAGGCGCGGGCGTTCCACATGCCTGGGCTGCACCACCGGGCGGTCCATGGCCTGCACCGGGATCTCACCCAAGGCATGGATACCGCGGAACACCGGCTCGGCGTCGGCAGCCAGTTTCAGGCGCAGGCCGAACAGCACCAGCAGCAGCAGCGCCAAGGCTAGCGCCAGGCCCACCCACGGCGGCACGAACTGGGCGAGGCGGTCGCGGCTCACGACGGCGCCACGCCAGTGCGGCGACAACTCGCGCTCGCTGTCGCCGCGCGCGCCACGAATGGTCGCCGCGGTGCGCTCGCGCAGCGCTTCGAGCTGCGCGCGCCCGCCGTTCATCACTCGATAGCGCCCCTCGAAACCGAGGCTGGTGCACAGGTACAGCAACTCCAGCAGGTGCAGGCGCTCACGCGGGCTCTGCAGGCAGTGCTCCATCAACTGGAACACTTTCTCGCCCCCCCAGGCCTCGTTGTGCACGGTAATCAGCAGGCTCTGCCGCCCCCAGTCGCTGCCACTGCCCCACGGCGTGCTGAGCACCGCCTCGTCAAGGGCGGTGCACAGCGCGTAGCGCGCCAGCAGCACGTCGTTGCGCGGCACCCCGGCCGTCTCGGCGCGCGCCTCGAACTGACGCAGGTATGCCAGCAACTGGGCACGCAGGCTGGCCGGCGCCGGATGGGCGATGGTGTTGCGCAGGCGGGTGAGCAATGCCAGCAACGGGCCGGCGGCCTGCTCCAGCGGGTTCAGCCCCTCGGCCTGCCCCGCGGCCAACGGTTCGGCTGGAACCTGCAACGGTGCGGCCATGGCCTGGGGAGCCCCCTCCGGCGTGGCCGTCTGCGGGGCTCGGCCACCTGGGCGCGGCATGAACTGGGTACGATCGCTGGCCTGTGGGTCGTCCGGGAGCATCGCGGCTTATCCTCGAATGGCCCAGAAGGCCAGGTTCAGGCCGGGGAACTCGCCGGCGACGTAGAAGGCGAAGCCACCGGAGTGCTGCAACTGTTTCCAGTGCTCGCTGCCCCGGTCCAACTCGAAGTAGGTGGAGCCGGCGTGGTACGGGATCTGCCGTGGCGCCACCGGCAGCGGCAGCAGACCGATCCCGGGCAGTTGCAGGTTGACCAGGTCGCGGATGTGCTCCACCGAGCCGATCTTGCTCTGCTGGCCGAAACGGCTGCGCAAGGTTTCACCCGGCACATCGGCACGCACCACCAGGATGAAGCTGGCGCTGTCGAGCAGGCTGCGGTCGGCAAGCATGGCGACATGGATGCCATAGGCCTTCTCGACAATAGGAATGGCCACGGCCTTGCTGTCGATCAGCATCGACAGGGCCTCGCGCAGGGCGACCAGCACCGGGGCGAAGGTCGCCGCCAGATCGTCGTGCTGGTACACCGGGAAGCTCTCCGGACGCCGCCCGTCGCGGGTGAAGGTGGCGAACTCGCCGGCCAGGGCCACCAGTTCGCTGTACAGGCGCTCGGGATGCAGCGGGGCGAGCTGGTTGAGGTGCTCGACCAGCGGCTGGGCACGGTTGACCAGTTGCAGCAGCATGAAGTCGGCGATTTCCGAAGCGCCGCCGTTGGCCGAGGCGACCACGCGTCCGGCCAACGCCTCGCCACGCTGGTGCAGCAGGCCCAGCAGTTCGCCGCGAAAGCCCGACAACAGCTGGCTGGCGTTGACGTCCAGGAGGGGCGGGATATAGCTGTCGTCCAGCACCAGGGCGCGGTCGGCGCGCTTCTCGCGGATCCGCGCCACGCCCAGGGCGGCGAAATCGCTCAGGCCGTCCTCGGCCCGCAGCAGGCGCAAGGCGCGACCGCCCAGGGCCAAGGGCGCGCGGTTCTCGAACGGCGCATTGTCGTCACGCACCTCGCTGATGCGGCTGACGTAGCGCGCGCTGCCCAGCGCCTCGCCGTCGTCGACGGTGTCCCGGGCGCCGGCACGCTTGAGCGGCAAGCCCAGGTAAATCACGCCGTCACGCAGGTCGTCGGGGATTTCCAGCGGTGCCGGTGGCAGGTCATCCCGGGGAATGTCGAACGGCGTGCCATCGGGCAACAGGCCACGGGCACTGAGGATTGCCAGCTTGCCCTGGGCCAGCAGGCCCTGGTCGATCAGCAGTTCGGAGAACCCCCAGGCAGCCGGGCTCAGCGGCCGGCTGCGGGCATCGACGAAATTCTCCAGGTAGCGGTCGTGCTGCTGGAAGTGCTGGGTGGTGATGAACATCCCTTCCGACCAGACCACGCGATTGTTCCAGGACATGGGTTCTCCGATTGCCTAGCGGGCAGGCTCAGGTTGTGGGGTGGCCACGGCGCTGCGCACGGCGCGCACATCGAGGCTGATCTGATAATCGCCAGGCGGCACCGGCAGCACGCTGCGCCACTGGGCCTGGTCGATCTCGCGGTAGCCGACCACCAGGCCGATCTGCCGGGTGGCCGGGTTCAGCGGACGCTCCAGACGCAGCTGCTCGCCGGGACGCAGCAGCACTTCGTCCTGGTCGATCAGGTCGGCCGCCAGCGTGGCCTGGGCACGCTCGGCCAGCGCGAAGTAGTCGGCGCGGCTGAACGCGGCGCTGTTTCTCAGTTCGTAGAGGCGCACCCGCACCGGCGCGGGCGTGCCGTCGCTGCCCGGATTGAGCCCGGCAGCGGCGCTGAAATACAGGATGGCTGCCGAGATGGGCGCAGTGTCGTTGGCGACAGGCGCCACCGGCGTGTCCTTGCTGCAGGCACTGAGCAGCACGATGGCCAGTGCTGCGATCAGTCTTGTCGGGTTCATCCTCGTCCTCATGCCGTCTTGGCTTTCTGCCTGGGTCTCAGGGTCGTTGCTGGCGATTGCCGTGGGCTTCGTAGGCACGGCTGAACTCGCGCCCGAACAGGTCCTGGAAGTCGTCCTCGGCCTCCCGCGAGATCTGCCCGTAGAGTTCGGTGAACTGCTGCCAGCAGTGGGCCTGGCGCGTGCCGCCGAACAGCTTCGCCAGCCCGGCCGGGGGGGCCAGGCGTTGTTCCAGACGCGCCGGGTCGAATCGTGACAGCAGGTGCTTGATGGCCGCCTCGACGCCCGCCATCACCGCCAGCTGATGGGCGCGCAAGTCATCGAAGCTGTCATGCACGGCCTGGTCCGGCGCCATGAACGCCGCGCTGCCATGACGCAGCAGCAACAGCAGAGCCTCGTCGGCATTGGGGGCGAACTTCAGCGGATTGTTCTGCACCGGGGCGATGGTGGTCTGCTGCATGCGGAACTCGCCCTTCAGACTGCTGCGGGCACGCAGCACGTCGATCAGGCCCTCGACCATCAGCCGGTAGCTACGCCCGATGGCCTCCATCTGCGCGGCACTGTCCGCCGCGTCGATGCGCAGTTGCTCGATACCGGCACCACGCAGGAAGGCCTGGAGCAAGGTATCGCCGGAGGCTGGCGCGGACGCCGCGCCAGCGGCGGTCGGTTCGGACATCGATACCAGCGGCGGGCTGCCGGCAGGCTCGTCGAAAGCGGCAGGCTCGAGCGCCGCTGGCGCTGGCGCGGACGGCGCAGGAGATGCCGCCAGCGCATCATCAGACAAGTGCCAGTCGGCCGGAATCAGCCCCGGGGCCGCGGGCGCTGATGCTGGCGGCGCGACCGGGGCGGGCGGGCGGAAGTCATGCTGCTGGGCCGGAACATGGTCTGGCTGGCTGGCCGTAGGCACGCTGGACGGACCAAGGAAATCAAACAGGTCGGGCAAGGTGTCATGGTTCGAAGCGCCTTGCAGGAAGGCCGCCGGCGCACCGGCGATAGGCGGGCTCGCGGCAGCCTGCTGGTTGGCCATCAGCGCCTCGAAACTATGCATCTCGGGCTGCCCTGCGAATGCAATGGCTTCCCCGGCATCGATCCGCGCCTGGATCTCGTAATCACCGATCCGGATGATTTCACCGTCCATCAACGGCTCGCTGTTACCGCGCCGCAGGCGAATACCGGCCTGCACCAACTCCACGCCGTTCGTGCTGTTGTCGGTCAAGTAATAACGGCCATCCTTGAACTGGATCACACAATGTTTCGACGATACAAGACGCTCTGGATCGGGAAGTACCCAATCATTATCGGCGGCACGCCCAACACTGATGGCACCTGTTTCCAGCAACTTTTCCGGACATTGCCCAGGGGTTATCTTGTGGTAGCTGGTAATTGTCAGGCAAAGTGCCATCATGCCTCCCTGCATATATATGAAACACTAATCAATCCATTTGGATGGCTTGCCAGAGCCAACTCAAATCCACGCCAAAGCCTTGTATTTACTGGCAAACAAGACAATTCAAAGCATTTGGAAGATGGTATTTAACCTCAAGGCCAGGGCAATTTGATGGCACCTGACCAATGGCAGCAAGTGCCTGCCAACTGGTTCACAGGCTGTACTCGCGGTGCGTAGCTTACCTTGACAGCAATTTGGAAATAAACCATAAATGCGCAACTTAAGAGTGCCAAAGTGATATCACTTCGATATCAACTCCGTATTCTTTGACATGTTTGTGAGGCCGGTCACAAAAGTAACTTCCGGCCAACACTAAAGCCCCCGCCAGGGCCGATAGGGAGATCGATTCACGGTGAACGCGCCGCTGTTGCTCGCTGCTGTTTCCGCAGACTATCCATGCGGCGACGACCTCGAATACGACCCCGCTTTCCTGCAACTGGAGCGTGATGCCCAGGGCCGCCCCGAGCGCGTGATGGGCGATGCCGTGCAGCCGGCCGAGCCCCCGCAGTGGCGCGACATCGAACAGGCTTGCCAGCAACTGCTGCAACGCAGCAAAGACCTGCGCATCACCCATTTCCTGGTGCAGGCCAACCTGGCCCTGCATGGCCTGCCAGGCCTGGCTGCCAGCCTCGAGCTGATCCGTGACCTGCTCGGCGAGTATTGGCTGCACCTACATCCGCAACTGGACGCCGCCGACGACAATGACCCCACCGTACGGGTCAATGCCCTGGCAGGCCTGACCTGCGACGCCAACATCGCCCTGCTGCGCGAAGCCGTGCTGGTGCGCTCGCGCGCCTTCGGTCCGGTGACCCTGCGCGCCGCCTTGCATGCCGCCGGGGTTCAGCATTTCGCCAGCGAGCAATTGAGCGCCGAGGAGTTGGCCGCCGCCCTGCGCGATGCCGACCCCGCGCAACTTGAGCAATGCCGTCAAGCCACGCAACTGGCCCGAGAGGCGCTGGACGCCATCGAACGCCAGGTCAACGAGCAGGTCGGCTCGGCCAGCGGCGTCGACCTTTCGCCGCTGCGCCAGCCCTTGCGCCAGGTCCAGCAGGTCCTGGCCGACTACAGCCCGCAAGGCGCTGCCGCCGAAACGGATGCCGATACCCAGCCGCGCAGCGACATCGACGCGACCACCGCAGCACACGCAGCGCCACGCCCGGCGCCACGCTCCGGCGAGGTGAACAGCCGCGAGGATGTCCTGCAGAGCCTCGAACGCCTGCTCCAGTACTACGCCCGTCACGAGCCCTCCAGCCCGCTGCCGGTGCTGCTGCGCCGGGCGAAGAACCTGGTCGACGCCGACTTCGCGACCATCGTCCGCGACCTGATCCCCGATGGTTTGTCGCAATTCGAGAACCTGCGCGGACCTGAAGGCGACTGAGCCGCCCGGAACGCATAAACACCGACGCCCGCAACGAACAGCGCCGCCACACCGGCGACCAGGAGGAACAACGTGGCGAAAGACAGCTCCCAGAAATTCATCGCGCGCAACCGCGCACCGCGGGTCCAGATCGAGTACGACGTCGAACTGTACGGCGCCGAGAAGAAGGTCCAGCTGCCCTTCGTCATGGGCGTGCTCTCCGACCTCGCCGGCAAGCCAGCCGAGCCGCTGCCGGCAGTGGCCGAGCGCAAGTTCCTGGAGATCGACGTCGACAACTTCGACTCGCGCCTGAAAGCCATGCAGCCCCGCGTAGCGTTCAACGTGCCCAACGAACTGACCGGCGAAGGCAACCTGAGCCTGGACATCACCTTCGAGAGCATGGACGACTTCAGCCCCGCCGCCGTGGCGCGCAAGGTCGACGCACTGAACCAGTTGCTCGAGGCACGTACCCAGTTGGCCAACCTGCTGACCTACATGGACGGCAAGACCGGCGCTGAGGACATCATCCTCAAGGCCATCAAGGACCCGGCCCTGCTGCAAGCCCTGGCCAGCGCGCCGAAACCTGCCGACACCGAGCCGAGCGCCTGAGGAGACAGCCCATGAACGACCCATTGCGCGACACCCAGGCCCAGGCGACGGCCACCCAGGACCCCAGCGAGTTCGCCAGTCTCCTGCTGCAGGAGTTCAAGCCCAAGACCGAACGGGCCAAGGAAGCCGTCGAGAGCGCCGTGCGGACCCTCGCCGAACAGGCCCTGGCGCAGACCGCCCTGGTCTCGAACGATGCCATCGGTTCGATCGAGCAGATCATCGCGGCCATCGACGCCAAGCTCACCGCTCAGGTCAACCAGATCATCCACCACGACGACTTCCAGCAGCTGGAAAGCGCCTGGCGCGGCTTGCACTACCTGGTCAACAACACCGAGAGCGACGAGCAGCTGAAGATCCGCGTGCTCAACATCTCCAAGACCGACCTGCACAAGACCCTGAAGAAATTCAAGGGCACCGCCTGGGACCAGAGCCCGGTGTTCAAGAAGCTCTACGAAGAGGAATACGGGCAGTTCGGTGGCGAGCCCTATGGCTGCCTGGTCGGTGACTACTACTTCGACCAGTCGCCCCCCGACGTCGAACTGCTCGGCGAGCTGTCGAAGGTCTGCGCCTCGATGCATGCCCCCTTCATCGCCGCGGCCTCGCCGACGGTGATGGGCATGGGCTCGTGGCAGGAACTGAGCAATCCGCGTGACCTCAGCAAGATCTTCACCACCCCGGAATACGCCGGCTGGCGCTCGCTGCGCGAATCGGAAGACTCGCGCTACATCGGCCTGACCATGCCGCGCTTCCTGGCGCGCCTGCCATACGGCGCCAAGACCGACCCGGTCGAGGCCTTCGCCTTCGAGGAAGACACCGACGGCGCCGACAGCAGCAAGTACACCTGGGCCAACGCCGCCTATGCCATGGCGGTGAACATCAACCGCTCGTTCAAGTACTACGGCTGGTGCTCGCGCATCCGCGGCGTGGAATCGGGCGGTGAAGTGCAAGGCCTGCCGGCGCACACCTTCCCCACCGACGACGGTGGCGTGGACATGAAGTGCCCGACCGAAATCGCCATTTCCGACCGCCGCGAGGCCGAGCTGGCGAAGAATGGCTTCATGCCCCTGCTGCACAAGAAGAACACCGACTTCGCCGCGTTCATCGGTGCGCAGTCGCTGCAGAAACCCGCCGAATACGACGACCCGGACGCCACGGCCAACGCCAACCTGGCTGCACGCCTGCCCTACCTGTTCGCCACCTGCCGATTCGCCCACTACCTGAAGTGCATCGTTCGCGACAAGATCGGCTCGTTCAAGGAAAAGGACGAGATGCAGCGCTGGTTGCAGGACTGGATCCTCAACTATGTCGACGGCGATCCGGCGCACTCCACCGAGACCACCAAGGCTCAGCACCCGCTGGCGGCCGCCGAGGTGGTGGTCGAGGACGTCGAAGGCAACCCAGGCTATTACAACTCGCGCTTCTACCTGCGCCCGCACTACCAGCTCGAAGGGCTGACCGTGTCGCTACGCCTGGTATCGAAGCTGCCTTCGGCCAAAGGGGCCTGATCATCGCGGGCAAGCCCGCTCCCACGGTGGGGGCGGGCTTGCCCGCGATTCGCCATCTGAACCGTTAACCGACGCGAAATCCAGAGGACATCATGGCTGTAGATATTTTCATCAAGATCGGCGACATCAAGGGCGAGTCCCAGGACAAGGCCCACAAGGACGAAATCGACGTGCTCAACTGGAGCTGGGGCATGGCCCAGTCCGGCAACATGCACATGGGCAGCGGCGGTGGCTCGGGCAAGGTCAACATCCAGGACCTGTCGATCACCAAGTACATCGACAAGTCCACCCCCAACCTGATGGCCCATTGCTCCAGCGGCAAGCATATCGACAAGGTCAAGCTGACCGTGCGCAAGGCAGGCGGCGAGAGCCAGGTCGAGTACCTGATCATCAACCTCGAAGAGGTGATCGTCAGCTCGCTGAGCACCGGTGGCTCGGGCAGCGACGACCGCCTGACCGAGAACGTGACCCTGAACTTCGCCAAGGTCACCGTCGACTACCAACCGCAGAAAGCCGATGGCACCAAGGAAGGCGGCCCGATCAAGTACGGCTGGAACATTCGCTCCAACGTCAAGATGTGACCGTCCGCGCCCGCGCCACAACGCGCGGGCGCCCTGCCCACCTGTCGCCCGCCCACGGTGAACACCATGGCCAAGCCTTCTTTCATCAATCTGTGGAATGCCTATCCAAAGGTGTCCTCGCCTTGCGATGGCCCGTGGGACAACCAGTGCGCCATTCGCATGAGCATCGCGCTCAACGGCGAAATGAGCATCAGGGTCAATACCTCGACCTACACCGAACCCAAGTGCGCCCACGGTCATGCCCGTGGCGCAGAATCCCTGGCCAACTGGCTGGAGCGCAAGATGGGCCGCCCGCTGCGAATCGGCGGCAGTGCCCAGGAGCGCGAGAAGCTCAAGGACAAGACCGGGATCATCTTCTACAAGGACTGCTTCGCCCGCGCCGGACAAAGCCAGGAAAACCGCACGGGCGACCATATCGACCTGTGGAACCGCGGCCTGACCAAGGGCTACTCCGACCATAACTACCAGTCCAGGCAGGTCTGGTTCTGGGAGCTGACATGAAACGCATGGCCCTGGGTGGCGCCCTGTTGCTGGCGCTCAGCGCCTGTGCCGATGCCGAACTGCTGACCGAAGTCCGTCTCGGCGACCAGACCGCCACCCTCGCCGAGCGGGCTGGCCAGTGCGTGCTCAGCCGCGACGGGCAGAGCCTGGCACTGGACATGCCATGGCCGTGCAGCCTGAGTCCGGACCGCGCCGGCAAGGCGCGGGTAGAGCAGTTCGATGGCATGCCGATCGTGCTGGTGACCCATGTCCAGCCGCACCCCACGCTCAAGGGTGAATGCCTGAAGACCTCCCAGGCCGTACGCTTGGCCCGGACTGGCCTGGAAGCGTCCACGCCGGCCCCGGGCGCGTCCTGCGACACCGGCTTCGAAGACCAGAAGATGTTCACGGGGATGTTCCAGTGGTAGCCGAGATCGCCACCCGCGACCGCCTGCAGCCGTCGCTGCTGGACCGCCTGGTCGACGACGAGCCCGGCAACCTGCAGGAGACCGCCGACAAACGCGTACTCAGCCTGCAGCAGCTCAAGGCGTCGGTCCTGCGCGACCTGGCCTGGCTGCTCAACACCACCGCCCTGCTGGACAGCACTGCCACCCTGAACACCCCGGCCGGCACCTCGGTGATCAACTACGGGCTACCGGCGCTGGCCGGCAACAGCGCCTCGAACATCGACCTGCCGGCGCTGGAGCGCATCATCCACCAGGCCATCGCCACCTACGAACCGCGCATCCTGGCGCACACCCTCAAGGTCCGGGCCCTGGCCGCTTCCGGGGAAATGAATGCCAACGCCCTGAGCTTCGAGATCGAGGGCGACCTCTGGGCCCAGCCTGCGGCGCTGCCGCTGCTGTTGCAGACCGATGTCGACCTGGAGTCCGGCCATGTCCGCGTGGCGCCCGCCGAACGCCGGAGGCGCGCATGAACCCGCGCCTGCTCGAGCTGTACAACCAGGAACTGCAGCATATCCGCGAGGGTGCCGCCGAGTTCGCCAAGGAATACCCGAAGATCGCCGGGCGCCTGACGCTTTCCGGGATCGAGTGCGCCGACCCTTACGTCGAGCGCCTGCTCGAGGGCTTCGCCTATCTGACCGCACGGGTCCAGCTCAAGCTTGATGCCGAATACCCGACCTTCACCCACAACCTGCTGGAAATCGCCTACCCGCACTACCTGGCACCGACACCGTCGATGACCGTGGTGCAGTTGCAGACCGATCCTGACGAGGGCTCCCTCGCCGCAGGCTTCACGCTGCCACGCGACAGCGTGCTGCGCGCCAATCTGGGCCGCAACTCGCAGACCCCTTGCGAATTTCGCAGCACCCAGGAGGTCACCCTGTGGCCGCTGCAGGTCAGCCGCGCCGAGTACTTCGGCAATCCCGCAGCGGTGCTTGGACGCCTGGCCAGCAGCACGCCCAAGGCCCGTGCCGGCCTACGCCTGACCCTGCGCAGCGGCGCCGCAATACCGTTGTGCGACCTGCCGCTGTCCCACCTGCCGCTGTACCTCAACGGTGCCGATGAAACCCCGTTTCGCCTGTACGAGCAGTTGCTGGGCAGTGCCTGCGCGGTCTTCGCGCGCCAGCCCGGCGCCGACTGGGTCGAACGCATTCCCCTGGAACAGGCCCTTCGGCCCTGCGGCTTCGACGACCGTGAAGCGGCGTTGCCCGTAGTGCCCCAGGCGTTCCAGGGTTATCGCCTGCTGCAAGAGTACTTCGCCCTGCCACAGCGTTTCCTGTTCGTCGATTTCGCCGGACTGGAACCTGCGGTCAAGCGCTGCGCCGGCCAGGAGCTGGAGCTGCTGGTGCTGTTCGAACACTTCGACAGCGCGTTGGAAAGCAGCGTCGACGCGAGCCAGTTCGTGCCCTTCTGCACCCCGGCGATCAACCTGTTCCCGCGCCGGGTCGACCGCATTCACCTGACCGACCGGGTGCATGAGCACCACGTGATCGCCGACCGCACCCGGCCCACCGATTTCGAGGTCCACTCGCTGCAACGGGTCAGTGGCCACGGGACCGGCCCCGACCAGGAGTTCCTGCCGTTCTACGCGGTGCGCGATCCCTCGCGCTATGGCCGCGACCAGGCCTATTACATCGTGCGCCGCGAGCCACGGGTGTTGTCCAGCGAACAGCGGCGCAACGGCACCCGCTCCAGCTACATAGGCAGCGAAACCTTCATCAGCCTGGTCGACGGCCAGCAGGCCCCGTATCGCCACGACCTGCGCCAGCTGGGCATCAGCGCCCTGTGCAGCAACCGCGACCTGCCGCTGTTCATGGCCGTCGGCGACGGCCGCAGCGACTTCAGCCTGGCCGACAGCGCCCCGGTGGCTGCGGTGCGCTGCCTGGCCGGCCCCAGCCGGCCGAAAGCCAGCCATGCCCATGACAACCGCGCCTGGCGGCTGATCAGCCAGCTGTCGCTGAACTACCTGTCGCTGACCGAACAGGGCCAGGGCGCAGCCGCCCTGCGCGAGCTGCTGCGCCTGTATGGCGATAGCCACGACAGCGCCCTGCTCTTGCAGATCGATGGCCTGCGCGAAGTCAGCAGCCAGCCCTGCACACGGCGCCTGCCGATGCCTGGGCCGATCGTCTTCGGCCGCGGCCTGGAGATCACCCTGACCTTCGACGAGAACGCCTTCAGGGGCACCGGGGTGTACTTGCTCGGTGCGGTCCTCGAACGCTTCCTGGCTCGCTACAGCTCGATCAACAGCTTCACCGAAACCGTCCTGCGCACCAGCGAACGTGGCGAAATCATGCGCTGGAAAGCCAGGCCCGGACGCAGGCCGACCCTGTGAAGACGCTCGCCGCCATGCAAGCCGAACCCTGGGCGCACGATTTCTTCCAGGCCCTGCGTCGCCTCGAGGCGGAAAACCCCGACCTGCCGCGCTTCGGCCATTCGCTGCGCCTGGCCGACGAGCCGGTGCGCCTGGGCCAGCGCCTGGACTGCGGCTTCGCCCCGGCGACTCTGGCCGCAGTGGACACCGACGAAGACGGCCCGGCACGCCTGGAGCAGTTCTTCTTCGGTCTCGGCGGCCCCAACGGGCCACTGCCCCTGCATCTCACCGAGTTCATGCGCGAGCGCCAGCGCAACCACGCCGACCCTACCGGCAAGCGCTTTCTCGACATCTTCCATCACCGCCTGCTGAGCCTGTTCTACCGCGCCTGGGCCGAAGCACGGCCGACCGTCAGCCACGACCGGCCCGGCGACGACTACTGGGCCGCGCGCCTGGCCGCACTCAGTGGCCGCGGCCAGGCGGAGCTGCAAGGCCAGGGGCCGCTGGCCGATACGGCCAAGCTGCACTGGTCCGGCCACCTGGCGGCGCAAACCCGCTACCCGGACGGACTGTGCAGCATCCTCGCCGGCTACTTCGGCGTGCCGGTGCGGCTCGAGGAGTACGTCGGCCAGTGGTTGGAACTGCCCGAGCGCAGCCAGCTCGGCCACCATGCCAACCGCCTGGGCGTGGACCTGTGCCTGGGCCGCTACGTGTGGGACCGCCAGCACAAGTTCCGCCTGTGCCTGGGCCCGCTCAGTCTCGACCAGTACCACGCCTTGCTGCCCGGCGGCCAGACGTTCGTCGAGCTGGCCGCCTGGGTCGCCGAGTACCTGGGCCAGGAGCTGGACTGGGACCTCAACCTTATCCTCGCGCAGGACCAGGTGCCTGCGCTGCAACTCGATGCCGGACGGCGCCTGGGGTTCGATACCTGGGCCGGCCGTCCGGCCCACGATGCCAACGACCTCAAGCTTGCCCGCTACTACGTCGGGCAGCCGGTCGAAGCCGCCCTCACAAGGAGCCAGGACCATGGGTGAAATCAGCCGCGCCGCGCTGTTCGGCAAACTCAACAGCGTCGCCTACAAGGCCATCGAGGCCGCCACGGTGTTCTGCAAGCTGCGGGGTAATCCCTACGTGGAGCTGGCGCACTGGCTGCACCAGTTGTTGCAACTGCAAGACAGCGACCTGCACCGAGTCATCCGCCAGTTCAATGTCGAGCCTGCAAGGCTGGCCCGCGACCTGACCGACGCCCTCGACCGCCTGCCGCGCGGCTCGACGTCGATCACCGACCTGTCCTCCCAGGTGGAAGAGGCGGTCGAGCGCGGCTGGGTCTATGGCAGCCTGATGTTCGGTGAACACCAGGTGCGCACCGGCTACCTGCTGCTGGGCATTCTCAAGACCCCAAGCCTGCGCAATGCCCTGCTGGGGCTTTCCGGCGAATTCGCCAAGCTCAAGGTCGAAGCCCTGAGCGAGCGCTTCGACGAATACGTTGGCGACTCGCCGGAGAACGGCCTGGCCGCCAGCGACGGTTTCAGCGCCGCGGTGCCGGGAGAGGCCAGTGGCGCGCTGGCACCTGCGACGATGGGCAAGCAGGAGGCACTCAAGCGCTTCACCGTCGACCTGACCGAGCAGGCACGCGACGGCAAGCTCGACCCCATCGTCGGTCGCGACGAGGAGATTCGCCAATTGGTCGACATCCTCATGCGCCGCCGGCAGAACAATCCGATCCTCACCGGCGAGGCCGGGGTGGGCAAGACGGCCGTGGTCGAGGGCTTCGCCCTGCGCATCGTCGCCGGCGATGTGCCGCCGGCGCTCAAGGACGTCGAGCTGCGCAGCCTGGATGTCGGCCTGCTGCAAGCCGGCGCCAGCATGAAAGGCGAGTTCGAACAGCGCCTGCGCCAGGTGATCGAGGAGGTGCAGGCCTCGCCCAAGCCGATCATCCTGTTCATCGACGAAGCCCACACCCTGGTCGGTGCCGGTGGCGCCGCCGGCACCGGCGACGCCGCCAACCTGCTCAAGCCGGCGCTCGCCCGTGGCAGCCTGCGTACCGTGGCGGCGACCACCTGGGCCGAGTACAAGAAGCACATCGAGAAGGACCCGGCCCTGACCCGCCGCTTCCAGGTGGTGCAGGTGGACGAGCCGAGCGAGGCCAAGGCGCTGCTGATGATGCGCGGTGTGGCCTCGACCATGGAACGCCACCACAAGGTGCAGATTCTCGACGAGGCACTGGAGGCCGCGGTGAAGCTGTCGCACCGCTACATCCCGGCGCGCCAGTTGCCAGACAAGTCGGTGAGCCTGCTCGACACCGCCTGCGCCCGCGTCGCCATCAGCCTGCACGCGGTGCCAGCCGAGGTGGACGACAGCCGCCGGCGCATCGAGGCGCTGGAGATCGAACGGCAGATCATCGCCCGCGAAGCCGCGATCGGCGTGGCGACAGGCCAACGCCAGGCCCAGGCCGACAGCCTGTTGGCCGAGGAACGTGAACGCCTGGCGACCCTGGAGAGTCGCTGGGCCGAAGAGAAATCCCTGGTGGACGAACTGCTGGCCACCCGCGCCCAACTGCGCGAGCAAGCCGGCGAAGTCGACCAGGATCCGGGCATGCAAGACAGCCACGCGCTGCGCGAGCGCCTGGTCGAGCTGCAGCAGCGCCTGAGCGCCCTCCAGGGCGAGCGTCCGCTGATCCTGCCGACCGTGGACTATCAGGCGGTGGCCTCGGTGGTCGCCGACTGGACCGGCATCCCGGTCGGTCGCATGGCGCGCAACGAGATCGAGACCGTGCTCAACCTCGATACCCACCTGGCCAGGCGCATCATCGGCCAGGACCACGCGCTGAAGATGATCGCCAAGCGCATCCAGACATCCCGCGCCGGCCTGGACAACCCGAACAAGCCGATCGGCGTGTTCATGCTCGCCGGCACCTCCGGCGTGGGCAAGACCGAGACTGCCCTGGCGCTGGCCGAGGCCATGTACGGCGGTGAACAGAACCTGATCACCATCAACATGAGCGAGTTCCAGGAGGCCCACACCGTCTCGACCCTCAAGGGCGCCCCGCCCGGCTATGTCGGCTACGGCGAAGGCGGCGTGCTGACCGAAGCCGTGCGCCGTCGGCCATACAGCGTGGTACTGCTGGACGAGGTGGAGAAGGCCCACCCCGACGTTCACGAGATTTTCTTCCAGGTCTTCGACAAGGGTGTGATGGAGGATGGCGAAGGCCGCCAGATCGACTTTCGCAACACCCTGATCCTGCTCACCACCAACGCCGGCACCGAACTGATCGCCAATATCTGCAAGGATCCGCAGGCCCTGCCCGATCCCGAGTCGGTGGCGACGCAGTTGCGCAAGCCGCTGCTGGAGATCTTCCCTCCGGCCTTGCTCGGCCGCCTGGTGACCATCCCCTACTACCCACTCAGCGACGCCATGCTCCAGGCCATCACCTGTCTGCAGCTCGAACGCATCCGCAAGCGGGTGGAAAGCACGCACAAGGTCGGCTTCGCCTACGACAACGGCGTGGTCGAGCTGATCGTCTCGCGCTGCACCGAAACCGAAAGCGGCGGCCGCATGATCGACGCCATCCTCACCAACGGCCTGCTGCCGGACATGAGCCGCGAGTTCCTGACCCGCCTGCTCGAAGGCAAGCCGCTGGCCAGCGTCGCCATCAGCCGCCGCGGCAACGACCTGCACTATGACTTCGGCACTGCCGACTGACGGGCCCGACCATGTTGTTCAAGCAGTTCACGCGCCTGGCGCAGATCAACAGCCCACTGGGGCCGGACAAGCTGATCCTTGCCGAGATGGGCGGCAGCGAGGAGCTCGGTCGCCTGTTCGACTACGAACTGCAACTGACCAGCGACGACCCGGCGATCGACCTCAACCAGTTGCTGGGCAAGCCCTTGTGCCTGAGCGTGCAACAGGATGCCGCCAGCCTCAGGTACTTCCACGGCATCGTCGCGCGCTGCAGCCAGTCGGTCGACCAGGGCCAGTTCGCCAGTTACCGGGTGACCCTGCGGCCATGGCTGTGGCTGCTGACCCGTACCAGCGACTGCCGGATCTTCCAGCACCTTAGCGCCCCGCAGATCATCAAGCAGGTCTTTCGCGACCTGGGCTTCTCGGACTTCGAGGACGCCCTGAGCCGCGGCTATCGCGAGCGCGAATACTGCGTGCAGTACCGCGAAACCAGCTTCGACTTCGTCAGCCGGCTGATGGAGGAAGAAGGCATCTACTACTTCTTCCGCCACGAACAGGAGCGTCACGTGCTGGTGCTCGCCGACGCCTACGGCGCGCACCAGAAGGCCGTAGGCTACGAGAGCGTGCCCTTCTACCCGCCGGATGGCCAGCACCGCGAACGCGACCACATCAACGACTGGCACCTGGCCCAGGAGGTCCAGCCCGGCTCGCTGGAGCTCAACGACTACGACTTCCAGCGCCCCAGCGCGCGCATCGACGTGCGCTCGGCCATGCCGCGCCCGCACCAGGCCAGCGACTACCCGCTGTACGACTACCCCGGCGCCTATGCCCAGAGCCAGGACGGCGAGCACTATGCCCGTACCCGGCTGGAGGCCTTGCAAAGCCTGCACGAACGCGTCGAGCTGCGCGGCAATGCCCGCGGCCTGGGCAGCGGCCACCTGTTCAGCCTCAGCAACTTCACCCGCCAGGACCAGAACCGCGAATACCTGATCGTCGCCGCCCGCTACTACGTGCATCAGGAGCGCCTGGAAAGCGGCGGCGGCAGTGGCGCGGCCCAGTTCGAGAGCAACCTCAGCTGCATCGATGCCCAGCAGAGCTACCGACCGGTGGCCAGCACCCTGCGGCCAATCGTCAAGGGGCCGCAGACCGCCGTGGTGGTAGGCCCGGCCGGTGAGGAGATCTGGACCGACCAGTATGGCCGGGTCAAGGTGCACTTCCACTGGGACCGCCATGACCAGTCCAACGAGAACAGCTCCTGCTGGATCCGCGTGTCGCAGGCCTGGGCAGGCAAGAACTGGGGGTCGATGCAGGTGCCGCGGATCGGTCAGGAAGTGATCGTCAGCTTTCTCGAAGGCGACCCCGATCGGCCAATCATCACAGGCCGGGTGTACAACGCCGAACAGGGGGTGCCCTACGACCTGCCAGGGGGCGCCACCCAGAGCGGCATGAAGAGCCGCTCGAGCAAGGGCGGCAGCCCGGCCAACTTCAATGAAATCCGCATGGAGGACAAGAAGGGCGCCGAGCAGCTGTACATGCATGCCGAACGCAACATGGACACCGTGGTCGAGCAGAGCGAGACGCTGTCGGTGGGCGTCAACCGCACCCAGACCGTCGGCATGCTCGAGACCATCACCATCGGCCAGGACCGCATCCGCGCCGTGCGCCGCGACGACATGCTGCTGGTCGGCGCGAGCAAGACCGACAGCGTCAGCACCAGCTACCTGATCGAAGTCGGCGAGAACCTGCGCCTGGTCTGCGGCAAGAGCGTGATCGAGCTCAACGCCAGCGGACAGATCAACATCAGCTGCGAGCAGTTCAGCTTCCACGCCAATGCCGACGCCGAGATCAACACCGGCGGCACCCTTGACCTGAACGTCGGCAGCGGCGCGCAGACCGCCCCGAACAGCCAGGGCGTGAAAACCGCCATCGACGGCGCGGTGAAGGCCCTCTTCCCCGGCACCGGCAAATAACGAGACCCAATCATGAGTTACCGCGTCGACGAATTCCGCTTCGCCCTGCCCGATGCGCAGGTACGCGACACCAGCATCAACATCCTGCGCTTCGAAGCCCTGGGCACCTCGCTGATCGTCAGCCGCAGCCTGCTCGAAGAGGGCGAGACGCTGCAGAGCAACTTCGACGGCCAGTTGCAGCGTCTGCAGCAACAGGTCAAGGACCTGCAGTTCCAGCCGGCCCGCGCCACCCAGGTGGGCGCGGCGCAGCCGATCGAGGCGATCGAGCTGAGCAGCCAGTTCAGCAAGGGCCAGGAGAAGGTCTACCAGTACCAGCTGGCGCTGGTGCTGCCGGGCACGCGCAAGATGTTCGCCTTGAGCTATGTCAAACCCAGCCCCCTGGGCGAGGCCGAGGCGACGCACTGGGCGGCGCTCAAGCAGTCCCTCGACTTCGACAACCTGGGCTGACAGCGCACCATGTCCGACGCTCTCTGGGCCGCCCGCGAAGGCGATGCGCTGCTGCACACCTCGGTGATGGCCGATATCATCGGCGGCGTGCTGGAAGTCGCCGCCAACGTCGCCATCGGCGCCCTGGCCACCGCTGCGGTGGCCGCGGCATTGGGTATTACCGTGGTCACCGGCGGCCTGGGCTGCTTCGTGCTTGGCGCGGTGGTGGGCCTGGTGGTCGGCGTGGTCATGGCCAAGACCGGCGCCGACACCGGGCTCAGTCGATTATGCGAGGGCATCGGCAACGCCCTGTTCCCGCCGACCGTGCAAGCCACCATCGCCAGTGGCTCGCCCAACACCAAGACCAACGGCAAGCGCGCCGCGCGCGCGGCCGGCGTGGTCACCGCGCCCTCGGCCCCGGCCAGTGGCGAGGGCGGTGGCACGCAGGCCGAGGAACAGGAAGAGACCTTCCTCGACATGGCCAAGGGCTTCTTCTCGCAAATGTGGCGGCCGACCGTCGCCAGCCCCGCGCCCAACACCCAGGAAGCCCCCGACGACAAGGTGCTGTGCACCAAGCACCCGCCAATGCCGCCGCAGTACCTGGCCGAGGGCTCGAGCAAGGTATTGATCAACGGCCACCCGGCCTGTCGCAGCGGCGATCGCAGCACCTGCGAGGCAGTGATCGTCGATGGTGGGCTGGTGTCGGACAATGTGCGCATCGGCGGTGAGCCGATCGTGGTGCGCGAGATCCGCAGTGGCAAGACACCGGGGATCGGCCTGGCGATCACGGCGTTGATGATGTTGCGGGGGCGGGGGGGGAAGTTCTATAGCAAGTTTGGGTGCATGTTGATTGGGGGTGTCGCGACGTACCTGACCGAGCAAGTGAGCTCCGCACTGACCGCAGCAGTCGCCGGTTCCCCCAATCCCGTCCACAGCACGACCGGGGCGAAGATTCTCGAAAGCGATGCGGATCTAGACTTCACCTTGCCCGCACTGCTGCCGATCACATGGCAGCGCTTTTACAATAGCCGCGACAGTCGTACCGAAGGTTTGTTCGGTGTCGGCTGGAGCGTGGATTATGAAGCCAGCGTCACGATTCGAGACCGCCCGGAAGGTGGCGAACATCTGCTATTCACCGATGATCAGGGCCGCATCATCGACATGGGGTTCATTCCATCTGGAGATGCGGTGTTCAGCGCTGGTGAAGGGCTGAGTGTGCGTCGAGCACTGAACGGTGAATTGCTCATAGAACGCATCGACGGTCTGTATCGTCTGTTCCAACCCAGCAAGAGCGATCCACGCCATCTAGTACTTTGCCAACTGGGTGACCGTAACGAAAACCGAGTATTCCTCGACTACGACGACAGTGGTCGTCTGACGACGCTTCGTGACACATTCGACCAAGTACAGGTACGTCTGCACTACGATGAGCGCTGCCCCAGACGGGTAAGCCGACTCTTTCGTGACTATGCCGACGGCAGCACCGAACTCCTTGCCAGCTATAGCTACGACTCGATGGGTAGCCTGAGCGGCACTTTCGATTCCGATGGTCAACAGCGTCGCAGCTTTGTCTATGACCAGAGTGGTCGCTTGGTCGAACATCGTCTTCCGAGCGGGCTCCGTTGTTTCTACGACTGGGTGCAGGTAGAAGATGGTTGGCGGGTATCCCGTCACTGGACCGACGATGGCGATGAATATGCTTTCGATTACGATATCGCCGCTGGCATCACACGCATAACCGATGGCCTGCAACGCAGCCGTTGTGTCCACTGGAACAGACAGTACCAGGTAACTCGCCATGAAGATGCGCTGGGACGGGTCTGGCGATTCGAGTGGAATGACGAACGCCAATTGCTGGCAGCCACCGACCCCAGCGGAGGACGCTGGCAGTACCTGTATGACGATTCAGGGAACCTGGTGCAGACCATCGACCCCTTGGAGCGCAGTGAGTCGACCGTTTGGCTGGAGCACTGGTCACTACCAAGGGAGGAGATTGATGCCGCAGGGCACTGCTGGCGCTATCGCTATGACCAGCGGGGGAACTGCATCAGTGAGACTGATCCGATAGGTAATGTGACCCGATACGCCTATGACGAGCTAGGTAATGTCATACGAGTCACTGATCCCACTGGCAACAATCGACATCTGCGCTGGAACAGATTGGGACTGCTGATAGAGGAAACCGACTGCTCCGGTTATGCGACGCGCTACCGATACGACAAGCGAGGTCATCTACAAACATTGACCAACGCCCAAGGCGAACTTACCCAATTCGTCCATGATGCTCGCGGCCGCTTGCAATCAATCGTCCACGCCGACGATCGCCGGGAAACACTGAGCTACGACTCGGCCGGTCTACTGGCCCGTCATTGCGATACTGCAGGTCAGATCAGTGAGTACTCGTACACAACCAAAGGCATGATTCGCCAGCAACTGGAAGCGAACACCCGAAAACGGCAATTTACCTACGACTGCTATGGCCGTTTGTTGACATTGACCACAGAGAACGGCGAACGCTATTGCTTCAAGTGGGACCCGGCAGACCGCCTGCTCCAGCAACTAAACCTGGATGGCAGCAGCAGGCGTTATGCCTACAACAACCTGGACAACATCATCGAGCTGGTTTTCCAGCCCACCACCGCGCAGCGAGCCCCCATTGTCCATCGATTTGAATACGATGCGGGGGAACGTCTAGTTGCACGCCATACGCACGATGGGCATAGCCGCTTTGACTATGATGCGCTGGACCAGCTTGTTACCGTGCGACATCGCGATACACGAGACAATGAGCACGTTCTGACATTCACCTTCGATGCGCTGGGTCGACTGTGCGAAGAGAGCTCCAGCAATGGCGTCCTGCAACATCAATACGATGAGCTAGGAAATCCGGTTCAAACAATATTGCCCGATGGACGCAGGCTCAACCGCATTTACTATGGCAGTGGCCACCTGCATCAGATCAATGTGGACAATCGGGTAATCTGCGACTTTGAACGGGATCGTCTGCACCGTGAAACCCTACGTACCCAAGGACGGATGGTTACACGTAGCGACTATGACACAAGCAGTCGTCTGCGCTCGCGGCACTGTTACCCGAGCTGTTTTCCGGTACGCTTGCCGGCCCCGATTCGTCAGACCTTTGCCTACGACCTGGCCGGTAACCTCACCCATCGGCTGATCCAGACCCCCGAATGGAGACAACAGTCTCTGCTGCATTACGATGCAGCCGGTCAAGTCATAAGTTGCCAACATCAGCCTCACGGCGACGGAGAGCATTACGCTTATGATCCAGCTGGAAACCTGCTCGATAAGCAGAGCCCAGTCACACACGACCAACTGCTGAGCTATCAAAACACGTACTTCCACTATGACGATTTCGGTCGTCTGATCGAAAAACGTAGCCCGCACTCGGGAAATCAGCAGTTTTTCTACGATGCCGAACATCGCCTCACAGAAGTGCATATCCGGGCTACTGGGCAGACCCGTATTCTGCGCATGCAATACGATCCACTCGGGCGCCGGATTGAAAAATCGCTGTACGACAGCCATGGTCATTTGCTGGACAGCAAGCGCTTCCTGTGGGATGGACTACGCCTACTGCAGGAATTCCGATACACCCATTCGACTCTCTACCTCTATGAAGAGGACAGCCATGAACCCTTGGCACGAGTCGACGGCACCGACGAACAGCAGCACATCCGTCACTATCACAACGACATCAACGGCCAGCCGGTTCTACTCTGCGAGGAAGATGGCAGCCAGATCTGGCGCGCACGCTTCCGGCTTTGGGGCAAGAGCCTTGAGGAATGGCGTGAACCGACACTGGTCGAAGAACAGAACCTGCGGCTCCAGGGACAGTATCTGGATCGGGAAACCGGGCTGCACTACAACACCTTCCGGTTCTATGATCCGGAAATTGGACGATTCATCACGCCAGACCCCATCGGCCTAATTGGCGGATTCAACTTTTACCAGTACGGGCCAAACCCTATTGGCTGGATCGACCCACTAGGCTGGAAGAAGAAATGCAGCTTTAGAAAACCCAAGCGGGTCAGGAGCAAGTCCACCGGCCGCACCAAAGCGCGGAACCGCAATGAAAGCGCTGCAATGGACCATGTGAAGAAACATCCGGAGAATGGGGTGGAGATCATCGCTGCAAAGGATATCGGTGACCCACATTTCAAAGGCAAGGGATGGTCGAAGATGGAGCGCAAGGTCAATGGAGTGAATGTTCATTACATGGCCAAAATCGACCGAACCGGCAAAATGACCCATGTCACCGACTTCAAATACAAGGACCAATGATGAACTTCACTTACCGCGACAGCAAAATGCAGAAGACTCATTGGGAGCAATGCGAAAAACGCCGTGTTCCCTACATTGAGATCAGTGACGACCAGAAGCACTACAAGAGGATCTTCTATGATGTCACGAACCTTCCCACTGACCTTGAGCAAATCTCCGAAGACGTCAAGCGACTCTACCGAGCCTATGTGGACTTCTACTTGATCCCACCGGGCGACGTTGAAAGACTGTTCGACGAGTATTATTTCTTCACGTTGCTGGTCAAGGCAGAGCATGCCGACACCCTCGCCGAGCAACTGTTCATCTATCTATGTGGCAGGATCGGCCTGAGCGCCAGCTGATACCGTCGAGGGGACACCAAACCTCTCCTGCGTGATCCTTACATTATCAACTTGAGGTCAGCGCAAAGAACTGGATATCTGCTTCAGGTCTCCACTTGGGAACCTGAACCAGGCCTGCGGACGGGGAACCGCTATCTGATGATCGACTGGCAACAACTCTACGAAAAGCATGAGACCAAGCTCGACCGCCTCTATGACGATGTAGAAGAAGGCAAGCTGGAGCAGAAATACCCCGAACTGCTGGTGCGGCCCCGCTATGGCGAGGCCGACGAGGAAGGTGATGAAGCCGGCTTCTTCTTCATCCAGTTCACCTGATCGGATACCGCGACCTTGGCGCCCACCGAAACTGGCCGTAATTACCGCTCCAGGCAATTCCGCGTCGAGTAACAGTCTTTTACCGAAATCCCAGGTTTTCCCTCCGCAGCCTTTGCCTATCCTAGGCCGGGTCACCCCGCCTGCGATGGACCCATGAAAGACTCGCTCCCCAGCCGCTATGCCTGCCTGTTCCTGTGTCTTCTCTTCACGATTGCCAGTGCCCCTTTCCTGCTTGCCCACACCTGGCTCTGGCCCTTTACCGCCATCAGCGCCCTGCTCAGCCTGGTCGGCCTCAACGACCTGCGCCAACGCCACCACGCGGTGCGCCGCAACTATCCGATCCTGGGCAATATCCGCTATCTGATCGAAACCATCCGTCCGGAGATCCGCCAATACCTGATCGAGGGCGACGACGACAAGCTGCCGTTCTCGCGCGCGCAGCGTTCACTGGTCTACGCCAGGGCCAAGAACGAAAGCGCCGAGAAGGCCTTCGGCACCCTCAACGATGCCTATAAGCCAGGCTTCGAGTTCATCAGCCACTCGATGCTGCCAGTGCCAATGCCTGACCCGGCGTCGTTCCGCATCCGTATCGGCGGCCCGCAGTGCACCCAGCCCTACTCGGCGTCGATCTTCAACATCTCGGCGATGAGTTTCGGCGCCCTCAGCGCCAACGCCATCGCCGCGCTGAACAAGGGCGCGCGCCTGGGCCGCTTCGCCCACGACACCGGCGAGGGCAGCATCAGCCCCTACCATCGCGAACACGGCGGCGACCTGATCTGGGAAATCGGCAGCGGTTATTTCGGCTGCCGCAGCGAAGACGGCCAGTTCGACCCCGAGCGCTTCACCGAGCAGGCCCGCGCCGCCCAGGTGAAGATGATCGAGATCAAGCTCAGCCAGGGTGCCAAGCCCGGCCATGGCGGCATCCTGCCGGGGCACAAGGTCAGTGCCGAGATCGCCGCCACCCGCGGCGTGCGCGAGGGCGAGGACTGCATTTCGCCCGCCGCCCACAGCGCCTTCCGCACGCCCGTCGAGCTGCTGCAGTTCGTCGCCCAGCTGCGCGAGCTGTCCGGCGGCAAGCCGGTGGGCTTCAAGTTCTGCCTGGGCCATCCGTGGGAATTCATGGGCATCGCCAAGGCGATGCTGGCCACCGGCATCACCCCGGACTTCATCGTCGTCGACGGCAAGGAAGGCGGCACCGGCGCAGCGCCGCGAGAGTTCTCCGACAACATGGGCGTGCCGCTGCGCGAGGGCCTGATGTTCGTGCACAACACCCTGGTCGGCCTGAACCTGCGCGAACGCATCCGCATCGGCGCGGCTGGCAAGCTGGTCAGTGCGTTCGACATCGCCAGCGTGCTGGCCATCGGCGCCGATTGGGTCAATTCGGCGCGTGGCTTCATGTTCGCCATCGGCTGTATCCAGTCGCAGAGTTGCCACACCAACAAGTGCCCCACCGGCGTGGCGACCCAGGACCCGCTGCGCCAACGCGCTCTGGTCGTGCCGGAGAAGGCCGAGCGAGTCGCCAGCTTCCACCGCAACACCCTGCATGCCCTGGCCGAGATGCTCGCTGCAGCGGGCCTGGACCATCCCGCCGAACTCAAGCCCAAGCACCTGGCACGACGCATCAGCCCCAGCGAGATCAGCCTGTTCTCGCAGTTGCACACCTTCCTCAAGCCCGGTGAGTTGCTCAGTGGCGCGATCGACAGCGAGTTCTATGCGCGGATGTGGCGGATGGCACGCAGCGACAGCTTCGCGCCGCAGACAGGGGAAATCGAGGTAGCGCCGGCCGCGGCTGCGGTACGCCGCAAAGAAACAGCCCCGGCATAGGCCGGGGCTGTTGGTGACGCGGGATCAGGATCAGAAGATGCTGATCGGGTACTCGACGAATACGCGGACTTCGTTGCCGTCGTCGTTGTAGCCATTGAGCCGTACTGCGGTGTTGGTCCGCAGGAAGGAGCTGCGCAGCTTGATCGACAGGTCCTTGGCCGGGCCGTCCTGAACCACGTAGCGGATCTGGTTGAAGATCTCGCGCTCTTTACCTTCGCCGAAGCCTTCCGGGTTCTTCACGTTGCGCGTGTTGATGTTGTCACCGACCACGTAGGCGAACTTGTAGGTCAGGCCCGGCACGCCGAAGGCGCCGAAGTCCAGGCCGTAGCCCAGCTGCCAGGAGCGCTCGTCCTCGGCGTTGAAGTCGGACCAGTAGGAGTTGGCCAGGTAGATGGTCGAGCCACCGTCACCCACGCCACCGTCGTTCTGGTACCAGCCGTAGTTATAGCCGGTGCTGCCGGTGCTGCGCTGGTGCGCCAGGGTGAACGAGTGCGGACCGTAGGCGTAGGTCGCGGCCAGGCTCCAGATGGTGTTGGAGTCGCCGTTGAGCTTGGCGGCCTGGACGTATTTGCTGTCGATGTCCGACTTGTAGCCGTTGAAGTCCAGGGTCAGGGACTGGTCGCTGGCGATCGGGAAGACGTAGTTCAGGCCCAGGTAGTGCTTCTTCATCACGTCTTCGTTGTGCGCGGTGTACAGCGACGCGGTGAAGTTGTCGGTGAACTTGTAGCTGCCGCCCAGCACGTCGATCGACTTCAGGCCGCCGCCATCGCGACGCTCGGCGCTCTTGCGCGCTTCCTGGGTGAAGTGGCCGGCGTTGATTTCCAGGCCCTTGATCTCCTTGGAGGTGATCATGGTGCCGGTGTAGCTCTCTGGCAGCAGACGCGCATCGTCGTACTGCAGGACCGGCAGGGCCGGCATCTGGTCACCGTACTTGAGCACGGTGTTGGAGATGCGGAATTTCACTGCCGCGCCACCACGGGCGATGTCGCGCTCGGAGCTGCTCTGCTCCTTGGCATCGACACTGTTGTGGCGCTTGAAGAAGTCGATACCAGCACCGCCGTTGCGGCCTTTGCCGCCATCCAGGCGCAGGGCGTACAGGCCAAAGGCATCGACGCCCACGCCGACGGTGCCCTGGGTGAAGCCGGAGGAGAAGTTGGCGATGACGCCCTGGCCCCACTGGGACTGGTCGTTGGTGCCGTGTTTCTTGTCACGGTTGATGAAAGCGTTGCGCAGCAGCACGTTAGCGTGGCTGTCCTCGATGAAGCCCTTGCTGTCGGCCTGATCGTTGGCCTGTGCCTGGGTCGCGGCGATCATCGCCAGAGCGACCAGGCTGATCCTGGTTTTCAACATGTTATTTTCCTTATTTGGTAATCAAAAACGCGCTGCTTTAAAACGCCAGGAACCAACGCCCCTTCGTAGGTTCGACGCTATGCGGATCCAAGCCGAAAAGCCCGCCAACGGTCTGCAACGGGTCTTTCAGCCGCATGGCCCATTCAAGGCCTGCAGGCGCAGACGCCGAATCCTAGCCCTGCCTGCGCATGCATGTCAAAAAATCGTGAAATGCAGGTTGATATAACCAAAAACAAGGTCGAGGCTGGTGCATTTCCATGCATATCTGCCGTGTGTCAGCGCAAATTTGTCTCTTTTGTGCAAACCCCACGACAACCACACAACGGTCATGCACAGCCGCTTCAGGGCCAGACGGCGATGCATCCTACCAAACGTCTAGTTACAAAGTGATACATATGTAAAGACAAGCCTTTACAAACACCTATGCAACAGCAAATAGCAAGCATTATCATTCGCGCCCAACTTCTCACTAGCGCATTGGATCCCTGCAATGTTTGCCCCCTGCCGTCTCTCTCCCCTCACACTGGGCTTGTCGCTGCTGTTCAGTGCCGGCCTGGCCACTGCGGCCACCACCACCCTGCCGGAAACCTCGATCACCGCTGACAACGAGCGCGAGGAGGACAACCCGCGGGTTCGCGACGTGACCACCGCCACCCGTACCTCGACCCCGGCGCGCTATGTACCCCAGGCCATCGACTCGGTGAAGACCAGCAGCGTGCTGGACTACGGCAGCAACAACCTGGTCAAGGCCCTGGAAGGCATCCCCAACGTCAGCGGCGGCGGCGATACCCGCTTCGACAGCCTGCGCATCCGTGGCTTCGACGCCAGCAACGACTTCTACCTGGACGGCATCCGCGACGACAGCCAATACACCCGCGACCTGCACAACATCGAACGGATCGAGGTGCTCAAGGGCCCGGCCGCCGTCCTCTATGGCCGTGGCAGCCAAGGCGGCATCGTCAACCGGGTGAGCAAGGCGCCGGAGCATGGCCGTCGCTCGAGCATCGAGGCCCGCGGCGGCAGCCAGGACCTGCGCAGCCTGTATGCCGACCTGAGCGCCGACCCCAGCGACAACATCAGCCTGCGCCTGAACATGGGCAACGAGGACAGCAACAGCTTCCGCCATGGCATCGACGGCAGCCGCCAGCTGTTCGCCCCGTCCATGAGCTGGCAGCTCACCCCTGACCTCAACTGGCTGGTGCAGTACGAATACAGCCGCTACAACCGCACCCCGGACCGCGGCATCCCAGGCGCCCACGGCCGTCCGGCGGACGTGGGCCGCAGCACCACCTATGGCGACACCCAGCGCGACTACATCGACGACCGCTCGCAGTCGCTGCGCTCGCGCCTGAACTACCAGCTCAGCGACAACTGGCAACTGCGTCACACGCTGGGCCTGTTCCGCCTCGACAGCGACTTCGACAACACCTACCAGACCGGCTACGACCCACGCACCAACCTGGTGACGCGCCAGCGCTGGCAGCAGGACCTGAGCACCCGCAACCTGTTCAACAACCTCGAAGCCGAGGGCGATGTCAGCACCTGGGGCCTCGAGCACAAGCTGCTGCTGGGCCTGGAGTTCGGCAACCAGCGCCGTGACCCGATGCTGTCCACCGCCCTGGCACCCAAGGCCGGTGGCAAGGCCGTGCCTTCCCTGGACCTCGACAGCCCCAACCGCCACCTGCAGCACACCGGGGCGATGAGCGTGTCGAGCAACAACCATACGGTGGTCGACAGCCGCGGCCTCTATCTGCAGGACCAGATCCGTCTCAACGACGAGTGGCAGGTACTGCTGGGCATGCGCTTCGACCAGTTCGAGGTGGAAACCACCAACAAGCTGCGGGGCATCTCCGAAAAGCAGAACGACAACAGCTTCAGCCCGCGCCTGGGCGTGGTCTATTCGCCCTGGCGCGACCATTCGTTCTACGCCTCGTGGAGCAAGACCTACTCGCCGGTGGGCGGCGGCCTGATCGGCATCACTCCGGGCGCGCCCGGCAACGGCAACCAGACCGACCCGGAACTGACCCGGCAAAAGGAAATCGGGGTCAAGAGCGAGTGGTTCGACGACCGCCTGAGCACCACGCTGGCGCTCTACGAGCTGGAGCTCTACAACCGCCGCACTCGCGACCCGAACGACCCCAACATCATTCTGCTGACAGGCCTGCAACGCTCGCGCGGCATCGAGCTGACCGCCACCGGCAATGTCGTCGGCAACTGGTACGTACGCGGCGGGATCGGCCTGCAGGATGCGACCATCGTCAAGGACAACAATGGCCAGCAAGGCAACCGCATCAACGATGTCGCCAAGCGCAACGCCAGCCTGTTCGTGACCTGGAAGCCGGAGCTGGGCTGGTACGCCGAGACCGGCCTGACCCTGGTGGGCGATCGCTACGCCGACAACCAGAACACCACGGTATTGCCGGGCTATGGTCGCTGGGACGCCCTGGCGGGCTACCGCACCCATGACTGGGACGTGCGTGCGGCGTTGAGCAACATCACCGACAAGACCTACTACAGCTCGGCCACCAGCGCCGCGCAGATCCAGGTCGGCGACCCACGCAGCCTGGTGGTCACGGGAACCTACAGCTTCTGATCGCAGCAGGCGGGCACGCCACGACCGGGCCCGCGCCAATGAAAACGCCACCGCGATTGCGGTGGCGTTTTCATTGGCGGCAGGTCTTCAACCCTTCAGTGCCACACAGCCATGAGCGCTTCAAGCTCTGCATCGCTGATCAGTCCCTGCGGGTAGCGCCCATCCAGTAGACGTCGTGGGTCGGTCGTCCTGACCTGAACCTCTCCACGGTGCTTCAACCACTGCGCCAGGATTCTGAGCGATTGCTGATTCACTGCCGTTGGGCGCAAAGCCGACTCACTTGCTACCTTCATTTCCACACGCACTCCCTGGGCCCTGTGAGCGGCTAAGTTACTTCGGATGTGTGACAGAAAGGCGTTGGAGTACGCCTCCTGAAACACCAGGGAAAGCAATACAATTGCTGTGCCACCGTGCTTGCCCGGCCGTCGCCCGCGCACAAAAAAGCCCGTTGGATGACGGGCTTTCCTTCGACCTGCGGATCAGCGTCTGGCGGGCGCCGGTTGCTGCTGGGTCAGGCAGTGGATGTTGCCGCCGCCGAGCAACAGCTCGCGTCCCGGGATCATCACCACTTCGTGGTCAGGGAAGAGCTTGGCCAGGATCGCTCTGGCCTGCGCATCAGCGGGGTCGTCGAAACTCGGTGCGATGATGCCGCCATTGACGATCAGGAAGTTCACGTAGGAGCCGGCCAGGCGCACCGATGGGTCGCGCTCCTGGCTGCCGGCGACGTGATCGACGCCCGCGCACTCTTCTTCGGTGGCGAACAGCGGGCCCGGAATCGGCATCTTGTGCACGACGAACTCGCGCCCCTTGGCGTCGCGACTGTTCTTCAGCACCTCGTAGGCGGCGTGACAGCGCACATAGTTGGGGTCTTGGGGATCATCGGTCCAGGCCAGTAACACTTCGCCGGGGCTGACGTAACAGCAGAAGTTGTCGACGTGGCCGTCGGTCTCGTCGTTGTACAGGCCATCCGGCAGCCAGACGATGGTGTCCACCGCCAGGTGCTCGCGCAGGATGTCCTCGATCTGCTCACGGTTCAGGTGCGGGTTGCGGTTACGGTTGAGCAGGCACTCCTCGGTGGTGATCAGGGTACCTTCGCCATCGACATGGATCGAGCCGCCCTCGAGCACGAAGCCTTCGGTGTGGTAGCGCTGCACACGCTCCATCTCCATGACCTTGGCCGCCAGCTCCTCGTCACGGTTCCACGGCGCATAGAGGCCGCCGTCGAAACCACCCCAGGCATTGAAGCCCCAGTCCACGCCACGCACCTCGCCTTGATCGTTGATCACGAAAGTCGGGCCGGTGTCACGCACCCAGGCGTCATCGTTGCTGATCTCGACCACCCGGATGTTGGGCAGGTCGAGCTGGCGGCGGGCATTCTCGTACTGACCGGCGGACACCGCCACGGTGACCGGCTCGAAACGCGCGATGGCCTTGGCCAGGGTGACGTGCGCGGCCTGGGCGGGCTTGCCGCCCAGGCGCCAGTTGTCCGAACGCTCCGGCCAGACCATCCATACCTGGGTCTGCTGGGCCCATTCGGCCGGCATGTGGAAGCCGTCGGCGCGGGGAGTCGAAGTGAGGGTTTTCATCGATGACCTCTTGAGACAACTGTCGGATGATCCGGGCCTGGAGCGGCACCGGTAATGACGTTCACTTATAGCCGATAAATATCGGCATTAAAAGTGACAATAAATAATATCATCGCCTTTAAAGCTTTCCAGAATCGATATTAATCCATTTCAGAATACTGACCCTGTCCGTGGCGCTGCCTCCCTGCCCGCTCAAACCCTAGCATGACCTCGCGCCTCGGCCTCTTTCTTGCTTATAACCTCGCAGCGCCCCGCCGGGCACCAGGCCCGGCGCCGGCCAGCGTGGCTCCCGCAACCCGGCGCCACCCAGGAAAACCGCGGCCCAGAGGGCCCTGAAGCGCCCTTGAGCAACAGGAAGGTATTCGACGTGTCCGACGATCCGCTGGCTCCGCCACTGTGCCAACCCCGGCTCCTTGACGCCGGCTGCGGGCCGTTTACGCGATTTGCGTCAGAAGTACGTCGCTCGCCAGGAGCACGACCATGAAGCGTGTCGCCATCCTGCAGTCGAACTACATCCCGTGGAAGGGCTACTTCGACATGATCGCCGCCGTGGACGAGTTCATCCTCTACGACGACATGCAGTACACCAAGAACGACTGGCGCAACCGCAACCAGATCAAGACACCGAAAGGCATCGAGTGGCTGACCGTGCCGACCGGCCAGGCCATCGGTGGCCGCTGAGGCCTGGCCGATCCGGCGGCCACGTGCCATACCTTTAACCTCCGACTAGCAGCAAGGTCATCCTCATGCGCATTCTCGTCACTGGCGGCGCCGGCTTCATCGGCTCCGCCCTGATTCGACACCTGATCGGCAACACCGATCACGAGGTGCTGAACCTCGACAAGCTGACCTACGCCGGCAACCTGGAATCGCTGCAGAGCGTCGCCAACGACAGCCGCTACGAATTCGTCCAGGGCGACATCGGCGACCAGCCGCTGGTCAGCGCCTTGCTCGAACGCTTCCAGCCCCAGGCGATCATGCACCTGGCCGCCGAGTCCCATGTCGACCGCTCGATCGACGGGCCAGCCGCGTTCATCCAGACCAACATCGTCGGCACCTACGCCCTGCTCGAGGCGACCCGGAACTGGTGGAACCACCTGCCGGCCGAAGCGCGCGCGGCGTTCCGCTTCCACCATATCTCCACCGACGAGGTCTACGGCGACCTGCACGGCGTCGACGACCTGTTCACCGAAACCACCCCGTATGCCCCCAGCTCGCCCTATTCGGCGAGCAAGGCGGCATCCGACCACCTGGTCCGCGCCTGGCAACGCACCTACGGCCTGCCAGTACTGATCACCAACTGCTCGAACAACTACGGCCCCTTCCACTTCCCGGAAAAACTCATCCCGCTGATGATCCTCAACGCCCTGGCCGGCAAGCCGCTGCCGGTCTATGGCGACGGCCAGCAGGTACGCGACTGGCTCTACGTCGAGGACCATGCCCGCGCGCTGCTGACCGTGGTGAGCAGCGGCCGGGTCGGCGAGACCTACAACATCGGCGGCCACAACGAGCAGAAGAACATCGACGTGGTACGCACCCTGTGCGAACTGCTCGAGGAACTGGCGCCCGAGCGGCGGCCGACCGGTATCGGCCACTACGCCGAGCTGATCACCTTCGTCAAGGACCGTCCCGGCCACGACCTGCGCTACGCCATCGATGCCGGCAAGATCGCCCGCGAGCTGGGCTGGACACCCGATGAAACTTTCTTAACAGGGCTGCGCAAGACCGTGCTGTGGTACCTGCATAACCTAGACTGGTGCAAACACGTTCAGGATGGCAGCTACCAGGGTGAGCGGCTGGGCAACTCCGACTTCAAGGATCTGATCGCATGACCAAAGGTATCGTCCTGGCCGGAGGATCCGGCACCCGACTCCACCCGATCACGCTCGGTGTCTCCAAGCAGCTGCTGCCGATCTACGACAAGCCGATGATCTACTACCCGATCTCGGTGCTGATGCTCGCCGGCATCCGCGACATCCTGCTGATTTCCACCCCGCAGGACCTGCCGCAGTATCGCCAGCTGTTCGGCGACGGCAGCCAGTTCGGCATCCATGTCAGCTACGCCGAGCAACCCTCGCCGGACGGCCTGGCGCAAGCGTTCCTGATCGGCGAGCAGTTCATTGGCGAAGACTCGGTATGCCTGATCCTGGGCGACAACATCTTCCACGGCCAGGGCTTCACCGAGCAGTTGCAGCGCGCCGCCGCGCATCCGCGCGGGGCCACGGTATTCGGCTACTGGGTCAAGGACCCGGAACGTTTCGGGGTGATCGAGTACGACGCCGAGGGCCGTGCCCTGTCGATCGAGGAGAAACCCCTCGAGCCGAAGTCCAGTTACGCCGTGACCGGCCTGTACTTCTACGACAACGACGTGGTGCAGATCGCCAAGGGCATCCGCCCTTCGGCCCGTGGCGAGCTGGAGATCACCGACGTCAACAACGCTTACCTCAAGCGTGGCGACCTGCGGGTCGAACGCTTCGGCCGTGGCTTCGCCTGGCTCGACACCGGTACCCACGAGAGCCTGCTGGAAGCCTCGCAGTACGTGCAGACCATCGAGAACCGCCAGGGCCTGAAAGTTGCCTGCCTGGAAGAAATTGCCTTCCAGAAGGGCTGGATATGCCGCGAACGCCTGCTGGCCAAGGCGGCGGAGCTGAAAAAGACAGGATATGGCCAGTACTTGAGCAAGTTGGCTGAAGAGACCCATGAAAATCCTTGAAACCGCGATTCCCGACGTGCTAATCATCGAACCGAAAGTATTCGGTGACAGCCGTGGCTTCTTCTACGAAAGCTTCAATGCGCACACCTTCGCCGAATTCACCGGCCTGCAGGCAACGTTCGTCCAGGACAACCACTCGCGCTCGCAGCAAGGCGTGCTGCGGGGCCTGCACTACCAGGTACAGAACGTCCAGGGCAAGCTGGTGCGCGTGGTCCAGGGCGAAGTGCTGGACGTGGCGGTGGACATCCGCCGCAGCTCGCCGACCTTCGGCCAGTCAGTGACGGTGCGCCTGAGTGCCGACAACCGCCGCCAGGTCTGGATTCCGCCTGGGTTCGCCCATGGCTTCGTGGTCCTCAGCGAGTCCGCCGAGTTCCTCTACAAGACCACCGACTACTACAACCCCGCTGCCGAACGGAGCATTCGCTGGGACGATCCGCAACTGGCTATCGACTGGCAGCTGGACGGCCTGCAGCCGCAGTTGTCGGCCAAGGATCTGGCCGCTGTGTGGTTCAAGGATGCGCAACTGTTCCCATGAAGATCCTCGTCTGCGGGCGCAATGGCCAGGTGGCCCAGGCCTTGGAGCACGCGTTGACCGGCCTTGGCGAGGTGCACTTGCTCGGGCGCGAGCAGCTTGACCAGGCCCATCCCGAGCGACTGCGCGCCACGTTGCGCCAGCTCGCCCCGGACCTGCTCATCAACGCTGCCGCCCATACCGCGGTGGACCAGGCCGAGAGCGAGCCCGAACTGGCCTTCGCGATCAATGCCGAGTCACCACGGGTGCTGGCGGAGGAAGCCGCGCGCCTGGGCGCGCCGCTGATCCACTATTCCACCGACTACGTGTTCGACGGCAACAAGGCCGAACCGTACAACGAGGACGACGCCACCGGCCCGCTGGGCGTCTACGGCCGCAGCAAGCTGGCCGGCGAGCAGGCCATCCGCGCGGTAGGCGGCAAGCACCTGATCCTGCGTACCAGCTGGGTCTACTCGCAGCACGGCCGCAACTTCCTGCTGACCATGCAACGCCTGCTGCAGGAGCGCCCACAGCTCAAGGTCGTGGCCGACCAGATCGGCGCACCGACCTGGGCCGCCACCATCGCCGCCAGCACCCGCGCGCTGATCGAGCGCTGGCACGATGACCAGGCCGGTGCCTGGGGCACCTATCACCTCACAGCCCAGGGCGAGACCTCGTGGTTCGGCTTCGCCCAGGCCATCGGCGAACAGCTCAAGGCCCGCGGCCTGCCCTGTGCCGAGCTGCTGCCGATTCCGTCCAGCGAGTACCCGACGCCTGCGCGCCGGCCGCTCAACTCGCGCCTGGACTGTTCGCGCCTGGCCCGGGAATGGCAGGTCAGCCAGCCGCACTGGCATGAAGCGCTGATCGACTGCATGAAGTAGCGCATAATTGCGCCAGACTTTTCTGGCGCAATTATCGCGATGATTCCGAAACCCACGCCTCCACGCCGCCCCCGCTGGCGCAGCCTTGCGCTGCTGGCCCTATGCCTGGCCCCGTTGTTGTGGCCGCTGCACCACCTGGCCGAACGCTACTACCAGGACGAGCTGGCCTCGCAGAACCGCCAGACCCTCGACCTCTACGTCGCCAACCTGCTCGGCACCCTGCACCGCTACGAGACCTTGCCCCAGATCCTCGGCGACCTCCCGGCGCTGCGCAGCGTGCTGGCCGACCCGTTGCGCCTGGAATCGGTGACCAACGCCAACCGCCTGCTCAAGGACATCACCCACCAGACCGGTGCCGAGGTGATGTACCTGATGGACGTCAACGGCAACACCCTGGCCGCCTCCAACTGGGACAAGCAGGACAGATTCGTCGGCCGCAACTTCGCCTTCCGCCCCTACTTCATCGAAGCCATGGAAGGCCGTCTTGGGCGTTTCTTCGGCCAGGGCACCACTTCGGCCAAGCGCGGTTACTTCTTCGCCGCCGCCGTGCACGACCATGAGCGGGTGATCGGCGTGCTGGTGGTCAAGGTCGACCTCGACCACACCGAGACGCTGTGGGGACGCACCCCCGAACAACTGCTGCTGACCGACCAGAACGGCGTGGTGGTGCTGACCTCGCGCCCGGACTGGCGCTTTCGCGCCACCCGCGAACTGACCGACAGCGAACGCCAAGCGATCATCGCCATCCAGCCCTATCCGACCCAGGCGCCACAGCCGCTGACCTTGAACCCCAATGCCTGGCTGATCCAGACCCGCGCGATCAAGGAAACCGGCTGGCAGGTCAGCATCCTCGCGCCCCGCACGCTGGTCGATCGCTCGGTGCAGACCGTCATGGCCATCGGCGCCGGGGCGCTGCTGGTCTGCATGCTGCTGGCCGGCCTGGTGATGCAGCGCCGCCGCCACTACATCGACCGGATCGACTTCGAAGCCCGCGCCCGCCAGGAGCTGGAAAAGCGCGTGGTCGAACGCACCGCCGACCTCGAAGGCCTCAACACTCGCCTCAAGAGCGCCGTGCTCGAACGCGAAAGCGCCCAACAGGAACTGGTGCGTGCCCAGGACGAACTGGTCCAGGCCGGCAAGCTGTCGGTGCTCGGCACCATGTCGGCGAGCATCAGCCACGAACTCAACCAGCCACTGGCCGCGATACGCAGCTACGCCGAGAACGCCGAGATCCTGCTCGACCACCAGCGCACCGAAGAGGTACGCGGCAACCTCAAGCTGATCGGCGAGCTGACCGGGCGCATGGCCTCGATCATCGCCCACCTGCGCGCCTTCGCCCGGCGCGACCGTCACGCCCCGGAAAACGTGGCCCTGCAACCGGCGCTGGACGATGCCCTGGCGCTGCTGGCCAAGCGCCGCCGGGCGATGGCCGTGGAGCTGGTGCGCGACCTGCCCGAGGCGACCCTCTGGGTGCAGGCCGGCGAGACCCGACTGCGCCAGGTGCTGGGCAACCTGCTGGCCAACGCACTGGACGCGCTCACCGAGAAAGCCAACCCGCGCAAGCTCTGGCTGAGTGCCGAACGGCGCGACGACTGCGTCTACCTGTACATCCGCGACAACGGCCCAGGCTTCAGTCGCCAGGCGCTGGAGCACGCCAAGGAGCCGTTCTTCACCACCAAGACCCGTACTCAGGGCCTGGGGTTGGGGCTGGCCATCTGCGAAAGTCTGATGCGCGCCCTGGGCGGCGAGCTGCTGCTGGCCAACCATGCGGAGGGCGGCGCCTTGCTGACCCTGCAACTGCGCATGGCCAAGCCCGGCGCCAATCTGCAATCTTCGGAGGACACCTCGGCATGACCGAGACACTGATCGACAGCCGCGCCCAGGTGATTCTGGTCGACGACGACCCGCACCTGCGCCAGGCCTTGAGTCAGACCCTCGACCTGGCCGGGCTCAAGGTGCTGGCGCTGGCCGACGCCCAGGGCCTGGCCGGACGCATCGAGGAGGACTGGCCGGGCGTGGTGGTCAGCGACATCCGCATGCCCGGCCTCGACGGCCTGCAACTGCTCGAACAATTGCATGCCCGCGACAGCGAGCTGCCGGTACTGCTGATCACCGGGCACGGCGACGTGCCCCTGGCCGTGCAAGCAATGCGCGCCGGCGCCTATGACTTCCTGGAAAAACCCTTCGCCAGCGAGGCCCTGCTCGACAGCGTACGCCGTGCCCTGGCCCTGCGCCGCCTGGTGCTGGACAACCGCAGCCTGCGCCTGGCGCTGAGCGATCGTCAGCAACTGGCCACCCGCCTGGTCGGCCAGTCGCCGGGCATGCAGCGTCTGCGCGAGCAGATCGGCGCCCTGGCCGGTACCCGCGCCGATGTGCTGATCCTCGGCGAGACCGGTGCCGGCAAGGAAGTGGTGGCCCGCGCCCTGCATGACCTGTCGAGCCGCCGCGACGGTCCGTTCGTGGCGATCAACGCCGGCGCCCTGGCCGAGTCGGTGGTCGAGAGCGAGCTGTTCGGTCATGAGCCAGGCGCCTTCACCGGCGCGCAGAAACGTCGCATCGGCAAGTTCGAATTCGCCAACGGCGGCACGCTGTTCCTCGACGAGATCGAGAGCATGAGCCTCGATGTGCAGGTCAAGCTGCTGCGCCTGCTGCAGGAACGTGTGGTCGAACGCCTGGGGGGCAACCAGCTGATCCCGCTGGATATCCGCATCATCGCCGCGACCAAGGAAGACCTGCGCCAGGCCGCCGACCAGGGGCGCTTCCGCGCCGACCTCTACTACCGCCTAAATGTCGCGCCACTGGGCATCCCCGCGCTGCGCGAGCGCGGCGACGACATTCTGGTGCTGTTCCAGCATTTCGCCGACGCCGCCAGCGAACGCCACGGCCTGCCCCGGCACAGCCTGCAACCGGCCCAACGCGCGCTGCTGCTGCGCCACGCCTGGCCAGGCAACGTGCGCGAGCTGCAGAACGCCGCCGAACGCTTCGCCCTGGGCCTGGAGCTGGCGCTCGATGGCCAGGCGCCGGCCACCGCCAACGACACTCACCTGCCCGCGCACGGTGGCAACCTCAGCGAGCAGGTCGAGCAATTCGAGCGCGCGTTGATCGCCGCCGAGCTGACCCAGCCACACAACTCGATGCGCAGTCTCGCCGAGGCCCTCGGCATTCCGCGCAAGACCCTGCACGACAAGCTGCGCAAGCACGGTTTGAGCTTCGACGGCGGCAGCGGCGGGCACGACGACCAGGAGGACAATCGTCAATGAGCACCGACAGCCAGTACCTGCAGTCCGTACTGCACAGAGATATTCCGCTGACGCGTGAGATGGGCATGCAGGTCGTCGACTGGCAGGCCCACTGCCTGCGCCTGCGCCTGCCGCTGGCGCCCAACGTCAACCACAAGAGCACCATGTTCGGCGGCAGCCTGTATTGCGGCGCCGTGCTGGCCGGCTGGGGCTGGTTGCACCTGCGTCTGCGCGAGCTAAGGATCGATGACGGGCATATCGTCATCCAGGAAGGACAGATCAGTTATCCGCTGCCGGTGACCGGCACGGCGGTGGCCCGTTGCCCCGCGCCGGATGAGAAAACCTGGGAGCGCTTCCTGACCCTGTACCAGCGCCGCGGACGGGCACGGCTGACGCTGGAGACAGTGGTGTGCAACGAGGGCAGCGACGAGGCTGCAGTGAGATTCAGCGGGCAGTACGTGCTGCATCGCTGACGGCAAGGGGGCGCTTTGCGCCCCGGCGGTCTCAAACCCGAATCGTGCCTGCCAGCTCAATCAAGGCTCGCCGCCAGCTGGCAGCCTTGGGCAGCGCCAGGAAAAACGGATTGAGCAGCGACTCGCGCGGTGGGTATCTGAACGGCAACCCATCCAGCCCGATCACCTCGCCCCCGGCGCCTTCCAGCACCCCTTGCGCAGCAGCGGTATCCCACTGCGAAGTCGGGGCCAGGCGCGGATAACAGTCGCCAGCACCTTCGGCGAGCAGACAGAACTTCAGCGAACTGCCGATATTGGCCAGTTCCAGCTCGCCCACGGCCGCTCCCAGCCCCGCCAGCAAGGCTTCCTGCTCCGGGCTGGAGTGCCGCCGACTGGCGACCACGGTGAAGCGACCATCGGAGGGCGGAGCGGTGCGCACCTGGATCGGCTGTGCCGCTTCGTTGCGCTCGGCTTTCCAGGCTCCCAGCGCACGGCCACCGAAGTAGCATCGCCCACTGGTCGGCATCGCCACCACGCCGAACACCACCTCACCGTGCTCGACCAGCGCGATGTTGACGGTGAACTCTTCGCTACCGGCGATGAACTCCTTGGTACCATCCAGCGGATCGACCAGCCACCAGCGCTGCCAGCCCTGGCGGGTCGCCAGCGAGATGTCGCAGTCCTCCTCGGACAGCACCGGGATCTGTGGCGCCAACGCCTGCAAGCCATCGGCGATGACCCGGTGGGCCGCCAGGTCGGCGGCCGTCACCGGCGAGTCGTCGGCCTTGTTGCTCACCGCCACGTCGGCGCGCCAGAACGGCAGGATCGCCTCGCCGGCCAGTTGTGCGAGCTTCACCACGTCGTGCATCAGTTGCAGGTCGTTCATGCGCTCAGCATCCCGCGCTGGATCAGCAGGTCACGGGCCAGGTACAGGGCCGCCAGCGCCCGTCCTTCGGTGAACTGCGGGTGCATGGCCAGGGCCGAGAGCTCGCGCAGGTTGACCTTGTCGACCCGCATCGGCTCAGGCTCGTCTCCCTCCAGACGCTCTTCGTACAGGTCGGTGGCCAGCACCACCTGGATCTTCTGGCTCATGTAGCCAGGCGACAACGACAGTTCGGTCAAGTGCTCCAGCTGGCGCGCGCCATACCCGGCCTCTTCCTTGAGCTCCCGGTCGGCGGCGGCCAGCACGTCCTCGCCCGGCTCGATCAGGCCCTTGGGCAGGGACAGTTCATATTCGTCGGTCCCTCCGCAGTACTCCTCGACCAGCACCGCATGCTCGGCGTCGAGCATGGCCACGATCATCACCGCGCCATAGCCATTGCCGCGGCCGACCAGCCGTTCGTAGGTCCGTTCGGTACCGTTGGCGAAGCGCAACTGCACGGCCTCGACACGGAACAGGCGGCTGCTGGCGACGATCTCGCGGCTGAGTACGGTGGGTTTCTGGCGCATGGGGCGGCTCCTTGGCGTGAACGGGTTACTATACCGTGGCTTGCCGACTGATCGAGAGTTTCCCATGCCCGTTCTTCCCTGGTCCGCCATCGACACCGTCCTGCTGGACATGGATGGCACCTTGCTCGACCTGCACTACGACAATCGCTTCTGGCTGGAACACCTGCCCCAGCGCTACGCCGAGCTGCACGGCGTGAGCCGGGCGATGGCCGAAATGGAACTGCAGCCGCTGTTCGAACGCCATGCGGGCACGCTGAACTGGTACTGCCTGGACTTCTGGAGCCGCGAACTGCGCCTGCCGATCCGCGAGCTGAAGCGCGAGATCGCCGAGCTGATCGCCCTGAAGCCGGACGCCGACACCTTCCTCGCCGCCATTCGCCAGGCGGGCAAGCGGGTGGTGATGATCACCAATGCGCACCGCGATTCGCTGTCGCTGAAGCTGGAGCGGGTGGAGCTGGCACCGTACTTCGAGCGGCTGATCAGCTCCCATGACTATGGCTACCCGAAGGAGAGCCCGCAGTTCTGGGAGGCATTGCAGGCCGATATCGGCTTCGACCCGGCACGCAGCCTGTTCATCGACGATACCCTGGCGATCCTGCGCAGTGCGCGCCGGTTCGGCGTAGGGCACCTGCTGGCGGTGCGCCAGCCGGATAGCCGGGGAGCGGTGCGCGATACCCAGGAATTTACGGCGGTGGAAGACTACCGGGAGTTGCTGGCAGGGCTGTAAGCCCGCTCCCACGATTGAGCTGCATGCGTGGGAGCCGGCTCGCCCTGCGATGCGATCACTCAGGAATGCGCAGCACCTGCCCCGGATAGATCTTGTTGGGATCCTTGAGCATCGGCTTGTTCGCCTCGAAGATCTTGTTGTACTTGTTGGCATCGCCATAGACCTTCTTGGAGATGGCGCTGAGGGTATCGCCCTTCTCCACGGTCACGAACCGGGCCGCCTCGGCCACCGGCCCGGTAACGGTGATCTGGTCCTCGACCGAAGCCACTCCAGCGATGTTGCCCACGGCGAGGATGAGCTTCTCCTTCTCTTCCTGGCTGCCGACCTCACCCTTGAGGATCACCTTGTCGCCCTCGACAGTGGCGCTGATGTTCGGATTGCCCAGGCCGACTTCCTGGACATGCTTCTTCAGCTGTTCTTCGGCATTGGCATTGCCGGGGGTCAGCAGGTCGATCAACTTCTCGCCGGCTTCCTTGACGAAACTGAACAGGCTCATATGGCGCTCCTTTGATGATGAATCCATGGAAGCAGCAGTCTAGGCCAACATTGCCCACGACGCACCGCGGCGAGCAATCGACGCGCTCTATCACGGGATAGACGCTAGCGATTAGACGCCACCTGCCCACCGGCCTAGGCTTGTGGGGTCAAACTGCCAGCCGGTCTTCGTCCCGATGAACAGCAAACCACCGGTCTGCGCGGCGTCCACGCCCCTCGCCCTGCCCGCCGCCAGCAATACCTACGACTACGTACAGCTCACCGATGCCGTTCGCGACAGCACACCGCTGGCCGAGGAAGTGGCGCTGGCCATCGTCTACAACGGCCTCAACCAGGCGGTGATGCTGGTCAGCCCCACCGACCTCGAGGACTTCGCCGTGGGCTTCAGTGTCGGCAGCGGCATCGTCGCCGGCACCGACGAGATCTACGACGTCAAGCTCTCCGGCAGTGGCTCGGCGCTGTACGCCGACCTGGAGATCTCCAGCCGTGCGTTCTGGAACCTCAAGGACCAGCGGCGCCAGCTGGCCGGCACCAGTGGCTGCGGCCTGTGCGGCGTCGAGGCCCTGGAGCAGGCGCTGCCCGAGTTGAATGTGCTGCCCGGCGCACCGCTGCCTGCGGCGCACTGGCTCAATGACCTGCGCCAGCGTATCGATGCCTTCCAGCCACTCGGCCAGCACTGCGGCGCGGTGCACGCGGCGCTGTTCATGGACCGCGACGGCCAGTTGCTGCTGGGCCGCGAGGACATCGGCCGGCACAACGCCCTGGACAAGCTGATCGGCGCCCTGTTGCGCCAACGGATCGACACCACCGGCGGCCTGGCCATCGTCACCAGCCGCTGCAGCCTGGAACTGATCCAGAAGGTCCTGCGCGCCGGCATCCAGACCCTGGTCAGTCTCTCGGCCCCCACCGGCCTTGCCCTGCAATGGGCGCGCAAGCACAACCTCAACCTCATCCATCTGCCCAAGCACAGCGCACCGCGGGTCTTCAGCCCAGCGGCGGAGTAGCAACAGCCGTGACCTCGTACGAAAAACTGCCAGACAACGCCCCCGCCTCCTCTCCCCGCTACAAACCCTACCCCGGCCCCGCCGGTGGCTGGGGCGCGCTGCGCAGCGTGGCCAAGGCCTGGGTCGGCAGCGACAACGCCCTGAAGAACATCCGTGCCCTGCTCAAGACCAACCAGAACGGTGGCTTCGACTGCCCCGGCTGCGCCTGGGGCGACTCGCCCGAGAGCGGCATGGTCAAGTTCTGCGAGAACGGCGCCAAGGCGGTCAACTGGGAGGCCACCAAGCGTCGCGTCGACGCGGCGTTCTTCGCCCGCTACAGCGTCAACGCGCTGCTCAGGCAGAGCGACTACTGGCTCGAATACCAGGGCCGCCTGACCGAGCCGATGATCTACGACCCGATCAGCGATCACTACCAACCGATCGAGTGGGACGCAGCCTTCGCCCTGATCGCCCGGCACCTGAACGACCTGGTCAGCCCCGACCAGGCCGAGTTCTACACCTCCGGCCGGGCCAGCAACGAAGCGGCCTACCTGTACCAACTGTTCGTGCGCGCCTACGGCACCAACAACTTCCCCGATTGCTCGAACATGTGCCACGAAGCCAGCGGCGTGGCCCTGGGGCAAAGCGTCGGCGTCGGCAAGGGCACGGTCACCTACGATGACTTCGAGCACGCCGACACGATCTTCGTCTGGGGCCAGAATCCCGGGACCAACCACCCGCGCATGCTCGACCCACTGCGCGATGCAGTGAAACGCGGCGCCCAGGTGGCCTGCGTCAACCCGCTCAAGGAGCGGGGCCTGGAGCGCTTCCAGCATCCGCAGAACCCGCTGGAGATGCTGACCAACACCGACCGGCCGACCAACACCGCCTTCTTCCGCCCGGCCCTGGGCGGCGACATGGCATTGCTGCGCGGCATGGCCAAGTTCCTGCTGCAGTGGGAACGCGAGGCACAGGCCAAAGGTGAGCCGGCGATCTTCGACCACACCTTCATTGCCGAGCACGGGCATGGCGTGGACGACTACCTGGCAGTGGTCGATGCCACCCCCTGGGAGCAGATCCAGGCGCAATCGGGGCTGACCCTGTCCGATATCGAGCTGTCGGCGCGCATGTACTGCAAGGGCAAGCGCGTGATCATGTGCTGGGCCATGGGTATCACCCAGCACCGCCACTCGGTGCCGACCATCCAGGAAATCGTCAACCTGATGCTGCTGCGTGGCAACCTCGGCGTGCCTGGTGCCGGCCTGTGCCCGGTGCGCGGCCACAGCAACGTGCAAGGCGACCGCACCATGGGCATCAACGAGCGCCCGCCGGCGTTGCTGCTCGACGCCCTGGAGCAACGCTTCGGTTTCCCGGTCCCACGGCACAACGGCCACAACACCGTCGAGGCGATCCACGCCATGCTCGAAGGCCGCGCCAAGGTGTTCATCGGCCTGGGCGGCAACTTCGCCCAGGCTACCCCGGACACCGAGCGCACCGCGCAAGCCCTGCGCAAGTGTGAGCTGACCGTGCACATCAGCACCAAGCTCAACCGCAGCCACCTGGTGCATGGCAAGCAAGCGCTGATCCTGCCGTGCCTGGGGCGTACCGACATCGACCTGCAGGGCGAAGGCCCGCAAGCGGTGACGGTGGAGGATTCGTTCAGCATGGTCCACGCCTCCAATGGCCAGCTCAAGCCACTGTCCCGGCAGATGCGCTCGGAGCCTGCGGTGGTGGCCGGCATCGCCGCCGCCACCCTGGGCAAGCAGCCGGTGGACTGGCACTGGCTGGTGGCCGACTATGACCGCATCCGCGAACTGATCGCCGACACCATCCCGGGTTTCGCCGACTTCAACCAGCGCCTGCGCCTGCCCGGCGGCTTCTACCTGGGCAACAGCGCCGGCAGCCGCCAGTGGAAGACCTCCACGGGCCGCGCCAACTTCAAGGCCAACCTGCTGCCCGACAGCCTGCTCGATGCACGCGTGCGCGCCAGCGGCCAACTGCCGGACCTGATCCTGCAGTCGATGCGTTCGCACGACCAGTACAACACCACCATCTACGGCATGGATGATCGCTATCGCGGCGTGCGCGGCCAGCGCGACGTACTGTTCGCCAACGAGGCCGACATCGTGCGCCTGGGCTTCCAGCCGGGGCAGAAGGTCGACATCGTGTCGTTGTGGGGCGACGAACATGTGCGTCGGGTGCATGGTTTCACCCTGCTGGCGTTCGACATCCCTGCCGGCCAGGCGGCGGCGTACTATCCCGAGGTGAATCCGCTGGTGCCACTGGAGAGCATCGGCGACGGCAGCCACACGCCGACCTCGAAGTTCATCGCCATCAAGCTGGAGCGCGCGCAGGACGACGGGCGTATCGTCTGATACCTGCCCCGTAGGAGCCAGCCTTGCTGGTGCAGCAGGCGTGCATCGCGGGCCGATGTCACGCCCACAAAAAAGCCCTGTCCGCAACGGATCAGGGCTTTGTCACAATAACCTCAGACAACCGAAAATCTGGAAAGTTTCATACATAATTCAATAACTTGGCGAATTGTGTACAACTCGTGCTACTCGTCGGATTTCCATTGCCACAAGCCTTGCCCGGCGTCACATTCCGCCTCGTCATCCCCTTGAGGCTCTCTTGAATGAAGAAGTACTCCTCGATTCTGTTGTTGTCTTTCAGCTTGCTCAGCGGCGTTGCCATGGCAGGCGGCACCACCGAAGCCGGCATTGGCGGCGCATTGGGTGGGGTACTGGGTTCGGTCGTCGGCCAGTCCATCGGTGGCAGCACCGGTTCGGCCATCGGCGCGGGCCTGGGCGGCGCAGCCGGCAGTGCTGTGGGTGCCAACAAGCGCCAGCGAGGCGAAGCGGCCATCGGCGGCGCCCTGGGCGCGGCAGGCGGCAACGTGGTAGGCCGCCAGATGGGCGGCAGCACCGGCAGCCTGATCGGCGCCGCGGCCGGCGGTGGCGCCGGCGGTGCCCTGGGTAACTACATGGGCAACAAGGCCGACGAAGACGAGCGCCACGACCGCCGCTACCGTCGCGACTACGACGACCGTCGCTACTATGACCGTGGCGACCGCGGCCACCACTACGGCCACCGCAAGCACAAGCACTGGCGCGATTGATCGCCAGGCGTAAGCGCAAAGCCTAAGGCCCCGCCCTCACCAGCGGGGCCTTTTTCATGGCCGTGCAGGCAGAAGGATTAAGGGCCACCCCGATATGGAGGCTAGTAGCCACTAGTTATCATTCTGCCTTCAACCATGCACAGGACGCAGGGAATGCGCGCGATCCGCATCGATCCGAACTGTTCGGCCCAGGCCAGGAGCACCTGAAGGATGCCGTCCCGCACGCGCCCGCCGCTGCTCAGTGAAGCCAGCTTTGCGCAACTGCGCCAGCGGGTCGAGCAGGCCACTGGCGCCCTGCTCGCCGACGACCGCCGGGCCGTGGTCGCCGCGCGCCTGCACAAACGCCTCAAGACCCATCAGCTGAACGACTTCGACAGCTACCTCGCACTGCTGGACAGCCCGCTCGGGCGCCAGGAAAACGAGCATTTGCTGCGCTTGCTGGTCGCTCGCGACAGCTACTTCTTCCGCGAACATCGCCACTTCGAATGCCTGGCCCGCTGGCTACCGGCCCTCGACCGTCCGGCACGCCTGTGGAGCGCCGCCTGCGCCACGGGCGAGGAGGCCTGGAGCCTGGCGATGGTGGCAGCGGAACATGCCCGCCAGGACGACTGGCAGGTACTGGCCAGCGACTTCGACCCGCAAGTGCTGGAGCAAGCCGCCAGCGGCATCTACGACATCGCCCAGGCCCGCTACTTCCCCGAAGGTTGGCTGGCACGCCATTGCTTGTGCGGGGTCGGCGAAATGGTCGGGCGCCTGCGCATCGCCCCGTCGCTACGCAAGCAGGTGCGCTTCGAAGCGATCAACCTGATCCAGCCGCTACCCGAGGGGCTGGGCCGGTTCGACGCCATCCTGCTGCGCAACCTGCTGTCGGGCCTCGCCCCCCGGCACAAGGATGGCATGCTGCGGCGTCTGCTGACGCACCTGCGTCCTGGCGGCCTGTTACTGATCGGCCACAGCGAAAACCTCCACGGCCTGGAGCTGCCCCTGCGCCCACGGCTGCCGTCGGTGTTCGAACGCCTATGATGACAAGCACTGCCGCGACCACCGGCAGACAGGGACTGATCGCGCACCCGCGCGGCAGTGCGCTTTCGGATCGAGCAGGCCTGCCGCCCCCCTTCCCTTGCGAAACAGGCCCTGACCCATGCCTTGCCGAATCCTGCTTGCCGACGACTCTCCGCTCATGCGCGCCGGCCTGCGCGCCCTGCTCGAACAGAAGAAGGAATTCGCCGTGATCGGCGACACCGGCGACGCCATGGCCGCCGTGAGCCTTGCCGAGAAGCTCAAGCCGGATATCGTGGTGCTCGACATGAGCGGTGAGCTGGACAGCCGCCTAGCACTCGAGGAGCTGTTCTTGCGCGCGCCCGGCAGTCGCGTCCTGATGTTCTCGGCACGTTCGGAACTTGAGCATGTGATGAGCTGCCTGCAACTCGGCGCCCATGGGTTCCTGCACAAGAACGCCACGGTGAGCGAGCTGGAACTGGCCCTGCAGACCTTGCGTGGCGGCGGTCAGTACCTGTCGTCGACGGTGCTGCCGATGGTCATCGGCCAAGCACTCAAGCACAACCGCAGGCGCTCTCCCAGCCAAGTCCAGACGCCCCTGACCAAGCGCCAGCTGGAAATCCTGCGCCTGATCGCCCGCGGCGAGACCACCCGCTCCATCGCCGACGGCCTGGGCCTGAGCATCAAGACCGTCGAGGCCCATCGCTCGCAACTCATGCACCGCCTGCAGATCCACGATGTGCCAGGGCTGGTGCTGTTCGCCGTACGCGAAGGAATCATCCGGGTCAACGATTGAGCGACAGGCCGGCGAGGATCAACTGCAGGGTTTCCGGCAGTACCGCCGGACGCCCCGTGGCACGCTCGACGAACACCTGCACCAGCGTGCCCGCTGCACACGCTTCGGACTCGCCAGGACGGAACAGCGCCAGGCGGAACTCCACTGTGCTGCCGACCAGACGGGTCACGCCCAGGCCTACCTCGAGCACGTCGGGGAAACCGGGCAGGGCGAAGAAGTCCGCCGCCGAGCTGACCACGAAACCGGCCAGTTCGCCGTCGCGCAGATCCAGTTCGGCCTGCTCGAGCAGGAACGCCTGGATGGCCGTTTCAAAGAACCCATGCACGGTGGAACCGGCCAGGTGGCCATTGAGGTCGTTGTCTTGCGGGCGGGTAAGGATGGGGTGGAAATGGGAGAAGGCGGAACGTTGCGGGGATTCGGTCATGGGGCGTGGTGTCCTGGCTGTTCTCGATGCATGCAGGCGCAGCTTCCCATACAGGGCTGAAATCGCCTATCACCGCGACCAGTGTAGGCGCCTGCCTGGCCGGCAAAGGTGTCAGTTGCCGATGCCTGGAGAATGGCGCGAACAGCTTTGCCAGCATGGCTGGCGCCTATCAGGCCGGGGCAAGTCTTCGTCAAACCCAGAAACAAAAAAGCCGCCCCGAAGGGCGGCTCTATCGTCCAGGCCGTCAGCTTACAGCTGCGGACCAGCGGCCTTGATGGCATCGGAAACTTCGAACTTCTTGAAGTTTTCGATGAACAGGCCGGCCAGGCCCTTGGCGGCTGCGTCGTAGGCAGCTTTGTCAGCCCAGGTGTTGCGCGGGTTGAGCAGCTCGGTCTCGACGCCCGGAACGGCCTTCGGCACGTCCAGGTTGATGATGTCCAGGTGCTCGGTCTCGGCACCGACCAGCGCGCCGCTCTGGATGGCCGCGATCACGCCACGGGTGGTCGGGATGCTGAAGCGCTTGCCAACACCGTAGCCGCCACCGGTCCAACCGGTATTGACCAGGTAGACCTTGGAACCGAACGACTTGATGCGCTTGATCAGCAGCTCGGCGTAGACGCCGGCCGGACGCGGGAAGAACGGTGCGCCGAAGCAGGTGGAGAAGGTCGACTTGATGCCGCCGCCCGAGCCCATTTCGGTGGAGCCGACCAGCGCGGTGTAGCCGGACAGGAAGTGGTAGGCCGCCTGCTCGTTGTTCAGGATCGATACCGGAGGCAGAACGCCGGTCAGGTCGCAGGTCAGGAAGATGACCGCGTTCGGCTCGCCGCCCAGGTTCTTCTCGGAGACCTTCTCGACGTGCTCCAGCGGGTAGGCGGCACGGCTGTTCTGGGTCAGGCTCACGTCGGCGTAGTCGGCGTGCTTGTTGGCGTCGATAACGACGTTCTCCAGCACGGCACCGTGCTTGATGGCCTTCCAGATGACCGGCTCGTTCTTCTCGGACAGGTCGATGCACTTGGCATAGCAACCGCCTTCGATGTTGAAGACCACGCCCTCGCCCCAGCCGTGCTCGTCGTCACCGATCAGGTAACGGCTTTCGTCGGCCGACAGGGTGGTCTTGCCGGTGCCGGACAGGCCGAAGAACAGGGTGACGTCACCCTCTTCACCGATGTTGGCGGCGCAGTGCATCGGCAGTACGTCGGCGGCCGGCAGCAGGAAGTTCTGCACCGAGAACATGGCTTTCTTCATTTCACCGGCGTAGCGCATGCCAGCGATCAGCACTTTCTTCTGGGCGAAGTTGATGATCACGCAGCCATCGGAGTTGGTGCCGTCACGCTCAGGCACGCACTCGAAGTTGGCAACGTTGAGGATCTGCCACTCACCGCGGTCAGCCGGGTTGTACTGGGCCGGATTGATGAACAGGCAACGGCCGAACAGGTTCTGCCAGGCAGTCTGGGTGGTCATCTTGACCGGCAGGTAGTGCTCGGCGGCAGCGCCTACGTGAACGTAGGAAACGAAGTGATCCTGAGCGTTGTTGAACGCCTCGACGCGGTCCCACAGGGCATCGAACTTGTCGGCCGGGAACTTGCGGTTGATCGGGCCCCAGCCAATCTGGTCCTGGGTGGACGGTTCTTCGACGATGAAACGGTCAGCCGGCGAACGGCCAGTGCGGTGACCGGTTTCCACCACCAGCGCGCCGGTATCGGCCAGCACGCCTTCACCGCGGGACAGCGCTTCTTTTACCAGTTCATCGACGCTCAGGTCGGTGTACACGGTGTTGTTGGCTTGCGTCATGAGATACCCCATCCGGCCCGAGGCCGAGTGCTCCAAACGTTTTGTAGTTGTCTTTTAAAAACTACTACAGCGAAAAAAGTGGCCGGATTATGCCAGAAAAGCCCAAAAAAAGTAGGCCCCTCCTGTCAGAACTGCGCTTTCGCGCAATTCGACAGGAGAATGTCTTGTAGTGAAACGTTTCAGTGCTGAGTTTCTGAGGGAGCCTCGGTACCGCCGCCGGCAAACAGTTGCGCGACATCGGCCGCATCGAACAGATAGCGCTCGTTGCAGAACTGGCAATCGATCTCGACCGTGCCACCGCACTCGGCCACCAGGGCCGTGGCATCCGCCTCGCCGAGGCTGACCAGGGCATTGCTGGAGCGCTCGCGCGAGCAACTGCACTTGAAGCGCAGCGGCTGGATGTCGAACAGGCGCACGGCGTCCTCGTGGTAGAGGCGGTGCAGCATGGTTTCGTTGTCCAGTTCCAGCAGCTCCGCAGCCTTCACGGTGTTGGCCAGGGCCTTGACGTGGGCCCAGCTCTCCTCGCGCTCCTCGCTGTCTTTCTGGCGGTCGGCCGGCAGTTGCTGCACCAGCAGGCCACGGGCACGCACGCCGTCGGCGGCCAGGGTGATGCAGGTGTTCACCTGCTGCGACATGACGAAGTAGTTGGTGAAGCACTCCGACAGGTCCTTGCCATCGAGCTCGACGGTGCCTTGGTAGCGCTGGCCGTTGACCGGCAGGATGGTCAGCACCAGGTGGCCGCCGGGCATCAGGTCGGCGAGGCTCGCGTCATCCTTGATCTGCTTGGCGTCATAGCGCGCCAGGCCACGGATGTCGTGCTCGCTGGTGTACTCGATGGCCAGCAGCGGTACCGGCCCCTGGGACTGGGCCTGGAGGATCAGCAGGCCGTCGAACTTCAGGGTGCCGACCAGCAGTGCGGCGGCAGCCATCAGTTCGCCCAGCAGGTGGCGGACCGGCTGCGGGTAGTCGTGCTTGGCCAGCACCTCGGCGTAGCTGCGTTCCAGCGCGACCATCTCGCCGCGCACATCGCGGTCGTCGAACAGGAAACGTTGGGTGAAATCGGTATCTGGCAAGTCGCTCATGGTTGTCTGGCTATCTGAAAATGATGACAAAATAATTACAAGGGACTAAAAAGCCCCGTTGCAGAGCGCCCCGGGGCGCTCATTACCTGTTAGGAGATCGAGGTATCTTATGGACAATCGACCACTGTTCCAAGCAAGGTGGTCCTGGGGACCCTTGGCAGCCTGTACCCTGCTGCCCATTGCGCTACTGTGTTTCTGGTTGTGGCCCGTTGGCCAGATCCTTTGCCTGACTTTCGACGAGTGGCTGTTCCACAGCCTCAACGCCCCGCTGGCCGACAACGTCGTCTGGCGCTCCATCTGGGCCATCGGCAGCCTGCGACCGTTCGATATCCTGGTCGGGCTGATCATGCTCTCGCTGCTGATTCGCGGCGACTGGGTCTTCAGGGCCGTCCAGGTACGCCAGGCATTCTTCGCCTTCCTGGTGACCCTGCTTCTCTTAGTGGTGATTCGCGCGCTGTTTTCCAAGTGGGTCAGTGCAATGGGCTGGCAACACAATAGCCCATCGATGGTGTTCGACAACGCCGTGCACCTGAGCGACTACTACCCGGACCTGGAAAAGAAGTGGGAGCTCAAGGACCGTTCCGGTCAGAGTTTCCCTGGTGACCACGCCTCGGTACTGCTGATCTGGGCGCTGTTCATGAGCCTGTACAGCCGCCGCCTGGTGCAGCACCTGGTGATCTGGGCACTGGCCCTGCTGTTCATGATGCCGCGCCTGGTGGCGGGCGCCCACTGGGGCCAGGACGACTACATCGGCGGCCTGCTGATGGCCGTGCTGGCACTGGGCTGGAGCTGCCACACGCCGCTGACGGCCAAGGCCAGTGCGGCGCTGGTACGCTGGACCGCGCCGTTGTTCCGGTTGTTCGGCAAATTGCCACTGATCGGACGGATGAGCGTCATGCGCAACGCCTGATCGACCGATCGCCGGGCAAGCCCGCTCCCACGATGTACCTGCGTGGGAGCGGGCTTGCCCGGCGATTACTCGAAACTGCCATGCAGTTGGTGAATCTGCCGCCGCTGCTTCTTGTTCGGCCGCCCATCGGTGGTCACGCCCATCGCCCCTGCCTTGCGCATTTCGGCCGCCTGCTCGCGCCGCTTCACGCTCTCGGCCGTCTCCTCGTACAACGCCTGCGCCTCCGGCGCGCCACGACGCACCACCGACAGCGCCCTGACCACCACCGTGCGTTCGTCGAAACCGGTACGCAGCACGAACTCATCCCCCACCCGCGGCTCCTTGCCCGGCTTGCAGCGCTCGCCCCGGCAATGCACCTTGCCGCTCTCGATGGCGGCCTTGGCCAGGGCACGGGTCTTGTAGAAGCGCGCCGCCCACAGCCACTTGTCCAGGCGGACCTTGTCGTCGTCTTCAGGCTTTTGTGCCATGGTTTTTCCTCGAATTCTGTCTTTCACGGAACTGTACTACCGTGACTGACGGATGCAAAAAGTCCGTGCCGTCATTACAGTTCACCACCTCATCCGCAGGGCACGCTTCGTGAAGACATTTGACCATCTGACTGTGATCGGCCTGCGTGAGTGGGTCGCCCTGCCCGGCCTCGGCGTCGCCGGCCTGCGCGCCAAGATCGACACCGGTGCCAGCACCTCGAGTCTGCACGCCACCGACGTCGAGCCGTTCGAGCGCGACGGCCAGCCATGGGTGCGTTTCATCGCGCACCTGGGCCCGATGGCGCAATTGCGTCATCGCCGCTGCGAGGCGCCGCTGGTGACCATGAAAACCATCAAGAGCTCCAATGGCCAGGCCCAGGCCCGCTATGTGATCCGCACCCCCCTGGCGCTCGGCGACAGGGTCTGGGAGGTGGAGTTCACCCTGGCCTGCCGCAAGAACATGCGCTATCGGCTGCTGCTCGGCTCGAAAGCGCTCATCCACGGTCAACTGGTGGTCAACCCCGGCCTCAAGTACGTCCAGGACAAACCGGCCTTCACGGCCACCCTTTCCCCTGTCACAGGTGTTGCATGAAGATCGCCGTGCTGTCGCGCAATCCGCGTCTGTATTCCACCCGCCGCCTGGTCGAGGCCGGAACCCAGCGGGGCCATGAAGTAGTGGTGATCGACACGCTCAGGGCCTACATGAACATCGCCAGCCACAAGCCGCAGATCCACTACCGGGGCAAGCCGCTGGAGGGGTTCGATGCGGTGATTCCACGCATCGGCGCATCGGTCACCTTCTATGGCTGCGCGGTGCTGCGCCAGTTCGAGATGATGGGCGTCTACCCACTCAACGAGTCGGTGGCCATCGCCCGCTCACGCGACAAGCTGCGCTCGCTGCAACTGCTGTCGCGGCGCGGCATCGGCCTGCCGATCACCGGCTTCGCCCACTCCCCCGACGACATCCCCGACCTGATCCAGATGGTCAATGGCGCGCCGCTGGTGATCAAGGTGCTCGAAGGTACCCAGGGCATCGGCGTGGTGCTGTGCGAGACCACCAAGGCCGCCGAATCGGTGATCGAGGCGTTCATGGGGCTGAAGCAGAACATCATGGTCCAGGAATACATCAAGGAAGCCGGCGGCGCCGACATCCGCTGCTTCGTGGTCGGCGACAAGGTGATCGCCTCGATGAAGCGCCAGGCCAAACCCGGCGAGTTTCGCTCCAACCTGCACCGCGGTGGCGTGGCCAGCCTGATCAAGATCACGCCAGAGGAGCGCATGACCGCCATTCGCGCGGCCAAGGTGATGGGGCTGAGCGTGGCGGGGGTGGATATCCTGCGTTCGCATCACGGGCCGCTGGTGATGGAGGTGAACTCTTCGCCGGGGCTGGAGGGCATCGAGGTGACCACCGGCAAGGACGTGGCCGGGATGATCATCGAGCATCTGGAGAAGAACAGCGGACCCAACCAGACCCGGACCAAGGGCAAGGGCTGAGCAAAACGCCTCCTGCAGGAGCCGGCCTTGCTGGCTCCTGCGGGGCATTGCCGATCAGACGGCGTTACGCGGCAGCAGCAACCCCAGCGGCAAGCGCACCCGGGCCTCGATGCCGCCACCGGAGCGGTTGCGCAGTTCGACATTGCCACCATGCTGGGCGGCGATCCGCTTGACGATCGCCAGCCCCAGCCCGGTGCCCTTGCCGCCCCGGGCACGGTCACCACGAATGAACGGGTTGAAGATGGTCTCCAGTTCCGACTCGTCGATCCCCGCGCCACGGTCGAGCACGCTGAGCACCACATACGGCGCGCTCTGGTCGCCCGATACGTAGGCCGCCACCTCCACCCCCTTGCCGGCATGATGCAAGGCATTGCCGATCAGGTTGCCCAGCATGCGCTTGAGCGACACCCGCCGCAGCGGAAACGGCGGGATCGGTTCCATGCACAGCCGCACCTGCTCCTCAGGCTGGTTGTAGGGCGCCACCACCTCGCGGATCAGGTCATTGAGGTCGACCTCTTCCACCGGCTCGTCACGCCCGTCACGGATGAATGCCAGGAACTGGTCGAGAATCGCGTCCATGTCCTCGATATCGCGGACCATGTCGTCACTGAGATCGCTCTCGCTGCCCATCAACGACAGCGACAGACGCAACCGGGTCAATGGCGTGCGCAGGTCGTGGGAGACCCCGGCCAGCATCAGCTCGCGCTCCCGTCCGGCCTGCTCGACATCCTCGGCCATCTGGTTGAACGCGCGGTATACCTCGGTCATTTCACTGGGGGTGTCGCTGATCGGCAACCGCACGCTGCGCCCCTGGCCCAGCTGGCGCGCAGCGAACACCAGGCGCTTGAGTGGCTGGTTGAGCTGGCGCACGAAGATCCAGGCCGAGGCGGTCGACAACAGGCCAATGGCCAGGAACCAGCCGAGTACGTTCCAGATCTTCTGCCCGCGCAACGGGTGCGGGTAAAGCGGCACCTTCAGCCAGCCCGGGCCCAGGCTCGGGGCGTTGACCCACAGCGCCGGCGGCGCGTGGATGCGCAGGCGCACCTCGGTGTCGTCACCCAGCTCGGCCTGCATCTGGCGCTGGTAGATCTCGCTGTAGGGCCAGTGCTGCTCGCCCTCGGGGACGCCGGAGCCGGTCACCCGGATCAGCCCGGCCGCCTCGGCGATCTGCTCGCGGTTCTCCTCGTCCGCCGCCCAGTAGGCGCGCAGGGTGAGCGCCACGCCGTGGCTGTACTGGCGATCGACCAGCACGTCCTCGTTCATCAACAGGTACACCAGCGTCAGCGCCTTGGAGAACAGCACGACGATCAGCACCAGCCACAGGGTGCGGGCGAAGAAGCTTTGCGGAAACCAGAGAGGGGTTTTCATCGATCAACTACTGTGCTGCGAAAGCAGGCGAGGCCCGCTGAAAGTACCGGCGGCCACAGACGAAAACAGGGCGACCCGCGGGAGTCGCCCTGTTGCACGGTGCAGAGCCGGCAGGCTCATTTACCGGCGTTTCCGTCCGGCACGAAGACATAGCCCACGCCCCAGACGGTCTGGATATAGCGTGGCTTGGAAGGGTCGGGCTCGATCATCCGGCGCAGGCGCGAGATCTGTACGTCGATGGAACGCTCCAGGGCATCCCACTCACGGCCGCGGGCCAGGTTCATCAGCTTGTCGCGGGTCAGCGGCTCGCGGGCATGCATGACCAGCGCCTTGAGCACGGCGAACTCGCCGGTGGTCAGCATGTGCGTCTCGTCGCCACGCTTGAGTTCGCGAGTGGCCAGCGACAGTTCGTAGTCACCGAAGGTGACGGTCTCGTCCTCGCTGCCCGGTGCACCCGGTACCGCCGGTGCCTGGCGGCGCAACACGGCCTTGACCCTGGCCACCAGTTCGTCTGGGTTGAACGGCTTGGCCAGGTAGTCGTCGGCGCCCAGTTCGAGGCCCTTGATGCGACTCAGTTCGTCACCCTTGGCGGTGAGCATGATGATCGGGATCTGGTTGTTCGAGGCGCGCAGACGCTTGCAGGCGGACAGGCCGTCCTCGCCAGGCAGCATCAGGTCGAGCACCACCAGGTTGAAGACTTCGCGGGCCAGCAACCGGTCCATCTGTTCGACGTTGGGTACAGTGCGGACGCGGTAGCCCTTGCTGGTGAAGAAACGGTCCAGCAGGCTGCTCAAGCCCGGATCGTCGTCGACGATGAGAATCTTTTCGCCTTCGGCGGTGTTTGCGGTGCTGGTCATGAATCACTCCTCTGGTATCGCCGCGCATTATGGCGTAGCCATTGCAACGCGTGCCGTGTGCATTGTTAGCAGATTTTTCCCGCAACGCCACTGCCGCCCTGTGCCTGACTGGCGCCCGGCCATCACCGCAAGCCCGGCACGATAGGTATAATGCGCGGCTTTCATCCAGCGCCGCCGGGGCCGAACGCCCGCCTGCGGCCTTGCATTCACTATTTGTCAGGTGGTTTTCATGGACAGCATCAACAGCCGTATCGCCGAGGAACTGGGCGTGCGCCCACAGCAGGTCGAAGCGGCCGTGGGCCTGTTGGACGAAGGATCGACCGTGCCCTTCATCGCCCGTTACCGCAAGGAAGTGACCGGCAGCCTGGACGATACCCAACTGCGCCACCTGGAAGAGCGCCTGCGCTACCTACGCGAACTCGACGAGCGCCGTGCCAGCATCCTGGCCAGCATCGAGGAGCAAGGCAAGCTCACCCCGGAACTGGCCCGCGAGATCAAGCTGGCCGATACCAAGACCCGCCTCGAAGACCTCTACCTGCCGTACAAGCAGAAGCGCCGCACCAAGGGCCAGATCGCCCTGGAAGCCGGCCTCGGCGAGCTGGCCGACGGCCTGTTCAACGACCCGCAGCTGAACCCGGAGAACGAAGCCGCGCGCTTCGTCGACGCCGAGAAAGGCGTGGCCGACGTCAAGGCCGCCCTGGAAGGCGCCAAATACATTCTCATGGAGCGCTTCGCCGAAGACGCCGCCCTGCTCGACAAGCTGCGCGGTTTCCTCAAGCAGGAAGCGGTGCTGACCGCCCGCGTGGTCGCCGGCAAGGAAGAAGAAGGCGCCAAGTTCCGTGACTACTTCGCCCACGACGAACTGCTGCGCACCGCACCGTCGCACCGTGCCCTGGCGATCTTCCGCGGCCGCAACGAGGGCGTGCTGAGCGCCTCGCTGAAGGTCGGCGAGGAACTGCCGGGCACCCTGCACCCGTGCGAGCTGATGATCGGCAACCATGTCGGCATCGAGAACCACAACCGCCCGGCCGACAAGTGGCTCGGCGAAGTGGTGCGCTGGACCTGGAAGGTCAAGCTCTACACCCACCTGGAGACCGACCTGTTCGGCGAACTGCGCGACAACGCCGAAGGCGAGGCGATCAACGTCTTCGCCCACAACCTGCACGACCTGCTGCTGGCCGCCCCGGCCGGCCCACGCGCCACCCTGGGCTTCGACCCGGGGCTGCGTACCGGCTGCAAGATCGCCGTGGTCGACGCCACCGGCAAGCTGCTGGACCACACCACGGTCTACCCGCACGCGCCGAAGAACGACTGGGACCGCACCATTGCCATCATGGCCGCGCTGTGCGCCAAGCACGCCGTGGAACTGATCGCCATCGGCAACGGCACCGCCAGCCGCGAGAGCGACAAGCTGGTGGCCGAGCTGGTCAAGAAGTACCCGGCACTGAAGATCACCAAGATCATGGTTTCCGAGGCCGGCGCCTCGGTGTACTCGGCTTCCGAGCTGGCCGCCCGCGAGTTCCCGGACCTCGACGTGTCGATCCGTGGCGCCGTGTCGATCGCCCGCCGCCTGCAGGACCCGCTGGCCGAACTGGTGAAGATCGATCCGAAGTCCATCGGTGTCGGCCAGTACCAGCACGACGTGTCCCAGGTGAAACTGGCCCGTGGCCTGGACGCCGTGGTCGAGGACTGCGTGAACGCCGTCGGCGTGGACGTCAACACCGCCTCGGTGGCATTGCTGACCCGGATCTCCGGCCTCAACGCGACCCTGGCGCAGAACATCGTCGCCCACCGCGACGCCAACGGTCCGTTCGCCACCCGCGCCGCGCTGAAAAAGGTCAGCCGCCTCGGCGAGAAGACCTTCGAGCAGGCCGCCGGCTTCCTGCGCGTGATGAATGGCGACAACCCGCTGGACGCCTCCGCGGTGCACCCCGAGGCCTACCCGCTGGTACAGCGCATCGCCGCCGGCACCGAGCGCGACATCCGCTCGCTGATCGGCGACAGCGCCTTCCTCAAGCGCCTGGACCCGAAGAAGTTCACCGACGAGACCTTCGGCCTGCCCACCGTCACCGACATCCTGCAGGAGCTGGACAAGCCTGGCCGCGACCCGCGCCCGGAGTTCAAGACCGCCACCTTCCAGGACGGCGTCGAGGACCTCAAGGACCTGGAGCCAGGCATGATCCTCGAAGGCGTGGTGACCAACGTCACCAACTTCGGCGCCTTCGTCGACATCGGCGTGCACCAGGACGGTCTGGTGCACATCTCGGCGCTGTCGGAGAAGTTCGTCAAGGACCCGCGTGAAGCGGTCAAGGCCGGCGACGTGGTCAAGGTCAAGGTCATGGAAGTGGACATCCCGCGCAAACGCGTCGGCCTGTCCATGCGCATGAGCGACACCCCGGGCGAGAAGGTCGAGGGCAACCGCGGCGGCAATCGCGGCAATGGCGGCAACCGCCAGCAGCAGGCACCGCGCCAGCGCGAGACCGCCACTGCCGCGCCAGCCAACAATGCCATGGCCGCGCTGTTCGCCAACGCCAAGCAGCTGAAGAAGAAGTGATGGACGTCCCCGCCGAATACGTCGAGAGCGCCTTCAGCCAGCTCCTGGGCTGCCGCCTGCAACGCCTGGAGACGGGTGTTGCCGAGGTGGCCCTGAGCCTCGAGCCACACCTGCGCAACCGCGGCCAGAAGCTGCACGGCGGGGCGATCTTCAGCCTGGTCGACATCGCCATGGGCCTGGCCTGCTCGGCCAGCCATGGTTTCGACCGGCAGAGCGTGACCATCGAGTGCAAGATCAACTACCTGCGCGCGGTCAGCGAGGGCGAGGTGCTGTGCACCGCCCGCGTGCTGCACGCCGGTCGGCGCACGCTGGTGGTCGACGCCGACGTGCTCCAGGACGACAAACTGGTGGCCAAGGCACAGGGAACCTTCGCGGTTCTCTAGCTGACAGCCCCCATCTGCGGTATTTTCGGCGCATTGCTGTACACCTGATCGCGGGGCAAACCCGCTCCCACGAGGCCCAAAAGCGCTCGTGGGAGCGGGCTTGCCCCGCGATCAGACGCATACAGGCCAGCGACGGAACCGCGTAAACCAGGCGACAACGCCAGTTCCTTTCCCAACTACCCTTGTAGACCGTCATCGCTACCCCCATATTGGGCCGACTGACGCGTGAAGGAATCCATCTTGAGCGACCTCCTCAACCGCCGCCTGAGCCTGCTCGGCGACAACCTCGACCTGCTCAAGCAGTGCCTGCACGGTATTGAGCGCGAATGCCTGCGCGTGACCGACGAAGGTCGCCTGGCCCAGACCCCGCATCCACAGGCCCTGGGTTCGGCGCTGACCAACGAGCAGATCACCACCGACTATTCCGAGTCGCTGCTGGAGTTCATCACCCCTGCCCTGGCAGACCCGGCCCAGGTGCTCGACAACCTCGATGAGATCCACCGTTTCGTCTACACCCAGCTTGGTGGCGAATACCTGTGGAGCCCGTCGATGCCCTGCACGCTGCCGGCCGAGGAAGATATCCCGATCGCCGAGTACGGCACCTCGAACATCGGCAAGCTCAAGCACGTGTACCGCAAGGGCCTGGCCCTGCGCTACGGGCGCACCATGCAGTGCATCGCCGGCATCCACTACAACTTCTCCCTGCCCGAGGCGCTGTGGCCGCTGCTGCGTGAAGCCGAGGGCGGCGAGCAGGACGATCGCGACTACCAGTCCTCGGCCTACATCGCGCTGATCCGCAACTTCCGCCGCTACAGCTGGCTGCTGATGTACCTGTTCGGCGCCTCGCCGGCCCTGGACAAGGGCTTCCTGCGCGGCCACCCGCATCAGCTCGAGGAACTCGACGCGCAGACCCTCTACCTGCCCTACGCCACCAGCCTGCGCATGAGCGACCTGGGCTACCAGAGCAACGCCCAGGCGGGCCTGACGCCCTGCTACAACAACCTCGCCAGCTACACCGACAGCCTGCGCAAGGCGGTGGGCACGCCCTACCCGCCCTACGTCGAGGTCGGCACGCACAAGGATGGCGAGTGGGTGCAGTTGAACACCAACATCCTGCAGATCGAGAACGAGTACTACTCGAACATCCGCCCCAAGCGCGTCACCTACACCGGCGAGCGGCCGATCCAGGCCCTGACCTCCCGGGGCGTGCAGTACGTGGAAGTGCGCTGCCTCGACATCAACCCGTTCCTGCCGGTGGGCATCGACCTCACCGAGGCGCGCTTCCTCGATGCGTTCCTGCTGTTCTGCGCCCTCGAAGACAGCCCGCAGCTGGATAACGGCGAGTGCGGCCAGTGCACCGACAACTTCCTTACCGTGGTCAAGGAAGGCCGGCGCCCGGGCCTGGAGCTGCGCCGTGACGGCCAGCCGGTGGCGCTGAAAGCGTGGGCAGGCGAACTGATCGAACGCATCGGCCAACTGGCCGGACTGCTCGACCGCGCCCAGGGCGGCAACGACCACGCCAAGGCCCTGGAAGCGCAACAGGCCAAGGTCGACGATCCTGAGCTGACCCCGTCGGCCCAGGTCCTGGCGCGCATGACCGAGCACGACGAGACGTTCGTCCAGTTCGCCCTGCGCCAGAGCCGCCTGCACGCCGAGACCTTCCGCCAGCAGCCATTGTCCGCCGAGCGCCAGCAAGCCTTCGAGACCCTTGCCCGCGAGTCGATCGCCAAGCAGTCCGAGCTGGAACAAGAAGAAGTCGGTGACTTCGACCTGTTCGTCGGCGCCTACCAGGCCAGCATCCTGGCGATCAGCAACTGATGGGGCGCCCCGCCTACGCACGCAAGCCGCGCGCCAGCAGCCAGGCCAGGATCGAGGCGATCCTGGCGGCGGCTCGCGAGCTGCTGGCCGGGCAAGGAGTGGCGGGGTTGTCGATCTACAGCGTGGCCGAGCGGGCGCAGATCCCGCCGTCGTCGGTCTATCACTTCTTCGCCAGCGTGCCGGCGTTGCTCGAAGCGCTCACCGCCGATGTCCACCGGGCCTTTCGCGAGGCCCTTGGCGCGCCGATCGACAGCCACGCGTTCACGACCTGGCACGAGCTGTCGCGGCTGGTCGAGCAGCGCATGCTCGATATCTACAACGAGGATGCCGCGGCGCGGCAACTGATCCTGGCCCTGCATGGGCTCAGCGAAGTGGTGCAGGCGGACCGCCAGCACGACATGGAACTGGGCGAGCTGATGCACAAGCTGTTCGACCAGCATTTCCACCTGCCGGTGATGCCGGCCGACGTGGATGTGTTCGCCCTGGCGATGGAGTTGAGCGACCGGGTGTATGCACGGTCGATGCAGATGCACGAGGCGATCACCCCGCGCATGGCCGAGGAAGGCAAGCGGGTGTTCGAAGCCTACCTGGGGCTGTATCTGCCGCCATACCTGGCCAAGCGCTCGCAGCCAGCCTGAGCAGGCTTTGCGGGAGCAGGCTCGCCCCGCTCCCACGTTTGCGAAACGCCTGACATCACAGCTTGGCGATGGATACCTCGGTCGATTTCACGAAGGCGATCACCTCGCTCCCTACCTGCAGCTCCAGCTCCTTCACGGAACGGGTGGTAATCACCGACGTGACGATGCCAGAGGCAGTCTGCACGTCGATTTCCGACAGTACCGGGCCTTCGAGGATTTCCTTCACGGTACCTTTGAACTGGTTGCGTACGTTGATGGCTTTGATGGTCATGGCGTCTTTCCTTTTCTGGCTTCGGAGGTCAATGCGCCCAACGCAGTTGCGTGGGCAGAGGGGTTACGGGTTCCGGCTCGGGCGGGGTGCCCGGGACGGACAGAACACGGTTGAGCACTTCGCTTTCCAGCGCCGCCAGGCGCTGCGAACCTCGCACCCTGGGCCGCGGCAGGTCGACCGCCAGGTCCAGGCCGACAGCGCCGTCCTCGATCAGGATCACCCGGTCGGCCACGGCGACGGCTTCGCTGACGTCGTGGGTGACCAGCAGCACGGTGAAACCATGCTCGCGCCACAGGCGCTCGATCAGTTGCTGCATCTCGATACGGGTCAGCGCATCCAGCGCGCCCAGCGGTTCGTCCAGCAGCAGCAGGCGCGGCTGGTGGATCAGCGCGCGGGCCAGGGCCACGCGCTGCTTCTGGCCACCGGACAGGGCTGCCGGCCATTCCTGGGCACGATCGGCCAGGCCGACCGCCGCCAGGGCATCGAGGGCGCGGGCCTGCCATTTGCCGGACAATCCCAGGCCAACGTTGTCGATCACCTTCTTCCACGGCAGCAGGCGGGCGTCCTGGAACATCAGCCGAGTCTCCTCGCGCGCCTCGGCCAATGGCGCGGCACCAGCCAGCAGCTCGCCGCCATCGGGCTGGTCGAGCCCGGCCAGCAGGCGCAGCAAAGTGCTCTTGCCACAGCCGCTGCGACCGACGATGGCGACGAACTGGCCGGCCGGGATGTGCAGGTCGATGCCGCGCAGCACTTCGCGCTGGCCGAACGTCCGGCGCAGATCGCTGGCCGCCAGTGGAATGCCACGCAGCAGGCGTGGCGGCTGCTCCCTGAGCACGGTCATCAGGCGCTCTCCTTCTTCGCAGCCTGGTACGCCGGGTGCCAGCGCAGCCACACGCGCTCCAGGCCTCGGGCGGCCAGGTCGGCGAGTTTGCCGAGCACCGCGTACAGGACGATGGCCAGCACCACCACGTCGGTCTGCAAGAACTCACGGGCATTCATCGCCAGGTAGCCGATACCGGCATTGGCCGAGATGGTCTCGGCGACGATCAGGGTCAGCCACATGAAGCCCAGGGCAAAGCGCACGCCGACCAGGATCGACGGCAAGGCCCCCGGCAGGATCACCTGGCGGAACAGCGCGAAGCCAGACAGCCCATAGCTGCGCGCCATCTCCACCAACGCCGGGTCGACGTTGCGGATGCCGTGATAGGTGTTGAGGTAGATGGGGAACAACGTCCCCAGTGCCACCAGGAAGATCTTCGCCGACTCGTCGATGCCGAACCACAGGATCACCAGCGGGATCAGCGCCAGGTGCGGCACGTTGCGGATCATCTGCACCGAGCTGTCGAGCAGGCGCTCGCCCCAGTTCGACAGGCCAGTGACGAAGCCCAGCACCAGGCCGATGGCACCGCCGATGACGAAGCCCAGGCCGGCGCGCCAGCCACTGATGGCCAGGTGGGTCCACAACTCGCCGCTGCGCACCAGCTCGACGCCTGCGCCCACTACCGCGCTCGGCGCCGGCAGGATGCGCGTCGACAGCCAGCCCGCGCCAACCGCCAGTTGCCACACCGCCAGCAACAAAAGTGGCAGGGCCCAGGGCGCGAGGCGCTGCGCCCAGGTGGATGAGGATGCTCGACTCATGGCCAGGCCCTCAGCTCTGCGACACGGACTTGGGCAGGATGTCGTTGGCCACCATTTCACCGAACGGGCTCACGTAGCCAGCGGATCTCGGCTGTTCCGGGCGCTGCACGTCGAGGTGCGGGAACAGCAGCTCGGCAACCCGGTACGACTCTTCGAGGTGTGGATAACCCGAGAAGATGAAGGTGTCGATGCCCAGCGCCGCATACTCCTTGACCCGCGCCGCGACCGTCGGGCCATCGCCCACCAGCGCGGTGCCGGCACCGCCGCGCACCAGGCCGACGCCGGCCCACAGGTTAGGCGCGACTTCCAGCTGGTCACGCTTGCCGCCATGCAGGGCGGCCATGCGCTGCTGGCCAACCGAATCGAAGCGTGCCAGCGAGGCCTGGGCACGGGCGATGGTGTCGTCGTCAAGGTGCGAGATCAGTTGCTCGGCCGCCGCCCAGGCCGCTTCGTTGGTTTCCCGCACGATCACATGCAGACGGATGCCAAAGCGTACTTCACGACCCTGGGCCGCGGCCTTCTCGCGTACCTGGGCGATCTTCTCGGCCACTGCCGCCGGTGGCTCGCCCCAGGTCAGGTACAACTCGACCTGCTCGGCGGCCAGGTCCTGGGCCGCGTCGGACGAGCCGCCGAAATACAGCGGCGGGCGTGGCTGCTGGATCGGTGGGTAGAGCAGCTTGGCGCCTTTGACCTGGATGTGCTTGCCGTCATAGTCGACCACCTCGCCCTCGAGCACCTTGCGCCAGATCCGGGTGAACTCCACCGAGGCTTCGTAGCGCTCCTGGTGGTTCAGGTGCAGGCCGTCACCGGCCAGCTCGTCCGGATCGCCGCCGGTCACCAGATTGAACAGCGCCCGGCCATTGGACAGCCGGTCGAGGGTCGCCGCCTGGCGCGCGGCCACGGTCGGCGAAATGATCCCCGGGCGCAGGGCGACCAGGAACTTCAAGCGCTGGGTCACCGGGATCAGTGACGCGGCGACCAGCCAGGAGTCCTCGCAAGAGCGCCCGGTGGGGATCAGCACGCCACCGAAGCCAAGGCGGTCGGCCGCCTGGGCGACCTGCGCCAGATAGCCATGATCGACGGCGCGGGCGCCCTCGCTGGTGCCCAGGTACTTGCCGTCACCGTGGGTCGGGAGGAACCAGAAAATATTCAGACTCATTGGAGTTGTCTCCTCAAGGGTGGCCCTGGCCATGGCGACGCCGCGGCGCAGGCGATTCGTTCAAGGCGCGCTGGCGACCTTGGCCGGGGGTGTCCAGATCACGTCCTTGATGCTCAAGGGCTTGGGAATCAGCTTCAGGGCCTGGAAGGCATCGGCGATCTTCTGCTGCGCGGCGACGACCTCGGGAGTCAGCGGCGCGGCGCCGTAGCCCTGGCGCTTCACCGAGGTCAGGGTGATGTCAGGCGGCAGGCCGAGCAGCGGCGCGACCTGGTCGGTGACCTGCTGCGGATTGGCCCGGGACCATTCGCCGATGGCACGCACCTCCTCGACCAGCGTATCGATCACCTGCGGGTGCTGGGTCGCATAGCTGCGGGTGGCGAGGTAGAACTGGTGGTTGTCGACCAGGTCCTTGCCATCACGCAAGGTGCGCGCCTGCAACTGCTGCTCGGCGGCCGCCTGGTACGGGTCCCAGATCACCCAGGCATCGACGCTGCCACGCTCGAAGGCCGCGCGGGCATCGGCCGGCGGCAGGTAGACCGGTTGGATGTCGGTGTACTTGAGGCCCGCGTCCTCGAGGGCGCGGACCAGCAGGTAGTGAACGTTGGAGCCTTTGTTGAGCGCGACTTTCTTGCCCTTGAGCGCGCTCACCGAGTGGATCGGCGAGTCCTTGGGCACGAGGATCGCCTCGCTGTGGGGAGCGGGTGGTTCGTAGGCGACATAGAGCAGGTCGGCACCGGCAGCCTGGGCGAACACCGGTGGTGTCTCGCCGGTGACGCCGAAGTCGATCGAGCCGACGTTCAGCCCTTCGAGCAGTTGCGGGCCGCCGGGGAACTCGGTCCACTGGACCTGGATGCCCTGCTCGGCCAGGCGTTTTTCCAGCGAGCCCTTGGCCTTGAGCAGCACCAGGGTGCCGTATTTCTGGTAACCGATGCGCAGGCTTTCGGCCTGGGCCTGGGTGATGGCGCCGAAGGACACAGCCGCCGCGAACAGGGCGACCAGACCACGACGCAAGAAGACAGTGCGCATGGCGCTCTCCTGTGCGAATGAGGTTCGGGTGGCACCTGCTGGCCTCGTTGGCGGGCGAGTAAGGTGGGCATTGCGATGAAGCGGTACAGCGTGGGCTCAGATGCTCCAGCGGGCACTGAGCAGGCGTTCGTTCAGCACGCCCGGGTCGACCGGTCGTGGTCGGCGCGCCAAGGCGCCATGGAAGGTCTCCAGCGAATCCTGCAGGCGCTGCTCCAGGCTCGGCGCCAACTGCGCGGGCTTGCCGCCCTCGCCATAGGCGACCTGGCTGTCGTCGGCGAAGATCCCGTGCAGGGTCTCCTGTGCCTTGAGCGCCGACAGCACCGGCTTGAGCGCGTAGTCCACCGCCAGCATGTGGGCGATGCTGCCGCCGGTGGCGATGGGCAGCACCACCTTGTGTTCCAGGGCCCGCTCGGGGAGCAGGTCGAGCAGTGTCTTCAGGGCGCCGGCGAACGAGGCCTTGTACACCGGCGTGGCCACCAGCAGGCCGTCGGCCTGGGCCACCAGTTCGTTGAAGTGGCGCACCTGCGGGCTGTCGAAGCGTGCGTGCAGCAGGTCTTCGGCGTTGAACTCGCGTACCTGGAAGGTCACCACCTCGACGCCGCGCTCCTGCAGCCAGTCGCGGGAGCGATCGAGCAACACACCGGAACGGGAACGAAGACTGGGGCTACCACCGACAGAAACAACCAGCATTGAAAGCGCTTCCTTCGATTCGATTGCAGAGCCGCGAGGGGTTGGCCCCGCTGGATGGAAATGACATTAACAGCTCGTCACATATATCCATAAATCATATTTTTTCATTTATTTATTCCGCCAAGAGATATATGGACGACATCTGCAGAAGCGGCCTAGTGTCGCGAAAGGGCCGCAAAGCGGCCCCGACTGTCGAAGCGGGCCCAAGGTACGGAGCAGTTGCCCAAGCCCTTTCGGCGAGCATAAAAAAGGGCCGTCGAAACGGCCCGAATATCCCTGCTATGGCTAAGAGCAATGCAACGAGGAATTCATCAGCGGTTAGGTTGCGGGGTCAGGCGCAAGTAAGGCTTCAGCGCCCGGTAGCCCTTGGGGAAACGTTGCCGGATCTCGTCTTCGTCCTTCAGCGACGGCACGATCACCACCTCGTCGCCGTCCTGCCAGTTGGCAGGCGTGGCGACCTTGTGGTTGTCGGTCAACTGCAGCGAATCGATCACCCGCAGGATCTCGTTGAAGTTGCGCCCGGTGCTGGCCGGATAGGTGATGGTCAGGCGCACCTTCTTGTTCGGGTCGATGACGAACAGCGAGCGTACCGTGAGGGTGTCGCTGGCATTGGGGTGGATCAGGTCGTAGAGGTCGGAGACCTTGCGGTCGGCGTCGGCGATGATCGGGAAGTTGACCACCGTGTGCTGGGTCTCGTTGATGTCGTCGATCCACTTGTGGTGCGAGTCGACCGGATCGACCGACAGGGCGATGGCCTTGACGCCACGCTTGGCGAATTCGTCCTTGAGCTTGGCAGTCAGGCCCAGTTCGGTGGTGCACACCGGAGTGAAATCGGCCGGATGGGAGAACAGCACGCCCCAGCTGTCGCCCAGCCATTCGTGGAAGCGGATCTTGCCGGCGCTGGAATCCTGTTCGAAATCGGGGGCGATATCGCCAAGTTTGAGGCTCATGGAAGCGGCTCCTGTGCGGTGTCTGGCCTTGTGGAGTTCAATGTGCCTGCATCCGGATCAAAACAAAAAGAATAAATATCGATTTATTTATAACCACATTGCATACCGAACCGCAGACACAAAAAAGCCTCGCATCAGGCGAGGCTTCTTTGGGTGATGCTACGACTTACATGAAGGCGTAAGTGTAGTTCACGATGAAGCGGGTCTGATCCTTGTCGGGGCTGCTTTCAGCCGAACCGCGGTAGACACCCTGACGCAGGCTGAAGCCCAGGCCTTTGAGAGTACCGTCCTGAATGGTGTAGTCGACGCGTGCGTCACGTTCCCATTCGTTGTAGGTGCCATGACCGCTCTTGTAGCGAATGTCATCACCACGCAGGTAGGCAACCGAGGCCTTCAAGCCTGGAACACCCAGCGCAGCGAAGTCATAGGAGTACTGACCGAAGTTGGTGTTCTCACCCGCGCGGGCAAACTGGTTGATCATGCTGTCGGTGAACAGGTAGAAGCTGGAGCCGCCAGCACCTTCGTTGCGACCGTTGCCGTCAACCACACTACCCTGGTTCAGCCAGACGAAGCCCCCGTCATCGCCGACCTGTTGACGACCCAGCATGAGCGCATGACCACCGAGGGTATAGGTGAACATCGCAGACCATGTCTTGTTGTCGACCTTGCCGCTGTTCTTGGCATAGCCACCGTTGTTGTTGAAGTTGTAGCCGCCACCGTGGCCGTTCTTGCCATCGCTGCTGCTGTCGAAGAAGCGCAGGTCGGTTTTGAACGACTGGTCGTCAGCGATCTTGAACACGTGGGTAGCGCCCAGGAAGTGCTGCTTGTAGAAGTCTTCCAGGTTCGAGTAGTAGTACTGCAGGGTCAGGTCTGGGGTGAGCTTGTAGTCCAGACCACCGTAGCGGAACTTGTTGCTGTCAGCGCTGGCGCCAGCAACCGACAACCCGGTACGGTTGCTCGAAGCACGACCCATGGCGTGAGTCAGCTGACCAGCATTGATGGTCAGGTTATCGATTTCCTTCGACTGGATGGTGCCACCCTCGAAGGTCTGCGGCAGCAGACGACCATCGTTGGACACCAGGATCGGCAGGTTCGGTGCCAGGGCGCTACCGAAGTGCACCTCGGTCTTGGAGAAGCGAGCCTTGGCGTTGGCACCAACCCGCGCCCACTGACCTACAGCCGAACCGTTGCTGTCGCTTGGGAAGAAGGTGCTGCTGTCAGGATGATGACCTTTACCGCCATCTAGGTGGATACCCCACAGGGCCTGTGCATCGACACCGAAGCCAACGGTGCCTTCAGTGAAACCGGAAATGTAGTCAAGCTTGAAGCCCTGACCCGATTCACGGTTGTCAGCACCGCCTTCACGGTTGTCGTCGTTGAAATACATGGTGCGCGAGCTCACGGACAGCTTGCTGTCCTCGATGAACCCTGCAGCGCCTGCTTGTTGGGCGATAACCCCCAGTGCCACGGCCAGAGCCAGGCTGGACTTGTACATGTTTTGCTCCTCTACGTTCTAATTTTTGTGCGTCTCAAGCGGCGGAGTCTGTTGCCCCACTCGCCCGGATTGGCGATTTAGCACCAAAGCGTGACCGCCAAGTCAATCGCTAACGATCGATCTGCGACTTTGGTCTAAGGTCGCTTCCTGCGCTACAGGATAATGACAATCCTATAAATCCAAAATGACCGTTTTATGAATCGGTAAGATTTTTACGGAATAACTTCGGAACATTTCTGACAAAACGTTGTATCGACGACGTCAATCATACCTTTAGGTTATGTGCAAACGTTTGCCGACGTGCCGGCCAGGGACCTTCCAGCCAGAACCGCAAAAGACTAGCCGCCTTCCCCCATTTCGCCAGTGACCCCGATGCTGGCTGCAACCGCAGGGCAAGCCTGCTGCCAACTCGCGCCCCCACAGCCAGCCACCGTGCGATTGGCTTTTAAGCTAATGCAAAAAGGTTATTTATTTTCGATTTCTTAGATCATCTAGTCTTCTCGCCATCCAGCCCCCCAGTTGCCTGACGAGAGGTTCACCATGATCCCGCACGCACCGCTGCGTCTGTTCGCCGCCCTGACCCTCGCCAGCGCCAGCTGGCTGGCCCAGGCCGCCGACCTGACCGTCGCCTACCAGACCACCGTCGACCCGGCCAAGGTCGCCCAGGTCGACGGCGCCTATGAAAAGGCCAGCAAGGCCAGCATCGACTGGCGCAAGTTCGACAACGGCGCCGACGTGATCACCGCGGTGGCCAGCGGCGACGTGCAGATCGGCTATCTCGGCTCCAGCCCGCTGGCCGCCGCCGCCACCCGCAAGCTGCCGGTCGAGACCTTCCTCATCGCCACCCAGATCGGTGCCGGCGAGGCACTGGTCGCCCGCGACAGCATCAAGACCCCGCAGGACCTGATCGGCAAGAAAGTCGCCGTGCCCTTCGTATCCACCGGCCACTACAGCCTGCTGGCCGCCCTGAAGAGCTGGAACATCGACCCCTCCAAGGTACAGATCCTCAACCTGGCACCACCGGCGATCATCGCCGCCTGGAAGCGCGGCGACATCGATGCCACCTATGTCTGGGACCCGGCCCTGGGCGTGGCCAAGGAGAACGGCAAGGTGCTGATCACCTCCGGCGAGCTGGCTGCCAAGGGCGCACCGACCTTCGATGCCTGGATCGTGCGCAAGGACTTCGCCGCCAAGCACCCGGACATCGTCAAGTCGTTCGCCAAGGTCACCCTCGACGCCTACGCCGACTACCGCAAGGACCCGCAAGCCTGGCTGGCGGCCCCTGACAACGTGGCCAAGCTGGCCAAGCTGTCCGGTGCCAAGCCCGGCGATATCCCGACGCTGCTGCAGGGCAACGTCTACCCACTGGCCGCCGACCAGGCCAGCGCCCTGGGCGCGCCGACCACCCAGGCGCTGACCGACACCGCGACCTTCCTCAAGCAACAAGGCAAGGTCGAGGCGGTCCTGCCGGACTACTCGCCGTACGTCAGCGCCCAGTACCTGCCCAACTGAGACCCCGGAGCCCGTCATGGCCTTGCTCGAGCTGGAGCGCATCAGCGCACAGTACCCCGGCGCCAGCACCCCGGTGCTGGCCGACATCAACCTGTCGCTGGGGCCACGCCAACTGCTGGTGGCCCTGGGGCCTTCCGGCAGCGGCAAGACCTCGCTGCTCAACCTGATCGCCGGTTTCGTCGCGCCCAGTGCCGGGCGCATCACGCTCGATGGCGTGCCGGTGCAAGGCCCGGGCGCCGAGCGCGGCGTGGTGTTCCAGGACGATGCCCTGCTGCCCTGGCAGGACGTGCTGGGCAATGTCGGCTTCGGCCTGGAACTGGCCGGCGTGCCGCGCGCGCAACGTGAGGCCAAGGCCCGCGAGATGCTGGCGCTGGTCGACCTGGCCGGCTTCGGCGCGCGGCGCATCTGGCAACTCTCCGGAGGCCAGAAGCAGCGCGTGGGCCTGGCCCGGGCGCTGGCCGCCGATCCACGCGTGCTGCTGATGGACGAGCCATTCGGCGCCCTAGACGCCTTCACCCGCGAACAGATGCAGGAACTGCTGCTGCAGGTCTGGCAGCGCACCGCCAAGCCGGTGTTCCTGATCACCCACGACATCGAGGAAGCGGTGTTCCTCGCCAGCGAACTGGTGTTGCTGGCGCCCAACCCCGGGCGTGTGGTCGAGCGCCTGCAACTGGACTTCGGCCAGCGTTACGCCGCCGGCGAGTCGGCCCGGGCGATCAAGTCCGATCCACGCTTCATCGAGACCCGCGAGCATGTGCTGGCGCGGGTGTTCTCCCAACGCCAAGCCGCCCGTCGGCAGGAGTCCGCATGAGCAGCCTGGGCCTGCCTGTCGCCGCCAAGGGCGACACCCCACCCAACGTGGCCAAGCCGCGCCGCGAACTGTCGACCCGCTGGATCAGCGCCCTGACCCTGGCCGGGCTGTTGCTGGCCTGGTGGCTGGTGACCGCCGCCGGCTGGGTCGAGCCCCTGTTCCTGCCCGCCCCCGGCGATATCCTCGCCAGGGGCTGGCGCCTGCTCACCCAGGGCTACATGGATGCCAGCCTGTGGCAGCACCTGGGCGCCAGCCTGGGCCGCATCGGCCTGGCGTTGCTGGCGGCGACCCTGACAGCCATCCCGGTGGGCCTGGCCATCGGCTACAACCGCATCGCCCGCGGCATCCTCGACCCGCTGATCGAGTTCTACCGACCGATTCCGCCGCTGGCCTACCTGCCGCTGATCGTGATCTGGTGCGGCATCGGCGAGCTGTCGAAGGTGCTGCTGATCTACCTGGCGATCTTCGCCCCGATCGCCATCGCCACCGCCACCGGCGTGCGCACCGTCGACCCGGCCAAATTGCGCGCCGCCCAGTCGCTGGGCGCCAGCAAGGTCCAGCTGATCCGCCATGTGATCCTGCCCAGCGCCCTGCCCGACATCCTCACCGGCGTACGCATCGGCCTGGGCGTGGGGTGGTCGACCCTGGTCGCCGCCGAGCTGATCGCCGCCACCAGCGGCCTGGGCTTCATGGTGCAGTCGGCGGCGCAGTTCCTGGTCACCGACGTGGTGGTGCTGGGGATCCTGCTGATCGCCCTGATCGCCTTCGCCCTGGAAATGGGCCTGCGCGCCCTGCAACGCAAGCTGGTGCCCTGGCACGGCCAGAGCCACTGATACGTCCTGACGATCACAGGGCAAACCGCTGCCAGCGTGGGCGCGGGCTTGCCCCGCGACCGAGCCTCTCGATCTGCCTACCCGACAGCGGCAACGAACCTTTGAGCGAGACCGACATGAGCCTGACCATCACCCCCCTCAGCCCGGCCCTGGGCGCCCAGATCAGTGGCGTGGACATCAGCCGCGACATCACCTCGGCACAGCGCGACGCCATCGAGCAGGCGCTACTCGAGCACCAGGTACTGTTCTTCCGCGACCAGCCGATCACGCCGGCACAGCAGGCCCGTTTCGCCGCGCGCTTCGGCGACCTGCACATCCACCCGATCTACCCCAACGTGCCGGAAACGCCCCAGGTACTGGTGCTCGACACCGCCGTCACCGACGTGCGCGACAACGCCGTATGGCACACCGACGTGACCTTCCTGCCGACCCCGGCGCTGGGTGCGGTGCTCAGTGCCAAGCAACTGCCGGCCTTTGGTGGCGACACCTTGTGGGCCAGTGGCATCGCCGCCTTCGAAGCCTTGTCGGCGCCCCTGCGCGCCCTGCTCGACGGCCTCACCGCAACCCACGACTTCACCAAGTCGTTCCCGCTGGAGCGCTTCGGCACCACCGCGCAGGACCTCGCCCGCTGGGAAGCCACCCGGCGCAGCAATCCGCCGCTGTCGCACCCGGTGGTACGTACCCATCCGGCCAGCGGGCGCAAGGCGTTGTTCGTCAACGAAGGCTTCACCACGCGCATCAACGAACTCAGCGAACTGGAGAGCGAGGCGCTGCTCACGTTGCTGTTCGCCCATGCCACACGGCCTGAGTTCAGCATTCGCTGGCGTTGGCAGGAAAACGACGTGGCATTCTGGGACAACCGCGTGACCCAGCATTTCGCGGTGGATGACTACCGGCCGAACCGGCGGGTGATGCATCGGGCGACCATCCTCGGGGATGCGCCGTTCTGAAACCCGGCGGGAATCCGCCCGGGCTGTCGTCAGGGGGCGCTCCAGGCGCCCCCGCAACGCTTACTCGCCGATCAGCGCCTGGTAGCCGGCAGCATCCAGCAGCTTGTTCAGCTCGGCCTTGTCGCTTGGCTTGAGCTTGAAGATCCACGAGTCGTAGGGTTCTTCGTTGAGCAACTCCGGGCTGTCGGCCAGCTCTTCGTTGACGGCGATGACTTCGCCACCGACCGGGGCGTAGATGTCCGAGGCGGCCTTGACCGACTCCACCACGCCAGCGGCGTCGCCAGCGGCGAACACCTTGCCGACTTCGGCCAGCTCGACGAAGACCACGTCACCCAGGGCAGCCTGGGCGTGGTCGCTGATGCCCACGGTCACCGTGCCGTCGGCTTCCAGGCGGGCCCACTCGTGGCTTTCGGCGTAACGCAGGTCGGCGGGGATTTGGCTCATGTCTTGTTTTCCTCGATTGGGTCAGCGGTCGGCCCGCCGTTAAGTGTTCAGATCAGGATCTTGCCGTGGCGCACGAAGGTCGGTTTGACCACCCGCACCGGGTACCACTTGCCGCGGATTTCCACTTCGGCGCGGTCGGCGGTGGCCATGGGCACGCGCGCCAGCGCGATGGACTTGCTCAGCGTAGGCGAGAAACTACCACTGGTGATCTCCCCTTCGCCAATCCCGGAGACGCGAACCACCTGGTGGGCTCGCAGTACACCACGCTCCTCGAGCACCAGGCCGACCAGTTTTTCCTGCACGCCGCGCTCGATTTCCGCCAGCAGCGCGGCACGCCCGATGAACGCGCGTTCGGCCGGTTCCCAGGCGATGCTCCCGCCCAGGTTGGAGGTCAACGGGGTATGGCCTTCGTCGATATCCTGGCCATACAGGTTCAGGCCAGCCTCCAGGCGCAGCGTGTCGCGGGCACCCAGCCCGCTCGGGGCGATGCCGGCGCCGACCAGGTCGTTGAAGAAGGCCGGGGCTTGCTCGCCAGGCAGGATGATTTCCAGGCCGTCCTCGCCGGTGTAACCGGTGCGGGCAATGAACCAGTCACCATCGGCGATGCCTTCGAAGGGGTGCAACTCACGGATCAGCGCGGCGCGCGAGGCGCTCACCAGGTCGGCGACCTTGTCCCGTGCCCGGGGGCCCTGGATGGAGAGGATGGCCAGCTCCGCGCGCTCCCTGAACTCGACCGCGAAACCGGCGCTTTGCGCCTGCAGCCAGGCCAGCACGCTGGCACGGGTGGCAGCGTTGGTCACCAGGCGGTAACCGCTTGCGGTGCGGTAGGCGATGAGGTCGTCGATGACCCCTCCGTCGGCATTGAGCAACGGGCTGTAGAGCGCCTTGCCGGGGCTTTCCAGGCGCGTCACGTCGTTGGCCAGCAGGTGTTGCAGCCAGGGCGTGGCGGCCGTACCGCCGATATCGATGACGGTCATGTGGGAGACATCGAAAACCCCGCAGTCACTGCGCACCTGATGGTGCTCCTCGACCTGCGAGCCATAATGCAGGGGCATGTCCCATCCGCCGAAATCGACCGTCTTGGCGCCGAGCGCCAGGTGCAGGTCATACAGAGGCGTACGCTGTCCCATGGGTTTCTCCTTCCGGGCGTGGCGAGGCGGCAACGGACGGCAATGTGTACCCATTACCTTTTCTTGTAGGACCCGTCGCTGCGAGTGCCGCGCATTGTAGCCGCAAGGAGGCGACCTGGCACCCTCAGCGCGACTGCCCTGGGCGCTGGGCCGAACGCCGGATCAGCGCGATCACCGGCAGCAGCCCGACCAGCACCAGGCTCAGCGCCGGCAGCGAGGCCCGCGCCCACTCCCCTTCACTGGTCATCTCGAACACCCGCACGGCAAGGGTGTCCCAGCCGAACGGACGCATCAGCAGGGTGGCCGGCATTTCCTTGAGCACATCGACGAACACCAGCAGCGCAGCGCTCATGGCGCCCGGCACCAGCAACGGCAGATACACCTTGAAAAACAATCTCGGCCCGGCGACCCCAAGGCTGCGCGAAGCCTCCGGCAGCGACGGACGGATGCGCTCCAGGCTGCTTTCCAGCGGGCCGTAAGCGACGGCGATGAAGCGCACCAGGTAGGCCAACAGCAACGCCGACAGGCTACCCAGCAGCAGCGGCTTGCCCGTCCCACCCAGCCATTGCGAAAACGGAATCACCAACTGATTGTCGAGGTAGCTGAACGCCAGCATGATCGACACCGCCAGCACCGAGCCCGGCAAGGCATAGCCCAGGTTCGCCAGGCCGACCCCGACGCGGATGCCGGTGGTCGGTGCCTGGCGCCGGGCGAAGGCCAGCAGCAAGGCGACGCAGACAGTGATCAGCGCCGCCATGCCGCCGAGGTAGAGGGTATGCAGCACCAGCCCGAGATAACGCTCGTCCAGGTCATGCCGCCCCCGCTGCCAGCACCACACCAGCAGTTGCAGCAACGGGATGACGAAGGCGCAGGCGAACACCAGCAGGCACCAGGCGCTGGCGGCGAACGCCTTGATACCGCGCAGGTGATAGAGCGCCTGCCCCCGTGGCCGTTCGTTGCCGCTGCGGCTGGCGCCGCGTGAACGACGCTCGCCGTACAGCACCAGCATCACCGCCAGCAGCAGCAGGCTGGCCAGCTGCGCCGCGCTGGACAGACTGAAGAAGCCGTACCAGGTCTTGTAGATGGCCGTGGTGAAGGTGTCGAAGTTGAACACCGACACCGCGCCGAAATCGGCCAGCGTCTCCATCAGCGCCAGGGCGATACCCGCACCGATGGCCGGCCGCGCCATGGGCAGTGCCACCCGCCAGAACGCCTGCAACGGCGACAGCCCAAGCACTCGCGCCGCCTCCATCAGGCCCTTGCCCTGGGCCATGAACGCGGTGCGCGCCAACAGGTAGACGTAGGGGTAGAACACCAGCACCAGTACGGTGATCACCCCACCGGTGGAGCGCACTCGCGGCAGGCGCATTGGCCCGAAGACTTCGCGCAAGGCGCTCTGCACGGGGCCGGCGAAATCCAACAGGCCGACGAACACGAACGCCAGGACATAGGCCGGGATGGCGAATGGCAGCATCAGCGCCCAATCCAGCCAGCGCCGCCCGGGGAACTCGCAGAGACTGGTGAGCCAGGCCAGGCTCACGCCCACCACGGTCACGCCGACACCAACGCCCAGCACCAGGGTCAGGGTGTTGCCCAGCAGGCGGCTCATCTGGGTGTCGAGCAGGTGCGACCAGATCTGCAGGTCGACCGTCTGCCAGGACAGCAGCAGGACACTTAGCGGCAGCAGGACCAGCGCGGCGATGAGAAAGACCGGGGGGTACCAGCGGCGTTGGGGGGTGTGGGGCAAGGCGGGAGTCTCTGTGGCGGATTGCGACCGCTGCGCGGTCGTTCGCGGCTAAAGCCGCTCCCACAGGTTTTGTGCTGCCTGCAAGGTTTGTGCGGCCCCTGTGGGAGCGGCTTTAGCCGCGAAGGGGGCCTTGAAGGCCCCGCAAGGATAAGCGGTGGAACTCAGTTCCAGCCAGCCCGATCCATCAAGCGGATGGCTTCAGCCTGTCGCTTGCCGGCCACTTCCACCGGGAGGCTGTCAGCCTTGAAGCTGCCCCAGGCCGCCACTTCTTCGGAAGGCTTCACCTTCGGGTTGGCCGGGAACTCCTGGTTGATGTCGGCAAACAGCTTCTGCGCTTCCTCGCCGGTCATCCACTCCACCAGCTTTTTCGCCGCTTCCGGGTGCGGCGCATGCTTGGTCAGGCCAATGCCCGACAGGTTGACGTGCACGCCACGGTCGCCCTGGTTAGGCCAGAACAGCTTCACTGGCAGGTCTGACTTCTCTTTGTGCAGGCGACCGTAGTAGTAGGTGTTGACGATGCCCACGTCGCACTGGCCGGCGGCGATGGCATTGAGCAGCGCGGTGTCGTCGGAGAACACGTCGGTGGACAGGTTGTTGACCCAGCCTTTGACCAGCTTTTCAGTGTCAGCCTCGCCGTGGTTCTGGATCAGCGTGGCGGTCAGCGACTGGTTGTAGACCTTCTTCGCCGTGCGCAGGCACAGGCGGCCTTCCCACTGCTTGTCGGCCAGGGCTTCGTAGGTGCTCAGCTCCGACGGTTTGACGCGCTCGGTGGAGTAGGCGATGGTCCGCGCACGCAGGCTCAGGCCAGTCCAGTCGTGGGACGAGGCGCGGTATTGCGCAGGGATGTTCTGGTCGATTAGCGCAGACCTGATCGGCTGCAGGATGCCCATCTGCTCGGCCTGCCAGAGGTTGCCGGCGTCGACGGTGAGCAGCAGGTCGGCCACGCCGTTCTGGCCCTCGGCCTTGATGCGCTGCATCAGCGGGGCTTCCTTGTCGGTGATGAACTTGATCTTCACCCCGGTCTTGGCGGTGTAGGCATCGAACACCGGCTTGATCAGCTCGTCGATGCGCGAGGAGTACACCACCACTTCGTCCGCCGCCTGGGCGGTGCCACCGAACAATGTGAGGGCCAGGGCGGCCAGAAGGGGCTTGCGGGGCAACATCGGGGTACTCCTCGCTGAGTTGAGAGGTGCAAATGGTAGTGAATCCCATTTTCCGACTCATCCACTGTGCGGTTACCAGATGTTGCAAAAGCCAGCGTGGGAGCGGGCTGGCCCCACGCCTGGCCTCAAGCCCTGGCGAGTTCCGGCAGGTCCCCGGACAGCCCCAGTGCCTGGCGCACGAACACAGCCTTGGCCTCAGGCATCTGTTCCACCAGCTTCAGGCCACTGTTGCGCAGCCAGCGCAGCGGCAGCGGATTGGCCTGGAACAAGCGCTCGAAGCCTTCCATCGCCGCCATCAGCGCCAGGTTGTGCGGCATGCGCCGGCGCTCGAAACGGCTGAGCACCTTCACATCGGCCAGGCGCTCGCCACGCTCGCAGGCACGTATCAGCTCCTCGGCCAGCACGGCGGCATCGAGCAAGCCCAGGTTCACGCCCTGCCCCGCCAACGGGTGGATGGTGTGGGCCGCGTCGCCGATCAGCGCCAGCCCTTCGTCCACATAACGCTTGGCGTGACGTTGGCGCAGCGGCACACAGACCCGCGGGTCGGCCTCCAGCACCTCGCCCAGGCGTCCCTCGAAGGCACGACCCAGGGCGTTGCAGAACGCCGCGTCATCCATCGCCATGGCCTGCTCGGCCTGCTCCGGCGTGGTCGACCAGACGATCGAGCACCAGTCCTGGCGGCCATCGCGGGCCAAGGGCAGGAATGCCAGCGGTCCTTCGTCGGTGAAGCGCTGCCAGGCCGTGGCCTGGTGCGCCTCGCTGCAGCGCACGCTGGTGACGATGGCGTGATGCAGGTAATCCCACTCGCGGGTCTGGCAACCGGCCAGGCGGCGTACCGCCGAGTTGGCGCCATCGGCGGCGATGACCAGCGGCGCACGCAGCTTGCGGCCATCGGCCAGGGTCAGCAGCCATTCGTCCCCGGAACGGCGCAGCTGCTCCAGGCGGGCATTGGCCAGCAAGCCGATGTCGCTGTCGTGCAGGCGCTCGAGCAAGCCGTCCTGGACCACGCGGTTCTCGACGATATGCCCGAGCACCTGGGCGTGCACGCTGGCTGCCGAGAAATGGATCTGGCCAGTGCCGCTGCCGTCCCACACCTGCATGTCCGAATACGGCGATACACGGCGCCCGGCGATGCCGTCCCAGGCGCCCAGGCGCTCGAGAATGCGCTGGCTGGCCGCCGACAGGGCGCTGACCCGTGGCTCGAACGGCGCTGTGGCGTCAAACGGCTTCACCGACAACGGACCGCCGTCGAGCAGGAGAATTTCCAGGCCACTGTGGCGCAAGGCCAGGGCCAGGGCGCTGCCGACCATACCGGCACCGACAATCAACAGATCTGCGCGCATTTCCATGCCTTACGCCAGCCTCGCTTGCGGCTTGAGCCGCACATATAGGGTTTTCTCGACCCGCGCCACCAGCTCGCCGGCGCCATCGCGGATCTCCACCTGCAGTCGGGGCAGGTACTTCTTGCCGCTGGCGGTCTGCTGGCGAATGTCGTCCAGCAACGCGTCATCGACGTGGAACTCGGCGAACACCGGACCCTTGCCCGGTGCGATGAAATCGATGCTGGCAGCCTTGTCCCAGACGATGTAGTCGCGCCCCAGCCGCTCGATCAACAACAGCATGTAGAAGGGATCGACCATGGCGTACAGGCTGCCGCCGAACTGGGTGCCGACATAGTTGCGGTTCCATCGCGTCAGGTTCATGCGCACCTTGACGCTGCGCATGTCCGGGCTGATGGCCTGGATACGGATGCCCGCGCCGAGGTAGGGCGGGTAGAAGTTGAGCAGCCAGCGCAGCATCCACGCCCGGCGCGCGAGCCTGCGCGACTCGCTCATGCCCGGCCCCGCGGATCGGGGCGGGTGCCCAGGCCCATGGCCTGGCGGGCGAACCAACTGCGGGCGGGCGGCAGCAGGTCGAGGCCGAGCAGGCCAACATTGCGGCCCGCCGCGATCAACGGCTGGTTGCTGCCGAACAGGCGGGTGACCTGGTCGGAAAAACCGATGGTCAGTGCCTGGTCGAGGCGCTGACGCTGACAATAAGCCAGCAACGTGGCCAGATCGCCAGGTTGCTGCGGGCCAGCCAACAGCGCCTCGGCCAGCGACTGCACGTCGCGCAGCGACAGGTTGAACCCTTGGCCGGCGATCGGGTGCAGGCTGTGGGCGGCGTTGCCCAGCACCACCAGGTTCGGTCGCACCTGCTCCTCGGCCTCGACCAGCGCCAGCGGATACAGGTGCCGCGCGCCGACCTGGCGCAAGGCGCCCAGCCGGTAGCCGAAGGCGTCCTGCAGCTCTCTCAGGAAGCTGCGCTCGTCGAGCTCGGCCAGGCGCCTGGCGTCCATCCCCTGGCGGGTCCAGACCAACGCGCAGCGGTTGTCCGGCAACGGCAGCAGGGCCATCGGGCCCTGCTCGGTGAAGCGTTCGAAGGCCTGGCCAGCATGGGCCTGACCGGGGGTGATGTTGGCAATCAGCGCGCTCTGGTCATACGGCGTGCGGCGCACATGCACGCCCAATTGCTCACGCAGGCCCGACCGGCCGCCATCGGCCAGCACGGCCAGGTCGCACTCGATCGAGGTGTCGTCGTCCAGTTGCAGGCGGTAGCCGCCGGCGATGGCCTGCATCGCCTTCACCTCGGCGGGGCAGCGCCAACTGACCACGTCGTTGTCGATGGCCTGCCACAGGCACTGGCCGAGCCAGGCGTTCTCCACCACATAGCCCAGTGCCGGCACGCCCTCCTCGCCCGCGTCCAGGCGCGTGGCGCCGAAACGGCCGCGGTCGGACACCTGGATCTGCAGGATCGGCTCGGCGCGCGGGCTGATGGTCTGCCACAGCCCCAACTGCTCGTAGATCTGCCGGGTGCCATAGGACAGCGCCGAGGAGCGCGCATCGTAACTGGGCTGGAAGCTGTCACCGGGCGCGAAAGGCTCGATCAGCAGGATCTTCCAGCCCCGCGCACGCGCCCCGGCCTGCAGCGCCAGGGCCAGGCTGGCGCCGACCAGGCCGCCGCCGATGATCGCCAGGTTGACCCGGTTCATGCGACGTCCCTGCGGGCGTCGAGCATCAGCGCCTCGATCTCGGCAACCGTCTTGGGCACGCCTGTCGTGAGGATTTCACAGCCTTGCCTGGTCACTACCACGTCGTCCTCGATCCTTACGCCGATGCCGCGCCATTTCTTCGCGACGGCCTGGTTGTCGGCGGCAATGTAGATGCCCGGTTCGACGGTCAGCGCCATGCCCGGTTCGAGCACCCGCCACTGGCCACCGACCTTGTATTCGCCCACATCGTGCACATCCATGCCCAGCCAGTGCCCGGCGCGGTGCATGTAGAAGGCCCGATAGGCCTCGCTGTCGATCAGCGCCTGCACCTCGCCCTTGAGCAGGCCCAGTTCGACCAGGCCTGCGGTGATCACCCGCACGGTGGCCTCGTGGGCGTGGTTCCAGTGCTTGCCTGGGGCGATCTCGGCGAAGGCGGCTTCCTGCGCCTTGAGCACCAGCTCGTAGATGGCTTTCTGCTCTGCCGAGAAACGCCCGCTGACCGGGAAGGTACGGGTGATGTCGCTGGCATAGCAGTCGATTTCGCAGCCGGCGTCGATCAGCACCAGGTCGCCATCCTTGAGCAGCGCGTCGTTCTGCTGGTAATGCAGGATGCAGCTGTTGCGCCCGGCGGCGACGATCGAACCATAGGCCGGCATCTTCGCCCCGCCCTTGCGGAACGCGTAGTCCAGCTCGGCTTCCAGGCTGTACTCGTGCAGCCCCGCCCGGCAGGCCTGCATCGCCCGCACATGGGCACCCGCCGAGATCGCCGCGGCGGTGCGCATCACCTTCACTTCCGCTGCCGATTTATACAGGCGCATGTCGTGCAGCAGATGATCCAGGGCAACGAACTCGTTCGGCGGCTGGGCGCCCAGGCGGGCCTTGGAGCGGATCACGTTGATCCAGTCCATCAGCCGGCGGTCGAACTCGGGATTGCTGCCCATGGCGCTGTAGACCCGCTCGCGACCTTCGATCAGGCCGGGAAGGATCTCGTCGATGTCGGTGATGGGAAAGGCGTCGTCGGCGCCATAGACGTCGATCGCACCATCCTGGCCCGCGCGCAGGCCGTCCCACTGCTCACGCTCGGGGTTGCGCTCGCGGCAGAACAGCACGTACTCGCCGTGCTCGCGGCCGGGAATCAGGGCGATCACCGCCTCGGGCTCGGGGAAGCCGCTGAGGTACTGGAAGTCGCTGTCCTGGCGATAGACATGCTCGACGTCGCGGTTGCGGATGGCGACCGCGGCCGCCGGCAGGATGGCGATGCTGTTGGGGACCATCTGCGCCATCAGCGCCTTGCGCCGACGGGCGTACTCCGCCTTGGGTATGTGGCTCATGGGCAAACGACCCCGTTCAGATCAGTGCAGCGATGGCTTTGGCGCAGGTGCCTGCGGCTTGGCCAGCTCGGTGTACAGCAGCAGCGGCGCGACGCGCAGGTACTCCATGACTTCCATGTAGTCGCTCTCGCCATCCTCGGACTCTTCCAGGGCTTCCTGGACTTGCGAGATGGCTACCAGGTCCTGCAGCACTTCCTTGGCATCGGTGGACAGGTCCTTGCCGCCGGCGTTCAGACCGAAGCCGGTGATGAAACCTTGGCACCACTGGCCCAGCGCGGCGGCGCGATCAGCCAGCGCAGCGTCGTCGGAGGGCAGCAGCAGGACAATGGCGACGTCCTCGCCGGTCAGTTCGGCCTTGACCATCTCCTGCAGGCCGACCAGGGCGTTGCGAACGGTGTCGCCAGGCTCGGTTTCGAGCAGTTGCGCGGCATCGGCCAGCCAGGCGTCGGCATCGAAGCCGGCGCCGGCGCAGCTGCGGCCGATCAGCAGGCCGTGCAGCTCGGCGGGGGTGACAGGGTGGCCATTGCTCGACAGCAGCATGGCGAAGGCGACGTAGGGCGATTGGGTATTGGGCATGGGCAGCTAGGCGCCAGACGGCGCAATGACTAGAATGAAGACCTTGTATCCTAGCACCGGCAGGCGCGCCAAGACCATCAGCACTGGCCGCCCCGTCCCTGTGGCAGGCATCATCGCCAGGTGAGTCAACGATGGAGCGAATCGAGTGCAACCCACGCAAGAGAACGACCTGCAAGCGCTGATGAGCCGTTTCGAGTTGCTGATCGAACGCGTCGAGCAACTAAAGCGGCAAAACGCACTCTTACTAGCTCAGGAAAAATCCTGGCGCGAGGAGCGCGCCCACCTCATCGAAAAGAACGAGATCGCCAAACGCAAGATCGAATCGATGATCTTGCGCCTCAAGGCCCTGGAGCAAGACTCATGAGTTCAAGCAATAGCGTCACCGTGCAGATCCTCGACAAGGAATACTCGATCATCTGCCCACCGGAAGAACGCAACAACCTGGTCGGCGCGGCGCGTTACCTCGACGGCAAGATGCGCGAGATCCGCAGCAGCGGCAAGGTGATCGGTGCCGACCGCATCGCTGTGATGGCCGCATTGAACATCACCCACGAACTGCTGCACCGCCAGGAACGCCCGGAAGCCAGCAGTGGCGGCACCACCCGCGAGCAGGTGCGCGACTTGCTGGAGCGGGTCGACCAGGCGCTGTCCGACGATCCGGTTAGCAAAACCGATTGAGATTGGTATACTGGCGCCACTCCCTGGGGGATGCGCCAGTCGGTTATGTCCCTGAGCCGATACGCACAACCACGGGGGTTGCACGCTGGGGCCGGTGTGCATGTCCGCCCGACGGAAAGCCTTAACGCCCCCTGCAATCTCCACCTTGAACTTTCGGGTTCAAGGGCTACACCGATAGCGGTCTTGTCGGGGAGCCTGATTTCAATGCCCGCCTTCCTGGCGGGCATTTCGTTTGTGCCGCGCGAACGCGGCCAGCACTCCTGGGAACGCCCGTGCCATGACCGACACCGCGCCGCTCACCCGCCCCCAGTTGCGCCGCATACTGCGCAACGCCCGCCGTGCACTCAGCCCCGCCCAGCAACGCCAGGCCGCCCTTGGCCTCTATCGCCAGCTCGCGCAGGACCCTGTATTCCGCCGCGCCCGGCACATTGCCCTGTACCTGCCCAACGACGGCGAGATCGACCCAGGCCTGCTGCTGCGCGAGGCGCAACGGCGCGGCAAGCATGTCTACCTGCCGGTACTGCACGCCTGGCCGCGCACGCGCATGGTGTTCCAGCGCTTCGAGGCAGGCGAGGCGCTGCGGCCGAATCGCTTTCGCATCCTCGAGCCGGTGATCGAGCGCAGGCGGCAACGGCCGATCTGGGCGCTGGACCTGATCCTGCTACCGCTGGTCGGATTCGATGAAGAAGGGGGGCGTCTGGGCATGGGCGGCGGATTCTACGACCGTAGCCTGGCGTATCAGGCCCGACGCAAGACCTGGAAAAAACCGCTGTTGCTGGGGTTGGCACACGAATGCCAGAAGGTGGAGCGACTCACACAGGCCAGCTGGGATGTTCCCCTGCGCGGAACGGTCTCGGACCGTGGCAGGTACCTGGCGCCGCAGTGAATGGCCGCGCAGACGGGGCTCAGCGGCGCGCCTGTTGCACCAGCTCGGCCGGGGCCTGTTGATAGGCGGCGTCCAGCTTGCGCTCCCAGAAACCCTGGGCGTAACCGGTGGTGACCACACCCAGACCAAAAATGAAGGCCAGGATCCAGAGCAGGTCCGGTTTACGTTGTTTCATCGATTGCCCCCCTAGGCAATGGTCCGTGCTCGGCGGCTTTCTTGATGGCCGTCGGAGCGTCTAGCTTTAAAATCGGCGCATTTTCCGACAACGTGAGGCGACACGCAAACCTTGACGCCAACCGGCCGTCGGTTTCATGCAACGAGTTATTTCAACCTCTTTCAGGAGCAGCATCCATGGCCTACTGGCTGATGAAATCCGAGCCCGACGAGCTCTCCATCGAAGCCCTGGCGCGTCTGGGCCATGCGCGCTGGGACGGCGTACGCAACTATCAGGCGCGCAATTTCCTGCGGGCCATGAGCGTAGGCGACGAATTCCTGTTCTACCACTCCAGCTGTCCGCAGCCGGGCGTGGCCGGTATCGCCCGGATCAGCGCCGCCGCCTATCCGGACCCCACCGCGCTCGACCCCGAGAGCCACTATCACGACGCCAAGGCCAGCGCCGAGAAGAACCCGTGGAGCGCCGTGGATGTCGAGCACGTGCGTACCTTCCGCAAGGTGCTGGGCCTGGGCCTGCTCAAGCAGCAAGCCGCGCTGGCGGAACTGCCGCTGGTACAGAAAGGCAGCCGCCTGTCGGTGATGCCGGTCACCCCCGAGCAATGGCAAGCCATTCTCGCGCTCGACTGAAACAGCGTCTATGGTCAAGGGTTTGACCAACATCAACGCGCAAGGAAGCGCGTCGCGCCAGGATAAGGCGTGCAAGCCGCAGGATGCCGAACCGAATGAACCGCAAAGCCCCCAGAGTTTTCGCCTGCGCCCTGATCCTGTTGCTGCTGGCGGCGGGTGGACTGGGCTACTGGAAATCCCTTCACGACCGCCTGCCCGATGGCCTGAGCATGGGCAACGGGCGCCTCGAGTCCACCGAGGTGCAGATCGCCAGCAAGATCCCCGGACGCCTGGCCGAAGTACTGGTCGACGAAGGGGACAAGGTCGCCCGCGGCCAGTTGCTCGCCCGTATCGACACCCGCACCCTCGAGGCCCAGCGCGCCGAGGCCGAGGCCGAGGTACTGCGTGCCCGCGAGAACTACGCCGCCGCCCAGGCCAGCGTGCAGTTGCGCCAGAGCGAACTGCTGCTGGCCAGCCAGGAGCTCAAGCGGGTACGCGAGATATTCCAGCGCAAGTTCGCCAGCCAGCAGTTGCTCGACCAGCAGCAGGCCCGCTACGACACCGCTACCGCCGCGCTGGTCGCCGCCCGCGCGCAACTGGCGGCGATCAAGGCCGCCATCGGCGCCGCCGAAGCCCAGGTAGCCCAGCTAACCAGCGAGATCGACGACAGCAGCCTGCGGGCGCCCATCGACGGCATCATCCAGTTGCGCCTGGCCGAACCCGGCGAAGTGCTCGGCGCCGGTGGCCGGGTCCTGATGCTGATCGACCCCAGCGACCAGTACATGAACCTCTACCTGCCCGCCTCCACCACTGGCCGGCTGACCGTCGGCGACCAGGCGCGCATCGTCCTCGACGCCCTGCCCGAGCACGCCCTGCCAGCCAAGATCGCCTTCGTCGCGGCCAAGGCGCAGTTCACGCCCAAGCAGGTCGAGACCCGTGACGAGCGGCAAAAACTGGTGTTCCGGGTCAAGCTGCGCCTGGCCGATCCCAGCGCAGTGCCCCAGGCCAAGCCCGGCATGCCCGGCGCCGGCTACGTGCGCACCGCCGATGTGGACTGGCCGGCCAACCTGCGATGAACACCGCACCTGCGCTGCTGGGCCAAGGCATCTGTCACCGCTACGGCGAGCTTCAAGCCCTGCACGACGTGACCTTCAGCCTGCCGGCCGGTACCCGTTGCGGCCTGATCGGCCCGGACGGCGCCGGCAAGTCGACCCTGCTCGGGCTGATCGCCGGGGTCAAGCGCCTGCAACAAGGCGAGCTGCAAGTACTCGGCGGCGCGATCCGCCAGCGCCGTCACCGCACAGCGCTGTACCCCAGGGTCGCCTTCATGCCCCAGGGCCTGGGCAACAACCTGTACCCTGAGCTGTCGATCCGCGAGAACATCCGCTTCTTCGCCACGTTGTTCGGCCTTGGTCGCGCCGAGTGCGAGCAACGCATGGCCAGCCTGCTGCGCGCCACCGACCTGGAACGCTTCGGCGAGCGCCCGGCCGGCAAGTTGTCCGGTGGCATGAAGCAGAAGCTGGGCTTGTGCTGTGCGCTGATCCACGAGCCAGACCTGCTGATCCTCGACGAGCCCACCACCGGCGTCGACCCGCTGTCGCGCCGACGCTTCTGGGAGCTGGTGGAGCAGGTGCGCGCCCAGCGTCCACAGCTGACCCTGCTGGTGGCCACGGCCTACATGGAGGAAGCCGAGCAGTTCGAGCACTGCCTGATGCTCGACGGCGGCCGCCTGTTGGCCGCCGGCCCTAGCCGCGAACTGGCGACGGCCACCGCCAGCGGCAAGCTGGACGATGCCTTTACCCATTACCAGGGCGCCGGGCGGGCGCAGCCGGCCGCGCTGCACATCCCGCCGCGCCCGGACGAGGGGGGGCCGGTCGCCATCGAGGCCCACGACCTGACCCTGCGCTTCGGTGACTTCACCGCGGTGAACAAGGTCAGCTTCGCCATCGGCCGTGGCGAGATCTTTGGCTTCCTGGGCTCCAACGGCTGCGGCAAGACCACCACCATGAAGGTGCTCACCGGGCTGATGCCGGCCAGCGAGGGCAGCGCCAGCCTGCTCGGCCGCCCAGTGGACGCCGGCGACCTGGCCACCCGCAAGCGCGTCGGGTTCATGTCCCAGAGCTTCTCCCTGTACGGCGAACTGAGCGCCCGGCAGAACCTCGAGCTGCACGCCCGCCTGTTCGACCTGCCCAAGGCCGACAGCAGCCCGCGCATCGCCGAGCTGATCGAGCGCTTCGAGCTTGGCGCCATTGCCGATCAGCCCTCCGGCGCCCTGCCCCTGGGCCTGCGCCAGCGCCTGTCGCTGGCCGTGGCGGTGCTGCATCGCCCGGAGGTACTGATCCTCGACGAGCCGACCTCAGGGGTCGACCCGGCCGCCCGCGACGGCTTCTGGCGGCTGCTGGTGGAACTGTCCCGCGAGCAGGGCGTGACCATCTTCCTCTCCACCCACTTCATGAACGAGGCGCTGCGCTGCGACCGCATCTCGCTGATGCACGCCGGACGGGTGCTGGCCTGCGACACGCCGCAGGCACTGCAGCGCCAATTTGCTGGGCGGACCCTGGAAGACGCCTTCGTGACCTGCCTCGAACAGGCCCAGGACAGCACCCCAGCGCCGCCACAGCAAGCGCCGTTGGAACAGGCCGCCAATCCACCACCCGCCTTGCGCCAGGCCTTCAGCCTGCGCCGCCTGCTGGCCGTGGCCAGCCGCGAGGGCAAGGAGTTGCTGCGCGACAAGGTGCGCCTGGCCTTCGCCCTGCTCGGCGCGCTGTTCATGATGGTGATCTTCGGCTATGGCATTTCGCTGGACGTGGAAAACCTCGCCTTCGCCGTCTACGACCAGGACCAGAGCCCACAGAGCCGTGCCTATCTGGAAGCCTTCCGCGGCTCGCGCTATTTCGCCGAGCAGGCGCCGATCCGCGATGCCCGCCAACTGCACCAGCGCCTGCAACGCTCGGAGATCAAGCTGGCCCTGGAGATCCCGCCGGGCTTCGGTCGCGACCTGCACGCCGGGCGCCAGCCAGTGGTGGCGGCCTGGCTCGACGGCGGCATGCCGTTTCGCGCCGAGACCAGCCGCAACTATGTCGAGGCCGTGCACCAGGCCAACCTCGAACAATTCGCCGCGCTCAGCCCGCACCCCGTGGCCCGCCAGCAGCCGGTGCGCCTGGAAACGCGCTTTCGCTACAACCAGGACGTGGTCAGCGTGAACGCCATCGGCCCCGGGGTCATGGCGCTGATCCTGGCCTTCATCCCGGCCATGCTCACTGCCCTGGGCATCGTCCGCGAAAAGGAGCTGGGCTCGATCACCAACTTCTACGCCACCCCGCTGACCCGCCTGGAATTCCTGCTCGGCAAGCAGGCGCCCTACCTGGCGGTGAGCCTGATCAACCTGGCGCTGCTGGTGGCGATGAACCGCTGGCTGTTCGGCGTGCCGCTCAAGGGCAGCCCGCTGGCCCTGGCCTGCGGAGGCCTGGCCTACCTGCTGGCGACCACCAGCCTGGGGCTGCTGATCTCGGCATTCACCCGCACGCAGATTGCAGCGATCCTCGGCACCCTGATCCTCACCAGCCTGCCCACCATCCAGTTCTCCGGACTGATCGTGCCACGCTCGTCCCTCGATGGCGCGGCGGCGCTGATGGGCCAGTTGTTCCCGGCCGGCTATTTCCTCGACATCGCCGTCGGCACCTTCACCAAGGCCCTTGGCCTGCGCGAACTGTGGCCACAGTGCCTGGCGCTGCTGGGGTTCTTCGCCGCGTTCACCGGCCTGAGCCTGGCCATGCTGAAAAAGCAGGAGGCCTGAGATGAGCCGCCTCAACCACACCCTGCGCCTGGGCCTGAAGGAGCTGACCAGCCTGCGCCACGACAGCGTGCTGCTGCTGTTCTTGCTGTACGCCTTCAGCGTGGCCATCTACATGCCCGCCGCCGGCTCGGTGATCGGCGTACACAATGCCAGCGTGGCCGTGGTCGACGAAGACCACAGCGCGCTGTCGCGCAAGCTGGCCGAGGCGCTGCAACCACCGGAGTTCCAGCCTGCCGTGGCGCTGCCCGCCGATCGCCTCGACCAGGCCATGGACAGCGGCCAGTACACCTTCGTGATCAACCTGCCGGTGAACTTCCAGAGCGACCTGCTGGCCGGACGCTCGCCTGAGCTGCAGGTCAACGTCGACGCCACGGCCATGAGCCAGGCGTTCATGGGGGCCGGCTACATCGGCCGGATCTTCGAGCGCGAACTGCTCGAGTACGCCGATCGCAGTGCGGCGAACAGCCCGGTGCTGCTCAATCCCAAGGCGTTGTTCAACCCCAACCTGGAGGGTGGCTGGTTCCTCGCGGTGATCCAGATCGTCAACAACATCACCATCCTCGCCATCATCCTCACCGGCACCGCGCTGCTGCGCGAGCGCGAGCACGGCACCCTCGACCACTTGCTGGTGCTGCCGCTGACGGCACTGGAGATCATGCTGGCGAAGATCGCCAGCAACGCGCTGGTGGTGGTGCTGTGCACCTGGATTTCGCTGGAAGTGGTGGTCAAGTGGGCACTGGGCGTGCCGCTGGCGGGGTCGCTGGGGCTGTTTCTGGCGGTCACCGCGCTGTACCTGTTCGCCAGCACGGCGCTGGGGATCTTCCTCGCCACCCTGGCGCGCTCGACACCGCAGTTCGGCCTGCTGGCGATTCCGGTGATCATCCCGATGCTGTTGCTCTCGGGCGGCAGCACGCCGCTGGACAGCATGCCGCAATGGCTGCAGTGGGTCATGCAGGGTTCGCCCTCGACCCACTTCGTCAGCCTCGGCGCGGCGATCCTGTTCCGCGACGCCGGGCTGAGCGTGGTGTGGCCAGACGTGCTGGCCCTGGCCGTGATCGGCCTGGTGTTCTTCGGCGTGGCCCTGGCGCGCTTTCGCCGCAGCCTCGCCTCCTGATCACTGCACGATCAGGTTGTTGAACAGCAGGTCCTCGACGATCGGCTTGCCCTCTTCGGACTCCATCACCTGCTGCACCTGCTTCAGGGCTTCCTGGCGCAGCGCTTCCTTGGCCTCGACGTTGCTCATGTTGTCCACGCCCTGCTGGGTGAACAGCGCCACCAGCTGGTTGCGGATCAGCGGCTCGTGGTGCTTGACCGCGGCGGCGGCGGCATCGCCGGTCACGCGCAGGGCGACATCGGCCTTGTACACCCGCAGCTTGGGGCCGCCATCGAGGGCATAGTTGCCAACGAAGGGTGGGCTCAAGGTGATGTAGGCAACCTTCGGCTCCCCATCCTTGGCTTCCTCGGCCATCGCCGCTGCTGGCAGCATCAGGGCCAGCACCATCAAGATCCACGCTTTCACGAATTCGCTCCTCAATACAGTTGGCGCCAGCTTACCCAGCGCGCCGGCCAAACCCAAGCCCGGGCTTATGCTGGCCCATCAGGGCCGGGCATGCTCGTTGACCCGCGTTGCGGCCCTCCTACACTTATCGGCCACCACACGCAAAGGAATAGCCCTGATGAAAGCCTTGTTGTGCAAAGCCCTGGGCCCGGCGCGGGACCTGGTCCTGGACGAGGTCGCCGCGCCCACGCCGAAGAAGAACGAAGTGCTGATCGACGTGCACGCCGCCGGGGTCAACTTCCCCGATACCCTGATCATCGAAGGCAAGTACCAGTTCCAGCCGCCGCTGCCGTTCTCGCCCGGTGGCGAGGCCGCTGGCGTGGTCGCGGCAGCCGGCGAGAAGGCCGGCGCATTCAAGGTGGGCGACCGGGTCATGGCCCTGACCGGCTGGGGCGCCTTCGCCGAACAGGTGGCCGTGCCCTTCTACAACGTGCTGCCGATCCCCTCGGGCATGGACTTCACCACTGCCGCCGCGTTCGGCATGACCTACGGCACCTCGATGCACGCGCTGAGCCAGCGCGGCCAGCTCAAGGCTGGCGAGACCTTGCTGGTACTCGGCGCCTCGGGTGGGGTCGGCCTGGCCGCCGTGGAGATCGGCAAGGCCCTGGGGGCACGGGTGATCGCCGCGGCCAGCAGCGCCGAGAAGCTCGCAGTGGCCAAGGCTGCCGGCGCCGACGAACTGATCGACTATGGCCAGGCCAGCCTGAAGGACGAGATCAAGCGTCTGACCGGCGGCCAGGGCGTGGACGTGGTCTACGACCCGGTCGGCGGCGCGCTGTTCGACCAGGCCGTGCGTGGCCTGGCCTGGAACGGCCGGCTGCTGGTGGTGGGCTTTGCCAGCGGCACGATCCCGCAGTTGCCGGTGAACCTGGCACTGCTCAAGGGCGCAGCAGTGATCGGGGTGTTCTGGGGGGCATTCGCCCAGCGCCAGCCAGAGGACAACGCGGCCAATTTCCGCCAGCTGTTCGCCTGGTATGCCGAGGGCAAGCTCAAGCCGCTGGTGTCGCAGACTTATCCACTGGCCGAGGGCGGTGTCGCGATCGAGCGCCTGGCGCAGCGCCAGGCGGTGGGCAAGCTGGTGGTGCTGGCGCGCTAAGGCTCAGGCCTCGCGCAGATTGTGGCAGCGGCGAAAGCGCGCCTCCAGGTTGCGGTCAGGCATCTGGTGGCTGCGCAAGGCATCGAGGGTCTGCTCGACATAGTCGCGGGTAGTGCCGTAGCGGCCCTTGGCACTGGCCAGGATCTGGCTCAGCAAGGTGTCCGGCAGGTTGCCGGCGTAGCACGGCAGGTGCCGCTCCAGCACGAAGCCCAGCGCCTGCACCTTGCTACCGTCGCCCAGGCGACAGCTGAGCCAGTGCGGACGATAGGCCGGATACGGCATCTCGCGTTGCCACAGGGCCATCAGCGAGTCGTGCAGGTTGCTTTCATCCAGGCGGTAGGCGAAGCCGCTGCAGGAGCCGCCGCGATCCAGGCCGAACACCAGCCCTGGGCACTCTGGGGTACCACGGTGCTCGTGGGACCAGAGGTAGAGCCCCCGATGATAACCGTGAATCCGCGCGCGCTGACGCTCCACCGAGTTGCATTCAGGGCGCCAGATCAACGAGCCATAGGCAAACAGCCAGACCGGGCCACCCTCGTGCTGGGACATGGTGTCCTGCATCGAACGCTGCAATTGTTCAGTGGTGAGCTGCTGGCCGAAGTCGAGCGACGGGGGATAGGTTATTTGCCAGGATGAACTTTCAAGTGTCGACATGCGCTGCCGCCATTAATTCCTGTGAACTACTGAAGTGCGACTTTCTGGATGCGGCCACGGGACAAGCCAACGTCTACAGTGGCGGCAAGGGCCAGCAGGCTTGCCCCGCGAGCGACCTGGCAGCTAACGTAAGGCAGAATAGTCGATGCGCTCAAGTCTTTCGGCAAAGTTTCATTCAATCTTCCGCCGAACGGAAAGTAATGTTTCGAGTATAGCGATGGTTATTAACCGCAACGGTAATAATACCCGCCATATAATCAACGAGAAGACCGCAGGTTATTAAACCCGACACGTCATTGCGACGTGCCGGGCTGTTTCAGCCTCGTGGCGCGTAGGCGAATACGTCGGCGCGCATGCGATGGGCGTCCATGCCAGCCTCGACCAAGGCGTCGAGCGTGGCATAGACCATGTTCGGCGAACCGCTGGCGTAGACATGCACCTGGTTGAGGTCGGTGATGTCCTCGCAGACCGCCTCGTGCAGCAGGCCGCAGCGCCCTTCCCAGCCACACAGGTCGCTGACCACCTTGTGCAGGAACAGGTTCGGCAGGCGCTCCCACTCGGCCCAGTGCTCGATCTGGTAGAAGTCCTCGGGCCGGCGCACACCCCAATACAGGTGCACCGGGTGCTTGAAGCCCTGGGCGCGGCAGTGCTCGACCAGGCTGTGCATCTGGCCCATGCCGGTGCCGGCGGCAATCAGCACCAGCGGCCCCTCTGGCAGCTCGGCCAGGTGGGCGTCGCCGAACGGCAGCTCGATCCGCGCGATGCCGTTGCGCCGCAACTGCTCGATCAACTGCACGGCGCTGCTCTCACGGGCCAGCACGTGCAGTTCCAGGTCGCGTCCGCCATGCGGCGCAGAGGCCAGGGAGAACGCCGCCTTGTCCAGGCCTTCGCGCTCGATCATCAGGTACTGCCCCGCGTGATAGCGCAGCGGCTTGCCGGCCGGCGCACGCAGGCGCACCCGCCAGACATCGCCACCGACCTCGACGCACTCGCTCACCGTGCACGCCAGCTTGCGTACCGGCAGCTCGCCCAGGGCCAGCACTGCGTCCCACAGCAACACACAATCCTCCAGCGGTTCGGCGATGCAGGTGAACAGCTCACCGTGATCGCGGACCTGACCATCCTGGCGAACACTGCCTTCCACCAGCAACGCGGCGCACACGTGGCAGTTGCCATTTCGGCAGCTGTTCGGGCAGTCATAGCCCAAGCGCCGCGCCGCATCCAGAATCCGTTCGCCCGGCTCCACCGCCAGTACCGCCCCGGAAGGCTGCAAGGTTACCTGCATCAATCTATTCCCAACTGATCCCACAGCTCATCGATACGGCGGGTGACGGCCTCGTCCTTGACGATGACCCGGCCCCATTCACGTGTAGTCTCGCCCGGCCATTTGTGCGTGGCGTCCAGGCCCATCTTCGACCCCAGCCCGGAAACCGGCGACGCGAAGTCGAGGTAGTCGATCGGGGTATTGTCGATCATCACCGTATCACGCTTGGGGTCCATGCGTGTGGTGATGGCCCAGATCACGTCGTTCCAGTCGCGGGCGTTGATGTCGTCGTCGGTGACGATAACGAACTTGGTGTACATGAACTGTCGCAGGAACGACCACACACCCAGCATCACGCGCTTGGCGTGGCCTGGATACTGCTTTTTCATGGTCACCACCGCCATGCGGTAGGAACAGCCTTCGGGCGGCAGGTAGAAGTCGGTGATCTCGGGGAACTGCTTCTGCAGGATCGGCACGAACACCTCGTTCAGCGCCACGCCGAGGATTGCCGGCTCATCCGGCGGACGGCCGGTGTAGGTACTGTGGTAGATCGGTTTCTGGCGATGGGTGATGCGCTCGACGGTGAACACCGGGAAGCTGTCCACCTCGTTGTAGTAACCGGTGTGGTCGCCATACGGGCCTTCCGGCGCCATCTCGCCCGGGTGGATCACGCCTTCGAGGATGATCTCGGCGGTGGCCGGCACCTGCAAGTTGCTGCCACGGCACTTGACCAGCTCGGTGCGGTTGCCGCGCAGCAGGCCGGCGAAGGCATATTCGGAAAGGGTGTCCGGCACCGGGGTCACGGCGCCGAGAATGGTCGCCGGGTCGGCGCCCAGGGCCACGGCCACCGGGAACGGCTGGCCGGGGTTCTTCTCGCACCACTCGCGGTAGTCGAGCGCGCCGCCACGGTGGCTCAGCCAGCGCATGATCACCTTGTTGCGGCCGATCACCTGCTGCCGGTAGATGCCGAGGTTCTGGCGGTCCTTGTTAGGCCCACGGGTCACGGTCAGGCCCCAGGTGATCAGCGGTGCGACATCGCCCGGCCAGCAGTGCTGGATCGGCAGTTGCCCAAGGTCGACATCGTCACCCTCGACCACCACCTCCTGGCACACCGCGTCCTTGACCACCTTCGGCGCCATCGACACGACCTTCTTGAAGATCGGCAGCTTCGACCAGGCATCCTTGAGGCCCTTCGGCGGCTCGGGCTCCTTGAGGAAGGCCAGCAGCTTGCCGATCTCGCGCAGTTCGCTGACCGACTCGGCGCCCATGCCCATGGCCACGCGCTCGGGCGTGCCGAACAGGTTGCCCAGGACCGGAATATCGAAGCCGGTGGGTTTCTCGAACAGCAACGCCGGGCCCTTGGCGCGCAGGGTGCGGTCGCAGACTTCGGTCATTTCCAGTACAGGGGAGATGGGAACCTGGATGCGCTTGAGTTCACCGCGCTGTTCCAGGCCACGGATGAAGTCGCGTAGATCGCGATACTGCATGCAAGGGCCTCGTGTTGGGCGTATCGGTCGGGGTTGCAGAGTGTAGCGCCGTTGGCAGGGTAAAGGCCAAAAATGACTTGGGGCCGCTTTGCGGCCCATCGCCGGCTTCGCTGGCCCCACAGGTCTTGGATTTACCCTGTGGGAGCCGCCGAAGCTGGCGATAGGCTGCAAGGCAGCCCCATTCAATACCGGGTCGGGAAGCTTACTTGCGCTTCATCGACAGGAAGAACTCGTCGTTGGTCTTGGTCTGCTTGAGCTTGTCGACCAGGAACTCGATGGCGGCGACTTCGTCCATCGGGTGCAGCAGCTTGCGCAGGATCCACATGCGCTGCAGTTCGTCGTCGGCGGTCAGCAGCTCTTCGCGACGAGTACCGGACTTGTTGATGTTGATGGCCGGGAACACGCGCTTCTCGGCGATGCGGCGATCCAGCGGCAGCTCCATGTTGCCGGTACCCTTGAACTCTTCGTAGATCACTTCGTCCATCTTCGAGCCGGTCTCGACCAGCGCGGTGGCGATGATGGTCAGCGAACCGCCTTCCTCGATGTTACGGGCGGCACCGAAGAAGCGCTTCGGCTTCTCCAGGGCGTGGGCGTCGACACCACCGGTCAGCACCTTGCCGGAGCTCGGGATCACGGTGTTGTAGGCACGTGCCAGGCGGGTGATGGAGTCCAGCAGGATGACCACGTCCTTCTTGTGTTCGACCAGGCGCTTGGCCTTCTCGATGACCATTTCGGCGACCTGCACGTGGCGGGTCGGCGGCTCGTCGAAGGTCGAGGCGACCACTTCGCCGCGCACGGTGCGCTGCATTTCGGTCACTTCTTCCGGGCGCTCGTCGATCAGCAGGACGATCAGGTGGCACTCGGGGTTGTTGCGGGTGATGTTGGCCGCGATGTTCTGCAGCATGATGGTCTTGCCCGCTTTCGGCGGGGCGACGATCAGGCCGCGCTGGCCCTTGCCGATCGGCGCGCACAGGTCGATGACACGACCGGTGAGGTCTTCGGTGGAGCCGTTGCCGGCTTCCATCTTCAGGCGCTCGTTGGGGAACAGCGGCGTCAGGTTCTCGAACAGGATCTTGTTCTTCGCGTTTTCCGGACGGTCGAAGTTGATGGTGTCGACCTTCAGCAGGGCGAAGTAACGCTCTCCTTCCTTCGGCGGGCGGATCTTGCCGACGATGGTGTCGCCGGTGCGCAGGTTGAAGCGACGGATCTGGCTGGGCGAGACGTAGATGTCGTCAGGGCCGGCCAGGTAAGAGGCATCCGCCGAACGCAGGAAACCGAAACCATCCTGGAGAATCTCCAGCACGCCGTCACCCGAGATCTCTTCGCCGCTTTTCGCATGCTTTTTCAGCAGGGCGAAAATCACGTCCTGTTTGCGCGAACGGGCCATGTTTTCGATGCCCATCTGTTCGGCCATTTCCAAAAGATCGGTAATCGGCTTTTGCTTGAGTTCTGTCAGGTTCATAAGGGGAGTGACGTAATCATGTAAGGAAGGGAAAAATTAAGCATTTGGCTTAATGAGGCCGCGCCGCAAGATGGCGACAGGATCGCGTACTGATTCGAATTAGGGATGCTTCGGCGACGGCGTGCAGAGGGCACTGGAAAAGCAGTGCGAGGCCGAATGTAACACTTGCTTTTTTCAACGTCTAGTGGTTTCGGCCACTGATTTCGGGGAGTATCCACCTGGGTGGGCGCTGGCCCACGGCCTGTCTCCAAATGGAGAATCTGCCCACAACAGCCAAAGAAAAGCCCCGCATTTGCGGGGCTTCGTCACATCACAGGCTGGCGTCGAGGAACGCCTTGAGCTGCGATTTGGACAGCGCGCCGACCTTGGTGGCCTCGACGTTGCCGTTCTTGAACAACATCAGCGTCGGGATACCGCGCACACCGTGCTTGGCCGGGGTTTCCGAGTTTTCGTCGATGTTCAGCTTGGCGATGGTCACCTTGCCTGCATATTCGGAAGCGATGTCGTCCAGTACAGGAGCGATCATCTTGCATGGACCGCACCATTCGGCCCAGTAGTCGACCAGCACCGCGCCTTCAGCCTTGAGTACGTCGGCTTCGAAGCTGGCGTCGGTGACATGTTTGATAAGATCGCTGCTCATGGATATCTCCAGGTCGTAAGCAAAAAAACGTTGCCCATCATAGCCGCACCCTCGTCCTACAGGAAGCCACAGACGATTGAGTGTAACTATAGTTGTGCAAGACACCACGAATCGAAACTGTCATATCACGGTCATAGGATTGCTATGACATTGCCATGCATCAAGCCTTGCAGTGCCGCGCGTTGGCGTATGACCACGATCGTGGCACGATTGCCGGGTTATCGACCGAGAACAACCAGATCATGCCGCATACCTCCGCGAAGAACCTGTCCCTGATCGCCGCCATCGACCTTGGCTCCAACAGTTTCCACATGGTCGTGGCCAAGGCCCATCACACGGAAATCCGCATTCTCGAAAGGCTCGGCGAGAAGGTCCAGCTGGCCGCCGGCATCGACGACGAACGCAAGCTCAGCGAAGAAGCCATGGAACGGGGGCTGGAGTGCCTGAAGCGCTTCGCCCAGCTGATCAACGGCATGCCCGCAGGTTCAGTGCGCATCGTCGGCACCAACGCCCTGCGCGAAGCGCGCAACCGCAATGAATTCATCCAGCGCGCCGAGGCCATCCTCGGCCACCCGGTCGAGGTCATCTCCGGCCGTGAAGAAGCGCGCCTGATCTACCTCGGGGTCTCGCACACCCTGGCCGACAACCCGGGCAAGCGCCTGGTCGCCGATATCGGCGGCGGCAGCACCGAGTTCATCATCGGCCAGCGTTTCGAACCGCTGCTGCGCGAGAGCCTGCAGATGGGCTGCGTGAGCTTCACCCAGCGTTACTTCCGCGACGGCAAGGTCACCCCGGCGCGCTACGCCCAAGCCTACACCGCCGCGCGCCTGGAGCTGATGAGCATCGAGAATGCCCTGCACCGCCTGACCTGGGACGAGGCCATCGGCTCGTCCGGGACCATCCGCGCCATCGGCGCGGCGATCAAGTCCATGGGCCATGGCCATGGCGAGGTCAACGCCGATGGCCTGGCCCAGCTCAAGCGCAAGCTGTTCAAGCTCGGCGAGACCGACAAGATCGACTTCGAAGGGGTCAAGCCTGACCGCCGGGCGATCTTCCCGGCCGGCCTGGCGATTCTCGAGGCGATCTTCGACGCCCTGGAATTGCAGCGCATGGACCACTGCGACGGCGCCCTGCGCGAAGGCGTGCTGTTCGACCTGCTGGGCCGCCACCACCATGAGGACGTGCGCGAGCGCACCCTGAACTCGCTGATGGAGCGCTACCACGTCGACCAGGGCCAGGCAGCACGGGTCGAACGCAAGGCGCTGCATGCCTTCGACCAGGTGGCCAAGGCCTGGGACCTGGAGGATGGCAACTGGCGCGATCTGCTGGGCTGGGCGGCGAAAGTCCACGAAGTGGGGCTGGATATCGCCCACTACCATTACCACAAGCACGGCGCCTACCTGATCGAGCACTCCGACCTGTCCGGCTTCTCCCGCGAGGACCAGCAGATGATGGCCTTGCTGGTGCGCGGCCATCGCCGCAACATCCCCAAGGACAAGTTCGCCGAGTTCGGCGACGAAGGCATCAAGCTGATCCGCCTGTGCGTGCTGCTGCGCTTCGCCATCCTGTTCCACCACATCCGTGGCACCCAGCAGATGCCCAAGGTGGAGCTGCAGGCCGGCGAGAACAGCCTCGAGGTGGTGTTCCCCAATGGCTGGCTGGAGCAGAACCAGCTGACCCAGGCCGACTTCGCCAACGAGGCGGAGTGGCTGGCCCGGGTCAATTTCGTACTCAGCGTGCGCTGAAAGCCAATTGGGGCCGCTTCGCGGCCCCGGTAGGTTGCTAGCGTACGTTCAGCACCGGGTTGCTCAGGCGCTCCAGCAAGGTCGCCTGGGCACTGCGCGGGTTCTGGTTGCCGGTCGGGGTGCTGCGCACGTAACGACCGTCCGACTGCAGGCTCCAGGCCTGGGTGTTGTCGGTGAGGTAGCCTTCCAACTCCTTCTTGACCCGCAGCAGCAGCTTCTTGCCCTCGACCGGGAAGCAGGTCTCGACGCGCTTGTCGAGGTTGCGCTCCATCCAGTCGGCGCTCGACAGGTAGATCTGCTCCTCGCCGCCATTGAGGAAGTAGAACACCCGGGTGTGCTCGAGGAAGCGGCCAATGATCGAGCGCACGTGGATGTTGTGCGACACCCCCGGGATACCCGGACGCAGGCAGCACATGCCCCGCACCACCAGGTCGATGCGCACGCCAGACTGGCTGGCCTTGTACAGCGCCTTGATGATCTTGGCGTCGGTCAGCGAGTTGAACTTGGCGATGATGTGCGCCGGCTTGCCGTCCAGGGCGAACTGGGTCTCCCGGGCGATCATGTCGAGCATGCCCTTCTTCAGGGTGAACGGCGCGTGCAGCAGTTTCTTCATGCGCAAGGTCTTGCCCATGCCGATCAACTGGCTGAACAGCTTGCCGACGTCCTCGGTCAGGGCATCATCGCTGGTCAGCAGGCTGTAGTCGGTGTACAGGCGGGCGTTGCCGGCGTGGTAGTTGCCGGTGCCCAGGTGCGCATAACGCACGATCTCACCTTGCTCACGGCGCAGGATCAGCATCATCTTGGCGTGGGTCTTGAAGCCGACCACGCCGTAGATCACCACTGCGCCCGCAGCCTGCAGACGGCTGGCCATCTGCAGGTTGGACTCTTCGTCGAAGCGCGCGCGCAGTTCGATCACCGCGGTGACCTCCTTGCCGTTACGCGCCGCGTCCACCAGGGCGTCGACGATCTCCGAGTTGGCCCCGGAACGGTACAGGGTCTGGCGCACGGCGAGCACGTGCGGGTCCTTGGCGGCCTGGCGCAGCAGGTCGATCACCGGGGTGAAGGACTCGAACGGGTGCATCAGCAGGATGTCCTGCTTGCCGATCACGCTGAAGATGTTCTCGGCGTTCTGCAGCAGCTTGGGGATCGCCGGGGTGAACGGCGTGTACTGCAGCTCCGGATGGCTGTCCAGGCCGGTGATGCTGAACAGGCGGGTCAGGTTGACCGGGCCGTTGACCTGGTACAGCTCGCTCTCGCTCAAGCTGAACTGCTTGAGCAGGTAGTCGGACAGGTGTTTCGGGCAAGTATCGGCCACTTCCAGGCGTACCGCGTCACCGTAGCGACGGGAGAACAGCTCGCCGCGCAGGGCCCGGGCGAGGTCGTCGACCTCTTCGGAGTCCAGCGCCAGGTCGGCGTTGCGGGTCAGGCGGAACTGGTAGCAGCCCTTGACCTTCATGCCCTGGAACAGGTCGTCGGCGTGGGCGTGGATCATCGACGACAGGAACACGTAGTTGTCGCCGGGGCCGCCCACCTCTTCCGGCACGCGGATCACCCGCGGCAACAGGCGCGGCGCCGGGATGATCGCCAGGCCCGAATCGCGGCCGAAGGCGTCGACCCCCTCGAGCTCGACGATGAAGTTCAGGCTCTTGTTCACCAGCAGCGGGAACGGGTGGGTCGGGTCGAGGCCGATCGGGGTGATGATCGGCGCGATTTCGTCGCGGAAGAACCGGCGCACCCAGGTCTTGAGCTTGGGTGTCCAGTGTCGGCGGCGAATGAAGCGAATCTGGTGCTTCTCCAGCTCCGGCAGCAGTACATCGTTGAGGATCGCGTACTGACGCTCCACCTCCAGGTGCACCAGCTCGCTGATCCGCGCCAGCGCCTGGTGCGGCTGCAAGCCGTCGGCGCCGGCCTGTTCGCGGGCGAAGTTGATCTGTTTCTTCAGACCCGCCACGCGGATTTCGAAGAACTCGTCGAGGTTGCTGGAGAAGATCAGCAGGAACTTCAGACGCTCGAGCAGCGGGTAGGACTCGTCCAGCGCCTGTTCCAGCACGCGGATGTTGAACTGCAGCTGCGAGAGTTCGCGATGAATGTACAGGCTGCTGTCGTCCAGGCTGGGGATGGCGATCGCCGGCGCTGGCGCGGGGGCTGGCGCCTCGACCACGGGCTCGGCCGCCGGTGGCAGGTCCGGTGGGGTCTGCAACATCTCTTCGGGCACGGCCTGGGCTTCCTTGATCGCGACAGGGGTTAGCACTTCATTATTCATCTGACGTTCCTGGAGGGCGTTACTGCCCTCTCATCAATTGAGCGGCACGCACGGCGAAATAGGTCAGGATGCCATCGGCGCCTGCCCGTTTGAAAGCGGTGAGCGATTCGAGGATCACGGCTTCGCTGAGCCAGCCGTTCTGGATCGCAGCCATGTGCATGGCGTACTCGCCGCTCACCTGGTAGACGAAAGTCGGTACCTTGAACTCGGTCTTGACCCGATGGACGATGTCCAGGTACGGCATGCCCGGCTTGACCATGACCATGTCGGCGCCTTCGGCGAGGTCGGTGGCCACTTCGTGCAGGGCCTCGTCGCTGTTGGCCGGGTCCATCTGGTAGGAAGCCTTGTTGGCCTTGCCCAGGTTCAGCGCCGAGCCGACCGCGTCGCGGAACGGGCCGTAGTAGGCACTGGCGTACTTGGCCGAATAGGCCATGATGCGCACGTTGACATGGCCGGCCAGTTCCAGCGCCTCGCGGATCGCCTGCAGGCGACCGTCCATCATGTCCGACGGCGCGACCACCTGGGCGCCGGCATCGGCATGGGACAGCGCCTGGCGCACCAGGGCGTCGACGGTGATGTCGTTCTGGACGTAGCCCTCCTCATCGAGGATGCCGTCCTGGCCATGGGTGGTGAACGGGTCGAGGGCGACGTCGGTGATCACCCCCAGTTCCGGGAAGCGCGCGCGCAGGGCGCGGGTGGCGCGCTGGGCGATGCCGTCCGGGTTCCAGGCTTCGGCACCGTCGAGGGATTTCTTTTCCACCGGGGTCACCGGGAACAGCGCCAGCGCCGGAATGCCCAGCTCAACCCAGCCCTGTGCAGCTTCGAGCAGCAGGTCGATCGACAGACGCTCGACGCCAGGCATCGACGGCACTTCTTCACGGCGATTCTCGCCGTCCAGTACGAATACCGGCAGGATCAGGTCATCGACGGTCAGGGTGTTTTCGCGAACCAGGCGACGGGAGAAATCGTCCCGGCGGTTGCGACGCAAACGGGTGGCAGGAAACAGACGATTGGCGGGGGTAAAGCTCACGGCAGACTCCTGAGCCCGCGCAGGCGGGCTAGCGCGACAGTTATAAGCGGCCATTATGACGCCTGTGTTACGTCCAAGGGCAACCCTGCGACTTGTGGCCGCAGCCATTGTCCTAGCACTGATTGTTCACGTCGAGACACATCTGGACACTTTCCCCAACGCCCGCGAAGGGGTAGGCTTCGCGTTCATTTCGCCAGCACGCCTGAAAATGCTTCAACAATTTCTGAACGATTTCGGCTACTTTGCCCTTTTTCTCGGCACGTTCTTCGAGGGCGAGACCATCCTGGTGCTCGCGGGCTTTCTTGCGTTCCGCGAATACATGGATATCAAGCTGGTGGTCCTGGTGGCCTTCTGCGGCAGCTATGCCGGTGACCAGCTGTGGTATTTCATGGGCCGCCGCCACGGGCGCAAGATCCTCGCGCGCAAACCGCGCTGGCAAGCCATGGGTGACCGGGCGCTGGAGCATATCCGCCGCCACCCGGACATCTGGGTGCTGACCTTCCGCTTCGTCTACGGCCTGCGCACGGTCATGCCGGTGGCCATCGGCCTGTCCGGCTACCCGCCGCGCCGCTACTTGCTGCTCAATGGCATCGGCGCTGCGGTCTGGGCCCTGGCCCTGGGCCTGGCCGCCTATCACTTCGGCGCCATCCTCGAAGGCATGCTCGGCAGCATCAAGAAATACGAACTATGGGTGCTCGGCGGCCTGCTGGTGCTCGGCCTGCTGCTCTGGCTGCGCCGACGCTTTCGCAACAGCCGCGCCGAGCGCCGCGCGGCGGCAGAAGGCCAGGCCGCCGAAGCTGAGCAGGCTGTAGCCCAGGAGCAGCAGCCAGAACGCGAGCGGAACCACCCCTAAGCCGAGCGTGCCGGCCAGATACAGCGCCGGCACGTTCGACAGCAACCGCACCACTTCCAGACGCCCCGCCCAAGGCCGGTCTTCCAGCGCCGCGCCCAGCACGAACAAACCGAACGCCATCACCGTCCAGCCCAGCACCAGGGCGGCGACCGGCAGCTGTTCGGCCGCATTCATCAGGTAGCTGCCCAGCGCCACGAAAACCGCGAACTGCGCCACCACATAGCCCTGCTGCACGCCGCCCAGCGGGATCGCGAACTTGCGAAAACGCGCCAGGTCCTGCTTGGGCTGCGGGCTGGCCGCCGCCACGTCCGCCGGCCGCCAGCCGGTGGGCATGAACCAGATGCGCAGCTTGTCCCACCAACTCGCGGCACGCCGGGCATCGTTCCACAACTGGGCATAGAACTGCACGTTGGCCCACAGCGGGTTCCAGCTGGCCAGCGGCGTGGTCACGCCGAAGATCACCGGCTCGCGCTCGTCTTCCTCCTGGAAGGTACCGAACAGCCGGTCCCAGACGATGAACACCCCGCCGTAGTTGCGGTCCAGGTAGAGAGGGTTCTGCGCATGGTGGACGCGATGGTTGGAAGGCGTGATGAAGATCCATTCGAGCCAGCCCAGCTTGGGTACATGGCGAGTGTGCACCCAGAACTGGTAGAGCAGGTTCAGCGACGCCACGGTGATGAACACCAGCGGCGGCACCCCCAGCAGCGCCAGCGGCAGGTAGAAGATCCACGAGAAGATGAAGCCGCTGCTGGTCTGGCGCAGGGCGGTGGTGAGGTTGTATTCCTCGCTCTGGTGGTGCACCGAGTGCGCCGCCCACAGCACGTTGCGCTCGTGGCCCAGGCGGTGCAGCCAGTAGTAGCACAGGTCGTACAGCACGAAGGCGAATACCCAGGTCCACCAGGCCTCGCCGGGCAGCCTGAACAACGCCAGGTGCTCCCAGGCCAGGGCATAGCTGAGCAGCCCCACCCCTTTGGTCAGCAGCCCGGTGCTGGTCGACAGCGCGCCGGTGCTCAGGCTGTTGATCGCGTCGGCAAGCTGGTAGTTGCGTTGTCCGCGCACGCGGTCGGCGATCAGCTCCACCGCGATCAGCACGAAGAAGAACGGCACGGCCAGCAGAATCAGGTCCATGATCGGCCACCTCCAGGGTCATCCACAAAGATTAGGCCCGCGACTGGGCAAATCCCATGGCCACATCTGCCAAACTAGAGGACATTTAGCGCCTCGACACTGGAGTAATGAGCATGACGAAAAAAGTTGCGGTGATTCTTTCCGGCTGTGGCGTGTACGACGGCGCCGAAATCCACGAGAGTGTGATCACCCTGCTGCGCCTGGACCAACGCGGAGCCCAGGTGCAGTGCTTTGCACCGAACATCGCGCAGATGCACGTGATCGACCACCTGACCGGCCAGGAAATGCCCGAGTCGCGCAACGTGCTGGTGGAATCGGCACGCATTGCCCGTGGCGAGGTGAAGGACATTCGCGAGGCCAAGGTCGAGGACTTCGACGCGCTGATCGTGCCGGGCGGATTCGGTGCGGCGAAGAACCTGTCGAACTTCGCCGCCGAAGGCGCCAACTGCAGCGTGCAGGCGGATGTGCTGGCCCTTGCCGAAGCCTTTGCCGCCGCCTGCAAGCCGGTCGGCCTGATCTGCATCTCGCCGGCCCTGGCGGCGAAGATCTACGGTCCGGGCGTGGTCTGCACCATCGGCAACGACGCTGGCACGGCGGCGACGGTGGTGAAGATGGGCGGCACCCATCAGGAATGCGATGTGCACGACATCGTCGAGGATGAGCAGCGCAAGCTGGTGACGACCCCGGCGTACATGGAGGCCAAGTCGATCAGCGAAGCGGCCAGCGGCATCTACAAGCTGGTGGATCGAGTGCTGGAACTGACCCACGACGCCTGAGGGCAACGACCATTGCACCGCTGGCGCCTACCGGACACCTGCCAGCTGAAACACTTCAGGCGCTGGCCTTGCCGGCGAACACCGGCGTAACCGGGGCATGCAACGTGTCGCCTGGTTCGCCAGCAATACTGGCGCCCACAGCATTTGCAATGCCCGGCTAGCGCTTCGCAAGCCGGGTCAGGATCCGGTCCAGGGCGTTGGCGAACGCCTGCTTCTCCCGCTCGCCATACGGTGCCTGGCCGCCGCCCACCTGCCCCTGCTCGCGCAGCTCGGTGAACAGGTTGCGCACCGCCAGACGCTCGCCCATGTTGCGCTCGTCGAACTCGCGGCCACGCGGATCCAGCGCCGCAACACCCTTCTTGATCAGACGGTCGGCCAGCGGCACATCGCTGCAGATCACCAGCTCACCTGGCACAGCGTTCTCCACCAGGTAGTCGTCGGCCGCGTCCATGCCGCTGGGCACCACGATCAGCCGCACGCAGGCGAAGGCCGGCTTGATCTGCGCCTGGCCGGCGACCATCACCACCTCGAGCTTGCGCTTGAGGGCGAACTTGACGATCAGGTCCTTGGCCGCCTTGGGGCAGGCGTCGGCATCGATCCATACACGCATTGAGATGTTCCTGTGCTTCGGGCCAATCACCTCGTGGGAGCGGGCTTGCCCCGCGATGCGGCCTGGATGGGCCGCATTATGCCAGCCCCTCCCCCCTCGCGGGGCAAGCCCGCCCCCACGCCTGACCTAGTTGGCGGCTGCCCTGCGCTTCTCGGCCAGCCGGCTGCGTCCGTACAGGAACACGATCGCCAGCAAGGCCACCGCCTGCGCGCCCAGCGAGTAGGCGTCGGCGTGAATGCCCAGCCAGTCGAATTCGAAGAACGCCACCGGTCGCGTACCCAGCACCCCGGCTTCCTGCAAGGCCTTGACGCCATGTCCGGCGAACACCACCGACAGCGCGCACAGCAGCGCGGCGTTGATGCTGAAGAACAGCGCCAGCGGCAGCTTCGCCGAACCCCGCAGGATCACCCAGGCCAGGCCCACCAGCAGCACCAACGCCGTGGCACCGCCGGCCAGCACCGCCTGGTGACCGGCCGGACCGGCCTGCAGCCACAGGGTCTCGTAGAACAGGATCACCTCGAACAGCTCGCGGTAGACCGAGAAGAACGCCAGCACGGCGAAACCGAAGCGCCCGCCACCGCTGACCAGGCTGCTCTTGATGTAGTCCTGCCAGGCAGCGGCGTGGCGACGGTCGTGCATCCACACGCCCAGCCACAGCACCATGACACTGGCGAACAGCGCGGTACTGCCTTCGAGCAGTTCGCGCTGAGCACCACCGACGTCGATCACATAAGCAGCCACGGCCCAGGTGGCGAAACCGGCCACCAGCGCCAGGCACCAACCGATGTTGACGCTGCGAATGGCCGATTGCTGGCCGGTGTTGCGCAAGAAGGCCAGCACCGCCGCCAGCACCAGGATCGCCTCCAGGCCCTCGCGCAGCAGGATCAGCAGGCCGGAGATGTAGCTCAGCGACCAGCTCAGGCCATCGCTGCCCAGCAGCTTGGCGGCCTCGTCGAGCTTGCTCTTGGCCTCGGCCAGGCGCTGTTCGGCCTGGGCCACGGGCAAGCCGTCCTGCAACGACTGACGGTAGGCCATCAGGGCCTTTTCAGTGCTCTTGCGGGCCACGGTGTCGATGTTGTCCAGCGAGCTTTCGACCAGTTCGAAGCCTTCCAGGTAGGCCGCCACCGACAGGTCGTAGGCCTGGTCGTGGTCACCGGCGCGGTAGGCCGCCAGGCTCTTGTCCAGGGTGCTGGCGGTGTAGTCGAGCAACTGCGCCGGGCCGCGCTTGGTCTGCGGCGGCTGGGCGCGCTGGGCACGGAACGCCGGCACGGCACCGGCGCCTTCGCTGGCAGCGACTTCGGTCGGGGTCAGGCGGGCCAGGTCGGCGAGGTTCCAGGCCTTGTCGCCCTTGGCTGCCTGCGGATCGGCGGTGAAGCTGGCGATGTACGCCGCCACGTCCCAGCGCTGACGTTCGTCGAGCTGGTCGGCGAACGATGGCATCTCGGTGCCCTCGATGCCCAGGCCAAGGGTGTTGTACAGGTCGAACAGGCTGAGCTGATCGAGACGCTGGGCGCTGCGCAGGTTGGCCGGTGGCGGCGTCAGGCCGACGCCGGCCGGGCCATCGCCCAGGCCCGTGTCGCCATGGCAGACCGCGCAGTTCTGCGCATACAGCGATGCGCCACGGGCGGGGTCAGGGGTGATCACCGGTGCCTGGCTGACCTCGTAGGCCACTGCCAGGCGGGCCCCCAGCTGACGCGCCTGGCGCGCCACCGTGGCGCCGTCCTGACGCTGATCGATGGCCTGGCGCAACTGCTGCACACCCTGCTCCAGGGCCGCGCGGTCGGCATGGGCCGGCAGCCCCTTGAGCAACTCGGCCAGCACCCCGCTGAATTCCTGCTGCTCACGGTATTCGCCCTCGTCCACCACCTTGCCGGCATCCACCGTCGGCGGATAGTCGGCACCGATATAGTCCAGCAGGTGCAGGGCCTTGGTCGCATCGGCGGGGGCTTCGGCCTGCACTAGCGTGCTGCACAGCGCCAGCACCGGAGCAAGCAGCAAGGCAGGTAGCCAGGCAAGCAGACGGGAACGGGAAGTCATGGACAGTCTCGCGGTAAATACGAAAGAGAACATTGTTCACTTCCACTCTCTGTCACTCAAGACTCATGGCCATATTTCATGAAAAATCTTGCGACAAAGTCATCCGGGGACATCCCGCCGAACAGACGAGCCAACGCCGTTCCTCTGCACGAACGATGCGTCATGCAGCTATCGATTGTTCCCACCCCGTCCAATCCGCGAAAATGGCCCCTCGCCTACAACCGCTGCCCACGCAGTTCATGGAGTTCGAACCGATGCCACACGAAGGCAGCCTTCTCCAGACCGCGGTGATCTTCCTGCTCGCCGCCGTCGTCGCCGTCCCTCTCGCCAAACGCCTGCAACTGGGTGCCGTGATCGGCTACCTGCTGGCCGGCGTGGCCATTGGCCCACAAGCGCTGGGCTTGATTCGCGACACCGAGAGCGTCGCGCACATCTCCGAACTGGGGGTGGTCCTGCTGCTGTTCATCATCGGCCTTGAGTTGTCGCCGCGGCGCCTGTGGCTGATGCGCAAGGCGGTGTTCGGCGTCGGCACCGCCCAGGTGCTGCTGACCGGCGCGGCGCTCGGCGCCATCGCCCTGTTCGGCTTCGCCCAGACCCTGCCGGCGGCCATCGTCCTCGGCCTCGGCCTGGCGCTGTCGTCCACCGCCCTGGGGCTGCAGAGCCTGGCCGAGAGCAAGCAGCTCAACGCCCCCCACGGCCGCCTGGCATTCGCCATCCTGCTGTTCCAGGACATCGCCGCGATCCCGCTGATCGCCCTGGTGCCACTGCTGGCCGCCAGCGGTCCGGATACCAGCCACGGCGACAGCCTCGAACACGGCCTGAAGGTATTCGCCAGCATTGCCATCGTCATCGTCGGCGGGCGCTACCTGCTGCGCCCGCTGTTTCGTGCCGTGGCCCGCACCCGCCTGCCGGAAGTGTCCACCGCCACTGCGTTGCTGGTGGTGATCGGCACCGCCTGGCTGATGGAAGAGGCCGGCATCTCCATGGCCCTGGGCGCCTTCCTGGCCGGCCTGCTGCTGGCCGACTCGGAGTATCGGCACGAACTGGAATCACAGATCGAACCGTTCAAGGGCCTGCTGCTGGGCCTGTTCTTCATCAGCGTGGGCATGGGCGCCAACCTGCGCCTGCTGCTGGAAATGCCACTGGTGCTGCTGGGCCTGACCCTGCTGCTGATCGCCGTGAAGCTGGTCCTGCTGATCGGCGTCGGCCGCCTGGCCGGAGGCCTGAACAGCGCCAGCGCCCTGCGCCTGGGCATGGTGCTGGCGGCTGGTGGTGAATTTGCCTTCGTGGTGTTCAAGCTGGGCAAGGACCAGGGCCTGTTCGACACCCAGACCTACGACCTGCTGCTGATGACCATCACCCTGTCGATGGCCGTCACGCCGCTGCTGATGCTCGGCTGCGCCCGCGCCCTCAAGCGCCCGCAGCCGGCCCACGAAGTGCCCGAGCAGTACAAGGCCATCGACGCCGGTACCCCACGCGTGGTGATCGCCGGCATGGGCCGCATGGGCCAGATCGTCGCGCGCATCCTGCGCGCGCAGAAGATCCCCTTCCTCGCCCTGGAGACCTCGGTGGACACCATCGAGATGACCCGCATGTTCGAGCAGGTGCCGGTGTTCTACGGCGACCCGCTGCGCCCCGAGGTGCTGCACGCGGCCAAGGTCGGCGAGGCCGAGTACTTCATCATCACCATCGACGACCCTGAGGTGGCCATCCGCACCGCAGAGCAGGCCAAGCGCCTGTACCCGCACCTGAAGGTCATCGCCCGCGCGCGCAACCGCCAGCACGTGCACAAGCTGGTGGATGTCGGTGCCGAGCCGATCCGCGAGACGTTCCATTCCAGCCTGGAGATGAGCCGCCGTACCCTGGTCGGACTGGGCCTGACGGAGGCCCAGGCGGCCTACCGCATTGCCCGCTTCAGCGAGCATGACGAGCAGGTGCTGGAGGCCCAGGGCCGGGTGGGCGACGACCGCGCCAAGGTGATGCAGACGGCCAAGGAGGCACGGGTGGAGCTGGAGCGGTTGTTTGCGTCGGATGAAGAGTGAGGTTCGGGCAAACGCCAGACGCTCGATGGCATGGCGCTACTGCGTCTTGAGTTTTTGGGGCTGCTGCGCGGTCCCTTCGCGACGCGAAAGGGCCGCCAAGTGCTTGCCGATGGCCTTGCAGCGCCTATCAGACCGAGCGCCGCCCGCGCGGCGCATCGCGGGCTTTCGCCCACTCCCACATCTGTTTCGGGCGATGCAGTCCTGTGAGGGTACCGCTGTACGCCTTGGCGCATGCCTCAAGCCAGGCGAAGCGCCAGCAGCGCCCACGCCGAAACC
>NZ_VWXI01000066.1 GCF_011752525.1 Pantoea sp. Cy-639 | reverse complement strand
ACAGGCATGACAGGCCCAAAGCAAATGTGGGAGCAGGCGAAGCCTGCGATGCTGCCCCGCATGCCTGAAGACAGACACCAGGGCGAGCACCACTTCTGCACAGGCATGACAGGCCCAAAGCAAATGTGGGAGCAGGCGAAGCCTGCGATGCTGCCCCGCATGCCTGAAGACAGGCACCAGGGCGGGCACCGCCTCTGGCACAGGCATAACTGGCCCGAAAC
>NZ_VWXI01000065.1 GCF_011752525.1 Pantoea sp. Cy-639 | reverse complement strand
CTGACCGCCGACAAGACCACCGTCGCTGAAGGCGGTGAGATCACTTACACCGTGACCCTGAGCAACGGCCAGGGGCTGCCGGTCAATGGTCACAATGGTCTGACCTTCACCTTGTCCGATGGCACCAAAGTCACCATTCCGGCTGGCAGTGCTTCCGGCACCGTGACTATTACGGCTCCGGACGACGTGTTCGTCGGTGGTCAGCCAGCCATCACCAACAAAC
>NZ_VWXI01000064.1 GCF_011752525.1 Pantoea sp. Cy-639 | reverse complement strand
TTTCGGCGTGGGCGCTGCTGGCGCTTCGCCTGGCTTGAGGCATGCGCCAAGGCGTACAGCGGTACCCTCACAGGACTGCATCGCCCGAAACAGATGTGGGAGTGGGCGAAAGCCCGCGATGCGCCCTGCTGGCATGGCGAGGTTTCGGCGTGGGCGCTGCTGGCGCTTCGCCTGGCTTGAGGCATGCGCCAAGGCGTACAGCGGTACCCTCACAGGACTGCATCGCCCGAAACAGATGTGGGA
>NZ_VWXI01000063.1 GCF_011752525.1 Pantoea sp. Cy-639 | reverse complement strand
GCTTTCGCCCACTCCCACATCTGTTTCGGGCGATGCAGTCCTGTGAGGGTACCGCTGTACGCCTTGGCGCATGCCTCAAGCCAGGCGAAGCGCCAGCAGCGCCCACGCCGAAACCTCGCCATGCCAGTAGGGCGCATCGCGGGCTTTCGCCCACTCCCACATCTGTTTCGGGCGATGCAGTCCTGTGAGGGTACCGCTGTACGCCTTGGCGCATGCCTCAAGCCAGGCGAAGCGCCAGCAGCGCCCACGCCGAAA
>NZ_VWXI01000062.1 GCF_011752525.1 Pantoea sp. Cy-639 | reverse complement strand
GGAAGTGCTTCGATCGAATGATCGGCAGCGGTGAAAAAGGTGGTTGACAGCAGGTTGTAACGCTGTATGATTCGCCTCCCGCTACGAGAGATCGCAGCGAGTTAAGCGATTGAAGTTGAACGAAAAACTTCAAAATAAAGCTTGACAGCAAATGAGGTTGGCGTAGAATGCGCGCCTCGGTTGAGACGAAAAGCTCTTAGCCAAACGCTCTTTAACAAATTGAATCAAGCAATTCGTGTGGGTGCTTGTGAGTACGGACTGATAGTCGCCAAGATTATCAGCATCAC
>NZ_VWXI01000061.1 GCF_011752525.1 Pantoea sp. Cy-639 | reverse complement strand
GCGTCTTTCACCTGGTAGGTAAAGGCCTCGGTCACCACGTTCGGCCCATCGTTGATGTGATTGGGCGAGTTCGGCGCCGACGTCAGGGTGTAGGTGTAAGAGCCATCAGCATTGAGCTGGATCTGCCCGTATTGCCCCACTGCGTTTCCAACCAAGGTGAACGTCAGGGCTCCGGAGCCGCCCGTGACCGACCCCGCCAACGAGCCCGACGCCGTCTCGGCGGTCGAGGTCGGATCGCTGCCGGTGACGTTGCCCGCCGCCAGGTCATTGCCATCGCGGACCAGGTCCAGGGCCTTCTCATACACCGTCA
>NZ_VWXI01000060.1 GCF_011752525.1 Pantoea sp. Cy-639 | reverse complement strand
TCAGTTTGTTGCGTCGTGGATTGGCTTCCAGCGGTCGGTTCAGTTCCTGGGTTTTCTGATCGAGCAGGTTGCCAGCCGGGTCGAAGGCGAAGGTTTCCACGCCGAGGCGGCTGGTGGCCTTGAGCAGACGGCCGACCGGATCGTACTGGTACTCCAGCGCCCCGCGACGGCTGTCGTGGATGTTGGTCAGTTGCCCCGCCGCGTCATAACGGTACTGACGCTTGAGCAGCGTGGACTGGCTGTCATGGCTGCCCAACAACTGCTCCTGCAAACGCCCGGTCGGGTCCCAGGCCTGGGTCTGCATCAGCTGATTGCCCT
>NZ_VWXI01000005.1 GCF_011752525.1 Pantoea sp. Cy-639 | reverse complement strand
GCAACCTGATCCACCGCCTGCACAACGGTGCCCATGCGCATTTCACCTGGGACCTGTTCGACCGGTTAGCCAGTTACAACGACGACAAGCTCAAGGTCGACTACAGCTATGACGCCCTGGGCCGTCGCTTGCACAAACATTCGGTGGCGCACTTCTGGGATCGCCCTGAAGCGGGCACTGGCTGGAACCAACTGCAACGGGCCAAGCGGCAACGTGAACTCGGCTGCGGCTTCACCCTGTTTGGTTGGGATGGTGACACCCTGGCTTGGGAAAGCTCACCGCCGCGCGATGAAGGTGACACCGGCCGCACCGTGCATTACCTGTACGAGCCAAACAGTTTCGTGCCGGTTGCCCAGGCCCTGCGCAAGAGCCCGATCCGTTTGCACAAGCAGCCGGACTGGAGCCAACGCGAATACGATTTCGATCAGGATCCGTTGTGGCACACCGAGGTGAAACCACATCCGTTCGAGGCGATTGCCTGGTATCAGTGCGACCACCTTGGCACGCCGATGGAACTGACTGACGAGCAGGGTAATATCGTCTGGGCTGCGCAGTACAAGGCTTGGGGTGAAATCAAAGAAGAGCGCACGGACTGGGCCAAACAGCAGGGACTGGGCAACCCGATCCGCTTCCAAGGCCAGTACCACGATCATGAGACTGGGCTGCACTACAACCGCTATCGGTACTATGATCCGAAAACTGGACGATTCATCAGGCAAGATCCGATCAGTTATGTTGGCGGAATCAACCTGTTTGCCTATGCTCCGAACCCCATTAAATGGATCGATCCACTGGGGCTTGCTGTTTGCCGGTTGAATGCGGCGGACAAAAAAGAGATGGGCCCGGCACCTGAGGGTATGAAAAACCCCCACCGCCATCATATCGTTCGTGAAAAGGCGCCAGGTAACTGGAAGCAGGAGAATCGAGATTATATTCTTAAATCACAGGCTATAATGGCTTAGCATAATATTGATGTGAATACTGATCTGCGTAATTTTACTTGGGCGCGTAACGGGGGCAGTACTCATAATGTTGAGTCCGCCAAAAGGGTTTTTGAGCGATTGCAGCGAGCTGATGCTAAAGGTTTGAGTGCGGTGGAAAAGGAACTGAAACGAATGGGGCAGGAATACAAAGAAGGGACTTTCATTTAATGAACGGCTGGCAGCGGATTTACGAGAAATACGAGGCAAAGCTGGATCAACTTTACGACGATATTGAGAGCGGTAGGCTAGAAAGTCTGCGTGCCTTTGCGCAAGAGCATTCGGAGCTTCTTGTACTGGCTCGATATGGTGATGTGGAAGAGGAAAGCTTGCTACATATAGCTGCTCGGGCAGGGCAAGCCGAAGTTTGTCAGCTGTTGCTCGAGTTTGGGCTGGAGCCTAATCGAGCGTACATTAGAGCTGGGTATAGTACTGCTTTGCAACTAGCAGCTGGTGGAGGCCATTTGGCAACTTGTGAATGCCTTCTTGATGGAGGAGGTTCTGTCGATGGTCTTCCGCTGAGTGTTTGCACGCCGCTGTATGCTGCCGCCCAGTCGGGACATGTACACGTGGTTTCTCTTCTTTTGGCAAGAGGCGCTGAAATTAATCGCCTACACTTACGATTTAACAATAGCTCTTTAGATGCTGCCCGGGGATGGGGGCAGCAGGACGTCGTGAGGAAGTTGGAGGCCAATGGTGGATGCAGTACCTCGGAGATTGATGTTCCCGATGTAGCAGGTGCTGGCCAGGCGATAGTTAATTTTGTGCATAATACTGCGGGGTGGGTTTTGCCGGCGGTGTTTAGTCCTTCACTTGACGTGCCTGAAACGTCATTGCACATAAGCTTGCTCAACGGCAAGACTGATTATAAACTTCTTTTTACTGTCGGTCTTTATAATAAATTGCCGATGAGCGAACTGTTCATTTGCTTACCGGGTGACTGGCCGCTTCCCCGGAGGGAGTGGCCGGCACATGGCTCTTGGCGTTTCCCTGTGCAGATGTTGGAACGTCTTGGACTACGGACACTTGAGCACGAGCCGCTTCAGGAGGGGAATCTGCTGCTGAAAAGTGATCCCGCCTATGCTGACTTGTCCTGGCCTGAGTCAGTTGATGCTCTTTTAGTTATTGACAAGCCCTGGAATAAAGATAGTGGCTCAGAGAATATTTCCGAAGATGAGAGGGTTAATCTGTTTATACTGGCGCCTATTAGATTTACGGCCAAAGGTGAGCCTGGCGGAAAAACACTGGCTGCGCTGGTCGAACGCAAACGTACAGCAAGTTGGAAAGTTTTGGCTCTGGATGCTGGTTATTGAAGCGATAAAAAATATAAGAGTTAAAAGGCTAGTGTAAGCAGTAAAAGGGGGCGGACTTACTTTCCTGCTCCAATCTAGTTTCTGTGGTATGTATCGAGCAGGCGAAGCTTCCTTGCACAACGGCGCCCATGTTTATTTCACCTGGGACCTGTTCGACCGGTTAACAGGCTACAACGACGACAAGCTCAAGGTCGATTACAGCTACGACGCTTTGGGCCGTCGCTTGCACAAACATTCGGTGGCGCACTTCTGGGATCGCCCTGAAGCGGGCACTGGTTGGAACCAACTACAACGCGCCAAGCGCCAACGTGAACTCGGCTGCGGTTTCACCCTGTTTGGTTGGGACGGCGACACCCTGGCCTGGGGGAGTTCACCGCCGCGTGACGATGGTGATACCGGTCGCACCGTGCACTACTTGTATGAACCGGGCAGCTTCGTGCCGGTGGCCCAGGCTCTGCGCAAAAGTCCGATCCGGCTGCACAAGCAGTCGGACTGGAGCCAGTGCGAATATGACTTCGATCAGGATCCGCTGTGGCAGACGCAGATGACCACGCAGACCTTCGATGCGATTGCCTGGTACCTGTGCGATCGTCTTGGGACCCCAATAGAGTTGACCGGCGAGCAAGGTAATATCGCGTGGTCTGGGCAGTACAATGCATGGGGTGAAGCGCACGGTGAACGCTCGGATTGGGCCACTCAACACGGTCTAAACAACCCAATCCGTTTCCAAGGCCAGTATCATGATTATGAGACAGGGTTACATTAGAATCGCTATCGATACTATGATCCATTCGTAGGTCGATTTATTGGAAAGGATCCGCTTGGTTATGTCGCCGGTCTTAATCTTTTCCAGTATGCCGCAAACCCCATCGGATGGGTGGATTCGCTAGGACTTGCGCGGGTATTCAAGAATGCTCCTTATCATGGTAAGAAAGACAATGCTGTTAAGAGTAGGGCGCCAACTGACGGACAAGCAGCTCTTGATAACTCGTCCAAGTTAGATCTACAGCACCAAGGCGAGTAGGGGCCGATACCGAGAACAATGAATTGGTTGTTCTGGATAGGACCAAGATACATGCAGATGGAGAGGAAGAGTACCATGGACATGTCCGTTGTTGGTGTGACCTCCATGTAGATCAACAAAATGCTCTGGTTAAAGCTGGTAAGGTTAATCGCAAGGGGAAGATCAAATGAACTTGACCAAAGTCAAGGCTAGGCTTGAGCGTGAGCTCAAGTCTAAGTCGAAAGATGTTAGGATTGATGCGATTATGTACGCCTGTTTTAACCTGGATGACGCTGATTGGGTGCTGGACAAATGCAAGGAGCTGATAGATAACGACGTTGAGGTTGACGTTAGAAACCTTGCAGTAATTTGTATCGGGCACACAGCCCGGCTACATGGCGAAATTAACGTTGCGAAAGTGAAGCCGATTCTTACTATGGTCTCTAAAGATCCTGAGTTGGCGGGGAATGTCCAAGATGCTATTGATGATATTGAGATATTTACTAAGGAGAAAATAAAGCTGTAGGTTGCTGGCCTTGTACGTGGCTAGATTTGAAGCCTGCGACCGCTGCGTCATTTAATCTTATGGCGCCGCTGGTTTGCTGATCGAACGCGTTGATGCCAACGAATACACCCAGCGTTATCGCTGGGACAAACTCGGCCGCCTGATCGGGCTGGAGAACGAGAACGAAAGCAAGGCGGCGTTCCTCTACGATCCGGTTGGCCGTCTGTTGCAGGAGACCGGCTTCGACGGGTTGGTGACTCGTTACCAGTACGATCAGTACTCCGGACGCCTCGGGGTTCTACCCCGTTTCCCGGACGCCTTGCCAGACCCTTTGGCCCTGGTCGACAGCTACATCGCAGACGAGGTCGACCAGGATGCCTGCCAGGCATTGGCCCGCCAATGGCAAGCCAAGTTGGCCGGTGGGCATGCCGTGAAGCACTTCCACAGTGAGCAGGCGCGGGGCTTCCCTGCAGACTGCCGGGGTGAGCTGCCAACAGGTGAGTCCGATTCTGCTCGCACATTTCCTCGCTTTCGTACCGAGGCTGACGCGTTAGGTTGTAGGGGCGGTGCGCTCTTTGCTAATGAGAATTTAAATCATTAATATTGCACTCCCATTCCCCGGACCTTCGCCATGAACAGCAAAGCCGCTGGCCTTCCCTTGAGCTATCGCCTGGCCGTCACATCGCGCAGCCTGGCGGCGTTGCTGGGTGGCTATTTGCTGGCGTCCATGGTCAGCATCGCCATCACCTTGTTCGCTCCCATGGCCCAGGTCGATGCCGTGCTCACCGGCATGATGCTGTCGTTCCTGGTCTACCTCTTGGCCTTCATCTGGTGCTTCGCCTGCCGCAGCGCCTGGCGGGCCTGGCTGGGCCTGTTGCTGCCGGGCCTGGCGCTGGGGGCTATCAATGCACTGGCCTACTGGATGAAACAGGGATGAAAGAAGGCTTCCGCCAGGCGATGGCCTGGCTGCACACCTGGACCGGGCTGCTCTTCGGCTGGCTGCTGTTCGCCATCTTCCTCACCGGCACGCTGTCGTACTTCAAAGACGAGATCAGCCACTGGACCCAGCCGGAAGTGCGCCGTCATGCGCTCGATCCGCAGGCGAGCCTGGGCCTGGCGCAGCGTTACCTGGAAAGCAACGCCGGACAGTCCGGCAGCTGGTTCATCCGCCTGCCCAGCGAACGCGAGGCGGCGCTGAGCGTCGGCTGGCGCGACCCGCAGGCGGGAGGGCGGCGCGGCTTTGTCAGCAAGTCGCTGGACGCGGCCAGCGGCGAAGAGGTCCAGGCCCGCGACAGCCGCGGCGGCGAGTTCTTCTACCGTTTCCACTTCCAGTTGCAGATGCCCCACCCCTGGGGCCGCTGGCTGTCGACCTTCTGCGCCTTCATCATGCTGCTGGGCCTGGTCACCGGGATCATCACCCACAAGAAGATCTTCAAGGAGTTCTTCACCTTCCGCCCCGGCAAGGGCCAGCGTTCCTGGCTCGACGGCCACAACGCCATCGGCGTGCTGGTGCTGCCGTTCCACCTGATGATCAGCTACAGCAGCCTGGTGATCTTCATGTACATGGTGATGCCGGCGAGCATCCTGGCCAGCTACGGCGACAGTGGCCGCTACTTCAACGACCTGTTCGGCCGCGACGAGGCGCCCAGGGCCGCCGCCGTGGCCGCGCCGCTGGTGCCGCTGGCCGAGCTGTACGCCAAGGTCCGCGAGCAGGCGCCAGAGGCGCACATAGGCTTCATCCAGGTGCAGAACCCGGGCGACCGCAACGCCCGGGTCATCTTCACCCGCTCCTCGGCCGACAGCGTGGCGTTGCGCCGCGGCGCCAACTGGACCTTCGATGGTGTCAGCGGCGCGGCGCTGGGCCAGGGCGCCGCGCAGAGCGCGGCGATGATGACCCAGTTCACCTTCGTCGGCCTGCACATGGGCAACTTCGCCGGGCCCTGGCTGCGCTGGCTGTACTTCGTGTTCGGCGTGGCCGGCACGGCGGTGATTGGCACTGGGCTGGTGATGTGGCTGGGCAAGCGGCAGCTCAAGCATGCCAAGAGCGGGCGCATGCCGGGCGAGCTGCGCCTGGTCGAGGTGCTCAATATCGCCAGCATGAGCGGGCTGCTGCTGGGCGTGGCGGCGTTCTTCTGGGCCAACCGCCTGCTGCCGGTGGCCCTGGAGGGGCGCGCCGACTGGGAGATCGACAGCTTCTTCGTGGTCTGGGCGCTGGCCTTGCTGCACGCCATGCTGCGCCCCGGGCGCCGGGCCTGGGGCGAGCAACTGGCGCTGGGGGCGCTGGCGTTTGCCTTGCTGGCGCTGCTCAATGCGCTGACCACTGGCCAGGGCTTGAATCATTCGCTGGCCGTCGGCGACTGGGCCATGGCCGGTTTCGACCTGACGGCCCTGGGCACCGGGCTGTTCCTGGCCTGGGCTGCGGGCAAGATGCTGCGCAGCCCGGCACCGGCGGCGCGACGCGCGCCTCGCGTGGCCAGGCCCTCCAGGGTGGAGGCGAGCTGATGCTGGGGATCGCCTTGATCGGCTTTGCCGGTTTCGCCAGTTTGTGCCTGGCCATGGAAAAACACTTCAACGACCTGATCGGGCGCAAGCCTTCGCTGGGCCTGCGGCGGTTGCTGCGTGGCGGCGGCTGGCTGCTGTTGCTGCTATCGCTGGTGCTGGCGGTGCAGTTGCGCGGTTGGGCCATGGGGCTGGTGGAATGGAGCGCAGTGCTGATGGCCGGGGTGACCCTGTGGGTGTTCGGCTTGCCTTACCTGCCACGGTTGCTGTTGCGCCTGGCGTTGCTCAGCGCGGTCCTCGGGCCGCTGCTGGTCACGCTGGCCCGAGTGAGCGCTTGAACGAGCGGGGGGATATCGCCGCGCCCGAGGCCGATGCCAGTGGCGGCCGGGCGCGTTTCGTCCAGGTGTTCCTCGCCCAGCGGGCGCGCATGGAGGCCTTGGTCAGCCGGCGCATCGGCTGTCGCGCCACCGCCTCGGACCTGGTCCAGGACCTGTTCCTGCGATTCTGGCGTCGCCCCGAGGTCAAGGTCGAGGCCCTCGATACCTACCTGCTGCGCAGCGCCAGCAACCTGGCCATCGACTACCTGCGCAGCGCCGGCAGCCGCGATCGCCTGGCCGAGGGCCTGCAGCACGCCGAGGAGGATGACGCCGCGCAGCCCCTCGAGCAGGCCCTGCAAGCCCGCCACGACCTGCAGCGCATCGACACGGCGTTGCGCGCGCTGCCCGAGCGTACCCGGCAGATCTTCCTGCTCAACCGTGTCCACGGTTGCACCTACGGCGAGATCGCCAAGGCCATGGAGCTGTCCCAGAGCGCGGTGGAAAAGCATATGATGCGCGCCCTCGAAGCGTGCAAGGCGAGTCTCGCCGAGCCCGCGTCTCCATTGCGCCGGCCAGGGAGCGCCCGTCGATGAGCCTCGAACCGCCGATCAGCGCCGAACAGTCCGCAGCCGCGCTGCGCTGGCTGGGGCGGATCAACCAGCAGCCGGGCGAGGCCGACGGCGCGGCGTTCAAGCGCTGGCTGCTGCAGGACCCGGCGCATCGCCGCGCCTATGCCGAAGCCGAGGCGCTGTGGCGGCTGAGCGCCGCGCCGGCGGCACGCCTGGCCGAAGAGCAGCACGACAGCTTGCGTCCATACCTTGCAGCCATGCGTCGTCCCGCGGCGCCGCGTCCTTGGCGGCGCTATGCCGTGGCAGCCTGCCTGGTGCTGGGGTTGGGCGGGCTCGGTGGCTGGCAGCCGCGCCACTGGATCCAGGACCTGCGCGCGGACTACAGCAGTGGCGCCCAGCCACGCCAGGTGAGGTTGGCCGACCAGTCGCGCCTGACCCTGGATGCCGATACGGCGCTGACGGTGGACTTCGCCCATGGCGAGCGGCGGGTCAGGTTGCTGCGCGGCGCGGCGTATTTCGAGGTGAGCCATACCGGCGCGCCGTTCCTGGTCGATGCCAAGGGCGGCGAGGTGCGCGTGTTGGGGACCCGCTTCGAGGTGCGTGAGCAAGACACGGGCGCCCGGGTCACGGTGAGCAGCGGACGAGTGGCGGTGAGTCCGGGGCAGGGCGGTGTGCCCCGCGAGTTGCTGGCCGATCAGCAACTGGCCTATGCCGATGGCGTGGCCGGAGTGGTCGAGGCGGTGGACAGCGCAGGGCAACTGGCCTGGCGCCAGGGCTGGCTGAGCTATCACCAGGTGCCGCTGGGACAGGTGGTCGAGGACCTGGGGCGCTACTACCCGGGACGGATCCTGCTGCTCGATGGCCAACTGGCGCAGCGCCGGGTCAGTGGCAGTTTCCTGCTGAACGAGCCCCTGGCCGCGCTGGACTCGCTGGGCAAGGTGCTGGGCTTCGAGCGGCACACGGTGCTGGGGCGCTTGACCGTCCTGCGTTGAAAGGCGGTACCGACGCCTCGCGAGGCAGGCCTGTTCCCACGAATGGCCAAGAATAAAAAAACAGCTGATCGGGTGAGGTATTCCATCACGGCATCCGTGTAGTGATTGAAAGTGCGATTCATTCGCAATAAATCACTCCTCTCTCAGGTCAGCGTCCATGAAGTTCACCTCGCGTTGCGTCCCTCTCTGGTTCGGCCTCTGCACCTTGCCGGCCGTGGCCCTGGCTCCTCAGGCGCTGGCCGCGCAGCTCAGTCAGGCTTATGCCTTCGCCCAGCCTGGTCAACCGCTGGCCCAGGCCCTCGATACGTTCACCAGGGTCACTGGCCAGAGCGTGGTCCACACATTGGCACTGCCTGACGTCCAGGCACCGGCACTCGAGGGGGCGTTCAGCGCCGAGCAGGCGCTGCAGCAGTTGCTGGGCAACACCGGATTGCTCTGGCGCCGCCTCGACGCGCGCACGCTGACCCTCGAGGCGCTCGATGCTGGCGGCGCGCTCAACCTGCAGGCCACGCGCATCACCTCGCAGCAGGACGACTACAGCTACCAGCCCCCGGCCACTGCCTCGATCATGCGTGGCCAGGGCCCGAGCCAGGAGATCCCCCACGCCATCAATGTGGTCCCGGCCCAGGTGCTGCGCGACCAGGCGCCACGCAACCTCGACGACGCCCTGGCCAATGTCAGTGGCATCACCCAGGGCAACAACTTTGGCGGTACCGCCGACACCGTGATGAAGCGCGGCTTCGGCGACAACCGCGATGGCTCGATCATGCGCGACGGCATGCCGCTGGTGCAGGGGCGCGCGCTCAACGCCAGCGCCGAGCGGGTCGAGGTGCTCAAGGGGCCGGCCTCGCTGCTGTACGGCATCCAGGACCCTGGCGGGGTGATCAACGTGGTCAGCAAGCGCCCGCAGATGCAGGCTTACAACGCCCTGACCCTGCGTGGCTCGACCTATGGCAGCGGCAAGAACGGCAGCGGCGCCAGCCTGGACAGCACTGGCGCGCTGGGCAGCAGCAACCTGGCCTACCGGCTGATCGTCGATCATGAAGACGAGGACTACTGGCGCAACTTCGGCACCCACCGCGAATCGCTGGTGGCGCCCTCGCTGGCCTGGTACGGCGACGATACCCAGGTATTGCTGGCCTACGAACACCGCGAGTTCCTCTCGCCGTTCGACCGTGGCACCGCCTTTGGCAGCGACGGCCACCCGCTGCCGATCCCGGCCACCCGTCGTCTCGACGAGCGCTTCAACAACATGGAAGGGCGCTCGGACCTGTACCGGCTGGAGGTCGATCACCAGTTGGCCGACGACTGGAAGCTGCACTTGGGCTACAGCTTCAACCGCGAGACCTACGATGCCAGCCAGGTGCGGGTGACGGGCGTCAACGAGCAGAAGGGCACCTTGTCGCGCAGCATCGATGGCACCCAGGGCGCCATGAGCCGCGACCAGTTCGTCACCCTCAGCCTCAATGGCAGCGTCGAGCTGGCCGGCATGCGCCATGAGCTGCTGGCGGGGGTCGATCATGAAGACCGCAAGATCTACCGCGCCGACCTGATCCGCCAGAACAGTCGCTCGACCTTCAGCTACCTCGACCCGGTCTATGGTCGCGAAGTGCCCGGCAGCAGCGTGCGTGCCAGCGACAGCGACCAGACCGACAAGCTGCGTACCGATTCGTTGTTCGTGCAGGACGCCTGGCACCTGGACGACCACTGGATCCTGGTGGCCGGCGGGCGTTTCCAGCAATACGACCAGTACGCCGGTCGTGGTCGCCCGTTCAAGGCCAATACCGACAACAGCGGCCAGACCTGGGTGCCGCATGCCGGTATCGTCTACAAGGTCGACGAGCAGTTGTCGCTGTATGGCAGCTACAGCGAGTCGTTCAAGCCCAACTCCAGCATCGCGCCGCTGAGTGGCGGCCTGGTGCTCGATTCATCGATCGCCCCGGAGGAGGGCAAGGCGTGGGAGCTGGGCGCCAAGCTGGACATGCCCGGGCAGCTCAGCGGCACCCTGGCGTTGTTCGACATCACCAAGCGCAACGTGCTGGTGTCGAACTTCGACACAGGCACCGGCGAGACCCTCTACAGCAACGCCGGCGAAGTCAGTTCGCGCGGTGTCGAGCTGGACCTGACCGGCCAGCTCAGCGAGCGCTGGAGCCTGATCGGCGCGTATGCCTTCACCGACGCCGAGGTGACCAAGGACCCGGACCTCAAGGGCAATCGCCTGCAGAACGTCGCCCGCCACAGCGGCTCGCTGTCGGCGGTGTACGACTACGGTAGCTTGTTCGGCGGCGATCGCCTGCGCCTGGGGGCCGGCGCCCGTTATGTCGGGGAGCGCGCGGGCAACGCGAGCAATGACTTCGACCTGCCGGCGTACACCGTGGCCGATGCCTTCGCCAGCTATGAAACCAAGCTGGACGAGCACAAGGTGCGCCTGCAACTGAATGTGAAGAACCTGTTCGACAAGGTCTACTACAGCTCGGCGGTGAACCGCTACTTCGTCGCCGTGGGCGACGCGCGGCAGGTGAGCCTGAGCAGTACCTTCGAGTTCTAGGGGGCTGTCTGGGAAAAACGTTCGCTTCTGGCGCGTGGCTTGGCTGTTCGCCGGCAAGGCAGCGCGGGTCGATGGCGACGCGGTCCCTGCGCTCAACAGGCAAACGCCGCCCGGTACGCCCCCGGCGTGGCGCCCAGCGCTTGCCGGAAGCGGTTGCTGAAGTGGCTGGCGCTGGCGAAACCGCAGAGCAGTGCCACCTGGCCTAGGGGCAATGCCCCCTGGCGCAGCAACTGGCAGGCGCGGTGCAGGCGCCTGGCCAGCAGGTACTGATGCGGCGGCAAGCCGAAGCTTGTGTGGAACATCCGTGCGAAATGGTATTCCGACAGGTTGCAGCGCAGCGCCAGCTCGCCCAGGGTCAGCGGCTGTTCGAGGTTGGCCTCGAGGTAGTCGAGCAGTTGCCGGCGCAGGTGCGGCGCCAACCCGCCCTTGAGCTTCAGGCCCTGGCGCAGCCCGGCCTGGTTGAGCACGGCATGGTCGATGATGGCGTGGGCCAGGCTGCTGGCCAGCAGGCGCTCGCCAGGTTCGCTCCAGTCCAGCGCGATCAGTTGGCGAAAGCGCCGGGCCTGTTGCGGATCCTCGAGGAAGGTCGCCTCGCGCAGTTGCATCTCCCGCGGCTCTCGGTCGAGCAGGCGGGTGCAGCCGAGGGCGAACTGCGTCTCGCTGATGTACAGGTGGGCCAGGCGGATGCTGCCGTTGACCACCCAGTTCGACTCATGGCCGGCCGGCATGATGCACAGCTTGTCGGGCGAACCCTTGTCCGACGGGCGCTGGCGACGGAAGGTGCCGGTGCCGTCGGCGATGTAGCAGGACAGCGTGTGATGGCTCGGGGCTTGGTAGTCGCGGGCATCGTCGTGGTTGCTCCACTGCGCCGCCGCCAGCCCGTCGCCCAGGTGCGCGCTGAGCTCCAGCCGGGCGTTGGGCGAGGCGTGCATGGCATTGAAGACTTGCAGGTGATCGAGTGGGGGCATGGGCGACTCCTCTGCTGGCTATCGTACTGCGGCGTGGGTGGGCTGACAGCTGGCTGATGAGCAAAAGCGCAAGTTTGTGCAAGCGGGCGATGCCGGCGGTCGCGCAGACTGCCTGCCTTGCGAGGGCTGGCGCCCTCGATCGCCGGCTCCCGCCAGGTTCGCGGTGGGCGCTGGCGATGGGCCACAGCGTGGCCCTAGGCCAAACCTGCCCGAGGACTTCACCATGAACCTGTCGCTCTACCTGCTCACCGTCCTGATCTGGGGCACCACCTGGATCGCCCTGAAACTGCAACTGGGCGTGGTCGCCATCCCGGTATCGATCGTCTACCGCTTCGCCCTGGCCGGGCTGATCCTGTTCGCCATCCTCCTGCTCACCCGGCGCCTGCAGCCGATGAACCGCCGCGGGCACCTGGTGTGCCTGGCCCAGGGCGTGTGCCTGTTCTGCGTCAACTTCATGTGCTTCCTGACCGCCAGCCAGTGGGTCGCCAGCGGGTTGATCGCCGTGGTGTTCTCCACCGCGACCCTGTGGAACGCCCTCAATGCGCGAATCTTCTTCGGCCAGAAGATTGCCGCCAACGTGCTCGGCGGCGGCGCCATGGGCCTGCTCGGGCTGGGGCTGCTGTTCTGGCCGGAGCTGTCGCACCATGCGGCCAGCCGCGAAACCCTCTACGGCCTGGGCCTGGCGCTGCTCGGCACGCTGTGCTTCTCGGCCGGCAACATGCTTTCCAGCCTGCAGCAGAAGGCCGGGCTCAGGCCGATGACCACCAACGCCTGGGGCATGTTGTATGGCGCCTCGATGCTGGCGGTGTACTGCCTGGTCAGCGGCATTCCCTTCGCCATGGAATGGAACGCGCGCTACCTCGGCTCGCTGCTGTACCTGGTGATTCCGGGTTCGGTGATCGGTTTCACCGCCTACCTGACCCTGGTCGGGCGCATGGGGCCGGAGCGAGCGGCCTACTGCACCGTGCTGTTCCCGCTGGTGGCGCTGAATGTGTCGGCATTCGCCGAGGGCTACCAGTGGACAGCGCCGGCGTTGCTCGGGCTGGTGGCGGTGATGGCCGGGAACGTGCTGGTGTTTCGCAAGCCGGCGATTCGACCGCAGATGGCAGCAGCACGTTAGATCTTGTACGAAAAGTGTGGTCATCCATCGTTGTGGGAGGGGCGGGGCGCCGATGCGACTTGCCCCGCGATCTGGCGCAACGCGGCAGCCAAGCCCGCTTCCACAAGACTTCTGGTATGGAGGGTAGTAACTGGCAGTACTGACAGGTGTGCATTCGAGCAGTCTGACTAGACTTCGCCGTGTGTCCCACCAAGGAGCCGACGATGTCATGGAATACGCCACTGACTGGCACGCAGCGCTGGTTGCTGTGCTCAGCCATCTTGCTGCTGCACATCGTACCGCTGCTGATGGCGGACCTGCCGGCACTGGACGATTACGCGCGCCAGCAATTGGCGCGCAATGACTGGGAGGAACTCGGTCGCCCGCTGGTCGTGGTGGTACACATGTTGTTCAGCTTCGGGACTGACGCGGTGAACGTCTATCCGTTGCCGTTGATACTGGTGGCCCTGATCGGCGCACATGCGCTGGCGAGCCTTGCCCGGCACTGGTTCGGGTTGCCGACGGCCGCTGCGGTCCTTGTGGTGCTGCCGCTGTGGCTGCAGCCGATGTTCCTGCAGAACCTGTCCTATCAGTACGACGGCACCTCCATGGCGCTGGCGCTGGTCTTGAGCATCTGGGCGATCATGCTGGCTGGCAGGTGGCCGGCACGGTTGCTGTTCGGCAGCCTGCTGGTGGCGATGGGGGCTGCGCTTTATCAACCGACCGTGAATGTATTTGCAGCCCTGTGCTGCATCGAGGTGATGCGTCAGGTCATGGACGGCCAGCGACTGGCGAAGGTTTGCCGGTATGCCGTCTTGCGCCTGGGCCAGTTGCTGGCGGGGTGCGGATTGTTCTACCTGAGCTGTGCCTGGATGGTGCTCAGGGGGCGTGCGGAGTTGATCGCAATCGATGGCGACTGGCCGGCTACCATCCTGCGTCACCTTGCCGCCACGGCAGAAGTGCTCAAGCTGCTGGTCACGCCCTGGATCTTCTGGGGAGGCATTGCCCTGGCCATGCTGGCGATCGCTGGGCTGGGCAGGCACATTCGCAGCGTCTGGCGGCAGCCCCGTGGCGTGGGTGAGCGCCTGGGGCTGCTGGCGTTCCTGCTGGGGCCGATGGCACTGCTGGTGCTGTGCGTCCCTGGCGTGACGCTCGTGCTAAGGGATTTCGATCCTAATCCGCGGGTATTGATGGCCCTGGGCGCTGTCCTGGCCCTGGTGCTGCATCTGGCGCACGATGCCTTGTCGGCCCTGCCGCGCCTGCGTCTGGGTGTGCTGGTGCTGGCGACAGTGGTCATGCTGTCGATGTCGTTTGCCTATGGCCGGGTCCTGGTGTGGCAGAAGGCATTGCTCCAGGCCGTGACCCAGTCAGTGGCGCATGACTTGTCATCGCTGCCTGCCAGGCAGTATTACCTGCTCGATTACTGGCAAGACAGACTTTGGTTGCCAGCGGCGAAAGGGACGTTGCGCAACTTGCCGGTCCTGGAGCAGATCAATCCCAACAATTTCGTGATGCTGCCGGAGATGCTGCCGCTGGCCGGTCTCGACCAGCTGCATACGTTCTACCAGCCCCCGCCGCTCAGTCGCGAACAGGTGCTGGCCGCCAGCCCGGCGGCGCAGATCGTCCGTCCGTTGTATGAGATCCACCTGGTGGACGACGCGGCCTATGTCCTGTTCAACGTGCCTGCTGGGGAGCATTGAGGCCAGGCGTCGGCGCGGTGCGCTTCGGTTCGATGGCCTCAGCCTTTCCACACCTGTGGGTTCACCAGGTCCTGCGGGCGCTCGCCGAGCAGCGCCGCGCGCAGGTTGTCCATGGCCCGGTTGGCCATGGCCTCGCGGGTCTCGGCGGTGGCCGAGCCGACGTGGGGCAGGGTCAGGGCGTTGGGCAGCCTGAACAGCGCTGAATCAGCCAGTGGCTCCTTCTCGTAGACATCCAGCCCGGCACCGCGGATCGTGCCGCCTTGCAGTGCCTCGGCCAGCGCTGCCTCGTCCACCACCGGGCCACGGGCGATGTTGATCAGGAACGCGCTGGGCTTCATCAGCTTCAGCTCACGGGCGCCGATCAGCTTGCGGGTGGCCTCGGACAGCGGCACCACGATGCAGACGAAGTCGGCCTCGGCGAGCAGCGCGTCGAGGCTGCGGTACTGCGCGCCGAGCGCTTGTTCCAGCGCGGGCTTGCGGTTGTTGCCGGCGTACAGCACCTGCATGTCGAAACCGAAGCGGCCACGGCGGGCGATGGCTGCGCCGATGTTGCCCAGGCCGACGATGCCCAGGGTCTTGCCGTGCACATCGCTGCCGAACTGTGCCGGGCCGACGGTGGCCTGCCAATGCCCGGCCTTGGTCCAGGCGTCGAGTTCGGCGGTGCGGCGCGCACATCCCATGATCAGTGCGAAGCCCAGGTCGGCGGTGCTTTCGGTGAGCACGTCGGGGGTGTTGGTCAGGGCGATGCCGCGTTCGTTGAAGTAGTCCAGGTCGTAGTTGTCGTAGCCCACCGAGACACTGGACACCACCTCCAGCTTGCCCGCACCCTCGAGCTGCGCGCGGCCGAGCTTGCGGCCGACGCCGATCAGGCCATGGGCCTCGGGCAGGGCTTCGTTGAACTGGGCGCTGATGTCGCCGAGCTTGGGGTTGGGCACGATCACGTTGAAATCTTGTTGCAGGCGTTCGGCCATGGCCTGGGTGATGCGGCTGAAGGCCAGGACGGTCTTTTTCATCGGGCGGCTTCTCTGCAAGGCGGGTAGGGGCATCATCGCGGGGCTAGCCCCGCGATGACGGGATCAACGGTCAGCAACCTAGCATTGCCCAGACCTGTCGCGCAGCCGCTTTTTTCAGTTGGCGATCAACAGTTCGTGGGTCTTCAGGTCGGCCTCGTGGGCGGCGAGGATTTCCGGCAGCGAGTTGCGCAGGTACTCGACCCAGGTCTTGATCTTGGCATCCAGGTACTGGCGCGACGGGTAGATCGCATACAAGTTCAGCTCCTGCAGGCGATATTCCGGCAGGATCCGTACCAGGCTGCCGTCGCGCAGGCCATCGATGGCCGAGTAGATCGGCAGCACGCCAACCCCCATGCTGCTGCGGATCGCGGTCTTCATCGCATCGGCCGAGTTGACCTGGAACGGCGAGCTGGTGATGTTGACCATCTCCTGGCCCTCGGGGCCGTCGAACAGCCACTTCTCCAGCGGGATCACCGGGCTGACCATGCGCAGGCAGGCGTGCTTGAGCAGGTCGGCCGGCTTGTGCGCGAAGCCGTGGCGCGCCACGTAGTCGGGCGAGGCGCAGACGATGCTGTAGGTGATGCCCAGGCGCTGGGAGACGAAGCCCGAGTCCGGCAGCTCGCTGGCCAGCACGATGGACACGTCGTAGCCCTCGTCGAGCAGGTCGGGCACGCGGTTGGCCATGGTCAGGTCGAAGGTCACGTCCGGGTGCGACTCGCGGTAGCGGGCGATGGCATCGACCACGAAATGCTGGCCGACCCCGGTCATCGAGTGCACCTTCAACTGCCCGGCGGGGCGGGCGTGGGCATCGCTGGCCTCGGCCTCGGCTTCCTCGACGAAGGTGAGGATCTGTTCGCAGCGCATCAGGTAGCGCTTGCCTGCCTCGGTCAGCGCGATGCGCCGCGTGGTGCGGTTGAGCAGGCGGGTTTGCAGATGGGCTTCCAGGTTGGAGACCGCCCGCGACACGTTCGCGGTGGTCGTATCCAGTTGCGCCGCGGCAGCGGTGAAGCTGCCGAGCTGGGCCACGCAACTGAAAGCACGCATGTTTTGCAGGGTGTCCATGGGTCACTCTCGGTTTAGAGGACAAAATTGTGACATGAAGTAACGGATTGTCGCTTCCGACTAAAGCCGGATTATCGCTGTTTTGGTAACAAAGATTCGCAGGAATATACGCTTATCGCCAATGAAAGCCGCCCCTAGAATTGTTCGGCCCCTCCACCTCTTCCTCGGGAAATCGCAGCTGTGCCGCGTCGCAACATCAGAGCGCTTAGTGCGCTCAGTGCCTGTGCCCTTTGTCTCACCTTGAGCGGCTGTATCGGAACCTGGGGCATCGCCCCGCAAACCAAGACTCTCCAAGCCAACCAGCTGGCCACCGACGAGGCCATTCGCGAAGCCGCGCGCGATGCCCACTGGCCGGCGCAACAATGGTGGCGCGCCTATGGCGACCCGCAACTGAACGACTGGATCGCCCTGGCCCTGGCTGGCAGCCCGAGCATGGCCATGGCGGCCGCGCGGGTGCGTGAAGCCAAGGCCATGGCCGGGGTGGTCGAATCGGCCGAGAAGCTCCAGGCCAACGGCAACGCCACGCTCAAGCGCCACAACTGGCCGGAGGACCAATTCTACGGCCCCGGCGCGCTGTCCGGCGCCAACACCTGGGACAACAATGCCGCCATCGGCTTCAGCTACGCGCTGGACCTGTGGGGGCGCGAGCGCAATGCCACCGAGCAGGCCGTGGACCAGGCGCACATGAGCGTCGCCGAGGCGCGCCAGGCCCAGCTCGAGCTGGAAAACAACGTGGTGCGCACCTACATCCAGCTCAGCCTGCACTTCGCCCAGCGCGATATCGTCCAGGCCGAGCTTGCGCAGCAGGAGCAGATCCTGGCGTTGGCCAAGCGTCGCCTCGACGGCGGCATCGGCACCCATTTCGAGGTCAGCCAGGCCGAGGCGCCGCTGCCCGAGACCCACCGTCAGCTCGACGGTCTCGATGAAGAGATCGCCCTGACCCGTAACCAGCTGGCGGCCCTGGCCGGCAAGGGCCCGGGAGAGGGTGCCAGGTTGCAGCGCCCGAGCCTGACCCTCGGTGCACCGCTGGCGCTGCCGTCTAACCTGCCTGCCGAGCTGGTCGGCCAGCGGCCGGACGTGGTCGCCAGTCGCTGGCAGGTCGCGGCCCAGGCCCGCGGCATCGATGTCGCCCACGCCGGCTTCTTCCCCAACGTCGACCTGGTCGGCAGCCTCGGCTTCATGGCCACCGGCGGCGGCCCGCTGGAGTTCCTCACCGGGCGCAAGTTCAACTACAACGTCGGCCCGGCCATCAGCCTGCCGATATTCGACGGCGGTCGCCTGCGCTCGCAGCTGGGCGTGGCCTCGGCCGGCTACGACGTGGCCGTGGCGCGCTACAACCAGACGGTGATCGGCGCGCTGAAGAACATCTCCGACCAGCTGATCCGCCGCGAGTCGATGAAGGAACAGGCGCATTTCGCCGCCGAGTCGGTGGCCGCCGCGCAGAAGACCTACGACATCGCGACCGTCGCCTTCCAGCGTGGCCTGACCGACTACCTCAACGTGCTCAACGCCCAGACCCTGCTGTTCCGCCAGCAGCAAGTGCAGCAACAGGTCCAGGCCGCGCGCCTGGTGGCCCATGCCGAGCTGGTCACCGCCCTGGGTGGCGGCCTGGAGGCCGGCAAGGACGTGCCTGACGACGAGCGTCAGGCCGCGCCGAAGACCCCGGCCACCCTGGCGGTCTTCGACCAGCTCACCGACACCGTGGGCCACGCCGAATGAGCACATCGAGCCTGCCCGTGCGCTGGCTGCAGAGCCTGGAGTGGCGCCGGGGCTTCTTTGCCTGGGCGCGGACCGATGGGGTCACCTGGGTCTACATCTTCAAGGTTCTGGCCGCCGCCTTCATCACCCTGTGGCTGGCCATGCGCCTGGAGCTGCCGCAGCCACGCACGGCGATGATCACCGTGTTCATCGTCATGCAGCCGCAGAGCGGCCATGTGTTCGCCAAGAGCTTCTACCGGGTGCTCGGCACCCTGGCCGGCTCGGCGATGATGGTCGCGCTGATCGCCATCTTCCCGCAGAACACCGAGCTGTTCCTGCCCAGCCTGGCGCTGTGGGTCGGCCTGTGCTCGGCCGGCGCCATGCGCTACCGCACCTTCCGGGCCTATGGCTTCGTGCTGGCCGGCTACACCGCGGCGATGATCGGCCTGCCCGTGCTCGAGCACCCCGACCAGGCGTTCATGGCGGCGGTGTGGCGGGTGCTGGAAATCGCCCTGGGCATCCTCGTGTCGACCTTCGTCAGCGCCGCGATCCTGCCGCAGTCGGCCAGTGCCGCCATGCGCAACGCCTTGTACCAGCGCTTCGGCACCTTCGCCGGGGTGGTGGTCGAGGCCCTGCGCGGCGACAGCCAGCGCGACCGCTACGAGACCAGCAACGTCCGCTTCGTCGCCGAGGCGGTGGGCCTGGAAAGCCTGCGCAACGTCACCGCCTTCGAGGACCCGCACATGCGTCGGCGCTCGGGGCGGCTGGTGCGCATGAACAGCGAGTTCATGGCCATCACCACCCGCTTCAACGCCCTGCACAGCCTGCTCGAGCGCCTGCGTGCCCGCGGCCCGCTGCAGATCGTCGGGGCCATCGAGCCGGGCCTGGAGACCCTCGCGCAGTTGCTGCAGCCCTACGTCGGCCGTGCCCTGACCGACGCCGACGCGCTGCGCCTGGCGCTGGAACTGGGCACCTACAAGGAAGGCCTGCAGGCCCAGGTGCGAGGCCTGCGCGCCGAGTACCTGGAGACCAACCCCAGCGAGTCCGACCTGCTCGATTTCCACACCGCCTTCGAGCTGCTCTACCGCTTCGTCGACGAGATGTTCAGCTATGCCCAGACCCATGCCTCGCTGGCGGTGCACAAGCACGAGCGCGAGCAGTGGGACGAACCCTACGTGGCCCAGACCAGCTGGCTGGTGTCGCTGGCGGCCGGCGTGCGCGCCTCGGCGGTGCTGTTGCTGCTGGGCAGCTACTGGCTGCTCAGCGACTGGCCCAGCGGCGGCATGATGACCCTGATCGCCACGGTCACCGTGGGCCTGTCGGCGGCCTCGCCCAACCCCAAGCGCATGTCGTTCCAGATGGCCTGCGGCACGGCGATCGGGGCCTTCATCGGTTTCTTCGAAACCTTCTTCGTGTTCCCCTGGATCGACGGTTTCCCGCTGCTGTGCATGGTCCTGGCGCCGGTGTTCGTGCTCGGCGCGTTCCTCTCGTCGCGCCCGGCCTACGCTGGCTACGGCGTCGGCCTGCTGGTGTTCTTCGCCATTGGCTCGGTGCCGAACAACCTGACCATCTACAACCCCTACACCTTCATCAACGACTACATCGGCATGGTCATCGGCATGTTCGTCTGTGCCGCGGCCGGCGCGATCATCCTGCCGCCGAACAGTCGCTGGCTGTGGAGCCGCCTGGAGCAGGAGCTGCGCGAGCAGGTGCTGTTCGCCATCGGCGGGCGCCTGCGTGGCCTCGGCTCGGCATTCGAAAGCCGCACCCGCGACCTGCTGCACCAGGCCTATGGCCTGGCCGCCGGCAAGCCGCAGGTGCAGAGCGAACTGATGGGCTGGATGTTCACCGTGCTGGAGATCGGCCACGCGATCATCGAGCTGCGCAAGGAGCAGGCGCGTGCGCCGATCCACCCGGCCTACGCCGAGTCGCAGCCGTGGCGCCAGGCGATCCGCGTCATGGGTCGCGCCCTGGCACGGCTGTTCCTGCAGCCCAGCGCCAGCAACCACGAACGTGCGCTGGTGGCGGTGGACCACGCCATCAGCCGGGTGCAGGCCACCGACGAACCGTTCGCCCGGCACTTCGACACCTCGGTGCTGCGTCGCGCGCAGAGCTACCTGCACTTCATCCGATCCTCCCTGCTCGACCCACAGTCGCCGTTGGCTCCGGCGAAAGGACTGCACCACGATGTTCCGTGAAATGCCCCGTGAGATCGCCTTCCATGGCGTGTACATGCCCACCATGACCTTGATGTTCCTGTTCGCCCTGGGCCTGGCCTGGGGCCTGGACCGGTTCATCGCCAGCCATGATGGCTATCGCTTCTTCTGGCACCCGGCGCTGCTGCGCCTGTCGCTGTTCGTCTGCCTGTTCGGCGCCCTGGCGCTGTCGCTCTACTGGTGAGAATCCTTCGATGAAAAAGTTCTTCAGCCTGATCGCCACCTTGCTGGTGCTGGCCGCTGCCGTGGTGATCGGTCGCCAGTTGTGGCTGCACTACATGACCACGCCGTGGACCCGTGACGGCCGGGTACGCGCCGATATCATCAATGTCGCCGCCGACGTGCCGGGCTATGTGGTCGACGTGCCGGTCAAGGACAACCAGCAGGTGAAGAAGGGCGACGTGCTGATCCGCATCGACCCCGAGCACTACCAGCTGGCGGTGGACCAGGCCAAGGCGCTGGTCGCCTCGCGCAAGGCCACCTGGGAGATGCGCAAGGTCAACGCCAAGCGCCGCGCCGACATGGACAACCTGGTGATCTCCAAGGAAAACCGCGACGACGCCAGCAACATCGCCAGCTCCGCGCTGGCCGACTACCAGCATGCCCAGGCCCAGCTGGCCGCGGCCGAGTTGAACCTCCAGCGCACCCAGATCGTCGCCACCGTCGATGGCTACGTGACCAACCTGAACATCCACAAGGGTGACTACGCCCGTACCGGCGAGGCCGTGATGGCGGTGGTCGACGAGCACTCGTTCTGGGTCTACGGCTTCTTCGAGGAGACCAAGCTGCCGCACGTGAAGGTAGGCGACCAGGCCGAGCTGCAGATGATGAGCGGCGAGCGCATCAAGGGGCATGTCGAGAGCATCGCCCGCGGCATCTACGACCGCGACAACCCGCAGAGCCGCGAGCTGATCGCCGACGTCAACCCGACCTTCAACTGGGTGCGCCTGGCCCAGCGGGTACCGGTGCGGATCCATATCGACGAAGTGCCGGAAGGCTTCCTGATGGCGGCGGGGACCACCTGCACGGTGGTGGTCAAGCCGAGCGAGCAGTAGCGCCGAGCTGGCCATCGCGGGCCTTCCCGGCGATGGCAGCGATGATCGGGGGCGTTGCCTCAGCCGGCGACCCCGACCAGTACCGGCACTTTCACCCGGTCGATCACCTTGGCGCTGATCGACGGGTCCAGCAGCCGCCCCAGCCGCGACAGGTGGCGGTGGCCCATGATGATCAGCCCGCACTCCAGCTCCCGGGCCTTCGCGACGATGGCGTCCACCGGCTGGTCGGCGACCATGCAGCCCTGGCAGTCGAAGCCGGCCGCGCGCAACTCGCGCACGGCGCTGGCCACGGCGCGTTCGGCCAGTTGCTGTTCGTCGCAGGCCGCGGGGTATTCCTCCTGCTCCTGTTCGGTGTAGCGGGCCGGGTGGTCGTGCACGGCGAAGGTCGAGTCGATCGCCAGCAGCACGTGCAGGCGGTGCTCGCCGGGGCGGCAGTAGTGGCGGGCGAGGTCGAGCAGGGCGGCGGCGGCGGGGGAGGCGTCGATGGCGATCAGGACCGGTTGGAGCATGGGGGTTCCTTGCGTGGCGTCGGTGACGGCGCGGGCTTCGTGGGAGCGGGCTTGCCCCGCGTCAGGGGGTACAGGCTGACGCATTGACCGGCCGGGATAAATGGCTCGCCGCGCAGGGCGCCATTGCGTCCGACGCAATCCACCAAGCTGATACCATCGCGTCTTCCACAACTGTGATGGACCACCGCCATGCAACTCCCGGACATGAACCTGCTCGTCGCCCTCGATGTGCTGCTCGACGAGGGCAGCGTGGTCGGCGCCGCCCAGCGCATGAACCTGAGCCCGGCGGCGATGAGCCGGACCCTGGGGCGGATCCGCGAGGCCCTGGGCGACCCGATCCTGGTGCGCGCCGGCCGTGGCCTGGTACCGACACCACGGGCGCTGGCCCTGCGCGAGCAGGTCCACGGGCTGGTGGAACAGGCCGGACAGGTGTTTCGCAGCCGCGAGGATGTCGACCTGGCGAACCTCGACCGCGCCTTCAACATCCGCACCAACGACCTGTTCATCGCCCTGTACGGCGCCCAGCTGCTGCGCATGATGCTGACCCAGGCGCCGCGCACGGTACTGCGCTTCGTGCCGGAAGGCAGTGGGGACGACGATGCGGTGCTGCGCAATGGCCAGATCGACCTGATCATCAGCTCGGCCATCGAGCTGGGGCCGGAGATCAAGGTGCAGAGCCTGTTCAACACCTACTTCGTGGGGCTGGCCCGTGAGGACCATCCGATCTTCGATGGCGCGATCACCCCGGAGCGGTTTGCCGCCTATCCACAGATCAGTGTGTCCCGGCGGGGGCGGGCCAATGGGCCGATCGATGTGTCGCTGGCCAACCACAAGGTGGAGCGGCGGGTGGCGCTGATCACCACCAGTTTCCATTCGGCGATGTTCTCGTTGCCGGACTCGGACCTGATCCTGCCGATACCGGCCAATATCCTCAACAGCGTGCAGCGCCTGCGGCTGCCGTTGCGCTCGTTCGAGATCCCGGTGCCGCTGGAAAAGGTCAATGTGATGCAGGCCTGGCATCCGCGCTTCGACAATGACCCGGCGCATCGCTGGTTGCGACAGACGTTGAAGGCCTGCGGGCGCCTCGACCCGTAATCACCGGCACCAGGTGCCGCCGATTGCGTCTGGCGCAACATAAAGCTGCCAACAAGTCAGTTTTCGTCAGCATTCGACCTTCTTAGACTTGCCCCAGCCTTCAATTTGTTGCTGGAGATGTCTTCCCATGAGTTCCCTGACCGCGCCTTCCGCCGCGCTGGCCGCGCCCCCGGCGCCGGCCGCCCCGGCACAAACGGCGTTCGGCCTGCGGGTGGTGGTCGGACTGTTCGGCGTGTTGCTCGCGGTGCTGTGCGCCGGGCTCAACGAGGCGGTGACCAAGATTTCCCTGAGCGACATTCGTGGCGCCATGGGCATCGGTGCCGACGAGGGCGCCTGGCTGCTGGCGGTGTACAGCGCCGCCTCGGTGTCGGCCATGGCCTTCGCGCCATGGCTGGCCAACACTTTCTCGCTGCGCCGCTTCACCATGACCGCCGTCGGCCTGTTCGCCGTGCTGGGCCTGATCCAGCCCTTCGCCCCCAACCTGCACAGCCTGATGCTGCTGCGCGTGCTGCAAGGCTTCGCCTCCGGCGCGCTGCCGCCGATGCTGATGAGCGTGGCGCTGCGCTTCCTGCCACCGGGCATCAAGCTCTACGGCCTGGCCTGCTACGCCCTGACCGCGACCTTCGGGCCGAACCTGGGCACGCCGCTGGCGGGCCTGTGGACCGAGTACGTCGGCTGGCAGTGGGCGTTCTGGCAGATCATCCTGCCGTCGTTGCTGGCGATGTTCTGCGTCGGCTGGGGCCTGCCCCAGGACCCGCTGCGCCTGGAGCGCTTCCGTCAGTTCGACTGGCGTGGCGTGCTGCTTGGCCTGCCGGCGATCAGCAGCCTGGTGCTGGGCCTGTCGCTGGGCGATCGCTGGGGTTGGTTCGATTCGCCGCTGATCTGCTGGCTGCTCGGCGGCGGCGTGCTGCTGCTGGTGCTGTTCATGTTCAACGAGTGGTCCGAACCGCTGCCGTTCTTCCAGTTGCGCATGCTGTCGCGGCGCAACCTGAGCTTTGCCCTGCTGACCCTGGCGGGTGTGCTGATCGTGCTCTCGGGCGTGGGCAGCATTCCTTCGGCGTACCTGGCGCAGATCCAGGGCTACCGCCCGGCGCAGACCAGCCCGTTGATGCTGCTGGTGGCCATGCCGCAACTGATCGCCCTGCCGCTGACCGCAGCGCTGTGCAACATCCGCGCGGTGGACTGCCGCTGGGTGCTGGCCACCGGGCTGGCGATGCTGGCCGTCTCGTGCGTGGGCAGCAGCCTGCTGACGTCGCAGTGGATCCGCGGCGATTTCTATCCGTACTACCTGCTGCAGGTGTTCGGCCAGCCCATGGCGGTGCTGCCGCTGCTGATGCTGTCGACCAACGGCATGACCCCGCAGGAGGGGCCGTTCGCCTCCAGCTGGTTCAACACGGTCAAGGGCCTGTCCTCGGTGATCGCCGCCGGCCTGATCGACGCGCTGGGCACCGTGCGCCGGCATTTCCATTCCAACCACCTGGTCGACAGCCTGGGCAACGCGCCGCTGGTCGACGACAACGCCGCCGGTCTGGCCAGGCGCATCCATGAACAGGCCCTGGTGCTGACCTCGGCCGACCTGTACCTGGTGATGGCGGCCTTCGCCGTGGCCCTGATCTGCCTGATTCCCTTCGTGCCCACCCGGATCTACCCGCCGCGCGCGGTGGCCTGAACCGGTGAATGAATTCGAGAAACGACATGACCCATACACGCAAGACACTTTTCATCGGCGCGGTACTCGCCGTGGCCGTGCTGGCCGCCATCGTCGGCCCCTGGATGTTCGGCAGCGATCATCGCCAGAGCACCAACGATGCCTATGTCAGCGCCGACTACACCGTGGTCGCACCCAAGGTGGCCGGCTTCATCAAGGAGGTGCTGGTGGAGGACAACCAGCAGGTCAAGGCCGGGCAACTGCTCGCGACCATCGATGCCCGTGACTACCAGGCCGCCCTCGATGCCGCCCAGGCCCAGTTGCTGGTGGCCAGGGCGCAGAGCCTGGATGCCCGCGCCACCCTCGAGCGCCAGGCAGCGCTGATCGCCCAGGCCGAGGCCGCCGTGAAGGCAGCCCAGGCCGAGGCGGCCTTCGCCGACCATGAGGTGACCCGCTACAGCCGCCTGGCCGAGCAGGGCGCCGGCACCGTGCAGAACGCCCAGCAGGCGCGCAGCGGGGTCGACCAGGCCCGCGCCCGCCTGGCCAATGCCCAGGCGGCATTGCTGGCCGCGCGCAAGCAGGTGGATATCCTCGACGCCCAGGTGGCCAGTGCCGACGGCCAGCTCAAGCGGGCCGAAGCGGGCCTGGAGAAAGCCCGGCTGGACCTGTCGTACACCCGTATCAGCGCGCCGGTGGACGGCATGGTCGGCGAGCGTGCGCTGCGCGTTGGCGCTTATGTCAATCCAGGCGCACGCCTGCTGTCGGTGGTGCCGCTGGCGCATGCCTACATAGTCGGCAACTTCCAGGAAACCCAACTGACCCACGTGCAGCCAGGCCAGCCGGTGAGCATCAGCGTCGACACCTTCTCCGGAGAGAAGCTCCAGGGCCACGTCGAGAGCATCGCGCCGGCCACCGGGGTGACCTTCGCCGCGGTCAAGCCGGACAACGCCACCGGCAACTTCACCAAGGTGGTGCAGCGCATCCCGGTGAAGATCGTCTTCGATGACGGGCAACCGTTGCTCGAGCGCCTGCGGGTGGGCATGTCGGTGGAGGCTACCATCGACACGCGGGGCGACAAGCTGGTCAGCAAAGAGGTGACCGCGCGATGAGCGGATGGGTGGAGAATCTCGAGCCTGCCGGGCCAGCTGCGCAGCGCTTGCATGACACAAGGCCGCTCCTGCAGAGGATCGCGTTCGCCAGTTGCAGCGACCTGGTGTCGCGCAAGGGACGCGCAGTGGCCCCTGCTCTGCGCCTGGGCCCGATGTTGCTGGCCATGCTGCTGGCCGGCTGCACCCTCGGCCCGGATTTCCAGCGCCCGGACAGCGAGGCACCGAAGGACTGGGCGGCCCTGCAGGGCGAGGCGGCGGCCAGCCAGCCGCTGGCCGAACCGCTGGAGCTGCGCTGGTGGGACAGCTTCCACGACCCACGCCTGAGTGCGCTGATCGAGAAGGTCACCACGCGCAACCTCGACCTGCGGATGGCCAGCGCGCGCCTGTTGCAAAGCCGTGCGCTGCGCAGCACGGTGGCGGCTGACGAGTCCCCGTCGGTGGATGTGAACGCCGGCTACAGTCGAGCGCGCAACAGTGCCGAAGGCCTCAGCGACCCGTCGGGCAAGGCTGGCAAGTCGGCGTTCAACCTCTGGCAGGGCGACCTGGTGGCGGGTTGGGAACTGGACCTGTGGGGCCGGGTACGGCGCCAGGTCGAAGCCGCCGATGCCAGCGTGGCCGTGGCCGAGAACGACCGTCGTGGCGTGCTGCTGGCGCTGCTCGCGGAAACGGCGGGCGACTACATCCAGTTGCGCGCGGTACAGCACACCCTGGACATCACCCAGGACAACCTCAAGGTCGCCCGGCACAGCCTGAAACTTTCCGAGGGGCGCCAGGCCGAAGGGGTGGCCACCCGTCTCGATGTGGCCCAGGCCAGTGCCCAGGTGGCCTCGATCGAGGCGCGCCTGCCCACTCTGGAAGCGCGCCGCGACGACCTGATCAACGCCCTCGGCCTGCTCGCCGCCGAGCCGCCACGCAGCTTGCAGGCCGAGTTGCTGCAAGGCGGCGAACTGCCGGCGCCGCAGCAGCGCTTCGCCATCGGCGTGCCGTCGGAGTTGGCCGAACGCCGGCCGGACATTCGCCAGGCCGAGGCCCGCCTGCATGCGGCCACCGCCAGCATCGGCGTGGCCAAGGCGGACTTCTACCCGAGTATCCGGCTGTCGGGCAGTGTCGGTTTCCAGGCCATGCAACTGTCCGATTTCGGTGCCTGGGACTCGCGACGCTTCGCCTTCGGGCCGCAGTTGTCGTTGCCGATCTTCGAGGGCGGGCGGCTGAGCGGTACCTTGGAACTGCGCGAGGCGCAGCAGCAGGAGGCGGCGCTGAACTATCGCAAGGTGGTGCTGGGGGCCTGGCATGAGATCGACGATGTGCTGCGCTTGTACAACGCCAGTCAGCTGCGCCGCGATCACCTGGCCGAGGCGGTGCGGCAGAACCGCATTGCCCTGGAGACCGCGCAGCGCCAGTATGTGGAAGGGGCGGTGGATTTCCTCAACGTGCTGACGGTGCAGTCGGCGCTGCTGGCCAGCGAGGAGCAGTGGATCGACAGTTCGGCGGCGGTTTCGCAGGCGCTGGTCGGCTTGTACAAGGCCCTGGGTGGCGGCTGGCAGGCGTTCGACGAGGCGCCGGCGAAGGTGTAGGGGCTGCGCAGCCCTTTTGCGACAAGAGACCGAGTGGCCTTGTGTCGCGAAAGGAGCGCCCAGCGCCCCCGCGATCTCACAGCGGCCGCAGCAACCCGAAGCGCTTGCGCAGTACCCAGCCCAGCAACCGCCGCGGCAGCAACCGCGCCATTAAGGGCAGCGCCGTGCTGCCATGGCCCAGGCGTACCAGCAGGGGCGTTGGTGCCTTGCCTACCGCCGCCAGCACACCCTGGGCGAACGCCGCAGCGGACATGGGACGGTCCTGCGAGGCTTGCGTGCGCGCCTGTACCTGTTCGCGCAATGGCCACCACGGCGAGTCGGCCGACAACACCTGCGCGGACTGCTGCCGGGCATTGTCGGCGAACTGCGAGGCGATGGCGCCAGGCTGCACTTCCATCACCCGGATGGCGAACGGCGCCAGCTCCAGGCGCAGCGCATCGCTGAGGGCGTGCACCGCGGCCTTGGACGCGCAGTAGGCGCCGGCGAACGGCGTTACCAGTACCCCCGAGACGCTGCCGATGTTCACCACCAGGCCACGGCTGCGGCGCAGCAGCGGGAACAGCGCACGGGTCACGCCGACCAGGGCGAACACGTTGGTCTCGAACTGCTGGCGCATGGCCTCGACGCCACCGTCGAGCAGTGGGCCCATGGCGCCGTAGCCCGCGTTGTTGATCAGGATATCCAGGCCGCCGTGATGGGCTTGCAGCTCCTCGACGAGGCGGGCGAGGGCATCGCTGTCATTGACATCCAGCTGCCGTGCGCAGAAACCAGCAGCGCTCAGCCGCTCCACATCCTCGGGCTTGCGGGCGGTCGCCCAGACGTCGTGACCAGTATCGCGGAAGGCGTCGGCCAGGGCGCGGCCGATGCCGCTGGAGCAGCCGGTGATGAGAACAGTGGGCATGTCGGGGCCTTTGGGTGGTCCGGGGAGGCTTGATCATACCTGTTTCGGTTTAATTCAACGCCATCAGGGCGGCGCGCAGCGCCGAGGTGTTCCTCTCCAGATGGACCCAGGGTTTGCCTTTGCGTGGCAAGAGAATCTGCGAGGGGTACTCCTTGAGGTGGATATCGTCGAAAACTGCTTTGAGCTCACCGTTCCAGGCCTGGGCGCCGAAGTCTTCGGCAATCAGGTCATAGATATCGAGGTGGTGCATTTGCGCCGCCAGTTCACGAAACTCATCACGTAGATCCTGGCAGACGCAACACTCGCTCGAACCCACGAAAATCACGCCGGGCCGGGCACGTTCGACATCGTCCAGGAGGTCTTCGAAGCGGTCGAGATTGTCCAGTGGGGTCATGGCCGTCAGTTCCCTCGAGAGAATGAACCTCAAGTGAACGTCGATCTGGCCTGGAGCGAAACTGGCAGAACTGTTAGTTGGCAAAACTGCCTTGCAGGTGTTCGGCACGGAATTCGAGGGTTTGTGGGCGGTACCCCGAGCGCAATGGCGGCAGCGGCAGGCAGTCGCGCCACTCTGCGCCGGGCTGCAGTTCGCCGGGGCCGCGGTAGCGTGGTGCGTTGTAGGTGTTCTCGGCGAGGTTGACGGTGTCGCCGGGGGCATAGGCGGCGACGCGCCAGCGCAGTTCGGTGAGCGGGGCCTGGTTACCGTTCTTCATGCGGACCTGCAAGGCGCGGTCGGCGGGGCACTGTTCGGGGGCGTAGCTCAGTTGCAGATCGAGACGGGCCAGTTGCGAGGCTTCGCGGGTGTCCTGCCAGACCACCCACAGGCCGACCAGTCCGAGGCCGCAGACAGCTGCCAGGGAAATCGGCACGGCCTTGGCCGGGTAGCGCAGCAGCAGGACCAGCCAGGTGAGAACGAGCAGGGCGCCGATGATCATGGTGGGGCGGGCCTTGGTGGTGGAGGGTTCCATCATCTTGGAGCGCCGAGCCGCAAGCTGCAAGCTGCAGGCAAAAGCGAAGCGGCGGTGAGCCGGGCATCTCGATTCACCGCCGCTTCGCTTGTGGCTTGCCGCTGTTACTGGGCGATGGTCTTTACGGAGATCCCACGTTCGACCGGCGTCGAGCTGCGCCCATAGACATCCTCGAAGCGTTCGATGTCATCCTCGCCCAGGTAGCTGCCGGACTGCACCTCGATGATCTCCAGCGGGATCTTGCCCGGGTTGCGCAGGCGGTGCACCGAGGCGATGGGGATGTAGGTGGACTGGTTCTCGGTGAGCAGGAACACGTTCTCGTCGCAGGTCACCTCGGCGGTGCCGGACACCACGATCCAGTGCTCGGCGCGGTGGTGGTGCATCTGCAACGACAGGCTCGCGCCCGGCTTGACGGTGATGTGCTTGACCTGGAAGCGCCCGCCCATGTCCACCGAGTCGTACGAGCCCCACGGCCGGTATACCTCGAGGTGGTTCTGGGTCTCGCTGCGGCCCTGTGCATCGAGGGTGCCGACCAGTTGCTTGACCTCCTGAACCTTGTCCTTGTGGGCGATCATCATGGCGTCCTTGGTCTCGACCACCACGATGTTCTCCAGACCGATCACCGACACCAGCTTGCCGTTGCCGTGGATCATGCAGTTGCGGCTGTCCTGCACCACCACGTCGCCCTTGGTGACGTTGCCGTTGCCGTCCTTCTCGTGCACCTCCCACAGCGACGACCAGCAACCGACGTCGCTCCAGCCGGCCGACAGCGGTACCACGCAGGCGCGCTGGGTCTTCTCCATCACCGCGTAGTCGATGGAGTTGTCCGGGCAGCAGGCGAAGGTGGCCTCGTCGATGCTCAGCACATCGCCGTCTTCCTGGCTGCGCTCCAGGGCCAGCAGGCAGGTGTCGTAGATGTCCGGGTCGTGTTTCTTCAGCTCTTCGAGGAAGCGGCTGGCGCGGAACAGGAACATGCCGCTGTTCCAGAAGTAGCCTCCGGCATGGACGAACTCGTTGGCGCGCTTCTCGTCCGGTTTCTCGACGAACTGCGCGACCCGCGCCACGCCCTCGGGCAGCAGGGCGTCCTGGCTCGAGCGGATGTAGCCATAGCCGGTCTCGGGCTTGGTCGCCGGCACGCCGAACAGCACCATTTCGCCGCGCTCGGCGGCTACGGTGGCCAGGGCCAGGGCGCGTTGCAGGGCCTTCTGGTCCTCGATCACGTGGTCGGCCGGCAGCACCAGCATCAGCTCGTCACGGCCTTCGTTGAGCAGTTTCATCGCGGTCATCGCCACTGCCGGCGCGGTGTTGCGACCGAACGGCTCCATCAGGATCGCCTGGGTCTCGAGGTTCAGCGCGCCGAGCTGCTCCTGGACGATGAACTTGTGGTCCTTGTTGCAGACCACGATGGGGCTGTCCATGCCCTCGAACACCAGGCGTTCGAGGGTCTGCTGGAACAGCGTGTGCTCGCCGGTCAGGGCCAGGAACTGCTTGGGGAACTGCTTGCGCGACAGGGGCCACAGACGGGAGCCGCTACCACCAGAAAGAATTACCGGGATCATGTCGTTTCTCCAGTTGAAGTCGAAAAGGGCAGGAATCAGTTCGTGGCCACGGGACGGGTGACCCACACCGGCGACAGGCTGCTGCCGCTGCCGGTGACATACAGCACGGCCGCTTCGCCGCGCTCGAGGGCGACGGGTTTGACGTCGCCGACTTTCTTGTCGCCTGCATACAGGGCAAGGCTGACCTTGACCGGATTGATCTCACGCTCGCCACGGCCCTTGGCGGCGACCGGCTTGACCACTTCGGTCTTGCCGTCGGCGGTCTTCAGGGCCAACGGCTGGTCGCTGAGGTTCTGCACCCGGACCAGCGCTTTCTGCTTGTTCCTGAACGGTGGTTCTTCGATCAGTTGCGGGCCGCCGCCGGCGTTGTTGACCAGGGTGTAGTACTTGTCGGCGGCGAGCTGCACCGGGACGCTCTTGCCGCCGACCTGGGCGGTGTAGTCGCCCCCGGGCAGGAAGCTGAAGTCGCTGCTGGCCTGGGCGCCGACCTGCTTGATCTGGGTATTGCCCACCGACGCGGCAGCGGGAGCGCTGGCGGCGTTGTACAGGCGCACGAAGGTCGAGCCCTTCGGCGCACTCGGGCCATAGAGGGCGGCATCGGCACCGGCGAAGGCCTGCAGCGAGGCCAGGCTCAGGCCTGCCGCGAGGGTGAGGGCTTTGGCAATGGAAGTCGGTGTGGTCATGTGCGTGTTCCTCTCTATCTTCAGTGGTCCGTCCGGCTGGACGACAGGGCCAGGTTTTCTTCGGATTGACGGGATTGCTTCAGCTGCGCGATCCACTGTGGATCGAAGGCGCCGAGGTCGTTCTTCATTGGCAGATAACGCTCGGGGAACTCCCACACCACGACCTGTGGCGGGGCGTTCCTGAAGGCATCGCTTTGCAGGTACTTGAGCATCGGCAGCAGCGGGCCGTGACCGTCCTCGGCGTAGTTGGCGACGTCGCTGCGCAGGGCCTGCTGCAAGGCACCGAGGAAGTTCCAGTGGGGGTTGGCGCTGTAGCTGGTGCCGACCAGGGCCACCGGGATCTGGCTGTCGGCGAACAACGCATCGCCACCGGCGTCTTCGGCCCGGGCCGGCTGGGTGGTGCGCTGTTGCAGGTTGTCCGGGGTCGGCAGCAGGTTGCTGAACAGCGGGTCGAGTGGCAGGAAGTGGGTCAGGTCGCCCTTGTACGGAGCGCTGGCACCGGCCTTGGTGATGTAGGCCTGGGGTTCGCCGCTGAGCAGGTGCTGGCGCTCGACCGCCTCGGCCAGGGCCTGGGCGACCACCTCGGCGCCCATCGGCGTCCAGTGCGTGTCGGTGCGCAGGAACACCTGGCCGCGGGTCTTGGCCTGTTCCAGCGGGGCCAGCAGGTCGGGGGCGAACACGCCGGCCTGGCGCGCCTGGGCGTGGAACTGGTTGAACAGGTCGTCGTGCAGGCTGGCCGGCGCCTGCTTGCCGATGTACTCGGCGTACAACCGCGCCTTGGCCGGGACGATCGCCAGCACCAGCTGGCTGCCCTGGCGGCGCAGGGCGTCGCGCACGCCACGCACCAGCGCCAGGTTGTCCTGCATCTGCTGTTCGGCACCGGCGCTGGGCTTGAACTCTTCGTCGGTGAACAGCCACTGGTCGCGGCCCAGCACCACGCCGGGGCGGCCTTCGTTGAACAGCTTGAGGTCCAGCGCGGCCCACAGGTTGGTGCCCAGGCGCTTGAGCGGGAACTGCTCGTCGTAGTGGGTCTCGGCGGCCTTGGCCAGCTTGCCGTCGAGCAGGCTCATCTGCCCGGTGCGGGTGAAGCTGTCCAGCCCGCCCAGCGACCAGGCGCCGAGGCCGACCAGCAGGCCCATGAACGACAGCGAATAGGTGATGCGAAGTGTCCGGTTCATGCTTCAGGCCTCAGAACTGGAAGTACAGGAACGGTGAGTAGCTCTGCGCCGAGAGCTTGAGCACCGAGGCGGCGAACAGCAGCAGGATCAGCGCGCGGCTCATCACCCGGCTCCAGTCCAGGCCCAGCGAGCCGTCGGCGTTGACGTGCACCGGGGTGGCCCTGGGCGTCGGCTGGGCGTTGCGGTAGAAGTCGCGCAGGCCGAAGAACGCCAGGCTGAGGTAGGCGATGACCAGCGTGGCCACCTGCAGGCCGGTGAGCTGGGCGCGATTGAGCTCCGACAGCTGCCACTCGCCGAAGCTGAACATGGCGCCGTACATGCGTGCGGCCACGTGCAGGTTCTCGGCGCGGAAGATCACCCAGCCGACCACCACCAACAGGAAGGTGAAGGCCCACTTGAGCGGATTGAAGCGTTGCGGGTTGGTGTCCAGGCCCAGCGCCCGCTCGATCGCCAGCCACATGCCATGCCAGGCGCCCCAGAGGATGTAGGTGAAGTTGGCGCCATGCCACAGCCCGCCCAGCAGCATGGTCAGGAACAGGTTGCGGTAGGTGTTGAAGGTGCCTTTGCGGTTGCCGCCCAGGGTGATGTAGAGGTAGTCGCGCAGCCAGGTCGACAGGCTGATGTGCCAGCGCCGCCAGAACTCGGTGATCGACTGGCTGATGTACGGCTGCTTGAAGTTCTCCATGAAGCGAAAGCCCATCATCAGGCCCAGGCCGATGGCCATGTCGCTGTAGCCGCTGAAGTCGAAGTACAGCTGTGCGGTGTAGGCCAGGGCGCCGAGCCAGGCGTCGCCGGTGGTGGGGTTGTGCAGGGCGAAGCAATGGTCGGCGACCACCGCCAGGGTGTCGGCGATGAACACTTTCTTGATGAAGCCCTGCATGAAGCGGGTGCAGCCTTCGGAGAACTTGTCCAGGGTGTGGGTGCGGTGGTTGAACTGCTCGACCAGGTCCTTGAAGCGCAGCACGGGGCCGGCGATCAGGTGCGGGAAGATCGCCACGAACGCGGCGAAGTCGACCAGGTTGCGGGTGGCTGGGGTATCGCCGCGGTAGACGTCGATGATGTAGCTGATCGATTCGAAGATGTAGAACGAGATACCGATCGGCAGCAGCACATGGGTGAGGATGAACGGCGAAAGGCCGAACGAGGTGATGATCGCGTTGAGGCTGTCGACGCCGAAGTTGGCGTACTTGAAGTAGCCGAGGATCGCCAGGTCGAGCGCCACGCCGAGCAGCAGCCAGCGCTGGGCGGGCTTGGTGCGCACGCCGGCGGCGCCGACTTTCAGGCCGATCCAGTAGTTCCACAGGGTGACCCCGGCGAACAGGGCGAGGAAGTCGACCCGCCACCAGGCATAGAAGATGTAGCTGGCCACCAGCAGCAGCAGGTTGCGGTAGCGTTGCCCGCTCAAGTAGTACAAGCCGAGGAAGACCGGCAGGAACAGGAACAGGAACACGTTGGACGAGAAGACCATCCCGGTTCTCCTTGTTGTTCACAGCATCCGGGGCACAGCGCCCCCCAAACCCCCCGCGAACATGCAGGGGAACCTTTGCCATCGTTGCGAGGGCTACGCCCTCGATCGCTGGCTGTCGCCAGCTCCCACAGGAGTGGCTTGCCAGCCCTCCCACAGGGGGCAGTCTTGCCACAGGAGTGGCTTGCCGGCCCTCCCACAGGGGGCAGTCCTGCCACAGGAGTGGCTTGTCAGCCCTCCCACAGGGGGCAGTCCTGCCACAGGATTGGTTTGTCAGCCCTCCCACAGGGGGTAGTCCTGCCACAGGGTTGGTTTGTCAGCCCTCCCACAGGGGGCAGTCCTGCCACGGGGTTGGTTTGTCAGCCCTCTCACAGGGGGCAGTTCTGCCACAGGGTTGGTTTGTCAGCCCTCCCACAGGGGGCAGTTCTGCCACAGGGTTGGTTTGTCAGCCCTCTCACAGGGGGCAGTTCTGCCACAGGGTTGGTTTGTCAGCCCTCCCACAGGGGGCAGTCCTGCCACAGGGTTGGTTTGTCAGCCCTCTCACAGGGGGCAGTCCTGCCACAGGATTGGTTTGTCAGCTTTCCCACAGGGGGGCAGTTCTGCCACAGGGTTGGTTTGCCAGCCCTCCCACAGGGGGTGGTTTGTCATTCTTGCTACGGGAGTGGCCTGCCAGCGCTTTGTGGGAGCTGGCGAAGCCTGCGATGGGCCACGGCGTGGCCCCTTGCCTTACTTCGCTTTCTGCTCCGCGCTCGGGTCGTAGACCCGGGTCATGTCGCCGCCCATGCGGAAACTGTTGAACGGCTGCATGTGATGCTTGCGCGCCAGGGTGTCGCCGACGCACTGGTACAGCGCGCACCACGGCTCGAGCCAGGCGTACTTGCTGTCGACCTGCAGCTCCTTCAGGTCCTGCTTGACGCCTGCGCGGGCGTTGAACTGGGCAGGATCCCGGGCCCCGGCGAGCACGCCTTCGCCCAGACGCTGCAGGGCGAAGTTGTTTTCCTTGCGCAGGTCCACGCCATTGGCCTGGGCGAAGCTGGCGATCATCGCCAGCGGCGGCAGGGCATAGTTGTGATAGGCCAGGGCGCGTTGCCGGCGCTTGACCTCATTGGGCAGGAAACCCTGCTCGTCGACCTGGTTGACGCCGATCCGGTATTCCTTCACTGCCCAGTCGAACAGGTCGCGGCGGTCGGTGGCCACGGCGGTGGCCATCACCGACCAGGCCGCCCAGTAGCTGTGGTTGTTGATCTGCTCGAGCGGCAGGTCGCTCCAGTCGCGCACGGTCTGCTCAGCCAGGTGCGCCAGCCATTTCTCGATCTGTTCGGCCTGGGCCTGGTGCGCGGCCAGCGGTTGGGAATTGGAGAATTTCAGGCGCAGCCACGAACCGCTCATGCTGCCCAGCGCCCATTTGCGCATCGACTTGCCGGTGTGGTTGAAGTCGGTGGACTCCAGGGCGTCGGCCTGTGCCCAGGTCTGCAGCCAGCCCAGCGCGCAGTCGAGCTGGGCCGGGCGGCCGTCGCGCAGGTATTGGCCGATCATCTTGCTGACCCCCTTCTCGAGGGTGGTGATGTCCTGGGTGGACTCCCGAAAGGCTTTCTCCGAAGCGACATTGAGCGTTGCCCGAGCCTTGTCGGAGCCTTCGTATTTGCTGCGAAACTGCAGGGCGCCGGTAAACGGCTTGGGGGCCGGTTCGCAGCGGAAGTTGCCGTCGCTGTGCTTGAGCTGGTCGATGCCCTCGTAGTAGCCCTGGGGCGGCACCAGCGCGGCGTGCGCGGCGTTGCCGAACAGGGCGAGGAAGAGCAGGGCGGGTGCGGTCTTGCTAGCGGTGGATGTCATGGTCGCCTCACTGGCCAGCTTGCGCGGTATGCGGCGCGGCGCTGGCGAAATGGTTGCGTTTGCAGAGCTTGGCCTGGACTTTCTGGGTGCCGCTTTGCGGCCCCTGGACTTCCAGGGCCAGCAGGTTCTGGCCGGCCCAGTCCTCGTCCTCGCGCATCTGGAAGACGAAGCGTCCGTCGGTGTCGGAGGTCTCGGGCTTCTCCAGCTTGATGTCCTCGTGGCGGCCATTGAGGTACCACAAGGTGGCCTGCAGCACCTTTACCGAGGTGTCCTCGAACTTGATGTCGAGCTGGTGGTTGCGGTTGACCAGGTCCTTGATCACGCCGTCGCGACCGTTGACCATCAGTTCGTTCCTGCCCGGCTTGAGGGTGGCGCTGGCGCTCATCTGCGCGGGGCGGTCGTCGCAGCCGTCGTCGAGCAGGGCGAGGATCTGCCGCCAGATGGTCTCCTGGTCCAGGCGGTAGAGCGGGGAGAACTCCCAGACCAGGATCTTCGGTGGGCGCTGCTGGAACTCCTCGCTGCCCAGGTACTGGATCATCGAGCCTTCCAGGCCACCGCCGGGGAAGGCGACATTGAGCACGTCGGCGCCGATGTACTGCTCGAGGAAACCGGAGAAGTTGTAGTTCTTGCCGCTGTGGCTGGTGCCGACCAAGGTGATCTGTGCGTTGCCCGCATCGCCGAACAGGTCGTCGCTGCCGCTGGCGCCGCCCTTGGGCTCGGTGGCGAACTGGTCCATGTACTGCACCGCGTAGCTGGTGCCGCAGAGCTGGCCGGCGACGTTGTGCAGGGTGCCGGTCTTGCCCATGCGCCCTGACTTCCTGGTTTCGAATGTCTTGCGCGGGATGCCTTCGAAGGCCGGCATCGCGTGCACGGTATCGGCCACGATCTTCGCCGCGCGCTCGGCACCGTAGGGCGTCCAGTGCTGGTCGCCGCGGAAGTAGAAGTCCTTGCCCTGGTCGGCGGCGGCCAGTTGCTCGTTGGTCAGCGGCGACAGGTCGGGGACGTTGTAGCCCATCTTGGCGAAGCGCCCGAGCATGGCCTGGTAGTTGTGCAGGGCCTTCTGGTAGTCGAAGGCGGCCTTCTCCTCGGGCTTGAGCATGTTGCGGTTCACCAGGCCGCGGGTCGGCTGATAGACCAGCACCAGTTCGACGCCGCGCTTCTTGAACGCGTCGTGGACCTGTTGCAGGCGCTTGTAGCCGCTGGGGGTGGTGTCGAACTCGGTGCGCAGGTCCTCGCGGGTGCGGAACAGCCAGTCGCCCTGGGCCTGCACCAGAGTGGTGAAGTTCTGCTGGTAGCGGGTCACGTAGCGGCGGGCGTCGTGGGCCTCGGGGCACAGCTGGCAGCAGGGTTCGGCGCTGAAGCGCGGCGCCTGCACTGGGTCGGCGCGCACGCCCTGGGCGATGGCCAGGAGGGCGGCGGACAGGCCGAGCAGTTTCATCAGGTGTGGCGTCATGGTCTGGGCTTCCTTAGTCGATCATTTCGGTCTGGCGTTCGACCGGGTCGATCAGCACGGCTTTCTGCTGGCGCACCAGCAGGTCGAGGATTTCGTCCTGGCGCTCGCCGAGCACCCCGTTGAGGCTGATGCCGCTGGACTTGCGCGGCATCAGCATGGACACCTTGTACAGCTCCACCGACAGCGGCGAGTCGATCGACAGCGGGCCGGAGCCGTTGGCCGCCAGCTCGCCGCCGACCACGATCAACGACACCTGGGCGTCGAACGGGTCGAGGGCGATGTCGCGGTCGGTGTCGGAAAGGTCCTTGATGTGCCCGTACACGCCCACCAGGCCGTTGGCCATGGCGATGTTCTCGTACAGGCGGATGTTCACGCTGTTGCGCACGCGGATGCCGTGGCGGCGGTTGTTGATCAGCTTGTTGCCGTAGATCAGGTTGTCGCCGCTTTCGTACAGGGTGATGCCGTCGGTGTGGTTGCGGTAGATCTCGTTGTAGGCGATCAGGTTGTTGACGCTGTTGCGGTCGATCACCACCCCGGAGAGCTTGTTGTCGTAGCTCTTGTTGTTGATGATCCAGCTGTCGTTGACCTCGCGGGAGACGATGATGCCGTGCTTCTTCCGGGTCCCGTACACGGTGTTGCCAGCGATGATCAGGCGGTGCGAGCGGTCGTGGGGGTCGATGCCGTAGACGATGTTGTCGTGGTAGGTCGAGTCCTTGATCACGAAGTCCTGGGTCTCGTAGCAGTAGAAGCCGTACCACATGTCGCTGAAGGTCGAGCCGATGATCCATCCGGTGGGCTCGGCGCGGCCCATCTGCTTGGCCATGTTCGGTGTGTACTGCGAGATGCTCACGCCGTACGACTTGGACTTGGAGTAGCCGAAGCTGGCCATCGTGCTGTTGACGATGTAGGTCTCGGTGCCGCCCCAACTGAGCAGGAACGGGCGGAATTCCTTGGGCGAGCGGAAGGTCGCCGGGCCGTTGTCGCGCTCGCGCCAGCCAGTCACCTGGGTGTCGCTGACGAACAGCTTGCCGTCGTTGACCAGGAACGCGCCGCCTTCCTGGGACAGGCGCAGCTCCTTGACCTTGCCGTCGATCTCCAGCACGCCCTTGCGCCCGACCACGATCGGCAGGCGCGCCAGGTACACCCCCGGCGCCGTCTCGCGCAGGTACTGGCCGGGCACCTTGCGACTCAGCTCGACCAGGTCGACATGGCCGTCGTCGATGAAGATCGCCTGGGGGATGCCGTGCTGGCGCTGGACCCATTCGGCGGCCTTGTTGTCGCCGCCGATGAACTCCTTGAGGGTGTCCTCCTGGAGCATCCGGCGCACGCTGACCTTGCCCTTGTGGCGGCGGTCGATCTTCTGCTGCACGGCCTCGTAGGTATAGCCGGAGAGGTCGGGCAACTTGGGCGGGGCCAGTTGCAGCGGCTCGCTGGGCGCGCTGGTGACGGTGTAGGTCCTGGCCTGTTGCAGTTCCTTGGTGACTACCGCCGGCTCGGCCGCGGCCACCAGGCCGCAGACCAGCAGCAGGGCGCTGGCTAGCAGGCTGTGGCGAAGGTTCGGGTGCAGGTTCATAGGGGTCCTCTCCCGGCCTCAGAAGCGCCAGATCACGTCGACGAAGGCGCGGTGCATGTACGAGTCGGCTTCCTTGCCATAGGCATCGCCCGGTTTGAACACACCGGTGCGCAGGCGCACCAGCGCCGACGGCTCGTCGATCGCCTGGCTCAGCGAGGCCGGCAACAGGCCTTGCTTGAAGTACTTGGTGACGACCACGTCCATTTCCTGGCCAAGGTCCTTTTCTCCGCTGACCAGCGGGCGGTTCACGCCGTTGTCGTCGACCACCGCGTTGATGCCGCTGGTGCCGATGTTCTGCTTGCCGTCGACGCGCCAGAACTTGTGGTAGATGAAGCTGGCGTCGTAGTCGTCGCGCAGTTGCCAGGAGGCGAACAGGGTGGCCGCCTGCAAGTTGCCCAGTTCGCCGCGGAAGGCTTCGCCGAAGCGGTGCACGCGGGAACGGGTGCCGGTGAAGTTGGAGCGGTTGCTCTCCAGGCCGGTTTGCTCGAAGTTGTTCGAGCCATCGTCGCCACCGCCGCCGCTGCCCCGGGCGTAGGCCACGCCGACCTGCCACTGTGGGTCGAGGCGCAGGCGAATCCCCAGGTCGGTGGCCCAGGCATCGACATTGCCGCTCTGCTTGCCGGTGGCGACCTGCTCGTTGCCCAGGGTACTGGTGGTCAGCTTGTCGCGGTCGCCGGTCAGCCAGGTGACGCTGCCCCAGTAGTTGACGGTGTGGTCGTTGCGCCAGTTGTAGGCGTCGCTGCTGGCCTCCAGGCCCAGCCAGGTGAGGTCGCCGGTACGGGTCTTGTCGAGTGGGTCGACGGTTTCGCCGGGGTGCTTGAGGCTGCCGCCGTCATGGCTGTGGTGGGCGCGCAGGCCGACCCAGTGTCCTGGGGTCCACTGCGTGGCGACGTTGCCGTAGACATGGGTGCGGTCCTTGTCCTCGGGGGCCAGTTCGGTGAGGTCGGTGCGGTATTCGCTGAAGCGCTGGGCCACACCCAGGTCGGCCTTGAGCAGGGTGGTGTCGAAGCTCCAGTTCAGCGCTTCGATGTTGGTGTCGCGCCACATGCCGTCGTCGCTGCGCAGGCGCTGGCGGCCGAGGCGCAGTTGCTCGCCGGGGTAGGCGGTCAGGCCGCTGTAGCCGACCCAGAACTCGCGCATGGCCAGGTAGCTCTTGTCCTGCTTGCGGCCGTGGGCGGCGGTGTCGGTGCTGCTGCCGTCGTCGTTCTGGCGCAGGGGGTCGGTCTCGATGGTGTCGGTGGCGGTCACGGCCTGGCCCATGGCGTAGGCGCTCCAGTTGCCGCGCTCGCCATACACCCAGGGACGCAGGTCCAGGCCCACGCCGTTGACGTCGCCGCCGGGGCGGGTACCGAGGTCGCGGTCGTCCTCGGACTGGCCGGTGATCTTCACGTCCAGGCCGAAGTTCTTCACTGCGGTTTGCGCCGCCAGGGTCGGCAACGACCACAGCAGGGCGAAGCTCAGGCCGATGCCGGCTTTCACGAAGGGATTGAGCGTCATAGCGAGTCCTCGGCGTCTACGGCTTGTTCGTCGTCTTGCAGGGCCTCCAGGGCCAGGGGGCTGTTGGCGCCCTGGAACAGGCTGGCGCGGGCCCGTTGCTCCTGGGCCAGCAATTGCTGGGCCTGGCTGCGTTGCTCAGGGGACAGTTGCTGGTCGAGCTGTTGCAGCAGCTCGTTCGACTGTGGCGTCGGGTTGGCCTGGGACAGGTGGGCGAACACCCAGGCGTTGGTCGGCGCCGGGCGAATGCCATGGCCTTCGCTGAACAGCTGGGCCAGGGCGTAGTCGGCGCTGTTCTGGCCTGCACGGGCGGCGGCGAGCAGGTGGTCGACGGCCTTCTGCGGCTCGACATGGCCGAGGTAGCCGCGGCGGTACAACTGGCCGAGGTAGTAGTCGGCACTGATCTCGCCGGCCTCGGCCGCCGTTTGCAGGTGCTGCTGGGCCTTCGCGGCGTCGGCGGGCAGGGTGCGGCCTTCGTAGTACAGGCGCCCGAGCAGCAGTTCGGCGCGCGGCTGTTCGGCGGCGCGGCCCTTGTCGATATAGGCCAGCAACTGGTCGGTGTCGCCCAGTTCGGGGAAGTCGTAGAGCAGTTGGGCCAGGCTCACCCACGAGGCGGGGTTGGCCGGGGAGATGTTCTCCAGCAGGGCCTTGGCGGTCTTTTCGTCGGTCTGGCCAAGGCTGCGGTCGGCCAGCACGCGGGCGACGCTGTCGACCCGGCTGGCCGACACCGCGCCGCGGGCGTAGGCAGCGTCGAGCTGCTTGAGCAGCGCCGCCTGCCGCTCGGGTTGGGCACGCTTCTGGTAGACGGTGGCCAGTTCGACATAGCAGATGTCGGTGCTGGCCAGGGCCGCCTGGCAGATCGTCTCGACCTCGCCCAGGTGCTGGTCGTAGCTGCCCTGGGTACGGTACAGCAGGATCTGCGCCAGGCCCGCCTCGGGGTTGCCGGCGGCGCGCCACTGGTCGATCTGCTGCTGGGCGTTGACCTTGGGGAAGCTCTGCGGGTACTGCAGGTAGAGCATCGCCAGGGGAATCAGGGTGTTGCCTTCGCCTTGCCGGGCCGCGAGCTTGAGCAGGGCCTCGGCTTCCTCGCGTTCGGCCTGGGTGCTGTCGGGCTTGGCCACCAGCAGGCGACCGAGGCGGGCCTGGGCCCGTGGCGAGCTGGCGGCGGCGGCGCGGTAGGTGGCCTCGGCCTCCTTGAGCCTGGCCGGGTCGCGGCTGGCCACCTTGATGTCGGCCAGGCCGACCTGGGCCTCGCTGTAGCCAAGGTCGGCCAGGGCCTTGTAGTTGCGCTCGGCGGTGGCAGTGTCGCCACGCTTGAGCGCTTCGTTGGCCAGGCGCTGGTCGGGCAGGCCGGCGCAGCCGGCCAGGGTGATGGCCAGGGCCAGCGCACAGAACGGCGTGGCTGGTGTTTTCTGCAGGAGCCCGCGTTGCTGGCGAACCGGGCTACGGGCACCGTGATGCGCTCGTTCGCCAGCAACGCTGGCTCCTACGGGGATCGTGGCGTCGTTCATGATCCGTTCCTCACAGCCCGCGAGCCATGGCCTTGTCGATCAGCCCGTTCAGCGAGGGGCCGCGGTCGCTGCTCACCGACGCCGGGCGGCCGGCGAGCTCGGCCGGCAGGCCTTCGTCGGGCTTGATCTGCACGCGGATGTCGGAGGCCAGGTTGTCGGTGTCCAGGCTGGAGCTGGCAACGATGCGTCCGCTGCGCACGGCGTTCTCGCCGGCGACCTGGAAGTCGACCCGGGTACCCGGCTTCACTTCGTCGAACTGGCGGTAGCTGAAGCGCGCCTCGACGCTTGGGGTGGTGGTCCGCGGGATCAGCGCGAACACCGGCTGGCCCTTGCTGGCGTACTGGCCGTCGTCCACCAGTTGCCGCGACACCACGCAGTCGCAGGGGCTGGTGAGGGTGCCGGAGAGTTGCTTGCCGAACAGTTCCTCGACCTTGGCCGGCTCCAGTTGCGCGTCGTCCAGGTGGCCCTTGAGCAGGTCGAGCATGCTGGTGTTGAAGGTCGCCAGCGGCGCGCCCTTGGCCACGGGCGTACCGGTCTGCACCAGGCTTTGCACACTGCCGTCGCGGGGCATGGTGACGTTGGTGGTGGGCACCGCGACCACGCCGGCCTCGGCATGACTGACGAAGTACAGGCCGTACAGCGACTTGGCGACGAAGCCGAAGGCCACCAGGCCGACCACGAACACCCCGGCGGTGACGGTGACCGCGCGCAGGCGGCCGAAGGCGGACAAGCCTGAGCCGGACGCCTTGTGCTTGCGCGCCTTGGTGAAGTTGTCGCGTTGCAGGGTGCCGAGCACGTCGCCGAGGGTGATCAGTTCGCCGGACAGATGGCTGGTGATGATATGGCGCAGGGTGGCGATGTCCCGCGGCTCGAGGTTCTGGAACTCGGCGCCGGTCCGCCCGCTCTGCGGGTCGCTGGTGCGTACCAGCAGCTCGACGTCCATCGACAGGCCGAGGTTGTCGACCACGAACTGCAGGCGGCCACGGACCGCCTCGTTGACCTCCAGGGCCTTGGGCGCGTGGAAGGACAGGCCCCCGGCAGAAAGATCGTCCACCTTCACCTCGTGCGGCTCGCGATGGCCGTCCAGGTAGCGCAGCTTGGCGGGAATGCGCACCCGGGCGTGCTGGCGCTGCGCCTCGGACTCATGCACGACATTGACGTTCACGGCGGTATTCATGGCGATTTCGTTCCTGTTATCCGATCCGGGGTGGCTCACACGACCATGAACAGCACGGCGACGAAGAGGCTCGCGGCCGAGAAGGTCATGGTCCGCGAGGACCAGGTGTTGAACCATTGTTGAAAGCTTTCGAGGTCACGCTTGAGGGCCGTCGGCTGGCGAGTCCAGGACTGCTTGTCGAGGCGGAAGAACACGTAGATCTTCATCAGCGCGCCGACGATCTGGTTGTAATAGAGGATCACCGGGTAGGCCGGGCCGACGCTGTGGCCCGAGCACAGCAGCATGATGGTGAGGATCAGGCGGGTGATGCCGATCCACAGCAGGTACACCAGCAGGAACTGCAGGCCGAACTTGAAGCTGGCGATCAGCGCCACGGTCAGGCCCAGCAGGCTGGTCCACATCGACACGCGCTGGTCGAGCAGGACGATGCCGGTGAACAGCCCCAGGCGCTTGAGGCCCAGGCCCAGGGCGCGGGAGTTCTGCCGCAGGTTGTTGCCGTACCAGCGGTACATCAGCTTGCGGCTGGCCTTGATGAAGCTCTTCTCTGGCGGGTGCTCGACCGTGTTGATCGCGGCGTCCGGCACGTAGAAGGTGTCGTAGCCCAGGCGCATCAGGCTGAACCAGCTGGACTTGTCGTCGCCGGTGAGGAACTTGAAGCGGCCCAGGCGCCAGTGCATCAGCGAGTCGCTTTCGACGTCGGCGATGAACTCGGGGTTGGTCACCACGCTGGCGCGGAACATCGACATGCGCCCGGTCATGGTCAGCACGCGCTTGGACAGGGCCATCGAGCACATGTTGATGTGGCGCTGGGCGAAGCGCAGCTTGTGCCACTCGCTCATGATGTAGCCGCCACGCACTTCGCAGAATTCGTTGGTGGTCAGGCCGCCGACATTGGGGTACAGGCCGAACCATGGCACGGTCTTGCGCACCACGCCTTCGGCCAGCACGGTGTCGCCGTCGATCACCGCCACCACGGCGTTCTCGTCCGGCAGCATCCGCGAGATGGCGCGGAAACCGTAGGCCAGGCCGTCGCGCTTGCCGGTACCGGCAATGCGCACGATGTCCAGGGTGACATGGGCCGGCGGGTTGTACTTGGCCCACAGGCTCTTGACCAGCAGTTCGTCGGACTTCTCCACCAGCGAGCAGACCACGGTGGTCGGGTAGCCGCAGGCGATGGCCTCGCCGATCACCGAGCTGTACACCTGGGCGGTAGTCAGGGCGTCGATGCGAAAGCTGGTGACCATCAGGTACACATGCGACGGGTCGGCCGCGCTGCCCAGCGAGCGCACCTTGCGCCGCAGGTAGGGGTAGACCAGGTACAGGAAGACCATGCCGCGGATGAAATGGGTGGCGCCCATCGAGTAGCGCCAGATGCCGACGGCGCCGACCAGGAAGATGAAGTGCTTCGACTGCGCGTCGAAGATGTCGCTGGGCAGGGCCAGGGCGATCAGCATGAGCAGGCTCATGTAGAGCAGCCATCCGGTGCACTGCAGCAGCACTGTCTGAAGCCTTTGCATGTTCGGCATCCGTCGAGAGTTCGGAGGAGGGCGGCGCGCCGAGGGGGCGCCGCCCGACCGGGTTTACCAGCAGATACCTTCGGTGCGGCTGCTGGCGCAGGTCGGCTTGCCCATGAAACCGACCAGGTCGATCACCTGCTTGCCGGCCGGCGCTTGCTGGGCCAGGGCGCGGAATCGCTCGTCACGGTTGCCCAGCACGATGATCTCGGCGTTTTCCAGCACTTGCTCGAAATCGGCATTGAGCAGCGAGGAGACATGGGGAATCTTCGACTCGATGTAGTCCTTGTTGGCGCCATGCACGCGGGCGTACTCGACGTTCTGGTCGTAGATGTCGAGCTGGTAGCCCTTGCCGATCAGGCGCTCGGCCAGTTCCACCAGCGGGCTTTCGCGCAGGTCGTCGGTGCCGGCCTTGAAGGACAGGCCGAGCAGGGCGACCCGGCGCTTGTCGTGGCTTTCGATGATGTCGAAGGCGTTCTGTACCTGGGACTCGTTGCTGCGCATCAGCGAGTCGAGCAGTGGGGCGCGCACATCGAGGCTGGCGGCGCGGTAGGTCAGGGCGCGCACGTCCTTGGGCAGGCACGAGCCGCCGAAGGCGAAGCCGGGGCGCATGTAGTACTGCGACAGGTTCAGCGCCTTGTCCTGGCAGACCACGTCCATCACCTCGCGGCCATCGACGCCGACTGCCTTGGCGATGTTGCCGATCTCGTTGGCGAAGGTGACCTTGGTGGCATGCCAGACGTTGCAGGTGTACTTGATCATCTCGGCCACTTCGACCGGCTTGCGGATGATCGGCGCGTCGAGCGCTTCGTACAGGGCCTGCAGCACGTCGCCGCTGGCGCTGTCGAGCTCGCCGATGACGGTCATCGGTGGCTGGTCGTAGTCCTTGATCGCGGTGCTTTCGCGCAGGAACTCGGGGTTGACCGCGACGCCGAAGTCGACGCCGGCCCGCTTGCCCGAGCAGTCCTCGAGGATCGGGATCACCACGTTCTTGACCGTGCCCGGCAGCACGGTGCTGCGGACCACGACGGTGTGACGGCTGGCCTTGTCGCGCAGGACGTAGCCGATCTCGCGGCACACCGACTCGATGTATTCCAGGCCCAGGTCGCCGTTCTTCTTGCTCGGGGTTCCGACGCAGATCATCGACACGTCGCTGGCGCGGATGGCCTCGGCAAAGTCGGTGGTGCCACGTAGGCGGCCGCTGGCGATGCCTTGCTGCAGCAGTGCTTCCAGGCCGGGCTCGACGATGGGCGACTTGCCCTTGTTGATCAGGTCGATCTTGGCGCTGGACACGTCCACGCCGATCACCTCATGGCCACGTGCCGAAAGGCAACCGGCACAGACTGCACCCACATAACCCAAACCAAAGATGCTGATACGCATCGCATTCACCTCGTGTGTTTATCACGCCAGCCCTTGCTGGAAGAGCCGACTGGGTTGATTGACCAGCAGTTTTAGGGCGCACGGGTCCATGGCGAAATGACACTTCACCGAACGCAGGCATGAATAAATCCTGAGCACAAAAACTTATGCGCTCGAAGTTGGCAGTCAAAAGCCAGTATTTAAAAAGGCGTGCCCTGAAATGCAGCCGTCTTTATTGCAGGCCGTATTTAACGAACTGCTGTGCTTGTTTTTTCAATTGGAAAAACCTTTTGAAATCAACCACTAGGACGATTTTTTAGGGGCGCGACTCTCCTCTGTGAACAGGGCTTTCGGGTATTCCCGTGACGCCTGCCTGACGGTTATGGAGTGGTAGTGGATACCGCTCGCTGTCATCTGTAAGTCATCTCTCACGCTGCGCGCTTGAAAATCGTTACGGGTGCTATGAGCCATTGCGGCCGATAGAAGTTCCAGCGTGGATTTTGTCTTGATGAAGAATTTCTAAATATTTCTTCAGTTGAAAATACTTTCAATCTGATGGCACGAGACGGTTTTATTCCCATATATAAAGGACGAAAACGAGACGGGATGCTCATATGCCAGCATGCGAAAATATTTTCGCAAAACTCGTCAAAAAACTACGAACGGGCTTATGGCATTTTGCGATAAGGGTAGGCCTGGTGTTTTTTTGGCGTCTGTTATTTGGCGATTTCGGGGTGGGAGAGTGCCCCGTTGCAGGGCCAGGGCGGGATGGGGCGCCAAGCGCCCCAGGGCCATCAGCCTTCGGCGTGATCGCGCAGGAATACCAGATGATCCGGCTTGGACTGCTCGGCACTGTAGTAGTAGCCCTGCGCATCGAAGCGCTTGAGCTGCTCGGGATCGGCGATGCGTTCCTGGATCACGAAGCGGCTCATCATGCCGCGGGCCTTCTTGGCGTAGAAGCTGATGATCTTGTACTGGCCGTTCTTCAGGTCCTTGAAATCGACGTCGATCACCCGCGCCTTCAGCGCGCTCTTCTTCACGGCACTGAAATACTCGTTGCTGGCCAGGTTGAGCAGCACGTCGTCACCTTGCTCGGCCAGGGCCTGGTTCAGCCACTCGCTGATGCGTGTGCCCCAGAAGGCATACAGGTCCTTGCCACGGGCATTGGCCAGCTTGGTGCCCATCTCCAGGCGGTAGGGTTGCATCAGGTCCAGCGGGCGCAGCAGGCCATACAGGCCCGAGAGCATGCGCAGGTGGTCCTGGGCGTAGGTGAAATCGTCCTCGCCGAGGCTCTGGGCGTCGAGTCCGGTGTACACGTCGCCCTTGAACGCCAGCAGCGCCTGCTTGGCGTTGGCCGGGGTGAAGTCCGGGGTCCAGCTGCCGAAGCGTGCGGCGTTGAGGCCGGCGAGCTTGTCCGAGAGATGCATCAGCTCGGCGATCTGCGCCGGCGTCAGCTCGCGCAACTGCTGGATCAGTGCCTGGGAGTCGTCCAGATACTGGGGCAGGGTATGGCGCTGGGTTACCGGCGGGGTGTCGTAGTCGAGGGTCTTGGCGGGGGAAATCACCGTCAGCATCGGGTCGGCTCCTGAATTCGTCGGGCAATTCTACGGGCCTGGCCAGGCAACGCCAAACTATGGCGACGATAGTCACGGAACATCGGCGGGCGGCGCGCTATAGTGCGCGCCATGCATCTGCGGAGACTGTTCATCGTGCGTATCGCTTTCGTCCTTTTTGCCAGCCTGCTGAGCCTTGCCGCGCAGGCCGCTCCTGAGGACTTCGTCAGCCTCGACCGCAGCCTGTGGCCGGAACAGTTGGACAGCCCGGCGCTGTTCGATGTCGCCTCGCGGGCCGAGATCCTCTCGTTCGCCCAGGTGCTGCACGAAAGCGAGATGCTCGACGAGAACGCCCTGGCTCAGCGCCTTGGGCTGCGTCAGGTCAACCTGGCGGTGGTCCGTTCGCTGCGGGCGCGAATGTGGCAACGCCTGTGGCAGGGTTACCAGCAGGCGCAGCAGAGCTGCGAGCAGGATGCCTCGTTCTGCTATCCGGTGGCGTCGATGACCGACCTGCGTATGCAGGCCGCCACGTTCGCTGCTGATGTCGGCACGTTCTATACCGGATGGGTCGAGCCCAGCCATCAGTTCCATGTCCGCTACCTGGACGAGCAGTTGCGCAAGGCGGCGTTGTATCCGCAGACCTCCAGCGAGGTGGAGAAGCTCTCCGGGCGCGAGCGCAACGGTGACGAGCTCAACGATCGGATGTTCCTGCTGACCTTCGCCGGCGGCCCCGGCCCCGAAGGGGGCAGTACCGATGCGATGCTCGATTACCTGCGCCGGCAGAAGCTCGACGGGATCTTCTTCGTGCTCGGCAACCGTCTGCAGCAACGTCGCGACAGCGGTCCGCTGGCTGGGCTGTATGCTGGCCAGTGCGTGGGGATCCAGGGCTGGGAGTACCGCTCCCATGCCCAGTGGCAGGGCTGGCAGGATTCGCTGCGACGCAGCCAGGCACGGGTCCAGGCCGACCTGCCGGAGCAGTACGTGCCGTTGTTCCGTCCGCCCTACGGGCAGCGCCGCAGCGATGGTGAGGGGTTCATGGCCAGCCAGCAGTTGCAGGTGTCGCTGTGGGACATCGATGCCCAGGACGACGGCCCGCTGACTGCCGCGGCCTCGGCGCAGCGGGTGCTGACGCTGATGCTGCTGTGGCGCAAGGGGGTGATCCAGTTCCACGACAACCTGCCCAAGGCCCAGCCGGCCGTGGAGTGGTTGCTGCAGCACACGGCGCAGAGCGGAATCGGTTGGCAGGATTGCCAGGCCTACGGCCAGAAGGAGTGAGGCGTGCGCCCATCGCCGGGAGCGGCATTGGCACTGCCTGACCTCTGACTTTAGTCCCGCCCGGGCTTGCCGCCAACCGCAGTTCGTCATTTCGAAAAATAAACTTCACCTGAGCGTAAAAAGTCTTTTTTCGGTCATGGTTTTTGCGGTATCAAGGAGCCAGACAGCCGAATCCTGCAGCACAGGTGGCGTCATCCAGGCCCTCCTTGCCAGGTGCGCTCCCCGCCCGTAACAACGCGGATACGGGGAGAACGGCAGTCACTTTGCGGCGCAGCCGTGTGCGCCGTGTGGCTTTCACATAAGGTGACCGAGTATGGATGACCAAGGACGCACCCCCTCCTCCAACCAGCCAATCCTGTATGTGCTCGATACCAACGTCCTGATACACGACCCCAACGCCCTGCTCAATTTCGAGGAGCACCACGTCGCCATACCGATGACGGTGCTGGAGGAACTCGACAAGCTCAAGACCGGCAAGCACACCATCGCCGCCGAATGTCGCCAGGCCATTCGCCTGATCGACCAGACCCTCGGTGACGCCTCGCCCAGCGCTGTCGAGCAGGGCGTGCCGATCCAGCGTGGCAAGAGCGGGCCCAAGGGCTTCCTGTCCATCCTCATGAGCACGCGCAACGAACCCAACCGCCTGCTCCCCGAGAACCTCGCCGACAACATCATCATCAACCAGTTGCTGGACCTGCGCGCCAAGCGCGCCGACCTGGACGTGATCCTGGTCACCAAGGACATCAACATGCGCCTGAAGGCGCGCGCCTGCGGGATCGCTGCCGAGGACTACAGCACCGACCAGTTGGTCGACGACGTGTCCTTGCTGTCCAAGGGCTACCACTCGGTGAGCGGCTCGTTCTGGGACCGCGTCAGCAAGGTCGACACCCGCCAGGAGCGTGGGCGCACCTGGCACCGGGTGCAACTGACCGAGCCCCTGCCGGCGGCGGCGGTGCACATCAATGAGTTCATCATCGACGAACAAGGATTCGTCGGTTGGATCAAGGGCGTGCGCGAACATGAACTGCTGCTGCTCGACCTGCACCAGGAGCCGTTGCTGCACCAGGAGGCCTGGGGGCTGAAACCCCGGGACATCCACCAGAGCCTGGCGCTGTTCGCCTTGCTCGACCCGGATATCCACCTGGTCAACCTCACCGGCGCCGCCGGTTCCGGCAAGACCATCCTGGCGCTGGCGGCGGCCATCGAGCAGACCATGGTCAGCAAGCGCTACCGGCGCATCATCGCCACCCGCAGCGTGCAGGGGCTGGACCAGGAAATCGGCTTCCTGCCGGGTACCGAGGCGGAGAAGATGGAGCCCTGGCTGGGCGCCATCACCGACAACCTCGAGGCCTTGCACATGGATGACGAGAGCACCCATGGCAGCGTCGAGTACATCCTCGAGCGCGTGCCGTTGCAGTTCAAGTCGCTGAACTACATCCGCGGGCGCAGCTTCCAGCAGAGCCTGATCCTGATCGACGAGTGCCAGAACCTCACGCCGCACCAGATCAAGACCATCATCACCCGTGCCGGGACCGGCTCGAAGGTGGTCTGCCTGGGCAACCTGGCGCAGATCGACACCCCCTACCTGTCGGCCACCAGCTCTGGGCTGACCTACCTCACCGAACGCTTCAAGGACTTCCCCCACGGCGTTCACATCACCTTGCAGGGCGTGCCGCGCTCGGTACTGGCCGAGTACGCCGAGTCGCACCTGTAACCCTGCCTGCCAACCAGCCCGCTCCCCTCGTGGGAGCGGGCTGTGCGCTTCTGCCCTCTGCTCAAAGCTGACCTGCGGGTTTACACTCTGCATTCCCTTCCCAGGAGCAGAGCAGTGCTGACCCATCTTGATTCCCAGGGGCGCGCCAACATGGTCGACGTCACCGAAAAGGCCGTGACCGCGCGCGAGGCCTTGGCCGAGGCGCGGGTGCGCATGTTGCCGGCCACGCTGCGCATGATCGTCGATGGCGAGCATCCCAAGGGCGACGTGTTCGCCGTGGCGCGCATCGCCGGCATTCAGGCGGCGAAGAAGACCAGCGACCTGATCCCGCTGTGCCATCCGCTGATGCTCACCAGCGTCAAGGTCGAGCTGGCCGCCGAAGGCGAAGACGTGGTGCACATCGTCGCCCGTTGCAAGCTGGCCGGGCAGACCGGCGTCGAGATGGAAGCGCTGACCGCCGCCAGCGTCGCTGCGCTGACCCTCTACGACATGTGCAAGGCAGTCGACAAGGGCATGGTCATCGAGCAGGTGCGCCTGCTGGAGAAGACCGGCGGCAAGAGCGGCCACTACAAGGTGCAGGGCTGATGAAGGTCAAGGTCATGTATTTCGCCCGCTACCGTGAGGTGCTGGGCGTCGATGGCGAACGCCTGGAGGGCGACTTCAAGGTGCTGGGCGATGTGCGCCAGGCCCTGCTGGGCAAGGGCGGGCACTATGAGGTGCTGGCCGAACAGAACCTGATGTGCGCGCGCAACGAAGAGCTGTGCAGGCTCGACGAGACGCTGGAGGAGGGCGACGAGGTCGCGTTCTTCCCGCCGGTGACCGGAGGTTGAGCATGAGCGTACGGGTACAGGAAGCGGCGTTCGACCCCGGGGTCGAGGTCAACGCCATGCATGCCGCCAACGTCGGCGTGGGCGCGGTGGTCGGTTTTGTCGGCTACGTGCGCGACTTCAACGATGGCCGGGATGTGGCGGGGATGTTTCTCGAGCATTATCCGGGCATGACCGAGAAGGCGCTGGGCAAGATCGTGGTCGAGGCCGAGGGCCGTTGGCCGCTGCTCAAGGTCGAGGTGCTGCACCGTATCGGCACGCTCGAGCCGGGCGAGCCGATCGTCTTCGTCGGTGTGGCCAGCGCGCACCGGCAGGCGGCGTTCGACGCCTGCAACTTCATCATGGATTACCTGAAGACCCGGGCGCCGTTCTGGAAGAAGGAAAATACCCAGGATGGGCCGCGCTGGGTGGAAGGCAAGCAGAGCGACCAGGACGCGGCCGGGCGCTGGGACTCAATGCCAGGCGCTGTGTGAAAAGCCTGATACTCGGTGACCTTGCGTTGAAAACAACCTCGCCTGAACAGCCCATAGGGTGATCGTGGGAGCGGGCTTGTCCCGCGACAGGGCCGGTCCCGACAACGGTGTTGTCTGAACGGATGCTATCGCGGGGCAAGCCCGCTCTCAGGTTTTGCCTTGCGCTGTGGCATGTGCCGTCGATCAATGATGCTTGCGCGGCACCGGCTTCAACAGCTCGTCCGGCGGCATCTCGCACTTGATCTTGCGTCCCAGCAGTTCCTCGATCGCCGGCAACTGGTAGGAGTCGTCCTCACCGGCAAAGCTGATCGACACACCGCTGGTTCCCGCCCGGCCAGTGCGACCGATACGGTGCACGTAGTCGTCCGGGTCTTCCGGCAGGGTGAAGTTGATCACATGGCTGATGCCGTCGATGTGGATGCCACGACCGGCCACATCGGTCGCCACCAGCACGCTGATGCGACCTTCACGGAAGTTTTCCAGGGTACGGATACGCTTGTGCTGCGGCACGTCGCCCGACAGCTGGGCGGCGTTGATGCCGTCGCGCACCAGTTTTTCCTCGATGCGCCGCACCTCGTCCTTGCGGTTGGCGAACACCATCACCCGCTCCCACTTGTTCTGCGTGACCAGGTTGTACAGCAACTTGTACTTGTCGCTGCCGGCCACGGCGTAGACGTGCTGCTCGACGGTCTCGCTGGCCACGTTCTCCGGCTCGATCTCGACGATGGCCGGGTTGGTGGTCCATTGCTTGGCCAGGTTCATCACGTCGTCGGTGAAGGTGGCCGAGAACAGCAGGGTCTGGCGTTCGCTCTTGGGCGGGGTCTGGCGGATGATCTGGCGGACCTGGGGGATGAAACCCATGTCGAGCATGCGGTCGGCCTCGTCCAGCACCATCACCTCGACCATGTCCAGGTGCACTTCGCCGCGCTGGTTGAAGTCCAGCAGACGGCCAGGGGTGGCCACCAGGATGTCGCAGTGGCGTGCCTCGAGGGCCTTGAGCTGCTTGTCGAAGTCCATGCCGCCGACGAAGCTCATCACGTTCAGGCCGCTGTACTTGGTCAGGGCCTGGGCGTCCTTGGCAATCTGCACCACCAACTCGCGGGTCGGGGCGATGATCAGCGCCCGCGGCTCGCCCATGTAGCGCTCCTTGGGCGGCGGCACCTGCTGCAATTGCGAAATGATCGAGATCAGGAACGCGGCGGTCTTGCCGGTGCCGGTCTGGGCCCGGCCAATGGCGTCCTGGCCACGCAGGGTGTAGCCGAGCACCTGGGCCTGGATCGGCGTGCAATAGGGGAAGCCGAGGTCGTGGATGGCGTGCATCAGCTCGTTGGACAGCTTGAAGTCGTGGAAGCGGGTCTTGCCTTCCTGCGGCTCGACCACGAAGTCCTCCGGCTTCCACAGGCTGGCCTGGGGCTTGGGCTTGCGTTCACGGCGTGGCTTGTCCCGGGGCGGCTGTTCGGCACGCGGCGGCTCGGCGTCGGTCGGCGTGGTGGGTTGCGACTCGGCCTTGGGCTTGGCGGCTGGCTTGGGTCGGGGAGCCTGGCGGGCCGGAGCCTGGGCGGCAGCCGGCTGCGGGGCCGGCGCGGGGGGGATCGCGGCGACGGGCTCGGCGGCGTCTCCCTTGGCGAATATTTTCTTGAGTGCCTTGAGCACGGTCGTCTCGTCAACTGGTTAAGGAATGTACGCCGGGCAGTGTAATGCAAGAACCGGGCGCGGCGTAGTGGAATGCTCCGCTGGGCTACACGCTTACTGCAGCTGGCGGCTGAGCCAGTCGTGGATATCGTTCAGTTCCTCGACCACCACCTCGTGCTCCATCGGGTACTCGTACCAACGGGCAGCGACGCCCCAGGCATTGAGATGCTCGAAGGCGGTGCGCCCCATGGACGGAATCACCACCGGGTCGTGCACGCCATGCAGGCACAGTGCCGGGGTGCGCTGCTGGCAGGCGCTCAGTTGCTGGCCGTCGGTGAAGGTCGGGGCGTAGGTCGACAGGGCGATCACCCCGCCCAGGGCTTCCTGCCACTTTATATAGGCGGTGTGCAGCACTACCGCGCCGCCCTGGGAGAAGCCGGCGAGGAAGATGCGGCTCAGGTCCACGCCCTTGGCGCGCTCGGCCTCGACCAGGGCGATGACCTGCTCGGCCGACGCGTCCAGTTGCGCCTCGTCGATGGCCCGCGCCGGGGTCATCGCCTTGATGTCGTACCAGCTGGGCATCTCGTAGCCGCCGTTGATGGTCACCGGGCGGGTCGGGGCCTGGGGCATGACGAAGCGGGTGCTGTGCAGGCGTTCCTGGAGGAATTCGGCCACGGGTAGAAAGTCGTAACGGTCCGCGCCCAGGCCGTGCAACCAGATCACACAGGCATCGGCGGTCTTCTGTGGTTCGAGAATCAGCGGGTGGGTCATGATTGCTCCAAATGCGTGCGCACGTATCGAATGCGTGCGTAAAAGGAAGGCGATGAAGGTTAATGCCAGAAAAAGATGTCGCAACTCTACAACTTTTCCGACTTGACGACCGCTTAATCGCTTTAGCCGTCGACTGTGGTACGCGCCTTGCTATGTATCGAGTGATGCGAAAGGGTGGCCGTTGTCGGTAACACCCCTCGCATGGATTGAAGGCTGTCGCAGAACAGCCCATTGCGCCAATTGACCCAAGAACAAGCCAACAAGGGGTCGGATGCACCCCACAAGGGTGCGGTGCAATTCCGGCTCATACAACAAGAGCGATGTGGAGGTTGTTGATGAAGAGGTTGCAATCCACCCTGGCGGTTCTCTCCGCTGCCGCCGCGCTGGGCGCCACCAGCTTCGCCCAGGCCGGCGCCACCCTGGATGCGGTGCAGAAGAAAGGCTTCGTCCAATGTGGCGTGAGCGATGGTTTGCCGGGGTTCTCGGTGCCTGACGCCAAGGGCGACATCGTCGGTATCGACGCCGATGTCTGCCGCGCCGTGGCCGCCGCCGTGTTCGGCGACGCGAAGAAGGTCAAGTTCAGCCAGCTCAACGCCAAGGAGCGTTTCACCGCGCTGCAGTCCGGCGAAGTCGACGTGCTCTCGCGCAACACCACCTGGACCAGCTCGCGCGATGCCGGCATGGGCCTGGTGTTCACCGGCGTTACCTATTACGACGGCGTCGGCTTCCTGGTCAACAAGAAGCTCGGCGTCTCCAGCGCCAAGGAGCTCGATGGCGCCACCATCTGCATCCAGGCCGGTACCACCACCGAGCTGAATGTCTCCGACTACTTCCGCGCCAATGGCCTGAAGTACACCCCGATCACCTTCGACACCTCCGACGAGAGCGCCAAGTCGCTGGAGTCCGGGCGTTGCGACGTGCTCACCTCGGACAAGTCGCAGCTGTACGCGCAGCGCTCCAAGCTGGCTGCGCCGGGCGACTACGTGGTCCTGCCGGAGACCATTTCCAAGGAGCCGCTGGGTCCGGTGGTGCGCAAGGGCGACGAAGAGTGGTTCGGCATCGTCAAGTGGACGCTGTTCGCCATGCTCAACGCCGAAGAGGCTGGTATCACCTCGAAGAACGTCGAGGCCGAGGCCAAGTCCACCAAGAACCCCGACGTCGCCCGCCTGCTCGGCGCCGACGGCGAGTATGGCAAGGACCTCAAGCTGCCCAAGGACTGGGTGGTACAGATCGTCAAGCAGGTCGGCAACTACGGCGAGGTCTTCGAGAGGAACCTCGGCAAGAGCAGCCCGCTTCAGATCGATCGTGGCCTGAACGCCCTGTGGAACAACGGCGGCATCCAGTACGCGCCACCCGTGCGCTGATGGCGGCCCCCGCGGCGGCATCCTGCCGCCGCGGGTCGTTCGAATCCCTACTTGTCGGGGCACTTCATGCAAAATCGAATTGGCGCACGGAAGGGGCTTTCCCTGAGCGATCCACGGGTGCGCGCGTGGCTGTTCCAGATCCTCACCGTGGCGTTGGTGGCCGGGCTGGGCTGGTACCTGTTCCACAACACCCAGACCAACCTGCAACACCGGGGCATCACCTCGGGTTTCGACTTTCTCGAGCGCAGCGCCGGCTTTGGCATCGCCCAGCACCTGATTCCCTACGTGGAGTCGGACAGCTACGCCCGGGTGTTCGTCATCGGCCTGCTCAACACCTTGCTGGTGACCTTCATCGGTATCATCCTGGCCACCTTGCTGGGCTTCGTCATCGGGGTGGCGCGGTTGTCGTCGAACTGGATGATCAACAAGCTGGCGACGGTGTACGTGGAGACCTTCCGCAACATTCCGCCGCTGTTGCAGATCCTGTTCTGGTACTTCGCGGTGTTCCTCACCCTGCCGGGGCCGCGGGGCAGCATCAACCTGCAGGACACTTTCTTCATCAGCAACCGTGGCCTGAACATGCCCGGGGCCTCGCTGGCCGAGGGGTTCTGGCCGTTCGTCGCGGCGTTGGTGCTGGCGCTTGCCGCGATCGTGCTGATGGCGCGCCATGCCAAGCGGCGCTTCGACGAAACCGGCGAGCCGTTCCACACCTTCTGGGTCGGCCTGCTGTTGCTGATCGGCATCCCCGGCATCTGCGCCTTGCTGTTCGGCAGCCCGGTGCACTGGGAGGTGCCGCAGCTCAAGGGCTTCAACTTCGTCGGAGGCTGGGTGCTGATTCCCGAACTGCTGGCCCTGACCCTGGCGCTGACCCTCTACACCGCAGCGTTCATCGCCGAGATCGTGCGCTCGGGGATCCGTTCGGTCAGCCATGGCCAGACCGAGGCAGCCCGCTCGCTCGGCCTGCGCGAGGGGCCGACCCTGCGCAAGGTGATCATCCCCCAGGCACTGCGGGTGATCATTCCGCCGCTGACCAGCCAGTACCTGAACCTGGCGAAGAACTCGTCGCTGGCGGCCGGCATCGGCTACCCGGAGATGGTCTCGCTGTTTGCCGGTACCGTGCTCAACCAGACCGGCCAGGCCATCGAGGTGATCGCCATCACCATGAGCGTCTATCTCGTCATCAGCATCAGCATCTCGTTGCTGATGAACGGGTACAACAAGCGCATCGCGCTGATCGAACGCTGAGGGTCCATCCGTGACAGCCCATGTTTTCAAACCCGACATGCCACCACCGGTGAAAACCGTCGGCGTGCTCGCATGGTTGCGTGCCAACCTGTTCTCCAGTTGGATCAACACCCTGCTGACCCTGTTCGCCGTGTACCTGGTGTGGCTGATTGTGCCACCGCTGCTGCACTGGGCGTTCATCGACGCCAACTGGGTCGGGACCACCCGTGCCGACTGCACGAAGGAGGGCGCCTGCTGGGTGTTCGTGCAGCAGCGCTTCGGCCAGTTCATGTATGGCTACTACCCCAGCGAACTGCGCTGGCGTGTCGACCTGAGCGTATGGCTCGCGGTAATCGGCGCCGCGCCGCTGTTCATCCAGCGGTTTGCGCACAAGGCCATCTACGGCCTGGGCTTCCTGGTGCTGTATCCCGTGCTGGCCTACACCCTGCTGCACGGCGGCCTGCTCGGCCTGAGCAACGTCGCCACCAGCCAATGGGGTGGGTTGATGCTGACCCTGGTGATCGCCACCGTGGGCATCGTCGGCGCCTTGCCGTTGGGCATCCTGCTGGCCTTGGGCCGGCGTTCGCGGATGCCGGCGGTGAAGGTGGTCTGCGTGACCTTCATCGAGTTCTGGCGCGGGGTGCCGCTGATCACCGTGCTGTTCATGTCGTCGGTGATGCTGCCGTTGTTCCTGCCCGAGGGCATGAGCTTCGACAAGCTGCTGCGGGCGATGATCGGCGTGATCCTGTTCCAGTCGGCGTACATCGCCGAGGTGGTGCGCGGTGGTCTGCAGGCCATCCCCAAGGGGCAGTACGAGGCCGCCGCGGCCATGGGCCTGGGTTACTGGCGGGCGATGGGCCTGGTGATCCTGCCCCAGGCGCTCAAGCTGGTGATCCCCGGCATCGTCAATACCTTCATCGCCCTGTTCAAGGACACCAGCCTGGTGATCATCATCGGCCTGTTCGACCTGCTCAACAGCGTCAAGCAGGCTGCGGCCGACACGGCCTGGCTGGGCATGGCGACCGAGGGCTATGTGTTCGCCGCCCTGGTGTTCTGGATTTTCTGTTTCGGTATGTCCCGCTACTCCATGCACCTGGAGCGCAAGCTGGACACTGGCCACAAGCGTTAGGAGTCTCGACATGAGTGAAGCGATCAAGCAGTCCGCCGGCCCCGAGGGCATCATCCAGATGCAGGGTGTGAACAAGTGGTACGGCCAGTTCCATGTGCTCAAGGACATCAACCTCAACGTGCGCCAGGGCGAGCGCATCGTGCTGTGCGGGCCGTCGGGCTCGGGCAAGTCGACCACCATCCGTTGCCTCAATCGCCTGGAGGAGCACCAGCAGGGGCGCATCGTCGTCGATGGTGTCGAGCTGACCAACGACCTCAAGCAGATCGAGGCGATTCGTCGCGAGGTGGGCATGGTGTTCCAGCATTTCAACCTGTTCCCGCACCTGAGCATTCTCGAGAACTGCACCCTGGCGCCTATGTGGGTGCGCAAGCTGCCCCGGCGCAAGGCCGAGGAAATTGCCATGCACTATCTGGAGCGGGTGCGCATTCCCGAGCAGGCGCACAAGTACCCGGGGCAGTTGTCCGGTGGTCAGCAGCAGCGGGTGGCGATCGCCCGGGCGTTGTGCATGAAGCCGAAGATCATGCTGTTCGACGAACCGACCTCGGCGCTGGATCCGGAGATGGTCAAGGAGGTGCTCGATACCATGGTCAGCCTGGCCGAGGACGGCATGACCATGCTCTGCGTGACCCATGAGATGGGTTTTGCCCGGACCGTGGCGAACCGGGTGATCTTCATGGACAAGGGCGAGATCGTCGAGCAGGCGGCGCCGGATGATTTCTTCGACCGGCCGCGCAGTGACCGCACGCGGCTGTTCCTCAGCCAGATCCTGCACTGAACTGAGAGAAGGCGCCGCTCCTGCCGGGGGTTACTTCTCTTCCTTGACCGCCACCGGCGCCGGTGGCGGACGCAGCCCCACTTCGGCCACCAGTTTGATCTGCTGGCCGTTGCGCAGCACTTCGATGGTGATCTTCTCGTTGGGCTTGATCCGTGCCACCTGGTTCATCGACTTGCGCCCGTCGCCGGCCGGTTCGCCGTTGATGCTCAGGATCACGTCACCCAGCTGCAACCCGGCGCGTGCTGCCGGGCCCTCGCGGAAGATGCCTGCCACGACGATGCCCGGGCGCCCCTGCATGCCGTAGGACTCGGCCAGATCCTCGCTCAGCGGCTGCACCTCGATGCCCAGCCAGCCACGGATCACCTGGCCGTGCTCGACGATCGACTTCATCACCTCGAGCGCCAGCTTGATCGGGATGGCGAAGCCGATGCCCTGGGAACCACCGGACTTGGAGAAGATCGCCGTGTTGATGCCGACCAGGTTGCCGTTGGCGTCGACCAGCGCACCGCCGGAGTTGCCCGGGTTGATCGCCGCGTCGGTCTGGATGAAGTCTTCGTAGTTGTTCAGGCCCAGCTGGTTGCGGCCGGTGGCGCTGATGATGCCCATGGTCACGGTCTGGCCGACGCCGAACGGGTTGCCGATGGCCAGGCAGACGTCGCCGATGCGGATGCTGTCGGAACGGCCGATGGTGATCGCCGGCAGGTTCTTCAGGTCGATCTTCAGCACTGCCAGGTCGGTCTCGGGATCGCTGCCGATCACCCGGGCGAGGGTCTCGCGACCGTCCTTGAGCGCCACGACGATCTGGTCGGCACCGCTGGTGACGTGGTTGTTGGTCAGCAGGTAGCCTTCGGGGCTCATGATCACCGCCGAACCCAGGCTCGACTCCCAGCGCCGCTGCTTGGGCAGGTTGTCGCCGAAGAAGCGGCGGAACTGTGGGTCCTCGAACAGCGGGTGGGCGGTCTTGTTCACCACCTTGGTGGTATAGAGGTTGACCACTGCGGGAGCGGCGAGGGTCACGGCGTCGGCGTAGGAGACCGGGCCCTGCATGATCCGCGAAGTCTGCGGCGCCTGTTGCAGGTTGACGTCCTGGCTCGGCAGGCCGACCCATTGCGGGAAGCTCTGGATGACCAGCAGGGCGATCAGCACGCCGGTGAGCAGGGGCCAGCCGAAGTAACGCAGAGCCTTGAACATGAATGAGTCCTGGGAGTAGGGCGGGGGCGCCGCAGAGCGGCCTGGGCGCAAGCGCGCGCGATCATACACCTGAAAAAGTCGATCGGCGACGGCTTCGCCATCGGGGCCTGCGTGCGCCCATATCCGTGCTCTGCGGGTGGCAGGGGGGCGTGGGCGCGGGCTGGCACCGCGAATGGCATGATTGCCCAGGCTGCCGCGCCGGTTTGCGTGTAACCGGCGACGGCCCATAATGGCGGCCATTATAGGGCCTGATGCCCAGCCGCAACGCCGAATTCGAGGAGATTTTTCCATGGCCGTCGCCCTCAATACCCTGGTCGAGGAAGCCGAGCGCTATCTGTCCAGCGCGAAAATCCAGGATTACTGCCCCAACGGCCTGCAGGTCGAGGGGCGCCCGCAGGTCAGCCGCATCGTCAGCGGCGTCACCGCCAGCCAGGCGCTGCTGGACGCCGCCGTCGAGGCCGAGGCCGACCTGGTGCTGGTGCATCATGGCTACTTCTGGAAGGGCGAGAACCCGTGCATCACCGGGATCAAGCAGCGTCGGCTGAAGACCCTGCTCAAGCACGACATCAGCCTGCTGGCGTTCCACCTGCCGCTGGACGTGCACCCGGAGGTAGGCAACAACGTCCAGTTGGCACGCCAGCTGGACATCACTGTCGAAGGGTCGCTGGACCCGAACAACCCCAAGGTGGTCGGCCTGGTCGGCTCGCTGGCCGAGCCGGTATCGGTGCGTGACTTCGCCCGGCGCGTGCAGGAGGCGCTGGGGCGTGAGCCACTGGTGGTCGAGGGCGAGCAGATGATTCGTCGGGTCGGCTGGTGCACCGGCGGCGGACAGGGCTACATCGATACCGCCATCGCTGCCGGGGTGGACCTGTTCCTCAGTGGCGAGGCGTCCGAGCAGACCTTCCACAGCGCGCGGGAGAACGGCATCAGCTTCATCGCCGCCGGCCACCATGCCACCGAGCGCTACGGTGTACAGGCGCTGGGCGACTACCTGGCACGGCGCTTTGCCGTCGAGCATCTGTTCATCGATTGCCCGAACCCGATCTGACGGCTCTCCAACCTCCTGCAAACGCGGGTGCGCACGGCCAAACCCGCAGTCATATCGTTAGATTGTTTCGATCTAGGCAGCCTCCTAAATAGAATCAGGCGCTGTGATAAAGTGGCTCGCTCGAACACGGCCCGCAGGCCGTCCATAAGATCGTTTTTCGTGAGTAGCCATGGTCGACAATCTGACGCACTTGAAACAGCTGGAGGCGGAGAGCATCCATATCATCCGCGAGGTGGCCGCCGAGTTCGACAATCCGGTGATGCTGTACTCGATCGGCAAGGATTCCGCGGTCATGCTGCACCTGGCGCGCAAGGCCTTCTTCCCGGGCAAGCTGCCGTTCCCGGTGATGCACGTCGACACCCAGTGGAAGTTCCAGGAGATGTACCGTTTCCGCGACAAGATGGTCGAGGAAATGGGCCTGGACCTGATCACCCACGTCAACCCCGAGGGCGTGGCGCAGGGCATCAACCCGTTCACCCATGGCAGTTCCAAGCACACCGACATCATGAAGACCCAGGGCCTGAAGCAGGCGCTGGACAAGCATGGCTTCGACGCCGCCTTCGGTGGCGCGCGCCGCGACGAAGAGAAGTCGCGGGCCAAGGAGCGTGTCTACTCGTTCCGTGACAGCAAGCATCGCTGGGACCCGAAGAACCAGCGTCCGGAACTGTGGAACCTCTACAACGGCAAGGTCAACAAGGGCGAGTCGATCCGTGTGTTCCCGCTGTCGAACTGGACCGAACTGGACATCTGGCAGTACATCTACCTCGAAGGCATCCCGATCGTGCCGCTGTACTTCGCCGCCGAGCGTGAAGTGATCGAGAAGAACGGCACCCTGATCATGATCGACGACGAGCGCATCCTCGAGCACCTCAGCGACGAGGAGAAGGCGCGCATCGTCAAGAAGAAAGTGCGTTTCCGTACCCTTGGCTGCTACCCGTTGACGGGGGCCGTCGAGTCCGAAGCCGAAACCCTGACCGATATCATCCAGGAAATGCTTCTGACCCGTACGTCCGAGCGCCAGGGCCGTGTCATCGACCACGATGGCGCAGGCTCGATGGAAGACAAAAAACGCCAAGGCTACTTCTAATTTCAGGGTTTCATCATGTCGCACCAATCCGATCTGATCAGCGAGGACATCCTCGCCTACCTGGCCCAGCACGAACGCAAGGAACTGCTGCGTTTCCTGACCTGCGGTAACGTCGACGATGGCAAGAGCACCCTGATCGGGCGCCTGCTGCACGACTCGAAGATGATCTACGAGGACCACCTCGAGGCCATCACCCGCGACTCGAAGAAATCCGGCACCACCGGTGAAGAAGTCGACCTGGCGCTGCTGGTCGATGGCCTGCAGGCTGAGCGCGAGCAGGGCATCACCATCGATGTCGCCTATCGCTACTTCTCCACCGCCAAGCGCAAGTTCATCATCGCCGACACCCCGGGCCACGAGCAGTACACCCGCAACATGGCCACCGGCGCGTCCACCTGCGACCTGGCGATCATCCTGGTCGACGCCCGCTACGGTGTGCAGACCCAGACCCGCCGACACAGCTATATCGCCTCCCTGCTGGGCATCAAGCACATCGTCGTCGCGGTCAACAAGATGGACCTCAAGGGCTTCGACGAGCAGGTGTTCGAGTCGATCAAGGCCGACTACCTGAAGTTCGCCGAAGGCATCAACCTCAAGCCTTCGAGCCTGCACTTCGTGCCGATGTCGGCGCTCAAGGGCGACAACGTGGTCAACCGCAGCGAGCGTTCGCCGTGGTACACGGGCCCGGCGCTGATGGAGATCCTCGAGACCGTCGAGATTGCCGGTGACCGCAATGTCACCGACCTGCGTTTCCCGGTGCAGTACGTCAACCGGCCGAACCTGAACTTCCGCGGCTTCGCCGGCACCATCGCCGGTGGCGTGGTGCACAAGGGTGACGAGATCGTCGTGCTGCCGTCGGGCAAGAGCAGCCGGGTCAAGTCCATCGTCACCTTCGAAGGCGAACTGGAAAACGCCGGGCCAGGCCAGGCGGTGACCCTGACCATGGAAGACGAGATCGACATCTCCCGCGGCGACCTGCTGGTGCATGCCGACAACGTGCCGCCGGTGACCGACCAGTTCGACGCCATGCTGGTGTGGATGGCCGAGGAGCCGATGCTCCCGGGCAAGAAGTACGACATCAAGCGCGCCACCAGCTACGTGCCGGGCTCGATCGCCAGCATCACCCATAAGGTCGATGTGAACACCCTCGAGCAGGGTGTCGCCAGCTCGCTGCAACTGAACGAGATCGGTCGGGTCAAGGTCGCCCTGGACAGCGCCATCGCCCTGGACGGCTATGACAGCAACCGCACCACCGGTGCCTTCATCGTCATCGACCGTCTGACCAACGGTACCGTCGGTGCCGGCATGATCATCGCCCCGCCGGTCCTGCCGCACGGCAGCAGTGGCCAGCATGGCAAGCTGGCGCATGTGTCCACCGAGGAGCGCGCCCTGCGTTTCGGCCAGCAACCGGCCACCGTGCTGTTCAGCGGCCTGTCCGGTGCCGGCAAGAGCACCCTGGCCTACGCCGTGGAGCGCAAGCTGTTCGACATGGGCCGCGCGGTCTATGTGCTCGACGGCCAGAACCTGCGCCACGACCTGAACAAGGGCCTGCCACAGGACCGTGCCGGGCGTACCGAGAACTGGCGCCGCGCCGCCCATGTGGCGCGCCAGTTCAACGAAGCCGGCCTGCTGACCCTGGCCGCGTTCGTCGCGCCCGATGCCGAAGGCCGCGAGCAGGCCAAGGCGCTGATCGGCAAGGAGCGCCTGGTGACCGTCTATGTCCAGGCATCGCCGCTGGTCTGCCGCGAGCGCGACCCGCAGGGCCTGTATGCTGCCGGTGGCGACAATATCCCAGGCGAAAGCTTCCCGTTCGATGTGCCACTGGATGCCGACCTGGTGATCGATACCCAGGCGCTCAGTGTCGATGAAGGCGTGAAGCAGGTGCTGGACGTGCTGCGTCAGCGCGGCGCGATCTGATCCTTCGCAGAGCATGAAAAACCCGCTTCGGCGGGTTTTTCATTGTTCGGGGCCGGCAAGAACGTCGCTTGCGAGGGGCTGGGGCTGCCTTGCAGCTCTTTCCGACCGGTCCGCCGCCTCGGCAAGGCCGCTCCTGCAGGCGCTCTTCCGAAAGGCTAGATATGTTTCTCCGACACCGGAATCACCCGCCGCTCCTTCACCGCCTTGTACGAGAAACTTGAATAGATTTCCTTCACCCCGGGCAGTCGCTGCAGGACTTCGCGGGTGAACTCGCCAAACGACTCCAGGTCCCGTGCGAGGATCTCCAGCAGGAAGTCATAGCGCCCGGAAATATTGTGGCAGGCGACGATCTCGGGGATCTCCATCAGCCGTTTCTCGAAAGCCAGGGCCATGTCCTTGGTGTGCGAGTCCATCATGATGCTGACGAACGCCGTCACGCCGAAGCCTAGCGACTTGGGCGAGAGAATGGCCTGGTAGCCGGTGATGTAGCCGTTGTCTTCGAGCAGCTTGACCCGTCGCCAGCAAGGCGAGGTGGTCAGGGCGACCTGGTCGGCGAGTTCGGCGACGGTCAGGCGTGCGTTGTCTTGCAGGGCGGCCAGAAGCGCGCGATCGGTGCGGTCTAGGAGCGAAGGCATGTCTTGCCCTCCAGTAGCTGTTTTTGTTGTTTTTCTTTCAATAACGGCAGGGAAGCGTGGGCTAATTTGGAAAAAACGCGGCAGCCCGGTGGCATAAGCTTATAGCAAACCACAAGAGGCTGTTGCCATGCGCGACTCCAACAACAACACCGGTTTTTCCACGCGGGCGATCCACCACGGCTACGACCCGCTGTCCCATGGCGGCGCACTGGTGCCGCCGGTCTACCAGACCGCCACCTATGCCTTTCCCACTGTCGAGTACGGCGCCGCCTGTTTCGCCGGGGAGCAGGCCGGGCACTTCTACAGCCGTATTTCCAACCCGACCCTGAGCCTGCTGGAACAGCGCATGGCCTCGCTCGAAGGCGGCGAGGCCGGGCTGGCACTGGCCTCGGGGATGGGTGCGATCACCGCCACCCTGTGGACCCTGCTGCGTCCGGGGGATGAACTGATCGTCGGCAGTACCCTGTATGGCTGCACGTTCGCCTACCTGCACCATGGCATCGGCGAGTTCGGCGTGAAGATCCGTCATGTCGACCTCAACGACACCCAGGCCCTGAAAGCCGCGATCACGCCCCGCACGCGGATGATCTACTTCGAGACCCCGGCCAATCCCAACATGCAACTGGTGGACATCGCCGCGGTAGTCGAGGCCGCCCGTGGCCATGACCTGAGCATCGTGGTCGACAACACCTATTGCACGCCGTACCTGCAGCGCCCTCTGGAACTGGGGGCCGATCTGGTGGTGCATTCGGCCACCAAGTACCTCTCCGGCCATGGTGATATCACCGCCGGCCTGGTGGTCGGGCGCAAGGCGCTGGTCGACCGGATCCGCCTGGAAGGGCTCAAGGACATGACCGGCGCGGTGCTTTCGCCGCACGATGCGGCCTTGCTGATGCGCGGCATCAAGACCCTGGCCCTGCGCATGGACCGTCACTGCGCCAATGCCCGTCAGCTCGCCGAGTACCTGCTTCACCAGCCACAGGTCGAGCTGATCCACTACCCAGGCCTGCCGTCTTTCGCCCAGTACGCCCTGGCCCAGCGCCAGATGCGCCTGCCCGGCGGGATGATCGCCTTCGAACTCAAGGGCGGCATCGAGGCCGGACGGCGCTTCATGAACGCGCTGCAACTGTTCAGCCGCGCGGTGAGCCTGGGCGACGCCGAGTCGCTGGCCCAGCACCCGGCGAGCATGACCCATTCCAGCTATACCCAGGAAGAGCGTGTCGAACACGGCATCTCGGAAGGGCTGGTGCGCCTGTCGGTGGGCCTTGAGGACATCGACGACCTGCTCGCCGACATTCGCCAGGCCCTGGCGGCTTGTGCCTGAATGGCCACGGACGAGGCTTGCGCGATGGTAGCGATGATGAACCCGAACGAGCCGTTGACGGCCCTGGATGCAGTGCTGGACAGCGATCCGGCGGAAACCGCCGAATGGTGCGAGGCACTGACCTCGACCCTGGCCCACTGCGGGCCGGCGCGGGCGCGCTACTTGCTGCAGCGCCTGCAGGCCCATGCCCTGGAGCTGGGCCTGGCGCGCGAGGCACAGGCGTTCTCGGCCTACCGCAATACCTTGCCGGTGGAGCAGCAGGGCACTTATCCCGGCGACCTGGAACTGGACGAGCGGATCACCGGGATCCTGCGCTGGAATGCCCTGGCCATGGTGGTGCGGGCCAATCATGCCTATGGTGAGCTGGGCGGGCATATCGCCAGCTATGCCTCGGCGGCGGAGATATTCGAGGTCGGCTTCCAGCACTTCTTCCGCGGTGAAGTGGGCGGGGCGCAGCGCACCGGCGACCTGGTGTTCTTCCAGCCACACTCGGCACCGGGCATTTATGCCCGGGCGTTTCTCGAGGGCCGCCTGAGCGAGGCGCAACTGGCCAACTACCGCCAGGAGGTCGCGGGTAACGGCCTGTGCTCCTATCCCCACCCCTGGCTGATGCCCGACTTCTGGCAGTTCCCCACCGGTTCCATGGGCATCGGCCCGCTCAATGCGATCTACCAGGCGCGCTTCATGCGTTATCTGCAGCACCGCAGCCTGCTCGACACCTCGGCACGGCATGTGTGGGGCGTGTTCGGCGATGGCGAGATGGACGAGCCGGAGTCGACCGCCGGGCTGACCCTGGCGGCCCGCGAGGGGCTGGACAACCTGACGTTCATCGTCAACTGCAACCTGCAGCGCCTGGACGGTCCGGTACGCGGCAACGGCCAGATCATCCAGGAGCTCGAGGCGCTGTTCAGCGGTGCCGGCTGGAACGTGATCAAGGTGCTATGGGGTTCGGAATGGGATGCGCTGTTCGCCCGTGACCACGAACATGCCCTGCTGCGCCGGCTGGCGGCGACCCCCGATGGCGAGTTCCAGACCCTGGGTGCCAAGGACGGGCGCTACAACCTCGAGCACTTCTTCAACCAGGACCCGACGTTGCAGCGCCTGGTGGCGCATATGAGCACCGACGAGATCAACGCGCTCAAGCGCGGTGGCCACGACTTTCGCAAGCTGCACGCTGCCTACGCCGCCGCCAAGGCGTGCAAGGGCCGGCCCACGGTAATTCTGGCCAAGACCAAGAAGGGCTATGGCATGAGCAGTGCCGGTGAGTCGCGGATGACCGCGCATCAGGCCAAGAAACTGGATGTGCAGGCGCTGCTGGCGTTCCGTGACCGTTTTCACCTGCCGTTGTCGGACGAGGCGGTGGAGCAGTTGCGCTTCTATCGACCGGCCGAGGACAGCCCGGAAATGCGCTATCTGCGCGAGCGTCGTCAGGCGCTGGGTGGGCCGTTGCCGGTTCGCCGCAGCGATTGCCTGCCGTTGCCTCTGCCTGCGCTGGAGGCGGTGGCTGGTTTCGCGCTGCATGCCGATGGCAAGGAAATGTCCACCACCATGGCGGCCGTACGCCTGCTCGGCAACTGGCTCAAGGCGCCTGGACTTGGGCCGCGGGTAGTACCGATCGTTGCTGACGAGGCGCGTACTTTCGGCATGGCCAGCCTGTTCCGGCAGATCGGCATCTATGCCCCTCAGGGGCAGTGTTACGAGCCCGAGGATGCCGGTTCGCTGCTGGTGTACAAGGAGGCGCGCGACGGTCAGTTGCTGGAGGAGGGTATCACCGAGGCAGGGGCGATCTCCTCATGGGTTGCCGCTGCCACCGCCTATGCGGTGCATGGCGAGGCGATGCTGCCGGTGTACATCTATTACTCGATGTTCGGTTTCCAGCGGGTCGGCGACCTGATCTGGGCGGCCGCCGACCAGCGGGCCCGCGGGCTGCTGCTGGGCGCTACGGCCGGGCGCACCACGCTGGGTGGCGAGGGGCTGCAACACCAGGACGGTTCCAGCCTGGTGATGGCATCGATGGTGCCCAACTGCCGGGCCTGGGATCCGTGCTTCGCCGGCGAGCTGGCGGTGATCCTCGATCATGCCGCACGGCGCATGGTGGTCGAGCAGCGGGACGAGTTCCATTACGTGGCGGTGATGAACGAAAACTACCCACAACCCTCGTTGCCGGATGAGGTGCGCGAAGACGTGTTGCGTGGCATGTATCTGTATACCCAGCATCAGGCGCAAGACCCGTTGGGGCGGGTGCGGTTGCTGGGCTCCGGGGCGATCCTGCGGGAGGTCATCGCGGCAGGCGGATTGCTGGCGAACGACTGGCAGGTGGACTGCGAGGTGTTCAGCGTCACCAGTTTCAGCGAGCTGGCGCGTGATGCACGGGATGCGCGGCGGGCTGCGCTTGGCGGCGTCGAGGAGGACTGCCACTTGCGCCGTTGCCTGTCCGGTGATGCTCCGGTGATTGCGGCCAGCGACTATGTACGTGCCTGGCCGCAGTTGATCGCCGAGTATGTGCAGGCACCGTTTCTCTCCCTGGGCACCGATGGGTTCGGGCGCAGCGATACGCGCCAGCAACTGCGGCGTTTTTTCGAGGTGGACCGGCATGCGCTGGTGATGGCGGCCTTGTATGGCCTGGTGCGTCAGGGGCAGTTGCCGCGCGATGTGCTTGAGCAGGCAGCGCTGCGCTATTCGCTGCACACCGAGGGGGCGCCCTGGTATCGCTGATATCGGGTCGAGGTCAGGGCATGGCCGGGCCTGTTTCCCTCTGCTGCTGCCCGCCAGGCTAAGGCATCTTGATCGGGCTGGCCATGTGGCCAGATCAACGTATAGGAGTCTTTGTCATGGAAGCAGCAATTCGACCTGTAGCAGTGAGCATTTCTCGTGTCAGCGGTGGTGACGATGAGAGCGTTCTGCCTTGGCGCAAGCCCTGATCTGACGTGACGGACGTTGCCTGGGCAACGTTTTCAGACGCATGAAAAAGGCCTCTTGCGAGGCCTTTTTCATGTCATCAGGATCAACGCTTGAGGCCGTAGCTCTCATCGAGCATGCCCGGTGCGTTCGGCGACTTGGGTGCGTAGTCGCGCGGCACTTCGGCGGTGTCCTTCGGTGGCGTCAGGCGATCGCGCGGGCCCTGCGCGGCATCCGAATGCAGCGCGGCCAGCAGACGCTGACGGGTCAGTTCGTCGAGGGCCAGGCGGTTGGCACCGTCGGCCAGGTGATCCTGGACGTCCTGGTAGCTCTGGGTGAGCTTCTTGACCAGCGACGCGGTGCTGTTGAAATGGGTGACCACTTCGTTCTGGTAATTGTCGAAACGCTGCTGGATGTCGTCCAGCTGGCGCTGCGTATTGCTGGGGGCCGCGTTGGGCAGCAGGCGGGCCAGCGCGAAACCGACGACGACACCGACGACCAGGGCCAGGGTCGGCAGCAACCAAACAAGGAGCGAGTGTTCCACGAGTCCTTCCTCTATAAACGGCTTTGCTTTACGTTAACGGCTCAGACCTGCGCTGTATACCGCGAGCGATCGCAAATCAGAACAGAATTCCTCAGCTAGACGAGTCGACCCTCCCCGAGGTCACGGAGTAGTGCCTTGCTTATCCGCGAAACACCCTTGTTCATCGATGGCCCGTGCGGCCAGCTGGAAGCCTTGTACCTGGACGTGGCCGACGCCCGTGGCGCGGTGCTGATCTGTCATCCCAACCCGGTCCAGGGCGGCACCATGCTCAACAAGGTGGTCTCGACCCTGCAGCGCACCGCCCGCGACGCCGGCTACATCACCCTGCGCTTCAACTACCGCGGTGTCGGCCAGAGCGCCGGCAGCCACGACATGGGCGCGGGCGAAGTAGCCGATGCCGAAGCGGCCGCGGCCTGGTTGCGTGAGCAACATCCGCAGCTGCCCGTGGTGCTGATGGGCTTCTCCTTCGGCGGCTTCGTCGCTGCCAGCCTGGCCGGTCGCCTCGAGGCCCAGGGCTGCAAGCTGCAGCACCTGTTCATGATCGCCCCGGCGGTGATGCGCCTGAGCGAGCAATTCCCGCTGCCTGGGCAGGTCGCCCTCACCGTGGTCCAGCCGGACACCGACGAAGTGGTCGATCCGCAGTTGGTCTACGATTGGTCCGACGCCCTGACGCGCCCCCATGAGCTGCTGAAAGTGGCAGAATGCGGACACTTCTTCCATGGCAAGCTGACCGATCTGAAGGATCTGGTGCTGCCGCGTCTTTCGAACTGAGCCAAGCCTGAATAAGCGAACCCCCATGACCACGCGCATTCTCACCGGTATCACCACCACCGGCACCCCGCACCTGGGCAACTACGCCGGCGCCATCCGCCCGGCCATCCTCGCCAGCCAGCAGCCCGGTGCCGACTCGTTCTACTTCCTGGCCGACTACCACGCCCTGATCAAGTGCGACGACCCGCAGCGCATCCAGCGCTCGCGCCTGGAAATCGCCGCCACCTGGCTGGCCGGCGGCCTGGACCCGGACAAGGTCACTTTCTACCGCCAGTCCGACATTCCCGAGATCCCCGAGCTGACCTGGCTGCTGACCTGCGTCGCCGCCAAGGGCTTGCTCAACCGCGCCCATGCCTACAAGGCATCGGTGGACAAGAACGTCGAGGCCGGCGAAGACCCGGACGCCGGCGTCTCCATGGGCCTGTTCAGCTACCCGGTGCTGATGGCCGCCGACATCCTGATGTTCAACGCGCACAAGGTGCCGGTCGGTCGCGATCAGATCCAGCACGTGGAAATGGCCCGCGACATCGGACAGCGTTTCAACCACCTGTTCGGCCAGGGCAAGGACTTCTTCGCCCTGCCCGAGGCGGTGATCGAGGAAACCGTGGCGACCCTGCCGGGCCTGGACGGTCGCAAGATGTCCAAGAGCTACGACAACACCATTCCGTTGTTCACCAGCGCCAAGGACATGAAGGACGCGATCTCGCGCATCGTCACCGACTCCCGCGCGCCGGGCGAGGCGAAGGATCCGGACAACGCCCACCTGTTCACCCTGTTCCAGGCCTTCTCGAGCCCGGCGCAGTCCGCCGAGTTCCGCGACGAACTGCTGCAAGGGCTGGGCTGGGGCGAGGCCAAGCAGCGTCTGTTCCAGCTGCTCGATGGCCAGTTGGCCGAGAAGCGCGAGCACTACCATCAGTTGATCGCACGCCCGTCCGACCTCGAGGACATCCTCCTGGCCGGCGCCGCCAAGGCCCGCAAGATCGCCACGCCGTTCCTCGAGCAGTTGCGCGAGGCGGTTGGCCTGCGTTCGTTCCGCACCGCCGTTCAGGCCAATGCCGAGGTGAAGAAAAAGGCTGCCAAGAGCGCGCGCTTCGTCAGCTTCCGTGATGAGGACGGCAGTTTCCGCTTCCGCCTGCTGGCCGCCGATGGCGAGCAACTGCTGCTGTCGCGCAGCTTCGCCGATGGCAAGAGCGCTGGCGCGGTGAGCAAGCAGTTGCAGCAGGGCGGTGAGGCCGATGTGCGCGTCGAAGGCCTGGGCTTCTCGCTCTGGCTGGATGGCGAGCAGGTGGCCGAGGGGCCGCGGTTCGACAATGCCGAGGCCCGTGACGCAGCCATCGTCAGCCTGCGCGAGGCGCTTGCGCCACAGCTGGACTAAGTCGGGCCTCTGTAGGACCAGCCTTGCGAATTGGGGTTGGGGCGACCATCGTCATATGTATGATTGCCATCAGGCGGGCCGGTCGCTACAGTGACGGCCCGTTTTTTGTTGCCTCGCTAACGAAATCATGACGCCCCTAGAACGATACCAAGCAGATCTGAAACGTCCCGACTTCTTCCATGACGCGGCGCAGGAAACTGCGGTGCGTCACCTGCAGCGCCTGTACGACGACCTGGTACACGCGCAGAACAACAAGCCGGGCATGTTCGGCAAGTTGTTCGGCAAGAAGGAGCAGACGCCGGTCAAGGGCCTGTACTTCTGGGGCGGGGTAGGGCGAGGCAAGACCTACCTGGTCGACACCTTCTATGAAGCGCTGCCGTTCAAGCAGAAGATGCGCACGCACTTCCACCGCTTCATGAAGCGTGTCCACGAAGAGATGAAGACCCTCAAGGGCGAGAAGAATCCGCTGACCATCATCGCCAAGCGCTTCAGCGAAGAAGCCAAGGTGATCTGCTTCGACGAGTTCTTCGTCTCCGACATCACCGACGCCATGATCCTCGGCACGCTGATGGAAGAGCTGTTCAAGAACGGCGTCTCGCTGGTGGCAACCTCCAACATCGTCCCGGACGGCCTGTACAAGGATGGCCTGCAGCGCGCGCGCTTCCTACCGGCCATCGCGATGATCAAGCAATACACCGACGTGGTGAACGTCGACAGCGGCGTGGACTACCGCCTGCGCCACCTGGAACAGGCCGAACTGTTCCACTACCCGCTCGACGAGGCGGCCCACCAGAGCATGCGCGCCAGCTTCAAGGCGCTGACGCCCGAGTGCACCCAGGCCGTCGAGAACGACGTGCTGATGATCGAGAACCGGCCGATCAACGCCCTGCTGACCTGCGACGACGTTGCCTGGTTCGACTTCCGGGCTTTGTGCGACGGCCCGCGCAGCCAGAACGACTACATCGAACTGGGCAAGATCTTCCACGCCGTGCTGCTGAGCAACGTCGAGCAGATGGGCGTGACCACCGACGACATCGCCCGTCGCTTCATCAACATGGTCGACGAGTTCTACGACCGTAACGTGAAGCTGATCATCTCGGCCGAGGTGGAGCTCAAGGACTTGTATACCGGTGGACGCCTGAGCTTCGAGTTCCAGCGCACCCTGAGCCGCTTGCTGGAAATGCAGTCCCACGAATTCCTGTCGCGCGCCCACAAGCCGTAGAGTCACGCAGCAAACCATCGCGGGGCAAGTCCGCTTCCACTGGCTGGTGGGAGCGGGCTTGCCCCGCGATGGTTTCAGGCTTCCTGCATGAACTGCTGTCGATACTGGTTCGGCGACAGTTCCGTATGCTGGCGGAACAGCCGGGCGAAGAAGCTCGCATCGTCGTAGCCCACCTCGTAGCTGATGGTCTTGATGCTCTTGCGCGTACTCGACAGCAGGCCCTTGGCGGTCTCGATGCGCAGGCGCTGCAAGTAGTGCAGCGGCTTGTCGCCGGTGGCGCTCTGGAACCTGCGCATGAAGTTGCGGATGCTCATGCCATGGTTGCGCGCCACGTCCTCGAAGCGGAACTTGTCGGCGAAGTGCTCCTCCAGCCAGTGCTGGATCTGCAGGATGATCAGGTCCTGGTGCAGCTTCTGCCCGCCGAAGCCCATGCGCCCGGGGGTATAGCTGCGCTGCACTTCGTAGAGGATGTCGCGGGCCACGGCGCGGGCGACGTTGGCGCCGCAGAAACGCTCGATCAGGTAGATATACAGGTCGCAGGCCGAGGTGGTGCCGCCGGCGCAGTACAGGTTGTCGGCATCGGTCAGGTGCTTGTCCTGGTTCAGGCGGATCTTCGGGAAGCGTTCGGCGAAGTTGGCGAAGAAGCGCCAGTAGGTGGTCGCCTCCTTGCCGTCGAGCAGGCCTGACTCGGCCAGCCAGAACACGCCACTGGCCTCGGCGCACAGCACGGCGCCGCGGGCATGCTGCGCGCGCAGCCAAGGCAGGACCTGCGGGTAGCGTTGCAGGAGGTTGTCGAAGTCGTCCCAGAATGCCGGGAGGATGATCACATCGGCATCGTTCAGGCCGCCGTCGACCGGCAACTGCACGTTGCTGAAACTGTCCACGGGCAAGCCGTCCGGGCTCACCAGGCCGATTTCGAACATCGGCTGCAGGCCCAGGCCCAGTTGCTTGCTGTAGCGCAGGCTGGCCAGGTGGAAGAAATCCTTGGCCTGCATCAGTGTCGAGGCGAACACTTTATCAATGGCCAGGATGCTGACGCGCCGCAAGGGCGCGGAGGGTTGGGTAAACATCATTGTCATTGTTCTTATAGGGTAGAGTGGTCAATCACCGGCTGGATCGTCTTATTTTTTGGCGATTGTGTCTACCCCGTATTCCCCATCGCAGGGCAAGCCCGCGCCCGCCTCAAAGCAGGCGCGAGCGTCGGCTCAAGGCGCCGGATTCGGTTGCTCCTGGTGAATCGCCTCGATCGCCGCCAGCAACTCGTCGCCGAGGTTCAGCGCCTGGCTGTCGATATTGCTGCGCAACTGCTCCAGGGTGGTCGCGCCAATGATGTTGCTGGTCACGAACGGCTGCTGGGTGACGAACGCCAGGGCCATCTGCGCCGGGTCCAGGCCATGCTCGCGGGCCAGTTGCACATAGCGGCTGCAGGCGGCCACGGTCTGCGGGTTGGAGTAGCGGGCGAAGCGGCTGAACAGGGTCAGGCGACCCTTGGCCGGACGTGCGCCATGCTCGTACTTGCCCGACAGCATGCCGAAGGCCAGTGGCGAGTAGGCCAGCAGCCCGCACTGTTCACGAATCGCCACCTCGGCCAGGCCCACCTCGAAACTGCGATTGAGCAGGTTGTAGGGATTCTGGATCGACACCGCCCGTGGCCAGCCGCGGGTCTCGGCCAGGTGCAGGAACTTCAGGGTGCCCCATGGTGTTTCGTTGGACAGGCCGACATGGCGGATCTTGCCGGCGCGTACCTGCTCGTCCAGCACCTCGAGGGTCTCTTCCAGGGGGGTGAACAGGTCGTGGGGCAGGTGCTGGTAGCCGAGCTTGCCGAAGAAGTTGGTGCTGCGTTCGGGCCAGTGCAGCTGGTACAGGTCGATACGGTCGGTGCGCAGGCGCTTGAGGCTCTCGTCCAGTGCCGTGACGATGTGCTGGCGGTTGTGCTTGAGCTGGCCGTCGCGGATATGGCTGATGCCGTTGCCGGGCCCGGCGACCTTGCTGGCGAGGAACCAGTCGTCACGGTCGCCATTGGCGGCGAACCAGTTGCCGATGATGCGCTCGGTGGCGGCGTAGGTTTCCGGACGTGGCGGTACCGGATACATCTCGGCGGTATCGATGAAGTTGATGCCGCTGGCCTTGGCCAGGGTGATCTGGGCAAAGGCCTCGTCCTGCGTGTTCTGCTCGCCCCAGGTCATGGTGCCCAGGCACAGGGCGCTGACAGTGAGGTCGGTACGACCGAGCTTGCGGTATTCCATCGAAGGGACGCTCCAGGCAAAGAAGCCCATAAAAGCAGGTTGAAATTTTCGGCGCAATCTGGATAATCGTGCAGCTCTTCGCGTGGCGGAAGTGATGCACCACCACGAGAGAAGAACCTTTGTCGAACATTGGCGTGCCCGACCCGAGCCCCCAAAAGCGTCAGCGTTCGGCTGCGCGCTTGCCCTTGGCAAGCTGTGCACTATCCAGTAAGATTCGCCGTCTATTTTTCGCTGGGCGGCCTCTGAGGCTTTAGAGAATGAAAACTTTTACTGCTAAACCGGAAACAGTAAAGCGCGAGTGGTTCGTAGTCGACGCCGCTGGTCAGACCCTGGGTCGTCTGGCTACCGAAATCGCTAGCCGCCTGCGTGGCAAGCACAAGCCAGAATACACCCCTCACGTTGACACCGGCGACTACATCGTCGTCATCAACGCCGAGCAAGTGCGTGTAACTGGTGCCAAGTCTTCCGACAAGATGTACTACTCCCACTCCGGCTTCCCGGGCGGTATCAAGGAAATCAACTTCGAGAAGTTGATCGCCAAGGCCCCTGAGCGTGTCATCGAAACCGCGGTCAAAGGCATGCTGCCGAAGAACCCGCTGGGTCGCGACATGTACCGCAAGCTGAAAGTGTACGCGGGTGCAGCTCACCCACACACTGCTCAGCAGCCTCAAGAACTGAAGATCTAACGGGATAGTTCATTATGTCGGCGACTCAAAACTACGGCACTGGCCGTCGCAAGACCGCAACCGCTCGCGTTTTCCTGCGTCCAGGTACCGGTAACATCTCCATCAACAACCGTTCCCTGGACGTGTTCTTCGGCCGCGAAACCGCTCGCATGGTTGTTCGCCAGCCGCTGGAACTGACCGAGACCGTTGAGAAGTTCGACATCTACGTCACCGTTTCCGGTGGTGGTGTCAGCGGTCAGGCCGGTGCGATCCGCCACGGTATCACCCGTGCCCTGATGGAATACGACGAAACCCTGCGTGGCGCTCTGCGTCGTGCTGGTTACGTCACCCGCGACGCTCGTGAAGTTGAGCGTAAGAAAGTGGGTCTGCGTAAAGCGCGTAAGCGTCCTCAGTACTCCAAGCGTTAATACCGCTTCGGCAGTCAAAAAAAGCCCGGTTCCATTTTTGGAACCGGGCTTTTTTTATGTCTTGAACTAACCTGTTGGCTAGTCCGTGGCCGTTTGTCGCATAGACACAGATCAAGCAAAGCGAGGGTAGTGGCCCGACGAGCGGGTAATCACCTTGTCAGTGTGTGGATTTGTTCCTTACCATTGCGGCCAATTTTTAGTGCCACAGACACACCTAAGTAGATGCCTGTAAAAACAGGCCAAGCAAGCTGATGGGAGAGGACTGAATGAGCAATGACGGCGTCAACGCAGGCCGGCGCCGCTTCCTCGTAGCCGCGACATCCGTGGTCGGGGCAGCGGGAGCAGTGGGGGCTGCGGTACCGTTCGTGGGGTCATGGTTTCCCAGTGCCAAGGCGAAGGCCGCCGGCGCACCGGTGAAGGTCAATATCGCCAAGGTCGAGCCCGGGCAGCAGATGGTGGCCGAGTGGCGTGGGCAACCGGTGTTCATCGTGCGGCGAACGCAAGAAATCCTCGCCAATCTGAAGAAAATCGAAGGCGACCTGTCCGACCCGCAGTCCAAGGCTTCGGAGCAACCGGCCTACGTCGATCCCGAGGTGCGCTCGATCAAGCCGGAGATCCTGATCCTGGTCGGCCTGTGCACCCACCTGGGCTGCTCGCCGACATTCCGTCCCGAAGTCGCTCCGGCCGACCTGGGGCCGAAGTGGGTGGGGGGCTATTTCTGTCCCTGCCACGGCTCGCACTACGACCTGGCCGGACGCGTCTACAAGTCCCAGCCGGCGCCTCTCAACCTGCCAGTGCCACCGCACTCGTACGAGTCGGATGACATCATTGTCATCGGCGTCGACCAGGAGAAAGCATGATGAGCAAGTTCATGGAGTGGATCGATGCGCGCTTCCCCGCGACCAAGATGTGGGAAGAGCATCTGAGCAAGTATTACGCGCCCAAGAACTTCAACTTCCTGTACTTCTTCGGCTCCCTGGCACTGTTGGTGCTGGTCAACCAGATCGTCACCGGCGTGTGGCTGACCATGAGTTTCACCCCGTCGGCCGAAGAGGCATTCGCCTCGGTCGAGTACATCATGCGTGACGTCGAGTACGGCTGGATCCTGCGCTACCTGCACTCCACCGGTGCCTCGGCATTCTTCATCGTGGTCTACCTGCACATGTTCCGCGGGTTGCTCTACGGCTCCTACCAGAAGCCGCGTGAACTGGTCTGGCTGTTCGGCATGCTGATCTACCTGGCGCTGATGGCCGAGGCCTTCATGGGCTACCTGCTGCCTTGGGGGCAGATGTCGTACTGGGGCGCCCAGGTGATCATCTCGCTGTTCGGTGCGATCCCGGTGATCGGCAACGACCTGACCCAGTGGATCCGTGGCGACTACCTGATCTCGGGCATCACCCTGAACCGCTTCTTCGCCTTGCACGTGGTGGCGCTGCCGATCGTGATTCTTGGTCTGGTGGTGCTGCACATTCTGGCGCTGCACGAAGTGGGTTCGAACAACCCCGATGGTGTCGACATCAAGAAGAAAAAGGACGAGAACGGCGTTCCGCTCGACGGCATTCCGTTCCACCCGTACTACACCGTCAAGGATATTGCCGGCGTCGTGGTGTTCCTCTTCGTGTTCTGTGCCGTGGTGTTCTTCTTCCCGGAAATGGGTGGCTATTTCCTGGAAAAACCGAACTTCGAGCAGGCCAACGCCTTCAAGACGCCTGAGCATATCGCCCCTGTCTGGTACTTCACGCCGTTCTACGCGATTCTGCGCGCGGTGCCTGACAAGCTGTTCGGGGTCATCGCCATGGGCGCCGCGATCGCCGTGCTGTTCGTGTTGCCCTGGCTCGACCGCAGCCCGGTCCGCTCCATGCGCTACAAGGGCTGGCTGAGCAAGGTCTTCCTGCTGGTGTTCTGTGTGGCCTTCATCATTCTCGGCGTGCTGGGCGTCCTGGCGCCGACGCCCGGGCGAACCTTGCTGTCGCAGGTCTGTACGGTGCTGTATTTCGCCTACTTCCTGCTGATGCCGTTCTACACAAGGCTCGAGAAGACCAAACCGGTTCCGGAAAGGGTGACTGGCTGATGAAAAAGTTGATTGCAGTATTTTTGCTGGCATTGATGCCTGGCCTGTCCTTCGCCGCCGAGCATGGCCCGGATCTGGACAAGGTCGATATCGACCTGAGTGACAAGGCTGCCCTGCAGGATGGCGCGCGTACCTTCACCAACTATTGCATGGGCTGCCACAGCGCCAAGTTCCAGCGTTACGAGCGGGTTGCCGACGACCTGGGCATTCCCCATGAGCTGATGCTCGAGAAGCTGGTGTTCACGGGTGCCAAGATCGGCGACCACATGCAGATCGGCATGCAGCCCAACGATGCCAAGGTCTGGTTCGGTGCCGCGCCCCCCGACCTGACCCTGGTCGCGCGGGTGCGTGGCAACGACTGGCTGTACAGCTACCTGCGCAGCTTCTACGAGGACAAGTCGCGCCCTTGGGGTGTGAACAACAAGGTCTTCCCCAATGTGGGCATGCCTAACGTCCTGGTCGGGCTGCAGGGCAACCAGGTGATCGGTTGCAAGCAGGTGCAGACCGTGGTCGATGGCAAGAAGCAGTTCGACCCGCTGACCGGTAGCCCGCTGACCCATGAGGCGTGCGACCAGCTGACCGTCGAGGAGAAATCCGGTACCCTGACCGCCGAGCAGTTCGACGAGAAGGTCAAGAACCTGGTGACCTTCCTGGCCTATTCGGCCAACCCGGTCAAACTGGAAAGTCAGCGCATCGGTACCTATGTGCTCCTGTACCTGGCTTTCTTCTTCGTATTCGCCTATTTGCTCAAGCGTGAATACTGGAAGGACGTGCACTGATCACGCAGTAGTTTCTGGTAGTTGAACGCGCCCGGGGTGCCCCAGCGACAAGGCTGGGGCACCCCGGGCGCGTTTTCATTTACAGTTTCACGAGCATCCCGTGCGAGGAGGCGCTACATGGGCGCAACCAACAGGTTAGCCTGCTATTCCGACCCCGCTGATCATTACTCCCACCGGGTGCGCCTCGTGCTCGCGGAGAAAGGCGTCGCGGTGCAGATCATCGATGTCGACACCAAGCGCCTGCCCCCGCGGCTGGTCGAGGTGAACCCCTACGCCAGCCTGCCGACCCTGGTCGATCGCGACCTGGCGCTGTATGAATCGACCGTGGTGATGGAATACCTCGATGAGCGTTATCCGCATCCGCCGTTGATGCCGGTGTACCCGGTGGCGCGCGGTAACAGCCGTTTGCTGATGCATCGCATCCAGCGCGACTGGTGCACGCTCGCCGATACCGTGCTCGATTCGCGCAGCAGCGATGCCGCTCGTGCCCAGGCGCGCAAGGAGCTGCGCGAGAGCCTGACCGGCGTGGCGCCGCTGTTCGGCGAAATGGCCTGCTTCATGAGTGAGGAGCAGAGTCTGGTCGATTGTTGTCTACTACCCATCCTCTGGCGCTTGCCGGTGATGGGTATCGAATTGCCGCGGCAGGCCAAGCCGCTGCTGGATTACATGGAGCGACAGTTTGCCCGCGAGTCTTTCCAGGCAAGCCTGTCCGCTGCTGAACGTGAAATGCGCAAAGTTTAATGAGGAGCCGTATGAACTCCAGTCGCCCCTATCTGGTTCGCGCGCTGTACGAGTGGATCGTCGACAACGATTGCACGCCCCACATGCTGGTCAATGCCGAGTATCCGGCGGTCCAGGTCCCCCAGGGTTTCGCCAATGATGGCCAGATCGTCCTGAATATTTCGCCCAGTGCTGTACGTAGCCTGCACATGGACAACGAGGCGGTGAGCTTCGAAGGGCGTTTTGGAGGCGTCTCCCATTCACTGTATGTGCCGATTGGCGCGATTCTGGGCATTTACGCCCGGGAGAACGGGCAGGGCATGGTCTTCGAGCTCGAGCCACCGTTCGACGATGAGGACGACCTGCAGGATGATGAAACCGGGGCGGATGATGATCTGCCGCCGGAGCCGCCACGCCCGAGTGGCCGGCCAAGCCTGAAGGTGGTCAAGTAACCTTCCGGCTGACCGGGCAACAAAAAAGGCGATCCCTGGGGATCGCCTTTTTTGTTGCCGCTGCGCTTACAGATCCTTGATGCTTTGCACCTGATCCTTGTTGATGCGGGTCGGCTTGCCGTCGAGTTGCTTGAACTCATAGAAGCCGGAGTTGCGGTCGAATTTCGGCGTGTCGGTGGTCTGCAGTTCACGACCATCGTTGAGGGTGATCACGCTCGGGGTGGAGCAGCCGGCCAGGGTGGCGAAGGCGCCGAGCAACAGGGCGGGCAGCAGGAACTTCTTCATGGGGTACTTCCTGGATCAGGGTTGAAGGGCGAGGGCGACAGTGCCGCCCTCGCGGGGTAATCAGTCGATGTACTCGAACAGCTTGACGATCTTCTGCACGCCGGAGACGCCTTGCACCACGTTGGTGGCGGCGTTGGCCTCTTGCTGGCGGACCAGGCCGAGCAGGTAGACGATGCCGTTTTCGGTGATCACTTTGATGCGCGAGCTGGGCACGTTCTCGTCGGTGAGCATCTGGGTCTTGATCTTGGTGGTCAGCCAGGCATCGTTGTTGCGCGCAAGGATCGACGAAGGCTGCATGACCTGCAGCTCGTTATGCACCTTCTTGACCCGCTGCACCTGGCCGGCAGTCTGCTCGGCGAGGGACTTGAGGTCGGCGCGTGGCGTTTGTCCGGCGAGCAGAACCACGCCGTTGTAGCTGCTGACGACGATGTGCGAACCCTTGTCCAGATCCGGGTTGGCCTTGGCGATGTTGACCGAGACCTTGGTCTCGATCAGCGAGTCGTCGATCTTGCTGCCGATGGTGCGGGTGCCGCGGTCGTCCTCGATGGGCGAGTTGCGGGTCGAGGTCAGGACCGAACTGCAGCCGGACAGGCCCAGGCACAGGGTGAGGGCCATCAGGCCGAGACGCTTGGGGATCATTCTTCACTCCCGAACAGTTGGCTGTCGATCAGGTCGCACAGGCAATGGATCGCCAGCAGGTGGACTTCCTGGATGCGCGCGGTGACCGTCGAGGGTACGCGGATCTCCACGTCCTCGGGCAACAGCAGCGACGCCATGCCGCCGCCGTCGCGTCCGGTCAGGGCTACGACAATCATTTCGCGGTCATGTGCGGCCTGGATCGCCTGGATCACGTTGGCCGAGTTGCCGCTGGTGGAGATCGCCAGCAGGACGTCGCCGGGCTGGCCCAGGGCGCGGATCTGCTTGGAGAAGACTTCGTTGTAGCTGTAGTCGTTGGCGATCGAAGTGAGCGTGGAGCTGTCTGTGGTCAGGGCAATGGCTGGCAGGCTCGGGCGCTCGCGCTCGAAGCGGTTGAGCAGCTCCGAGGAGAAATGCTGGGCATCGCCGGCCGAGCCGCCGTTGCCGCAGGCGAGCATCTTGCCGTCGCTGAGCAGCGCGTTGACCATGACCAGGCTGGCCTGCTCGATGTGAGGTGCCAGGATGTCCATTGCCTGTTGCTTGGTGTCGATGCTGGCCTGGAACAGCCGGCGAATTCGGGATTGCATGTCCATCTGGTGTGACCTTAAGAGGGGCGGTGGCCGGCGCGACGCGCGACAGGGACCAGCCCGCGAAACATAGAGCAAAAAAATCGGAACGGGTTCAGCACTCGAAGGCGTTTTTCAGCCATTGCAGCGGTTCGCCCCCGTGGCCTTGGCCTTGCAGGGCGATAACGTCGAAGCGGCAGGGATGATTGGCCCAGCGGGGTTCATTCTGCAGGAAAAGGCTGGCGGCTAGCGCCAGTCGCTTCTGCTTGCGCCCATCGATACTGCCGAGGGCGCCGCCGAAGTTCGCGTGCAACCGATAGCGGACTTCGACGAATACTACTGTATCGGCATCGAGCATGACCAGATCGAGCTCGCCACCCTTGCATCGCCAGTTGCGCGTCAGCAGTTGCAGACCATGTCCTCGAAGCAGCTCGAGGGCATGGTCTTCAGCGGCTTGCCCGGCGCAGGAGGGCGATGCGCCGGGCATCAGCGCGGGGTATCCGGCAGGCGCTTGACCTGGCCGCCGGAGAACTCGGCCCAGGGCAGTTGGCGTTCGACGCGTTGTGCGGCGTTGATGCTCAAGCTGCCGGACAGGCCTTCGACACGGTTGTCCGGCAGGGCCTTGAGCTGGCCAAGGCGCGGTGCCAGGCTGTAGGCGTCGACACCCATGGCGTACAGGCGGCCGAGGCTGCCTGCGGCCTGCGGCCACTGCTGCACCACCTGCTGGCGCAGGCTGTTGGTGTTGTCGAGCAGCCAGGGCGTTTCGCAGAAGCGGATGCCGTTCATGTCGTTGTACTGGTTGACGTCACCGCTGGCGCTGTAAAGGTTGGAGGTGGCGTAGACCGGCACGTCGCCAGCGTACTGGAAGTTCAGGGTCGGCTTGATCTGCTGGGCCTGCTGCGGAGTGGCGGCGAGGAAGATGAAGTCGATGTCCTGGCGGCGCGAAGGTTGGGCGGCGATGCTGCCGCCCACGGTGCTTTGCAGGCTCTTGGCACGGCCTTCGCTCTGGCGCAGCTGGAACAGGTCGGCGATCTGCTGGGCCAGGGCGACCGGCTGGGCGATGCGCTCGGCTGCAAGCAGGGTGCCGCCGTTGCTTTCCCAGTCCTGGCGGAAGGCGGCGAGCACACGGTCACCCCATTCGCCACGCGGTACCAGGGCCACGGCGCGGACCTTGCCATCGGCGCGGGCGCGACGGGCCACTTCGCGGGCTTCGTCTTCGGCGGCGAGGCCGAACTGGAACAGCTGGGCCGGGGCCTTCTGGCCTGCGTCGGCGTAGTTCAGGGCCAGGGTGGTGATCGGCAGTTGCGGGTAGTCGGCGAGTTTCTTGACCAGTGGCTTTTCCAGCGGGCCAACGACCAATTGGACGCCAGCAGCCTGGGCCTGGCGGTAGAAGTCGTCCAGGGAGGTGATGCGCGAGCTGTCGAAGACCTGCACGGCTGGTGCTGGCTGTCCGCCTTGCTGGGCCTGGAAGTGGGCGGCCATGAAACCGTCGCGCAAGGCGCGGGCGACACCGGCCAGTTGGCCCTCCTGAGGCAGCAGCAGGGCAATCTTGGTCAGTGGTTGGCTGGCCAGTTCCTTGAGTTTGACCAGGGCTGCAGGCAGTTGCTTGGCGGCCGGGTGGTCCGGGTGCTGCTTGCGCCAGTTGTCGATGGCGCTCTGCTGTTGCTCCAGGGTGCCGGCGCTTTTGACGGCCAGGGCCAGGCTGGTCCAGCCGGCGAGGGTCTCGTCGTTGCTGCTCTGTTGCAACTGCTCGGCCGGCAGTGCGGCGACCAGGGCCCAGATGGCATCGTTGTTGGCGCTGGCAGCCTGGTCGCTGAGCAGCGGGGCGAGCAGCACGCGCTGCTGGGCGGCGGCCAGGGTCTGGCCGTCGGCCTCGAGGGCGGCGGCGTGGACGTTGTAAGTGCGTGCCTGCTGGGCTGGCGGCAGTTCGCCGACGCGTTGCAGGCTAGGGTGAGACAGGGCTGTCAGGGCCGCCTTGGGTTGCTTGCGGCTCATGGCCAGTTCGGCGGCCAGGGTGCTGGCGAACACCTGTTGGGCTGGCTTGAGCGAGTCCAGCGGGACCTGCTCGAGGATGCGTGCCGAGCGAGGGAAGTCCTTCTGCCGGTAGGCCAGGTCAGCGGCGCTCAAGCGCAGCAGTGCGGCATCTTCCGCGGACTTGCTGGAGGCGGCCTTGTCGAGCAGTTGCTCGATGCTGGCGTCCGGGGTGCGTGGCAATTCGCCCAGGCTGGATGAGGGCGAGCTGGCACAGGCTGCCAGCAAGGCAGCGAGGCAGAGGGCTGTGAGCAGCCGCAGGCAAGCGATCATGTAAAGGTCCTGTTACTCGATCAAGTTGGCCGACGATTGTACCCAAGCGCGGTGCGGGGTGCGAACTCGCCGAAGGGCAACCTTCACTATAGGCGGCTCTCGATGGCTGGCGGGCGAAGTTCTTTGCGCCCTGTTGCCGGCGCTCGGGCTACAATGGCGCCTTTGATCCGAAATGCAGGTGTGCGCAGTGACTGATGTTGCAGGGGCTTCCAAAACCACCGTGGGTACGCTGTATGTCGTCGCCACGCCGATCGGCAACCTCGATGACATGAGTGCCCGGGCGTTGAAGGTGCTGGCCGATGTGAGCCTGATTGCCGCGGAGGATACTCGTCACTCGGTGCGCCTGATGCAGCACTTCGGTATCGATACGCCGCTGGCGGCCTGCCATGAGCACAACGAGCGCGACGAGGGTGGCCGTTTCATCACTCGGCTGCTGGCCGGGGATGATGTGGCGCTGGTGTCCGACGCTGGCACGCCGCTGATTTCCGACCCTGGCTACCATCTGGTGCGCCAGGCGCGCGCTGCCGGTGTGCAGGTGGTGCCGGTACCGGGAGCCTGCGCGCTGATTGCCGCGCTGTCCGCCGCTGGCTTGCCTTCGGATCGCTTCATCTTCGAAGGCTTCCTGCCGGCCAAGGCAGCCGGGCGCCGCGCGCGGCTGGAGCAGGTCAGGGAAGAGCCGCGCACGCTGATCTTCTATGAGGCGCCGCATCGCATCCTGGAGTGCCTGGAGGATATGGAGGCGGTATTCGGCGGTGAGCGCCCGGCATTGCTGGCGCGTGAGATCACCAAGACCTTCGAGACCCTCAAGGGCTTGCCGTTGGCCGAGCTGCGGGCGTTCGTGCAGGGCGACAGCAATCAGCAGCGTGGCGAGTGTGTGGTGCTGGTGGCTGGCTGGAGCGCGCCAGAGGATGAAGATGCGATCGGCAGCGAGGCGCAGCGCGTGCTCGACTTGCTGCTGGCGGAGTTGCCGCTCAAGCGTGCCGCAGCGTTGGCGGCGGAAATCACCGGCGTGCGCAAGAACTTGTTGTACCAGTTGGCCCTGGAAAAGCAGAAATCCAACTAATGGCTTAATGACATTATTTATTCCGTCACTTGTTCTTGAGCGCGCCTGCCGGTAACCTTGGCGGCGGAGAGTCGATCGGACAGTCGCTGCCGTCTTTTGTTCCGCAAGAGGCGGGGGAGGAAAGTCCGGGCTCCGCAGGGCAGAGTGCCAGGTAACGCCTGGGAGGCGCGAGCCTACGGAAAGTGCCACAGAAAATAACCGCCTAAGCGCTTCGGCGCCGGTAAGGGTGAAAAGGTGCGGTAAGAGCGCACCGCACGACTGGCAACAGTTCGTGGCTAGGTAAACCCCACTCGGAGCAAGACCAAATAGGGTTCCTTATGGCGTGGCCCGCGTCGGAACCGGGTAGGTTGCTAGAGGCGTCCAGTGATGGCCGTCGTAGAGGAATGACTGTCCTCGACAAAACCCGGCTTACAGATCGACTCTCCACCCCCTCCCTTCCTGCTTGAATCGATAGCAGATGTGTCCTGGTAATACCGAAAAATTCTTACTCTTAATAAATCACTTTAACTTCACTCCCTATCCGCTTGAGTGGGTTTGATTTTTCCTGTCGTTTTTCCCTCTCTGACAATCCTTTCACATTCCATTGTTGAGCTAAATCGCCGTCCTGTAAGGGATTTCCTTGTGAACGTGCCTTGACGGTGTAGCGAACGGATTCCTATAGTGTGCGCAAGTGGCAGAAAGTGGGATGAAGTGGGTTTTCTGACACAAAAAAGCTAACATTGTGGGGAATCGCAGCCGTGTTCCGCGGAGCTAACGCCGTCAGCCTCGATGCCAAGGGTCGACTCGCAATGCCGAGTCGGTACCGTGACGAGCTCGATTCGCGTTGCAATGGTCAGTTGATCGTGACCATCGACGCGGTTGACCCCTGCTTGTGTGTTTATCCCCTCGACGAGTGGGAACAGATAGAAGCCAAGTTGCGTGCATTGCCATCGTTGCGTGAGGAAAACCGTCGCCTTCAGCGTCTGCTGATCGGCAACGCGGTTGACCTGGAGCTCGATGGCAGCGGGCGTTTCCTGGTGCCGCCCCGCCTGCGTGAGTACGCCAAGCTGGACAAGAAGGCGATGTTGGTGGGGCAACTGAACAAATTCCAGCTGTGGGATGAGGATGCCTGGAACGCGGTTTCGGCAGCCGACCTTGCAGCTATTCAACAACCGGGCGCCATGCCCGACGACTTGCGTGACCTGATCCTGTGACCATAGATAGCGGCTTCAACCACATCACCGTCCTGCTCGACGAAGCTGTCGAGGCATTGGCCTTGCGCGCCGACGGTTGCTATCTGGACGGCACCTTCGGGCGTGGCGGCCACAGTCGCCTCATCCTCAGCAAGCTCGGGCCGCAAGGGCGACTGCTGGGGTTCGACAAGGATCCTCAGGCGATTGCCACCGGGCAAGCGCTGGCGGCCGAAGACGGCCGCTTTGTCATTGTGCAGCGCAGCTTTGCCGAACTGGGTTCGGAAGTTGCCGAGCGTGGTCTGGACGGCAAGGTCAGCGGCATCCTGCTCGACCTGGGCGTTTCCTCGCCGCAGTTGGATGACCCCGAGCGCGGCTTCAGCTTCCTCAACGACGGCCCGCTGGACATGCGCATGAATCCTGGGCAGGGCATCAGCGCCGCGGAGTTCGTCGCCACCGCGCCCGTTGAAGAAATTGCCCGTGTGTTCAAGGAATACGGCGAAGAGCGCTTTGCCGGACGCATGGCGCGTGCCGTGGTCGAGCGTCGTGAGAAGCAGCCGTTCACCCGCACCGCCGACCTGGCCGAAGTGCTCAAGGTCGCCAACCCGGCATGGGAAAAGGGCAAGAATCCGGCGACCCGAGCCTTCCAGGGCTTGCGTATCCACGTCAACAACGAGCTGGGCGATCTCGAGGCAGGCCTCGAGGCGGCGATCGATGCGCTGGAGATCGGCGGTCGCCTGGCGGTGATCAGCTTCCACTCCCTCGAGGACCGCATCGTCAAGCTGTTCATGCGCAAGCTGGTCAAGGGCGAGGCCGACAACCTGCCGCGCAACCTGCCGGTGCAGCACAAGGCGTTCGAGCCGAAGATCAAGCTCATCGGCAAGGCGCAGTTTGCCTCCGACGCGGAGCTCAAGGCCAACCCGCGGGCGCGTAGCGCCGTGATGCGGGTGGCGGAGAAGCTGCGTTGAGTCGGCTTTTTGCCAAGCCTTTGCCAGGCGGGAGCTTCCTGATGCTCCTGCTGTTTGTCGGCGTCCTGGTTTCGGCCATCGCCGTGTCCTACAGCGCCCATTGGAATCGGCAACTGCTCAACACCCTGTACGGTGAGCTCAGCGAGCGCGACAAGGCGCAGGCCGAGTGGGGCCGGCTCATTCTCGAGCAGAGTACCTGGACCGCCCATAGCCGGATCGAGACGTTGGCCAGCGAGCAGTTGAAAATGCGCGTGCCGGCCGCCAACGAAGTGCGGATGGTGGCGCCATGATGAAGCTCGAAGGCGCACTCTACCCCTGGCGCTTCCGGGTGGTGATCGGCTTGCTGGTATTGATGGTCGGCGCTATCTGCTGGCGCATCATCGACCTGCAGGTGGTCGACCGCGACTTCCTCAAGGGCCAGGGCGATGCCCGCAGCCTGCGCCACATCCCGATCCCGGCGCACCGGGGCCTGATTACCGATCGCAACGGCGAGCCGCTGGCCGTCAGTACGCCAGTGACCACCCTGTGGGCCAACCCCAAGGAAATGCAGGTCGCCAAGGACCGCTGGCCGCAACTGGCAGCTGCCTTGGGGCAGAACGCCCAGCAACTGACCGAGCGCCTGACTCAGCAGGCCAACAAGGAATTCATCTATCTGGTCCGTGGCCTGACCCCGGAGCAGGGCCAGCAGGTGCTCGACCTGAAAGTGCCGGGCGTCTATGGCCTGGAAGAGTTCCGCCGGTTCTATCCGGCTGGTGATGTCACCGCGCACATGGTCGGTTTCACCGACCTGGACGACCACGGGCGTGAAGGGGTGGAGCTGGCCTATGACGAATGGCTCGCCGGCGTGCCTGGCAAGCGGCAGGTGATCAAGGACCGGCGTGGTCGGTTGATCAAGGACATCCAGGTTACCAAGAACGCCAAGGCCGGGAAGACCTTGGCGTTGTCGATAGACCTGCGCCTGCAGTACCTGGCCACGCGCGAGCTGCGCAACGCCATTGCCGAACAGGACGCCAAGGCCGGTAGCCTGGTGATCATGGACGTCAAGACCGGCGAGGTCCTGGCGATGGTCAACCAGCCGACCTACAACCCGAACAACCGCCGCAGCATGTTCCCCGCCGCGATGCGCAACCGGGCGATCATCGACGTGTTCGAGCCGGGCTCGACGGTCAAGCCGATTTCGATGAGCGCCGCGTTGCAGAGCGGCCGCTGGAAGGTCACCGACAAGGTCGAGGTGTATCCGGGCAGCCTGCAGATCGGCCGCTACACGATCAAGGACGTGTCCAGGAGCGAAGGCCCGATCCTCGACCTGACCGGCATCCTGATCAACTCGTCCAACGTCGGCATGAGCAAGATCGCCTTCGACATCGGTGGCGAGGCGATCTACCGGGTCATGTCCCAGGTCGGCCTGGGCCAGTACACCGGCCTTGGTTTCCCCGGCGAACGCGTCGGCAACCTGCCCAACCACCGCGAGTGGCGCAAGGCCGAGACCGCGACCCTGTCGTATGGCTATGGCGTGTCGGTGACCGCCCTGCAGCTGGTGCATGCCTACGCTGCCATCGCCAACGACGGCAAGATGGTGCCGCTGTCGATTCTCAAGGTCGACAAGACCCCGGAGTCGGTACAGGCAATCCCCAAGGAAACCGCCGAGACCGTGCAGGGCATGTTGCAGCAGGTGATCGAAGCGCCGCGTGGCGTTTTCCGCGCCCAGGTGCCGTTCTATCACGTGGGCGGCAAGTCCGGTACGGCGCGTAAGGCCACGGTCGGTTCCAAAGGCTACACCGAGAACGCCTACCGTTCGCTGTTCGCCGGCTTCGGTCCGATGAGCGACCCGCGCTACGCCATCGTCGTGGTCATCGACGAGCCGAGCAAGGGCGGTTATTTCGGTGGCCTGGTCTCGGCCCCCGTATTCAGCAAAGTGATGTCGGGCACCCTGCGCCTGATGAACGTGCCGCCGGACAACCTGCCGCCGTCCTCGACGCAGCAAGCCAGCGCAGTACCCGCCAAGGGAGGGCGTGGTTGATGACAATGCCATTGAGCAAACTGTTCGCCCACGCCAGCCGTGATCCGTTGATCCGCGAACTGACCCTGGACAGCCGCGCAGTGCGTCCGGGCGACCTGTTCCTGGCTGTGCCTGGCGCCAAGGTCGATGGCCGCGCGCACATCGCCGATGCCCTGGCCCGTGGCGCGGCGGCGGTGGCCTATGAAGAGCAAGGCGCCAGTGTACTGCCGATCACCGACGCGCCACTGATTCCGGTCAAGGGGCTGATCGCCCAGCTGTCGCAGATCGCCGGGCGTTTCTATGGCGAGCCGAGCCGTCAGCTCGAGCTGGTCGGGGTAACCGGCACCAACGGCAAGACCAGCGTCACCCAGTTGCTGGCCCAGGCGCTCGACGCCCTCGACCAGCGCTGCGGTCTGATCGGCACCCTGGGTACCGGCTTCTACGGCGAGCTGCAAAGCGGCCGCCTGACCACGCCGGACCCGATTGCCGTGCAGGCGACCCTGGCTGATCTGAAAAGCGCTGGTGCCAAGGCCGTGGCCATGGAAGTGTCTTCCCATGCTCTCGAGCAGGGCCGGGTGGCTGCGCTTGATTTCGATATTGCGGTGATGACCAACCTGTCGCGCGATCACCTCGACTACCACGGCAGCATGGAGGCCTACGAGGCCGCCAAGGCCAAGCTGTTCGCCTGGCCGAGCCTGCGCGCCCGGGTGGTCAACCTGGACGACGATTTCGGCTGCCGCCTGGCCGCGGCTGAAGTGCCTTCGCGCCTGATCAGCTACAGCTTGCTGGACCCAGCGGCGACGCTGTTCTGCAAGCAGGCCAGCTTCAGCGACGATGGCGTGCGTGCGGTGATCGTCACCGCGCAGGGCGAGCATGTCTTGCGCAGCCGTCTGCTGGGCCGTTTCAACCTGAGCAACATGCTCGCGGCCGTGGCCACTTTGCTGGCACTGGATTACCCGCTGGACGAAATTCTCAAGGTCACCCCCCAGTTGCAAGGGCCGATCGGTCGCATGCAGCGCCTGGGTGGTGGTGACAAGCCGCTGGTGGTGGTTGATTACGCGCACACCCCGGACGCCCTGGAAAAGGTGCTCGAGGCCCTGCGCCCGCACGCCCACGGCAAGCTGTTGTGCCTGTTCGGCTGCGGCGGCGACCGTGACGCTGGCAAGCGCCCGTTGATGGCCGAGGTGGCCGAGCGCCTGGCTGACCGGGTGTTGGTCACCGACGACAACCCGCGTACCGAAGATCCTCAGCGCATCTTCGACGACATTCGCCCAGGTTTCGCCAAGCTCGCCGACGTCGAATTCGTTGCCGGTCGTGGCGAGGCCATTGCCCGCCTGATCGCCAGCGCCAGTGCCGACGACGTGATCGTGCTGGCCGGCAAGGGGCACGAGGACTACCAGGAAATCAATGGCCAGCGCCATGATTTCTCCGACCTGATCGAAGCCGACAAGGCACTTGCAGCCTGGGAGGCGCCACATGCTTGAGCCGATGCTGCTCAGCCAGCTCACCGATGCCCTGAAGGCGCGCCTGGCAGGCGCCGACGCCAGCTTCACCGGCGTCAGCATCGACAGCCGCAGCGTGGTCGCCGGCCAGTTGTTCGTCGCCCTGACCGGGCCACGCTTCGACGGCCACGACTACCTGGCGGACGTAAAGGCCAAGGGCGCCGTCGCCGCGCTGGTCGAGCGTGAAGTCGCCGACGTCGACCTGCCACAACTGCTGGTCGCCGACTGCCGGGTGGCCCTGGGCCAGTTGGGCGCGCTGAACCGTGCCGGCTTCGACAAGCCGGTCGTGGCCATCACCGGTTCCAGTGGCAAGACCACGGTCAAGGAAATGCTGGCCGCGATCCTGCGGACCCGCGGCCCGGTGCATGCCACCCGTGGCAACCTGAACAACGACCTCGGCGCGCCATTGACCCTGCTGGAAATCGCCCCGGAGCACAGCGCCGCGGTGATCGAACTGGGCGCTTCGCGCATTGGCGAGATCCGCTACACCGTCGGCTTGACCCAGCCGCAGGTGGTCATCATCAATAACGCAGGTACCGCCCATGTCGGCGAGTTCGGCGGCCCGGAAAAGATCGTCGAGGCCAAGGGCGAGATCCTCGAGGGCCTGGGCGAGGGCGGTACGGCCATCCTCAACCTGGCCGACAAGGCGTTCGACATCTGGCGCAAGCGCGCGGGTAACCACCGCGTCGTCAGCTTCGCGCTGGACAACCCGCAAGCCGACTTCCATGCCAGCGCTATCGGCCGCGATGCCCGTGGTTGCCCATCGTTCACCCTGCATGGCCCGGATGGCAGCGTCCTGGTGCAGTTGAACCTGCTGGGCACGCACAACGTCAGCAACGCCCTGGCCGCCGCGGCCGCCGCCCATGCCGTTGGTCTGAGCATGAGCGGTATCGCCGCTGGCCTCGAGGCGGTACAACCGGTCAAGGGCCGTACCGTGGCGCAGATTGCGCCGAACGGCGTACGGGTGATCGACGACAGCTACAACGCAAATCCCACCTCGATGTGCGCGGCCATTGATATACTCGCCGGCTTTTCCGGCCGCACCGTCCTGGTGCTCGGGGATATCGGCGAACTGGGGCAATGGGCCGAGGAAGGTCACCGGCAAGTGGGCGACTACGCCCGCGGCAAGGTCGACGCGCTGTACGCGGTGGGCACCAACATGGCCCATGCGGTCCAGGCGTTCGGCGCCAATGGCCGTCATTTCGCTACTCAAGCTGAGCTGATCGACGCCGTGCGCGGCGAATCTGCCAGCAATACCACCATTTTGATCAAGGGCTCGCGCAGCGCTGCGATGGAAAACGTCGTGGCGGCATTGTGCGGTGCCAGCGGGGAGAAACATTAATGCTGCTGCTGTTGGCCGAGTATCTGCAACAGTTCTACAAGGGCTTCGCGGTCTTCCAGTACCTGTCCCTGCGCGGGATCCTGGGTGTGCTGACCGCGTTGTCCCTGGCCCTGTGGCTGGGCCCATGGATGATCCGTACCCTGCAGATCCGCCAGATCGGCCAGGCCGTGCGTAACGACGGCCCGCAATCGCACTTGTCCAAGTCCGGCACCCCGACCATGGGTGGCGCGCTGATCCTCTCCGCCATCGGCATCAGCACCCTGCTGTGGGCCGACCTGAGCAACCGCTACGTGTGGGTGGTACTGATCGTCACCCTGGCGTTCGGCGCCATTGGCTGGGTCGACGACTACCGCAAGGTGATCGAGAAGAACTCCCGCGGCCTGCCGAGCCGCTGGAAGTATTTCTGGCAGTCGGTGTTCGGCCTGGCGGCGGCGATCTTCCTGTACAAGACCGCGCCGACCAGTGTCGAGACCACGCTGATCATCCCAATGCTCAAGGACCTGGCTATCCCGCTGGGCGCCGGGTTCATCGTGCTTACCTATTTCGTCATCGTCGGCTCGAGCAACGCGGTCAACCTGACCGACGGCCTCGATGGCCTGGCGATCATGCCGACCGTGATGGTCGGTGGTGCCCTGGGCATCTTCTGCTACCTGTCGGGTAACGTGAAGTTCGCCGAATACCTGCTGATTCCCTATGTGCCAGGCGCCGGTGAACTGATCGTGTTCTGCGGCGCGTTGATCGGTGCCGGTCTGGGCTTTCTGTGGTTCAACACGTATCCGGCCCAGGTGTTCATGGGCGACGTCGGCGCCCTGGCGCTGGGCGCGGCCCTGGGCACCATCGCCGTGATCGTGCGCCAGGAGATCGTGCTGTTCATCATGGGCGGCGTGTTCGTCATGGAAACCCTGTCGGTGGTGATCCAGGTGGCTTCCTTCAAGCTGACCGGCAAGCGCGTGTTCCGCATGGCACCGATTCACCACCACTTTGAACTCAAGGGCTGGCCCGAGCCGCGCGTGATCGTCCGCTTCTGGATCATCACCGTGATCCTGGTGCTGATCGGCCTTGCCACCCTGAAACTGAGGTAAACGAGCGTGTCACTGATCGCTTCCGACCAATTCCGCATCGTTGTCGGCCTCGGCAAGAGCGGCATGTCCCTGGTTCGCTTCCTGGCGAGCCGGGGCGTTGCCTTTGCGGTCGCCGACACCCGCGAGCAACCGCCGGAACTGGAAACCCTGCGCCGTGACTATCCGCAGGTGGAAGTGCGCTGTGGCGAGCTGGATGTCGATTTCCTCTGCCGCGCCAGCGAGCTCTATGTCAGCCCCGGCCTTGCCCTGGCCACCCCGGCATTGCAGCAGGCGGCGGCGCGTGGCGTGAAGCTTTCCGGTGATATCGAGCTGTTCGCCCGCCAGGCCAAGGCGCCGATCGTCGCGATCAGTGGTTCCAACGCCAAGAGCACGGTGACCACCCTGGTCGGCGAGATGGCCGCCAAGGCAGGCAAACGTGTGGCAGTCGGCGGCAACCTCGGCACCCCGGCACTGGATTTGCTCGACGACAGCGTCGAGCTCTATGTGCTGGAGCTGTCGAGCTTCCAGCTGGAGACCACCGACCAGCTCAACGCCGAAGTGGCCACCGTGCTCAATGTCAGCGAAGACCACATGGACCGCTACAGTGGCCTGCCGGCCTATCACCTGGCCAAGCACCGGATCTTCCGCGGTGCCCGCCAGGTGGTGGTGAACCGCCAGGACGCCCTCAGCCGCCCGCTACCGGTCGAAGGCCGCCCGTGCTGGACCTTTGGTCTCAATGCGCCGGACTTCAAGGCCTTCGGCCTGCGTGAGGTCGACGGCGAGAAGCACCTGGCCTTTGAATTCCAGACCCTGATGCCGGTGCGCGAACTGAAGATCCGTGGCGCGCACAACCAGAGCAACGCCCTGGCAGCCCTGGCCCTGGGACATGCCGCTGGCCTGCCGTTCGCGCCGATGCTCGAGGCCCTGCGCGAGTTCAAGGGCCTGGCCCATCGCTGCCAGTGGATTCGCGAGCGCAATGGCGTGAACTGGTACGACGACTCCAAGGCCACCAACGTCGGTGCCGCCCTTGCCGCCATCGAGGGCCTGGGTGCCGATATCGAAGGCAAGCTGGTGCTGATTGCCGGCGGCGATGGCAAGGGCGCGGACTTCGCCGCCCTGCGCGAGCCAGTGCTGCAGCATTGCCGCGCGGTGGTGCTGCTCGGTCGCGATGCCGAGCGTCTGGCCGAGACCTTCAAGGACGGCGTGCAACTGGTGCGCGTGCAGAGCCTGGACGAGGCCGTGCAACGCTGCGCCGAACTGGCTTTGCCGGGCGACGCAGTGCTGCTGTCGCCGGCCTGCGCCAGCCTCGATATGTTCAGGAACTTCGAAGAACGCGGGCGCCTGTTCGCCCAGGCAGCGGAGGGGCTGGCATGATCTTCGGCATCCTCAAACCCTACCCGTCGCCACTGATCAGTGGCCGTGGCATCGACCTCGACTTCCCGCTGCTGGCCGGGTGCCTGGCCTTGCTCGGCCTGGGCCTGGTGATGATCACCTCGGCCTCCTCGGAAGTGGCCGCGGTGCAGTCGGGCAATCCGCTCTACCACATGTTCCGCCACCTGGTGTACGTCACCCTCGGCCTCGGCGCCGGGGCGCTGACCATGCTGGTGCCGATCGCCACCTGGCAGCGCATGGGCTTCATGATGCTGGTGGGTGCCTTCGGCCTGCTGGTCATGGTGCTGGTGCCAGGGATCGGCCGTGAAGTGAACGGTTCGATGCGCTGGATCGGCTTCAGCTTCTTCAACGTCCAGCCGTCGGAGATCGCCAAGGTCTTCGTGGTCATCTACCTGGCCGGCTACCTGGTACGCCGGCAGACCGAGGTGCGCGAGAGCTGGATGGGCTTCTTCAAGCCCTTCATCGTGCTGCTGCCGATGGCTGGCCTGCTGCTGATGGAGCCGGACTTCGGCGCCACCGTGGTGATGATGGGTGCCGCTGCGGCGATGCTGTTCCTCGGCGGTGTGGGCTTGTTCCGTTTCTCGTTGATGGTGGTGCTGGCGGTGATATCGGTGGTGGTGCTGGTACAGGCACAGCCCTACCGGATGGCGCGTCTGATCACCTTCACCGATCCCTGGTCCGACCAGTTCGGTTCCGGCTACCAGCTGACCCAGGCACTGATCGCGTTCGGACGTGGCGAGTGGCTGGGCGTGGGCCTGGGCAACAGTGTGCAGAAACAGTTCTACCTGCCCGAGGCGCACACCGACTTCGTGTTCTCGGTACTGGCCGAGGAACTTGGCGTGGTCGGCTCGCTGCTGACCATCGCGCTGTTCGTGTTCATCACCGTGCGCGCCTTGTACATCGGCCTGTGGGCCGAGAAGGCCAAGCAGTTCTTCGCCGCCTACATGGCGTTCGGGCTGTCGTTCCTGTGGATCGGCCAGTTCCTGATCAACATCGGCGTGAACGTCGGCCTGCTGCCGACCAAGGGCCTGACCCTGCCGTTCCTCAGTTACGGGGGCAGTTCCCTGGTGATCTGCTGCGCCTGCGTGGGGTTGTTGTTGCGGATCGAATGGGAGAGCCGCACGCACCTGGGCAGCGAGGAACACGAATTCAAGGAAAGTGACTTTGCCGAGGAGACCAGTCATGGCCGCTGACGGCAAGAACGTACTGATCATGGCCGGCGGCACTGGGGGCCACGTGTTCCCGGCCCTGGCCTGCGCCCGCGAGTTCCAGGCCCGTGGCTACCACGTGCACTGGCTGGGCACGCCGCGCGGCATCGAGAACGACCTGGTGCCCCAGGCCGGCCTGCCGCTGCACCTGATCCAGGTCAGCGGCTTGCGCGGCAAGGGCAAGCTGTCGCTGCTCAAGGCGCCATTCACCCTGCTCAAGGCGGTGCTGCAGGCGCGTCGGATCATCCGTGAGCTCAAGCCGGCCTGCGTGGTCGGCTTTGGCGGCTACGTGACTGGCCCCGGTGGTGTTGCCGCGCGGTTGTGCGGCGTGCCGCTGGTGATCCACGAGCAGAACGCCCGCGCCGGAACCACCAACCGCCTGCTGCTGCCGCTGGCCGCGCGAGTCTGCGAGGCCTTCCCGGATACCTTCGCCGCCAGCGACAAGCTGCGTACCACCGGTAACCCGGTGCGTCCCGAGCTGTTCATGGACGCCCAGCGCGCGCCCTTGGCCGAGCGTCGGGCACGCCTGTTGGTGATGGGCGGCAGCCTGGGCGCGGAACCATTGAACAAATTGTTGCCTAAGGCCCTGTCCGAAGTACCGCAGAGCCTGCGTCCCGAGGTGTTCCACCAGGCCGGCAAGCAGCATGGACCGGCCACCGCCGAGCGCTATCGCGAAGCGGGTGTCGAGGCCCAGGTCGAGCCGTTCATCAAGGACATGGCCCATGCCTATGGCTGGGCCGATATGGTGGTTTGCCGGGCCGGTGCCCTGACCGTCAGCGAACTCGCGGCGGCAGGCCTGCCCTCGATGCTGGTGCCCTTGCCCCACGCCATCGACGACCACCAGACCTACAACGCCCAATACCTGGCTCGGGAAGGCGCCGCCTTCCTGATGCCACAAGCGACAACTGGCGCAGCGCAACTCGCTGAACGCCTGAACGAGGTGCTGATGCAACCCGAGAAACTCAACGCCATGGCCGGCACTGCCCGCCGCCTGGCCAAGCCTGCTGCAACCAGCACCGTGGTCGATATCTGCCTGGAGGTGGCCCATGGTTGAGAGCCAGAAAGCCATGCCGCAACCGAAGATGGGCCGGATCCGTCGCATTCACTTCGTCGGTATCGGCGGCGTGGGCATGTGCGGCATCGCCGAAGTGCTGCTGAACCTGGGCTATGAAGTGTCCGGCTCCGACCTCAAGGAGTCGCCGGTCACCGAGCGCCTGCAGTCGTTCGGCGCGCAGATCTTCGTCGGCCACCGCGCCGAGAACGCCGCTACTGCCGATGTACTGGTGGTGTCCAGCGCGATCAACCCGGCCAACCCAGAAGTCGCCACCGCCCTCGAGCGGCGCATTCCTGTCGTGCCGCGCGCCGAGATGCTCGCCGAGCTGATGCGCTATCGCCATGGCGTGGCGGTCGCCGGCACCCACGGCAAGACCACCACCACCAGCTTGCTGGCCTCGGTGTTCGCGGCCGGTGGCCTGGATCCGACCTTCGTCATCGGCGGCCGCCTGACCGCAGCGGGCACCAATGCCCAGCTGGGTACCAGCCGCTACCTGATCGCCGAGGCGGATGAAAGCGACGCCAGCTTCCTGCACCTGCAGCCGATGGTCGCCGTGGTCACCAACATCGACGCCGACCACATGGCGACCTACGAGGGCGACTTCAACAAGCTGAAGAAGACCTTCGTCGAGTTCCTGCATAACCTGCCGTTCTACGGCCTGGCGGTTATGTGCCTGGACGACCCGGTGGTGCGCGAGATCCTGCCGCTGGTCAAGCGTCCGACCGTGACCTACGGCTTCAGCGAAGAGGCCGACGTGCGCGCCATCAATGTGCGCCAGCAGGGCATGCAGACCCACTTCACCGTGCTGCGCCGCGATCGCGAGCCGCTGGATGTCTCGGTGAACATGCCGGGCAACCACAACGTGCTCAATGCCCTGGCGACCATCGCCATCGCCACCGACGAAGGCATCACCGACGAAGCCATCGTTCAGGGGCTGTCCGGCTTCCAGGGTGTCGGCCGACGCTTCCAGGTGTACGGCGAGTTGCCGGTCGACGGCGGCAGCGTGATGCTGGTCGACGACTACGGTCACCACCCGACCGAGGTCGCCGCGGTGATCAAGGCTGTGCGTGGCGGCTGGCCGAGCCGGCGCCTGGTGATCGTCTACCAGCCGCACCGCTACAGCCGTACCCGTGACCTGTACGACGACTTCGTGCAGGTGCTGGGCGATGCCAACGTGTTGCTGCTGATGGAAGTCTACCCGGCCGGCGAAGAGCCGATCCCCGGTGCCGACAGCCGCCAGCTGTGCCACAGCATCCGCCAGCGCGGCAAGCTGGACCCGATCTACATCGAACGTGGCGCCGAGCTGGCGCCGCTGGTCAAGCCACTGCTGCGCGCCGGTGACATCCTGATCTGCCAAGGTGCCGGCGATGTCGGCGGCCTGGCCCCGCAACTGATGAAAAGCCCGCTGTTCGCAGGCGCCAAGCAGGAGAAGCCGCTGTGACCCGCGCCTACGACAAGCTGCATTCCACCCTCGACATCAAGGCCTTCGGCCGCGTCGCCGTGCTGTACGGCGGCAAGAGCGCCGAGCGCGAGGTGTCGCTGAAATCGGGCGCCGCGGTGATCGAGGCGCTGACCAGCGCCGGTGTCGACGTCGTCGCCATCGATGTCGGTGACGACCTGCTCAGCCGCCTGCAAAACGAAAAGATCGATCGCGCCTTCATCATCCTCCACGGTCGTGGTGGTGAGGACGGCAGCATGCAGGGCCTGCTCGAGTGCCTGGGCATTCCCTACACCGGCAGCGGCATCCTCGCGTCGGCGCTGGCCATGGACAAGCTGCGCACCAAGCAGGTGTGGCAGAGCCTGGGTATCCCGACCCCGCGCCACGCGGTGCTGGGCAGCGAGCAGGATTGCGTGGCCGCCAGTGCGGAACTGGGCTTCCCGCTGATCGTCAAACCTGCCCATGAAGGTTCGAGCATCGGCATGGCCAAGGTGAACAGCGAGCAGGAACTGGTCGCTGCCTGGAAGGACGCCGCCAAATACGATTCGCAGGTACTGGTCGAGCAATGGATCCACGGTCCGGAGTTCACCATCGCGGTGCTGCGTGGCCAGGTGCTGCCGCCGATCGCGCTGGGCACCCCGCACGTGTTCTACGACTACGACGCCAAGTACATCGCCAATGACACCCAGTACCGCATTCCCTGCGGCCTGGACAGTGCCAAGGAACAGGAACTGATCGACCTGACCGCGCGCGCCTGCGATGCCATCGGCATCGAGGGCTGGGGCCGGCTGGACGTGATGCAGGACGAGCAGGGCCGGTTCTGGCTGCTCGAAGTCAACACCGCACCGGGCATGACCGATCATAGCCTGGTGCCCATGGCGGCCCGCGCGGCCGGCCTGGATTTCCAGCAACTGGTGCTGGCGATCCTGGCCGACAGCGTAGCGACGCGAGGTTAAGCAGCCATGCAAGGCGCGATGATACGTCAGCAGCAACCCGTTACCGGCCGTAGCAAGCCGGTGCCGCGCGGTGCCAGCCGACTGGTGGCCGACGAGCCCGTATCGGCGCGCCTGCCCCGTCCAAGCTTCGGTGGCCTCAAGCGCCTGCTGTGGCCGGTGCTGCTGGTGGCCGCGGGCTTTGGCGCCTACGAGGGCGCCATCCGCCTGATGCCGTACGCCGACCGGCCGATCACCAAGATCGCCGTGCAGGGCGACCTCAGCTACATCAGCCAGCAGGCGGTGCAGCAGCGGATCGCGCCCTATGTGGCAGCGAGCTTCTTCACTGTCGACCTGGCGGCGATGCGGGTGGAACTCGAGCAGATGCCATGGATCGCCCACGCCGAAGTGCGTCGGGTGTGGCCGGACGAAGTGGTGATCCGCCTGGAAGAACAGCTGCCGGTAGCACGCTGGGGCGACGAGGCCTTGCTCAACAACCAGGGTCAGGCCTTCACCCCGCGCGAACTGGCCAACTACGAGCACCTGCCGCAGCTGTTCGGGCCGCAGCGGGCGCAGCAACAAGTCATGCAGCAGTATCAGGTATTGAGCCAGATGCTGCGCCCCATGGGCTTTTCCATCGCTCGCCTGGAGCTGCGCGAGCGAGGCAGCTGGTTCCTGACCACTGGCGCGGGCAGCGCCGGGCCAGGCATCGAGCTGCTGCTGGGGCGCGACCATCTGGTGGAGAAGATGCGCCGTTTCATTGCCATTTACGACAAGACGCTTAAAGACCAGATCACCAATATCGCCCGCATCGATCTGCGTTACGCCAACGGATTAGCGGTTGGCTGGCGGGAACCGAATGCACCGACGACGGCCCAACCCGCCGTTGCGAAGAATTAGAGAGAGGCAGGACCATGGCAAACGCGCATAGCGGCAAAATGATCGTCGGGCTGGACATCGGCACCTCCAAGGTGGTGGCGCTGGTGGGTGAAGTCGGCGAGGACGGTACCCTGGAGATCGTGGGCATCGGCACCCACCCATCGCGCGGCCTGAAGAAGGGCGTGGTGGTGAACATCGAGTCGACCGTGCAGTCGATCCAGCGCGCCGTGGAAGAGGCCCAGCTGATGGCGGGCTGCCGTATCCACTCGGCGTTCGTCGGTGTCGCCGGCAATCATATCCGCAGCCTGAACTCCCACGGCATCGTCGCCATCCGCGATCGCGAGGTGAGCCTGGCCGACCTCGAGCGCGTGCTGGACGCCGCCCAGGCCGTGGCCATCCCGGCCGACCAGCGGGTGCTGCACACCCTGCCGCAGGACTATGTGATCGACAACCAGGAGGGCGTGCGCGAGCCCCTGGGCATGTCGGGCGTGCGTCTTGAGGCCAAGGTCCACGTGGTCACCTGCGCGGTCAATGCGGCGCAGAACATCGAGAAGTGCGTGCGCCGCTGCGGCCTGGAAATCGACGACATCATCCTCGAGCAACTGGCCTCGGCCTACTCGGTGCTGACCGACGACGAGAAAGAGCTGGGCGTGTGCCTGGTGGATATCGGCGGCGGCACCACCGACATCGCCATCTTCACCGAGGGCGCGATCCGCCACACCGCGGTGATCCCGATCGCCGGCGACCAGGTCACCAACGATATCGCCATGGCCCTGCGCACGCCGACGCAGTACGCCGAAGAGATCAAGATCCGCTACGCCTGCGCCCTGGCCAAGCTGGCCGGTGCCGGCGAGACCATCAAGGTGCCGAGCGTCGGCGACCGTCCGCCGCGCGAACTGTCGCGCCAGGCCCTGGCCGAGGTGGTCGAGCCACGCTACGACGAACTGTTCACCTTGATCCAGGCCGAGCTGCGTCGCAGCGGCTACGAGGACCTGGTGCCGGCTGGCATCGTCCTCACGGGGGGGACCTCGAAGATGGAAGGCGCCGTGGAACTGGCCGAGGAAATCTTCCACATGCCGGTACGCCTGGGCGTGCCGCACAGCGTTCGGGGGCTCAGCGACGTGGTGCGCAACCCGATCTATTCGACTGGCGTGGGCTTGCTCACCTACGGTCTGCAGAAGCAGTCCGAGGACCTGTCCATGACCGGTATCAGCAACAGCAGCAACAGCAACAACAGCTATGGCGATGAACCCAAGGGTCCAGTGCTTGACCGGCTCAAGCGCTGGGTCCAGAGCAACTTCTGAGTTTCAAAGCAGTAGTGGTAGGCGCGACAACTAGAGAACTGTAAGGAGAGGGAAAATGTTCGAACTCGTAGACAACGTCCCGCAAAGTCCGGTCATCAAGGTGATCGGTGTCGGTGGTGGTGGTGGCAACGCCGTCAACCACATGGTCAAGAGCAACATCGAAGGCGTCGAGTTCATCTGCGCCAACACCGATGCCCAGGCGCTGAAGAACATCGGCGCGCGCACCATCCTGCAACTGGGTACCGGCGTGACCAAGGGCCTGGGTGCCGGCGCCAATCCGGAAGTCGGCCGCCAGGCCGCGCTGGAAGACCGCGAGCGCATCGCCGAGGTGCTGCAGGGCACCAACATGGTGTTCATCACCACCGGCATGGGCGGCGGTACCGGTACCGGTGCGGCGCCGATCATCGCTGAAGTGGCGAAGGAAATGGGCATCCTCACCGTTGCGGTGGTGACCCGTCCGTTCCCGTTCGAAGGTCGCAAGCGCATGCAGATCGCCGATGAAGGCATCCGCATGCTGGCCGAGAGCGTCGACTCGCTGATCACCATCCCCAACGAGAAGCTGCTGACCATCCTGGGCAAGGATGCCAGCCTGCTGTCCGCCTTCGCCAAGGCCGACGACGTTCTGGCCGGCGCCGTGCGCGGCATCTCCGACATCATCAAGCGTCCGGGCATGATCAACGTCGACTTCGCCGACGTGCGTACCGTGATGGGCGAGATGGGCATGGCGATGATGGGTACCGGCTGCGCCAGCGGTCCGAACCGTGCCCGCGAAGCCACCGAGGCGGCGATCCGCAACCCGCTGCTCGAAGACGTCAACCTGCAGGGCGCCCGCGGCATCCTGGTGAACATCACCGCAGGTCCTGACCTGTCGCTGGGTGAGTACTCCGACGTGGGTAGCATCATCGAAGCCTTCGCCTCCGACCACGCGATGGTCAAGGTCGGTACCGTGATCGATCCGGACATGCGCGACGAGCTGCACGTCACCGTGGTCGCTACCGGTCTGGGTGCGCGCATCGAGAAGCCGGTCAAGGTCGTCGACAACACCCTGCAGACCGCTCAGCAGGTGTACGAGTCGTCCAACCCGGCCCCGGTCCGCCAGGAGCAGCCCGCCGTCAACTACCGTGACCTGGAGCGTCCGACCGTGATGCGCAACCAGGCCCACGCCGGTGCCGCGGCAGCCGCCAAGCTCAACCCTCAGGATGACCTGGACTACCTGGATATCCCGGCATTCCTGCGTCGTCAGGCCGATTAATGGAATTTATCAGGGGTATAAGGGTGATTGGTGTTCAGCAAAGGCCGGGTCTGTTATCATCCCCAGCCTTTGTTGATACCTGTTCGCAATTTGCGCTGAAGCGGCCAATGCCATGATTAGACAACGCACCCTGAAGAATACCATCCGTGCCACAGGTGTCGGCCTGCACTCCGGGGAGAAGGTCTACCTGACCCTCAAGCCTGCGCCTGTCGACACCGGCATCGTCTTCCGTCGCGCCGATCTCTCGCCTGTCGTCGAGATCCCGGCGCGCGCGGCCAACGTCGGCGAGACCACCATGTCGACGACCCTGGTCAACGGTGACGTCAAAGTCGATACGGTCGAGCACCTGCTCTCCGCCATGGCGGGCCTGGGCATCGATAACGCCTACGTCGAGCTCTCCGCCTCGGAAGTGCCGATCATGGATGGCAGCGCCGGACCCTTCGTATTCCTGATCCAATCGGCCGGCCTGGAAGAACAGGACGCACCGAAGAAGTTCATCCGTATCCTGCGCGAAGTGACAGTGGAAGAGGGCGACAAGCGCGCCACTTTCCTGCCGTTCGACGGATTCAAGGTGAGCTTCGAGATCGATTTCGATCACCCGGTCCTCAAGGGCCAGACCCAGAGCGCCTCGGTCGACTTTTCCAGCACTTCGTTCGTGAAGGAAGTCAGCCGTGCACGAACCTTCGGGTTCATGCGTGACATCGAGTACCTGCGCAAGCACAACCTTGCGCTCGGCGGCAGCGTCGAGAATGCCATCGTCGTCGACGAGACCGGCGTGCTCAACGAAGACGGCCTTCGTTCCGAAGACGAATTCGTCAAGCACAAGATCCTCGATGCCATCGGCGACCTCTACCTGCTGGGCAACAGCCTGATCGGCGAGTTCAAGGGCTACAAGTCCGGCCACGCGCTGAACAACCAGCTGCTGCGCAAGCTGATCGCTGAAACCGACGCCTGGGAAGTGGTGTTCTTCGAAGATGCCAACACGGCACCGATCTCGTACATGCGCCCTGTTGCGGCCGTGTAAGTTCGAACACTCTCTAGTTCATTGAGGCCACCTTCGGGTGGCCTTTTTTATGGGCGCAGGTTTTCTCTGCAAGGGATTCACCTGGGGCGGCGTTCATCGCAGGCTGTCGCCAGCTCCTACAGGATCAACGACCAGTGATCCGTGGGATTGGGGGCGCTTGCGATGAGGCCGGTAACCGCCGCTGGCGTCTTCAGCGCTTGGGCTGGGCATGCGCCGCCAGGCGCTCCAGCGCTGCCTTGAGCTTCGGGTCGGTGATTCCCTCGGCCGATCCGCGAATGCTCTGGGCGGCATTTTCAGACAATTCCGGCCCCTGGCCTTCGCGTTTGGCCGGCACCAGCGGTGGCTGCACCTTGAATAGGATGCGGCTCAGGTTGGCAAAGGCTTCCAGCGTCTGCAACTGCCGTTGCAGACGCTTCTGCTGATAGCGCAGGCGCGTGGCCCAGTGGCCGTCGGTAACCACCAGCAACAAGGTGCCTTCCTTCCACGACGCGACATGGCAGTGCGCGCGGGCCGCCGGTTGCAACTGGCTTTCCAGCAGGCGCTGCAGGTGCTCCAGGCGCTCGGCCTGGTTGAGCAGCAGGCGCAGCGGGCGCGCTTGACGCAGCAGCGCGGAGGGCGGGCGGGCTGGGGTGGGTTTGTAGGCCATGGGGGATCGCAGAGGGTAGGTGGACGGCAGTTTAACAGATGGCCGACAGCGCTGCGGGAGCTGGCCGTTTCCACGCCTGGCTACCTGTCGGGATGGGGCCTGGGATCTTGATGCAAGTCATTCGTGATACGTTTCATCCTGGCGCACCTTGAACTTGCCGAAAAAGCCCCTATGTTAGTCAGGCCCCCTAAAAGCGCTGTGCCAGCATCGTGGAAATCCACCACTTTCCTCACCATCGTTTCCGGGTAGAATGCTCGTTCGCATGCGGCCCAAGGGCTGCACGGGCGACTTCACGGGGCCGCCCTCCATCCCTACGTGTGGAAGATCCTGCCGATATGTTTGCGCCTTTGTTAAAGAAACTTTTTGGAAGCAAGAACGAGCGTGAAATCAAGCGCATGCTCAAGACGGTGAGCGCCGTCAACGCCTTCGAAGAGAAAATGGTGGCCCTCTCTGACGAGCAACTGCGGGGCAAGACCGCAGAGTTCAAAGAGCGCCTGGCCAAAGGCGAGACCCTCGACCAGCTGCTGCCTGAAGCCTTCGCCGTGGCCCGTGAGGCCGGCAAGCGCGTGATGGGCATGCGTCACTTCGATGTCCAGCTGATTGGCGGCATGACCTTGCACGAAGGCATGATCGCAGAAATGCGCACCGGTGAAGGCAAGACCTTGGTCGGTACCCTGGCGGTCTACCTCAACGCGCTGTCCGGCAAAGGCGTGCACGTGGTCACGGTGAACGACTATCTGGCCCGTCGCGATGCCAACTGGATGCGTCCGCTGTACGAATTCCTCGGCCTGACCGTCGGCATCGTCTCGGCCTTCCAGCCGCCTGAAGAAAAGCGCGCGGCCTACGCCGCCGACATCACCTACGGCACCAACAACGAATTCGGTTTCGACTACCTGCGCGACAACATGGCATTCAGCCAGGACGAGAAGTTCCAGCGTGAGCTGAACTTCGCGGTGATCGACGAAGTCGACTCGATCCTCATCGACGAAGCGCGTACCCCGCTGATCATCTCCGGCCAGGCCGAGGACAGCTCCAAGCTGTACATCGAGATCAACCGCCTGATCCCGCGCCTGACCCAGCACATCGAGGAAGTCGAAGGCCAGGTGACCCAGGAAGGTCACTTCACCATCGACGAGAAGAGCCGCCAGGTCGAGCTGAACGAGGCCGGCCACCAGTTCATCGAGGACATGCTCACCCAGTCCGGCCTGCTGGCCGAGGGCGAGAGCCTGTACTCGGCGCACAACCTGGGTCTGCTGACCCATGTCTATGCCGGCCTGCGTGCGCACAAGCTGTTCCACCGCAACGTCGAGTACATCGTCCAGGAAGGCCAGATCCTGCTGATCGACGAGCACACCGGCCGCACCATGCCGGGCCGTCGCCTGTCCGAGGGCCTGCACCAGGCCATCGAGGCCAAGGAAAACCTCAACATCCAGGCCGAGAGCCAGACCCTGGCGTCGACCACCTTCCAGAACTACTTCCGTCTCTACACCAAGCTGTCCGGCATGACCGGTACCGCCGACACCGAGGCGTTCGAGTTCGCCCAGATCTACAACCTCAACGTGATGGTGATCCCGCCGAACAAGCCGTTGGCCCGCAAGGACTTCAACGACCTGGTCTACCTCACCGCCGACGAGAAGTACGCCGCGATCATCGCCGACATCAAGGAAAGCATGGCCAAGGGCCGTCCAGTCCTGGTCGGTACCGCGACCATCGAAACTTCCGAGCACATGTCCAACCTGCTCAAGAAGGAAGGTATCGACCACAAGGTCCTGAACGCCAAGTACCACGAGAAGGAAGCCGAGATCATCGCGCAAGCCGGTGCGCCGGGCGCCCTGACCATCGCCACCAACATGGCCGGTCGCGGTACCGACATTCTGCTGGGCGGTAACTGGGAGGCCGAGGTCGCCGCCCTGGAAAACCCGAGCGCCGAGCAGATCGCCCAGATCAAGGCCGACTGGCAGAAGCGTCACCAGCAGGTGCTGGAGGCCGGTGGCCTGCACGTGATCGCCTCCGAGCGCCACGAGTCGCGTCGTATCGACAACCAGCTGCGTGGCCGTGCCGGCCGCCAGGGTGACGCCGGCTCCAGCCGCTTCTACCTGTCGCTGGAAGACAGCCTGATGCGCATCTTCGCCTCCGACCGGGTGAAGAACTTCATGAAGGCCCTGGGCATGCAGTCCGGCGAGGCCATCGAGCACCGCATGGTCACCAACGCCATCGAGAAGGCCCAGCGCAAGGTCGAAGGCCGCAACTTCGACATCCGCAAGCAACTGCTCGAATACGACGACGTGGCCAACGAACAGCGCAAGGTGATCTACCACATGCGCAACAGCCTGCTGGCCGCCGAGAACATCGGCGATACCATCGGCGAGTTCCGCCAGGAAGTGCTCGACGCCACCATCAGCCAGCACATCCCGCCACAGTCGCTGCCCGAGCAGTGGGACGTGGCCGGCCTGGAAGCCGCGCTGTCCAGCGATTTCGCCATGAAGCTGCCGATCCAGCAGTGGCTCGACGAGGACGATCATCTCTACGAGGAGACCCTGCGCGAGAAGCTGCTCAAGGAAATCACCGACGCTTACACCGAGAAGGAAGACCAGGCAGGCCTCGAAGCCCTGCGTACCTTCGAGAAGCAGATCCTGCTGCGGGTGCTGGACGACCTGTGGAAAGACCACCTGTCGACCATGGACCACCTGCGTCACGGTATCCATCTGCGCGGTTATGCGCAGAAGAACCCGAAGCAGGAGTACAAGCGCGAGTCGTTCACCCTGTTCCAGGAACTGCTGGAATCGATCAAGCGCGACACCATCCGCGTGCTGTCGCACGTGCAGGTGCGCCGCGAGGATCCGGCCGAGGAAGAAGCCCGTCTGCGCCGCGAGGCCGAAGAGCTGGCCAGTCGCATGCAGTTCCAGCACGCCGCCGCGCCGGGCCTGGAGGGCGAGCAACTGGCTGAAGAGGGCGCCGAAGTCGCCGTTGCTTCGGCACCGGTCCGCAATGACATGAAGCTGGGCCGCAACGAGCCGTGCTGGTGTGGTTCGGGCAAGAAGTTCAAGCACTGCCATGGTCAGATCGAATGATCTGAGCATGCTGTTGTAAGCTGAAACATCCGGGGGCCGCTTTGCGGCCCTTTCGCGACACAAGGCCGCGCCTACAGGAATCGCATCAATTCTGTAGGCGCGGCCTTGTGTCGCGATGGGGCACAAGGCGGCCCCGCCTTTTGCAAATAACCGATTTATCTAGGAGCGCTCTAATGGCTGTTGGTCTTGGTCCCCTGCCCACCCTGCACCCGGTTCCCGGTTTCGAACTCGGTATCGCTTCGGCGGGCATCAAGCGCCCCGGGCGCAAGGATGTGGTGGTGATGCGCTGTGCCGAAGGTTCCAGCGTCGCTGGCGTGTTCACCCTCAACGCCTTCTGCGCGGCCCCGGTGATCCTGTCCAAGCAGCGCGTTCAAGGCACCGTGCGCTACCTGCTGACCAACACCGGCAACGCCAACGCCGGTACCGGCGCTCCAGGCCTGGCCGCCGCCGAGCGCACCTGTGCCAGGCTGGCCGAGTTGGCGGGCGTGCCGGCCGAGTCGGTGCTGCCGTTCTCCACCGGGGTGATCGGCGAACCGCTGCCGGTCGAGAAGATCGAAGGCGCTTTGCAGGCCGCCCTGGACAACCTCTCGGAAAGCAACTGGGCCGAAGCCGCCACCGGCATCATGACCACCGACACCCTGCCCAAGGGCGCCAGCCGCCAGTTCCAGTTCGACGGCAAGACCATCACCGTCACCGGCATCAGCAAGGGCGCGGGCATGATCCGTCCGAACATGGCCACCATGCTCGGCTACATCGCCACCGACGCCAAGGTCGCTCCCCAGGTGCTCAAGGACCTGATGCTCGACGGCGCCAACAAGTCGTTCAACCGCATCACCATCGATGGCGATACCTCGACCAACGACTGCTGCATGCTGATCGCCACCGGCAAGGCCGATGTGCCTGAGGTGACCGAGGCCAGTGGCGCGCTGTTCGAGGCGTTGAAACAAGCCGTGTTCGAGGTGTGCATGGACGTGGCCCAGGCCATCGTGCGTGACGGTGAAGGCGCGACCAAGTTCGTCACCGTGCAGGTCAACGGCGGTGGCAACCACCAGGAATGCCTGGACGTCGGCTATGCCGTGGCCCACTCCCCGCTGATCAAGACCGCGTTGTTCGCCTCGGACCCCAACTGGGGGCGTATCCTCGCCGCTGTCGGCCGCGCCGGCGTGCCGCAGTTGGACGTCAGCCTGATCGATGTGTACCTGGACGATGTCTGCATCGCCAGCCAGGGCGGTCGCAGCCCGAGCTACACCGAGGCGCAGGGTTCGGCGGTGATGGCCCAGGAAGAGATCACCATCCGTATCGAGCTGGGCCGTGGCCAGTGCAGCGAAACCATCTGGACCACCGACCTGTCCCACGAGTACGTCAAGATCAACGCTGAATACCGCACCTGATGCAGCTGGGACCGCCTTGCGGTCCTTTCGCGACGCAAGGCCGCTCCTAGAAGAGATCACGATTTCTTGCAGACGCGGCCTTGCCTCACGACAGGGCTGCACAGCAGCCCCCACCATTCAAGACACATGGAGCCGCCCCTCATGAGCTATCACCTGATCATCGGCGACAAGCTGTATTCCTCCTGGTCGCTGCGCGGCGCCCTGGCCCTCGAGCTGGCTGGCGCGCCCTACGAAGAAACCTTGGTCAGGCTCAACCAGCCCGACACCCGCCAGCGCCTGCTGGCCTTCTCCGCCACCGCCAAGGTGCCGTTGCTCAAGACCGGGCACGGGATGATCGCCGACTCCCTGGCCATCGCCGAATACCTCAACGAACAACACCCTGAAGCGCGGCTGTGGCCCGAAGATGTCGCGGCCCGTGCCCTGGCGCGTTCGGCTTGCGCGCAGATGCACAGCGGCTTCTTCGCCCTGCGTGGCGCCATGCCGTTCGACCTGTCCCGCGATGCGGCGCTGGAAAACATTCCCCTGGATGTGCAGGTGGAGATCGACCGCATCGTCGCGTTGTGGTCCGAGTGCCGCCTGGCGGCCAAGGACAGTGGCCCGTTCCTGTTCGGCCGAGCGACCTTGGCCGACGCCTTCTTCGCCCCTGTGGCCGTACGCCTGCGCACCTACCGCGTGGCGGTGCCGGCAGAAGCTGCGGCCTATATCGAAACCATCTACCAGTGGCCGGCCTTCCAGGCCTGGCTGCGGGCTGGGCTTGCGGAGCGTGAAGGGTGAAACGGATTCATGTTGTAGCGGCGGTCATTCGTGGCGCGGACGGGCGCATTCTCATCGCCCGCCGTGCCGACACCCAGCATCAGGGCGGCCTGTGGGAGTTCCCCGGCGGCAAGCTGGAAGAGGGCGAGGGTGTCGAGGCGGCGCTGGCCCGCGAGTTGCGCGAGGAGCTTGGCATCGAAGTCAGCCACTCGCGGCCGCTGATCAAGGTCAGCCACGACTATCCGGACAAGCAGGTGCTGCTGGATGTGCGTGAAGTGGACAGCTTCACTGGCGAACCGCACGGTGCCGAGGGGCAGCCGCTGGCATGGGTGGCACCGCGGGATCTCGACCAGTACGCCTTTCCCGAGGCCAACAAGCCGATCGTCGCGGCCGCGCGCCTGCCCGATCAGTACCTGATCACTCCGGACGGGCTGGAGGTGCCGGAGATGCTCAAGGGCATCCAGAAGGCCGTGGCCAACGGTATCCGCTTGATCCAGCTGCGTGCTCCGGACATGTACGATCCCAAGTACCGCGATGTGGCGGTGGATGCGGTCGGGCTGTGCGCGGGCAAGGCGCAGTTGATGCTCAAGGGGCCGCTGGAGTGGTTGGGCGACTTCCCGTCGGCCGGCTGGCACCTGACTGCCGCGCAGTTGCGCAAGTATGCCGCCAAGGGCCGGCCGTTCCCCAAGGCGCGTTGGCTGGCAGCGTCATGCCATAGCGCTGAAGAACTGGCGCTGGCCGAGCAGATGGGCGTGGATTTCGTCACCCTGTCACCGGTGCAGCCGACCCAGACCCATCCCGAAGCGGTAGCGCTGGGCTGGGACGAGGCGCAGCGGCTGGTTGCCGGGTTCAGCCACCCGGTATTCCTGCTGGGTGGCGTCGGGCCAGATGAGCGTGAGCGGGCCTGGAAGGCTGGTGCCCAGGGCGTTGCCGGGATCCGGGCATTCTGGCCTGAAGCCTGAGGCGTTTGACCCTCGCGAGGCAAGCCCGCTCCCACGTATCGGGACTGCCCCCAAGGGTTGGATTGGTGTCCAACTTCCTGGGACAGTCCTTACGCGTGGGGGCGGCTTGACCCGCGCTGCGTTTTACTCAGGCTTGGCCGCAGGTTGCCACAATACTTCTGCAATCCCCTGCCGCCGGCCGATGATTCGTGCTGCGACGAACAGCAGATCCGATAGCCGGTTGATATAGGCCAGGCCAACCCCTTCCAGCGGTTCGACCGCGTTCAACTGTTGGCAACGTCGTTCCGCGCTGCGTGCCAGGCTGCGGCACACATGGGCTTGTGCCACCAGCATCGAGCCACTGGGCAGGATGAAGTTCTTCAACGGCCCCAGTTCTTCGTTCCAGTGATCGATGGCCGCTTCCAGCCGCTGCACTTCGGCGCCATTCAATGCCTGGTAACTGGGCATCGCCAATTCGCCTCCCAGGTCGAACAGCCGGTGCTGACAAGGCGCCAGCACTTCGCTCAGCTCGCTCAATCCGACCTCGGCCAGGCCGGCCAGCAACACGCCAAGCTGGCTGTTGAGGCTGTCCACCTCGCCGATCGCCTCGATCCGCGGATGGTCCTTGGGCACCCGGCGCCCGTCGCCCAGGCCGGTTTCGCCCTTGTCGCCGGTACGGGTGTAGATCTTCGACAGGCGATAGCCCATGTCATGCCTCCGTCTTGGTCGCGGCCGTCTGGCCCAGGGGCAGGCGCAGGGTGAAGCAGGTGCCCTGGCCGGGCGTGGACTGCACTTCCATCTGCCCCTTGTGATTGTTGGTAATGATGAAATACGAAACCGACAGGCCCAGTCCGGTGCCCTGGCCGATCTCCTTGGTGGTGAAGAACGGCTCGAAGGTACGCTTGCGCACCGCTTCGGGCATGCCGACGCCGTTGTCCTCGACCTGGATTTCCGCCCAGGGTGGATTGAGCCGGGTACGCAGGATGATGTGCCCCGGTTCGCTCGGTTGCGGACGCTGGTGGATGGCCTGGGCGGCGTTCTTCAGCAGGTTGAGCAACACCTGCTCCAGTTCGTTGGCCGTGCAGGGTACCGGCTCGAGCTGTGGGTCGAACTGGCGGACGATGGCCTGGCCCTTGAAGTCGAAGCCGATGGCCAGGTCGAAGTCGTTGCCGGCGATCTCCACGGCCTGGTCGATCAGTGCCGGCAGGTCGCAGGGCACCAACTGGCGGTTGCTGCGTCGGCTGAAGCTGAGCATATGGGTGACGATCTTCGCTGCCCGCGCTCCCGCCTGCTGGATACCGTCGAGCAACTGGGGGACTTCGCGGCTGTCCAGGTAGCGGTTGACGTTCGTCAGGTCGATGCCCAGCTCGTCGGCTTGTTCCTGGTTGCGTGGCAGCTCCGGCGACAGGCGTCGACGAATGTTCTGCACGTTGTGCAGGATGGCCCCCAGCGGGTTGTTGATCTCGTGGGCCATGCCAGCGGCGAGGCCGCCGACCGAGAGCATCTTCTCCGACTGCACCATCATCTCCTCCAGCGACAGGCGCTGGGTGATGTCGTCGATACGGATCACCACGCCACGTCCGCCGCCGCCAGTCAGTGGGTAGAAGGTCAGGGCATAGTGGCGCAGGTCGTCGCCCTTGGGCCAGGTAACCCGTTCGATCTTCGCAACCCGGTGCTTCTCGACGCTCTCCTTGAGCTGTGGCAGGAACGGCTTGAGCGGCTCGAAGGCAAGGAACACCGGCTGGTTCAGCGCCTCGTCCAGCGGCGTGCCGGAGAGCACCGTGGCTTCGTGGTTCCACTGGGTGACATAGAGCTGCTCGTCGAGGGCGATCAGTGCCGAGGGCATGGAGTCGATGATGCTGTTGAGGTAGTTCTGGAAGCCTGTGAGCTTCTTCTCGATCTTGCTGCGCACCTGGACTTCCAGCTCCAGCTTGCGGTTGGTGTGGCGAGTTTCCTCGGCCAGGCCCTGGGCCTGGTCGTAGGCGTTCTGGAACTCGTCGCGGGCGCGCTTGAGCTGCTGCTCACGGGCTTCGATGCGCGAGAGCATGGTATTGAACGCTTCGGCCAGGCTGCCGATCTCGTCGTCGTTGCCGCGCTGGGCGCGCAGGACATAGCTCTCTTCGCGGGTGACCTGGCGCGACAACTCCTCGAGGCGGTTGATCGGCAGGGTGATCAGGCGCTTGATCTGCCGGGCGACGACGATCCACAGCAGCACGCTGAACACCAGGATCGCCAGGCTGGCGGACAGGGTACCGGTGTAGAAGGCACTGGGCAGTTCGCTGCTGGCCACCAGCAACAGGTGTGCCGGTGGCGCGGCGTCACGGGGCAGGCGGACCAGTTGGGTGCTGCGAAACTCCATCAGGCGCCAGCCGTCGATGTTGCGAAAGCGCTTGGGCAGCGTGAGCGCTTCGCCGTGCTGCAGCTCGGCGAGCATCTGCCCGTCGCCGCCATAGACGGCCGCGGCGCGCAATGGCGAATAGCTGTCGAGCGCCTTGAGCAGCGCCGTGGCACTGTCTTTCGAGTCGCCGGCACGCGCCGCCAGCTGTGGCGTGGAGGCCAGCTTGCCGATGGTCTGCAACGCCTGGGGGGCCATGCTTTCCTGGGTGATCCAGTAGGCGGCGCTGATGAAGGCGAGGTTGGCCACCAGCAGGATGGTGACCAGCAGCACCAGCAGGGCCGCCAGCAGCTTCTGCCCGACCGGGAGGTTGTCCAGACGTTGGCGCAGGGTCATGGGCGGGTGGTTTCCATTTCCGTCGAGGTGGCTGGCGTCAGGCGCCGGGCAGGCCGCGGGCCGTGAGGTTATCGACCAGGCGCTGGTGCAGACGTTCCAGTCGCGGTACCGGGGCGCCGTGGCGGGCGGCGGCGCGACAGGCATGACCGAGCAGGTAGTGGATCTCGGTCCGCCGGCCGTGGCGCACGTCCTGGTACATCGAAGAGTAGTTGGCCGCGGTGGCGACGATGACCCGCTCCACCTCTTCATGCAGGTCTTCGGCGGCTTGAGGTTGGCCGCAGCGCTGCAGCAGCCCGCTCAGTTCATCGCACAGCGCGCCGACTTCGGCCAGGTGCTCCAGCAGGCCGCCGTTGCGACAGTCATGCAGCACGGTCAGTGGATTGATCGCGCAGTTCAGCGCCAGCTTGCGCCACAGGCGGGTGAGGATATCGGTGCTCCACTGCGCCGGGATGCCCGCATCGCCCAGGTCGTCGAAGCAGGCTGCGACGCTTGGGTTGCAAGGATCGCCCAGCCAGTTGAAGCCGTGCCCGGCAAAGCGCACGCGCCAGTCCTGTTCGCGGAATGCGCCTTCGGTGCTGGAGGCGAACAGGCAGCGCACATGGGGTACCTGCTCGGCGACCTCGTCCTGGCTGCCCAGGCCGTTCTGCAACAGCACCACCTCGGCACCAGCGACCAGCCGCGGGGCCAGGCGCAGTACCGCCGGCGCGGCGTCGTAGGCCTTGCAGGCGACCAACAGGCGGTGGATCGGACCGGGGGTGTCGAAGGTTTCGGCGGGGATCGCGTAATGACGGGGCAGGTCCTGCTCGACCAGGGTCAGGCCCCCGGCATGCTGGTAGCTGGCCAGACGCTGCGGGTCGCGCAGGATCAGACGCACCGCCTTGCCCGCGCGGGCCAGCCGACAGGCCCAGAGGCTACCGAGGCTGCCGGCGCCGAGAATATGCCAGGTGCTGCTCATCTGCGTTTCGCAACCCGTTATAATGAGCCCGCATTTTAACCATCAATCCCGACGCGCTCCATCTTCAGACCGAGCGCGCTTTTTTGTGGAGAACACCCATGCCTTCGTTCGACGTGGTATCGGAACTGGACAAGCACGAAGTGCAGAACGCTGTCGACAACGCCATCAAGGACCTCGACCGCCGTTATGACCTCAAGGGCAAGGGCAGCTACGAGTTCAAGGACAAGGAACAGACCGTGCTGCTGACCGCCGAGGAAGAGTTCCAGCTCGAGGCCATGCTGGAAATCCTGCGCCTGGCGCTGGTCAAGCGCAAGATCGACGTCAAGTGCCTGGAAACCAAGGACCCCTACGCCTCGGGCAAGGAAAAGAAACAGGAAGCCAAGTTCCGCGAAGGCATCGACAAGGACCTGGCGAAGAAGATCGTCGCCACCATCAAGGACGGCAAGCTCAAGGTCCAGGCCGCCATCCAGGGCGAGCAGGTACGTGTCACCGGCAAGAAGCGCGACGACCTGCAGGAAGCCATCGCCCTGCTGCGCACCAAGGAATTCGACATGCCGCTGCAGTTCAACAACTTCCGCGACTGATCGAGGTTTCGGAACCTTGATGGCCAACTGATGTCCATCAGGTCCCGTGGCCGCTGAAGATCCAGCGGCCCGCTTTACTGTGCACTTGCCGTTCGGCATCAGGAGAAAACTATGGATTTGAACGCTGAAGTCGATCAGCTGGTCCGCCAATCGCAGACCTGGATCCCCTTGATCATGGAATACGGCAGCCGCCTGTTGCTGGCGCTGCTGACCCTGGCCATCGGCTGGTGGATCATCAACAAGCTCAGCGCGCGCCTGGGCAAACTGGTCGGCCTGCGTGCCGACGCGGCCTTGCAGGGCTTCATCAGCACCTTGGCCAACATCGTGCTGAAAGTGCTGCTGATGGTCAGCGTGGCATCGATGATCGGCATCGAGACCACCTCGTTCGTCGCCGCCATCGGTGCCGCCGGCCTGGCCATCGGCCTGGCCCTGCAGGGTAGCCTGGCGAACTTCGCCGGTGGGGTGCTGATCCTGATGTTCCGTCCGTTCCGCATTGGTGACTGGATCGAGGCCCAGGGGGTCTCCGGCACCGTGGACAGCATCCAGATCTTCCACACCGTGCTGCGTACTGGCGACAACAAGACAGTGATCATGCCCAACGGCAGCCTGTCCAACGGCATCATCACCAACACCAACCGCCAGCCGACCCGCAAGGTGGTGTTCGATGTGGGCGTCAATTATGACGCCGACCTGCAGAAGGCGCGCAACGTGCTGCTGGAACTGGCCCAGGACCCGCGTGTCCTGCAGGATCCGGCACCGCAGGCGGTGATTTCGACCCTGGGCGACAGTTCGATCACCGTGTCCCTGCGTATCTGGACCAAGACCGCCGATTACTGGGACGTGCTGTTCATGCTCAACGAGCATGCCCGTGATCGCCTCAAGGCCGAAGGGATCGACATTCCGTTCCCGCAGCGGGTGATTCGCGTAGTGCAGGAGGCTGCGGTGCAGTAAGCCGCACCGTCGCCCTCGCTGTTTATCGTGGGGTAAGTCTGTTCCTGCAATTTTGTAGGGCTGGACTTACCCCACGTTGTTTTTCCTGTCCTTACACTTGTTCACAGCACGGGCACTGCCAAATCTGGCATATAGCCTGACCCCGCCTTCAAGACCTGATACCTGCCATGAAACCTCTGTTGCATATCACGCCCCTGCGCGCCTTGCTGTTTGGCCTGACCCTGGCGCTGTTCGAACTGCTGACCTACCTGGCCAGTGACGCGGTCATGCCCGCCATGCCGGTGGTAGTCGGTGACCTGCAGGCCAGCCCCGAATACATCCCGCACGCACTGAACCTGTATCTGCTTGGTGGGGTGGTGCTGCAATGGTTGATCGGCCCCCTGGCCGATCGCTTTGGCCGGCGCCCGATGTTGCTGGTGGGCTGTCTGTTCTTCGGCCTGGCCTGCCTGGCGACGTTCTGGGTGCAGGACATTGGCCTGTTCAACCTGCTGCGCCTGTTGCAAGGCATTGGCCTGGGCTTCGTGGTCACGGTCAGCTACCCGGCACTCAACGAAGCCTTCAGCGAGGCTGATGCCGTCCGCATGATGGCCCTGCTGGCCAACATCGCGCTGCTGTCGCCGCTGCTCGGCCCGCTGGTGGGTACCTTGATGCTGCAATGGCTGGATTGGCGCTGGCTGTTCGTTGCCTTTGCCCTGGGCGCGGTGCTGTGCTGGGTGCTGTTGTACCGCCTGATGCCGGAGACCCTGGGCGTGGAGCGCCGCGACGGCTCGCGCTTGCCATTCACGCCGATCCACCTGTTGCCGTTGCTGGCCGGTTACGGTCAGTTGCTGGGCAATCGCCGCTTCGTTGCCGGCAGCGCGGCGCTGGGGTTGGTGGGGTTGCCGCTGATCGGCTGGATCGGCCTGTCACCGGTGCTGCTGATCCATGACCAAGGCCTGAGCACGATGGAATATGCCCTGTGGCAGTTGCCGGTGTTCGGCGGGCTGATCCTCGGTAACCTGATCATCAACCGCATCGCCGACCGCTATCCGCTAGCGGCGCTGGTGCGTGGCGCACTATGGCCGTACCTGGCAGGGTTGAGCCTGATGCTTGCGCTGACCTGGTACTGGCCGACGGTGACCAGCCTGGTGGCGGGCCTGTCGCTGTATGCCCTGGGCCTGGGCGTGGCCAATGCCGTGCTGTACCGCATGACGCTGTTCTCCAGCGAGCAGAGCAAGGGACTGGTGTCGGCAATGCTGGGGATGATCACCATCGCCCTGTTGGGCCTGGGTGGCGCGCTCTTGGCAATGCTTGGCGCCGGGGCGAGCCTGGTGCACTTCGCCGTGGCTGCGGGTGTGGCCGGGGCGCTGGCGCTGCTGCCGCTGTGGTTCGTGCTCGGTGGGCGACCAGGAGAAGGCGTGGTCGCCGGGTGAATGCATCGCGGGGCAAGCCCGTTCCCGCGCAGGTGTCCAGAGGAGGCATGCGTGGGAACGGGTTTACCCCGCGATGAGGTGGACGCTGACTTAATGCGTCTCAGCCGCCGGGCTTTCCTCCGGCACCGGCTTTCCCCGGCCGGCTTCCTGCCGCCAGTGCAGGGCGATCAGGATCAGCGTCGGCACTCCGAGCAGGGCGGTGATCAGGAAGAAGTTGTGATAACCGAACTTCTCCACCATCACCCCTGAATAGCCGCCGATCAGGCGCGGCAGCAGCAGCATGATCGAGCTCAGCAAGGCGTACTGGGTGGCCGAGAACTTCAGGTTGGTCAGGCTCGACAGGTAGGCGACGAACGCCGAGGTGGCCATGCCTGAGCTGAAGTTGTCCAGGGAGATGGTCACTACCAGCATTTCCAGGTTCGGCCCCATGTCGGCCAGCATCAGGAACAACAGATTGGTGGCCGCCGACGCCGCACCGCCGATGAACAGGATCGGCAGGATGCCGAAGCGCACGATCAACAGGCCGCCGACCCCGGCACCGACCAGGGTCATGATCAGGCCGAAGATCTTGCTGACACTGGCGATCTGGTCCTTGGTGAAGCCCATGTCGATGTAGAACACGTTGGCCATGACGCCCATCACGGTGTCCGACATCCGATAGGTGGCGATCAATCCAAGCAGCAGCAGGGCCTGCCAGCGGTAGCGGGCAATGAAGTCGTTGACCGGGGTGAGCACCGGGGCCAGGCCGCGACGGCCCATGGTCGAAAGACACGCCCAGGTCAGCAGCACATAGAGAATCAGGCGCAGGAAGGCGCGGTCCTCGAGCAGCAGGTCGAGCAGGGTCGCATCGCCGACTACCACGCTGGCCCAGTCGGTGTTGAACATCTGGGTGAAGCTGGCGGGTACCGAGACCAGCAGGATGATCAGCACGAACACCGAGACCAACTGGTGCATCAGCCCATAGCGCGCCGCCGACAACTGGGTGCGCAGTGGCACGGCGGGCTCGCGCATCACCAGGGTGGTGAACAGCGCCGGGAGCATGAGCACGCCGAACAGCACGTAGGTGCCGGTCCAGGCCTTGTGCAGGTAGCTGAAACCGGTGGAACCGAACCATTCGGCGAAGAACAGCGCGCCGGCGGTGGCGAGCAGGGCCGCGACCCGGTAGCCGGCCATGTAGCTGGCGGCCAGCGCGGCCTGGCGCTGGTCGTCGGCGATTTCCAGGCGATAGGCGTCGACGGCGATGTCCTGGGTGGCCGAGGCGAAGGCCACCAGCACGGCCAGGGCGATCAGCCACGACAGGTGCTTCTGGGGGTCGCAGAAGCCCATGCCGATCAGCCCCAGCACCACCAGCACCTGCGACAGCAGCAGCCATGAGCGGCGTCGCCCGAGGCCGCCAAGCAGCGGCAGGCGCCATTGGTCGAGCAGGGGCGACCATACCCACTTGAAGGCATAGGCCAGGCCGATCAGGCTGGCATAGCCGATGGTCTCGCGGGCCACACCGGCTTCGCGCAGCCACACGGAAAGCGTCGAGAACACCAGCATGTACGGCAGGCCTGCGGCGAAACCGAGCAGTAAAAGCACCAAGGTTGACGGGCTGGCATAGGCAGCGAGCGCAGCGCGCCAGGTTTTACGGGGCATGGGCCAACATCTGCCTCAAGTTTGCGAAAACAAAGCGCGCACTCTAACCGCTGTGCTCCATCGGGCGCCAGCCATGGCGCGTCATATCCACACGATTATTGGTCATGCTGACGCCTTCGGCGCGCAGGCGGGCGCGCTGTTCGTCGCCCGACGGCGTGCCGAGTGCCAGGCTCAGGCGACCGCCTGCGCCAAGCACCCGATGCCAGGGCAGGCGAGTGTCTGGCGGCAGTTGCCCGAGGGTGCGCCCGACCCAGCGCGCCGCGCGGCCAAGGCCGGCCAGCTCGGCCAGTTGCCCGTAGCTGACCACCTTGCCGGCCGGCACCTGGCCCAGCACCGAATACAGCGCCATGCGCCGGGCCTCGGCGTCCTCGGGGGGCGGCGCAACGAAGTGCTCCATCAGGGGCGTCCGGTGGGGTAGGCAAAACCGGACGGACGGTCGCGGCAAATGCGAGTGGAACTCATCGGCATGGGCTGGGTCTGTCCTTGCTCAGGTCGGAGGTATCTGGATAATGCCCGGCTTTTTTTATCAAATCGAACCCGTAGTACGTTTATGCATTCTAGAACCCTGTTGTGCCTGCTCGCCGCCTCCCTGTGCGCCCCGGCGTTTGCCGATACCGTCTGGATGAAGAACGGTGACCGCCTCAGTGGCAAGATCAAGGTCTTCGACGGTGGCAAGTTGCTGCTGGAAACCCCCTATGGCGGCTCCATCGCCCTGGACTGGAAACAGGTCAAGACCCTGGAGAGCGACCAGGAACTGCTGGTCAAGCAGGATGCCTACCATGGCGAGAAGGCCAAGTCGCTCAAGGCCGCCGAGCCGGGCAAGGTCACGTTGGCCAATGGCGAGGCGCCCCGGACCGTCGACCTGGCCAGTATCGAGCAGATCATGAAGCCGCGCCCGCTGGTCGAGGACTTCCTGTGGAAGGGCAACGTCGACCTGGCGCTGGACTACAAGCGCGCCGAAAGCGACAGCGACGATTACGACATCAGCTTCAAGACCAGCGCCCGCCATGGCCGCTGGCGGCACAATGCCCAGGGCGAGTACAACCGCGAGACCAAGAACGACGTCACCACCACCAACAACTGGCGTGCCGAGTACGCCCTGGACCGTTTCATCACCGAGCAATGGTTCTGGCAGGGGCGCCTGGAGTACAAGCGCGACCAGATCGAGGACCTGATGCGCCAGCGCACTGTCGGTACCGGCCCGGGCTACCAGTTCTGGGACGACGAGCTGGGCGCCTTCTCGCTGGGCTCGCTGGTCAACCGCACCGACTTCGAATACCGCGATGGCGGCAAGGACAACTTCTATGCCGGTGCGGTGAAGTGGGACTACACCCGCTACCTGCTGGGCAAGAAGGTGCAGTTCTTCACCAATGGCGAGTTCGGCAAGCCGTTCGGTGGCGTCGCCGACTACTCGCTGGATGCCGAGATGGGACTGCGCTACAAGGTCACCGAGTGGGCGTCGCTCAACCTCAAGGCCGAGAAGGATGTGATCAAGGGCACGCGCGACAGCGACCTGGACAAGACCCGCTATACCGCTGGCTTCGGCGTGACCTGGTAAGGCACCGGCGCGCAGGCGAGCGCGAGCATGTGGCGGTGGGCGGTGATAATGCTTATCTTGTCATCCTTCCAATCCGCCCCAGGAGCTCCGCCAGTGAGTACTTCCGCCCTGCGCCCCGCCCGGGAACTGCTGCTCAAGGAATTTCGCGGCGTCCTCTCGACCCTTTCCAAGTCCATGCCCGGTTTCCCCTTCGGTTCGGTGGTCCCGTATTGCCTGGATGCCGAAGGACATCCGCTGATCCTCATCAGCCGCATCGCCCAGCACACCCACAACCTGCAGAAAGACCCCAAGTGCTCGCTGCTGGTGGGCGAGCGCGATGCCGAGGATGTGCAGGCAGTGGGACGCCTGACGGTGATGGCCGAGGCGCGCAAGCTCACCGACCAGGCCGCCATCGACGCCGCTGCGGCGCGCTACTACCGCTACTTCCCCGAGTCGGCCAATTACCACAAGGCCCACGATTTCGACTTCTGGGTACTGCAGCCGGTACGCCACCGCTACATCGGCGGCTTCGGCGCGATCCACTGGCTCGACCAGGTCACCCTGGACAATCCCTTCGCTGGCGCGGCGGAGGCCAACATGATCGAGCACATGAACAGCGACCATGCCAACGCCATCGCCCACTATGTCGAACTCACCGGCCTGCCGCGCACGGCACCGGCCGAACTGGTCGGCATCGACAGCGAAGGCATGCACCTGCGTATTGGCCAGGGCATTCACTGGCTGGCCTTCCCAAGCGTTTGCAACACGCCGACACAAGTTCGCGAGGCCCTGGTCCTGCTGGCTCGCGCCGACCAATGGCCGGTTGCGGCGAAGGTCGAGGGTTGAAATGGCGGATGCACGCATCCATGTGAGGTCGTACAGGAAGATTCTCTTCCGACGAGGAATGCTTTGATGCGTGCTTTTCTATTGCTGTTTCTGATTTTTCCGGTGCTGGAGCTGTTCGTCTTCGTCAAGGTCAGCGCGGCCATCGGCTTCTTCCCGGCGCTGCTGCTGATCATTGCCGGCTCCGCCCTGGGTGTGCTGGTGATGCGCGTGGCCGGCCTGGCCACCGCCCTGCGTGCCCGTGAAAGCCTGCAACGCGGCGAGCTGCCGGCCGAAGACATGTTCCAGGGCCTGATGCTGGCCGTGGGTGGCGGCCTGCTGCTGCTGCCGGGCTTCATCAGCGATGTGCTGGGCCTGCTGTGCCTGTTGCCATTCACCCGCCGGCTGGTCGCCGGCAAGTTGCGTCGCCGGGCCGAGGAGCAGGCCATGCGCCAGCGTGCGTTCCAGGACGACCCGTTCCAGGCGCAGCCACGTGACGGCGGCCATCGCCCCAATGTGATCGAGGGCGAGTACGAGCGCCGCGACAAGTAGCGCCAATGGTTGATTGCCGGAGCGGGCTTGCCCTGCCAAGGGCCGTAGTGCAGGAGCAGTGCCTGCGCGGGCCTTGGCGCGGACCAGGCCCGTTCCCGCGATGAGGTTGTGAAAATTTTTCCTCATCAAGCCTTGTAATCATTTTTGTCGACCTCATGTATGTGGTCACCGCAAGGTTTCTGGTGGCGACACCAGACATGACACACGTGGTTCGCCTCGAGCGGGCCACTCCCGGCAACGCCGGACCGAATCAACCCGCCGGTGTCGATACCGGCCGATGAAAACCACAATTTGGGAGAGATCGACAATGAAGCTTCGTCCTCTGCATGACCGCGTCGTCATCCGTCGCAGCGAAGAAGAATCGAAAACCGCTGGCGGTATCGTTCTGCCGGGTTCGGCCGCTGAAAAACCGAACCGTGGCGAAGTCGTCGCCGTCGGCACCGGTCGCATCCTGGACAACGGCGAAGTGCGTGCGCTGGCCGTGAAAGTCGGTGACAAAGTGGTTTTCGGCCCTTACTCGGGCAGCAACACCGTGAAAGTCGATGGCGAAGACCTGCTGGTCATGGCCGAGAACGAAATCCTCGCCGTCATCGAAGGCTGATTTCCCCGACTTCCCGTTACTCCAAAGAATTCCAAGGATTAAACGATCATGGCTGCTAAAGACGTAAAATTCGGCGATTCCGCTCGTAAGAAAATGCTGGTTGGTGTCAACGTTCTGGCTGACGCTGTCAAAGCGACCCTCGGCCCGAAAGGCCGCAACGTGGTCCTGGCCAAGAGCTTCGGTGCGCCGACCATCACCAAGGACGGCGTTTCCGTCGCCAAAGAAATCGAGCTGAAAGACGCCTTCGAGAACATGGGCGCCCAGCTGGTCAAGGAAGTCGCTTCCAAGGCCAACGACGCTGCCGGTGACGGCACCACCACCGCCACCGTCCTGGCTCAGGCCATCGTCAACGAAGGCCTGAAGGCCGTCGCTGCCGGCATGAACCCGATGGACCTCAAGCGCGGTATCGACAAGGCCACCGCCGCCGTCGTCGCCGAGCTGAAGAACCTGTCCAAGCCATGCGCCGACTCCAAGGCCATCGCCCAGGTAGGTACCATCTCCGCCAACTCCGACAACTCCATCGGTGAAATCATCGCCGAAGCCATGGAAAAAGTCGGTAAAGAAGGCGTGATCACCGTTGAAGAAGGCTCGGGCCTGGAAAACGAACTGTCCGTCGTGGAAGGCATGCAGTTCGACCGTGGCTACCTGTCTCCGTACTTCGTCAACAAGCCGGACACCATGGTGGCCGAGCTGGAAGGCCCGCTGCTGCTGCTGGTCGACAAGAAGATCTCCAACATCCGCGAACTGCTGCCGGTGCTGGAAGCCGTTGCCAAGTCCGGCCGTCCGCTGCTGATCGTGGCTGAAGACGTCGAAGGCGAAGCCCTGGCTACCCTGGTCGTCAACAACATGCGTGGCATCGTCAAGGTCGCTGCGGTCAAGGCCCCAGGCTTCGGCGATCGTCGCAAGGCCATGCTGCAGGACATCGCCGTCCTGACCGGCGGCCAGGTCATCTCCGAAGAAATCGGCCTGACCCTGGAAACCACCACCCTGGAGCACCTGGGTAACGCCAAGCGCGTCATCCTCTCCAAGGAAAACACCACCATCATCGACGGCGCTGGCGTTGACGCCGACATCGAAGCACGCGTCAAGCAGATCCGTGCCCAGATCGAAGAGACTTCCTCGGACTACGACCGTGAGAAGCTGCAAGAGCGCCTGGCCAAGCTGGCTGGCGGTGTTGCCGTGATCAAGGTCGGTGCCGGTACCGAAGTCGAGATGAAAGAGAAGAAAGCCCGCGTTGAAGACGCCCTGCACGCGACCCGCGCAGCCGTCGAAGAAGGCGTGGTGCCTGGCGGTGGTGTTGCCCTGGTACGTGCCCTGGCAGCCATTGCCAACCTCAAGGGCGACAACGAAGACCAGAACGTCGGTATCGCCCTGCTGCGTCGCGCTGTCGAAGCCCCGCTGCGCCAGATCACTGCCAACGCCGGCGACGAGCCAAGCGTTGTCGCTGACAAGGTCAAGCAAGGTTCCGGCAACTACGGCTACAACGCCGCTACCGGCGAATACGGCGACATGATCGAGATGGGTATCCTGGACCCAGCCAAGGTCACTCGTTCGGCCCTGCAAGCCGCAGCTTCGATCGGCGGTCTGATGATCACCACCGAAGCCATGGTTGCCGACCTGCCGGAAGACAAGCCGGCTGCTGGCGGCATGCCAGACATGGGCGGCATGGGTGGCATGGGCGGCATGATGTAAGCCAGCCTTACTCCCTGCCCCATGAAAAAGCCCCGGCTCGCGAGAGCCGGGGCTTTTTCGTTGGTCTTGCCGGTGTCGCCAATGGGCCGCGGCACAGCGGCGTTTCAGGCGACGCTGCGCTCGATGGGCGACGCCTGGGCCATTCCTTTGCGGTACAGCACCAGGTAGTACGATCCCAGCCCGATCAGCCAGCAGAACACGGCTGTCCACACGTTGTGCGACAAGAAGTGCGCCCCTTGCATCATCCGCCCCAGCGACAGTATCGCGCCGGCCAGGAAGGCCACCGCCAGTGCCACGCGGGCCAGGCGCGGGCGACGGTCGCGCAGGACGAAGAACAGGGCGAACAGGCAGAAACCGGTGGCGGCATGGCCTCCCGGCCAGCACAGCCCAGGCTTGTCGGTGGCCGGACGGGGCTCGAGCAGCTTGCTGTAGGTCTCCTTGCCGCCGAACTGGGTCAGGCTCCAGGGGCACTGCACCTGGGTGACCTTCTTCAGCGGTGTGACGAAGGCGGTCGACAGGCTCAGTGCCAGTACCAGGCAGCCCAGTTCGCGACGCCAGCTGAACAGGCGTTGCCAGAAGAAACTGGCGATGAACGCAGCCACGGCGATCAGGCTCAGCAGGATCACTCCCTGCTTGACCCGGTCATGCAGGATGGTTTCCAGCAGGTAGCTATGCCGGCCGATGAACTGGCCGGCCGCCGGGTCGAAGAACAGGGTGGCCAGGTCCATGTCCAGCGAAGTCCACTCGAGCAGCAACAGGGCGATGACGGTGGCGAAGGGAATGCCCAGGTACAGCCACAGGTTGAGCGGGCGAGGGCGGGTGGTTTCCTGCATGACGGCTCCAGAGCACGGAAAAAGACCGGGCATTGTCGGGTGCCCGCTATCCTGTGTCCGTGAAGGATCAGTGAAAAATCTGTCAAGTTCGGTGATTTTCCCTCAGGGCTGGCACACAGCCGGCGTAGGCCGTAAGCTGCGCCTGCCGCGCCGAGCGAAGCGCCGCACAGGAGACCCCGATGCGCATTCTTTTGGTTGAAGACAACCGCGATATCCTGGCCAACCTGGCCGACTACCTGGGCATGAAGGGCTATACGGTGGACTGCGCCCAGGATGGGCTGTCCGGCCTGCACCTGGCCGCCACCGAACACTATGACCTGATCGTGCTCGACATCATGCTGCCGGGCATCGATGGCTACACGCTGTGCAAGCGCCTGCGCGAGGACGCTCGCCGCGACACGCCGGTGATCATGCTCACCGCCCGCGACCAGTTGGACGATCGCCTGCAGGGCTTCCGCTCCGGTGCCGACGACTACCTGCTCAAGCCGTTTGCCCTCTCGGAACTGGCCGCGCGCATCGAGGCGGTGCTGCGCCGGGCCCAGGGCGGCGGGCGGCGGACCTTGCAGGTCGCCGACCTGAGCTATGACCTCGACACCCTCGAGGTCACTCGCCAGGGGCGCCTGCTCAAGCTCAACCCCGTGGGCCTCAAGCTGCTCGCCGTACTGATGCAGAAGAGCCCGCACGTGCTGCGCCGTGAAGTGCTGGAAGAGGCGCTGTGGGGCGATGACTGCCCGGACAGCGACAGCCTGCGCAGCCATGTCCACCAGTTGCGCCAGGTGATCGACAAGCCGTTCGAAAAGCCCCTGCTGCATACCGTCCATGGCGTCGGCTATCGCCTCGCCGAGGGTCGCGATGGAGTTTAAGCAGAGCCTTGCCCAGCGCATCATCATCGCCTTTGCCTTGATGAGCGCGCTGGTGGCCGGGGCCTTCGCCTTCGGTATCGTCGCCACCGTCCACCTGGTCGAGGAGCGCTTGATTTCATCGGTGCTCGGCGGTGACCTGCAGCGCCTGCTGCGCATGGACAGCATCAGTGACTGGAGCCACCGGCCACGCCCGGACCAGTTGTTCTATTTCAGCGGCGGGCGTGACGATTTCGAATTGCCCAAGGACCTGCGCCACCTGAACGCAGGCTTCCACGAAGTGTTCCGCGACCAGCTCTCGTACCATGCCATGGTCGAGATCGTCGACGGCCGTCGCTATGTGCTGCTGCAGGACCAGAGCGACTTCGAAGAGCGTGAGCGCGTGCTGTTCGCCGTGGTGGTGGTGGGCTTCGTGCTCAGCCTGGCGCTGGCGGTGATCCTTGGCTGGTTGCTGGCGCGCCGGGTGATGGCGCCGGTGATCCGCCTGGCGCGCCAGGTTCGCCATCGTGACCAGTTGCTGGGGCTGGCGCCGCCGTTGGCGCCGGACTATGCGGCGGACGAGGTCGGCCAACTGGCGGTGGCGTTCGACGATACCCTCGGGCGTCTGCGTGACGCGTTGACCCGCGAGCGCCTGTTCACCAGCGACGTCAGCCATGAGCTGCGTACCCCGCTGATGGTGTTGGCGACCTCCTGCGAGCTGTTGATGGAAAACCCCAACCTCGACACCCGTGCGCGCAGCCAGGTCGAGCGCATCGCGCGGGCTACCGAAGAGATGCGTGAGCTGGTCAAGACCTTCCTCATGCTTGCCCGGGCTCAGCGCGACGAAGGCGCGGTGGCCTCCCGGGCGACCCTGGCGGAAGTGGCCGACGACCTCACCGGGGTGTGGCGCGACACCATCGAGCAGAAGGGCCTGGCGTTGCATTTCGAGGGCCGGGGCAATGCCAGTGCCGTGTTGTACAACGCCACCTTCCTGCAATCGGTGATGGGCAATCTGTTGCGCAACGCGGCGCACTACACCGACAGCGGTTACATTCGTCTGACCCTGGAAGCCACCGGCTTCAGCGTGGAGGACAGCGGCGTGGGGATTCCGGAGGAACAGCGCGAGGCCATGTTCCGGCCATTCGTGCGGGGCGACGAGCGTCGCGGCGAAGGCCTGGGCCTGGGCCTGTCGCTGGTGCAGCGGATCTGCGACGACCAGGGCTGGCGCGTGACGCTGACCACATCCGAGCCCCATGGCTGCCGGTTCCAGGTGGACCTGAGCCAGGGCAAGACGATCGATGTGGACAGAGACGGTGGCGAACGGGCGGCGATCTCCGATTAACTTCTTGTAACATCTGCGCTTTGGGCTGACGGAATTTTCACATCGGCATGACCTGCCGCCAACGCCTGCCTGACTAAGGTTCGCTCACCGCAGTCAGGAGGTGCCCAATGCGCAGCCCCATCAAACTCGCCTTTTCCGAGAAGTATGACCGGGACCATGCCCGTGAATATTTCCTCAAGCACCAGGATGGCCTGGCCCGTCGTCTTTCCCATCATCGCGACGAGCAACTGGCCCGGCGTGCCCTGGCCTTGGCGGGCGACCCGGGGCTGGTGCTCGATCTGCCTTGCGGCGCGGGCCGGTTCTGGCCGTTGCTGACGGAAAAAACCAATCGCATGATCATCGGCGCCGACAATTCCGCCGCGATGATCGAGACAGCCTGTGCGGCACAACCGCCAGAAGTGGTGGCGCAGGTACGGCCCTTGCAGACTTCGGCGTTCGCCATTGATTTGCCTGATAACGCCGTGGACAGTATTTTCTGCATGCGTCTGTTCCACCACATTGGCAATCCCGCGCATCGAGAGACTATTCTTTCGGAGTTTCATAGGGTTAGCCGTGACAGCGTGATCCTGTCGCTGTGGGTGGACGGTAATTTCAAGGCGTGGCGGCGCAAGAAGCTCGAGGTGCGGCGCACAGCCAAGGTCGAGCAGGACAGCTACCAGAACCGTTTTGTGTTACCGGCGGCAACAGTTGAAGAAGAGTTCGTCTCGGCCGGCTTCAGAATCGAGGAACGTCTAGACTTCCTGCCGTTCTATGCCATGTGGCGAGTCTATGTATTGCGTAAAAGGTAGAGATTGATGGCGGTAGCCGAGAAAGAGTCCAGGCAGTTCGATTATTACTGGCAGCAACAGGGAGAGTGGGTCGAGGAGCCGAACCAGCGTCGCGGTGGCGAGAGCGGGGTGCAGCGGCTGTACGACGAGCGTGGCCAGATGCTCTACGCCAAGCGCCAGGTCGGCCATATCTACCGCAGCCTGTTGCATCCCTTCGGCCGCCCGACGGTGCTGCGTGAACTCGACGCGCTGAACAGCTTCACCCAGCTTGGTGTACGCGTGCCGCGCCTGGTCTATGCCGGCACCGAACGCAGCGCCGACAATCAGTGGCGGGCCTTGCTGGTGAGCGAATCACTCGATGGTTTCGTCGACCTCGACACCTGGCATGCCGAAGGCGCCGAGACCCGCTATCCCGAGGTGGTGCACGAACGCATGCTCAAGGACCTGGCCGACAACCTGGCGCGCATGCACCTGGGCCACTGGCAGCATGGTTGCCTGTACGGCAAGCATGTCTTCGTCAAGGTCAGCGGCGAGGGTGAGCAGGCACGGGTCGAGGTGGCTTTGCTGGACCTGGAGAAGTGCCGTCGCCGCTTCAGTTGCCAGCGTGCCGCGTCCAACGACCTGCGCCAACTGCGCCGCCATTCGTCGTTGAGTGAGGCGCACTGGAAAACTCTGCTCTACTTTTACCACATGGCGTTTGGCAGCGTTGTCAAAGGGTTAGAGTAATGAAACTAGAAATCGCTCGAGCTTTGTTCTTCGTTGGCGCCCTGGGCGTGACCACGGCAGCCGTGGCTGCCTGGGAGCAACCGCGGCCGACGGTGTTCAGCAAGGCCGAGCAGGGTGGATTGTGTCCGTTGCCGCGGATGGCCAAGCCTGGGCATCTCAAGGCTGAGCCTGACCATGATCTGCTGTTGTTCCTGTTCGGGATGAGACAGGGACTGCGACCGTTCGGCTGAGGTCGGATACCGACGGTCGATCCTCAGGGCCCAATCGCTGGCAGACCGGCGATTGGGCCCTGATCGTTTGCGCATCACTGTCGCGCTAGCGGCGGCGCAGGCGCCATCGTCAGGGTGTCGACGAATGCTCCATCGCGCACGCGAGCGTGCTGCTGCAGTCCGCCACTGCCGATCACCGCGTGCTGGCCAGTGCTCAGGCGGTTGGCTGGCGCGTCGTCTCGCCGGGCTGCCGCTTGTGCGCCAGCAAGGTGTAGACACAGGGCAGCACGAACAAGGTGAAGAGGGTGCCGATCGACATGCCGGTGGCGATCACCGTGCCGATGTCGAATCGGCTGACCGCGCCCGCGCCACTGGCGAGGATCAGCGGCACCATGCCGAAGACCATGGCCGCGGTGGTCATCAGCACCGGGCGCAGGCGGATGGCGGCGGCCTGTTCGATGGCATCGCGTACCTCGAGGCCCTTGTCCTCGCGCAACTGGTTGGCGAACTCGACGATGAGGATCCCGTGCTTGGTGATCAAGCCGATCAGCGTGACCAACCCGACCTGGGTATAGATGTTCATGCTCGATACCCCGAGGAACAGCGGCAGCAGGGCCCCGCAGATGGACAGCGGCACGGTCACCAGGATCACCAGCGGATCGCGGAAGCTCTCGAACTGCGCCGCCAGCACCAGGAAGATGATCGCCAGCGCCAGGCCGAAGGTCACCCACAACGCGCTGCCTTCCTGGACGAACTGCCGCGCCGCGCCGGCATAGTCGACCGAGAAGCCTTCCGGCGCCTCTTCGCGGGCGATGGCGCGCACGGTGTCCAGGGCTTCGCCCATGCTCACCAGTGGGAAGCCCTGGATGATCGCCGAGTTCAGTTGCTGGAACTGGTTGAGCTGGCGTGGGCGGGCACGGTCGCTGAGGCTGATCAGGGTCGACAGTGGCAGCAGTTGGCCCTGGTCGTTCTTCACGTAGTAGTTGTTCAGCCAGCCGGGGCTGGCCCGGTAGGCTCGTTCGACCTGGGCGATCACCTTGTAGCTGCGTCCTTCGAGGGTGAAGCGGTTGATCTCCGCCTCGCCCAGCAGGGTCGCCAGGGTGCCGCCGAGGGTATCCATCGATACGCCCATCTGCGCGGCCTTGGCTCGATCGATGTCGATCACCACTTCGGGCTTGTCGAAGGCCAGGTCGATGTCGAGGAAGGCGAACTTGCCCGAGGCCTGGGCGCGCTGCTTGATGCGCTGGGCCACGTCGAGCAGGGCGGGATAGTCGCCGGCGCTGTTGATCACGAACTGGAACGGCAGGCCCTCACCGGTGCCAGGCAGTGCCGGCAGGTTGAAACCGAAGATTTGCAGGCCACCGATCTGCGCGAGCTTGGCCTGGACCAGTGGCAGCAGCTGCATCTGGGTGCGCTGGCGCTGGTCCCAGGGTTTGAGCAGGAAGCCACCGATGCCGCTCTGCACACCGTTGAAACCGTTGATCTGGAACGACGAGTAATACTCGGGGAAGGTCTTGAACAGCGGGGTGAACGCGTCGGTATAGGCGTTGAGGTAGTCGAGGTTGGCGGTCTGCGGCGAGGTGCTCATCATGAAGATCACCCCCTGGTCCTCGTCCGGGGCCAGTTCGTTGCGGGTGAACATCAGCAGCACCGGGATCAGGCACAGGATCAGCACGGCGAAAACCAGCACCACCGGGCGACTGTCGAGGGTGGCGTGGAGCAGGCGCTGGTAGCGCACCTTGAGGCGCTCGAACAACTGGTCCAGGCGATGGGCCAGTCCACTGGGGTTCTGCTCGCGACGCAGCAGCAGGGCGCACATCATCGGCGACAGGGTGAGCGCGATGATGCCGGAGATGACCACCGCGCCCGCCAGGGTCAGGGCGAACTCCTTGAACAGTGCGCCGGTCAGCCCGGTCAGGAAGCCGATGGGGGCGTACACCGCAGCCAGGGTGATGGTCATCGATACCACTGGCAGGGCAATCTCCCGGGCACCCTCGAGCGCCGCCTCGAAGGGGGACTTGCCCTCCTCGATATGGCGATGGATGTTCTCCACCACGACGATGGCGTCGTCGACCACCAGGCCGATGGCCAGCACCATCGCCAGCAACGTCAGCAGGTTCAGCGAGTAGCCCATCAGGTGCATGAAGAACAGCACGCCGATCATCGACAGCGGGATGGTCACCACCGGAATGACCACCGAGCGCAGTGCACCGAGGAACAGGAACACCACCACGATGACGATCAGCACCGCTTCGCCAAGGGTCTTGATCACCTCGTTGATCGAGGCCTGGATGAACAGCGTGGCATCGTAGGCAATCGAGACCTTGAGGCTGGACGGCAGCTCCTGCTCTAGCTGCGGCATGAGCTTGCGCACTTCCTTGATCACTTGCAGCGGGTTGGCTGCCGGGGTGGCCTTGATGCCGATGTACACCGACGGCGTGCCATCGAAGGAACTGACCGTGTCGTAGTTCTCCGCGCCCATCTCGATACGCGCCACGTCGCCCAGCAGCACCCGGCTGTCGCCGACCGTCTTGAGCGGCAGGGCGGCGAACGCCTCGGCCGATTTCAGCTCGGTGTTGGCGTTGACGCTGGTGACCACGTACTCGCCTTTCACCTCGCCAGCGGCGGAGAGGAAGTTGTAGTGGCGCACGGCGTTGGTCACGTCCACCGCCGACAGGCCGAAGCCGGCCAGTTTCACCGGATCGATCCAGATGCGCATGGCGAACACCTGGTTGCCGAGGATTTGCGCCTCGGCCATGCCGGGCAGTGTCGCCAGTTTGGGCTGGATCACCCGCGACAGGTAGTCGGTGATCTGCGGGTTGCTCATCTGCTGGCTGTAGAAGCTGATGTACATCAGTGCCGAGGCGTCGGCGGCCTCCTTGCTCAGCACCGGATCCTCGGCGTCCTGGGGCAGCTTGTTGCGCACTTCGTTGGCCTTGGCCAGCAATTGGGTGAACAGGCGGTCGGTGTCGGCGCCGACGCGCGCGTAGACCGAGATCACCGAGAAGTTCTGCCGGCTCACCGAGGTCATATAGTCGATGCCGTCGGCGCTGGCCAGGCTCTGTTGCAGGGGCTGGGTGATGTAGCCCTGGATGGTCTCGGCGTTGGCCCCGGGGTAGGCGGTGGTCACCGTGATCAGCGCGTTCTCCATCTGCGGGTACTGGCGGATCTGCAATTTGCTCCAGGCCTGCAGGCCAAGCAGCAGGATCAGCAGGCTGACCACGCAGGCCAGTACCGGGCGGCGGATGAACGGGTCGGTGAACGCCATGCCGGCCTCCTGCTCAGTCGGCGCCCTGCGCGCCGGGCTTGAGGACGTTATCGGGACTGATGCGCACGCTGGTTCCAGGGGTCAGCTTGAGCTGGCCGGCGGTCACCACCTGGTCGCCGGCCTGCAGGCCCTTGTCGATCACCACCCAACCGTCGCGGCGTTCGCCGGTTTGCACGGGACGTTGTTCGGCGACCAGTTGTGGCTGGCCGTCGACGTTCGGCAGCGGCTGGCCGTCCTCGCCCTTTTTCGGACTGATCAGGTACACCGAATTGCCGTACAGGGTGTAGGTGATGGCGTTTTCCGGCACCACCACCTGTGCACGTGGGTCGGGCAACAGCACCTGGAGGCTGGCGAACATGCCTGGCAGCAGCTTGCCGTCGGGGTTGGCGAGGGTGGCGCGGACCAGCAGGTTGCGGGTGCTTTCCTCCACTTTCGGGTTGATCGCGCTGAGGCTGGCCGGGAAAGTCTGGCCGGGGTAGGCGGCCACCTGCACCAGGACCTGCTGGCCGAGGGCCAGGTGTGGCAGTGCCTGCTCGGGCACGTTGAAATCGACGTAGAGGCTGGAGAGGTCCTGCAAGGTGGCGATTACCGTGCCGGCGGCGACATAGGCACCGACATCCACCTGACGGATGCCGATGGTGCCGCTGAACGGGGCGCTGATGCTCTTTTTCGCCAGTGAGGCCTTGAGCTGCTCGACCACCGCCTGGTTGCGCCGGTACTGGGCAGTGAGGCGGTCGAACTCGCCGCGGGAGATCGCCGAGTCGCCGACCAGTTGGCTGCCACGGCCGAAATCGACCTTGGCCAGGCCGAGGTCGGCCTGGGCGGTGCCGAGCAGGGCGATTTCCTGGTCGCTGTCCAGTTGCAGCAACAACTGGCCAGCCTTGACCGCCTGGCCGGACTCGAAATGCAGCGACTTGACCGTGCCCGCCACCTCCAGGCTCAGCTCCACGCCCTGGTAGGCCTTGAGACTGCCGACCGCCGGCAGGCGCTCCTGCCACTGGCGCAGTTCGGCCTGGGCCATGGCCACGCTCACCGGCGGCTTGGGCTGGGAGAACATCTGCACCTGCTGGTAGATGGAGAAAGCCTTGACGCCCCCCAGGATCAGCACGATCAGCAGGACGACGGCCAACATGAGCAGCATGCGGCGGCGCAACATGGTCCGGTTCCCTGGCGGCGAGTTTTTCGGGCACGACCACGGGCGATCCGGCCCACGTGCAATGGAGGAAAGTATTGTCGGTTTTTGCGAAAAGGGGAGGAGGCATTATCGCGGGGCAAGCCCGCTCCCACGCAATCTCACTGCTGCCAGGCGTGGGAGCGGGCTTGCCCCGCGCTAGGGTCTGTACGAAAAGCCTTGATACTTGTTCATGCTGCGTTGAAAACAGCCTCGGAATGCTCATGTACTCCAGTACACTCCGCTTCCTCGGCTGTTTTCGCCTTGCCTGACCTGCGTCTCAAGACTTTTCGTACAGACCCTAGTGCTTGCTGCCGCTCAGGCCAGGTGCAGGTGGTTGTCCCAGAACCCGGACGGCAGGTTCATCGGCTGGCCGATCAGCTCTGTCTTGCGGCAATCGTAGAACCGGCAACGTCCCTGCCCGGAGGTGACGACGAAACCGTCCTGCACCGCGCCGACCCCGGCGCAGTCGGGCATCGGCGCGTCGAGCTTCACCGCACCGCTGTCCAGGTCCCAGATGAACAGCCGGTTGGCCCGCGGCGCGGTCAGCGCCACCAGCCGCAGGTCGCTGTGGATGGCGACGCTGGCGGTGTACTGGGCCATCGACTGCAACTGCCGTTCCGGCACCGGGAAGGCCCTGAACGGTTCGCCCGGGCGCTTGATCGCCAGCAGCTCGGCGGTCTCCTCGGCGCCGCCCATGAACTGCTGGCAGGCGGCGATGGTGCCATCGCTGCCGACCGCCAGGTGACGCACGCTGTTCATCTGCTGGGCCAGGGTCTCCTTGCTCAGCAGGGTGCCGTCGCGGCGCATCAGCACCAGGCTCGGTTCCATGGCGTCGAGGTTCATCTCGACCCGGCTCTCGGCCTCGGTACGAATGCCGCCGTTGGCCACCACCAGTGTCTCGCCGTCAGGCAGCCAGGCCAGTTCATGGGGGCCGATGCCGTGGGTCGGGATCTCGCCGCTGTGCACTAGGCGTTCGCCGTCGAAGCGGTAGACGCCGAGCACGCCGCGGCCCGGATCGGTGGTGTCGTTCTCGGTGGCATACAGCCACTCGCCGTCCTTGTGGATCACCGCGTGGCCGTAGAAGTGCCGGCCAGGTTGCGAGGCGATGGTCTGCAGCAGGCGTCCGTCGCGCAGGTCGATCAGGTAGCTCTCGGTACCGGGACGACGGGCGACGAACAGGGCGATGGGCCGCTCGGGGTGGTTGATGATCGCGTGGCAACGCTGGGCCACCTGGGTGCTGAACACCTCGGTGCCATCCAGGCGGAACCCGACGGCGTAATGCCTGCCGTCGCCATCATCACGCGCCGAGAGCAGCAAGGGTTCGCCGCCTTTGTTGCGCAACAGGCTCCAGCCGCCCAGGGTCAGGGCGCTGAGCAGGACGCTACCGAGTTTCAGGGCCTGGCGTCGCAGCATCATCAGTCACCGTCGTTGGCATTGAAGCCCAGCTGGATGTTCAACGCCTTGGCCAGTTCGCCTTCGTGCAGGCGGTGGACACTGTTGAGGGCGTCGTAGATCTGGTTCAGGGTCTGCTGGCCAGGCTCGTCGGCGAGCAATTCGCCGAGGGTCTTCTGGTTGCCGGCCAGCAGCTTGAGAGCGTTGGCGTAGGCATCGTCGATCTTCTGCGCCAGCGGCGCCTGGTCCTTGCCCAGCAGGCCGCGCAGGCCCTGGTTGTCGACCCCGAGCCAGACTGCTTCGGCGGCCTTGAGCGAGGCCTCCAGGCTCTTGAGCGAGGAATGGCTGCGCCAGGCCTCCGCCTGCAGCGGCTGCGCGATGCCCTTGCTCTGGCGGCCCATCGGCGCGCCGAGTTTCTTCTTCAGGGTGTCGAGGCCGGTGACCTGGGCACGCAGCAGGTCGGCGATCGCCTCGTGCGAGTCGGCGTAGCGTTGGTTGGGGAACTTGGTCATCTGCGACAGCATGCCGTCGGTGCTGTTCCAGTTCTTGAGGATTTCCTCGGCCAGGTTCTTCTGGTGTTCGCCGATGGCTACCAGCAGCGGGCAGTAGCGGGCCTTCTGCTCGGCGCTGGCGATGTCGGGCTTGCTGTCGAACAGGATGTACTCGTAGGCCGACAGGCCGCGCACCACGACACTGGCCTTGCCCAGCGACTCGGCGTCCACCGGTTTGTCGGCGCCTACCAGCTGCTCGACCTGGCGACCGACCAGGTTCTTCTTGTCTGGCCAGAACTGTACTTGCCAGGCGCGGTTGCCCTCGGCCAGCGGGCCGACCAGCAGCGGCTGCAGCTCGGCCCAGGCCTTTTGCGCGTTGAGGAAGTCGGCGCGGGCGGTGTCCAGGCTCTCCTTGCCTTCGCAATAGGCCAGGGCGCTGGCGGCCAGTTGGCGGTCGGCCTCGACCCAGCGACTGTAGGTCGGCAGGATCACCTGCTTGGCGATGGCGGCCGAGGTCACGGCCTGCGGATCCTGCGGCGAGCAGGCGCCGAGGGCGAGGGCGGCGAGGCTGGTGAACAACAGTTTGGGTCGGAACATGCCCGGCTCCTTGTACGTTTTAAAGAGAATTCAGGAAGGCCAGCAGCGCGGCGCGCTGCTCGGCGTTGAACGTCAGTACGCGGTCGCGCGCCGCCTGGGCTTCGCCGCCGTGCCAGAGCACGGCCTCGAGCAGGTTGCGGGCGCGGCCGTCATGCAGGAACTGGCTGTGGCCGCTGACGGTTTCGCTCAGGCCGATGCCCCACAGTGGCGGGGTGCGCCAGTCCTGGCCGCTGGCGTTGAACTCGCTGCGGTTGTCGGCCAGCCCCGGACCCATGTCGTGCAGCAGCAGGTCGCTGTAGGGGCGGATCAGCTGGTTGGCCAGCTCTGGCTCGTGGCTGTCGGCGCCGGTGGTGAACTGCGGGATGTGGCAGCCCTGGCAGCCGGCCTGGTGGAACAGGGTCTTGCCGGCCAGCACCTGGGGCGCGTCAACGGCGCGACGTGCTGGCACGCCGAGGTTGCGGGTGTAGAAGGTGACCAGGCGCAGGATGTTGTCGCTGACCTCCTTCTCGCCGCCCTGGCCATCGCCGTTGGGCGCGGCCAGGCAGTCGAGCTGCGCCGGGGTGCAGTCATCCTTGGGCAGCAGGGTGGTGGTCAGGCCCATGTCGCCGGAGAAGGCGTGCACGTTCTGCTGGTTGACGTTGGGCTGGCCGGCCTTCCAGCCGAAGCGGCCGACCACGGCCTTGCCCTGGGCATCGTCCCAGACTCGGTTGGCCCGGCCACGAATGCCGTCGCCGTTGCGGTCGTGGGGATCTTCGTTGGCGAGGATGGCCGCCTCGGGAATGGCCTCGAGCAGGCCCAGGCCGATCATCGGCGGGGCGACCCTGGCGGAGAAACGGGTGTCAGGGTGCATCGGGCCGTAGCCGAGCTGGGTGATCTGCAGCGTCGGGCGGCGCAGTTCGACCTGGTGACCGTCGTTGAAAGTGACGCTGTGCAGGTCGTAGCTCACCCGCACCTTGCCCTCAGGGCGCACGCCAGGGATGGCCATGTCCTGCAACTGCGTGCCGTAGACCGGCTCGGGGACCACGCCGAGACGTTCGATCTCGCGGGCATAGGCGGGCTGGTCGGGGAGCGACAGGCGTACCAGCATCGACACCGCGTTGCTGGCGTCGGGTTCGGGTGGATGACCGCGGCCGTCGCGCACGTGGCAGTTCTGGCAGGCATTGGTGTTGAACAGCGGGCCAAGGCCGTCGCGGGCCGTGGTGGTGGACGGTGCGATTACCCAGGGGCTGCGGAAGAAGCTGTTGCCCACGGCGAAGTCCAGGCGCCGCTCGGGGGAGAGATTGGCCGAGGGCAGCGAGTAGGCATTGCGGTCGCTGCGCTGCACGGTCGCCTGGCCACCGGAGAGGGCTTCGCCGGGCTCGGCCTGGGTGAAACGCGGGGCGTCGTCACAGGCAACGAGGGCGAGGGCCAGCAGCAGTGGGCTTAGGCGAAGCACGGGCATCGAGGATCCTGGGCATGGGCGAAAAACCGGCGTGCAAGCTTAGCAGGCCCAGGATCATTGAATAAGAGCAATTTGCGTTTGCTCGATGAAATCGACTTCGCCGTCCCCATCAGGCCATGAGTAGTCTGAATTGACGATTGACCAGGCTTACGATCAGGTTCTTGTTGCCTCCGCCGCGGTTATCACCGGGAACCTCGATGACTTCTTCGCTGGCGTACTCCATGGTGGAGGCGGCGAGATACTTGATAGCGTTCTCGTGTGCAGGTTGCCAGTAGTCCTGGAACATCCAGATGTTGCTCTCAGCTGCAGGTCCGAGGATCAGTCGCAAAGCTTTGTTGTTTTCACCCGAGCGCCCAATCCATGGGACTGCGAGGGCGCCGTTCCAGGAGTGCTGGGCACCGATGGCCAGACTCTGGCTGCGGTTCTCTCCGTCGACCAGGGTCAGGGTATAGGGCGTGTTGTTGGCGATGGAGCGCAAGTAAGTGACGCTGGCCATTTGGCGATTCCTTTCAAAGTGAGATTTTGGGGCGTGTCAATGGATGAGTGGGAGCACGGTAGACATAGGCCGCGAGCAAGGTGATTTCATTGAAGGGAGGTTCCAATTGCTCTGGCAGAAAACGCCCTTCTGGATACAGGCCTTGTGAGAAGGCAACGGATTCGAACAGTCGCCGGTCGGTTTCGTTAGGGTCATACAAGTAGATCTTTCCTGGTCGGGCGACCACCCGACACATTTCCTCTGCCACATGCAGGGTGATCGGTGCGCCCATGAGGGTGACATGGGGGACCGAGTGGTCGTCGATGGGGAAGTCTGGTGCGTCGTATTCGTAGACGAGGATCAGGTTGGGGATCGTCTGGCCGGCAAAAGCGCCATTGGATATGCGTTGACCGGCCTTGTTGAGGTTGTAGGCGGCAACAAAGCCAGTAATGAGTGGGGTGCCGCTCACGTGCTGGACTACTCGTCCCTCGCCCCAGACATCCAGAATTTGCAGCATTGAGAGCCTCGCTCGGTCGTTCTGTAATGATCGAAGCGTGAGCGAAAAGCTTGGGTGCGGGCAGCGGGAAGCGTTGTCCCTGAGCCTGAAACGAAAACGCCCGGCACTTGGCCGGGCGTGGTGCGTGGACGACGGATCAGAACTCGTGATCGGCGGTATCCGGGTTCAGGTTGGCGATGCCCAGCTTGGCTGCGGCCTGTTCGATGGCGCCGGTTTGCTTGACCAGCGCGGCGATGGCGTCGCGCACGATCTGGTTGCCGGCGGGATTGTCGGCGGCGATCAGTTGGTCGTAGTGCTCGCCCTTGAGCGCGTGGTCGACCATCACCTGGATCTTGGCCTCGGTGGCCTCCAGGTCGGCCTTGAGGGTGGCGTCGGTGGCCGGGTCGATCTTGGCCACCAGCGACGACAGGCTCGGGCCGCTCAGCTTGCTGCCGTCGGTACGGGTGTATTCGCCCAGGTAGACGTTGCGGATGCCCTTGGCATCATAGAAGTGCGAGTAGTGGGTGTTGTCGCTGAAGCAGTCCTGCTCGTCTTCCGGCGAGTTGGCCTCCAGCGAGACCTTCATGCGCTCGCCGGCCAGCTCGCCCAGCGACAGGCTGCCCATGCCGAACAGCATCTTGCGCAGGCCATCGTTGGCCGGCTCGGCCTCGAGGCTGGCGCGGTAGTTGTCGGCGACGTTCGGCGCCCAGTTGCCGACCATCTCCTCGAGGTCCTTGACCAGCAGCTCGGTGACGGCCTTGAGGTAGGTGCGGCGGCGATCGTTGTGGCCACCGGTGGCGCCCTTGCCTTCGAGGTAGTCGGAGGCCGGACGGTTGCCCGCGCCAGGGCCGGTGCCGTTGAGATCCTGGCCCCAGAGCAGGAATTCGATGGCGTGGTAGCCGGTGGCGACGTTGGCCTCGGAGCCACCCAGCTCGTTCAGGCTGGCGAGTTTCTCGGGGGTGATGTCCTTGACGTCGATCTTCTCCTCGCCCACCTGGATCTCGGTGTTGGCGATGATGTTGGCGCTGGCTGCCGGGTTGCCCAGGGCGTGCTCGTAGCTCTTGTCGACATAGTCGATCAGGCCTTCGTCCAGCGGCCAGGAGTTCACCTGGCCTTCCCAGTCGTCGATGATGGTGTTGCCGAAGCGGAACGCCTCGCTCTGCAGGTACGGTACGCGCGCGGCGACCCAGGCGTCCTTGGCCGCTTGCAGCGTCTGGTCGTTGGGGTTGGCGAGGAAGGCGTCGATGCTGCTCTGCAACTGCTTGGCGGTGCTCAGCGCGTCGCTGTACACGGCATGGACCATCTCGGCGTAATGCTTGACCACGGCCTTGCCGGCCGCTTCGTCGACAGCCCCCGGCGCCGTGGCGCTGGCGGCGGCAGGTGCCTGGGCTTGCGGAGCGGCAGCCTTGCCGTCCTTGCCTTCGCCGCAACCGGCGAGGGCGATGGCGATGGCCAGCAGACTGGCGGAGGCCAGAGGCATTCGAATCATTGTTGGTTTCCTGCGTCGTGTGGGAGGACCGTGCGCAGCGGCACGCGAAACCGAGACATCATGCGAAAGATTTGCATTTGCTGTAAAGAGGCGGGCGCGCATTTCATGTAAACGCCCGTTTGCGCTGCATCGTCAAGGCTGGCGGGGGTTACAGCACGGAAACCTGGTTGCGTTGCGCCTGCTTGAGGAAGTGGGTCAGCTCGCGCGCCGACAGCGGCTTGCTGTAGTGGTAGCCCTGACCTTCGTGGCAGCCCTGGGCGATGATGTAGCTCTCCTGCTCGGCGGTCTCCACGCCTTCGGCGATGACCTGCATGCCCAGGCTCTTGCCCAGCTGGATGATGGCGCGAACGATGGTGGCATCGTCGTCGTCGTCGAGCAGGTCCTGGACGAAGCTCTTGTCGATCTTGATCTTGTCCAGGGGCAGCGACTTCAGGTAGCTAAGTGACGAGTAGCCGGTGCCGAAGTCGTCGATGGCGATCAGTGCGCCGGAGCGACGCAGGCTCAGCAGATGCTGGGCGGCGGTGCTGATGTCTTCCATCAGGCCGGTCTCGGTGACCTCCAGTTCGAGGCTGCGTGGCGGCAGGCGGTAGGCCTGCAGCAGGTTGTTGACCACCCGTGGCAGTTCGTTGTGGTGCAGTTGCACGGTGGACAGGTTGACCGCCATGCGCAGTTCGCCGAAGCCCAGGTCGTGCCATTCGCGCAACTGGCGGCAGGCCTGGTCGAGTACCCATTCACCGATGGCGATGATGTTGCCGTTCTGCTCGGCCAGCGGGATGAACTGGTCCGGCGGGACCATGCCCAGCTCCGGGTGCTGCCAGCGCAGCAATGCCTCGACGCCCACCACGCGGTGATCGCGGTAGCTGATCTGTGGCTGGTAGACCAGGTACAGCTGGTTGCGCGGCAGCGCTTCGCGCAGGTCTTTCTCCAGCTCGCGGCGGCGGCGCATCTCGCTGTCGACGCTGGCGATATAGAACTGGTAGCGGTTGCGCGAGCGGGCCTTGGCCAGGGTCATGGTCTGCTCGGCCTTCTGCAGCAGCTTCTCGGTGCTGTCGCCGTCCTCGGGGAACAGGGTGATGCCGATGGTGGCGCGCAGGCGGATCTGCTGATGGTCGAGGTCGAAGGGGGCCTCGAGGTCGTCGAGAATGCTCTGGGCCAGCTCGGCGGCTTCATAGGGCTGCTCGATGTTGGCCTGGACCAGGGCGAACTGGTCGCCGCCCAGTCGGGCCAGGGCGCCGAGGCGTCCGCTGTGGGCGCGCAGGCGGTCGGCCAGGGCCAGCAGCAACTGGTCGCCGACCTGGTAGCTGAACTGCTCGTTGATGCCCTTGAAGTCGTCCAGACCCACGCACAGCACCGCCACCCGGCGCTGCAGGCGACCACCGTCGACGAGGATCTTGTCCAGTTGCTGCTGCAGTTGCTGGCGATTGGGCAGGCCGGTGAGGAAGTCGTACTGGGCCATGCGCTGCAGACTGTTTTCCGCCTCGTGGCGCAGATGGGTGTTGCGCTCGATGGAGGCCAGCAACTGGTTGGCGGTGTTGACCCAGATGCCCAGTTCGTTGCGTTCATGGCCCTTGAGCAGCGGGATCTGGTGCTGGCTGGGGCGATCGGGGTTGATCTGGGTGAGATGCTCGATGATCTTCGACAGTGGCTTGGTCAGCAGCCAGTGATAGACCAGGTACAGCACCAGGCCCATGGCCAGGGCCCGCAGCACGCCGGAAATGAAGATGATCACCGCGTTGACCAGGAAGCCCTCGCCGTAGGCCGAGGTGTCCAGGGTGATGCTCAGGTCGCCGTAGTATTCGCTGTAGGGGCCGCGGCCGACCAGTTGCGTGGTGTAGGTGCGCTCCTGGCCGAGGATCAGGTCGGTGAGCCAGCGCATGGACATGTCCTGCAACGGGCGGGACTTTTCGGCCAGCATGGTTTCGTTGGGGTGGCCGATGGAGGCCATGCGCACGGAGTTGTCCTGGAACAGGCCTTCCATGACCTGCATGCCCATTTCCCGGTCAAGGCTGTACACCGCCTGGGTGGATGGGTCGCGGAACATGTCGAGGATGCGCTGGGCATCGTGGTTCACGGCCTGGCGGGTCTTGTAGGCGTCGTAGACGATCTGCGCGCAACTGAGGACGACGCCGACCGCGAGCGCCGAAAGCAGCACGACCCTGAGCAACTTGACCGACAAGCTGTTCCGAAATTCCAGCTTCAAATGGGGGTTCCTTAATCCATGCGCATGCCATTATTTTGCCATCAACCTTGGCGACAAACTATCGACCTGTCGCCGTGGCAGGCGTACCCGTCGACGGATTGGCCCCTGGCTATATATCGGTCGAGCGGACATGCGACTTGAGTGCGCTGCATCAACTTTCCAGCATCTTGATGTTAGCGCGCTATACGGGCTGAGCAAGCACGCGAAGCCGGGCGTGGTGAATCGTGTCGGGCTTGTGCGGCGGGTGAAGACAGGGGGGCAGTTTACCTGTGCCCACGCGTTTTTCGCGTGTGGATGCAGTCGGTAAATAAAGAAAAACCCGGCGCGAGGCCGGGTTTTTCAATGGGCGCTGAACGGATCAGGCCTTGAAGGTCTTGCCTTCGAACTGCTCGGCAACGAACTTCCAGTTGACCAGGTTCCAGAATGCCTCGACGTACTTCGGACGCAGGTTGCGGTAGTCGATGTAGTAGGCGTGTTCCCAGACGTCGCAGGTCAGCAGCGGGGTGTCGCCACTGGTCAGCGGGTTGCCGGCGCCGATGGTGCTGGCCAGGGCCAGGGAACCGTCGGCCTTCTTCACCAGCCAGCCCCAGCCGGAGCCGAAGGTGCCGACGGAAACCTTGGTGAACTCTTCCTTGAACTTGTCGAAGGAACCGAAGGCGGTGTTGATGGCTTCAGCCAGGGCACCGGTCGGCTGGCCGCCGGCGTTCGGCGCCAGGCAGTTCCAGTAGAAGGTGTGGTTCCAGACTTGAGCGGCGTTGTTGAAGATGCCACCCGAAGAGGTCTTGACGATCTCTTCCAGGGTCTTGCCTTCGAATTCGGTGCCTGGGACCAGGTTGTTCAGGTTCACGACATAGGTGTTGTGGTGCTTGTCGTGGTGAAACTCCAGGGTTTCCTTGGAGATGTGCGGCTGCAGGGCATCGTGGGCGTACGGCAGCGGCGGCAATTCAAAAGCCATGGTGGATCTCCTGATTCAGGTCTGTTTGCGGTTTGCGCAAGGCCGATCACGGGCGGCCCGATGTACGTCGGCGAGTTTGTACTCTTTGCGACGCAAGGGCTGGATCATAGCACCGGCCCCGACGCATAACCACGCAACATCCGTAGGGAATAGAGGTTCCAGAGCGGTTCGCCGGGCGCGACAGGCGGGGCCGGTGCTGCGCTGGGTGGGGGCCTGGCTTTCGTGGGGGTGTCAGTTGAAGATCAACTGCGCGGCCACCGCGAACATCATCACTGCCACCATCAGGTCGAGCAGCCGCCAGGTGGCGGGCCGGGCCAGCCACGGCGCCAGCCAGGCGGCGCCGATCGCCAGGGTCGAGAACCACACCAGCGAGGCGCTGGCGGCACCGGCGACATAGGCCCCGGGCACGGCCTGCTGGGCGCCCAGCGAGCCGATCAGCAGCACGGTGTCGAGGTACACGTGGGGATTGAGCAGGGTCACTGCCAGGGCGCTGAGCAGCACCGCACGGCGTGAGCGCATGCCCTGGCCCTCCTGATGTTGCAGGCTTTGCTTCGAGCAGGCGCTGCGCAGTGCCTTGGCGCCGTACCAGATCAGGAACAGCGCGCCACCCCAGCGAGCCACGGCCAGCAGCGTCGGGTTGTGGGCCAGGACGGTGGCCAGGCCGAATACGCCGGCGGCAACCAGGATGGCGTCGCAGATGATGCACAGTGCGGCCACCGGCAGGTGATGCTCGCGGCGCAGGCTTTGCGCCAGGACGAAGGCGTTCTGCGCGCCGATGGCCATGATCAGGCCGAAGGCCACCAGCATGCCGTTGAGATAGCTTTGCCACATAAGAGGAACACTCCACTGGCGCCGACGTTACCGTGGGCGCGGATTGCAAGAAAGATGTGGCCATTGTGGCGAGATCGTCTATATAAGAAAAACAAATAGAGCTGATCCGTCATTAGGAAAATCGATGTTCGACTACAAGCTGCTCGCCGCCCTCGCCGCGGTGATCGAACAAGCTGGCTTCGAGCGCGCCGCCCAGGTGCTGGGGCTGTCGCAATCGGCCATTTCGCAACGCATCAAGCTGCTCGAGGCGCGGGTCGGGCAGCCGGTACTGATACGGGCCACGCCGCCCAGCCCGACCGAAGTAGGGCGGCAACTGCTCAACCATGTGCAACAGGTGCGGCTGCTCGAACGCGACCTGCAGCGCCAGGTGCCGGCGCTGGACGAGGAGGGCATGCCCGAGCGCCTGCGCATCGCCCTCAACGCCGATAGCCTGGCAACCTGGTGGGCCGGCGCGGTGGGGGTGTTTTGCGCACAGCAGCAGTTGCTGCTGGACCTGGTGGTCGAGGACCAGGATGTGGGCCTCAAGCGCATGCGCGCCGGCGAGGTCGCGGCCTGCCTGTGCGGCAGCGAACGGCCGGTGGCCGGGGCACGCAGCCTGGCGCTGGGGGCGATGCGGTATCGGGCACTGGCCAGTCCGGCCTTCATGGCACGGTACTTCCCACAGGGGTTCGAGCGCGCCCGGCTGGCACGCACGCCGGCGATCGTGTTCGGTCCGGATGACTTCCTGCAGCACCGTTACCTGGCATCCCTGGGTATCGAGGATGGTTTCCTGCACCACCTGTGCCCCTCTTCCGAGGGGTTCCTGCGCATGACCGAGGCCGGCCTGGGCTGGGGCCTGGTGCCGGAACGCCAGGTGGCCGAGCAACTGGCCCGTGGCGAGTTGGTGGAAATCTGCAGGGATACGCCCATCGACGTGCCGCTGTACTGGCATCATTGGCGAAACGGCGGGCAACTGCTCGCCCAACTGACCGAACACCTGCGCCATACCGCGCAGGACTGGCTGGTGCCGTTGTAGGCATATCCGACGTCAGTTGCATCTGAAATCAGGCAAGGCGGAGTCTTACATGCGAATTCTGGTCACCGGCGCGAGCGGCTTCATTGGCGGACGCTTCGCGCGGTTTGCCCTGGAGCAGGGCCTGGACGTGCGGGTCAACGGCCGGCGGGCGGAGGGCGTGGAGCACCTGGTCAAGCGGGGCGCGCAGTTCATCCCCGGCGACCTGGGCGACGCCGAACTGGCCCGACGTCTGTGCCAGGGGGTCGACGCGGTGGTGCATTGCGCGGGCGCGGTCGGTACCTGGGGGCGTTACCAGGACTTTCACCAGGGCAACGTGGTGCTGACCGAGAACGTGGTCGAGGGGTGCATCAAGGAACATGTGCGGCGCCTGGTGCACCTGTCGTCGCCGTCGATCTACTTCACCGGCCGCTCGCGTCTGGACATCCGCGAGGACCAGGTGCCGCGGCGTTTCCATGACCACTACGGGCTGACCAAGCACCTGGCCGAGCAGAAAGTCTTCGGTGCCCAGGAGTTCGGCCTGGAGGTGCTCGCCTTGCGTCCGCGCTTCGTCACCGGGGCGGGGGATGCGAGCATCTTCCCGCGGCTGATGGGGATGCAGCGCAAACGCCGCCTGGCGATCATCGGCAACGGCCTGAACAAGGTCGACTTCACCAGTGTGCACAATCTCAATGAAGCGTTGCTCGGCGCGTTGTTCGCCCCGGACCAGGCCCTGGGCCAGGCCTACAACATCAGTAATGGCCATCCGTTGCCGTTGTGGGATGTGGTGAACTATGTGATGCGCCAGATGCAGCTGCCCCAGGTCGAGCGCTACCGTTCCCGTGGCCTGGCCTACAGCCTGGGGGCCTTGAACGAGGCGGCCTGCCTGCTCTGGCCGGGGCGACCACAGCCTACCCTCAGCCGTACCGCCGTGCAGGTGATGAGCACGGACTTCACCCTGGACATCAGCCGCGCGCGCCAGTACCTGGACTACCGGCCGAAGGCCGACCTGTGGCCGGCGCTGGATGAATTCTGCGCCTGGTGGAAGGCGCAACCAGGCTGGCAGTGAACCTGTCGGGTGGATGATGGTCATCAGTGCGCCGCTTCGGCGGTTTATACTCATGCCTCTTTGCTACCACTGCGGTTGAATGCCACCCATGCGTAACGACGCCCACGACGATTTCGACGATGTGCCCACCCTGCGTGCCGGTACCCCCGATGATGACGAACTGCTGCCTGCCCATGTCGCGCGCAGCCGCCAGAAGGTGGCGCGGCCACGCAGCAATGGCCCGTTGTGGGCCTTGCTGGGCGCATCGTTCATAGCCTTGGCCGGCCTGGGGTGGTGGAGCTTCCAGCAGATCTCGCTGATGGAGCAGCAACTGGTGGCCACCCAGGAGAGCTTCGCGCGCATCAGCGAGGAGGCTGCCGGGCGCCTGCAGGCGATCAGCGGCAAGGTCGATGCCAGCGAATCCAGTGCCAGTACCGGCAGCGAGGCGCTGAAGTTGCAGATCCGCCAGTTGCAGGCCTCGTTGGCCGAGCAGGGCAAGCAGCAGCAAGGGGTTGCCGGGCAGGCGGGCGACCTGGACAAGCGTCTGGAACAGGTATTGGCCGACACCCGTGAGCAGCAGAAGGCGGTGACCGAGTTGCAGGGGCAGTTGCAGGCTCAGCTGAAGGCCGTCAACGCCGAGCTTGCGGCGCTCAAGTCCGGGCAGTTGGACGGTGGCAAGCTCGAGGGGCAACTCAAGAGCCTGAGCAGCGATGTGGCGACCTTGAAGAAGGGCAACCCAGGCGCGGCCATCGCCAGCCTGGAGCAGGATGTGCTGGTGCTCAAGAGCCAGGCCGACAATCGTCCGGCGCCGTCGGCCGGTGGCGCCTCGGTGCAGGAGTTCGATGCCTTCCGCGGCCAGACCACCCGCAACATCAGTACCTTGCAGAGCCAGATCCAGAACCTGCAGCAGCAGATCAACGCCCGGCCCTGAGTTCGGCGCTCATCGCGGGGCAAGCCTGCTTCCACGGCAATTGGTACAGCCAGCGTGGGAGCGGGCTTGCCCCGCGATCGTTTCAGTCACAGCCGCGGATAATCGATGTATCCCACTGGCCCCTTGCCATAGAACGTCTCCGGATGCGCTGTGTTGAGCGGCGCGTCGGCGGCCAGGCGCGCGGGCAGGTCGGGGTTGGCGATGAACGGAATGCCGAAGGCCACGGCGTCGGCCTTGCCGCTGGCCAGGGCGGCATTGGCGCTGGCCTTGTCGAAGCGCTCGTTGACGATATACGGACCGCCAAAGGCTGCCTTGATCAGCGGGCCGATGCTGTCGTCGGCTTCCCTCTCCCGTGAACAGATGAAGGCGATGCCGCGCTTGCCCAGTTCGCGAGCCACGTAGCCGAAGGTTTCGGCGCGGTTGCTGTCACCCATGTCATGGGCGTCGGCGCGTGGCGCCAGGTGTACGCCTACCCGGCCTGCGCCCCACACTTCGATGGCCGCGTCGGTCACTTCCAGCAGCAGGCGGGCGCGGTTTTCCAGCGAGCCACCGTAGCGGTCGGTACGCTGGTTGGTGCTGCTCTGCAGGAACTGGTCGAGCAGGTAGCCGTTGGCGCCGTGGATCTCCACGCCGTCGAAACCGGCGGCCTTGGCGTTCTCGGCACCGCTGCGGTAGGCCTCGACGATATCGCTGATCTCTTCGGTTTCCAGGGCGCGTGGTGTCGGGTAGTCGCTCAGCGGGCGTACCAGGCTGACGTGGCCCTTGGGCTGGATGGCACTGGGCGCCACCGGCAATTCGCCGTTGAGGTAGGACGGATGGGAGATGCGCCCGACGTGCCAGAGTTGCAGGAAGATGCGCCCACCGGCGGCGTGGACGGCCTTGGTCACGTTGTTCCAGCCACGCACCTGCTCGTCGTTCCAGATGCCTGGGGTATCGGGGTAGCCAACGCCCATCGGCGTGACCGAAGTCGCCTCGCTGAGGATCAGTCCGGCGCTGGCACGTTGGACGTAGTATTCGGCCATCAGCGCGTTGGGGACGCGGCCTTCGTCGGCACGGCAGCGGGTCAGCGGGGCCATGATGATGCGGTTGGGCAAGCTCAGCTCACCCAGGGTGATCGGATCGAAGAGCGTGGTCATGTCAGAAGCCTCGCACGGGTCAGTGGGATACGTTGGCCAGTTCGGCGTCGCCACCGCGCTGGCTGAAGGTGACCAGGGTGACGATCAGTGCCAGCACCGCCAGGGCCGCCGCCGCCAGGGGGACGCGGGTCAGGCCAAGGCCATGGGCGATGACGCTGCCGCCGATCCAGGCGCCGAGGGCATTGCCCAGGTTGAAGGCGCCGATGTTCAGGGTCGACACCAGGTTCGGCGCGGCCTTGCCGTAGGTCACCACGTTGACCTGCAGCGCCGGCACGGCGGCGAAGGCGGCGGTGGCCCAGAGGAACAGGGTGATCTCGGCGGGTACCAGCGCGACGCTGGTCCAGCTCAGCACGGTGCAGACCACCGCCATGCTGGCGAAAACGCCCATCAGGGTGGCGCCCAGGCGTCTGTCGGCCAGCTTGCCGCCGAGGATGTTGCCCAGGGTCAGGCCCAGGCCGATCAGCAGCAGGGTCCAGGTCACGCCGCGCGGGGAGACGCCGGTGACTTCGCCGAGCAGCGGCGCGACGTAGGTGAACAGGGCGAACATCGAGGCTGAGAACAGCACGGTCATGCTCAGCGACAGCCAGATGCCCGCCCCTTTGAGCGCCACCAGTTCGCTGCGCAGGTTCACCTGTTCGGCATCGCGTTGCAGGGGCAGGAAGCGGATCAGGCCGAGCAGTGCGACCACGCCGATGGCGGTCACCGCCCAGAAGGTCGAGCGCCACCCGGCCACTTGGCCCAGTGCGGTGCCCAACGGCACGCCGAGCACGTTGGCCAGGGTCAGGCCGGTGAACATCAGGGCCACCGCCGAGGCGCGGCGGTTGGCGGGCACCAGGCCGGCAGCGACCACCGAGCCGATGCCGAAGAACGCGCCGTGGCACAGTGCGGTGACCACCCGGGCGAACATCAGCAGGTTGTAGTCGCCGGCTACCGCGCACAACAGGTTGCCGATGATGAACACGCCCATCAGCGCCACCAGTGCGGCCTTGCGTGGCAGGCGGGCGGTGGCCAGGGCCATGAACGGCGCGCCGATGGCCACGCCCAGGGCATAGCCGGTCACCAGCCAGCCGGCGCCGGGAATGCTTACGCCGAGGTCCTGGGCGACATCGGGCAACAGGCCCATGATGACGAACTCGGTGGTGCCGATGGCGAAGGCGCTGAGCGCCAGGATCAAGAGGGGGAGGGGCATGGCGAGATCCTTGTCAGAGCTCTTGGCTGATCTGCTTGAGGAACGCCTGGATGGTGTCCTCGTTGCGTTTGAAGAAGTGCCACTGGCCGATCTTCTGGCTGCTGACCAGGCCGGCGCGTTGCAGGGTGGCCAGGTGGGCGGAGACGGTCGACTGCGAAAGTCCGCAGCGCTGGTCGATCTGCCCGGCGCAGACGCCGTGTTCGATGCTGTGGTGCTGGTCGGGGAAGTGCGCGGCCGGCTCCTTGAGCCAGACGAGAATGTCCCGTCGGACGGGGTGGGACAGGGCTTTGATGATTTCGTCGATATCGAGAGGCATGATCGGGCTCAGTGTGTGTAGCGGTATATCGCGATGAGGCGAAATATAAATCGGTATTTCGCGATATACAAATATGAAGAGGTTCTGAGTCGAGCGTGAAACGTTATATCGGGCTGTGCCAGCGGGTGCGGGTGCGGTGCTAGACTGCCGCCATGAACTACCTCGCACACCTTCATCTGGGCGGTCCGGCGCCGCAGCAACTGCTGGGCAGTCTGTATGGCGATTTCGTCAAAGGCTCGCTCGAGGGGCGTTTTCCCCCGGCGCTGGAAGCTGCAATCCGCCTGCATCGGCACATCGACCGCTATACCGACAGTCATCCGCAGGTACTGGCGGCGCTGGCGCGTTTCCCCCGGGAGCGGCGGCGGTTCGCCGGCATTGCCCTGGATGTGTTCTTCGACCATTGCCTGGCCCGGCATTGGGGCGAGTACGCGGAGCAGCCACTGGAGCAGTTCACCCGGGGGTTCTACCGGGTGCTGTTGGCCGAGCCGGCGTTGCCCGGCCGCCTGGCGCGGATCGCACCGTATATGGCGGCGGATGACTGGCTGGGGGCCTATGGCGATTTCGCTACTCTCGAGCAGGTGTTTCATGGCATTGCCCGGCGGTTGTCGCGACCTGAAGGGATGGACGGCATGATGGATGAGCTGGAGCGGCTTTATGAGCCGTTGCTGGCGGACTTCCGGGTGTTCTATCCACAGTTGCAGGCGTTTGCCGAGGCGGGGAGAGGGGAGAGTGCTTTGGTTGCAATTGGATCGGGGAGTGTGGGGGCAGGGCTATAGTCTTGTAGCGCTCTTGAGATCGAGCGCCGCCCGCGCGGCGCATCGCGGGCTATCGCCCACTCCCACATTTGTTTCGGGCCAGTCTCTCCTGTGGCATTGCCTGGTCCGCCTTGTTAGCAGGACGCGGTTTCAGCGTGGGCGTCGCTGGCGCTTCGCCTGACTTGAGACATGCACCAAGGCATACAGCGATACCCCCACAGGACAGCATCTGTTTCGGGCCAGTCTCTCCTGTGGCATTGCCTGGTCCGCCTTGTTGGCAGGACGCGGTTTCAGCGTGGGCGTCGCTGGCGCTTCGCCTGACTTGAGACATGCACCAAGGCATACAGCGGTACCCTCACAGGACTGCATCGCCCGAAACAGATGTGGGAGTGGGCGATAGCCCGCGATGCGCCGCGCGGGCGGCGCTCGATCTGCTAGGCGCCGCAAGACTCCAGCCCCGCACCAGGCGGTAAAAGGTGCTCGATCTCCAGAGCGCTGCCTTTGCCTCGGCGGACACTGGAAAGCCCTCATGCGATGTCCCCAAGGAACCCGGCCCCAACGCACATCCTCAAGCAGCCTTCACCCCCCGACGCTGCTCGACCTCCTCGAAACCGAACAAAGCCAGGTGTATCGCCTGCTGCGCCTGGAGCGCCAGCGCCGCGCGCTCCTTGCCGGCGCTTTGAACAGGTGGCAACAGCTGGATCACCACCTCGCCACGGTCCTGGCCGAACAGCCGCATCAGATGCGACACCAGGTCATCCTCGCCAATGAACGGTGCAAGTGGATCTGGCTGGCCATCGCGCAGGTACTGGATCGCCACTGGCTGCAACGGCGTGCCTCGGTCGATGGCACCGGCCAGCAGGCGGCCATGGAAGGTACGCAAGGTACGGCCATCAGTAGTGGTGCCTTCAGGGAAGATCAGCAAAGGACGCTGCTCGCCGAGCAGGCCACTGATCTGTTCGCGCAGGCGTTGGGCATCGCCGCCGCCACGGCGAATGAACAGCGTCCCGGCCTTTTCCGCCAGCCAGCCGGCCACCGGCCATTGGCGAACTTCGGCCTTGGACAGGAACGACAGCGGGGTGAGCATGCCCAGCAGGGGGATGTCGGTCCACGACACATGGTTGCAAACCCACAGCAGCGGCTGGCGCGGCAGCTCACCCTGGATCCGTACCTTGAAGGGCAGGGCGTCGACCAGGTGACGCATGAACAGGCAGGTCCAGCGCTGGCGGCGTTCGGCCGAGGCTTTCAGGCCGAGCCGTTCGCCCACGGCGATGACACTGGCCATGGCCAGGCCCAGGGCAACCACCAGTAGCAGGCGCAACAGGCGGGCTATCGCCCGCAGGCGCGGCATCAGACCGCCGCCTTGAAGTGGCGGGCGTAGCGTGGGCACAGTTCGTCGCGCTTGAGCAGGATGAACACGTCGGCAACCTGGAAATCCTCGTCCCAGCAGGGTTCGCCGCAGATCTTCGCGCCCAGGCGCATATAGGCCTTGAGCAGCGGCGGCATCTCGGCGATGACATTGTTGGGCAAGGCCAGGGTCGGCAGCGGGTTCTTCGGTTCGGCGCGCAAGTGCTCGGTGCACAGGTAGCGCTCGCGCAGGCGCTGCATGATCGCGTGGGCTTGTACGCCGCCGTCTTGCATGGGGATGCTGGCGCAACCCATCAGGTAGCTGTAGCGACCCTCATTGAGCACTTCGGCCAGTTCGCCCCAGAGCACGGCGATGGTGCCACCGTTGCGGTAGTCCGGGTCGACGCAGGTCCGGCCGAGCTCGAGGATCGGCCCCTGCAACTGCAGCAGGCCGTGCAGGCTGAATTCTTCCTCGCTGTAGAAGCGGCCCAGGCTGCTGGCGGCTTGGTGATCGAGCAGGCGGGTGGTGGCGACCAGTTGCCCGGTGCTCAGGTCACGCACGCCGATATGGCGGCAGTGGATATCGTAGTCGTCCATGTCCAGGCCGTGTTCGGCGCCCTTGAGCTTGGCCTTGAATTCGGCGCTGAATACCTTGAAACGCAGGGCCTGTGCTTCTTGCAGGGCCGTGGCGCCGACCAGGCGTTCGGCTTGCAGACGGCGTTCGGTGCTGTTGTCGCCAGGGCGAGCGATCCGGGTCATTGCGAGTCTCCATAAGCCAGCCCAAGGGTTGCGGCCGGTCGGCTTTGTTGTGCAAAGTCAGCCTAGGTACGCGCAGTGTCACCTCCGTGAATCTTTGGTGATGCTTGCGTGACACCCTCAAAAGGAGCTTGCGATGGCCTGGTTGCAACGACTCAACGACCCTCTGCGTCAGCCATTGGCGGCGACCCTGGGCGAAACCTACAGCGCGGTGTTCGAACGCCTCGGCACGGCTGCCCCGTTCGAACTGGCGGTGCTCGGCGGACGCGCCATGGCCACTCCCGGCCTGGCCTTCCTGCTCGGTTACCAGGCGGCCCTGCGGGTGCTCTGGCCCAGCGCGCCGGCAAGCCTGGGCGCGTTGTGCGCCACCGAGCGACGCAGCGTGCGCCCGGCGGACATGCGCACCCGGCTGGAGGGCCTGCGCCTGAGTGGCAGCAAGGATTTCGTTACCGCTGGCCTGGAAGCCGAGTGGCTGCTGGTGGCGGCGCGCCATGAAGGGCAGGATGAGGCGCCGAGCCTGCAACTGGCGGTGGTCTATCCAGGTGAGCCTGGCGTTACCCTGGAAGCCTTGCCGACCCTGCCCCTGATGCCTGAGGTCGGTCACGGTCGGCTGATACTGGAGGGGGCTGCCTGTGAACTGCTGGCCGGCGATGGCTGGGATGCCTACGTGAAGCCCTTCCGCTCGCTGGAGGATCTCTACGTGCTCAGCGCGCTGGTCGCTTGGCTGTACGGCGTGGCCCAGGAGTGCGCCTGGCCCCAGGACCTGCGCTTGCGCCTGCTGGCGTTGTTGGCTGGGTGCGCCGAAGGCAGCCGGCAATGCCCCGAGGGGGTGGCCTGCCATTTGCTGCTGGGCGGGCTGTTCGCCCAGTTCCAGGGCCTGCGCGGCGAGATAGACAAGGCGCTGGCCAGCGGGCCTGAGCAGTGGCTGCAACTGTGGCAGCGCGACCAGAGCGTGCTGGCGCTGGCCGCCGCCGCCCGTGACAAGCGCCTGGCCAAGGCGTGGGCTGCCGCCGGATTGTCATGAAAGCCTGAGAGGCTGGGGGATTCGTTGAACCATGGGGCTGCCTCGCCGGCCCAAGCAGGCAGCTTTCATGAAGGCAGTGCTGTTGTTCCTGGCCATGCTGGCCTGCCCGTCCTGGGCCGAAGACTGGCCCGGCGCGCAATGGCCAGTCGACACTTCCACGTTCGACTGGCAGGCCGTCGATGCCTACGCCTTCCCGCCGCGTGACGCCGAGCGCAGTGGCGTGCGCACCGATGCCTTGTTGATCATCCGCGATGGTCACATTCTCCACGAGCGCTACGCCGCGCCTACCGGCGCCGACACCCCGCACCTGACCTGGTCGGTGAGCAAGAGCGTGCTGGCCACGGTCATGGGCGTGGCCTACGGCGAGGGACGCTTCCGGCTGGACGATCCTGCCGCGCGCTACTACCCCGCCTTGCAGCAGCACCCGACGCTGCGCCTGGCCGACTTGCTGCATTGGGCCAGCGGCCTGGCCTGGCAGGAAGACTACGAATACGCGCCACTGAAATCGTCGGTGGTCGCCATGCTCTATACCCGTGGCCGCAACGACATGGCCGCCTACACCGCCGGCATGCCGGCCGCTCGCCCGCCGGGCACTCGCTTCGTCTACTCCAGCGGCGACAGCAACCTGCTGGCCGCGGCCCTGCGTGGCATGCTCGAGCCGGGACGCTACGCCGACTATCCCTGGCAGGCACTGTTCAATCCGCTGGGTATCGACAGTGCCGCCTGGGAGCGCGATGGCGCGGGCACCTATGTCGGTTCCTCATATCTATACCTGAGCGCCCGGGACCTGGCGCGCATCGGCCTGCTGATGCAGCGCGGCGGGCGCTGGCGCGAGCAGCAACTGTTGCCGGCGCGGTGGCTGGCGTTCAACCGAACCCTGTTCACGAGCGCCGAGCCCCTTCCCGGCGAAGCGAACCCAGGAGGCCACTGGTGGCTGAACCAGCCATTGCCCGGCCAGTCGCCGCCATGGCCGGACGCGCCGCTCGACACCTTCGCCGCCTTGGGACACTGGGGGCAGGCGCTGTATGTGTTACCCGCGCAGAAACTGGTGATCGTACGCTACGGCGATGATCGCGACGGCACCTACAGCCACAACGAACTGCTCAAGCGAGTGCTGGCCGCCGTGGCCGGGGAGGGGAGATGAAGCGGATCCTGCTGCTGGCGTTGGCGCTGCTGTTGGCCTGGGGCTGGCACGAGCGCCAGGCGCTGGCGGACTTCCCCGGCATCCTCTCGGCGTATTCGGCGAAGGAGTACTGCTCGTGCCGTTTCGTGATGCACTTCGACGAGGCGTACTGCCGGGGTTATGTGAAGCAGTACCTGCCCCTTGCCTCGCTCGAGGAGGACAGCGTGCGGCGGCAGGTCACGGCCCAAGGCCTGGGGCGGAGCAACCAGGCGGCCTGGCAGGGCCGGCGCGAGGGCTGCCGCTTGCTGCCGTGAAACCGTGCGGGTAAGGTTGACGGTCTTGTTTCACAGGATTTCACATGTTCAAGCCGTCCCGTCTGCTCCCCACCTTGTTGCTTCCACTGATCATGGCCACGGGCCTCCCCGCCCAGGCCAACTGGCATCTGGATGGCGAGTCGTCGCGTCTGTCCTTCGTCACTGGCAAGAACGGCAATATTGCCGAGGTCAACCGCTTCCTGGTGCTGCATGGCAAGGTCGATCGCAAGGGCGCGGCCGAGGTCAGCATCGAGATGGACTCGATCAGCAGTGGCATCCCGCTGCGTGACGAGCGCATGCGCGACGGACTGTTCGCGTTCGAGCAGTTTCCCGAAGCCACGGTACGGGCGCAGATCGACCTGCGGCCGATCAACGACCTGGCCAATGGTGCCCAGCTGGAATTGCGTCTGCCGGTGAGCGTCACCCTGCATGGCCAGACCCGCAGCTATACCCCCCTGTTGTTGGCCACCCGCCTGGATGAGCGACGCTTCCAGGTGGTCACGCTCGAGCCGTTGATCCTGAGCGCCTCGGACTTTGGCTTGTTGCCGGGTCTGGAAAACCTGCGCAAGCTCGCCGGGCTCAGATCAATCAATCCTTCGGTGCCGGTGAGCGCGGTGCTGATCTTCACCGCACGCTGAGATGCCCGGGCCGGTCTTCCCCTGGCGGGATGGCAATCAGTTCGAACTGCTGATCGATGGCCCTGCATTCTTTCCGCGCATGCTCCTGGCGATCGTGCGCGCCGAGTTCCAGGTCGACCTGGAGCTGTACCTGGTCGAGGGCGGTGCCTGTGCCGAGGCCGTGGTCGAGGCGCTGGAGCAGGCGGCGCAGCGTGGCGTGCGGGTGCGCTGTCTGTTCGACGACTATGGCTCGTTGGCCTTTCCCGGCGTATTGCGTGAACGGTTGCTGGCGGCGGGGGTGTACTTGCGTTGGTACAACCGCCTGCGCTGGCGTCGTGGCCTGCGCAACCTTTACCGCGATCATCGCAAGCTGCTGCTGGTGGACGAGCGTTGGGCAGTGGTGGGCGGCACCGGGGTCACCGATGAGTTCTGGAGGCCCGACGTCGACACCAGCGAATGGCATGAGGTGATGGTGCGCATGGAGGGGCCGGTGGTCACCGACTGGCAACTGTTGTTCGACCGTCAATGGCACGCCAACCAGCGTCGTACCGCCTGGCGCCCGCCGGAGGGGTTCGGCCTGCCGCGCCTGCCCCGGGTACCGGCCCAGGGCCAGGGCATGGGCCGGGTGGCCTATGCCGACGCCCGCCAGCACCAGGACATCCTGCATGCGCTGGTGCGTGCGCTGAACAGCGGCCAGCGGCGGATCTGGCTGGCCACGCCGTACTTTCTGCCGACCTTCAGCGTGCGCCGCTCGCTGCGCCGGGCTGCGCTCAAGGGCATCGACGTGCGCCTGCTGCTCACCGGCCCACGTACCGACCATCCGGCGGTGCGTTATGCCGGGCATCGCTATTACCCGCGACTGCTGCGCGCCGGGGTGCGGATCTTCGAATACCAGCCCTGTTTCCTGCATCTGAAAATGGTGCTGGTCGACGATTGGGTCAGCGTCGGCTCCTGCAACTTCGATCACTGGAACCTGCGCTTCAACCTCGAGGCCAACGTCGAGGCCCTCGATCCGCCGCTGACCGCTGCGGTGGCGGCCAGCTTCGAACGCGATTTCGCCCAGAGCCTGGAGGTCGACCTGGCGCGCTGGCATGCCCGGCCGTTGTGGCGGCGGGTGCAACAGCGGCTGTGGGGTTGGTTGGACCGGGTAGTGGCCAACCTGCTGGATCGCCGCGACTAGGGGCGTATATCGCTGCGGGTCAAAGCAGACTATCGTGCTGGGATTGTTCCCAGACAACCGATGGAGTGGATGCGATGACGGCGAAGAAAATTCTCATGCTGGTGGGTGATTACGTCGAGGACTACGAGGCGATGGTGCCGTTCCAGGCCCTGCGCATGGTCGGCCATACCGTGCACGCGGTGTGCCCGGAGAAAGTCGCGGGGCAGACCGTGCGCACGGCGATCCATGATTTCGAGGGCGAGCAGACCTACAGCGAGAAACCCGGGCACAACTTCGCCCTGAACTACGACTTTGTCCAGGTCCGCGCCGAAAGCTATGACGCGCTGCTGATCCCTGGTGGTCGGGCGCCAGAGTACCTGAGGCTCGATGACAAGGTGCTGGAACTGGTCCGGGCCTTCGACCACGCCGGCAAGCCGATCGCGGCGGTGTGCCATGGCGCGCAACTGCTGGCGGCGGCCGGAGTGTTGAAAGGGCGTGAATGCAGCGCTTATCCGGCCTGTGCGCCCGAGGTGAGGCTGGCCGGCGGGAAGTTCGTCGATATCGCGGTGGACCAGGCGCATGTGGACGGCAACCTGGTGACGGCGCCGGCGTGGCCTGCACATCCGGCGTGGCTGGCCGCGTTTCTCAAGGTGCTGGGGACGCGTATCCAGTAGCCCTTCCATCGCAATCAGTCGAGGCGATCGCGGCAGGAGTCGGCGTAGCTGGTGCAGCCTTGCGGTTCGGTAGCGGTCGTGGAGAAATACCTGTCGCGCAGGGGCAAGGGCAGGTTGCCGGGCCGATGATAGGGTTCCCCTTCAGGCCCGGCTTGGCCGAGCGCGGATCCACTGCGACCAGACGACTGCCTCACCATGGAAATACGCCTGCTGCATGGCGCCGCCATCGCGCCTTACATCGATGACCTCGCGCGCTTGCGCCTGAGCGTGTTCCGCGAGTTCCCCTACCTGTACGACGGCTCGCTGGAGCAGGAAGCGGACCACCTTGCCAGCTACGCCGAGTCGGGTCGCAGCCTTGTGGTACTGGCACTGGACGGCGGCGAGGTGATCGGCGCGTCCGCAGGCCTGCCGCTGGTCGACGAGATGTCTGATTTCCAGCAACCGTTCCTTGCCCAGGGGCGGGATCCGGCATCAGTTTATTACTTTGGTGGATCGGTACTGTTGCCGGCGTATCGCGGTCAGGGACTGGGCGTGCGCTTCTTCATCGAGCGCGAATCCTATGCCCACAAGTTGGTAGAGTTCGAGGCTTGCGCCTTTTGTACCGTGGAGCGTCCAGCCGGGCACCCACAGCGACCAGTGGACTACAAGCCGCTGCTGGGGTTCTGGCGCAACCGTGGCTTCCTGCATGAGCCGTCGTTGCGCACGTCTTATCGTTGGCGTGATCGGGAGGAGCAGTCACCTTCGGACAAGATCATCTCGTTCTGGGTCAAGACGCTGCAGGTATGAGACCGGTAGTGTGCTGCCAGGATGTGGTGTCGCAGATGCAGCCAATGGTGGAGGCGAGGCTTTGGCTTGGCGTGGTGACACCGGAAGGCAAGGCCCCAGGCACATGCTCATCCGGCGTCAGTGGCCGCAGCTAAAAAGGTGCTGCGCCCTTGTTCAAGTTCCTCGGGGAAAATAGAACCGTCCTGTCGCGATCTCCCGCCCTTGGTAGTTTGGGCTGGAGAACGGGCCTTGATTCCCCAGCAGGCGACGCATGAAAGGAATTCTCTGCGTGGGCGCCGTAGTGTGGCTATTGGTCAGAAAGAGGCTTTGCACATTGCGCAGGTCGCCAACGCCAATCACGTTGTCATAGCCGTAAATCGGGCGTTGCAGATGGTTGGCCAGCTGCTGCGCCGCTCCGCTCCTCCCCCCTTCGCAGGCCAGCAGGAGCAGAGGCTCTCTCGTATCGATACCCTTGAGCCTCGGGGCGATTTCCTGAATGGCGACTCGCAGTGGGTCGACCATCTTCCCTTCAGCGTTCATCAGCAGGCCATCCGAGGAGCCGTGGGTCTCGAATGCCCTGTACTGGCCGAGGAACCGTTGGTGCCAGACCACATCGTGGCTGTACTGACCCGGCCCAAGCTTTCTTTCGTGAAGTGCCTGGCTTCCCCAAAACTGGCGAGTGGGTGTACTGGTCAGCGGTGACTGGATGGCGTTGCGCCGCCCCCCCTGGGCCACGCGGCTGGCCCGGCCTGGCATGCGCAAGCGTTGGCTCATTTGCCGTAATGTCCCTGCACCCATGCCAAGCATTGCGCTGGTCACCAGGCTCCCGGCGCCTGTACCGATGGATATCCATCCGAGGATGCTAGCGGCTTTCTCATCTTTGCCGCTGACGTGCATGGCCATGTCGGCCATCCCCGTCCCGAGTGAGACCATGTTCAAGGCGGCCGTGGCGACGGCCAGCGCACCGCTGGCCGTGAGGCTGCCGCTGGCCAGGAGGGCAGGCACGGCAGTGCCCATGCTGGCGACTGTGGCGATCAACCCGACGGCAACCCCAACGCCGGCCAGGACCCAGCTCTGCCAGCTGTGGCCGTCAGGGTCGGTGCGATTGATCGGGTCTCCCCCACAATACGCGTAGGGATTGATGCCGCCACGACCGAAAGGGCTTTCACTGTCAGGGGAGAGAAAGCACATCAGCAAGGGGTCGTAGGGGCGGTAGCCGGCCGGAATTATCCAGTCGGTCAGTGGTTCGCGCCGCTCGCCGCAGTAGCCGAAAGCATGTTGACCCTCTTGCTCGGGTTCTGTGCCATGGCTGCTGTAGCGGCGGCTGCGCAGGTCTTGACTGATCTCCAGGCGGACACTTCCCTGGCTATCGCAACCGAGCAGGGTGCCCTGGCGTACGCCACGGGTAACCTGGTTGACGGCAAAAAGCGTGGAGCCATCACCGACCAGTTCCATGCGTTGCCCCTCTCGTTGCTCGTGGGTCAGCTGCGCGCCACTGTGGAAGCTGCGGATGAGCTTGTCATCGACGATACGCTCGCACAACTGGCCACTGGGGTTGTAGTGGTAGTGGCAGGTGCTGCCTTGGTAGGTGACGTTGGTCAGTCGGTCGTGGCTGTTCCAGTCCATGCGACGACCGAGGCTGTCGCTGACCACACGGCCACAGGCGTCATAGGTCAGTTCGATCCTGGCCGGCCAGCTGGCATGGGTGTGGTTGATCGAGACGACCTGAGTGGGGTCGCTTTGCGCGTAGCGGAAGGTGGCGATGTCAGCACTGCCGTCAGTGAAGAGGCTGACAACTTCGCGCAGGCCATCGAATGCGTTGAAAGCAAAGCGCTGCTCGACGATGGCATTGCCGAACGGATCCTGCGGGGCCGCGTCGGCGTTGGCGGTGTAGTGCACCAGGCGCCCGCGCAGATCGTAGGCGAAATGCTCCTGCGCTTTCTTGCCAGGTTCTTCCCAGGTACGCGAGAGCACTTGATCGAGGTTGGAGTAAGTCTGCGTCTGGACAAAGGTGTGGCGCTGGCCAGTTTCGCTGACCGTGAAGGTGCAGCGGGTCTCACGGCCGAAGCTGTCGTAGTCCAGCTGCTTGCTCAGGGCCTTGCCACTGGCCTGGTCCTGGGTGGTGATGACCGAGGGGCGTGAAAAGGCATCGTAGATGAAGGTGGTGCAAACATCGCCGGCTTGCAGACGGCATACCCGGCCAAACGCATCATGCGTGCGCTGATGTTCCACTTCGGCACTGTCGGTGAAGCCAAGGAGCCGGCCGAGCAGAGAGTGGCGCCAGCGCGTGCTGTGAGTCTGGCCGTCGACCGTCCAGCTGTCGCGCGTCAGTTGGCCGGATGGGGAGAAGTGCCATTGTTGTTCATCACGCAGGCCAATGGCCCGGATGGGCCGGCACAGTTGGCTGTGGTAGGTCAGTCGTTCGCTGGATTTGCCATCGACCTGGGTGCAGAGCAGCGCATTGCCCAGTTGGGGTTCGTAGGTATACGCCATGCGCTTGCCGTCGGGCAGGGTGTTGGCGGTTGGGGGCAACTGACCCGGTTGGTAGTGATAGTGGGTGGTGCGGCCGGTCACGCAGACCGAGCGCTGGCGCCCCAGGCCGTCGAAGGTCTGGCGGCCCATTTCGATTGGCATGGCAGTCATGGCTGGTGCTCCTGTGCTGGGGTGACGCTGAGGGACTCGACATGCGCATCGTCGCTGTGGGCAGCGAATGTCCAGGACAGACGGGTGCCATCGGCCAGGGTCTGTTGGGTGACCCGCCCGTAGTGGTCATGCTCGGTGAAGGTGAGGATGGTGGGGCTGCCCACGGCCTCGATGCGTTCCTCGATGACCCTGCCCAGGCCGTCACGCACCTGCTTGTGGGTGCGGATCAGCTCGCCATCGGCTGTCAGGTGCTGCTGTTCGATGGGGTTGCCCGAGATATCGTGCACGACCACCAGCTTTGCGCCGGTCGCTGTACCCGCCGCTTGCCACTGCTCGCTGCGCAGGGTGACGGGATCGTTGTGCAAGTGGCTACTGATGCCTTCAGGGCTGGTGCTGAGGGCGGGTTGGCCCCAGTCGTCGTACGCGCTCGTGCTGGTCAAGGTGAGCTCGCAGTTGTCGTCCGTGCCGAGCCAGTCCCGCCGGGTTTGGCTGATCGGCCGGCCAAGGGCGTCGTAGACGGTGTGCAAGATTTCGCGGAAGGTGCCCGGGACATGATCGAGGTCCTCGCGCTCCTGTCTGACGACGCGGCCATCACCGTCGAGCCATTGGCGTTGCCGGCAGCCGGTGGAATCGGTCAGTTCGACCATGACCGGGTTGTCCTGTGGCTTGGCGCGGACTTCGCGAGCCACGGTGTCGTCCAGGTGGTAGCGAGCGGTCTGCTCTGTCTGGTAAGGAGTGCCCGCTGCATTGACGGTCCGCACGATACGGCCCAGGCCGTCGTGGTAGTAACGGCTGTAGCTGCCGGCACGGTCACGCATCCAGGTGGTCTGCCCGCTCAGAAGAGATTGGGCGAAGCTGTCGCTGGCACGATGCTCTTCGTCGTTCTCGAAGCCGGTGATCGTGGTTGTGCTGATCAACTCGTCGTTGCGGACTTCGTAGCGATAGCCGGTGGTGGTGAGCTTGCCGTTGAGTTCGGTGACGCTCTTGGCTTCACGACCGTAGGCGATGCCTGGGGTCCTGACGTAAGACTGGCGGGTTTCTTCCCGGACGCGGTCACTCTGTTCGTCGAGCAAGCGTTCACTGGCAACCAGAACATGCGCAGGCGCACCTTCGATCAGCGAAGGGAGCAACTCATAGGTAAAGACTGTACTCAGGGTTGGCGCATTGCCAGGGGCCTTTGCTGGACGGGTGATTTTTTTCTTGAGCCAGCGCACCATGCCCAGCGGATCCGGTGGGCAGCCTTCGTCACCCTCGGCAGGATAGTAGAGGTTGATTTCCTCGATGCCGCTCGGGTAGCTCACGTAGGTGATATTGCCGAAGTCGTCATAGCGGTAGGTCGTGGTTTCGGTACGGCTGGCGCCGCCTCGGGCGTGGTCGGTCCATGTGGTGGTGATCTGGTGAGGCAGTTGGCAACTGGCGGGTTGCTGTTCCCAGGCCAGCTCAGGGTCGACGCCATAGCGCGTGTTCTTGCAGGTCTCGCAGTTGCCCAGACGGCTCGTTTCGCTGACCAGCAGGTGAAAGCGGTCCCATACCCGTTCGATGCTGCCCAGGCCCTGGCCGCTGGCATCGGTGAGCGTTTCGAGGCATTGGTACTGATACTCGCGCTCGACCTGGTAAAGGTTGTCCCGTCCCGTCTGCCAGGAGAGGGCCTGCTGGCTGCCAAAACCCAGGTAATTGGTCGTGCCGAGCCATTGGTAGGCATGAATCCGTTCGTTACCAGGCGTGCCGCTGCCGTGGTTCCATGACAGAACTCGCGGCAAATAAGGGAACGGTGCATCGGCAGGCAGGTGGTGCCCGTGGCGACCGGTCGCCCAGGTGATGGTGTCATGCGCACCCAGCGGGCTGCGCACATCGCAGGGCAACAACAGTCGCGTGCCATCGACCAGAGGCTCTTCGTCGTAGTCGATGCTGATGGGGGAAGCGACATTGGGCAGGTGGATCTCGACAAGCCGGTCATTGCTCAGCACCAGGCGCAGCAGCGCCGCCTTGGCGGTTTGCGGATTGACGGTGAACTCTACTTCGTCCCCCAACTGCTCCACGCTCAGCAGCTCGCGCTGTTCATCGCGGATGCGCTGGAGAATGAAATGGCCGTGATTACCGTAGGGGGCCCAGTCGATGAACAGGCGATGGCCCTCGGTGGAATGCATTTCCTCGACCAGATAGCGACCACTGGTTTCCTGCTCACGCAGGATTTCGCGTGTTCCGGATTTCTTGTCAATCCGATAGTCGCCATCGGCTTGTGGGGTGACTCGCAGTGTCGCGAGCTTCTGGTCAATGAAGGTCTGCGGGGTCTCGGGCGCGAAGGTAGAGGCCTCCTGGTCGATGACGTACTGTTCGCCGGAGGCGAGCCTGAGAGTGTCCTGGTCGAGTTCGGACAGGCCCAGGCTCCAGCCCAGCCCGTAGCCTCTGTTGACGCGCGAGGCCAGCACACTGAAGGCCAGGGTGAGCGAAAGCGCGGGGCCGCTCAGTTGATTGGCGGGAGGAAGGGGTAGGGCGACCGCCAGGGTGAACTGGCCGGTACGGTTGTCCACGCCGGTTTTCATGAAGTCCAGGAAGTTACTGGCCTGGGTATGCAGGCTTGACATGGTGAGCGTCTCAGGAAAGCGAAGGGTCGAACGGAGCCGCGTTGCGGGGCTCCGACGCATTGGATCAGCCGTTGGCCTGGGTAAGGCGGAACTGGACGTGGCGACCTGACTCGGTGGCGACAAACTCGATACCGTAGGCGTTGCCATGCTTGTCCAGCACGGTCCAGCGGCTGGCGTGTTCGGCCCGATCACTGTAGTGGCGGCGATAGAACCGCTGGTGGTAGAGGCTCAGGGTCATGTGGTTGGGGCGGTTGGTAAAGAGCGGTTGCGCGCCGCCGGTGTAGCGTTCGAACGTTTCATTCACGCCGTAGGCGGTCACGTGGCAATACTGGCTGTAGTCGTTGGTACCGGTGAATGAAATCAGGACATGGTCCCAGTTGTGGCGCCAGTAGAAGGCTTCACCTGAGGGCGTGGCATGGGCGTGACTCTCGACGATCCTGTTCCGCGGGTCGCTGAAGCCGAAGTGGCCTACCTGGTACTCGAACTCATCGTCGTGAGTACCTTCGACGTTGTAGCTTTCGCTTTTTTTCTCCAGCTCGAGACTGAACATCGATGCATGCGGCTCAGGCGTGGCGATGGACTCGATCACTACCGATGACTGGAAGGGCGCGCGGTTGGTTTCGAAGTGGGTCTGCTCGTCCTTCCAGATGCCGGCATACAGCGTGCTCAGTGTGCCGCCCGCGTGGGTGGAACTGACGTAGAAGCGCCGGCGCAGGGTACGCGGGGATGACTGCATGAGAGCGCTTGGCATCGCACCGGAGGCGGCGTGGAAGGCAAATCGGCCGTCGCGCCGGTCGGTCACCTGCAGGTCGCCTTGCAAATCACGCGGGATGCCATCGTCGTCGATGACGATGAGCTGCAGGGTGGCGAGTTGTTCGGCGCTGATCTCCTGGCCTTTGCGTGGTTCGATGCTGATGGTGACTTCGACTTGCTGGCGACCATTGGCAAAGACGCGATTGGTGTTGGAGGTGATGGCGATTTCGAAGCGGCTTAGCCACTGATTAGCCTGTTGTGTGTAGTTCATGAGCAATGCCCGCTGTGGGAGAAGAGCCTCATTAAAGTGGGCACAGAGACGATGGCAGCGGTACATAGATCTCACCCGGGCGGGATTGAAGGTGAGCCGGGGTTTTGCGTTGTTGGCGCCAGCCCTTTCAAGGTGCTGATACATGGCGCTCGGCTTGGACTTGCCGGGGTCGCTTTGCGAGCCCTTCGCGACACAAGGCCGCTCCTACAGGAGACGGTGGGCTCTATGGGGTTGAAGCCGCCATTACCCATCAATCGAAAAGACCTTGAGAGTGCTGGTTGTCAGGGTGGACAGGCAAAAAAAAACCGCTCCAGAGGAGCGGTTTTTCGCGACCAGCGGTCTTGTTACTTCACTTCCACCGCCAGGCTTTCGGCGATCTTGCTCTGCCACAGCGCAGGGCCGGTGATGTGCACCGACTCGCCCTTGCTGTCCACCGCAACGGTGACCGGCATGTCTTTCACTTCGAACTCGTAGATCGCTTCCATGCCCAGCTCGGCGAAGGCCAGGACCTTCGACTTGCGGATGGCCTGGGCCACCAGGTAGGCGGCGCCGCCGACGGCCATCAGGTACACGGCCTTGTTGTCCTTGATCGCCTCGATGGCGGTCGGACCACGCTCGGACTTGCCGATCATGCCCAGCAGGCCGGTCTGCTCGAGGATCTGGCGGGTGAACTTGTCCATGCGGGTGGCGGTGGTCGGGCCGGCAGGGCCTACCACTTCGTCACCGACCGGATCGACCGGGCCGACGTAATAGATGAAGCGGCCTTTCAGGTCGACCGGCAGTTCTTCACCGCGGTTGAGCATCTCGACCATGCGCTTGTGCGCGGCGTCACGGCCGGTGAGCATCTTGCCGTTGAGCAGGATGGTCTCGCCCGGTTTCCAGCTGGCGACTTCTTCCGGGGTGATGTCGTCCAGGTTCACGCGGCGCGCGCTCGGGCCGGCTTCCCAGACGATTTCCGGGTAGGCGTCCAGCGACGGGGCTTCCAGCTCGGCAGGACCGGAACCGTCGAGCACGAAGTGGGCGTGACGGGTGGCGGCGCAGTTGGGAATCATGCACACCGGCAGCGAGGCGGCGTGGGTCGGGTAGTCCATGATCTTGACGTCGAGCACGGTGGTCAGGCCGCCCAGGCCCTGGGCGCCGATGCCCAGTTGGTTGACCTTGTCGAACAGCTCCAGGCGGATCTCTTCGATGCGGTTCTGCGGGCCACGAGCCTTGAGCTCATGGATGTCGATGGACTCCATCAACACTTCCTTGGCCATTACCGCGGCCTTTTCGGCGGTGCCGCCGATGCCGATGCCGAGCATGCCTGGTGGGCACCAGCCGGCGCCCATGGTCGGCACGGTCTTCAGGACCCAGTCGACGATCGAGTCGGACGGGTTGAGCATGGCCATCTTCGACTTGTTCTCCGAGCCGCCGCCCTTGGCCGCGACATCCACCTCGACCTTGTCGCCGGGCACGATGGAGTAGTGGATCACTGCCGGAGTGTTGTCCTTGGTGTTCTTGCGGGCACCGGCCGGGTCGGCCAGGATCGAGGCGCGCAGGACGTTCTCGGGCAGGTTGTAGGCGCGACGCACACCTTCGTTGATCATGTCGTCGACGCTCAGGGTGGCGCCGTCCCAGCGCACGTCCATGCCGACGCGGACGAACACGGTGACGATCCCGGTGTCCTGGCAGATCGGGCGGTGGCCGGTGGCGCACATGCGCGAGTTGATCAGGATCTGGGCGATCGAGTCACGCGCGGCAGGCGACTCTTCACGCAGGTAGGCTTCGTGCATCGCCTGGATGAAGTCGACGGGGTGGTAGTACGAGATGAATTGCAGGGCGTCGGCGACGCTCTGAATCAGGTCGTCTTGCTTGATCACGGTCATGCAGCGCGCTCCTCTTAAAGACGGGAACATTCGTAAAGGCATTCCGACAGTGCACACCTGTATGTCAGGAACGCCTGGCAAGGCGCCGGCTGGTCGGGCCGGCACAAAAAGGCGCGGCAGTATACCGCGCCTCTCGGTGTGAAACACCTGCACATGGTCTGGACCATGGTCGGCACGAGGCAGGCATCGTTCTTGCTGCTGGCGTAGGATGTCATCGTGCCCGTTCCCTGCAGACGCCGGCCTTGCCGGCGAACAGCCACGACACTGCCCCCAACCTGACGAGATACCCGACGATGCCCGAACTTTGCGTGGGCGAGCGCCAATGGACCGTGCCAAGCGACAGCAACCTGCTGGATGCCCTCAACGAGGCCGGCTTGAATGTGCCCTACAGCTGCCGGGCTGGCAGTTGTCACGCCTGCCTGGTGCGCTGCCTGGATGGCCTGCCCCTTGATGCGAAACCCGAGGCGCTGGAAGCGGGCAAGCGCGAGCAGGGTTGGCGTCTGGCATGCCAGTGCGCGATTTCCGGCGACTTGCGCGTGGCGCTGTTCGACCCACGACAGGACGGCGTACCGGCGAAGGTCAGCGAACTGGACTGGTTCGCCGACGTGCTGCGCCTGCGCCTGCTGCCTGAACGGCCATTGCGCTACCAGGCCGGACAACACCTGGTGCTGTGGAACGGCGAGATCGCGCGTCCGTATTCACTGGCGAGCCTGCCGGATGAGGACGTCTTCCTGGAGTTCCACATCGACTGTCGCCGTACCGGTGCTTTCTGCGACAGGGCCAGGCAATTGAAGGTGGGCGATGAGCTGAGGTTGGGCGAGTTGCGTGGTGGCGCATTGCATTACGACCCTGACTGGCAGGCGCGGCCATTGTGGCTGCTGGCGGCGGGCACCGGGTTGGCGCCGTTGTGGGGGATCCTGCGCGAGGCGCTGCGCCAGGGCCACCAGGGGGAGATCAAGGTGCTGCATGTGGCCCATGCCCCTGTCGGGCATTACCTGGGCGAGGCGTTGCAATCGTTGCCGGGGGTGACGGTGGAACTGGTGCTGGTCGACCAGCTGGAGGATGCGCTGAGTGGATTACGCCCGTCTGCGCGGCAGACGATGGTGCTGCTGTGCGGGGCGCCGGCGACGGTCGAGCGCCTTGCCCGGCGTTTGTTCATCGCCGGGGTGCCGCGCAACCAGGTCTTGGCCGATGTGTTCAGCGAACATGCCTGAGGCCTGAAACGCATCGCGGGGCAAGCCCGCTCCCACGTCGGTTGCGTGGGAGCGGGCTTGCCCCGCGATGACGACGGACGAAGAATCAGCCGACCAGCGGATCACCCACGTGCAGGATCTTCATGCCGTTGGTGCCACCGATGGTGTGGTAGCTGTCGCCCTTGGTCAGGATCACCCAGTCGCCCTGTTCCACCAGGCCACGCTTGAGCAACTCGTCCACGGCTGCCTGGCTGACCTTGTCGGCCGGCAGCGAGGCCGGGTCGAAGGCGATCGGGTAGACGCCGCGGAACATGTTGGCACGGGCCTGGGTGGCGCGGTGCGGCGACAGCGCGAAGATCGGCACGTGCGAACGCAGGCGCGACATGATCAGCGGGGTGTAGCCGCTCTCGGTCAGGGCAATGATCGCCTTCACCCCCGGGAAGTGGTTGGCGGTGTACATCGCCGCCAGGGCGATGCTTTCGTCGCAGCGCTCGAAGGTGGTATGCAGGCGGTGGCTGGACTTCTGGCTGGTCGGGTGCTTTTCGGCGCCCGAGCAGATACGGGCCATGGCCTGGACCGCCTCGATCGGATACGCACCGGCGGCACTCTCGGCCGACAGCATCACCGCGTCGGTGTTGTCGAGCACGGCGTTGGCCACGTCGGACACTTCGGCGCGGGTCGGCATCGGGTTCTGGATCATCGACTCCATCATCTGGGTCGCCACGATCACCGCCTTGTTGTTGCGGCGGGCGTGCTGGATGATCTTCTTCTGGATGGCGATCAGCTCGGCGTCGCCGATTTCCACGCCCAGGTCGCCACGGGCGACCATGACCGCGTCGGAGGCGAGGATCAGCTGGTCGAGGGTCTCGTCGTCGGCGACGGCTTCGGCGCGCTCGATCTTGGCCACCAGCCAGGCGCTGCCGCCGGCTTCGTCACGCAGCTTGCGGGCGTATTCCATGTCGCTGGCGTCACGCGGGAACGACACGGCCAGGTAGTCCAGGTCCATTTCCGCGGCCAGCTTGATGTCGGCCTTGTCTTTTTCGGTCAGGGCCGGCGCGGTCAGGCCGCCACCTTTGCGGTTGATGCCTTTGTGGTCCGACAGTGGGCCGCCGATGATCACCACGCAGTGCAGGGCATCCGCGGTGGCGGTCTCGACGCGCATGACCACGCGGCCATCGTCGAGCAGCAGTTCGTCACCGACGCCACAGTCCTTGACCAGGTCCGGGTAGTCGATGCCGACGATATCCTGGTTGCCTTGGGTCAGCGGGTGGGCGGTGGAGAAGGTGAACTTGTCACCGACTTTCAGTTCGATGCGCTTGTTGGCGAACTTGGCGATGCGGATCTTCGGACCCTGCAGGTCGCCCAGCAGCGCGACGTGTCGGCCGTTCTTGGCGGCGATGTCGCGGATCAGGCGGGCGCGGGCCTTGTGCTCGTCCGGGGTGCCGTGGGAGAAGTTCAGGCGTGCCACGTCCAGGCCGGCGAGGATCAGTTGTTCGATCACTTCCGGCGAGTTGCTGGCGGGGCCAAGGGTGGCGACGATTTTGGTACGGCGGATGGTCATGCACAGACTCCTATAGTGAAGCGCAGCGAGAGGCTACTCCTGAATCTCGCTGTAGTCATTGTTCCGTTGCACTACCTGTGGGTAAACCAAGGTAGCGTTTGAACGGCAAGGGTATGCTTGCAAAAGGCTGTGAAGATTTGCCGTGCAAGGCCGATACACTGCCCATCAAAGGAGATTTCCCATGCGCACCCTGATCGTTTTGACCATGGCGGCCAGTGTCGTCGGTTGCACCCGCTGGTCCATGGACCACCATCTGAACAATGCCTACCGCGCCTATGATCGCGGCGATTGCGCCCGTGTGATGCTGGAGCTGTCCCAGGTCGACCGCACCAGCCGTGCCCGGCCATTCATCCACCCCGAGGCGTCGTTGTTGCGTGGCCAGTGCCTGGAGCGCGAGAAGCTCTATGTCGATGCGGCGCAGACCTACCAGTACCTGATCCAGCAGTATCCGCGCAACGAGTATGCCTACCGTGCCCAGGCGCGCCTGCAGACCCTGGAGAAGCTCGGGCACCTGCGGGGCAGCGAGCCGGCGGTGGCCAATCCGGTGTCGACCACACCTTGGCGTTAATCCCAAGGTGTCGATGATTTCATGCTATCGGACAGGTGGGCTGGGCTAATCTGTTGACTGGATGTAACGTTGATCGCCAGTACCTTGTCTTCCTGGCACCGGGTACAGGACCGTATTGCGACCATGTTTATCGAACGCCATATCGAACGCCACCAGTTGCCTTGCGTACTCAAGGTCTTCAACCGTCTCACCGACCAACCAATCGGCTACCTGGGCAACGCCTCCGAAGACGGCCTGATGCTGATCAGTCAGTTGCCGCTGCTGGTGGGGCCGGAGTTCGAGCTGCAGTTGCGCGTGCCGCTGAGCGGTGGCGGCCTGCAGTTCATCAACCTCACCGCCAGTTGCCTGTGGTGCCGCGAAGACGAGACGCCGGGACACTTCGACGCAGGCTTCATGCTGCTGCAGACACCGTCCGAGTACGATGACTTCGTCCGTTCCCTGCGTGACTACTTCAGCTTCCGTCCGGTGAATGCCTCCGCCTGAGCGCTGGCCCCAGCCCGCTATCGCCCGCTAGACTCTGGTCGACCTTGTTACAGGAAGACCCCGTGAGCTCCAGCATCTTCTGGCACGACTACGAAACCACCGGCATCAATCCGCGCTGCGACCGCCCGTTGCAAATGGCCGGTGTGCGTACCGACCTCGATCTCAATGAAATCGAGGCTCCAATCAGCCTCTATTGCCGCCCGTCGGACGATATTCTGCCCCATCCGGCAGCCTGCCTGGTGACCGGTATCACGCCACAGCAGCTGACCAGTCAGGGCCTGGGCGAGGCCGAGTTCATGACCCGGGTGCATGAGCAACTGGCTCGCCCGGGGACGTGTGGCGTCGGCTACAACACCCTGCGCTTCGACGATGAAGTCACCCGCTACAGTCTCTATCGCAACTTCTTCGACCCCTATGCCCGCGAATGGCAAGGCGGTAACAGCCGCTGGGACCTGATCGACGTGGTGCGCACAGCCTATGCGCTGCGTCCCGAGGGCATCGTCTGGCCACAGCAGGATGGGCGTACCAGTCTGCGTCTCGAACTGCTCAGCAAGGCCAACGGCATCGACCATGGTCATGCCCACGAAGCGCTTTCCGACGTGCGGGCGACCATCGCCCTGGCGCGCTTGATTCGTGATCGGCAACCCAAGTTGTACGACTGGCTGTTCCAGTTGCGCAGCAAGCACAAAGTGATGGAGCAGGTTCGTCTGTTGCAGCCGCTGATACATGTCTCAGGACGTTTCTCGGCCGAACGTAACTATATTGGCGTGGTGTTGCCGTTGGCCTGGCACCCGCGCAACCGCAATGCGCTGATTGTCTGCGACCTTGGTCAGGACACTTCGCCGTTGATCGAGGAAAGTGCGCAAGCCCTGCGTCAGCGTTTGTACACGCGGCGTGAGGATATGGCCGATGGCGAACTACCGGTACCACTGAAGTTGGTCCACATCAATCGTTGTCCGGTACTGGCACCGTTATCGGTTATGCGTCCGGTCGATCAGCAACGGTTGGGCATCGATATCGCGGCACTGCAAGCCAGGGGTGAACAACTGGCCAATCAACAGGTGCACTGGCGTGACAAGCTGGAGGTTATCTTTGCCGAGGAAGGCTTCGCTGCCAGTGAAGATCCGGAACAACAGTTGTATGACGGATTCATCGGCGATCGCGACAAGCGCTTGTGTGAACAAGTACGTCAGGTCGATCCTGCTCAATTGGGACACGGGCATTGGATGTTCGATGACCCGCGCTTGCCGGAGCTATTGTTCAGATACCGGGCGCGCAACTTTCACGAAACGCTCGATGCCCAGGAGCAAGCACGCTGGCATGCCTTCTGCCGGCAGCGCCTGAGTGATCCGAGCCTGGGCGCACCGAATACCCTTGGCGACTTCGAGCAGGCGTTGCAGAGCAGTTTGGCAGGGACCGATGAGGCGGGGCGCAGGGTGCTGGACGCCTGGCAGAAGCATGTCGCCCAACTTCGGATACAATTCCAGTTGTGACGATCCTGGACAAACAAAAACGCCGGCAAGTGCCGGCGTTTTTGTTTTTAACCAATACGTGCAGTGCACGAATCAGTCCAGCAGGGTTGCCCAGCTTTCGACGACATCGCCGCCCCACTTGGCTTTCCATTCTTTCAGGGTCTTGTGGTTGCCACCCTTGGTCTCAATAACCTCGCCGTTGTGCGGGTTCTTGTATTGCTTGACCTTGCGAGCACGTTTGGTGCTGGTGGTCTTGACCGCGCCACGTGGCGCTTTGCTCAGCTTGCTTTCCGGATCGAGCAGGGCGATCACGTCACGCAGCGACTTGGAGTACTCACCCATCAGGGTGCGCAGTTTGCCTTCGAACTCCAGTTCTTTCTTCAGCTTGTCGTCTTGCGACAGGTTGGCCAGACGAGCCTGAAGTTCCTTGATAGCTTCTTCGGTAGCGCGGTATTCGTTGATCAGGGACATGGAGTGGTCCTTAATTTCAATTGCAAGGGATACAGTGTCGGCAATAATAGACAGGCGATACTCACAAGTAAACAAATAAAAAAGGGTGGGTCTATTAAATAGTGGGGATTGAACTCCTGGCTATCGGATTAAGAAATTTTTACATATTCCAGAAGCGCGGAAATCCCCTGTAGGACGAGGGGATATTTCTGGGCTGCGATTGCGCCATTGCCCTCAGGCCGCAACACCCTCGATCAATACTGCGTTTTTCCCGCCAGGTCGTTAGAATACGTGCCTTTGCGAAGTTCTGGAGCCCCTCTCAATGCGCACCTATCGACTGGTGATTGCCTGCCCCGACCGTGTCGGCATCGTGGCGAAAGTCAGTAATTTCCTGGCCCTCTACAATGGCTGGATCACCGAAGCCAGCCACCACTCCGACGAGCAGAGCGGTTGGTTCTTCATGCGCCATGAGATTCGCGCCGAATCCCTGCCGTTCGGTATCGAAGCCTTCCGCGAGGCCTTCGCGCCAATCGCCGAAGAGTTCTCCATGACCTGGCGCATCACCGATTCGGCACAGAAGAAGCGTGTGGTGCTGATGGCCAGCCGCGAGTCGCACTGCCTGGCCGACCTGCTGCATCGCTGGCACACCAACGAGCTGGATTGCGATATCCCTTGCGTGATCTCCAACCACGATGACCTGCGCAGCATGGTCGAGTGGCACGGTATCCCGTTCCACCATGTCCCGGTCGATCCCAAGGACAAGCAGCCGGCCTTCGCCGAAGTGTCGCGTCTGGTTGCCGAGTACGGTGCCGATGCCGTGGTGCTGGCGCGCTACATGCAGATCCTGCCACCGCAGCTGTGCCAGGCGTATGCCGAAAAGGTCATCAATATCCATCACAGCTTCCTGCCATCGTTCGTGGGCGCCAAGCCATACCACCAGGCGGCGCTGCGCGGCGTGAAGCTGATCGGTGCGACTTGCCACTACGTCACCGAAGAGCTGGATGCCGGCCCGATCATCGAGCAGGACGTGGTACGCGTCAGCCACGCCGACAGCATCGAAGACATGGTGCGTTTCGGCCGTGACGTGGAGAAGATGGTCCTGGCCCGCGGCCTGCGCTATCACCTCGAAGACCGCGTGCTGGTGCACGGCAACAAGACCGTGGTGTTCAACTGAGGCGAGGAGCGGGCCATGGCCGATCCGCGTGACAAGGCCGGCGCCGTGGCGCCGCCGACCTTGGGCGAGGGTTGCCTGGCCCGCTTCGACCCCGAGGCGTTGAGCGACGAGGACGGCACCGAGTTTCCCGGTGCCGCCGCACTCTGGGAAACGCTCAACCCGCCTGTCGACGCCAGCGTTCCAGCAGAGGACGCGCCAGCAGGGGCAGGTCGGAGTGATAGAAGCCGATCACCGGCAGGTCCAGCTTGCGCCGGACCTCGAGTGCGCCCCAGGCGATGAGGTAGGGATCGCCGACCTCGATGTCGGCGATGTGCACGATCAGCATCCCTCCGGGGGCGTCCTCGGGTGTGTCATCCGGCACCGAGGTGCCGAGGATGACTCGCCAGAGGGTTGACCTTGTAGAAGGATAGTTTGTTCGATCGTGTTTCGAGGGGGCACCCTGGCAGGCGCCAGCGAGGCTGGCGTCTACAGGGAGATTGGCAGCGGGGTCAGATGCGGAAGCTGCCGACCAGCTGTTTCAGGCGGCCGGCCTGTTGCTCCAGGTCGGAGCAGGCGCGCAGGGTGGCCTGCAGGTTCTCGACGCCTTCCTGGTTGAGCATGTTGATTTCGTTGATGTCCATGTTGATCGAATCGACCACGGCGGTCTGTTCCTCGGTGGCGGTGGCCACCGACTGGTTCATGCCGTCGATCTCGCCGATGCGCAGGGTGACGCTGCCCAGGCGCTCGCCGGCCTGGTTGGCGATCTCCATGCTGTCCTGGCTGTGGCGCTGGCTCTGGCCCATGGTGTCGACCGATTCGCGGGCGCCGACCTGCAGTTCCTCGATCATGGTCTGCACCTGCTGCGCCGATTCCTGGGTGCGGTGCGCGAGGTTGCGCACCTCGTCGGCGACCACCGCGAAGCCGCGCCCGGCCTCGCCGGCCCGGGCCGCCTCGATCGCGGCGTTGAGCGCCAGCAGGTTGGTCTGCTGGGAGATGCTGGTGATCACTTCGAGGATCTGACCGATGTTGACGGTCTTGTTGTTCAGGGTCTCGATGTGTTCGCTGGAGGTGACGATCAGGTCCGACAGGCGGTTCATCGCATCGATGTTGCGCTGCACCACCTGCTGGCCTTCCTCGGCCAGCAGGCGCGCCGAAGTGGCATGCTGCGAGGCCTGGGCGGCGTTGCCGGCGATCTCCTGGGCGGCGGCGCCAAGCTGGTTGATGGCGGCGGCGACACTGTTGGTGCGGTTGGACTGTTCGTCGGAGTTGGACATCGACGAGTTCGAGGCGCTGATCACACGCAAGGCCACTTCATTGACCTGTTCGGTGGCCGAGGACACTTCGCGGATCGAGCCGTGGATGCGTTCGACGAAACGGTTGAAGGCGGTGCCGAGGATGCCGAATTCGTCGTGGCTGTGGATCTCCAGGCGACGGGTCAGGTCGCCTTCACCTTCTGCGATGTTTTCCATGGCACGGGTCATGGTGTGCAGCGGCTGCATCAGCACGCGGATCAGCAGGCCGAGCAGGGCGATGATGATCACCACCGCGACCAGGGTGGCAATCACCGCCGAAGTACGGAAGGTGCTGAGCATCGAGAAGGCCTTGTCCTTGTCCACTGACAGGCCGATATACCAGTTGGCCGAGGGCAGGCCCTTGACCGGGGTGAAGGTGAGCAGGCGAGGCTGGCCGTTGAGCTCGACCTCGGTCAGCTCGCCGGAGAGTTTCGGCGTGTGCTGCGGGAACAGGTCCGACAGCGACTTCATCACCAGGTTCTTGTCCGGGTGCACGAGGATCTTGCCCTGGTCGTTGACCAGGAAGGCATAGCCCATGCCGCCGAAATTCAGCGAGTTGATGATTTCCACCAGGCCGTCGAGTGCCAGGTCGCCACCGACCACCCCGACCGAGCGTGAGGCGGCGCTGACGATCGAGATGACCATCTTGTTGGTGGTCATGTCGATGTAGGGTTCGGTAAGAATGGTCCCCCCGGCGTTCAGACCGTCCTTGTACCAGGGGCGTACGCGTGGGTCATAGCCATCCGGCATCTTCGAATCGGGGCGTACCGTGAAACTGCCGTCGGGCTGGCCCAGGTAGATGGTCAGGAAACTCGAGGTCAGGGCGTTCTGGCCGAGCAGGGTGCCGACATTCTGTGGATACTGGGCCAGGTTCTGGGCGACGTTCTCGACCAGCTTGATACGACCATCGAACAAGTTGCGAATATTGGTCGACGTCGAGTCGCCCATTTCAGCCAGGTAGTTCTCCAGGTCCTCGCGAATGGCATTACGCTGGAGGTAGTCGTTGTAGAGGGTGAACAGGCTGAAGGCGAGAATCACGATCAGTGATGCCGCCATGAGGATCTTGTGGCTGAAACGAAGGCTTTTGTTCATGACGTGAGGCGTCCGCTAAGGTTTTTTTATCGGGTCGTTCGCACAAAGCACGGCTGGAAAACAGTGCAACAATTCCCGTGGGTCCTTTTCGGGTTGTTACTGTCTTTCTGGGGAGAATCACTCCGAACTATCGGCCGTTATGTAACAAAACTTGAGCAGGGGAATGATCAAGATGTCGGATTCTTCGCAAATGATTGTAGGTGCCGGCCCTGATGGCCAGCCTGTGTCCCAGGCCATGCGCCTGGCTAATCGCCACGGCCTGGTAGCAGGGGCCACCGGCACCGGCAAGACCGTTACCCTGCAACATCTGGCTGAGTTGTTCAGCGACGCCGGCGTGGCCGTGTTCGCCGCGGACGTCAAGGGCGACCTGTGCGGCCTGGGCGCGGCGGGCGTGCCCCGGGGCAAGGTGGCCGAGCGGATTGCCGGGATGCCCTGGCTGAAGCACACGCCTCAGGCCTATCCGGTGACCTTGTGGGATATCGCCGGGCAGTCTGGTCATCCACTGCGTACTACCTTGAGCGAAATGGGGCCGCTGTTGCTGGGCAACCTGCTCGAGTTGACCGACAGCCAGCAGGCGGCGCTGTACGCTGCGTTCAAGGTGGCCGACCGCGAGGGATTGCTGCTGCTTGACCTCAAGGACCTGAAGGCCCTGCTCGGGCACCTGAGGGACAACCCGCAACTGCTTGGCGAAGACAGCGCGCTGATGACCAGTGCGTCCACCCAGGCCCTGCTGCGTCGCCTGGCCACCCTCGAACAGCAAGGTGCCGAGGCGCTGTTCGGCGAGCCGGCCTTGCAGCTTGAGGACCTGCTGCGCCTCGATGCCGACGGGCGCGGGCGCATTCACCTGCTTGACGCCAGTCGTCTGGTGCACGAAGCGCCCAAGGTCTATGCAACCTTCCTACTCTGGCTGCTGGCTGAACTGTTCGAGCAACTGCCTGAACGGGGTGATGCCGACAAGCCGCTGTTGGCGTTGTTCTTCGACGAAGCGCACCTGCTGTTCAATGGCACGCCCAAGGCCCTGCAGGACCGCCTCGAGCAAGTGGTGCGGCTGATCCGCTCCAAGGGTGTCGGGGTGTATTTCGTCACCCAGTCGCCGGGCGATCTGCCAGATGCCGTGCTGGCGCAATTGGGGTTGCGCATCCAGCATGGCCTGCGCGCGTTCACCGCCAAGGAGCAGAAGTCGCTACGCGCCGTGGCCGATGGTTTCCGCCCCAACCCTGCCTTCGACAGCCTGGCGGTGCTGACCGAACTGGGGATTGGCGAGGCGCTGGTGGGAACGCTGGAGGACAAGGGCACGCCGGCGATGGTCCAGCGCGTGCTGGTCGCGCCGCCGCAGTCGCGCATCGGGCCGTTGAGTGCTGCCGAGCGCAGCGCATTGATCGCCAGTTCGCCTTTGGCTGGGCGCTACGACAAGCCGTTCGACCGCGAATCGGCCTATGAAATACTCACCCAGCGCAAGGGCGAGGCGCTGGAGCCGGCGCCGCAATCGAAGGCTGGCGAAGACAGTTTCGTCGACAAGGCTGGGGAATTCCTGCAGAGCGCGGCGGGGCAGGCGATCAAGTCGGCGGTACGCCAGGCGGCGAACCAGTTCGGGCGCCAATTGGTGCGTGGGCTGATGGGGTCGTTGCTCGGAGGCAAGAAGCGCTAGGGAGCGTTGGCCTCCAGAACGAAAAAGGCGCCCGAAGGCGCCTTTTTCTACTGCGGTATCACTTAGCCAATGGCCTTGGATGCCAGCCAGAACAGGCCGGCCGCCAGGCCCATCGACGCCGGCAGGGTCAGGACCCAGGCCAGCAGGATGGTTTTCACGGTGCCACCTTGCAGGCCGCTCTTGTTGGCGACCATGGTACCGGCCACGCCCGAGGAGAGCACGTGGGTGGTGGACACCGGCAGGCTGAAGATATTGGCCATGCCGATGGCGCAGGCTGCGGTGATCTGCGCCGACATGCCCTGGGCATAGGTCATGCCCTGCTTGCCGATCTTCTCGCCGACGGTCAACACCACGCGTTTCCAGCCGACCATGGTGCCCAGGCCGAGGGCCAGGGCGACGGCGACGATCACCCAGAACGGGGCGTACTCGGTGGTGGCGGTCAGGTCCTTGCGCAGCTTCTCCAGGTCGGCCTTCTCGCGGGCCTCCAGGCCTGGCAGTTTGCCGACCTTCTTCGCGGTGTCGTCCAGGCACAGCAGGTAGCGGCGTACTTCGACGCGCTTGTCGGCGCTCAGGTCGCGGTAGTCGGTCACGCCAGCAAGCGAGGACTGCAGCGCGGCGATGGTCGGCTCGGTCTGCTGCGGGTTGCAGCTGAACTGCTCCGGCAGGTCGGTCGACTGGGCCTTGCCCAGCGCCAGGAACTCGCCCAGGGTCGCGGCATTGCGCTGGTAGAACTGGCTCATGTGCAGGGTGGCGTCGCGGGTGCGCTCGATCTGGTAGGTGGTGCTGTTCAGGTCGAGGACGAACTTGGCCGGAACGATGCCGATCAGCACCAGCATGATCAGGCCGATGCCTTTCTGGCCGTCGTTGGAGCCGTGCACGAAGCTCACGCCCATGGCGGAGATCACCAGCACCAGGCGGTTCCAGAAGGGTGGGTGCTTCTTGTCGTCGAGCTTGCGGCGCTGGTCCGGGGTCTTGTGCATCTTCGACAGCGGGCGCCACCACTTCAGGCCGATCAGCACCAGCGCGGCAACGGCGAAGCCGGCCATCGGCGAGACCACCAGCGACATGGCGATGTCGATCGCCTTCTGCCAGTTCACGCCGTCGCCCAGCGGGATGCCGTTGATCATGGCGTTGGCCAGGCCGACACCGAGAATCGAGCCGATCAGGGTGTGCGAACTGGACGCGGGAATGCCGAAGTACCAGGTGCCGAGGTTCCAGGTGATGGCCGCGGCCAGCAGCGAGAAGACCATGGCCAGGCCGTGGCCGGTGTTCACATTGATCAGCAGCTCGACCGGCAGCAGGTGGACGATGGCATAGGCCACGCCGACACCACCGAGCAGAACCCCGAGGAAGTTGAACACGCCGGAGAAGAACACGGCCAGGTGCGGTGGCATGGCTTTGGTATAGATGACAGTGGCTACCGCGTTAGCGGTGTCATGAAAGCCATTGATGAACTCGAATGCGAGTACGAAGGTCAGAGCGAGCATCAGGCTCACGACGACCCAGGCATCCAGTCCGCTGAATAAATCGATCATGAAGGTTGTCTGGCGGTCTTAGGGGGGGCGGATTATGCCAGAAAACCATGGCAATCGATGCACCTGCCGCAGACCGATGGCATGGCTGCGCCGGGCGGGAAGGTGCGTAAAAACCACAGGTGGCTCTGGGAAAATCTGTGAATTTTCGGCTAAAAATCAAGAAAAACAATGATTTGTAGCTTAAATACAAGTGCTTGCATCATTCAAACGCTTGTATGAAATTTGTGTAATTCCATTTCATTGATGGCGTTTCCGCCAGGATCGCCCGCGCCAAGGCTCAGCGCCGATGGCGCGAGGGCATCACCCAGGTTCAGTCGTCGTCGCTGCGCAATTCCTTTTCGATCTTCTCGATTTCCTGGGCAAAGGCCTGGTCGAGAATACTTGCCCGTTTGCGCCAGGGTTTGCGCTCGGGTTCGGGTTGTGCGGCATAGGTGGTGACTTCACCACCGTAAACATCCTTGTAACGTTCAGCCTGGCGCTCGAGTTCTGCGCGCAGTTCTTCTTTCGTCACAGTAATACCTGAATAGGTTGAAGTGTGGCGCCGACTTCGAAGTGCACAGTAGCTGTGACATGCCGTCAGCGCGGATGACCATCGTCGTGACACTACTCGTGGAGAACTGGAGGCAATCTTCGGTTGCAGCCAGGGTCCTGTGGCGGATGATCCGTGCCATGGCAGCAGGGTCGAGCAGCGATGGAAACTGGGATGTTGGATCCATCGTGCCGCCTGGATAACCAACGTGCTCGATTATAGCAATCGGCAAGTCGAAGACCACGGTTGTTTGTCGGCAATAACAAGCAGCCTGTGAAGTTGTTCACTCTTGGCCCGTGGATTTACCCACCCGACGTTGAGAAAGTTCAAGTCTGGCAAGCGACTAAGTTGCCGGGGGGCAGAAATGAAAACGGCCCCGCTGGAGGGCGAGGCCGTTGCCTGGGACTTCTACGGTGGGTACCTGACCAGTCTCTCCAAAGAAGCCACATGTGGCAGGGGAAAGGTATAAGCAAAAGTGTCAGCGGTCAATTGCGATTATCGGCCGTTCGTTCGATAATCGCACAAATCGACGATTTTTGAGGCAAGCCATGAGCGAAGACCGCAGCGGACCGGTTGCCAGTGAAAACACCCGCGCCAGCAGCCCGGCCATGGCGCCCCCAATCGTGGCTTCGCCAGCCAAACGCATTCAGGCGTTCACTGGCGATCCTGATTTCATGACCTCCCTGGCCCGTGGGCTGGCGGTGATCCAGGCCTTCCAGGAGCGCAAGCGGCACCTGACCATCGCTCAGATCAGCCATCGTACGGAGATCCCCCGCGCGGCGGTGCGCCGTTGCCTGCACACCTTGATCAAGCTGGGTTATGCGACCACCGATGGGCGTACCTACTCGTTGCTGCCCAAGGTATTGACCCTTGGCCATGCCTACCTGTCCTCGACGCCGCTGGCTGTCTCCGCGCAGCCCTACCTTGACCGGATCAGCGAACAACTGCACGAGGCGGCCAACATGGCGACCCTCGAAGGCGACGACATCCTTTATATAGCGCGTTCGGCCACGGTGGAGCGGCTGATCTCGGTGGACCTGTCGGTCGGCGGCCGCCTGCCTGCCTACTGCACCTCGATGGGACGGATCCTGTTGGCGGCGCTGGACGACGCGAGCCTGCACGAATACCTCGAGCGCGCCGACCTCAAGGCAAGGACCAGCCGTACCCTGCACGACAGCGAATCGTTGTTCGCCTGCATCCAGCAGGTGCGTGAGCAGGGCTGGTGCGTGGTCGACCAGGAGCTGGAGCAGGGGCTGCGCTCGATCGCCGTGCCGATCTACGATGCCTCCGGCCAGGTGTTGGCGGCCTTGAATGTCAGTACTCATGTCGGGCGGGTCAGCCGCGGCGAGCTGGAGCAACGCTTCCTGCCGATCCTGCTGGCGACCAGCCGCGACCTGTGCCACCAACTGTTTGGCTGAGCTTCGCCGCTGCTGTGGAGCGTGCCTGCGGGAGATGGATAGCAAGGTCACAAGTTGTTCGATAATCGCACGCAACTGCGGTTTTCGGATTGTAGGGGAGCTGCCAGCGTCCTTACTCTGGATTCACCGCAGCGTTGCATTGGCCCGCTGCCTACTGAATCGGAGTTTCCAATGGCAGCAGTCCTCTCGCTTCGCGAGGCCGTGAAGCAGTTCGTCCAGGATGGCGACAGCGTAGCCCTGGAGGGTTTCACCCATCTCATTCCCACTGCCGCCGGCCACGAGATCATTCGCCAGGGCAAGCGTGACCTGACCCTGGTGCGCATGACCCCCGACTTGATCTACGACCAGTTGATCGGTGCCGGCTGCGCCCGCAAGCTGATTTTCTCGTGGGGCGGCAACCCGGGCGTGGGCTCGCTGCATCGCCTGCGTGACGCCGTCGAGAAACAGTGGCCGCATGCCATCGAGCTCGAAGAGCACAGCCATGCCGATCTGGCCAATGCCTATGTCGCCGGCGCCTCGGGCTTGCCGTTCGCGGTGCTGCGCGCCTACGCCGGCTCCGACCTGCCCAAGGTCAACCCGCTGATCAAGACCGTCACCTGCCCGTTCAGTGGCGAAGTCCTGGCCGCGGTGCCCTCGGTGCGCCCGGATGTCACCGTGATTCATGCGCAGAAAGCCGACCGCAAGGGCAATGTGCTGCTGTGGGGCATTCTCGGCGTGCAGAAGGAAGCTGCGCTGGCGGCCCGGCGTTGCATCGTCACCGTCGAGGAGATCGTCGATGATCTCGAAGCTCCGATGAACGCCTGCGTGCTGCCGACCTGGGCACTCAGCGCGGTGTGCCTGGTGCCCGGTGGTGCTCATCCGTCCTATGCCCATGGCTACTACGAACGCGACAACCGTTTCTACCAGGACTGGGACCCGATCGCCCGCAACCGTGGAGCGTTCATTGCCTGGATCGACACTTTCATTCGCGGCACCGCCGACTTCAGCGAGTTTCAGGCCCGCCTGGCCAGCACCACGGAGGTCGCGCAATGAGCTACTCCACCGCCGAGATGATGACCGTCGCCGCCGCCCGCCGGCTGCGCAATGGTGCCGTGTGCTTCGTCGGCATCGGCTTGCCGTCCAAGGCCGCCAACCTGGCGCGGCTGACTTGCGCGCCAGATGTGGTGCTGATCTACGAGTCAGGCCCGATTGGCGCCAAACCCAGTGCGCTACCACTGTCCATCGGTGACGGCGAACTGGCCGAGACTGCCGACACCGTGGTATCGACCGGTGAGATCTTTCGTTACTGGCTGCAGGGCGGGCGTATCGATGTGGGCTTCCTTGGCGCTGCCCAGGTCGATCGCTTCGGCAATATCAACACCACGGTAGTGGGTGATTACCACGCGCCCAGGACCCGCCTGCCAGGTGCCGGCGGCGCGCCGGAAATCGCCGGCTCGGCCAAGCAGGTGCTGATCATCCTCAAGCAGTCGCCGCGGGCTTTCGTCGACAAGCTCGACTTCATCACCTCGGTCGGTCACGGCGAGGGCGGTGATGCCCGCAAGCGTCTGGGGCTGCCCGGCGAGGGGCCGGTGGGCATCATCACCGACTTGTGCATCATGGAGCCGGAGCAGGGCAGCCAAGAGTTCGTGGTCACGTCCATGCACCCTGGGGTGAGCCGTGAGCAGATCGCTGCCGCCACAGGCTGGGCGATCCGTTTTGCCGACAATGTCCAGCAAACCGCTGCCCCGAGTGCGCTGGAGCTGTCTGTCCTGCGCGACCTCGAGGCCCGCACCGCCGCAGCCCATGGCCAGACGGCAGGAGAGGCATGATGCGCGACGTGTTCATCTGCGATGGCATCCGTACCCCCATCGGCCGCTTTGGCGGCGCCTTGGCCGGTGTCCGTGCCGACGACCTGGCGGCGGCGCCGCTCAGGGCGTTGATCGCGCGTAATCCGGGTGTGCAATGGGAGCTGCTCGATGAAGTGTTCCTTGGCTGTGCCAACCAAGCGGGTGAGGACAACCGCAACGTGGCGCGCATGGCGTTGCTGCTGGCGGGCCTGCCCGAGCAGGTTCCCGGGGTGACCCTCAATCGCCTGTGCGCCTCGGGCATGGAGGCCATCGGCAGCGCGTTCCGCGCCATTGCCAGTGGCGAGATGGCGCTGGCAATCGCCGGGGGCGTCGAGTCGATGTCCCGTGCGCCGTTCGTCATGGGCAAGGCCGAGCATGGTTTTTCGCGCAGCATGACGCTCGAGGACACCACCATTGGCTGGCGCTTCATCAACCCCTTGATGAAAGCCCGGTACGGTGTCGATTCGATGCCCGAGACGGCTGACAATGTCGCCCATGACTATCAGGTGTCGCGGGCCGATCAGGACGCCTTTGCCCTGCGCAGCCAGCAAAAGGCCGCAGCGGCCTTGGCGGTAGGTTTTTTCGCTGACGAGATCGTGCCTGTGCGTATCCCCGGCAGGCAGGGGGAGACCGTGGTCGAGCGCGACGAGCACCTGCGTCCGGACACCACCCTGGAGGCCCTGGGCCGGCTCAAACCGCTCAATGGCCCGGACGGGACGGTCACTGCCGGCAACGCCTCGGGGGTGAACGATGGGGCCGCCGCACTGATCCTGGCCTCGGCCGAGGCAGTGCAGCGCCATGGCCTGAGGCCCCGTACGCGGGTGCTGGGCATGGCCAGTGCTGGCGTTGCGCCACGGGTGATGGGCATCGGCCCGGTGCCGGCGGTACGCAAGCTGACCGAGCGCCTGGGTTTGAGCGTGAGTGACTTCGATGTCATCGAGCTCAACGAGGCGTTCGCCAGCCAAGGCCTGGCGGTGTTGCGCGAACTGGGGCTGGCGGACGATGCGCCGCAGGTCAATCCCAATGGCGGTGCGATCGCATTGGGACACCCGCTGGGGATGAGCGGGGCGCGTCTGGTGCTGACGGCCTTGCACCAGTTGGAGAGCCGCGCCGGGCGCCTGGGCCTGGCCACGATGTGCGTCGGGGTTGGCCAGGGCGTGGCGTTGGCCATCGAGCGTGTGTGATGAGACTTGCCCCGTGATCAGGTCTTGTTCTATTGGAAGCGGAACGAGTTTGTTACTAGCTGTGTCTAGACTTAGCAGTGCCCCTCCAGGAGTTAGATCACCATGACTTCAAGCTATTACACCGGCGAAGAACGCAGTAAACGTATCTTTGCCATCGTCGGTGCCTCCTCCGGCAACCTGGTTGAATGGTTCGACTTCTACGTCTATGCCTTCTGCGCCATCTACTTCGCTCCGGCGTTCTTCCCCTCGGACGACCCCACGGTGCAGTTGCTCAACACAGCTGGTGTGTTCGCCGCAGGTTTTCTGATGCGGCCCATTGGTGGCTGGATCTTCGGTCGCCTGGCCGACCGCCATGGTCGCAAGAACTCACTGATGATCTCGGTGCTGATGATGTGCGGCGGCTCGCTGATCATCGCCTGCCTGCCGACCTACGCCAGCATCGGTACCTGGGCGCCGGCGCTGCTGTTGCTGGCGCGGCTGATCCAGGGGCTTTCGGTGGGCGGCGAATACGGCACCACCGCCACCTACATGAGTGAAGTGGCGTTGCGTGGCCAGCGTGGCTTCTTCGCCTCGTTCCAGTACGTCACCCTGATCGGTGGCCAGTTGCTGGCGGTGCTGGTACTGGTGCTGCTGCAGCAACTGCTCAGCGAGGAGGAGCTGCGCGCCTATGGCTGGCGTATTCCGTTCGTGGTCGGCGCCATCGCCGCGCTGATCTCGCTGATGCTGCGCCGTTCGCTGAAGGAGACCAGCAGCGCCGAGACCCGTCAGGACAAGGAGGCCGGTACCATCAGCGGGCTGTTCCGCAATCACGCCGCGGCCTTCGTCACCGTGCTTGGCTACACCGCCGGCGGCTCGCTGATCTTCTATACCTTCACCACCTACATGCAGAAGTACCTGGTCAATACCGCAGGGATGAACGCCAAGAGCGCCAGCTACGTGATGACCGGCGCGCTGTTCCTGTTCATGGTCTTGCAGCCGCTGTTCGGCATGCTCTCCGACCGCATCGGGCGACGTAACTCGATGCTGTTGTTCGGCGCCCTGGGCACACTGTTCACGGTTCCGCTGCTGATGGCGCTGAAGACCGTGACCAGCCCGTTCCTGGCCTTCGTGCTGGTGACCCTGGCGCTGTGCATCGTCAGTTTCTACACCTCGATCAGTGGCCTGGTGAAAGCCGAGATGTTTCCGCCGCAGGTACGCGCGCTGGGGGTCGGACTCGCCTATGCCGTGGCCAACGCGGTGTTCGGTGGCTCGGCCGAATACGTCGCCCTGGGCTTGAAGACCTTGGGGATGGAGAACACGTTCTACTGGTACGTGACCGCCATGATGGCAGTGGCCTTCCTGTTCAGCCTGCGCCTGCCGAAGCAGGCGGCGTACCTGCACCATGATCACTGAGAGGGCGTGATTCGCCCGATCGCCGGCATCGTTTCGGCGGGTTCCGGAGCGTCAGCCGGTCATGCCGTCGCTTTCTTGTGGCGCATGGCAACCGGCCCGGCCTTGGCCTCCACGGCTTTCTTCAGTTCACCACGCAGCCCGAGCATGAACGCCAGCTCCGCCACCACGAACAGCGGCCCGATGATCAATCCGCTGAGGTCGTCGACGAACGCCGGCTTGCGTCCCTCGTACCAATGGCCGATGAACTGGATGGCCCAGCCCACCACGAAAGTCCCGAGTCCTGCGCCCAGCCACAGCCCGGTGGGGCGTATCGCCAGCGCCTGGCCGGCCCACAGGCACAGGCCCAGCAGCAGCCCCATCAGCAGTCCGAAGCGCAGGTCCAGGCGCAGGTAGAACCACACCGACCCGCCTGCCAGCAGCAGCGCCGGTGACAGCCAGAGCCCGGCCAGGTCCCCGCCGGGCCGCGACAGCAAGATAGCCACTGCCAGCACGATCAGCGGTATACCGACGAAGTGCGTGGCGATATTGCGTGGGTCACGGTGGTAGGTCGCGTATTGACTCAGGTGCTCGACGAGGTTTTTCATTGTTGTTCCTCCATCAGGGATGAGCGCAGCTTGCCCCTGTTCATCCACCGTCGTCTGTCGCCTGGCCGACAGAGTCCGCCTGGCGAGGCCCCATGGACGATCCGCGTACTCTGTTGCTGCATGGCCAGTGGTTCCGCCAGTTGCCCTTCTCCGTTCAGGATAGTCTGCTGGCCCTGGGCCGTTCGCGAACGCTGGCGGCGGGTCAGTGCCTGTTCCAGCGCGGGGATGCGCCGTGCGGGCTGTATGCGGTGCTCGAAGGGGCGATGCGCGTCGGTGCGGTCAGCCCCGAGGGCAAGGAGGCCTTGCTGACGCTGGTGGAGTCGCCCCACTGGTTCGGCGAGATCAGCCTGTTCGACGGCCAGCCGCGTACCCATGATGCCTATGCGGAAGGGACGACGCGGTTGTTGTGGATCCCCCAGGCGCCTTTGCTCGATTGGCTGGCGCGTGAACCGGGGCACTGGCGCGACCTGGCCTTGTTGATGAGCCACAAGCTGCGTTGGGTGTTCGTCGCCCTGGAGCAGCAGAGCCTGCTGGCGGCCGCGCCACGGCTGGCCCACCGCTTGTTGCAGATTGCCGAGGGGTATGGCGAGCGCGATGTCGCCCAGTGGCACCTGCAGATCTCCCAGGAGCAACTGGCGTTGATGCTGTCGCTGTCGCGCCAGACCATCAACCAGATTCTCAGGAACCTCGAGCAGTCCGGCGTGGTACGCCTGGGTTATGGCGAGGTGGAGATTGTCGATGCGCCTCGCCTGCGGGCACTGGCTGCTCATCCAGGCTGACCAGGATGTCGATCATCGCCCGTGCCGCCGGTGATAGCCGATAGCCGCTACGACTGATCACCCCGCAACGTACGCTCAGCACTTCCAGGCCCGGTGGCAAGTTGCGCCAGTGTAGGCGTACCAGTCGACCGCTGGCCAGGTCCTCGGCCACGGCCTCTTCGCTGGCGCTGCCAATGGCATTGCTGCCCAGCACCACGTTGCGCAACACCGCCAGGTGCTCGGTCTGCAGATGCGGTGTGAAGTCGCTCCGTCCGCTGAGGTTGGCCAGACGTTTGCGCACGCCAGGGGCGAGCAGGGCGCAGGCCAACGGGTAGGCGAACAGGTCGTTGGTCGACAGACTGTCCTTGGCCAGCAGCGGATGCCCGGGGCGGCAGAAGAACAGGCCAGGACGTGGGCTGAGCGGCTCTGTGTGGAAGTTTGGGTCGGCCTCGAACGGGCGGATGTCGTCGACGAAGAATTCGATCTGCTCGCGGCGCAGGGCCTGGCCGAGGCGTTCGGCGTTGTCCACCTGCAGTGCGGTGCGAATTCCCGGGTGGCGCTCGATGAAGTGGCGCAGGGCCTCCGGCACCAGGCGCACGGCCAGGGACGGACCACTGCCGAAGTGCAGTTCGCCGGCGTCGAGCTTGGTCATCTGCAGTACGTCGTTGTTCAGTTGGGCGGCGCCTTGGACCAGGCGCCGGGCGTGTTGCAGCACCACCTGGCCTTCGGGGGTGGGGAGCAGGGCCTTGTGGCCGCGGTCGACGAGGATGCAGCCGAGGGTCTGTTCGAGGTTCTGGATGGCGCGACTGAACGCGGGTTGGGTGATGCCCATGGCCTCGGCAGCACGGACGAAACTGCGGTATTCGGTGAGGGCAATGAAATAGCGCAGTTGGCGAAGGTCCATGCTCGGTCTCGTGGGCGGTGGAGGCAGGACTCGTTTTTAGCCTTTGCCCTATATGTCGTCAATTATGGTTATTTCATTTGTTTAGTTCATTTGGTTATTTGAGTGATGCGATCCGTAGCGGGCAGCTTGTGGACACAGGGCAAAAAAAAGCCCACCGCGAGGGTGGGCTTGATGCCGTGGCTTCTATGATCAACCTTTCGGTTTTTCGATCGAAGCCTGCTGGTTGGTCTGCTCGTACCAGCCACCACCGAGGGCCTTGTACAGGTTCACCTCGCTGACCAACTGCGACAGGCGATCGCTGATCAGGGCCTGTTGGGCACTGAACAGGTTGCGCTGGGCGTCGAGGAAGGTCAGGTTGCTGTCGATACCGATGCGATAGCGGCGTTCGGCCAGGCGGTAGTAGTCCTGGTTGGCAGCCACCAGGTCGCGCTGTGCCTGCAACTGTTCTTCGAAGGTCTTGCGTGCGGCCAGGCCATCGGCGACTTCCTGGAAGGCTGTCTGGATGGTCTTTTCGTACTTGGCGACGTTGATGTCCTTCTGGATCTTCGAGTAGTCCAGGCTCGCCTTCAGGCTGCCGGCGTTGAAGATCGGCAGGTTGATCTGCGGCTGGAACAACCAGGTGCCCGAACCACCCTTGAACAGACCGCCCATGGTCGGGCTCAGGGTACCGGCATTGGCGGTCAGGCTGATGCTTGGGAAGAACGCCGCGCGGGCCGCGCCAATGTTGGCGTTGGCAGCCTTGAGCAGGTGCTCGGCTTCCTGGATGTCCGGGCGACGTTGCAGCAAGTCGGACGGCAAGCCGGCCGGTACATCGGCCAGTTGGTCGGCATTGAGCTCCAGCGGCTTGGGCAGGGTGCCCGGCACGCCAGCGCCGACCAGCACGGTCAGGCTGTTGAGGTCCTGGGCGACCAGGCGCTGATACTGCGACAGCTTGACCCGCGCGCCTTCGACGGCGGTGCGTGCCTGGCTCAGGTCCAGGGCCGAAGCCACGCCAACTTCATTGCTGCGGCGGGTCAGGTTGTAGCTCTCTTCGTACGTCTTGAGCGTTTCTTCGGTCAGCTTCAGCAGCGCCTGGTCGGCCTGCCAGGTGTAGTAGGCGTTGGCCACGCTGGCGACCAGGCTGATCTGCGTGGAGCGACGCGCCTGCTCGCTGGACAGGTAGGTTTCCAGGGCCTGCTCGGTCAGGCTGCGCACGCGGCCGAACAGGTCCAGCTCGTACGAGCTGACGCCCAGGGTCGCCGAGTACTGGCTGGTGATGTTCGCCTCGCCGGTCTGCGACAACTTGGCCGGCACCCGCTGGCGGCTGCCGCTGCCGTTGGCCGAAACCGCCGGGAACAGGTCGGCGCGCTGGATGCGGTACTGGGCGCGGTAGGCGTCGATGTTCAGCGCCGCGACACGCAGGTCACGGTTGTTCTCCAGGGCGACCTGCAGCAGTTGCTGCAGGGCCGGGTCGTGGAAGAACTGGCGCCAGCCTTGTTCGGCGGCGGCCACGTTGGCGGACTCGGTCGGCGAGTACGCAGGGCCTTGCGGCCACTGCGCGGCCACCGGCGCTTCCGGTTGCTGGTAGTCGGGGATCAGCGAGCAGCCGCCGAGAATGAAAGCGGTTACCGCCAGGGACAACAAAGACTTGGTCATTGCCCAGCCTCATAACGTGGAGTTTCAGGGGTGGCGTCTTTTTTCGGTTCTTTGCTGCCGAACAGCGACGACACTGCGACGAAGAATAGCGGTACCCAGAAGATCGCGAGCACGGTCGCACTGATCATGCCGCCGATCACCCCGGTGCCGATGGCGTGCTGGCTGCCGGCGCCGGCGCCGCTGGCGATGGTCAACGGTACCACGCCGAGGATGAACGCCAGGGAGGTCATGATGATCGGGCGCAGACGCATGCGGCACGCCTCGATGGCCGAGTCGTACAGGCTGCGGCCTTGCTCGTGCAGTTCCTTGGCGAACTCGACGATCAGGATCGCGTTCTTCGCCGCCAGGCCGATGGTGGTCAGCAGGCCGACCAGGAAGTACACGTCGTTGGACAGTCCGCGCAGGCTGGTGGCGATCAGCGCACCGATGATACCCAGGGGCACCACCAGGACCACGGCGATCGGGATCGACCAGCTTTCGTACAGCGCTGCCAGGCAGAGGAACACGAACAGTACCGAGAGGGCGAACAGCGCCGGCATCTGCGAGCCGGAGAGCTTTTCCTCGTAGGACATGCCGGTCCAGGAGTAGCCGATACCCGTCGGCAGCTCGCCGGCGATGCGCTCGACTTCGGCCATGGCTTCACCGGTACTGTAGCCCGGTGCCGGGGTACCGAGGATCTCGATCGCCTCCACACCGTTGTAGCGCGACAGCTTCGGCGAGCCATAGCTCCACTCGCCTTTGGCGAACGAGGAGAACGGCACCATTTCGCCGGCGCCATTGCGCACGTACCACTTCTGCAGGTCTTCCGGGCTCATCCGGGCGTTGGAGGCACCCTGGATGTACACCTTCTTGACCCGGCCACGGTCGATGAAGTCGTTGACGTAGCTGCCACCGAGCGCGATCGACAGGGTGTTGTTGATGTCGGCGATGGTCACGCCCAGGGCGCTGGCCCGCTCGTCATCGATGGTCAACTGGTACTGCGGCTCGTCGTTCAGGCCGTTCGGACGCACGGCGCTGAGGATCTTGCTCTGCGCGGCCTTGGCCAGGAACTGGTTGCGTGCCTCCATCAGTTTCTCGTGGCCGACACCGGCGCGGTCCTGCAGGAACACGTCGAAGCCGGTGGCGTTACCCAGTTCGAGCACCGCCGGCGGGGCGAAGGCGAACACCATCGCATCGCGGAAGCTGAAGAAGTGCATCTGCGCGCGCTGGGCGAGGGCGAACACGCTGTTCTCCTTCGAGCGCTCGCCCCACGGCTTGAGCATGATGAACGCCATGCCCGAGCTCTGGCCGCGACCGGCGAAGTTGAAGCCGTTGACGGTGAACACCGAGGACACGGTGTCGGCCTCGTCCTTGAGCAGGTACTCGCGCATCTGGTCGACCACCACCTGGGTGCGCTCGGCACTGGAGCCGGCCGGAGTCTGCACCTGGGCGAACAGCACGCCCTGGTCTTCTTCCGGAAGGAACGCGGTGGGAATACGGGCGAACAGCCAGATCATGCCGACCACGATCAGCGCGTAGGCCAGCAGGAACGGGATCTTGTTGCGCAGGATCGCGCCCACGCTACGCTCGTAGCCCACCACGCTGCGGTCGAAGTTGCGGTTGAACCAGCCGAAGAAACCACGCTTGGCCACATGGTGCTCGCCCTTTTTCAGCGGCTTGAGCATGGTGGCGCACAGGGCCGGGGTGAAGATCAGCGCGACCAGCACCGACAGGCCCATGGCCGAGACGATGGTGATCGAGAACTGACGATAGATCACACCGGTGGAGCCGCCGAAGAAGGCCATTGGAAGCAGTACCGCCGACAGCACCAGGGCGATACCCACAAGGGCGCCCTGGATCTGCTCCATGGAGCGCTTGGTCGCCTCCTTGGGCGGCAATCCTTCCTCGGACATCACCCGCTCGACGTTCTCCACCACGACGATGGCGTCGTCCACCAGCAAGCCGATGGCCAGGACCATGGCGAACATGGTCAGGGTGTTGATGCTGAAGCCCGCGGCGGCAAGGATGCCGAAGGTACCCAGCAACACCACCGGTACGGTCATGGTGGTGATGATGGTGGCGCGGAAGTTCTGCAGGAACAGATACATCACCAGGAACACCAGGACCACGGCCTCGACCAAGGTGTGGATCACACCGCTGATCGACTCGGTGACCACCGGGGTGGTGTCATACGGGAATACCGCCTTGACCCCTGGCGGGAAGAACGGTTCGAGCTCGGCGATGGTCTGGCGCAGCGCCTTGGCAGTGTCCAGGGCGTTGGCGCCGGTGGCCAGCTTGACCGCCAGGCCCGAGGCCGGGAAACCGTTGTATTGTGCGCTGATCGCGTAGTTCTCGCCGCCCAGGCCAACCTCGGCGACATCGCCCAGGCGTACCTGGGAGCCGTCGGCGTTGACCTTGAGCAGGATCTTCTGGAACTGCTCGGCGGTCTGCAGGCGGGTCTTGCCGATGATGGTGGCGTTGAGCTGGGTGCCAGGCGTGGCCGGCAGGCCACCGAGCTGACCGGAGGATACCTGCACGTTCTGTGCGGCAACCGCGGTACGCACGTCCACCGGCGTCAGCTGGAACTTGTTCAGCTTGGCCGGATCGAGCCAGATACGCATGGCGTACTGGGCGCCGAACACCTGGAAGTCACCTACACCGGCAGTACGCGAGATCGGGTCCTGCATGTTCGAGACGATGTAGTTGGACAGGTCGTCCTTGGTCATGCTGCCGTCTTCGGACACCAGGCCGATCACCAGCAGGAAGTTCTTCACTGCCTTGGTGACGCGGATACCTTGCTGCTGCACTTCCTGCGGCAACAGCGGCGTGGCCAGGTTCAGCTTGTTCTGGACCTGGACCTGCGCCGTGTCGGCGTTGGTGCCCTGCTCGAAGGTGGCGGTGATGGTCATGCTGCCGTCGGAGTTACTTTCCGACGACACATAGCGCAGGTTGTCGATACCGTTGAGCTGCTGCTCGATCACCTGCACCACGGTGTCCTGCACCGTCTGCGCCGAGGCGCCTGGATAGGTCACGGCGATGGCGATGGCCGGCGGGGCGATGCTCGGGTACTGGTTGATCGGCAGCTTCAGGATCGACAAGGCGCCGACCAGCATGATCACCAGGGCGATCACCCAGGCGAAGATCGGGCGATCGATAAAGAACTTCGACATGGTTTACTCCGCTTTGGCGTCTGCTTTCGTCGCGCTGGCCTGATCGGGGCTGCCCGGTTTCTTGACGTTGGTGGCTTCGCTGACCTTGACCTCGACACCAGGGCGAACGAACTGCAACCCTTCGGTGATCACCCGGTCTCCCGGATTGAGGCCTTCCTCGATCAGCCAGTCGCTGCCCAGGGTTCGGCTGGCCTTGAGCTGGCGCAGTTCGACCTTGTTCTCCTGGTTGACCACCAGCGCGGTCGGCGTGCCCTTCAGATCGCGGGTCACGCCCTGCTGCGGTGCCAGGATGGCGTTGGCGTTGACCCCGGCCTTGAGCCGCGCATGCACGAACATGCCCGGCAGCAGGGTGTGGTCGGGGTTGGGGAAGATCGCGCGCAGGGTCACGGAGCCGGTGGTCTCGTCGACCGCGACTTCGGAGAACTCCAGGCGGCCCTGCTGCTTGAACAGGCTGCCATCTTCCAGAACCAGCTGCACCTGGGCGGCATTGTCGCCGGCCTTCTGCAACTGGCCGCTTTCCAGGTCACGGCGCAGCTTGAGCAGTTCGGCAGTGGACTGGGTAACGTCGACGTAGATCGGGTCGAGCTGCTGGATAGTGGCCATGGCGTTGCTTTGGCCATTGCTCACCAATGCGCCTTCGGTCACCGAGGAGCGGCCGATGCGCCCGCTGATCGGGGACAGGACCTTGGTGTAGCGCAGGTCGATCTGGGCACTCTTGAGCGATGCTTCGGCCTGCAATCGTTTGGCGTTGGCATCGTCGTACTCCTGCTTGGAGACGGCCTGCTCGTCGATCAGTTGCCTGTAGCGCTCGGCCAGGGAGCGGGTAGCCTGCAGGTTGGCCTGGGCATTGGCCAGGGTGGCTTCGTAGACAGACGGGTCGATCTGGTAGAGCTGTTGCCCTTCCTTGACGTCGCTGCCTTCCTTGAACAGGCGCTTGAGAATGATGCCGTTGACCTGTGGCCGAACCTCGGCGACTCGATAGGCGCTGGTGCGCCCCGGCAGTTCCGAGGTGAGGGTGAAGGCTTGTGGCTGCACAGTGACGACACCGACCTGAGGAGCCTGCGGCGCTGGCGCTGCTTCCTCTTTCTTACAGCCACTGAGCAGGGTTGCCAGGGCCACGGCGGACACCAGGGCGGATAAGGCTGGCTTGAATTGCATGAGGATCCTCGGGTCGCAGGAGCAGGGAAGCTCAAGAATATAGTGGAAGATTCTTGTCAGAAAAATGCTATCTGGTGGATAAATAGCTTGCTAAGGAATATACTTACATTCATGGTTGTTTGTAAATAGCGCATATCCGCAGTGGATTACCACCGCGGATTGTTCACATTCATCCGGGAGTGCCCCTGAAACAGGCGGCTCCCGGCCTGATTCCCGAGCGCCCTCGGAGCGCGTGGGGCCCGATGAGGTTGTACTGCCATGGTCCGTCGAACCAAAGAAGAAGCCCAGGAAACCCGCGCCCAGATCATCGAGGCGGCGGAAAAGGCCTTCTACAAGCGCGGGGTTGCGCGTACCACCCTGGCCGACATCGCCGAGCTCGCGGGGGTGACCCGTGGCGCTATCTACTGGCATTTCAGCAACAAGGGCGAGCTGGTGCAGGCGTTGCTCGACAGCCTTCATGAAACCCATGATCACCTGGCCCGGGCCAGTGAAAGCGAGGATGAACTCGACCCGCTTGGCTGCATGCGCAAGTTGCTGCTGCAGGTGTTCAACGAGCTGGTGCTCGATGCGCGCACCCGGCGTATCAATGAAATTCTGCATCACAAGTGCGAGTTCACCGACGACATGTGTGAGATTCGCCAGCAGCGCCAGGGCGCCGTGCTGGATTGCCACGAGAGTGTTGCCCTGACCCTGGGCAACGCCGTGCGCCGTGGCCAGTTGCCGGCCGATCTCGATATCGAGCGGGCCGCCGTTGCGATGTTCGCCTATGTGGATGGCCTGATCGGGCGCTGGCTGCTGCTGCCGGACAGCTTCGACCTGCTGGGGGATGTCGAAAAATGGGTCGACACCGGGCTGGATATGCTGCGCTTGAGCCCTGGCCTGCGCAAATAACTCTTTGTGAAGGATTGTTAGGGAGTGTTTCTCCCGATGATTAAGGCGGGATTAATCGTGGGCGCGACCGCGCAGTTGCCTGTCCGGTAGCGCCAGCGCCGCCAGCAAGCCGATCAGCGAGGCACCGGCACTGACCAGCAGCAGATGCTGGAACGTTTCCAGCAGGCGGGCCTGGATCGATGGATCTGCCTCTCCCGCCTTGAGGCTGCCCAGCAAAGGGTTGCCCAGCATCTCGAAACCACCCTGGTGCAGCAGCGCCAGCAGCAGGCTGGACATGCACGCCACCCCCATCGCCCCGCCCAGCGAGCGGAACAGGTTGGTGGTGCTGGTCGCCACGCCAATATCCTTCATCTCCACGGCACTTTGCGTGCCCACCAGCGAAGTGGGGAACTGCAGGCCGCAGGCGATGCCCGTCAACAGCATGAACAAGGCGCTCAGCCAGCCGGCCTGCGGCGGTGTGAAGGCCATGGCAGCGATGGCCAGCGGCATCAGCAGGGCGCCGGCAAGAATCTGCGGTTTGTAGCGTCCGGTGCGGCTGGTCATGCGCCCGCCGGTGAAGGCGCCGATGGGCAGCCCCATCGCCAGTGGCAGCAAGTGCAGCGCGGCACTGTCGGCGCCAGCGCCGGTGATGCCCTGGTAGCGCAGGGGCATGAGCATGGTCAGTGAGATCGACTGGAAGCTGGCGAAGAAGATCACGCCCCAGCACAGCACTGCGACCCGGTTGCCGAACAGTGCCAGCGGCAGCAGTGGTTCGGCGCAACGGCGCTCATGCGCGACGAACACCAGCAGCCCGAGCAGTGCGCAGCCGAACAGCGCCAGTACCTGCGACGACAGCCAGGCGTGTCCCTGGCCGACCAGAGTGATGCCCAGCAGCAGGCTGCCCAGGCCGACGATCATCAGCAGCGCGCCAGGATAGTCCACCTGGGCCTCGCGCCGTTTCACCGAAAGACCGTCCAGCGCGCGGTGGATCGCCCACAGGGCGACCAGCCCCAGCGGCAGGTTGACCCAGAACACCCAGCGCCATGACAGGTATTCGGTCAGCCAACCGCCGAGCACCGGGCCGGCGACGCTGGCCAGGGCATACATGCCGCTGAAGTAGCCCTGGTAGCGGCCGCGTTCGCGCGGCGGCACGAAGTCGCCGATGATCGCCTGGCTCACCGAGACCATGCCACCGGCGCCGATGCCCTGGAGCACCCGCGCCATGACCAGTTGCGGCATGTCCTGGGCCAGGGCGCAGACGATCGAAGCCAAGGTGAACAAGGCAGTGCCGGTGAGGATCATGCGCCGGCGCCCGTACAGGTCGCCAAGCTTGCCGTAGATCGGTACGGCAACGGTCATCGCCACCATGTAGCCGGAAATCACCCAGGCCAGCAGGCCGACATCGTCGAACTGGGCGGAGATCGCCGGCATCGACACGGCAACGATGGTCTGGTCGAGGGCACCGAGAAAAATCGCCAGCATCAGGGCGGTCAAGACGGTGCGCAGGGTGGTCGGGGGCAGGGCGGCGGTCACGGAGGTACCTTGTGGTCATTTCGGGTGCCGAAGCAATGGACTTCAAGGGCGCGTCCACGCCATGGCCCCAGAATCTGGAAAGGGAAAGTGTAACCTGAGTTAGGTAGCTTCCTATGTACTACATGCATCCCCTATGCACGATCGGCATTGGCGCATTCATCCAGAGCTGCATGGCTGCATGCTATCGTGCCCGGAGCGCAGAGGCTGAAATCCGCGGCTTGCACCAGCGTGGTGCAACCATTTGCCGCAGGGTTTCGCGTCGCTGTTTTTCACACCTTCTATTCCTCTGCCTGCATGTCGAGCATGACCGCCCTGATGGCGACGGTTGGAACAGTCAGGTAGACCCGATACGGGGTCGGTTGTCAGCCGTTCACAATTTCTCATTACAAGCGGAGTGATCATGCCCAAGGCTTCCCACCACGATCTGCGTTTTGCTTTCCGCGAACTGCTCGCTTCGGGTTCGTGCTATCACACCGCATCGGTGTTCGACCCGATGTCCGCGCGTATTGCCGCCGACCTGGGCTTTGAAGTCGGTATTCTCGGCGGTTCGGTCGCCTCGTTGCAGGTCCTGGCCGCGCCGGACTTCGCCCTGATCACCCTCAGCGAGTTCGTCGAGCAGGCCACCCGCATCGGGCGTGTGGCCCAGTTGCCGGTGCTCGCCGATGCCGACCATGGCTATGGCAACGCTCTCAATGTGATGCGCACGGTGACCGAGCTCGAGCGCGCGGGTGTCGCCGCGCTGACCATCGAGGACACCCTGTTGCCGGCCCAGTTCGGTCGCAAGTCCACCGACCTGATTTCGGTGGACGAAGGCGTCGGCAAGATCCGCGCGGCGCTCGAGGCGCGAGTCGACTCGGCGCTGTCGATCATTGCCCGGACCAACGCCGGCGTACTGAGCACCGAGGAAATCATTTTCCGCACCCAGAGCTACCAAAGGGCGGGTGCCGATGGCATCTGCATGGTGGGGGTGAAGGACTTCGAGCAGTTGGAGCAAATCAGCGAGCACCTGAGTGTACCGCTGATGCTGGTCACCTACGGCAACCCGAATCTGCGCGACGATGAGCGTCTGGCACGTCTGGGCGTGCGTATCGTGGTCGATGGCCATGCCGCCTATTTCGCCGCGATCAAGGCCACCTACGACTGCCTGCGCCTGCAACGCGGGCAGCAGAACAAGTCGGAAAACCTCAACGCCACCGAGCTCTCGCACACCTACACCCAGCCCGAGGACTATATCCGTTGGGCCAAGGAGTACATGAGCGTCGAGGAGTGATGTCCGCTACCTGACAGCGCTCAACGATGCGGTGTGTGGAACGCAGTGCTGCTCGGGGCAGCTGCTGCTGGCGGTGGGCTGGTTGCGCAGCAGCTCGACCCGCCAGCAGGCCGAACCATAGACGCCCACCACCGCGAGCAGAGCGAACATGAGGGCGCAACGCCTGGACTTGATGTGCATGGTACCGACCTCCTGTTGCAGCAGCAGGTGACACCTTCAAGCATAGGCCACTTGTCAGCGTTGTAGGGGTGGTCTGCCGTGGCAGGTGCGCTATTTCGGCCACGACGAAGTCATGCGTTCATACCCCCAGGCCCTGGTCCCATGCCGGCTCGTCGGCAAACCGTTCGGCGAGAAAGTCCAGCATGCTGCGCAAGGTCGCCGGCATGTGCTTGCGCGAGGTATACACCGCATTGAGCGTCAGCTCCCGCGGCCTGGCCTCGGGCAGCAGGCGTACCAGCTCGCCGCTGCGCAAGGCTGGGGCGGCCTGGTAGGTCGGCAGCATGGCGATACCTGCTCCGGCCAGTGCCGCCTTCTGCAACGTCATCGCCTCGTTGGCGCTGATGTTTCCCGCCACCGGCACGCTGACCTGCTGCCCGGCAACCTTGAAGTGCCACAGGCTATGGCCAAAGTAGGCGTGGGTCAGGCAGTTGTGCTGGCTCAGGTCTTCGACCTGCTGTGGCATGCCGTGCTCGCGAAGATAGGCCGGTGACGCGCAGACCACCGAGCGGCATACGCTCAGACGTCGGGCGATCAGGTTGGGGTCGACATCGTTGCTGGTGCGAATTGCCAGGTCGATACGCTCGTCCACCAGGTTGACGGTGCGGTCGAGCATCTGCAGCTCCACTTTCACCCCGGGGTAGCGCTTGACGTAGGCGGCCAGCGCGTCCACCAGCTGGGCCTGGCCGAACGAGGTACTGACACTGATGCGCAGCTCGCCGCGTGGCGCGTCGTCTGGCTGGCGCACGGCATTCTGCAGATCGCCGGCCAGCTCCAGCATCTGGCGGCAACGCGGCAGGGTTTCCTGCCCGGCGGCCGTCAGGCTGAGCTTGCGCGTGGTGCGCTGCATCAGCCGGGCCCCGACCCAGTCCTCGAGTTCCGCCAGGTACCTCGAGACCACGGGCCTGGACAGCTCCAGGTGATCCGCCGCGGCTGACTGGCTGCCCAGGTCGACGACGGTGACGAAGACGCGCATGGCGTTGAGACGGTCCATGATTTGCCCGGTTTCAGAAACAAACTATGTCCTAGCATCGCATTTTTTGTATTGGATCGGGCAACTAAGCTTGCACCCATCAACCCGCTCACAGGATCTGCCGATGTCACTTTTCACTCCCCTGCGTGGCCTGCTGCTGGCCTGCGTCACCCTGGCCGGCCAGGCCATGGCTGGCGAACCACTCAAACTCGATGTCTACAACCCTGGCCATGACGCCATCTTCCCGGTCAGTTCGGTGATCGTCAGTGGCGCCCACGACGCCATCCTGGTCGATGCCCAGTTCGGCAAGGCCCAGGCCGAGCAGGTGGTCGAACGCCTGCGCGCCAGCGGCAAGCAACTGACCACCATCTATGTCAGCCATGGCGACCCGGACTACTACTTCGGCCTGGATACCATCACCCAGGCATTCCCCAAGGCACGGGTGGTCGCCTCGGCCGCCACCGTCGAGCACATCCGCAAGACCATGGACGCCAAGCTGGCCTACTGGGGACCGCAGATGGGCGCCGACAAGCCGGCCAAGCTGGTGGTCCCGCAGGTGCTTGCCGGCAATCACCTGGAACTGGAAGGCCAGGCCCTGGAAGTCGTTGGCCTGGATGGCCCGCAACCGGATCGCAGCTTCGTCTGGATTCCCTCGATCAAGGCAGTGGTCGGTGGCGTGGTGGTTTCCGAGCACATCCACGTGTGGATGGCCGATACCCAGACGGCCAAGTCCCATGCCGACTGGCTGAGCACGCTGGACAAGATCGAGCGTCTGGCGCCGCGCACGGTGGTGCCGGGTCACTATCTGGGCGACAGCAGCCGTTCGCTGGAGGCGGTGCGTTTCACTGCCCGGTACATTCTCGATTTCGACGCCGAAGCGGCCAAGGCGGTCAATGCCGACGCGCTGATCGCGGCGATGAAGAAGCGCTATCCAAACCTTGCCGAAGAAAGCTCCCTGGAACTGGGTGCCAAGGTCGCCAAGGGTGAAATGAAGTGGTAACCCCCTCTCAACCTGTTGGAGTGTTTTCCATGAGCAAGATCGCAATCATCGGCGCCACTGGGCGTGCAGGCAGTCAGTTGCTGGAAGAGGCCCTGCGCCGTGGCCATCAGGTCGTCGCCATCGCCCGGGATCCGGCCAAGCTGCAAGGGCGTGAAGGGGTCACGGTCAAGGCCCTCGACGCCAAGGACAGTGCGGCGTTGCAGGCTGCTGTGAACGGCTGCGACGCGGTGCTGAGCGCGGCGCATTTCGCTACCCTCGAGGCCGCAGAGGTCATCGAACCGGTCAAGCGTGCCGGGGTCAAGCGCCTGTTGGTGGTGGGTGGTGCCGGTAGCCTGCTGTTGCCTTCCGGGCAGCGGGTGATCGACAGCCCGGACTTTCCCGAGGCCTACAAGGCCGAGGCCAGTGCCGGGGCGCGTTTCCTCGAGGTGCTGCGCCAGGAACCAACCCTGGACTGGACCTTCCTGTCGCCATCGGCGGAGTTCGTCGAAGGTGAGCGCAAGGGGCACTACATCCTGGGCAAGGACCACCTGCTGATCGGTGCCGATGGCCGTAGCTGGATCAGCTTTGCCGACTACGCCATCGCCATGCTCGACGAGTTGGAACAACCGGCGCATTCACGCACACGCTTCACCGTCGGCTACTGACGTACCCGGCAGGTGCCAGCCGCGTTCGGCAACAAGGCTGGCGCCTGCGGATTGTCCGCCTGCAGGGCCAGCCAGTCGATCAATTCGGCCAGCCCTGCCGGCATCGTCTTCGCCGGGCTTACCAGGTAATAGCTTTTCCCGGTCATCACCTTCAGCTTGAACGGCATGCACAGACGGCCACTGCGCAAGTCGTCGCCAATCAAGGCCCAGTCGCCAATGGCGACTCCTGTCCCTTGCGATGCCATCGCCATCGCCATGTCCAATGTCTCGAAATGCTGTCTGGGGCCATGCGGCTCGAAATCGGCGGCGGCGGCCTGCAACCACAGCTGCCAGTCGTGCTCATCCCGCGAAGGATGTAGCAGCATGTGTCGAGACAGATCCTGCAACCGCTGCAGCGGTGTTGGCCCATCCAGCAGCGAGGGTGCGCAGACGGGGGTCAGTTGCTCGTCGAACAGCTTGCGCACCTGCAGGCCTTGGTTCGGCGCAGCACCGTAGATCACCGCAGCATCGAACGCTTCACGGCGAAAGTCGACGCCATGTTGCACCGTGGTGGTCAGCTCCACGGGGATATCGGGACGCAGCGCCTGCCATTCCATCAGCCGAGGCAGCAGCCAGCGCATGACGCAGGTCGGCGCCTTGAGCTGCAAGGTACTGCTGTGGCTGCCCACTTCGCGCACGCCCTGTTCGATCAGGGCGAAGACCTGCTGCACCCTGGGCAGCCAGTCCTGGCCTTCACGGGTCAGCGCCAGGCCTCTTGCCTGACGCTGGAACAATGCATAGCCCAGGTGTTCTTCCAACCCGGCGATCTGACGGCTGACGGCGCCCTGGGTGATATGCAGCTGCAGCGCCGCACGGGTGAAGTTGCAGTGCTGGGCGGTGACCAGGAAGGTGTGCAGGGCGGGGAGGGGCGGTAGGCGTTTCATTGCTGCAAGCCATGACATGAGAACATGGCAAGTATGTGTTTTTTTGCATTGTGGCGATAGCCAGCGCTTGCTTCCATGAACACCGATTTCAACAAGAATCAGGTATTCGAAGATGGCAACCTGTGGCGAAGTGCTGGTCAAACTCCTCGAAGGCTATGGCGTGGACCATGTCTTCGGTATTCCTGGCGTGCATACCGTGGAGCTCTACCGTGGTCTGGCGCGCTCCGCCATCCGCCATGTCACCCCGCGCCACGAGCAGGGCGCAGGTTTCATGGCCGACGGCTACGCCCGTACACGTGGCAAGCCAGGGGTGTGTTTCATCATCACAGGTCCAGGCATGACCAACATCACTACCGCCATGGGCCAGGCCTACGCCGATTCGATCCCGATGCTGGTGATTTCCAGCGTGCAGTCGCGCGATCAGCTCGGTGGTGGACGCGGCAAGTTGCACGAATTGCCCAACCAGGGGGCACTGGTGGCCGGCGTGGCGGCGTTCTCGCAGACACTGATGAGCGCCGACGACCTGCCGCAGGTGCTGGCGCGCGCCTTTGCCGTGTTCGACGGCGCGCGGCCGCGGCCGGTGCATATCGAGATCCCGCTGGATGTACTGGTGGAGCCGGCCGATCACCTGCTGCCAGGCCGACCGGTACGCAGCAGCCGTGCTGGCGCAGCCCCGCAGGCGGTGGCGGCGATGGCCGAGCGTCTGGCCAAGGCCCGCCGGCCGCTGATCCTGGCCGGTGGTGGCGCTTTGGCTGCCGGTGCGCCGTTGGCGCGACTGGCTGAGCATCTGCATGCGCCAGTGGCACTGACCATCAATGCCAAGGGCCTGCTGCCGGCCAGTCATCCACTGCAGATCGGCTCGACCCAGTCGCTGGTCGCTACCCGCGCCCTGGTGGCGGAGGCCGATGTGGTACTGGCGATCGGCACGGAACTGGCCGAGACCGATTACGACGTGACCTTCAAGGGTGGTTTCGAAATCCCGGGCAGCCTGCTGCGCATCGATATCGATCCGGACCAGACCGTGCGCAACTACCTGCCGGAGCTGGCACTGGTGGCCGATGCCGAGCTGGCGACCCTGGCGTTGCTCCAGGCCATGGACGCGTTGCCTGCGCCGTCGAGTGATGTCAGTTGGGGCGAGGCTCGCGTACAGCGTCTGCGTGACACCCTGGCGGCGGGCTGGGATCAACCGACCTTGAGCCAGACCCGCCTGCTGACCAGCATCTTGCAGTGCCTGCCCAATGCCGTGCTGGTGGGCGACTCGACCCAACCGGTATACACCGGCAACCTGACCCTCGACATGCATCAACCACGCCGCTGGTTCAACGCTTCGACCGGTTACGGAACCCTGGGGTATGCGCTACCGGCGGCGGTGGGCGCCTGGCTGGGCAGCGCCGAGCGCCCGGCCGAGCGTGTACCGGCAGTGTGCCTGATTGGCGATGGCGGGTTGCAGTTCACCCTGCCGGAGTTGGCCAGCGCGGTGGAGGCGCAGGTGCCAGTGATCGTGCTGCTGTGGAATAACCAGGGGTACGAGGAGATCAAGAAGTACATGGTCAATCGGGCCATCGAGCCGGTAGGCGTGGATATCCATACCCCGGACTTCATTGGCGTGGCGCGGGCCTTGGGGGCCGAGGCCGAGCAGGTTGGCGATGTGGCGCAGTTGCAGGCGGCGCTGGGGCGGGCCGTGGAGCGCAACGGCCCGACGTTGATCCAGGTGGATCAACAGCAATGGCAGGCCGCCGTGGCTGGATAGCGCGTCATTTACCTTCGCCGGGCAAGCCCGTTCCCACAAGGCCGCGTGGGGCGGGCCTGCCCGGCGCTGTCGTCACTCAGCCTGCGCAGGCGCGCAAGCGTGCCACATCGCGAATCGGCGGGGCGCCGTACAGACGACTGTATTCCCGGCTGAACTGCGACGGGCTTTCATAGCCAACCCGATACCCCGCCACCGCCGCCTCCAGCCCATCGTTGAGCATCAGTCGCCGTGCTTCCTGCAGACGCAACTGCTTCTGGTACTGCAAGGGGCTCATCGAGGTGACCGCCTTGAAACGGTGGTGCAGTGTAGAGGTGCTGAGGTTGACCTCGCGGGCCAGGTCCTCGATACGCAGTGGCTGCTGATAATGCTGGTTGAGCCAGGTGATGGCCTGGGACACCCGGTGGGTCTGGCTGTTGGCCAAGGCGATCTCGTACAGCCGATGCCCCTGGGGGCCGCGCAAGAGACGGTAGAAGATCTCGCGGCGGATAAGCGGTGCGAGGATCGGAATGTCGCGTGGTGCATCGAGTAACTGCACCAGCCGGATCAAGGCATCGAGCAATTGCGGATCGCTCTTTTCCACATACAGGCCGCGCCCCGAGGGACGGTTGGGCACCATCATCGGGCTGCTTTCGGCGATCAGCTGGCTCAACTGCGCCGGGTCGATATCCAGGCGCAGGGCGAGTGCCGGATGCTCCGGGCTGGCTTTGAGCAACGCGCCGCTGATCGGCAAGGTGACCGAGACCACCATGTAGTGCAAGGGATCATAGGCGTAATGTTCGTCGCCCAGGATCAGTGTCTTGCTGCCCTGGGCCAGGATGCACAATGCCGGTTGGGCAAGGGCGGGCATCCCGCGGATCTCTTCTTCGTAGCGCGCGAGATACAGGTCGTCGATGGCAGAGCCTGGGCCGTGAGGGCCGCTGGCATGGCGCTGGATCAGCGCCGCCAGCGCCTGGCGCTGCGGTTCGAGGGTCGGATCGAGTGGCAAAGACAGGGGCATGACGGGTTTCCTCTTGACCTGCGCAGCATAGGTTTGGGCAATGCCGGGCGCTAGTCGAAAGCTGCACGACGATTGCCTGATCCTGCCGCGTCGCAGGATCAGGCAATCGCGCGACAGTAATGGCCTAACGTCGCACGCGAGGCGGCCTCTAACCTTGGCAGCCTGGTTTGTCCCGTCCGAAGCGCTTCAAGGAGATCGTTCATGACCCAGCAAAAACCGGTCACACACCTGGCTTTCATCCGTGCCAGCAACGGTCGTTCGGTGGAACTCGGCATGCGCCTGCGCGACTTGCTAGAGCCTTCGCTGCGCACGCCAGGCTGCCTGAGCTTCAGCGTGCAGCGCTCGCAGGTCGACAGCGACCTGTGGCTGCTCAGTGGCAGCTGGAGCGACCAGCAGGCGATGAGTGGGTATTTCGCCTCGCCGACGCTGGAGGTGTTTGGCGAACTGGTGCAGGAGCAGGTGGTGAGCAGTCTGGACCTGCACACGTTCGCTTAATGTGTAGAATGCCGCCCCTCGATCAACAGGCGGAGTGCAGCATGGCACGTAGAGAATTCCCCCACTTCGAAGCGGTCTCGGCGATGGTCCCGGCGCAAGGCGGCGGCTATCACGCGGCGATCGCGGTCAAGGCGTTGAATCTGGGCGGCGCACCGCGTTTCCACAAGGTGCTCGACGGTCAGCTGTTCAAGAGCGCATTGGCGGCCGACGAGGCCGCCTGTGCCGAACTCGGGCGCCTGCAGGGCGTGTCCGAGGCCGGCGAGTTGCTGTTCTGATCAGACCTGTGGGCGGCTCATCTTGAACAGGTTGCCCAGCTCGAAATAGTCCGCCGGGCCTCCGCCGCGCAGGATCGGCTCGGCGGCAGCGGTGTCGTAGATGCCGTCCTTGAGCAGGTGTTCGGCGATGTGCACGGCCACCACTTCACCAAGGATCAACCAGCTGGGCACCAGTGCCTGGTCGGCACGCTTGAGCTGGACGATCTGGCTCACCTTGCACTCGAAACTCACCGGGCTCTCTCCGACCCGCGGTACCCCGACCACGCGCGAGGCGCTGGGGGTCAGACCGCTGAGCGCGAACTCGTCGATCTGCGCAGCCACGGCGGCGCAGCTCTGGTTCATCTGCTCGGCCAAGGGGCGGGTGGCCAGGTTCCAGACGAACTCGCCGGTCTGTTCGATGTTGTTCAGGCTGTCTTTGCGTCCGACGCTGCAGAAACCGATGATCGGCGGGATGTAGTTGAAAGCGTTGAAGAAACTGTAGGGCGCCAGGTTCAGGTGGCCTTCGCGGTCGTGGCTGGAAATCCAGCCGATGGGGCGGGGGCCGACGATGGCGTTGAATGGGTCGTGGGGCAGGCCGTGGCCTTTGTCGGGTTCGTAGTAGTACATCTGCGCAAGGCCGCTAGGCCCTTCCTGTTATTGGACTGGGCGCCTAGTGTGCCAAGGCTTTGGCTGGCTGCAAATCAATAGAGCCCGGCCTGGGCCGGGCTGGTGGCGCGCATCAGCAGTTAGCTGAGGCGCTGGGCGTTGGTGCGGTCGAAGCCGTCTTCGGCAAAACGCTGGGCGCCGGTACGGTCGAAACCGTCTTCTGCATAGTTGGCCGACTGGGTCTGTTCGGCTGCGAAGTTGTGGGCGTTGGTACGATCGAATCCATCTTCGGCGAAAGCACCCGTGGCGAGGGCCGAAAGGGCAAGGGCGAGGATCAGTTTGTTCTTCATGGTGATTGCTCCGTGAGGTTTGCAGGTTTCTGCTGCTGTGAAATGAATGCTACTCCGATAAAAATGATTAAAAAGCGCAAAATTAAGCGTTTATTAATCGTATTTATCGATTCGTTTGGGTGTAAATATCCCTTGCCGCAAGGTTTGCCTCGGTAATCACCAGCGGATGGGAATAACGCTTCGTGAGCGCCTTCGCGGCCAGTGAAGGATGTGTCCGACGGATTAATCAACCATTAAGAAGATCCGTTCAGGCTTGATGAACGGATTTTTCATACATCGCCAACTGATTTTTCAGACAAGCTCAATCAACATCCGCCGCACTCAATTCCGGAGCGGCACAACAATGAACAAACTTCCGCAAATCACCCTGGCCTTCTGGGTCATGAAGATCTGCGCCACCACCCTGGGCGAGACGGCGGGCGACTTGTTGTCGATGACCCTCGACATCGGCTACGCCATGAGCTCGTTGCTGCTGATCAGCGTGTTCCTGGTGACATTGGTCACCCAGCTGTATTCGCGACGTTATCATCCGGTGCTGTACTGGCTGGTGATTCTCTCCACCAGTACCGCTGGCACCACCATGTCCGATTTCATGGACCGTACCCTGGGCCTGGGCTATGCCACCGGCTCCGCGTTGCTGATCGGTATCCTGCTGCTGACCTTCGCCCTGTGGCGCCTGAGCGGCAATCCACTCGACGTCAATCGCATCAAGAGCCGTGGCGGCGAGTTGTTCTATTGGGTGGCGATCCTGTTCTCCAACACCTTGGGCACAGCCTTGGGCGATTACCTGGCCGACGACTCCGGGCTGGGCTTCGCGGGCGGCGCGCTGCTGATCGGTTCGGCGATCGCCGTGGTGGCGGCGGCGCGCTACTGGACGAAGATCTCGGGTGTGGTGCTGTTCTGGATCGCCTTCGTGCTGACCCGTCCGTTCGGCGCGACCCTCGGGGACGTGCTGACCAAGTCTCACGAGAAGGGCGGGCTGGACTTCGGCACCGTGGGTTCGTCGATGGTGCTGGGCGGGGTGTTGCTGGTGCTGGTGATGATGGCGAGCTATTACCAGCGCCGTGAGCCGCAACAGGTGGCGCAGACATCATGAGGGCGAGTGCGCGATAGGCGAGTGCCTGGCGCCGTCTTCAGCACATGAAAAAGGGGCGCTCCGTGTGGAGCGCCCCTTTTTCGTTCAGCGCGAAACCATCACTCGGTGGTGATGCGCGAATGCTGCTTGGTGTCCTTCATGGTCGCGTACACCAGCAGCGAACAGGCGATGCACGCGGTGACGTACCAGTAGAAACCGGTCTCCATGCCGATGCTCTTGAACCACAGGGCCACGTACTCGGCGGTGCCGCCGAAGATCGACACGGTCAGTGCGTAGGGCAGGCCCACGCCCAGGGCGCGGATTTCGGTGGGGAACAGTTCGGCCTTGACCACGGCGTTGATCGAGGTGTAGCCGCTGACGATGATCAGCGCCGCCATGATCAGGAAGAACGCGCCCCACCACGTCTGGATGGTGTGCAGGGTGCTGAGGATCGGCACGGTGAACAGGGTGCCCAGCACGCCGAAGGCGATCAGGATCGGACGCCGGCCGATCTTGTCGGACAGACCGCCGATCACCGGCTGCAGGCACATGAACAGGAACAGCGTGGCCGCCGAGATGGTGGTCGAATCGCTGATGCTCATGCCCACGGTGTTGACCAGGTACTTCTGCATGTAGGTGGTGTAGGTGTAGAAGGCCAGGGTACCGCCCATGGTCAGGCCGACCACGGTCATCAGTTCCTTGGGATGGCGCATCAGGGTGCGCATCAGGCTTTCCTTGGACTTTTCCTTCTTGGTGAAGGAGGCGGTCTCTTCCATGCCGCGACGCAGGTACAGCGCGACTACCGCGCACAGCGCGCCGATCACGAACGGTACGCGCCAGCCCCAGGCATACAGCTGCTCGGTGGTCAGGGTCTGCTGCAGGATGATCAGTACCGCCAGGGCGATGAGCTGGCCGGAGATCAGGGTCACGTACTGGAAGCTGGAGAAGAAGCCACGACGCTCCTTGCTCGCCATCTCGCTGAGGTAGGTGGCCGAGGTGCCGTATTCGCCGCCCACCGACAGGCCTTGCATCAGCCGGGCGATGACCAGCAGGACCGGCGCGGCGACGCCGATGGTCTCGTAGCCTGGCGTCAGGGCGATGACCAGGGAGCCGGCGCACATCAGCAGCACCGAGGCCATCAGCGCGGCCTTGCGGCCCTTGCGGTCGGCGTACAGGCCCATCAGCCAGCCACCGATCGGGCGCATCAAAAAGCCCACGGCGAAGATCGCGGCGGTGTTGAGCAGTTGTGCGGTGGTGTCGCCGGCAGGGAAGAAGGCCTTGGCGAAGTACAGCGAGAATGCGGCGTAGACGTACCAGTCGTACCATTCGACCATGTTGCCGATGGAACCACTGAAGATCGATTTGAGGCGGCTGGCGGTGGTTTTTTCCGCGGCGGGCGCAACGGCCGCCCCGGTGGGCAGAGTGCTGGCGTTATCCATCAGGGGATACCTTCTCGTTGTTTTTGTGGAGCGCGCTGGAGCGCAGCTTGAGAAGGGTTTTGCAGAAGCTGTGCCAAATGAGGGCGGAGCGATCCGTCTGAAGGTATGGCGGGGCGCGCCGGCTCCCGCGCAACCCCTATTCTGCCTGGGTTACAGGGGGGCGCGTGGGGGCATGGTTGTCCGGCGATAGGCCAGCAGGAGCATCACATGGTAGGCGGTTTTCCGCTTACTGCTCCTTGGCGATAGGCAAAAATCCGCTTATTCGCGCTCGAGAAAGTCCTCGCGTACCAGTCCATGGCGCTGCATTTTTTCGTTCAGCGTGCGCCGCGGCAGTTGCAGCGTTTCCATCACACCCTTGATCTCGCCCTTGTGCTGGCGCAGAGCGGCACGCAGGCACAAGGCCTCGAAGGCCTCCATCTGGCCGGCCAGCGACTGGGCATCGGACTCGGTGGCCAGGGTCGGCGAGTCCAGCCCCAGGGCATGGCGTTCGGCGGCGTTGGCCAGTTCCCGTACATTGCCGGGCCAGTCATGGGCCAGCAGCTGCGCCAGCTGTGCGCCGCTTACCAGCGGTGCCTTGCGCCCCAGGCGTTCGGCGCTGGCACGGGCGAAATGCTCGAACAGCAGGGGGATGTCCTCGCGCCGTTCGCGCAGCGGCGCCAGGCGCAGTTCGGCGACGTTCAGGCGATAGGCCAGGTCCTCGCGGAACCGTCCGGCGCGGGCCTCCTCGAGCAGATCGGGCTTGGTCGCGGCGACGATCCGCAAGTCGACACCGATGCTCTGGTTGGCCCCCAGGCGTTCCAGCTTGTGCTCCTGGATCACCCGCAGTAGCTTGGCCTGCTGGGCCAGCGGCATGCTTTCGATCTCATCGAGGAACAGGGTGCCACCGTTGGCATACTCCAGCTTGCCGATGCGCTTGCCCTGGGCACCGGTGAAGGCGCCGCTTTCATGGCCGAACAGCTCGGCCTCGAACAGGGCTTCGGGGATGGCGGCACAGTTGAGCGCGACGAACGGTTTGTCGGCACGCGGCCCAACGTCGTGCAGGCAGCGGGCGACGCGTTCCTTGCCACTGCCGGTCTCGCCGCGGATCAGCACGTTGACGGGCAAACCGGCGAGTTCCAGCACCTGCCGGCGCAGTTGCTGCAGGCCTTGGGACATGCCCAGCAGGGTGCTTTCCAGTTGTGCCTTGAGGTCGGCCTGCTCGTGCAGGCGGCGGTTCTCCAGGACCAACCGGCGTTTTTCCAGGGCCCGGCCAAGGCTGCCCATCAGGTGCTGGGGGGTGAATGGTTTTTCCAGGAAGTCGTAGGCGCCATTGCGCATCGCTTCCACTGCCATCGGCACGTCGCCGTGGCCGGTCAGCAGGATCACCGGCAGGTCGGGGTCTTCCTGTTGCAGGCGTTCGAGCAGTTGCATGCCCGACAGGCCAGGCATGCGTACGTCGCTGAGGATCACGCCGGGAAAGTCGCGGGGAAGCTGGGCCAGGCAATCCTCGCCGCGGGCGAACAGTTGCACGTTGAAACCCGACAGGCTCAACCACTGCTCCACCGCAGTGCGGATGCTGGCTTCGTCGTCGACGACGATCACTGAATTCAACATACAGGCTCCAGGTCGCGAGGCAGGGTCAGGCTGAAGCGCGCGCCACCGGGCAGGTTCTCGACCTGCAGGCGGCCGCCGGCATCGACGACGATTCCGTAGGAGATCGCCAGGCCCAGGCCCAGCCCTTCGCCCACCGGCTTGGTGGTGAAGAATGGATCGAACACCTTGGCCAGGTCGCTGTCGAGGATGCCGCCACCGGAGTCGAGCACGCTCAGGCGCCACTGGCTGTCGTCCGCTTCGATACGGATCTCCAGGCGTTTGTAACGCTTGCCGGCCATGGCGTCGAGGGCGTTGCGCAACAGGTTGATCAGCACCTGTTCCAGGCGGATCGCATCACCGCGTACCCAAGCCGGACGTGCCAGGTACAGGGCAATATCGACGTCTTCGTTGCGAATGCGGGTTTCGAGCAGGTGCAGGGCCTGGTCGACCACGGTGGCCAGGTCGAGGCGTTCGCGCAGGCCGCCAGGGCTGTTGCGGGCAAAGGACTTGAGGTGACCGGTCAGCGCGGCCATGCGTGTGAGCATCTGCTCCAGCGGCTCGAGTGCCTGGCGCGCCTGGTCGTGACGGCCATGGTCGAGCAGCAGGCGCAGGGTCTCCAGTTGCATGCGCTGGGTGGTCAGCGGCTGGTTGATCTCATGGGCCAGGGCCGCCGACATCTGCCCCAGTGCCGCCAGCTTGGCTGACTGCACCAGGCCTTCCTGGGCAGTGCGCAGTTCACGGGTCCGTTCCTCCACCTGGCGTTTGAGTTCTTCGCGGCTGCGCCTACGCAGGCGGGCCAGGCGCAGGCGCTGGCTGACGAAGAGCGAGGCGAACACCAGGCTCAGCCAGATCGCCGCCGCCGCCAAGGCGGCATTGCGACCATCCTCGGCGACCTGCGGCTTGCGCAGCAGGTGCAGGGTCCAGCCTTCGGCTTCCAGTGGCAGGCTTTCCCAGAGGTACTCGGCGCTGCCGTCCGGCCCTTGCACGCGAGCCAGGCGGCTGTTGGCGGTGAAGCGGGTCAGGGTCTGGTGCTGCAAGGGCACCAGGGGCTGCTTGTCGTATTGCCGGGTTTCGGCCAGCTCGGCGCGATCCGCACCGTCCAGCGGCTGCAGCTCGCGGTAGCGCCAGCCGTCCTGATTGGCGATGAAGGTGATGCCGCGGGCGTCGCTGACCAACAGGATGTCGCTGCCCTGGCGCCATTCGCGTTCGAGTTCGGGAAACTCCAGCTTGACCACCATGGCACCGAGGAAACGGCCATGCTCGTCGTTCACCGCGCTGGACAGGAAATAGCCGGGTACACCGCTGGTCACGCCCACCGCATAGAAGCGGCCACTGCCTTGGCTGCGGGTCTGCTTGAAATAGGGGCGGAAGCCGTAGTTGGAACCGACGTAGGTGGTCGGCAGACGCCAGTTGCTGGCGGCGATGGCCAGGCCGGTGCGGTCGAGCAGCTCCAGGGTCGAGGAATTGGCGGCACCGTTGATGCGTTCGAGCTTGTGGTTCAGGGCGTCCTGCAGGGCAGGTGTGACCGGGCCGCGCAGGGCACCGATCAACTCAGGGTCCAGCGCCAGCACCGCGGGCAGGGCACGGTAGCGCTCGATCAAGGTGTGCAGGGCATTGGCATACAGGCTCAGTTGCTCACTGGCCCGTCGCGCGTCGGTTTCCATTGCCTGGCGCTTGGCCTGGTGCATGGCCCAGCCGGCGCTGAGGGTGGTGCCGACCAGGACCAGCAGGATGATCAGGCCCAGGCGCAGGGCACGGAGGGATGAAGGCATGGGGCGGATCCGAGGACTCGATTGTCTGTGCCGGCCTTCTCGCGGAGCAGGCCCGCGAGAAGGCCGGATGTGGCTTACAGCAGCTCGAAGCTCTGTTGTTGCACCGCCTCGGAATCCAGGCCGATCTGGACATTGAACTGGCCGGGCTCGGCAACGTGCTGCAGCTGGCCATTGTAGAACTTCAGGTCGGCCTCGCTGATGTCGAAGGTCAAGGTTCGCGATTCGCCGGCCTTGAGCATCAGTTTCTGGAAGTTCTTCAGCTCCTTCACCGGACGGCTCATCGAGGCGCTCTGGTCCTGGATGTACAACTGGACCACGGTCTCGCCATCACGCTTGCCGGTGTTCTTCACCGTCACCTTGGCCTGCAGCTTGCCGCCAGGCTTGAGCTGGGAGGCGGAGAGCGACAGCCCGGACAGGGCGAAGTCGGTGTAGCTCAGGCCGTAGCCGAACGGGTACAGCGGGCCGTTCGGCTCCTCGAAGTACTGCGAGGTGTAGTTGCCCGGCTTGCCTGGGGTGAACGGGCGGCCGATGCGCAGGTGGTTGTAGTACATCGGGATCTGCCCGACCGAGCGCGGGAAAGTGATCGCCAGACGGCCGGACGGATTGTAGTCGCCGAACAGTACGTCGGCGATGGCGTTACCGCCTTCGGTACCGCTGAACCAGGTTTCCAGGAGAGCATCGGCCTGCTCGCGCTCCCAGGCGAGCGACAGTGGGCGGCCGTTCATCAACACCAGCACCAGAGGCTTGCCGGTGGCCTTGAGCGCCTTGATCAGGTCGCGCTGCACGGCCGGGATCTCCAGGGTGGTACGGCTCGATGACTCGTGGGACATGCCGCGGGACTCGCCGACCACGGCGACCACCACATCCGATTGCTTCGCGGCCTTGACGGCCTCGTCGATCAAGACTGCGGCCGGACGCGGGTCGTCGACGATTTCCGGGGCGTCGAAGTTGAGGAAGTTCAGGTAGTCGAGGATCGCCTTGTCACCGGTGACATTCGATCCCTTGGCGTAGACCACCTTGGCTTTGCCTTCGAGGGCGCGGCGCAGGCCTTCGCGCACGGTGACCGAATGCTGCGGTTTGCCGTCGGCGGCCCAGCTGCCCATCATGTCGATCGGCGCGTCGGCCAGTGGGCCGACCAGGGCGATGGTGCCGGCCTTCTTCAGGGGCAGGGTCTGTTCGCGGTTCTCCAGCAGCACCAGGCTGCGGCGCGCCACGTCGCGGGCGGCGTCGCGGTGCAGGCGGTCATCGGCGTAGTAGTCCTTCAGGTCGGTCTCGGGCTTGGGAATCCGTACGTACGGATCCTTGAACAGACCCATGTCGTACTTAGCGCCGAGCACCTCGCGCACCGCCTGGTCCAGCTCGGCCTGGGAGACTTCGCCGGACTTGAGCAGCCCCGGCAGCTCCTGGCCGTACAGGGTGTCGTTCATGCTCATGTCGATACCGGCCTTGATCGCCAGCTTGGCGGCTTCGCGGCCGTCGCGGGCGACGCCGTGGCGAATCAGCTCCTGGATCGCGCCGTGGTCGCTGATGGTCACGCCCTTGAAGCCCCACTCCTTGCGCAGCAGGTCGTTCATCAACCAGGTGTTGGAGGTGGCCGGCACGCCGTTGATCGAGTTCAGCGCGACCATCACTCCGCCGGCACCGGCGTCGAGCGCGGCTCGGTAGGGCGGCAGGTAGTCGTTGTACATCTTCGGCAGGCTCATATCGACCGTGTTGTAGTCGCGCCCCCCTTCCACCGCGCCGTACAGGGCGAAGTGCTTGACGATGGCCATCACGCTGTCGGCGTTGGCCGGGCTCGAGCCCTGGAATGAACGGACCATCACCTGGCCGATCCTGGCGGTCAGGTAGGTGTCCTCGCCGAAGCCTTCGCTGGTACGCCCCCAGCGTGGGTCGCGGGCAATGTCGACCATTGGCGCGAAGGTCATGTCCAGCGAGTCGGCGGCGGCTTCGATGGCGGCAGTACGGCCTACCTTGGCGATGGCCTCCATGTCCCAGCTCGCGGCCAGGCCCAGGCCAATCGGGAAGATGGTGCGCTCGCCATGGATGGTGTCGTAGGCGAAGAACATCGGGATCTTCAGGCGGCTGCGCATGGCCGCGTCCTGCATCGGCCGGTTCTCGGGGGCCGTGCGCGAGTTGAAGGTACCGCCGATACGACCTGCGGCGATTTCCTCGCGGATTTTGTCACGGGGCATTTCCGGACCGATGCTGATCAGGCGCAGTTGGCCGATTTTCTCGGCTTCGGTCATCTGGCTGACCAGATGTTCGATGAACGCCTGCTTGTCTTGCAGGGGCGGGGCGGTAGGGGCAGCAAGCGCCGCCTGGGTGGCAAGGCCCATGGCCAGGCCCAGCAAAGACAGTTTCATCATCAATTCCATTGTCGAGTGAGCAGCGGCCGAGGACTTTTCGCAAGCCTGTTGTTGTAACGTCCGCTGGTGGTGGCGCCGATCGTTCGGCAGGATCCGTGGCAGTCGCGGATTATGCCTTATATGAGGCGTCTGTTGAGATACACTCCTGCCCACCCGATGCCGGGATAACAACGATAAGAACGCTCGAGAGACGATGGCATGACCGAATACGAACAGCGCCAGATCGCCGAGGCGATCGCCCGCGCCGAGCAGCGTACCGACGCCGAGTTGGTGACCGTGCTGGCCCGACGCGCGGATGACTTTCCCTACCTGCCATTGCTCTGGGCCGCGTTGCTGGCATTGCTGGTGCCTGGGGCATTGCACCTGTGGTTGGGCTGGATCGGGGTGAATGGCCTGTTGCTGGTGCAGATGCTCACATTCATCGGCCTGTGCCTGCTGTTGCGCCATCCGCGCCTGTCGAGCTGGGTGGTGCCCACGAAATGGCGTCGCTGGCGAGCCTCCGGGCTGGCCCGGCAGCAGTTCCTCGAACTCAACCTGCAGCGTACGGCGGGCGCTACTGGTGTACTGATCTTCGTCAGCGAGGCCGAGCGGCATGTCGAGATCCTGGTCGACGAGGGCATTGCCCGGCACTTGCCGCCACAAGCGCGCGAGGCCATCGTCAGCCGTTTTGTCGAACAGGTGGGCGAAGGCGAAACCCTGCAGGGGTTCATCGAGTGCATCGAGGCTTGCGGCGAGCTGCTCAGCATGCATGTGCCGCCAACCCAGGCGCGCAACGAACTGCCCAATCGCCTGGTCATCCTCGACTGACGGCAGTTCGCACGGGACAGGTGGTCGGCAACCCTTCGCGACAGGCCGTCGGCCACGTAGAATGCGCGGCATTGCGCGTTGCGCTTCCCGCATTTCGAGGCACCCATTCTCATGTCTTCCTCCTTTACCGTCTCCAGCGCGCCGGATGCGCGTGCCGAGTTCCTGGGCCTGCTGGCCGACGCCATGGCCGATGGCAGCCTGACCCGCTTGGTGCTGGCCCGCCATGTCGGCGCCGACCAGACCTTGCAGCGGATCATCGCCAAGCCGGTGCTGATCAAGGGGGAGCCATGCCTGCAACTGGTCTACCGCCACCAGACCCGCGACATCACCCGCAACCTGCCGCTGCCGCAGGCCCAGGCGCTGGCTGCCGAACTGCTGCCGACGAGCTTTCGCAATGCCCATCTGTTCACCGGCGCCGGTGAGGTGCAACTGGAGTTCAGCAAGAAGGGCAAGCCGATGATCCGTCGCCATCTCGCCCAGCAGGCTCCGCGCGAAGCGGCGGCGGGCGGGCATGACCGGGAGAAGAAGCGTTACCTGGAGTTGTCGCGGCCTTTCCTGCGTGATCTTGGGGTGACCGATGCGCAAGGTGCGTTGATCCCGTCGATGTCACGCAAGTGGAAGCAGATCAACAAGTTCATCGAAGTCTTCGACCACGCCCTGGCCGGTGCGCCGGTAGCGGCGAACCAGGTGCTGCGGGTGGCGGACTTCGGTTCGGGCAAGGGCTACCTGACCTTTGCCATGCACGACTACCTGAGCAACACGCTGGGTCGCCAAGCGCAGGTTACTGGCGTCGAGTTGCGTCCGGACATGGTCGAGCTGTGCAATGCCGCTGCCATGCGCCTGGAACACCCGGGGCTGGTGTTCGAGTGTGGCGATGTACGCAGTGTTGTCCCCGAGGCCATCGAGGTGATGATTGCCTTGCATGCCTGCGATATCGCCACCGACTACGCCATCCATACCGGGATCCGCTGCAACGCCGCGATCATCATGTGTTCGCCGTGCTGCCACAAGCAGGTTCGCCCGCAGTTGCACAGCCCGGGGCTGCTGCAGCCGATGCTGCAGTACGGGCTGCACCTGGGGCAGCAGGCCGAGATGCTCACCGACAGCCTGAGAGCCCTGTACTTGGAAGCTTGTGGTTATGAGACCAAGGTTTTCGAGTTCATCTCGCTGGAGCACACCAACAAGAACAAGATGATCCTCGCGGTCAAGCGCCGGCAGCCACAGGACAACCGTGTGCTGCTGGAGAAGATCGACCAGCTCAAGGCGTTCTACGGCGTGCGCGAGCACTGCCTGGAAACCCTGTTGCGGGCTGATGGGCTGATCGCTTGAGTGCAGGGCAGCAAGCGCAGAGGTTTCGCTGGTTTGGATAGGCCGTTTCCGAAGCGCTAGTTTTCAGGAAAACGCCTGCGGCACAGGGCCTAGGCTGGGTCGGGACAGCGCTTGTCGGCGCTCCTTGGTTGTCACTTGACAACTTTTTTTCTCGGCCCATACTGGAGCCCTGCCAATGGCCCGTCCCGTCCATCCAGACAAAGAAGTCGAACAGTCCCTGAGCCATGCCGAGACACGTGGCTGGCGAGTGGTGGTACGTGGCGGCCACTGTTGGGGGCGCATCTACTGCCCCCTTAATGACCGTGATTGCCGTTGCGGTGAGTTCTGCATCAGCAGTGTGTGGAGCACGCCGCGAAACCCGGGCACTTTCGCCCGGCAGTTGCGCCGGATCGTGGACAACTGCACCTCGGCACCCCACCCGCAAGCGGAGCACAAGTGATGGAGTACGAATTCACCCTCAAGTACCAACTCAGCGACGATCAGGATCTCGACGCGCTGGTCGAGCGTCTCGGCGCGGAGGGTTGCGATGACGCGGTGGTCGGCATCGGTCAGCCAGGGCGGCTGGCCCTGGCCTTCGCCCGCGAGGCTGCGAGTGCGCATGAGGCCATGCGCAGTGCCCTGGCGGATGTGCACCGGGTGATCCCCACGGCCCAGTTGATCGAAGCCAGCCCCGACCTGGTCGGTCTTACCGATGTGGCACAGCTGGTGGGCGTGTCCCGGCAGAACATGCGCAAGCTCATGCTTTCTCACCACCGCAGTTTTCCGGCGCCGGTGCATGACGGCAGCCTTTCGCTGTGGCACCTGGCCGACGTCCTCGCGTGGATGCAGGCGCGGGGCAGCCATGCGGTAACCCACGCCGTGCTGGAGCTGGCCCTTGCCGCGATGCAGGTGAATGTCGCCAGGGCCCAGGAGCGCCTCGTCGAACGAGGCGCATGAGCCGTCGCGACGGCCTCAGAAGAAGCGGGTCACGCTGATCTTGGCGTTGCGTCCGACGGTATAGGCATTCTCTCCCGACAGCTCTGGCCTGACCGCCTTGTTGAACAGGTTGTCCACGGTCAGGTTGACCTCGGTGCCCTTGAGGTACGCCTGCTGTGGCTTCCAGTTGGCGAACAGGCCGTGTAGCTGGTACTTCTCGTTGCCGAAATTGTCGTAGTAGCGGTCACCCAGTGCGCTGGCCGGCCCTTCGAAATACTTGTCGCTGGGCAGGTGGTGGGTGGCGCCGACGAACTGCGCGGTCCAGCCGACGCGTGCGTCCCACTCCGGGATCTTGACGCCGAGGGTGGCGATCCACTTGGGTGCCGGCACGTCCTTGGCCCAGACATCTGGCCCCCATGGGTTGGTGTAGGCACCGTCGTGACGCCCTTCCATCCATGAATACGACAACGCACCGAACAGGTAGCGGGCGTCGTAGAAGGTCTCGACTTCGAAGCCCTTGTAGGTTACGTCGCCGATATTGCGGTAGTTGCCCATCAGGCCGTCGCCGCAAGTGGCGGCGATGGTGCCGCCGGTTTCCAGTTGCCGCTGGCAGCCAATACCGGTGGCCTTGAAGATCTCGTCGGTGACCTTGTTGCGGAATACCGTGGCGCGCACCTGGGCGCTGTCGCCCTGGGTGAACACGTTGGAGAAGTTGCTGATACTGCCGACCCGCAGGCCGGTGATGCGCTCGGGGTCGAGGTCGCGGCTGGTGGCGGTACGGCTGCCCACGCCCTGGACCTCGTACTGCTCGTCCAGTACCGGGGCGCGCCAGGTCTTGCTGTAGTCGGCGAACAGCGCAGTATGTTCGTTCATTTTCCAGAACAGCGACAGACGCGGCGACCAGCCGCTGTAGGTCTTGTCGCTGTAGTCGTGGCCGGCTGCCGGATTGTTGTAGTAAGGCGCCTGGTTGGGCTTGCCTTCGTTGGTCACATGGTCATAGCGCAGCGACGGGGTGATGGTCAGGTCGCCCAGGGTGATGGCGTCCTGCAGATAGTACCCCTGGCTGTCGACCTGGCCGCTGGGCATGAAGTAGGGCTGGTAGTGACCGTAGTTGTACTTGGGCACCTGGTACATCTTGCCGGGCATCCACATCTGTGTGTCACGGTCGTGGCGGCGTACCTGCACGCCGGCGGTCAGCGCGTGTTCCAGGGGGCCGGTGAGGAAGGTGCTGGTGTTGGTCACGTCGAGCATGCGGTCCTGGTACTCGGTGTCCATCTTGCGTCCGCCGGTGGCTGGCTGGAAGAACGCCGTGGCTTCGCGTTCGTCGGTCTGCTTGGTGTCGGATTCGGAATATTTCACCTGCAGGTCGAGCCACGGGTTCTCGATCGGCTGGTATCTGTAGGTGGCCGACCAGGTGGTGTCGACCGTGGTGCGGTAGGCCAGGAAACGCTTGAGCGCGGCATCGTAGCCGTAGCGCTTGATGTCGGCGGCAGTGGGCGGGGTGGCGAAGGCGGTGGAGGCGAAGGTGGTCCAGCGATCGCTTTGCGAGCGCGACCAGGACAGCCCCAGGCTGTGCTCGTCGGTGAAGTGGATGTTGGTCTTGAGCAGCGCACCGTCGAGGTCAAGGGCGCTGTAGGGCAGGCGCTGCGGGTTGACCGGCCAGCGATTGGTCGGGTCGGGCAGGCTGTCGGCCATCTTCAGGTTGCCACCGTCGCGCTTGGTGTAATACACCAGGCCGTCGATACGCCCGTCATCGGTGCGGCCGAACAGCGCCGAGCTGTAGATCTGCTGGTGGTCGTTGCTGGCGTAGCCGTACTTGAGCATGGCGCCGCTGTTGCGTCCGTCCTGCAGCAGGTCCGTGGCATCCTTGGTCTGCATGTTGACGCTGCCGCCGAAGCCACCGTTGCCGGTCTTGACCGAGTGCGGGCCCTTGTCCACCTCGATGTGCTTGATCAGTTCGGGCTCGATGAAGATGGTGCCTTGCTGATAACGCTCGAAGCCACTCTTGGGGGCGCCGTCGACGGTCATCGGCACATCCTCGGCATCGCCCATGCCCCAGATGTTGATGGTCTGTCCGCCAGGCTTGGACGAGCCACCCATGTTGATCCCCGGCAGGGTGGCCAGCACGCTGGGAATGTTGCTCGGCTGGTAGCGGTCGATCTGCTCCTGGTCCAGCGTCGAGCGCCCGACATTGCCAGCATCGACCTGCTGGCCGTCACCAACGATGCTCAGCGCGCCGAGTTGCAGGCTGTTGTCGGCACTGGGTTGGTCTTCGCGCAAGCGCACCACGTAGGTATTGCCCATGCGTACCACGTTGAAGCGGCTGCCGACCAGCAGGCGGGCAATCGCCACTTCGGCCTCGAAGTCGCCCTTGAGCGCTGGCGCCTGGGCGCCGCCAAGCTGGGCCTCGTCGAACAGCAACTGGACCTTGGCCTGCTGTGCCAACTGGCTCAGCGAACGTGCCAGCGTCTGCGCGGGCAGGTCGACAGGCAGTGGCGCGGCTTCGGCGGACAGGCTCACGGCCAGGCCGATCGCCAGCGGCAGGGCGAGCAATGTGGCTCGGGCAGGCAGGCAGTGCAACGGACGCAACGCGGACAACATGGATTCCCCCAAACGGCAAAAGGCCGGAAAAAGCCCGCCGTCATGGAGCGGGCATGGAGGAAGACGCGGACTTGCGAAAAAGCCACACCTGCGAATGATAAAAATTCTCAAAAAGATTCAATCAACGCCGTTCGATCCGCAGACGGCCGTCTGCCAGCAGCGTTGTCTTGACTGGCAGCAAGGCGGGTAAAGCGTTGAGCAGGGCATCCGGGTCGTGCACGTCGAGGTTGCCGGACACCTTGTGCCGACCCAGCGCCGGGTCGGCGAGCAGCACCGGCTGCCGCCGGTACAGGCCAATCTCGTCGATCAGGCTGGCCAGTTCGCGGTTGTGAAAGCTGACATGCCCTTCGCGCCAGTCGGCCACTGCCTGGCCGGACAGATCCTGGCGGCTCAGGGTGCCGCGTGCCAGGTCATAGGTGGCACCCTGGCTGGCGCCAAGCAGCAGGGGGGGCAACCGCTCGCCAGGCACCTCGAACGCCACCTGGCCATGGGTGACGCCGACCACCAGTTCACGGGCCCCACGGCGCAGGTCGAAACCTGTACCGACTACCCGCACCCGGGCACTGCCGGCGTCGACGAACAGCGGGCGCTCCTTGTCGGGGGCGACGTCGATGTACATCTGCCCCTGCTCGAGCAGGATCAACCGGCGCTCGGCATTGAAGTCCAGGCGTAGGTGGGTCTGGGCATTGACGTAGAGCTGGCTGCCATCAGGCAGGCGCAGGCTGCGCATCGCCTGGCTGGCGCCGATGCGCTCGGCGAATGCTTCGGGGCCGTTGCCGAGGTTGCCTGCCAGCACCGCGCACAGCAGCGCGGCCGCAGTCGCCAGCGCGGGTCGCCAGCGCACGGCACGGCGCACGGGCAGGGGCGTTGGCCGATTGACCTGCTTGAGCGCGGCGAGGTCGTCCCACAACTGCTCGAACTGGCGGTAGGCGCGGGCGTGTTCGGCCTGCTGCATCCATTGGGCGAAAGCCTTGCGTTCATTGCGCGACGGGTTGTTGCGGTTGCGGCTGAACCAGCTTGCTGCCTGGTCGTCGATCGGGCGCGGGTCGGGCTCATCGATGGGAATCATGGAAACTGCTCCGTGCCGGTGTCACTGTCCAGGCGTTGCTTGCACTGCAGCAGGGCGGCGGCGATGTGCTTCTCGACCATGCTGACGGAAATGTTCATGCGTTCGGCGATCTGGGCCTGGGTGAGGCCTTCGAAGCGGTGCAGCATAAGGGCTTCGCGCCGGCGCGGCGAGAGTTCGTCGAGCACCTGGCGCAATTGATTCAGCCGCTGTTGCTGCTGGGCATGATCCAGCGGGTCATTGGCAGCCGTTGCCGGCTCCTCCTCGATGGGGTGCGTCTCGAGCACGCCATGGCGCACTTGCTGCCGCCGCCAGTGATCGCTGAGCAGGTTGCGCGCCACCTGGAACAGGAATGCCCGGGGTTGCTGCACCTTGGCTCGGTCGCGATAGCCCAGCCATTGGGCGAACACATCCTGGGTCATGTCGGCGGCATCGTTGGCATTGTCCATGCGCTTGCGCAGGAAATGCAGGATGTCGGCGTAGAAACCTCGGCAGGTTTCCTGGGCGACGGGATCGGGCTTGAGGCGCTGCATGCACGCTTTCCGGAGCTGGGCAGGGAAAAGGGTGCGGATCTTATCGAGAATTATTCACATTTGCAAAACACCGATATGCCCTGCCTCAGCGCTGTCGGTTGAAGCTGGCGGGCACCTCGATGGCCAGTTCGGCTTGGCCCAGCGGATGGCTGGAAGCATCGAAAAAGTGCAGTGAAGTGCGCTCAAGATCGGCGAAACGTTGCGCGTAGTGCTGTTTCTGGTTGAGGATCGATGCCTCGCTCAAGGGCCGGATCGCCACCGCCAGGTGCGTGGGCCGGGCCTGGCGAATGGCCTCCAGCAGGTGCTGGTCGCTGGCGTCCAGATGTTGACCGAACAGGCACAGGCCCTGGTGCTCGCGTGCCAATTGCGCCAGTCCCCACGACAGGTAGTCGGAGTTGCGGATGGCCCGCAGCTTGTCCTCGCTGCGACTTTCGTTGACGAACAATGGCACTTCGCCGGGAATGTTGACGGCGAAGCCTTCGAGCAGTTCGGCCTGTTCCGCGCCGCGCCGGCGGGTGCTGCCGTCGGGCAGCTTGAGCAGGTGCATGCCGCCGTGCAGGTGGATGACCCGCACGCCTTTGTCCGATACGCGGCGTACATCGAAGAAGCCCTCGGCGTCGAACAGCTCGGCGAAGCCTGTCGGGGCCTGGGCCACGGCCCAGGGCAGGAGCAGGTCGTAGTTGCTGGTGTAGACCGTGCGGTATTCGCGCAGCGCCTGGTTGAGCGCCAGGCGGGTGGCCTCGGGCAGCAGTGGCCAGGGCAGGTGCACCGTGCGCACGGCGTGGATCAGGGCTTCCTTGATCGAGTAGTAGCGGTTCAGCGGCGCGGTGGCGTTGATCGCCAGCGCGGCATTGGCCCGCACGGTGGTGTTGAGGGCGCTGAGCGCCGGTTCGAACAGCTCGCTGCCCAACGCCTTGAACAGCGCCTGGTCACTTACCCCCAGGGCCTTGTGGCGGACCTGGCGAGCCTGCTCGAACAACGAGAAGTAGCCGAACGGCTTCCACAGGGCGCGACTGGCACCGTTGCCTAGCAGCAGGGCGGTGCAGGGGTGGCGCTGGTTGAGGTCGGCCCAGGAGGGCAGGTGGGCGTCGAGAGCGGGCATGGGCGGTCCGTAGGGCATGGCGGAAAACGCCGGGGACTTTAGCATGTCATGCAGAGTGTGCGAGGCTTGCGCCCTCAAGGACCGCACCGTAGACCTCGCCGGCCCTGTTTCGTGACAGGACCGGCCCCGATTTGCCAAGGACTCACCGAATGTTCAAACCTCTCCTGTTGGCCACGCTGCTGGCAACTTCCACCGCGCACGCCGCGGACGGCCAGGCCCTCGCCGCCGCCCAGGGCATCCCCCATCCGGCGGTGATCGCCCACCGAGGCGCTTCCTTCGACGCTCCGGAGTCCACTACCCCGGCTTATCTGCTGGCGCGCGAACTGGGCGCCGACTACCTGGAAATGGACCTGCAGCGCACCCGAGACGGCGTGCTGGTAGTGGTTCACGACGATGTCCTGGCCCGCACCAGCAATGTCGCCGAGCGTTTCCCCGAGCGCAAGGCCAGTCCGGTCAGCGACTTCACCCTGGCCGAGCTCAAGTCGCTGGATGCCGGCAGCTGGTTCAACAAGGCCTATCCCGAGCGCGCACGCGCAGCTTTCAAACAGCAGCGCATTCTCACCCTGGACGAGGTGATCGACATTGCCGAAGGCAATCCCGAGCGGCATCCGGGTCTGTACATCGAGACCAAGGAACCGGCCCAGTTCCCTGGTATCGAACAGGACCTGAAAAAACGCCTCGAAGCGCGTGGCTGGCTCGACAAACCGGGCCGTGTGGTGCTGCAGACATTCGATCGCAACAGCCTCAAGCTGCTGCACGAGGCCATGCCGCAAGTACCGAAGATTCTCCTGCTGTGGGTAGCCAAGGGCAGTATCGAACCGGCCTCCGGGCAGGATTTCGCCGAGTCGGGCGAGCATGACAAGTCGACCTTCTATGCTCGCCAGCAACCCAAGGACCGGGCCGAGTTCGAGCGCTGGCTGGACTACGCCAAGGCAGACGGCGCCATCGGCACCGGCCCTTCGGCAGTGCGCAGCAACCTTGGCGAGCAGAGCTATTCGGACCTGATCCAGCCATGGATGAACAAAGCCAGCCATGATCGCGGCCTATTGGTGCACGTCTACACCCTCGATGACCGAATCGACTTCGACAAGGCGATGAAGGCCGGCGTCGACGGTATTTTCAGCAATCGCGCCGGGGAGCTGCTGCGCTTCTACGGTCGCCCGGTGCCTGTCGCCGAGGGGCAGTTGCTGCACAAGCTCGGCTATTGAGGTCGGACGAGGTGGTGCTGGCGAGTGCCGGACGACATGTGTGAGAATGATACGAATTTTCATTAACGGTTCTCGCCACAGCCACCTGCAATGACTTCCCTACCTACTGCCTGGAGCGCCCGACCGGCGCTCCAGGCCGTCGTCGACGATCTGCTCGCCCACTACAGCGACCTGCGCCGCTACCTCTGCGGGCGTCTACGCAATCCCGACGATGCCGCCGACATCGCCCAGTCCAGCTTCGCCCAGGCCTATGCCCATGCGCTGAGCGCACCGGTGATCAATGCCCGCGCGTTGTTGTTCCAGGCCGCGCGCAACCTGTGCATCGACCAGTACCGACGCCGCAGCACCGAGCTGGCTGCGCTGGAAGACTGGCTGACACGCGTCGAGCTGCTCAGCCCCAGTGTCGAAGACATCATCATCGCCCGCGAACAGTTGCAGTCCCTGATCGATCGTATCGAACGCATGCCGCGCCTGCGCCGCGAGGTGTTCGTCCGCGTGCGCCTGCATGGCCACAGCCATCGCGACGTGTGCGAGGCGTTGGGGCTGACAGCCAAGTCGGTGGAACTGCATATCGCCCGGGCGGTGTTCGATCTGTCCGAGCTGCGCCTGGCGGTGCGCGATGACTGAACCGGTTTCGCCGCGCAAGGTCCAGCAGGCCCTGGCCTACCTGGCGGCGCTGCAGGGCGACGACCCCGAGCGGGTACGCCAGGCGGGCGGGCAGGCGTCGCGCTGGCGGGGCCGTAGCGACGAGCACGAGCGTGCCTGGCTGGAGGCCGAGCAGCGCTGGCAACTGGTGCATCGGCTGGCGCCACAATTGCGTGGCGCACTCCAGCCCGAGGCGTTCGACCCGGCGCGTCGGCGACTGTTGCGCCAGGGCGGCGTGCTGGCGCTGGTGCTGGCCACTGGCGGCTGGCTAGGCTGGATGTACCGGCGTACGGCGCCGTTCCAGCTCGATCTGCAGACTGCCCACGCCGAAGCGCCACGCAGCGTGCACCTGCCCGACGGCAGCCAACTGCTGGTGGCCGCCGAGAGCAACCTGCGGGTGCGCTTCGAGCACACCGAGCGGCAGGTGCTGCTGCTGCACGGCAACGCTTACTTCGATGTCGCCCATGCGTCGTGGCGTCCGTTCCTGGTCAGCACCCGGCTGGGCCTGGTGCAGGTGCTGGGCACGGCGTTCAGCGTCAGCGACCGCGGCGATCGCGTCCAGGTGGCGGTGGCCAGGGGGCGGGTGCAGGTTCGCGACCTGCAAGGCACGCAACAGATCCTGCACGCGGGCGAGCGTATCTGCCTGGATGCCCAGGGGCGCCTGGGCAACCTGCGTGGCGGTGGGCGTTTCGGTCCCGACCTGGGGCACTGGCAGCGGGGATGGTGGTCGTTCACCGACCAGCCGTTGGCCGAAGTGGTCGGTGAGCTCAATGCCTATCTGCCTCGTCCGTTGGCCGTGGCGGCAGAGGCTGGGACATTGCGCCTGACCGGCAGCTTCCCCAGCGACCAGCCCGAGGTACTGCTCGATGCGTTGCCGCGCATCCTGCCGGTGAAGCTCGTGGAGCAGGGCGCTCGGCGCAGGCTGGTCCTGCGCTGAGTGGCCAGGCAAAAAAATTGAGGGGTTGTTCGCGGCTGCCACGTCATCAGCAGTGAACCCATCTCCTGCAAGGACCGATCATGTCGCTCTCCACCTCCCGCTTTCCTGGCACCCTGCGGCGCCTGGCCCTGGCCTGTGCCCTGGGTGGCGCCGGCCTGTTGCCCGCCGGCCAGGCTCTGGCCGACAGCCAGCCACTGAGCCTGGACCTGCCAGGCCAGTCGCTGGAGGCCACCGTCCATGCCCTGGCCCGTGAGTCGGGCCAGGCAATCGCTGCCGACAGCCGTCTGCTCGCCGGACGCAACGCTCCGGCCCTGCAGGGGCGCTATACGGTGCTGCAGGCGTTGCGCCAATTGCTTGCCGGCAGTGACCTGGTGACGGTGGAGGAGAATGGCGTGATCATCCTGCGTGGTACGGCCGAGGAGGGCGCGCTCACCCTGGGCGCGACCACGGTCAATGCCAGCGGCTTCAACAGCGACCTGCCGGACAGCTACAGCGGTGGCCAGGTGGCCCGCGGCGCACGCATCGGCATGCTGGGCAACCGCGACATCATGGAGACGCCCTTCAGCGTGATGTCGTACACCGCGCAGACCATCGAGAACCAGCAGAGCGGCACGGTCGGTGCAGTGCTGCGCAACGATCCGTCGATCCGTTTCAGTACCGGCGAGGGGCACGCCTATGAGAACTTCATGATCCGCGGCTACGCGCTGGACTCCACCGAGCTGGCGCTGGGCGGTCTGTACGGCCTGGCGCCCGACGGCCATGTGCCGACCGAATTCCTCGAACGGGTCGAGGTGCTCAAGGGCCCGGGTGCGTTGCTCAACGGCATGGCGCCCAACGGTGGCGTTGGCGGGGTGGTCAACCTGGTGCCCAAGCGCGCCGGCGAGACGCCGCTTACCCGCCTGACCACCAGCTATGTGTCAGATGGTTATGTCGCCGAGCATATCGATATCGGTCGGCGTTTCGCCGATGGCCGGCTCGGCATTCGCTTCAATGGTGTGTACGGTAGCGGCGATACCGGCGTCGACCAGCAGTCCAAGGACCGCACCCTGGCGTCTCTTGGCCTCGACTACCGCGGTGACGACTTCAAGCTCGAACTGGACGCCTACGAAAGCCACGAGAAACTCGACAACGGCAGCCCGATGATGGCCGGCTTCAGCAAGCTGGGGCATGTGACCCGGGCGCCCAAGCCCGATACCAACATCCTCGAGGGTATCGATGCCAAGCAGGTCAGCAAGGCGGTGGTGGTGCGCGGCGAGTACCAGCTGGACGACCGCTGGAGCGCCTATGCCAGCGTCGGTGGTGCGCGTACCCGCTACGATGGCTTCCTCAACGGCACCCGGGTGATCGTCACCAAGGCCGATGGCACCGCCAGCGGCGAAACCTACAACCAGGCCGGCTATACCCACAGCCTGTCCGCCGAGGCCGGCCTGCGCGGCGACTTCATGACCGGCCCGGTCAGCCACCAGCTGGTGCTCAGCACCACCTTGCTGCACCAGGATATCGGTCGCGCGCCGACGGTTACCGGCAAGAAGTACCTGACCAACATCTATCACCCCGGCAAGGCGATCATCGCCGGTGGGCACGGCAGCAGCGACAAGACCGCCGACAATACCCTGTCCAGCTACGCGCTGGCCGACACCCTGGGTTTCGTCGATGACCGTGTGCTGCTCACCCTGGGTGTGCGTTCCCAGCGTGTGCGGCAGAAAATGAGCAACCCCTCCTACGACGAGCGCAAGCTGACGCCGGCCGTGGGCATCGTGCTCAAACCGTGGGACGCGCCGGTGTCGCTGTACGCCAACTACATCGAGGGCCTGACCCAGGGCGGCATGGTCAGCGACGTCAAGGCGGCCAACTATGGCGAGCAGTTCGCGCCTTATGTCGCCAAGCAGATGGAGGCCGGGGTGAAATGGGACCTGGGTGACTTCACCCACACCCTGGCGCTGTTCCAGATCGAAAAACCGAGCATGATCTACGACCAGGCCAGCAACCGCTACAACGATGACGGCGAGCAGCGCAACCGAGGTGTCGAGTGGAGCATGTTCGGTGCCGTCACCCCCAGCGTGCGCCTGCTCGGCGGTGTCACCTACACCCGCGCCGAGCTGACCAAGACCGCCAACGGCACGATGGATGGCAACACCGCCCGTGGCGTGCCGGCCTGGTCGGCCAACCTCGGCGCCGAGTGGGACCTGCCCTGGGCACAGGGCCTGACCCTGACCGCGCTGGGCATCCACAGCAGCTCCCAGTACCTGGACTCGGCCAACCAGTTGAAGATCCCGCAGTGGACCCGCTACGACCTTGGCGCGCGTTATGCCACCCGCGTGCTGAGCAAGGATGTGACCCTGCGCGCCAGCCTGGAGAACGTCGAGAACCGTGCTTACTGGGCCGGCGTGTTCAACGATGGCTACGCGACCGTGAGCGAGCCGCGCACGCTCAAACTGTCTGCCAGCGTCGACTTCTGAGGTGACGAGCATGCTACGACTTCTGCGTGCGAGCGGTACGTTCGCGCTCTTGGCCCTGTGCTCGGCCCCGGCGCTGGCCGCGGCGATGAGCCTGCAACCGGGGCAGCGAGTCAGCGGCCAGGTGGGCGGGGCGAGCTCGCCGGTCTGGCAACTGGCGCTGGCGCCGGGCGATCTGGTGCGTGGCCAGGTCGAGGGCGATGTCAGCCTGCGCTTGCTCGATGACCAGGGGCAGCCGCTGCGGCTGCTGGTCGACGGCCTGGACCAGGGCCGTGAGTTTCTGTTCGTCGCTCGCCAGGGTGGCCGTTATCAACTGCGTGTCGAGCCCCTAGCCATTCGCCCGGACGAACGCTTCGGGCTGCAACTGGAGCAGGTGCTGCCAGTGAGCGCGCAACACCGCACGGTGCAGCCGCTGGCCAGCCCGACACTGCGGCGCTTGGCCGCGCAACTGGCCGCGGGTGGCGACAGCGAGGCATTCTGGAAGCGCATGGCGGCCACGGGCACGCCTTTGGTCGAACCACTGGCCAACAAGCCGGAGGTGCGCCTGTTGACCTTCCTCTGGCGTGGCGCGCATGACAATGTGCGCTTGTTCGGCGCGCCCACCGGCAACCACGAGGCGCTGCGCCGACTGGCTGGCAGCGATGTCTGGTACGCCAGTTTCGAAGTGCCGGCAGCGACACGGATGAGCTACCAGCTGGCCCCCGATGTACCGGCGGCGGACGATCGCCGGGTGATCCTGGCCGCCACCCGTAGCGATCCGTTGAACCCAGATACCTTCGCCGATGGCAGCGGTGATCCCTGGTTGTCGCGCTCACGCGTCGAACTGCCGGATGCCGCGCCGCAGCCGTGGGTCGCCGAGCGTCCGGGCGTGCCCCGTGGCAGTGTCGAGCGTCAGCGCCTGGCTAGCCGGCTGCTGGGCAACGAACGCGATGTCTATCTGTACCGGCCGCCAGGCTGGACACCTGGCCAGGCGGGCCAGGCCTTGCTGGTGTTGTTCGATGCCCATGCCTACACCCGCCAGGTACCGACGTCGACCTTGCTCGACAACCTGCTCGCCGATGGCCTGATCCCGCCCACCGCGGCGCTGATCATCGCCAACCCGAGCAGCCGCAGCCGCGAACAGGAGCTGCCACCCAATCCGCTGTTCGCCCGTTTCATGGCCGAGGAACTGATGCCCTGGGCGGCAGGCCAGGGGCTGGCGGCCCCGGCATCGCGGACGGTGATCGCGGGATCGAGCTACGGTGGCCTGGCGTCGGCCTATCTGGGACTGCAGCATCCGCAACTGTTCGGCAATGTGCTGAGCCTGTCGGGTTCGTTCTGGTGGTCGCCGCCTGGCACCGAGCCCGGCTGGCTGACCCGTGAATATGCCAGAGGCGCCCGCCGGCCCCTGCGTTTCTACTTGCAGGCAGGCTTGTTCGAGGGGCCAAGGATTCTCGACACCAACCGCCATCTGCGTGATGTGTTGCGGGCCATGGGCTATGCCCTCGAGCATGTCGAGTTTCCCGCAGGTCACGACTACCTGCAGTGGCGGGGCAGCCTGCCATGTGGACTGATCAGCCTGATTGGCAAGGGCACCCGGACGGTTGCCGAGGCCTGTGTGCCGAGCTAGTGGCTAAGGGAGCCCCCGATGGCCGGATGGGATGAATGATGGCAAAGTGCCCTGGCGTGACGCCTCTCGCGTCGCTGCCAGATCACAAGGAGCCAGTGTGAAATACAGGATTGCGGCCGTCCTCGCTTGCGGCCTGATAGGGACCTCGATGGCCGAGGCCCAGGACCTCTCGGCGCTGTACCAGGTGTACGAACAGAAGGGCTACTCGACACTGGGCATGGAAGAACTGAACCGGAGCGTGCGCTTCAGCGCTGTCGCCCTGGAAGTCTCGACCAACCTGAAGGGCGCGGCGATGCTTGCCGCAGGCGACGACGACGGCTACGAGCTGGCCCGCCTGCGTGGCGCCGACGCGGGTCAGGACGCACGCCTGAAGAAACTGCGCACAGGCGAGAAATTCGACGCCGAGTGCGTACTGCAGTTCACCTCCGGCAGTGACTACCTGTCGTTCAGCCAATGCATCTTCGATTAAGCAAGGAAGCCCTCATGCAAACCACCCTGCGTATTTTCACCCTGGCCGGTTGCCTGGCCGCGTTTTCCGTTTCCGCTGCCGAGCCGTCCCAGGCCGAGCTGTACCAGAAACTGGCCGAGTGCCAGGCCAGTACGGAACAGGTCGAGGCTTTCAACGCCCTGGCCGATGCCGAGCAGGTGACCTTCGCCAAGGACGAGGAGCACAGCCCTTGGGGCGGCGCGGCCTGGCGAGTGGATCCTGCGTTGAAGGCCAATGGCGTGTCGTCGCCACTGGCGGTGATGACCGATCGCAACAGCTTCTTCCTGCAATCGGCCAGTACCGCGCCGCTGGCCGACGCGGCGAAGCTGGCCAGCGCGCTGAAGCTGCGCAAGACACTCGACACCGACGGTTATGTCGACTACCAGCGCACCCTGGACAACGGCGCCACGTTGCGGGTGGTGTCGACCGAGGACAAGAACACCGACCTGTATGTCGGCTGCAGCTACCCGCAGAACTGAAAACCTACCCGGGCGTGCGGCGATGAACTGGAAGTCCTCAGGGCGTGAGCGCCTTGAGGACGTGCTCGGGATCGTTGTGAATCGCCCGTGGCAACGCCTTGGCAGGGCCGGTGGTTTGCCGCCGGCCCTGTTCCCAGTTGCGCAGCGTGGCGACCTGCACGTCGATCATCGCGGCGAAACGCGCCTGTGACAGGCCGGTGGCCATGCGGATCTGCCTGACGTGTTCGCGCCGGGTGAAGATGGCTGTTTCGGTTATTTCTCCGCTGCCTCCCGGCGAGTGCGATTACGCCATACCCGGTACGCCCGGATTCCCGCCCGCACCGAGCCGAACAGCAACTTGTCTTCCATTTCCCGGGCCATCCCCGAACGCACCAGCATGCGCAGGAAGGTACCGCGGGCGCGGGCAATGGCGAAGTGGATGCCTTGGGCGGCGAGGGTGTCGCGCACCTCGCGCAGGGCGGCGATGCCGCTGACATCGATGCTGCTCACGGCCTCGGCGTCGAACAGCACCACCTGGGTCTGTTCCCCACCTTGCACCGCTTCGAGCAGGCGCATCTTGAAGTAGTCGGCGTTGAAGAACAGGATCGCGTCGTCGAAGCGGTATACCAGCAGCCCGGGCACGGTGCGGGCATCCTTGTGCTGGCGCACGTCCACCTGGCCTTCGATGCCAGGCAGCCAGCCGAGCACGGCGTCGGTGGGTTGGTAGATGCTGTAGAGCAGGCGCAGGATCGCCAGGGTGACGGCGAACACGATGCCTGGCAGTACGCCGAGGCCGAGCACGCCGACCGTGGTCAGCAGACACAGCCAGAACTCGAAGCGGCTGAGCTTGCGAATGGTCTTGAGCGACTTGACGTCGATCAGCCCCCAGCCGGCCATCAGCAGCACGGCCCCCAGCGCGGCCTGGGGGATCCAGGCCATCGGCGCGGTGAAGCACAGCAGGATCAGGGCGATCACCAGCGCGGCGATGATCCCCACCAGTTGGCTCTTGCCACCGACCATGTCATTGACTGCCGTGCGCGAGTCGGCGCCGCTGATGGCGAAGCCCTGGGAGATGCCCGCCGCCAGGTTGCTCACGCCGAGGGCGACGAACTCGTGGTTGGCGTTGATTGCATAGCCGTGACGGGCAGCGAAGCTGCGGGCGGTGAGCATGGCGCTGCAGAAACTGATGGTGGCGATCCCCAGGGCGTCGCGCAGCAGGCTCTTGGTCTCCGCCAGGTTGCTCTGCGGCCAGGCCAGCTCGGGGATGCCGGCCGGTACCGGGCCGAGGATCGCCACGCCGAAACGGTCCAGGCCGAACAGCCCGGCCAGGGCGGTGAACACCACGACGGTCACCAGGGCCGCCGGCAGGCGTGGGTAACGTCGGGGTAGCCAGATCAGCAGGCCGAGTCCGGCAAGGCCGATGGCCAGGGTCAGCCAGTGGATCTCGCCCAGGCGCTGGAGGAAGTTGATCAGGCTGAGGATGAAACCGTCGCCTTCGATCTTGAACCCCACCACCTTCGACAGCTGTCCGGCGATCAGGCTCAGGCCGATGCCGTTGAGGTAGCCGATCAGGATCGGGCGCGAGAAGAAACTGGCGATGAAGCCGGCCCGTGCCACCCCGGCGGCGATCAGCATTGCGCCCACCAGCACGGTGACGATCACCGACAGTTCGGCGATGCGGTGCGGGTCGCCCATGGCCAGCGGCGCCACGGCGCCGCCGATCATGGCGCAGGTGGCGGCATCGGGGCCGACCATCAGTTGGCGCGAACTGCCGATCAGGGCGTAGACGATCATCGGCAACACGCAGGCATACAAGCCGTATTGCGGCGGCAGCCCGACGATCTGGGCATAGGCGATGGCGATGGGGATCTGGATCGCGGCCACCGACAGCCCGGCCTGCAGGTCGGCGTGGAACCATTCGCGGCGGTAGTGCAACAGGTTGGCCAGGCCTGGCAGCCAGCGGGAGAGAAACATGCGCAGTCCTTTGGAAATGTTTCGGGAAGCTTAGGTGTTTGCGCTGGCAGCCGCTGCGCGTGCAAGCCGATTCTGGCGCAGGCCATGCGAGATGGCCATGGGCCAAGTCAATGAACACGTTCGTTGACCAATCGCTGCAGGCGCCGGCCTTGCCTCGCGGTGCTGGGTTTGCCAGTACGACCGGCTTCTACGGTTTGCATGTGTTGACGACGGAGTGGGTTTTCTCCGGCGTCGCTCTTGCCAGCTCGTTCGCTACTTCGATGAACGCACGTGCCGCAGCGCTCTGGTAGCCACCCCGGCGTTGCAGCAGGGCGGCGGTGCGCTCAAGACGCCAGGGCTCCAGGGCCAGGGCGCTCAGGCCGTCAGCATTGGCGGCGATGGCGGCCGGCAGCAAGGTCGACAGCGATGTGCGGCGCACCACCTCGAGCACGGCACTGATGGCGTTGGCCTCCATCAGGATGCGCGGCTGGATGGCATGCTGGCGGCAGTAACGGTCGATTTGCTCGCGGGTGGCGAATTCGCTGCCGAGCAGGATCAGCGATTCCTTCCCCAGTACCCGTGCATCGATCGTGGTCTGCCCGGCCAGCGGGTGACTGTCACCGACCACCAAGGCCAGGGTCTCCATCAGTAGCGGGCGGGCCTCGATATCCTGGGCATTGGCCTGTTCGAAGGCGATGCCGACATCCAGTTCGTCAGCCAGCAGCAGGGCCTCCATCTGCTCCTGGGGGAGTTCGCGCAGGTGCAGGCGGATGCTCGGGTAGAGGCGGTGAAAGGCTTCGACCAGCGGCCCGACCAGGTAGGCGGTGAAAGTCGGCGTCACGGCCAGGCGCAGCAGCCCTTCGCTCAGGTCGGCCACATCGTGCAGGGCGCGTTGCCCTTGCTGCAGCGCCTGCAACGCGGCGCGGGCGTGGCGCAGATAGACCTCGCCGGCGTCGGTCAGGCGAGTGCTGCGTCCAGAACGGTCGAACAACTGCGTGTCGAGGCTTTCCTCCAGTTGCCTGACCTGCTGTGACAAGGCCGGTTGCGAGACATGCAGGGCCGAAGCGGCACGGGTGAAGCTGAGGTGTTCGGCGACGGCGAGAAAGTACTGCACCTGGCGAGCAAGCATGGTGTATTCACATAAGATAATCGGATTGGTGCAATCATAAATTAGACTTTTACCTTATGCGAATGCTTGCCTAACCTCTGCTCCATCGCCACGCGAGCTAGAGGTTTTCACCATGAAGGACATCATTGACGGCTTCCTGAAGTTCCAGCGCGACGCATTCCCTGAGCGCGCCGGGCTGTTCCGCGAGCTGGCCAGCGGGCAAAAGCCGCGGGCCCTGTTCATCTCCTGCTCGGACAGCCGGCTGGTGCCGGAGCTGGTCACCCAGCGCGAGCCGGGCGAGCTGTTCGTCATCCGCAATGCCGGCAACATCGTGCCTTCCTATGGCCCGGAGCCAGGGGGCGTGTCGGCCTCGGTGGAATACGCCGTCGCCGCGCTGCAGGTGACCGACATCGTCATCTGCGGTCATTCCGATTGCGGCGCGATGAGCGCCATCGCCAACTGCTCGTGCCTCGAGCACATGCCGGCGGTCGCCGGCTGGCTGCGCTACGCCGAGTCGGCGCGGGTGGTGAACGAAGCCCGCCGTCACCCGGATGCGGCGGCCAAGGTCGAGTCGATGGTGCGCGAGAACGTGATTGCCCAGCTGGCCAACCTGCAGACCCACCCCAGCGTGCGCCTGGCTCTCGAGCAAGGGCGGGTGGCACTGCATGGCTGGGTCTATGACATCGCCAGCGGTCGCATCGATGCCTACGACGGAGCCAGCGGCCGCTTCGTTTCCCTGGCGCGCCATCCCGAGGTGCGCGCCCTTGCCCCACAACTGCCCCGGGCAGTGTGAACCGATCAAACCCACCCTAGGAGTAACGCCATGATCCAGTCCCAAGTCAGCCAGAACGCCCGTGTCGCCCTGACCGACGTCATCCTCCTGGCCAAGGCCCGCAAGGACCTGTCGTTTGCCCAGATCACCGAGGGCACAGGTCTGTCCGAAGCCTTCGTCACCGCCGCGCTGCTCGGCCAGCACGCCCTGCCACGAGAAGCGGCCCAGGTGGTTGCCGACAAGCTTGGGCTCGATGCCGACGCAGTGACCCTGCTGCAGGCGATCCCGCTGCGCGGCAGCATCGACAACCGTGTGCCGACCGACCCGACCATCTACCGTTTCTACGAGATGCTGCAGGTGTACGGAACCACCTTGAAGGTACTGGTGCACGAGAAGTTCGGCGACGGCATCATCAGCGCCATCAACTTCAAGCTGGATGTGAAAAAGGTGGAAGATCCGGAAGGCGGTTCGCGTGCAGTGATCACCCTGGATGGCAAGTACCTGCCGACCAAGCCGTTCTGATCGCGCAATGAACAAGGCCCGACTGGCGTATTGCGCCAGTCGGGCCTTGTTCATGGATTCGGGGGGGGTTGCCAGGGTCTCGACGGGCGATGCGACTGCCCGGAGAAAAGGTGGAGCGGGTAGAGGGAATCGAACCCTCGTCGGAAGCTTGGGAAGCTACTGTTCTACCATTAAACTATACCCGCGTCAGCGCTCGACTTTTTACCAGAACCCTCCATGAAATAGAAGCCCAAGCCTATAAAAAAGCCTGTCGGCGGCCCGTAGCCTGCGGGTAGGGGAGGGCTACAGGTCGCCGATGCGCTCAGATGGCCAGTGCATGTTGCCCCTGTACAGGTGTGTAGCGTTGGCGGGCTTCGCGCACGGTCGGCTTGAGGAATCCGAGCATGGCGTCGCGGGTGTCCTCGCAGGCGGTCTTGTGCTCCATGTCGAGGAAGTGGCCGGCATCGCGGATCACGCTGAAGTGGCACTGCCCCATATGCTGGCTGAACTGGCGGGCATCCTCGACGGTGGTGTACTCGTCGCGGTCGCCGTTGATGAACAGCACCGGGATGTCGATGTTGCGCGCGGCCTTCAGTGCCCGCTCCAGGTCGTGCTCGAGCACCTGGTTGATGTGGAAGTGCATCTGCGCGTACTCGTGGCTGTCGAGGCTGCTGACATGCCGGTAGTTGAAGCGCTTGAACAACGAAGGCAGGTGCTTGCCGATGGTGTCGTTGACCAGGTTGCCGACCTGGTAGCGATCACACGCCGCCAGGTACTGGCAGCCGCGCTCCAGGTAGTCGCGCATCGGTTCGTTGATCAGTGGCGAGAACGAGCTGACGATCGCCTTCTTCACCAGGCGTGGCTGGTGCGCCAGCGCCAGCAAGGTGCAGGCGCCGCCCCAGGAGAACGACATCACGTGGTCGGCGCGGAAATGCTCGATCAGCTCGAGCAGGATGTGCGCCTCGGTCTCCTTGGTGAGCAGCCGCTCATGGTGGTTGTGCGGCTTGGACTTGCCGGCATACGGCTGGTCGTAGAGCACCACGTTGAACTGCGGATGCAGGCTGCGCACCGTCTGGGCAAAGGACGCTGTCGTGGCCAGCGAGCCATTGATCAGGATGATCGTCTTGTCGGCGCCTTGCGCGCGATGGAACTCCGTGTAAACCCGGTACTGCCCTTGGATATCAAGTACAGCGATTTCTGGCCTCATGTCATCGACTCCTGGCGCAAAAAAGGGTATTCGCGTCACCTGGTGGTCTGTGGGGGTGAGGGGGCTCATCCGAACAGGCCGTCAGCATGCGCGCTCTTTATGACAGGTAGGCATTCGCCTTGAACTGAACTCGGTAGGCCCTGGTGTCGATCCTTGACGCGGGTGTCGACGCTATTGTTGTGGCGGGCGATTTGCCGTGCCCCGGGGTATCGGGACCCAGGGTGGCCGGCAAAGGGCGTCTTGGACTGCGCTTGTGACTGATGAGTCACATGCGGACCGACGAGTTAGCAGTCAAGCAGTGGGGACGGGATCGCGCAAGTGCCGTTGGGGAGATCTTCGCTGTCGGAAAATGCCGAGCAGTCCAGGCTCCACACAGGTGGCGGGCGGATCAGACGGCGGCGATTTCCGCTGTGCTCAATACCCTGAACTCACCGGGGCCCAAGGCCGGGTCCAGTTCGATCGGCCCCATGCGCTCCCGGTGCAGCCCCACCACTTTGTTCTGGAAATGCCCGAACATCCGCTTCACCTGGTGATAACGCCCCTCGACGATCGCCAGCCGCGCCTCGCGAGGGCCGAGGATGTCCAGTTGGGCGGGCTGGGTGGTCAGGTCCTCGAAGGCAAAGTAGAACCCTGCCTGGAACTTGTCGACGTAATGCGCGCCGATCTCGTCTTCGGTCTGCACGCGGTAGACCTTTGGCAACTTGGTCCGCGGTTGGGTCAGACGGCGCGACCACTGGCCATCGTTGGTCAGGATCAGCAGCCCGGTGGTGTTGTAGTCCAGGCGCCCGGCGATGTGCAGGTCGTCGCGCAGTGCGGCGGGCAGCAGGTCGAGCACCGTCCGGTGCTGCGGGTCGTGAGTGGCGCTGACGCAGCCCGTGGGTTTGTGCAGCATCAGGTAACGGGCCGGGCGGCCGGCCTGGTGCAGTTGTTCGTCCACCTCGATGCGGCTGAATTCACGTACCTCGTGCAAGGGATCGGCCACCACTTCACCGTCCACGCGCACACGCCGCTGGATCAGCAGCAGGCGCACTTGCTGGCGGTTGTAGCAGGGCAGGTTGCCGAGGAATCGATCGAGGCGCATGGCAGGCAGGTCGTGGGAGTCGGCGCGCAGTCTAGCGGATCGCCGCTGCCTTGAGTTGGGCGTCCACCTGCGCGCAGCGTGGGCACAGGCAGGCCGTGTCACGCAGCTCGGCGGGCAGGGCCTGGATGATTGCCGGATCGATGCTCACGCTGAAGCACCAGCAGCCCTGGGCGGCGCTGCGAGGGTCGGCCAGGCCGCACTGGTTGGGCGCGCCGCAGGCGGGGCAATGTCGAGGATCGGGCATGGTCGGTTCCGGCTGCCGGGCAACAGGTGCCGCCCTGGGCGGCCAGTATATCGGAGGGCAAGGCATGCGCGCCGCTGGGGACGACGACCTGTTTCAATTTGTTTCAGAAATCGCACCGAACCGCGGCGGCGTTGTCTGATCCTGTGTCGACGAACGCATTGCCGTCGACGCCCGTCAGCGCCGCTTACCGGGCATCCCTGCGGTCCAGGAGGCCGCCATGTATCCACGAATCCTGCTCATTGTCCTGTTGGGACTGCTGACATCCGCCTGCGCCCCGTACTACGAGAGCGACGGCTATTACCGTAGCGACTACTACAGCACCGAGCGCTACGCCTATCCGGGTTACTACCGCTACGACCGCTATTACGCGGTACCGCAGCCCCGCTATTACTACCAGCCGGTACCACGTTACTACCGCCCGGCGCCCATGCCGCAGTACCGGCCGTACCCGGCGCCGGGGATGCAACCAGGCTGGCATGGCAATCCGCGTCATGACTATGGCAACCGCCAGCGCTACGACTATGGTGGTGATCGCAACCGTAATGACTACCGCAATGACAACCACGGTGGCCAGGGTGGCCGCTGGCACGCCAATGGGCAGGGCAACAATCAGGACCACCGGCGTGAGGGCGGCTGGGGCGGCAACCGCAACTGACGGGGCTGGGTCCTCCACCCTGTAGCCGATTGGCCGGCAACGCCGGTTGCTGTCGTTCGGTCAACCCAGGTCTGCCAGCGGATGGCGGCCTTCCCACACCTTGGCGAAGTGCGCCGCCACCACCGCGGCGGGCACCTGGGCGACATCCGGCCAGTGCCAGCGCGGTGTGTTGTCCTTCTCCAGCAACCTGGCCCGCACGCCTTCGCTGAATTCCGGGTGACGGCAGCAGTTCAGGCTCATGCCGTACTCCATCTGCAACGCCTGCGCCAGCGACAGGTAGCGTGCCCGCCGGATCTGTTCCCACACCAGGTGCGCAGTCAACGGGCAGCCCTCGTGCAGGCGCTGCCCGGCAGCGGCGAGCAGCGGGTCGGCGTGCCGGGCCAGCCCGGCCAGGGCACGCCAGGCGGCCACCGGGTCGGCCACGTCGAGCACTGCGTCGATCACCGCCCGCCGCGCCAGCCACTGGCCTTCGGGCAGCTCGGCGCAGGCTCGATGCTGTTCGGCCTTGAGCAGGCTGTTGAGCTGCAGCGCGGTCTGCTCCTGCCAGTTCAGTTGCAGCAGCTCTTCGATCAATGCCTCTTGCTGGTACTCGCCCAGGAAGCGATCGGCCAGCCCTAGGTCCAGGGCATCGCGGGCATTGATCGGTGCGCCGGTCAAACCGAGGAACAGGCCGAGCTTGCCGGGCAGGCGGGCGAGGAACCAGCTGGCGCCCACGTCCGGGTACAGGCCGATGCCGATTTCCGGCATGGCCAGGCGGCTGGACGGTGTGACGATGCGCACCGCCGCCCCTTGCAGCAGTCCCATGCCGCCGCCGAGCACATGGCCATGCCCCCAGCACAGCAGGGGCTTGGGATAGGTGTGCAGGCGGTAGTCGAGGCGGTATTCGCTGGCAAAGAAGGTGGCCGCCAGAGGCGGCACGCTACCGGGCTGTTCAAGGCAGGCCAGGGCCAGGGCCCGGACATCGCCGCCCGCGCAAAATGCTTTCGGCCCGTTGCCGCGCAGCAGCACGCAGACGACTCCGGGATCGTTGGCCCAGGCGCGAAGATGCTCCTCGAGCGTTTCGATCATCGGCAGGTTCAGGGCGTTGAGCGCCTTGGGCGCATCCAGGGTGGCGATGCCGATACGCGCGCCATCGACGCCGGTGAGTACCTCGCAGTGGATGGACATGGGCTACCTCGCGCAAGTCATCTCCCCAGTATGGCTTGTGACAGCCGGGCTGCCGGTCGCCGGTCGGATCGATTGACAAGCCGGCGCGGCTTTCCTAGTGTCGCGCCACTTTGCCATTGGATGCCCCCATGACCGACGACGATCGCATCAAGCTCGAAGCCAGCTGGAAAGCCGCGCTGCGTGCCGAGTTCGACCAACCCTACATGCACCAGCTACGTGAGTTCCTGCAGGCGGAGTACGCCGCAGGCAAGGAGATCTACCCACCGGGCCCGCTGATCTTCAACGCCCTGAACTCCACGCCGCTGGACCAGGTCAAGGTCGTCATCCTCGGCCAGGACCCGTACCATGGCCCTGGCCAGGCCCACGGCCTGTGCTTCTCGGTGCAGCCAGGCGTGCCGACCCCGCCGTCGCTGGTGAATATCTATAAGGAACTCAACCGCGACCTCAACTTGCCCATTCCCAATCACGGCTACCTGCAGAGCTGGGCCGAGCAGGGCGTGCTGCTGCTCAACACCACCATGACCGTGCAACGGGCCAATGCCGCTTCGCATGCGAAAAAGGGCTGGGAGTTCTTTACCGACCGGATCATCCAGGTCGTCAGCGAACAGTGTCCGCACGTGGTGTTCCTGCTGTGGGGCGCGCATGCCCAGGGCAAGCAGAAGCTGATCGACGGCACCAAGCACCTGATACTCAAAGCGGTGCATCCGTCACCGTTGTCGGCGTATCGAGGATTCTTCGGCTGTGGGCATTTCAGCCGCGCCAATGGCTTCCTGCAGCAGCACGGCATGGCCCCGATCGACTGGTCGCTGCCGGAGTTGTAGGACCACCGCACCTAGCATTTTTGCCAGTTCCGCCCGGTAGAACACCACCCTACAGTGACGTCAGGGCTCGGCGTACAAGCGTCGAGCCGCCACTGTCAGGGGATGTGTGATGACCATACTCGTTCAACGTAGCAGTGCCATGACCGGCACCTTGGCGGGCAATCAGCCGCTTGAGCTGCAAGTACCAAGGCTGTTGGACGCCTTGCCCCTTCTGGATGACGAAAACGGCATCTTTACCTTGCCTCTGGCGGTCCAGGCACAGCCTCTACGCTTTGAGCTGCATGCCTGGGATGGTTATGAAGATGACTACAGGATGTTGGTCGAGAGCGGGTACACCAACCTTCAGGTGGCGTGCCAAGCGGTGCGTGACGCAATACCGATTGGCGATACCGTCATAGTTGCCATGGTCGCCGAGCCAGAGCGATTCCGTGCCGAGCTCGAGCTTCCTGCACCGTCACCATTGCGTGATCGTGAATTCGATATCGCTTATGACCTATGGATCGTGGATGTCGAAAACGTCGTCAGATCCAGTTCGACCCAGGTCTACTATGACCGTACCGCGCCTGGCGAGAACGCTCCTTTCACCTTTTCCGGACCTTCGCTCATCGACCGTGAGCATTTGGACGCCAATGATGGCTCTGCCACGTTGGAACTGCAGCGTTGGACTGACCTGCGTCTGGAAGATCAAGTACTGGTGTTCTTCCGCCCAACGGATGGAGCGTTGCCAACGGTGCCCACTGCGGTCATCACAATTACCGAGACCAACCACCTTCTGCCCAGCATTCCATTGTTGATCGCCGAGCAATTGTTGGTTTCGGGGAGCTTCCACGTCAGTTGTCAGTTGCGCGATCGCGCCGGGAACGTCAACCGTGCTTCCAACGTGCTGTCAATTACCGTCGATCTCTCCGCCGGGGGAGCGTTGTTGCTTCCGATCGAGCGTATCGTACCGGATTTCGTAAACCTTAACGGCTGGATCAATTGCAAGTCGCTTGAGCGCAGCCTGTTAGATCCATGGCCTGATCCTGATATTCCGCGAGGCATACTTTTCCGCGTGCCGCTGCCCCAGGATGGCGTGAGCGCCGGTGACCCGGTGCAGATCATCTGGCAGATGTGCAGTGACCTGTCTGGTCGGGTGCCTATTTCCAAACCTTCTTTTCTCCCGTCCAAACCGTCGTTGTTACGTGCGGACGGGCTTGTCGTCATGTCTGCAATCGATGAACTGATTGTCGAGGAGTTCAGGAAAGCGTTCGGACCGGAAGGTAAACCTTTCGAGGGCTCGGTCAATGTGGCCTACAGGATTCAAACGCCGGCGGGACGTTGGCGTACCAGTGAGCTGGATTCGCTCTACGTGTCGCTGCAAAAATCAAGTGGTGTGTGTAGTGGTCCTTGGTTAACAAAGCAAGTGCAGTTCCCACAGAACAGGAGCTTGATCATGGGTGCATATGAAGGTGCGGGTACGAATGGACCGTCTGAGTTGAGTGCTGAAGATGAACGCCAACTAGAGCTGAAGTCGAAAGCTGCACTCAAGGCTGAACGCGACAATATTCTCGAGAAGCGCACGAGCAAGCCGACATTTATCGGCAAGGTCAAAAACGAGGGCATGGGCATTTTCGCAGACCTCTTGGCCGACGAGTTTACATTTAAAGATACGTTACCGAATAACGCTGTCGTTCGCCCCAACGAGATTCCCATTAGAGCTCTTACGGATGAGGATGAGAAAGGGGAAGACAATTCGAATCATTTCATCACGATCCTAGTGCCTAAATGGGCGGAAACCGGTGGGAAGGACTACACATCCTCGAGCGATCAGGTACGACTTATCTTCAATGGTATCCCGTGGCGTTACGCGGGAGAGGAGGGTGAGCCTGAGGATGATCCTGACGAAGAGCTTCGCCGTGGCGAGCCCTTCAGCTTGGCGCACGGTGACCTGGAAAAAGTGGAATTTCCCGTATCCGTTCAGATCACCCCGAAGATGTTCGAGTCCCTTGGGGAGGGGATTCATCGGATCGCCTACGAGGTGATAAACGATCAGGCTCTCAACTCGGATAGGTCTTTGCCTCAACGCTTTACCCTTGATCGGGTCCCACCTTCGTTTGGTGTACCTCCGGGGGCACTGTTGACGCCGACCGTGCCCCCACCTGTGGAAGCAGGTAGGCCGGTTTTCAGCAAGGAATACCTGGATGCCAATGCGACGGTAATTTTCCCGATACCGGCTTACACCGTGTCGCGTGCGGGTGATCTGATCCGCGTGCTCAATGGCAGTAATGAAGCTGAAGTTGTGCGTTATACCGTGATTTGGCCTGAAGCAGATCCGGTCGCGCCTGTGCGGCAGATCTCGGTGCCCGCTGAAGAGCTACGGAGGTTGGGCAATGGTAACCATCAGCTGGTCTACATCCTGGCCGACCGTGCTGGTAATCCATCCGGCAAATCGATCGGCTACAACTTCACCGTACGCCTTGAAGAGTTGCCGAGCGCTTTGTTAGCGCCAGAGATCAACAACCCGGACGGTACGCCAAAGATTGATCCGATCGTGCGTGCTGATCTGTCCGCCACGGACGAAACGAAAGTCGTGGACATAGTCATCCCGGCTTATACGGGCTCGCAACCCACTGACTTGATCGAAGTGACCTGGACCGATGGAACCGGTACCCCTCATTTAATTACCCCGTTCCCCTTCTCCGCTGGCAAGGTGAGTGTGGGCTGGGCCTTCCTGTCGATACCTGATTCCCGAGCGCTATACACGGCCTCGGTCACCTATCGTGTACTGCGCAATGGGCAACCGTTTGGCCCGTCACCAGCGGCGAGCCCACGGGTCGACCTGCGGATCGTGGGGCCGGTAAATCCAGACGAGCCCGAGCCGGTCAACCCTAACCTGAACACGCTGACCGTTGTCGGTGGGAGTGGTAAGTCTCCGGACAACTTCATCACACCGCAGGACCGTGTGGACGAGGGGGGAACGATCAGGGTCCTGGACGGCACCATCAAGTTCACAGTTTATCAAGGGGCCGAGGCAGGTCATGTCGTGACCATCTTCTATGGTGGGCAGCAAGTCACGACCCTGACCTTGGGCGCCGAACTACCAGGTCAGGTCATTGAGTTCAATTTGCCAGGCGCTATTATCCAGGCGCAGGGCAATGATGTGGTCCTCGCCTACTACACGATCAAGGAAACCGCAGCATCTTCCAATTTCCAGCAGTCGCGGAACACGCGAGTGACCGTGAGTGTCATTACAGTGCTGATGCGGAACTTTGTCTGGTTCAACTATGCCCAAGGCGTGCCATTAGCTCGGCAGAACAAGCGACCAGGCCTAATAACCGGAGCTACCAACCTGACCGGGGTACTAAACTGCAACGCCAGTCCCTGGGCCGGTATCAACCTGCTTTTGCGCGACTTCCGCACAGGTGATCCTGAGTTAGGCGAAGAAGCAGTTAATCCACCGGTTTCGGTAAACATTCAACCAGGTGATTTCCTAACGGTGTACTGGGAATATCATCCTGGCACTTCGACCGGTGTTCAGGATCCTTCACTTCCTCCAGTCCCTCCAGCCATCGAGCATGTCTTGAGGGAGGTTGAGGTACCACCGGAATTCAATCCAGCGGCAGGTTTTGCATATTCGATCCCGTATACTAACGAGCTGTTTGGTCAGACTAAAAATCCACCGGATGCCGCGGCTGACTCGATCGTCTGTAGGTTCTCAATTCGCAGAGGTGTAAATTCTTGGATCTCGCGTAGGTGCTTGGTCAAGTACAATACTAAGCAAAATGGTTTATGCAGTGGCTGGGTCGCTAGGTGACTCTAGATAAAGTGTAAAGTTCAAATCACCTTGTGGGCGGCGTCATGCCCGCAAGGTGATTGTAGGAATAATCCTGTTCCCTATAAGGCAATTCTTACATATGTACATCTTGGGGACTACTAGGATTGCAGCGGTTATCAACGCCGTGTCGGCTAAAAACTGCTTCTCAAAGGTAGTGTCCATGCGAGATTTTCCCCGCGCCAGAGCGAACACTTTTTCAAATTTCTCCTTATCCAGGCTGGCATGTTTGCTGGCTCTAGGCACCCTCAGTCCACAGGTTTCGGCGCTGGTCCTGAATAACCAAACGTTGACGATCACCTCAGCCAATGCACCGACCAACTATGTGCTGATCAACCAGTCCGTGCTAACCGTTGACGGTGCGCAAGCGACCAGCATCTCGGTCACTGATTCGCAGCTCAATATCCTCAGCGGTACCTCGCGAGTGACCAATGGCACGGCAGTAGGCCTGAGCGACAGCCAGGCAAGCATTGCCAATGCCACTATTACCAGTGCCAATGGTGTCGGTTTGGCGCTGACGCATTCTGCGGGCGCAGGTTCCACGGCGGTCGTGCGTAACAGCCAGATCCAAGGAGGAACAGCTGCGGTGCAGGTCAACGCGGATGGTGTTCTCGACATTGCTGGTTCAGAAATGACTGCGACCGCAGCCGGTGGCAATGGCCTGCGCCTTCAGGGGGGCACGGCCCACGTCAGCGGCAGCAGTATCGTTGGGCAAGGCGCTGGTGTGTTCATGCTGACTGAAGTGGCCCGGCCGAGCGTGGCAACCTTGCGTCTGGATGGTAGTTCTGTAACCAGTACCGCAGGTCTAGGTGTCGATGTACGAACACGCAGCGATGCTGTCATAGACCTGAGTAACGGAGCCTCGATCAAGGCAGGCAATGGAACCGCGATCCAGGTGGCAGGGTTCTCCAACCTTGCCCTTACCGCCAGTGATTCGGCAATCAGCGGTAACGTTAATGTGCTGGCAGGTGGCCGGACGAGCCTGGCACTGCAGCGCGCCACGCTGAACGGCGACGTTATCGCCGGAGAGGGTAGCGATGTTGTGGTGGCATTGGCTGAACGCTCGCAACTGACCGGCAACTTGCAGCAGGTGCGGGCCATGACGCTGGACAGTGGAGCCCAACTGACCGGCTCCACGAGCGGACTGGGTCAGGCCCGTATCGGTACGGGCGCTAGCTGGACGCTGACGGGCAGTAGCGATGTCGGAAAACTGACCATGATGGGGGGGACCATCGTCTTTGGTGGCACGCCCAGCTTCCAAACCCTCACCGTTACCGACCTCTCCGGCAATGGCAACTTCCATATGGACGGTGACTTCATCACTGGCCGGGCGGATCAGTTGATCATTACAGGCACATCTGAGGGCCAGCACGGTCTGCTGGTGGGCAGCACTGGTCAGGAGGCCAGCGTGGAACGGATGCCGCTGGTGCAGACGGCCGATGGCGGGGCCCAGTTCCATCTGCTCAATGCCCGCGAGCGGGTGGATGTCGGCGCCTTCTCCTATGAGCTGGCGCAGGAGGGCAACGACTGGGTGCTGAACCGCGAGACCCGTACCGTCGCGCCTATCACCTTGTCGGCCATCGCCCTGTTCAACACGCCGATCACTGTCGCCTATGGCGAGATGAGCTCGCTGCGCACGCGCATGGGCGAGTTGCGCTACAGCGAAGGCCGCAGCGCGGGTGTCTGGGCGCGGGCCTATGGCAACAAGTTCAACGTGTCGGGCCTGTCGAACTACCAGCAGAACCAGAACGGCGTGAGCGTCGGTGCCGACATGCAGGTGGCGGAGACCGATTGGCTGGTAGGTGTGCTGGCCGGTAGCAGCCATTCGGACCTCAACCTCGACTATGGCAGCTCCGGCAGTGTCGACAGCTACTACTTCGGGGGTTATGCCACCTGGCTCGACCCAGAGACCGGTTACTACGTCGACACGGTGCTCAAGTACAACCGCTACGACAGTGTCGCCAAGGCGGCGATGAGCGATGGCACTCGCTCCAAGGGCGATTACGACTCCCATGGCCTGAGCGGCTCGGTGGAGGTGGGCAAGCATATCAAGCTCGACCAGGGGTATTTCATCGAGCCGTTCGCCCAGGTGAACGCAGCCATCGTCACCCCCAAGGACTACACCTTCGACAACGGCCTGCGTGCTGAGAGCGATCATGCCAAGTCGTTGCTGGGCAAGGTCGGTACCACGGTGGGCAAGACCATCGCGCTGGATGGCGGTGGCATGATCCAGCCGTATGTCAAGGCGGCCCTGGCCCATGAGTTTGCCCAGCGCAGCGAGGTGCAGGTGAACGACAACGTGTTCCGCAACGACCTGTCAGGCTCCCGGGCCGAGCTCGGGGCGGGGGTGTCGCTGGCACTGTCGAAGCAATTTCGTGTGCACGCCGATGTGGAGTACAGCCATGGCGAGCACATTGAGCAGCCATATGGCGTGAACGTTGGGGTTCGCTACGACTTCTAAGCGTGCACGCAAACACAGACAGGCAGCCTTGGCTGCCTGTCTGTGTTTGCGTCAAGGCAATCCTGACTTGCCGTTCCAGCGATGGAACAAGGGCTCGGCCAGGAACAGCACGAACAACAGCCGCATCACCTGCAAGGCCGTCACCAATGGCACCGACAACTGCAGCGTCTCGGCTGTCAGGCTCATTTCGGCGATCCCCCCGGGCATCATGCCCAGGGTCAGCGAGCGTAAGTCCAACTGCGTCAGCAGGCTCAGTGCCCAGGCCGCACTGGCGGCGATCAGCATGCACAGCGCCGTGGCCAGCAAGGTGCGACCGAGGAACGACGGCGCGCGACGGAAGAATGCCCGGTTGAAGTGGCAGGCCAGGCCGCTGCCGATCAGCCACTGGCCGATCTGGCTGGCGCCATTGGGCAGGCCGATATGCAGGTCGCCGGCCAGGCTGGCGCTGGCGGCCACCAGCAACGGGCCGAACAGCCAAGGGTTGGGTTGGCGCAGACGCTGCCAGAGCAGTGCCGCCAGCACGCCCAGCGGCGCGATCAACAGCAGCCAGCCCCAGCTGACGCTGGCGCTGTGATTCAGTGGTACCCCATCGCCGAGCAACAACTTGAACAGCGCCGGCACGCACAACACCACCGCCAATACCCGCAGGCTCTGCGCCGCAGCGACCTGGCTGAGCGCCGCGCCATTGCGCGCCCCAAGGTTGACCATCTCCCCCGAACCGCCCGGCATGCTGGCGAAGAACGCCGTGGCCCGGTCCTCGCCGGCGCACCGCAGCAACCACACGCTGATCACGCTGGACAGGGTGGTGAACAAGGCGCCGAAGACGATCAGTGCGAAGTGGCTGGCGACCTGCTCGATCACCGCCGGGGTGAAGTGCAGGCCGATGCCCAGGCCGATGATGCACTGGCCGCATTTGCGGCCATTGGGAATCTCCGTCAGTTGCCATGGCGTCAGGCAGCGCACCAGGATGATCGCCAGCAGCGCGCCGACCATCCACGGCAAGGGCCAGCCGACCTGGCTGGCGGCATAGCCACCGGCCAGGCCGACCAGCCCGGTTGCGACGAACAGCGGCAACCTGCGCTCAGGCATCGGCCATGGCCCGGCGTTGCAGGGCCCGTTTGCGCCAGATGCGCAGCAGCGGCAGGCTCAGCATGCACACCACCAGCACCCACACCCCCATGCTGATCGGACTCGACCAGAGGATGCCCAGTTCGCCATTGGAGATCGACAACGCACGGCGCAGGTTCTGCTCCATCAGCCCGCCGAGGATGAAGCCCAGCAGGATCGGCGACAGCGGGAAGTCCAGCTTGCGCAGGATATAGCCCATGATGCCGATGCCGACCATCAGGAACAGGTCGAAGGTGGTGGCATGCACCGCGTACACGCCGATCGCGGTGATGATCGCGATCACCGGCACCAGCGCCCAGTTCGGCACGGCGAGGATACGGGTGAAGATGCGGATCATCGGGATGTTCAGGATCACCAGCATGATGTTGGCGATGAACAGCGAGGCGATCAGGCCCCAGACGATGTCCGGCTGCTGTTCGAACAGCAGCGGGCCGGGGGTGATGTTGTACAGGGTCAGCGCACCGATCATCACCGCGGTAGTGCCCGAGCCGGGTACGCCGAGGGTCAGCATCGGCACCAGGGCACCGCAGCAGGAGGCGCCGATGGCGGTTTCCGGGGCGGCCAGGCCACGGGCGTCGCCCTTGCCGAAGTTGCCCTTGTCGCCGGCCATGCGTTTTTCGGTCATGTAGGCCACGGCGCTGGCCAGGGTCGCGCCGGCACCGGGCAGCACGCCCATGAAGAAGCCGAGCAGTCCACAGCGGATGTTGACGAAGAACACCGACGCCGCTTCCTTGAAGTTGAACAGCATGCGCCCAGTGGCCTTGACCGCGATATGGCCGTGGTGGGTCTTTTCCAGCAGCAGCAGGATCTCGCTGATCGAGAACAGCCCCAGCACCAGCACCACGAACTGGATGCCGTCGGCCAGGTGCACGCTGTCGCCGGTGAAGCGGTATACGCCACTGTTGGCATCGATGCCGACCGCCGACAGGAACAGGCCGATCAGCGCGGCGATGAAGGTCTTCAGCGGCTTGTCGCCGGCCATGCCGCCGAGGGCGACGATGGCGAACACCATCAGTACGAAGTACTCCGCCGGGCCGAAGGCAATCGCCCATTTCGCCAGCAGCGGGGCGAACAGCACCATGCCGCAGGTGGCGATCAGCGCGCCGATGAATGAGCTCCAGGCCGACAGCGACAGGGCGACGCCGGCCAGGCCCTGGCGGGCCATGGGGTAACCGTCGAGGGTGGTCATCACGGTGGAGGCTTCGCCGGGGATGTTCAGCAGGATCGAGCTGATCCGCCCGCCGTATTCGCAGCCAAGGTATACCGCGGCGAGCAGGATCAGCGCCGACTCCGGCGGCAGGCCGAGGGCGAAGGCGATGGGGATCAGCAGGGCCACGCCGTTGATCGGGCCCAGGCCTGGCAGCAGGCCGACCACGGTGCCGATCAGGGTGCCGGTGAGGGCGGTGACCAGGTTGTACGGGCTCAGGGCGACGCCGAAGCCCTGGCCGAGGTAGCTCAAGGTGTCCATGTGTCAGTTCTCCAGTACGTCGAGCAGGCCAAGGGGCAGGGGCACGTCCATCACCCGGTCGAACAGCCAGTACAGCAGTAGGCTCATGCCCACCACCACCACGGCGCTGTGCAGCCAGCGGCCGCCGTACAGTCGGGCCATGGGAATGCCGACCAGCACCGCGCTGAGGATGAAGCCGAGGGTTTCGAAGGTGGCGGCGAAGACCAGCAGCAGGCCGACGCAGGCGGTGATCTTGATCAGGGTCTCGCGGTCCAGCTCGGGTTCGTCGTCCTTGCGCACGATGGGCGTGGGGCGGATCGCCAGGTAGAGCAGGCCCAGGCTCATCAGGCCGAGCATCAGCAAGGGGTAGGCGCGTGGGCCCACCGGTTCATAGGAAAACGCGGCCTGGTAGGGCCAGGCCATGACCGCCAGGGCGGCGCATACCGCCAGCAGGACCAGGGCGAAGATACGTTGCAGGATCATGGGGGGAATCCTCATGGTTCATCAGCATGACGCGGTCCCTGCAGGAGCGGCCTTGTGCCGCTCCTGCAGAGGGCGCCTTGTGAGTGGCTTACTGGATCAGGCCGAACTCACGGGCCAGTGCCTTGTAGTCCGCCACCTGCTTCTTCACGTAGCTGTCCAGCTCCTCGCCGGTCATGGCGAACGGGAACAGCTCGCGCTGGTCACGCAGCTTGGCGAAGTCTTCGGAGGCCAGCATCTTGTCGAACGAGGCCTTCCACCAGGCGTAGTCCTCGTCGCTGACCTTCGGCCCCAGGTAGAAGCCGCGCACTACCGGCCAGACGATGTCGTAGCCCTGCTCCTTGGCGGTGGGGATGTCCTTCATTTCCGGCTCGTCCAGGCGGTTTTCGGCGAACACCGCGAGGATGCGCATGTTGCCGGCCTGGATGTGCGGCATGGAGTCGGAGATGTCGGTGGAACCGACCTGGATATGCCCGCCGAGCAACGCCGTGGCGATCTCGCCGCCGCCTTCCAGGGCCACGTAGCGCAGGTCGCGCGGGTTGATGCCGGCGGCCTTGGCGATCAGCGCGGTCTGCATCCAGTCCTGGCTGCCGACGGTGCCGCCGGAGCCGATCACCACCTTGCTAGGGTCCTTCTTCAGGGCCGCCACCAGATCGTCGAGGGTCTTGTACGGCGAGTCGCTCTTCACCGCGATGGCGCCATAGCTGGTGCCGACTGCCGCCAGCCATTTCACCGCGTTCTCGTCGAAGCGGCCGAACTTGCCCTGGGCCAGGTTCAGCAGCGAGCCGCTGGACCAGGCCACCAGGGTGCCGGCATCGGCCGGGCGCTGGGCGACCACGGCGTTGTAGGCCACCGCGCCGACGCCGCCGGGCATGTAGGTCACGCGCATCGGCTTGCTGAGCAGCTTTTCCTGCACCAGGGCGCTCTGCACCAGCTTGCAGGTCAGGTCGAAACCGCCGCCGGGCGAGGCCGGGGCGATGCATTCGGGGCGTTTCGGTTCGGCGGCCAGGGCGTTGCCTGCCAGCAGCAGGCAGCCGGTGGCCAGTACCAGGCGGCGCAGTGAAAAGGTCATCGTCTATCTCCGTGAGCGTTGTTGTTATGGGTTAGCGCTGTCGGCTTACCACAGGGCCACGCTGTAGCTCACCAGCAGCCGCACCTCGTCCGCGTCGCGGGCGAAGTTGGAGCGGAAGGTGGCGTTGCGCAGACGCACGGCGACGTTTTTCAACGGGCCGCTTTGTACCACGTACTTCAGTTCGGTGTTGCGCTCCCATTCCTTGCCTTCGCCACCGGTCGCGCGGCTGACATTGTCGCCGCTGAGGTAGCGGGTCATGAAGGTCAGGCCGGGAATACCAAGGGCGGCGAAGTTGTAGTCATAGCGCGCTTGCCAGGAGCGCTCGTCTCTGCCTGCGAAGTCGTTGATCTGGACGAAGTTGACCAGGTACGGATCGGCACCGTCGACATAGGGGAAGGCGCTGTCGCCGGAGAGCTGCTGCCAGGCGCCGCTGAACTTGTGCCCGCCAAGGCTGTAGCTGAGCAGGCCGTTGAAGGTGGTGTTGTCGATGCGCCCGGCCTTGGCGGCGCCGGCGTCGTCGCTGAGCGCCAGGCGCAGGTCGGCGCCGAAGGTACCCGGGCCCCAGGGCTGGCTGGCGACCAGGCCGATGAAGTGCTGGCGGTAGATGTCGTCGAGCTGGGCGAAGTGGTAGCTGCCGGTGATGCGGTCGCTGAACTGGTAGTCGAGGCCACCGGTGTCGAAGTGGTCGGCGCTGAAGGTGCCGCCGAAACGGCCGTTCTTGTTGTTGAGGGCCAGGTCTTCCCAGTTGGTGTCGTTGCGGTCCTTGGCTTTCTCGAGGCGCGCGCCGGTGAAGGTCAGGCCTTTGATTTCCTTCGAGGTGAGCAGGCCGCCCTCGAAGGTCTGCGGCAGAATGCGCCCGTCGTTGGGCTGCAGGGTCGGCAGTTCGGGGATCAGCGTGCCGATCTTCAGTTCGGTCTGCGACAGCTTGACCTTGCCGGTCAGGCCGAGCTTGGAGTATTCGTTCGCGGCCTTGCCGTCGTCATGGGTCGGCAGCAGGCCGGTGCCGGTGCGGTCGGGGCTGGAGTCGAGCTTGATGCCGAGCATGCCCAGCGCATCCAGGCCGAAACCCACGGTACCGTCGGTGTAGCCGGACTCGAAGTTGAGCATGAAACCCTGGGCCCATTCGTCGCGCTTGGACTGCTGCGCGCTGGTGCCATCGCGAAAATCGCGGTTGAAGTACATGTTGCGGGTTTCGAAGGTGGCCGTGCTGTCTTCGAGGAAGGCGGCCTGGCTCATGGGCGCGACGCCGGCAAGGGCGAAGGCGAGGGCGGAAGGTCGGGCGGCGAGCGAACGGGTAGGCGCGAGCGCCTGCGGCTGCATGGACAGCATCGTCGGTGACTCCATTTATTGTTCTTATGTGTTGCACCTTGCTGGTGCTTTTCACGGCGCGCGGGGCGACCGTGGTGCGATGCTAGGCAACCAACCTTTCGCCAACCTTTCAGCGCGAAAGGTTTGTCGTCGGGGCTTCACAGCCCGCCTGCCGGCGGTACACTCCGGGCGAAAAGCCCAGTCGAACAGGGAGAATCCGATGCGAGTGCTGCTGGTCGAAGACCACCTGCAACTGGCCGAAAGCGTGGCCCAGGCCCTCAAGGGCCTGGGCCTGACCGTGGACGTGCTGCACGATGGCGTGGCCGCCGACCTGGCGTTGGCCAGCGAGGACTATGCCGTGGCCGTGCTGGATGTCGGCCTGCCCCGGCTGGACGGCTTCGAAGTGCTGGCGCGCCTGCGCGGGCGCGGCAAGACCTTGCCGGTGCTGATGCTCACCGCGCGCAGCGACGTGAAGGACCGTGTGCATGGCCTGAACCTGGGGGCCGATGACTACCTGGCCAAGCCGTTCGAGCTCACCGAGCTGGAGGCACGGGTCAAGGCCTTGCTGCGGCGCAGCGTGCTCGGTGGCGAGCGCCAGCAGCACTGCGGGCCGCTGGTCTATGACCTCGACACCCGGCGTTTCGCCCTCCAGGGCGAGCCGTTGACCCTGACCCAGCGCGAACAGAGCGTGCTCGAGGCGCTGATCGCCCGGCCCGGGCGGGTGATGAGCAAGGAGCAACTGGCCGCCCAGGTGTTCGGCCTGGATGAGGAGGCCAGCCCCGACGCCATCGAGATCTATATCCATCGCCTGCGCAAGAAGCTCGACGGCCAGTCCGTGGCCATCGTCACCTTCCGCGGCCTGGGCTACCTGCTCGAGCATCGCGATGCGTGAGTACGCCAGCCTGCGCGGGCGCCTGCTCGGCAACCTGGCGCTGTTGCTGGTGGTGCTGATGCTGGCCAGCGGCCTGAGTGCCTACTGGAATGGTCGCGAAGCCGCCGACACCGCCTACGATCGCACCCTGCTGGCGTCGGCGCGGACCATCGCCGCCGGCCTGTCCCAGCGCGATGGCAGCCTCAGCGCCGATGTGCCCTACGTGGCCCTGGACACCTTCGCCTACGACAGCGCCGGACGCATCTACTACCAGGTGCTGGACATCCAGCAGAAGCTGATCTCCGGCTACGAGCACCTGCCGCCGCCGCCGCCGGGCACGCCGCGCACCGACGACTACCCGGCCCTGGCCCGTTTCTACAACGCCACCTACCTGGGGCAGGATGTGCGCGTGGTCAGCCTGCTCAAGGCAGTCAGCGAGCCGAACATGAACGGCATGGCCGAGATTCGCGTGGCCGAGACCGAGGAGGCGCGGGTACGCATGGCCCGTGGGCTGATGGCCGACACCTTGCTGCGCCTGGGCATGCTGGCGTTGGGCGCGCTGGTGCTGGTGTGGTTCGCGGTCAGCGCGGCGTTGCGTCCGCTGGAGCGCCTGCGTCGCGCGGTCGAGGAGCGTCAGCCGGACGACCTGCGCGCCTTGCCGACCGTGCAGGTGCAGCGTGAGCTCGGGCCGCTGGTGCGCTCGCTCAATCACTTCACCGAGCGCCTGCGCGGCCAGTTCGAGCGCCAGGCGCAGTTCATCGCCGATGCCGCCCACGAACTGCGTACGCCGTTGGCGGCGCTCAAGGCACGGGTCGAGCTGGGCTTGCGTTCGCAACAAGCGCAGGAATGGCACGCCACCCTGGAGGCTGCGGCCCAGGGGACAGACCGCCTGACTCACCTGGCCAACCAGTTGCTATCGCTGGCACGGGTGGAGAATGGCGCGCGGGCTATCGCCGAGGGGGGGGCCCAGCGCCTGGACCTGAGCCAGCTGGCCCGTGAGCTGGGCATGGCCATGGCGCCTCTGGCCCATGCCCGTGGTGTGGCCCTGGCCCTGGAGGCCGAGGCACCGGTGTGGCTCAAGGGCGAGCCGACCCTGCTCAACGAACTGCTCAGCAACCTGGTGGACAATGCCCTGGCCCACACGCCGTCGGGCGGGGACGTGATCCTGCGGGTGCTGGCGCCGGCGGTGCTGGAGGTCGAGGATGACGGCCCGGGGATCCCCGAAGGGGATCGCGAGCGAGTGTTCGAGCGTTTCTACCGGCGTGGCGCGCAGGGCAGCGGGCTGGGGCTGGCGATCGTCGGCGAGATCTGTCGGGCGCATCTGGCGCAGATCAGCCTGCATGATGGCGAGCGCGGTGGCTTGAAGGTGCGGGTGAGCTTTATCGCGGATTGATGGGCCTTGTCGCGGGCCTGCCTCAACGCAACATGCTCCGGGCATCGAGCAACTCGGCGATATCCAGTTCGGTCCCGAAGGGCAGCCCCAGGTGGCGATAGGCCGGCAACGCCGCCAGGGGGCGGCTGCGCCCGCGCTGGCTGATGCAGCGGGCGATCTGCACGATATCGATGTAGTCGATCCGGTCGGTGCGTCGGTCCAGGTCCTGGACCTGGCTGGGCAGGTTGACCAGTTGTTCGGGGAACTCCCAGGCGCTCAGGATCTTGTCGCCCAGCGCGGGCTGGATGTGCTCGATCACGTAGTGCAGGCACACCGGGTCCGACAACAGTTCGTTGTGCTCCTCGGCGTAGATCAGCACCGGCAGGGCGCCGATCTGGTGGACCAGCCCGCCCAGGGTCGCCTGGTCGGGCTTGAGCTGGGTATAGCGCCGGCATAGCTCATAGCTGATGCCGGCGACTTCCAGGCTGTTGGCCCAGATATCCCGTAGCTTCTGCTCCACCGCCGGGGCGCGGGCATGGAAGATCTGCTCGATCACCAGGCCGATGGCCAGGTTGCAGCTGTAGTTGATGCCCAGGCGGGTGATGGCGGTGTGCAGGTCGGTGACTTCGACGGCAGCGCGCAGCAATGGGCTGTTGACCACCTTGATCAGGCGTGCCGACAGCGCGGCGTCGCGGCCGATCACCTTGCTCAGGGCGACGACGCTGATCTCGCTGTCCTCGGCGGCTTCGCGGATGCTCAGGGCCACTTCCGGGAGCGTCGGCAGGACCAGGTCGTCGTTGTCGATGGCGGCGAGCAATTGTGCCTGGACCATCTCGGCCAGCTTGTTCATGGACTTCTCTACTGCAAAGGTGGTGCGGCCCCACCCAGTGGCGGGGCGGGCTGGTCAGCGCTGGATTTCCCGGTCGCGGTCCAGTTCGTAGGGCAGGTCGAGCAGCGTCAGGCGCGGGCCTTCCAGGCTGCCCAGGTGCAGGTTGTCGTCTGCCACGGCCTCGGCGCTGAGCACGGCGAGCAGTTCGACGCCATTGCCGGCGTCGGCGGCAATCACCACCTCGCCGACCGACGAGCCGTGGGTCGGCGAGAAGATCTCGGCGCCCGGAGCAGGCACTTCGGCCTGTTGGAGCGCCAGGCGGTACTGGCGCCGCTTGAGCTTGCCTAGGTATTGCATGCGCGCGACGATTTCCTGGCCGGTGTAGCAGCCTTTCTTGAAACTGACGCCATCGACCGCCTGCAGGTTGATCATCTGCGGGATGAACAGCTCGCGAGTGGGGCCCATGACCTGGCCGATGCCGGCGCGGACCTGGCCGAGCAGCCAGGCGTTCAGCGGCGCTTCGGGCAGCAAGGCGCAGAGGTGCTGGCGCACGTCTTCGGCCTGGGCGGCAGGTACCCACAGTTCGACCCGGTGCGCCGAGGCGCGGACTGCGATCAAGCCTTCGTGGCGTGCGGTACTGCCGGCTTCGTCCGCGACAACCAGCCCCAGAGCCTGCAGCGCGGCGGCGCCATGCTCAAGGCCGAAGCGGGTCCAGGCGGCGCTTTCGTCGACGAGGGTGGCCTTGGAGAAAACGGCGTATTTCTTCAGGTCGGCCAGTTGCGCCTCGAGCAGCTCGCGGGCCATGGCCAGCAGGTAGCCGTTGCCTTCGGGCAGGATACGGAAGCTCGATTGCATGCGGCCCTTGACCATGCAGCGGGCGCCGAGGCTTGCGTGTTCATCGTCGAGGTAGTTGATGTTGCAGGTCAGTTGGCCTTGCAGGAACTTGCCGGCGTCGGAGCCGCGGACGGCAAGGATGCCCTCGTGGGAGAGGGGGGAGAAGAAAGCGGAATCGGCCATGGGTCATCGCGGTAGCTAGAGACTGGCGGCCATCATAGAACGCCGGTAACAAAATAGGTAGGTGACTAGACCAACGCCCGGTGTCGCTTCGTCTGTCGCGCGGTATACTGCCCGACCATTCGAGGAGGGCCCCATGGTCGAACAAACTGAACTGAACCGGCTTTTCTGGCATAGCCGCCGCGGCATGCTGGAACTGGACGTGCTGCTCGTCCCCTTCACCCAGGAAGTCTACCCGAACCTGAACGAAGCGGACCGCGAGTTGTACCGTCGCCTGCTGACCTGCGAAGACCAGGACATGTTCGGCTGGTTCATGGAGCGTACCGAGTCCGAGGACCCGGAGCTGCAGCGCATGGTCCGCATCATTCTGGATCGTGTCCAGCCCAAGTGATGCATTCGAGTGCCGTTGGCAGGGCTCGCGCCTGCTGCTGGCGGCCTACCTCGCAAGTTGGGTGACGGCGCTCGTCACCCTTGCCCTAGTCTCCCTTCCCCATGGGTTGCGCCTGCTGTTGCTGGTGGCTTGCCTTGGCCACGCTTGCTGGGCCATTCCCCGCCGTATCCTGCTGACTCACCCGCGCGCCATCACGGGTTTGCGCCGCGATCCGCGTGGCTGGCAGTTGTACAGCCGTGCGAGGGGTTGGCAGCCCGTGCGCTTGTGCCGTGACAGTGTCGCGTTGCCGAGGCTGGTGGTCCTGCGTTTCGTGCGCAAGGGCCGCTGGTGGAGCGAGGGGCAGTGCATCCCGGGGGATGCGCTGGGGCCTGAGCAGCATCGGCGTTTGCGGGTGCGGCTGAAGTTCAGTCGACGCCGCTGGGCCGACGCGCCTTGATGATAGGGCATCGTGGCCCACTCGGCCTGGCAGGACCGCCCGTAGGCGCCGGCATGCAGCGCGTTGCCTGGTTCGCCAGCAAGGCGCGCTGCTACAGGGTGGGCGTGAGGATGGTGTCCACGGCCTCGGGCAGCATCCCTGGGTAATCCAGGGTGTAATGCAACCCGCGGCTTTCCTTGCGTTGCATCGCCGAGCGGATCATCAGTTCGGCCACCTGCGCCAGGTTGCGCAGCTCGATCAGGTCGCGGCTGACTTTATAGTTGCTGTAGAACTCGTCGATCTCGTCCAGCAGCATCCGTACCCGGTGCTCGGCACGTTGCAGCCGCTTGCTGGTGCGCACGATACCCACGTAGTCCCACATGAACCGTCGCAGCTCGTCCCAGTTGTGCGCGATGATCACGTCCTCGTCGGAGTCGGTGACCTGGCTGGCATCCCAGCAGGGCAGGGCGCGCGGCATGCCTACGGCGTCGAGGTGGGCCTCGATGTCGGCAGCGGCGGCGCGGCCGTAGACGAAACACTCGAGCAGCGAGTTGCTGGCCATGCGGTTGGCACCGTGCAGGCCGGTGAAGCTGGTCTCGCCGATGGCATACAGGCCTGGCACGTCGGTATGTCCGCGGTCGTCGACCATCACGCCGCCACAGGTGTAGTGGGCGGCGGGCACCACAGGGATCGGCTGGCGGGTCATGTCGATGCCAAAGGTCAGGCAGCGCTCGTAGACCGTGGGGAAATGGGTCTTGATGAAGTCGGCGGGTTTGTGGCTGATGTCGAGGTACACGCAATCCACGCCCAGGCGTTTCATCTCGTGGTCGATGGCGCGGGCGACGATGTCCCGCGGCGCCAGCTCCTCGCGTGGATCGAAGCGCGGCATGAAGCGCTCGCCATTGGGCAGGCGCAGCAGCGCGCCCTCGCCGCGCAGGGCCTCGGTAATCAGGAAACTCTTGGCCTGCGGGTGGTACAGGCAGGTGGGGTGGAACTGGTTGAACTCCAGGTTCGCTACCCGGCAACCGGCGCGCCAGGCCATGGCGATGCCATCGCCGCAGGCGCCGTCGGGGTTGCTGGTATAGAGGTAGACCTTGGCCGCGCCGCCGGTGGCCAGCACGGTGAAGCGCGCGCCGAAGGTATCGACTTCGCCGGTATTGCGGTCCAGCACGTAGGCACCCAGGCAGCGTTCGCCGTCCAGGCCGAGGCGCCGCTCGGTGATCAGGTCGACCGCTACCCGCTGCTCCAGCAGCTCGATGTTCGGCCGCTGGCGGGCCTGCTCGAGCAAGGTCTTGAAGATCGCCGCGCCGGTGGCATCGGCGGCATGGATGATGCGCCGGTGGCTGTGGCCGCCCTCGCGGGTGAGGTGGAACTCGAAGCCGCCATCGTCGACGCTGTAGTGCTCGTCGCGGGTGAACGGCACGCCTTGCTCTATCAGCCATTGAATGGCCTGGCGACTGTGTTCGACGGTGAAGCGCACTGCGTCTTCATGGCACAGCCCGCCGCCGGCGTTGAGTGTGTCCTCGACATGGGACTGCACGGTATCGGTGTCGTCGAGCACGGCGGCGACGCCGCCCTGGGCCCAGAAGGTCGAACCGTTGGCCAGGTCGCCCTTGCTCAGCACGGCAATGCGCAGCTGGCCAGGAAGGTTCAGTGCCAGGCTGAGACCGGCGGCACCACTGCCGATCACCAGGACATCATGTTGGAATTGTTGGCTCATGTCGGGACACTAGTAATCTTTGGAAGGGGCACGGCACAATAGTCACGCGCCGATGGCACAGTGAAACTATCGTGGAAGTGGGCCGGGATGCCTTTATAGCAGCCCCAAGGGCCTGATTTCCAATGGCGCTTGCGGCATGCTGGCGATCTTTTTGGGAACTTTCCGACAGCCTGGGAAATCCTATGAAGGCTGCCCGTGCGCCTCACTTTGCCGCGGCGACGCAGGGCGGCAGCTCTACCTTGGGCTGACACCTGCGTATATGAGTCCAGATTATCGACGCAGCCGGCTGTGACCGCGCTGCGTCTTTCGTGCGGCCGATCGAAGGCCGCAGGAAACTTGCTTGAAGGGGGAGAACTTTTGCGCAAAGCCCGAGTCTATGGTTGCAAGCCTGAACGATGGCTGTCGCAACGCTCCTTCGAGTTCACTGAGGAGTGTTCATGCTAACCCAGGAAGAGGATCAGCAGCTTGTCGAGCGCGTGCAGCGCGGCGACAGGCGAGCGTTCGATCTGTTGGTGCTGAAGTATCAGCACAAGATTCTCGGGTTGATCGTGCGTTTTGTCCACGACACCCATGAAGCGCAGGACGTGGCGCAGGAAGCCTTCATCAAGGCATACCGTGCGCTGGGCAACTTTCGCGGCGACAGTGCGTTCTACACGTGGCTGTACCGCATCGCCATCAATACGGCGAAGAACTACCTGGTGTCTCGTGGAAGACGGCCGCCAGACAGTGATGTGAGCTCCGAGGATGCGGAGTTTTACGACGGCGATCATGGCCTCAAGGATCTCGAGTCCCCAGAGCGCTCGTTGTTGCGGGATGAAATCGAAGGCACTGTCCATCGCACGATCCAGCAACTGCCGGAAGACCTGCGCACGGCCCTGACCCTGCGTGAGTTCGACGGTCTGAGTTACGAAGACATTGCCAGTGTCATGCAATGTCCGGTGGGTACCGTGCGCTCTCGAATCTTCCGCGCTCGGGAGGCCATAGATAAAGCCCTGCAGCCTCTGTTGCAGGAAACCTGAGACAGCGGCGACAGCCAAGAGAGGAACCGCCATGAGTCGTGAAGCTTTGCAGGAATCGCTGTCCGCGGTGATGGATAACGAAGCGGACGAACTGGAACTGCGTCGGGTGTTGAATGCCACCGACGATGCCGAAACCCGTGCCACCTGGTCGCGTTACCAGGTCGCTCGCGCAGCGATGCACAGGGAACTGCTGCTGCCCAAGCTGGACCTCGCCTCGGCGGTGTCCGCGGCGCTGGCCGACGAGGCCGTACCGGCCAAGGTCAAGCAGGGGGCTTGGCGCAGCATCGGTCGCCTGGCGGTCGCCGCCTCGGTAACCGTCGCCGTACTGGCAGGTGTGCGCTTCTACAACCAGGACGAGATCACCGGTGCCCAGCTGGCCGCCCAGCAACCGGTACAGCAGGGTCTGAGCATGCCGCAGGCCAAGGGGCCAGCGGTTCTGGCCGGCTATAGTGAGAGCAGCGAACAACCGACCGGGCCGATGGCCAATGGCGTGCTGCAGAATCAGGCCGGATGGGATCAGCGCCTGCCAGGCTACCTGCGCCAGCATGCCCAGGAGTCCGCGCTCAAGGGTACCGAGACCGCACTGCCTTATGCGCGTGCCGCCAGCCTGGAAAACCGCTAAGTAAGGAGGATCATGCGCGCGCTACCTCTCCTGTCGCTGCTGCTCGGCAGCAGCCTGACGGTGCAGGCACTGGCGGCCAATTCCTCGCCCGAGGCGAGCGAGTGGCTGAACAAGCTGGCACGGGCTGAACAAGAGCAGAGTTACCAGGGCTCCTTCGTCTACGAGCGCAATGGCAGCTTCTCCACCCATGTCATCTGGCACCGTGTCCAGAATGGCAAGGTCAGCGAGCGGTTGCTGCAGCTCGATGGCTCGACCCAGGAAATCGTGCGTGTCGATGGCAAGGTGCAGTGCGTCAGTGGCGCCCTGGTCAGTGGCGTGGGCGCAGCCCCCGACAGCGCACCGCGTGTGCTTGATCCCCTCAAGCTGATGAGCTGGTACGACCTGAGCGTGGCCGGCAAGTCGCGGGTTGCCGGTCGCGACGCGGTGATCGTCACGCTCACCCCGCGCGACCAGCACCGCTATGCCTTCGAACTGCACCTGGATCGTCGCACAGGCCTACCCCTGCGCTCGTTGATGCTCAACGACAAAGGCCAATTGCTCGAGCGTTTCCAGATGACCCGCCTGGACACCGATGATCTGCCGACTGACGACGACCTGCGCGCCGGCAGCGCTTGCAAGCCGGTCGAGCACATCGCCTCGGCTCATTCAGATACGGTCGCCGACTGGCGCTCCGACTGGCTGCCGCCGGGCTTCGAGTTGATCAACAGCAGCGTTCGCCGCGACCCGGAGCGCAAGAGCATGGTCAGCAGCCTGATGTATGACGATGGCCTGGCGCGATTCTCGGTGTTCCTCGAGCCGGTCAACGATGGCGGGGGCAGTGACATCCGCACCCAGCTCGGCCCGACCGTGGCCGTCTCGCGTCGTCTCACCACGCCCAACGGCAAGGTGATGGTCACCGTGGTCGGTGAGATCCCGCTGGGGACCGCCGAGCGTGTTGCCTTGTCGATGCGAGCCCAGGATGCTCAGGCGCGCCAATGAAGGTGCGCCGCCTCGCTGACAGTTCTTGTTACACAGAGCTGACATGAAATTAAAGCATTGTCATTTGCAATCCAGCCGCAAATTTTCTATAGGTCAGGCTTCTTGGAGTCTGGCCTTTCCTGCGTCTGCAGGAACCTTACAGCTAACTACGCTCGTTGTGACGGGAGCCGTATGTCAATACCACGCTTGAAAACCTACCTATCGATGTTCGCCGCCGTGCTCATGCTCGGCCAGGTGCTCAGCGCCCAGGCCGAGGAGTCGCTGCCGGACTTCACCACCCTGGTCGAGCAGGCCTCGCCGGCCGTGGTCAACATCAGTACCAAGCAGAAACTGCCGGAGCGCCGTGTGGCCGCCGGGCAGATGCCTGATCTGGACGGCCTGCCACCGATGTTCCGCGAGTTCTTCGAACGCAACATGCCGCAGCAGCCCCGTGCGCCTCGCGGTGATCGCCAGCGTGAAGCGCAGTCGCTGGGCTCGGGCTTCATCATCTCCAGCGACGGCTATGTGCTGACCAACAACCACGTGGTCGCCGATGCCGATGAAATCATCGTCCGCCTGTCTGATCGCAGCGAGTTGCAGGCCAAGCTGGTTGGCACCGATCCGCGCACCGACGTGGCGCTGCTCAAGGTCGATGGCAAGGACCTGCCGACCGTCAAGCTGGGTGACTCCGAGAAACTCAAGGTCGGTGAGTGGGTGCTGGCCATTGGTTCGCCGTTCGGTTTCGACCACTCGGTGACCAAGGGGATCGTCAGTGCCAAGGGCCGCACCTTGCCTAACGACACCTACGTGCCGTTCATCCAGACCGATGTGGCGATCAATCCGGGCAACTCCGGTGGCCCGCTGTTCAACATGAAGGGCGAGGTGGTGGGTATCAACTCGCAGATCTTCACCCGCTCCGGTGGCTTCATGGGCCTGTCGTTCGCCATCCCGATCGACGTGGCGATCGATGTCTCGAACCAGTTGAAGAAGGACGGCAAGGTCAGTCGCGGCTGGCTGGGCGTCGTCATTCAGGAAGTCAACAAGGACCTCGCCGAGTCGTTCGGCCTGGACAAGCCTGCTGGCGCGCTGGTAGCCCAGGTACTGGAAGATGGTCCAGCGGCCAAGGGTGGCTTGCAGGTGGGCGATGTGATTCTCAGCATGAACGGCCAGCCCATCGTCATGTCGGCTGACCTGCCGCACCTGGTCGGTGGCTTGAAGGATGGCGAGAAGGCCAAGCTGGAGATCATCCGCAATGGCAAGCGCCAGACCCTGGACATCACCATCGGCGCGCTGCCGGACGAAGACGCCGACATCGGCACCGGTGGCCAAGGCGGTGCCGAGCGCAACAGCAATCGTCTGGGGGTTTCGGTGGCCGACCTGACCGCCGAGCAGAAGAAGTCCCTGGAGCTCAAGGGCGGCGTGGTCATCAAGGAAGTCCAGGATGGTCCGGCGGCGTTGATCGGCCTGCGCCCGGGCGATGTCATCAGCCATCTGAACAACCAGGCCATCACTTCGGCCAAGCAGTTCACCGAAATCGCCAAGGACCTGCCGAAGAACCGTTCGGTGTCCATGCGCGTGCTGCGCCAGGGGCGCGCAAGCTTCATCACCTTCAAACTGGCTGAATAAGCTGGATGAACGGTAGGAAAAGGGCAGCTTCGGCTGCCTTTTTTCGTAGAGCGATGCAGGTTGAAAGTGCTTGCGTGAGCGCGCGCTTGCCCGGCGATGAGGGTTGATAAGGCAACATTGCTGTCTGGTCTGCTCTTATCGCAGGGCAAGCCCGCGCCCACAAAGGGTTGTCCACAGACCGATAGAGGAATCTCCCATATCCCTCCGGCTTGAGGTACAATTCCCGGCTATTTTTCGGCGGGCGTCCGGCTCGCAGCCTTTTCGAGTGTTGACCCGTGAGTGATTTGAGTCATATCCGCAATTTCTCCATCATCGCCCACATCGACCATGGCAAGTCGACGCTGGCCGACCGTTTCATCCAGATGTGCGGTGGCCTGACGGCACGCGAAATGGAAGCCCAGGTCCTCGATTCCATGGACCTCGAGCGCGAGCGCGGTATCACCATCAAGGCCCATAGCGTCACGCTCAACTACAAGGCGCAGGACGGCAAGGTCTATCAGCTGAACTTCATCGACACCCCCGGCCACGTCGACTTCACCTACGAAGTCTCGCGTTCGCTGGCGGCCTGTGAGGGTGCGCTGCTGGTGGTGGACGCCGGCCAGGGCGTCGAGGCCCAGTCCGTGGCCAACTGCTATACCGCCATCGAGCAGGGTCTGGAAGTCATGCCGGTCCTCAACAAGATGGACCTGCCCCAGGCCGACCCGGACCGCGTCAAGGACGAGATCGAGAAGATCATCGGCATCGACGCTACCGACGCAGTGGCCTGCAGCGCCAAGAGCGGCATGGGCGTGGACGAGGTGCTCGAGCGTCTGGTACAGACCATCCCCGCGCCGGAAGGCGATATCGACGCGCCGCTTCAGGCACTGATCATCGACTCCTGGTTCGACAACTACCTGGGCGTAGTCTCGTTGGTGCGCGTGCGCCACGGCCGGGTCAAGAAAGGCGACAAGATCCTGGTCAAGTCCACCGGCAAGGTGCACCTGGTCGACAGCGTCGGTGTGTTCACCCCCAAGCACACCCAGACCGCCGATCTGAAGGCCGGTGAAGTGGGCTTCATCATCGCCAGCATCAAGGATATCCATGGTGCGCCGGTCGGTGACACCCTGACCCTGTCCTCGACCCCCGAGGTCGAAGTGCTGCCTGGCTTCAAGAAGATTCAGCCGCAGGTCTACGCCGGTCTGTTCCCGGTCAGTTCCGACGACTTCGAGGACTTCCGCGACGCCCTGCAGAAGCTGACCCTGAACGATTCGTCGCTGCAGTACATGCCGGAAAGCTCCGATGCCCTGGGTTTCGGCTTCCGTTGCGGCTTCCTCGGCATGCTGCACATGGAGATCATCCAGGAGCGCCTGGAGCGCGAATACGACCTGGACCTGATCACCACCGCGCCAAGCGTGATCTACGAGCTGGAACTCAAGACCGGCGAAACCATCGTCGTCGACAACCCGTCCAAGCTGCCGGATGTCTCGGCCGTGGCCGACTTCCGCGAGCCGATCGTCACCGCGACCATTCTGGTACCGCAGGAACACCTGGGCAACGTCATTACCCTGTGCATCGAGAAACGCGGCGTACAGCGCGACATGCAGTTCCTCGGCAGCCAGGTGCAAGTGCGCTATGACATGCCGATGAACGAGGTGGTGCTGGACTTCTTCGACCGTCTCAAGTCCACCAGCCGCGGCTATGCTTCGCTGGACTATCATTTCGATCGCTACCAGTCGGCCAACCTGGTCAAGCTGGACGTACTGATCAATGGCGACAAGGTCGATGCCCTGGCCCTGATCGTGCACCGCGACAACGCTGCCTACAAAGGCCGTGCGTTGACCGAAAAAATGAAGGAACTGATCCCTCGACAGATGTTCGACGTGGCGATCCAGGCGGCTATCGGCGGCCAGATCATTGCGCGGACAACCGTCAAGGCGCTCAGAAAGAACGTACTGGCCAAGTGCTATGGCGGTGACGTCAGCCGTAAGAAGAAGCTGCTGGAGAAGCAGAAGGCCGGTAAGAAACGCATGAAACAGGTGGGTAACGTGGAGATTCCACAGGAAGCCTTCCTCGCCGTGCTCAGGTTGGATAGCTAGGTCCTATGTCGCTAAATTTCCCGCTGTTGCTAGTCATCGCCGTCGCCGTCTGCGGTCTGTTGGGCTTGATCGACCTGCTGTTCCTGGCCCCGCGCCGGCGAGCGGCGGTCGCCAACTACCAGGGTAGCGTCAACCAGCCAGAGATGGCCGTGGTCGAGCGCCTGAACAAGGAGCCGATGCTGGTCGAGTACGGCAAGTCGTTCTTCCCGGTGCTGTTCATCGTGCTGGTGTTGCGTTCGTTCCTGGTCGAGCCGTTCCAGATCCCGTCGGGGTCGATGAAACCGACGCTGGAAGTGGGCGACTTCATCCTGGTGAACAAGTTCTCCTACGGTATTCGCCTGCCGGTGATCGACAAGAAGGTCATCGAGGTGGGTGATCCGCAGCGCGGGGATGTCATGGTCTTCCGCTACCCGAGCGACCCGAACGTCAACTACATCAAGCGTGTGGTCGGCCTGCCGGGTGACCAGATCCGCTACACCAGCGACAAGCGCCTGTACGTCAACGGCCAGGCGGTCGCCGAGCAGCTGGTCGGCAGCGAGCCGGGCACCTTGGGCAGCGCCGAGCTGTACAAGGAAAAACTTGGCGCGGTCGAGCACCTGATCCGCAAGGAAATGACCCGCTACCGCATGCCGCCGGACCAGCAATGGACCGTGCCGGCCGGGCACTACTTCATGATGGGCGACAACCGCGACAACTCCAACGACAGCCGTTACTGGGATGACCCGAACATTCCAAAGGAACTGCACGGCATGGTTCCGGACCGGAACATCGTCGGCAAGGCCTTCGCGGTCTGGATGAGCTGGCCGGAGCCCAAGCTCAGCCACGTCCCCAACCTGTCGCGGGTCGGCCTGATCCATTGACCATCGACGGCGCTGTCTGCGGACAGCGCCGATTGCTTTTCTGACATAGGCTGTGTTCTCAGGGAGCGAGAGATTCCGCCGTTTCCGGCGTCGGACCATAGCCAAACCGTCTTTCAGGATGTTGATTTGAACAACGCGTCGAACACTGTACGGGTGGCCCCATGAGCGCTTCCCTTGACCGCCTGGAGCGCAAGCTCGGCTACACCTTCAAGAACCAGGACCAGATGCTGCTGGCCCTGACCCACCGCAGCTACGCCGGGCGCAACAACGAACGCCTGGAGTTCCTCGGTGACGCCATCCTCAACTTCGTGGCCGGCGAGGCCCTGTTCGAGCGCTTCCCGCAGGCCCGCGAAGGCCAGCTGTCGCGCTTGCGCGCCCGCCTGGTCAAGGGCGAGACCCTGGCCCGCCTGGCGCGAGGCTTCGACCTGGGCGATTACCTGCGCCTGGGCTCGGGCGAGCTCAAGAGCGGTGGTTTTCGCCGTGAGTCGATCCTCGCCGATGCCCTGGAGGCACTGATCGGTGCCATCTACCTGGACGCGGACATGCAGACCGCGCGCGAACGTATCCTGGCCTGGCTGACCGACGAGTTCGAAGGCCTGACCCTGGTCGACACCAACAAGGACCCCAAAACCCGCCTGCAGGAGTTCCTGCAGTCGCGTGCCTGCGAGCTGCCGCGCTACGAAGTGGTGGACATCCAGGGCGAACCGCACTGCCGGACCTTCTTCGTCGAATGCGAAGTGGTCCTGCTGAACAAGAAAAGCCGTGGCCAGGGCGTCAGCCGACGTATCGCCGAGCAGGTCGCCGCCGCCGCCGCATTGATCGCCCTGGGCGTGGAGAATGGCAATGACTGAGAACACTTCGACCCGTTGCGGCTATGTCGCCATCGTCGGCCGCCCCAACGTCGGCAAGTCGACCCTGCTCAACCACATTCTCGGACAGAAGCTGGCGATCACCTCGCGCAAGCCGCAGACCACCCGCCACAACATGCTCGGCATCAAGACCGAGGGTGACGTGCAGGCGATCTACGTCGACACCCCTGGCATGCACAAGGCCAACGACAAGGCCCTGAACCGCTACATGAACCGCAACGCCTCGGCGGCCCTGAAGGACGTCGACGTGGTGATCTTCGTGGTCGACCGTACCCGCTGGACCGACGAGGACCAGTTGGTCCTGGAACGTGTGCAATACGTCACCGGCCCGGTGATCCTGGCGGTGAACAAGACCGACCGGATGGACGAGAAGGCCGAGCTGATCCCGCACCTGCAGTGGCTGCAGCAGCAACTGCCGAATGCCGAGATCGTGCCGATCTCGGCCCAGCAGGGGCACAACCTCGAGTCGCTGGAAGCGCTGATCGCCAAGCACCTGCCGGAGAACGAGCACTTCTTCCCGGAAGACCAGATCACCGACCGCAGCAGCCGCTTCCTCGCCGCCGAACTGGTGCGCGAGAAGATCATGCGTCAGCTCGGCGCCGAGCTGCCGTACCAGATCACCGTGGAGATCGAGGAATTCAAGCAGCAGGGGCATGTGCTGCATATCCATGCGCTGATCCTGGTCGAGCGCGACGGGCAGAAGAAGATCATCATCGGCGACAAGGGCGAGCGCATCAAACGCATCGGTTCCGACGCGCGCAAGGATATGGAAACCCTGTTCGACGCCAAGGTGATGCTCAACCTCTGGGTCAAGGTCAAGGGTGGCTGGTCCGACGACGAACGCGCCCTGCGCTCGCTGGGCTACGGCGACCTGTAAGCCCGCGCGCTTTCCCTGCAGATGCGGCCTTGTGTCGCGAAAGGGCTGTGCAGCGGTCCCCGCAATCCTCGAAGCAGTCGAGATACCGGGGGCACTGCCAACCCTTTCGCGATACCAGGCCGCTCCTGCAAAGGGTGCATCAAACCTGGGTTCAGAGATTCATCATGGAACAACCGGCCCCCCAGCCTGCCTATGTACTGCACAGCCGTGCCTACAAGGAAACCAGTGCATTGGTCGACTTCCTTACCCCCCAGGGGCGGGTGCGGGCAGTATTGCGTCGGGCGCGGGGCAAGGGCGGCAGCCTGGTGCGGCCGTTCGTGCCGCTGGAGGTCGAACTGCGCGGGCGCGGCGAGCTGAAAAATGTCGGTCGCCTCGACACCAGCGGCATCGCCGCCTGGTTGCATGGCGACGCGCTGTTCAGCGGGCTCTACCTCAACGAACTGCTGATGCGCCTGCTGCCTGAGCAGGCGCCACACCCGGCGTTGTTCGAACACTACACCCTGACTCTCCAGGCCCTGGCCGTCGGCCGGCCGCTAGAGCCGCTGCTGCGCTCGTTCGAGTGGCGTCTGCTGGATGAACTGGGTTATGCCTTCGCCCTGGACCGCGACGCCAACGACGACGCGGTAGTGGCCGACGGACTCTACCGCCTGAGCGTGGACGCTGGTCTGGAGCGGGTCGAGCTGTTCCAGCCGGGGTTGTTCAGGGGCATCGAGTTGCTGGCCCTGGCCCAGGCCGATTGGGACGCGCCGGGTGCCTTGCTCGCCGCCAAGCGTCTGATGCGCCAGGCCCTCGCCGTGCACCTGGGGCCCAAGCCATTGGTCAGCCGGGAACTGTTTCGCAAGCGCTGATCAGCACGTATGCTGTCGGGCTCAACCCTCAGGAGTGCCCCTTCGTGACTCACAGCAACCGCATGCTTCTCGGCGTCAACATCGACCACGTGGCGACCTTGCGCCAGGCCCGGGGCACCCGTTATCCGGACCCGGTCAAGGCCGCGCTGGACGCCGAGGAAGCGGGGGCCGACGGTATCACCGTGCACCTGCGCGAAGACCGTCGGCACATCCAGGAGCGCGACGTGCTGTTGCTCAAGGACGTGCTGCAGACCCGCATGAACTTCGAGATGGGTGTCACCGAAGAGATGATGGCCTTCGCCGAAAAGATCCGCCCGGCGCATATCTGCCTGGTACCGGAGACCCGTCAGGAACTGACCACCGAAGGCGGCCTGGATGTCGCCGGCCAGGAGGCGCGGATCAAGGCGGCGGTCGAGCGCCTGTCGCGCACCGGCGCCGAAGTGTCGTTGTTCATTGACGCTGACCAACGGCAGATCGAGGCCTCGCGTCGTGTCGGTGCTCCGGCGATCGAGCTGCATACGGGACGTTACGCCGACGCCGAGAGCCCGACCGCGGTGGCCGAGGAGCTCAAGCGTATCGTCGATGGCGTGGCGTTCGGGGTCGGCCAGGGGCTGATCGTCAACGCCGGTCATGGCCTGCATTATCACAACGTCGAAGCCGTGGCCGCGATCAAGGGCATCAACGAGCTGAACATTGGCCATGCACTGGTGGCCCATGCCCTGTTCGTCGGCTTCAAGGCCGCAGTGGCCGAGATGAAGGCGCTGATCGTCGCTGCTTCGCGTTGAGTCGTTCGCGGGGCAAGCCCGTTCCCACAAGCCTGTGTTCGGCGCTGGTGGGAGCGGGCTTGCCCCGCGCTGTTTCTACTCGGCCTTGAAGACCAGGGTAAACCGCGTCGGCCCTGCGGCCTGACTGCTCACTTCGACGCGCCCGCCATGCAGTTGCATGATCGACTTCACGATCGCCAGTCCCAGCCCGGTCCCGCCCTCCAGGCGCGAGCGTCCGGAACCCACTCGGTAGAACCGTTCGAACAGGTGTGGCAGGTGCGCCTCGGCGATACCCGGTCCCTGGTTCTCGACCCAGATCATCACCAGGTTGCCAGCGCGCTCGATGCCCATGATCACCGATTGGCCTTCAGGGCTGTGGCGGATGGCGTTGCTCAGCAGGTTCGACAGCGCCCGCTGGAACATCAGGCGTTCAACCAGTGCCGTGCCCCAGCCTTGCAGCTCGAGGGTGATGTCCTTGAGTTCGGCGCTGAAGGCGAACAGCTCGCTGACCCGGGCCGCTTCGTCGGCCAGGGCCAGGGGCAGCAGTGCCACCTGGGTCTGTGGCTGGCTGACCTGGGCAAGGAACAGCATGTCGTTGATGATGCGGTTGAGCCGGGTCAGTTCCTCGACGCTGTCCTCCAGCGCTTCGCGGTAGCGTTCGCCGCCGCGTTCCCGAGCCAGGGTGACCTGGGCCTTGCCCATCAGGTTGCCGATAGGGGTACGCAGCTCGTGGGCCAGGTCATCGGAGAACTGTGACAGTTGTCGCACGCCCTGGTCGAGGCGGTCGAGCATGACGTTGATCGCCCGGGCCAGGTCGGCCAGCTCGGTTGGCAAGCCACTGTCGGGCAGGCGGTGGCCGAGGTCCTGGGCCGAGACCTGCCCGGCGATCCGGCGAAAGTGCCGCAGCGGGCGCAGGCCACGCTGCACCAGTTTCCAGGCGGCGATGCCGATCAGCACCAGCAGCAGCGGCAGGGCCAGCAGGGTCGAGTGCAGGTAGGCCTGTAACAGGCTGTTGTCGTCGCTGCGGTTGAGCGACATCAGCACCTTGACCACGGTGTCGTCGCGCAGGCGCATCAGCCGGCTGGCTGTGAGGATCTGGTTGCCGGCGTCATCGCGCCATTGGTAGAAGGCCAGCCGTTCATCGGCGCCCAGCGTCAGCAGGGACTGTGACTGCAAGGCCGGGCCCAGGCTCAGTTGTGCAGGATGCCTGGCGCCGGTCGCCATCACGCTGAGGCTGAGGTTGTCGTGCCCCATGACCAGGTCGAGCAGGGGGTGGGCACGGGCGACCAGGTCGTCGCTGCGCAGGTCGACCCGCAGGTTGTGCTCGACCTGTTGCATCTTGCGCGCCAGGTCTTTGCGTGCACGGCTGTCCAGCTCGTGGTCGAGGGCGAACACCGCCAGGCAGGCCAGCAGCAGCACCAGCGCCGCTCCCATCAGGGTGGCGCTCAGGCCGAGGCGCAGTGACAGGCTGGCGCGTTTCAAGCCCTGGCCTCGAGGACGTAGCCGACACCACGCAGGGTATGGATCAGCTTGTCTTCGAACGGGTCGTCGATCTTCGCCCGCAGGCGGCGGATCGAGACCTCCACCACGTTGGTGTCGCAGTCGAAGTTCATGTCCCAGACCAGCGAGATGATCTGCGTGCGTGACAGCACCTCGCCGCTCTGGCGCATCAGCAGGTGCAACAGGGCGAATTCCTTGGCCGTCAGGTCGATGCGCTGGCCGCCACGCCAGGCGCGGTGACGGCCGGGGTCGAGCTCGAGGTCGGCGACCTTCAGCGTGCTCGGTTGCAGGTGCTGGTCGTTGCGCCGCAGCAGGCTGCGGATACGGGCCAGCAGCTCGGGGAACTCGAAGGGCTTGAGCAGGTAGTCGTCGGCGCCCAGGTCCAGGCCCTTGACCCGGTCGGCCAGACGGCCATGGGCGGTGAGCATCATGATCCGCGTCGAGGATTCGGCGCGCAGGCGCTGCAGCACGCCCCAGCCATCCAGCTCGGGCAGGTTGACGTCGAGGATCACCAGGTCGTAGGGCTGTTGGCGCGCCAGGTGCAGGCCATCGGTGCCGGTGTGGGCGCAGTCGACCACATAGCCGTTTTCGCGCAGTCCTTGTTGCAGGTAGTCGGCGGTACGGGGTTCGTCCTCGATGATCAGTAGGCGCATGTTCGGGCTCGTCTCGATGAAAGGGGGCGATTCTCGACCCTGTAGTGACATCAGGGTCAAGCGCTGGGGATGTTACTGGATACGACTGACGGTAAGACGAGGATTGCGGATTTGTAATCTGGGGGTCATGTGTCTGATAGGCATGGTCTCATCGCGGGCTTGCCCCGCGATGCGGTTGTCTTGCAGGACTGTAATGTCCGCCTCACCTTGGCGTTAGCTGCGCCTTGCCATGATGGCCCTGTCGAAACGGTTATCACGAGGCAAGCACGATGAACCCGAGCAAATACCTGCTGCTGGCGGTCCTCGCCCTGGGCAGCACCAGCGTCTTCGCCGAAGGTGGCGCAGAGCGTTCGAAGCAGTTCTGGCAGGCGTTCCGCGACGACCAGGCACGCCTGCACGGCGACAAGCAGCAGGCGCTGGTAGAGCGTGAGCGCAAAGCCGAGGAGAAGGCCCGTGAGGTGGCCAAGGATTGAGTGACACGCCTGCGCCGCGACAGCTCCCCGGCGCAGGTGGATTCGGGCGCCCGTACGGGCGCCTTTTTTATTTGCGCGCCAGCAAGGTCGCGCGGCGTGGGGCGGGCAGCCCCTCGATGGTCTTGCCGTGGTCTGCAGGGTCGAGGAAGTCGCCCAGCGACTGGTAGCGCATCCACTCGGTGCTGCGCTGTTCCTCGACGCTGGTGACGCTGACGTCGACGCAGCGCACATCGCTGAAGCCGGCGCGGCGAAGCCAGCGCTCCAGCGCTGGTACCGACGGCAGGAACCACACGTTGCGCATCTGTGCGTAGCGGTCCTCGGGCACCAGTACCTGGTTCTCGTCACCCTCGATCACCAGGGTCTCCAGCACCAGCTCGCCACCTTTGACCAGGCAGTCCTTGAGCGCCAGCAGGTGCTCGATGGGGGAGCGGCGGTGATAGAACACACCCATGGAAAATACCGTGTCGAAGCCTTCGAGGTTAGCCGGCAGGTCTTCCAGGGCGAACGGCAGGTGCCAGGCCGGTAGTTCCGGCAGGTACTGCTGTACCGCCTGGAACTGGCAGAAGAACAGCCAGTTGGGGTCGACACCGATGACCATGTCGGCGCCGGCGCCGAGCATGCGCCACTGGTAGTAGCCATTGCCGCAGCCGACATCGAGCACGCGCTTGCCCTCGAGGTCCAGGTGCGGGACGACCCGCGACCATTTCCAGTCCGAGCGCCATTCGGTGTCGACGTGCACGCCGAACAGCTCGAACGGCCCCTTGCGCCAGGGCGACAGACCCATCAGCGCCTGGCGCATCTGGGCACGGGTGGCGTCGTCGCAGGCGCAGTCCAGGCGCAGGCCATCGACCAGGTCGACGTCGCTGGGCGTCAGTCGCGGCAAGGCGTCGAGGGCACCGCGCCAGCGATCGAGGTCGCCATGGCCCTTTTCCAGCTTGGCTTCGAGTTGCGCCTGCAGGCCCTGGGACCAGGTGGCAAGGGGCGTGCCCGCCAGGCGGCGGACGAGGGGGGACAGATCGATCATGGCAGGGCTATCAGCGAGGCGAAGTTGAGGCATTGGAACCAGGGCACGACCTTGGAGAAACCAGCGGCGCGCAGGCGTTCCTGGTGCGTTTCCAGGGTGTCGGGCTTCATCACGTGTTCGATGGCGCTGCGCTTCTGGGCGATTTCCAGTTCGCTGTAGCCATTGGCACGCTTGAAGTCCAGGTGCAGGTCGTTGAGCAGTTGCTGTTGCTGGTCGTCGGCGAAGCGCAGCTTCTCGGAAAGAATCAGCGCGCCGCCGGGCAGCAGGGCCTGGCGAATGCGGCTAAGCAGTGCCAGGCGTTGTTCGGGAGCGATGAACTGCAAGGTGAAGTTCATCGCCACCACCGAGGCGGGCTCGAAGGGCAGGCTGAGGATATCGGCCTCGACCACTTGCACCGGCAGCAGCTCCTGGAACATCGAGTCCTGGGCGGTGAGGTACTGGCGGCAGCGTTCGACCATGGCCGCGGAGTTGTCCACCGCGATCACCCGGCAGCCATCGCTACGCACGTGGCGGCGCAGGGCCTGGCTGACCGCGCCCAGCGAGGCGCCAAGGTCGTACAGTGCCGAGTGGGGCTGGGCGAAGCGCGCGGCCAGCACCCCGAGGTTCTCGACGATGGTCGGGTAACCGGGCACCGAGCGCTTGATCATGTCCGGGAACACTTGCACCACGTCCTCGTTGAAGACGAAGTCGGGCACCTGCTCCAGGGGTTGGGCGAATAGGCGGTCGGGTTGTTTGCTCACGGTGGGTCCAGGCGGCTGGCAATCTACAGGGGCGGCATTCTAGCCAAACCGCGGCGAGCTTGCATGGCCGGCTGACCAGTGCCGTGGCTTCACTGCACCCGGACGGCGCAATCGAAGGTCTGTACCGGAGACTCTTCCGGGGCCCAGGGTTGCTGGTAGACCAGGATCAGGTGGCTTTCGCCTGCGGCCTTGGCCTGGAAGCGCCAGGTGGACTGGCCGCCGCTGCCGACGATGCCGGACGCTTCAGGGCCGCTGTAGACCTCGGGGCCGAGGCTGCGAAGGATCTCCGAGGCCGGGTTCTGCACCAGCCAGCGGTAGCCGGTGGTGGGGTTGCTGGGCAGGGTGAGGGTCAGGGACTGGCCGACGACCAGGTGCGTGGGGCATTCGCTTTCGCCGTCGAGTGCGACGGGGTGCTGGGCCTGTTGTGCGCAGGCGGTGAGCAGGGTCATGGCTAGCGGAACTAATGCGAGGTGGGATCTCATGGTTTCTCCTGTGAGAGGTTGGATGTGCAGATGTAGGAGGAATTACTGCCAACTGCAAGCCTTTGTTGGTGAGCTTTAGCTTTGTATCACCAAGCCATTCCGGTTTGGATACAAGGAGAAGCACATGAGCTTCAACAACGCGCAGTATGAAAAAGTTGCGGATGAGGCCACGACCCATCCAGGCACACTGGTGAACGCCATGGCCGAGCGTGATGGCGAGGCTGCAGGCGGCCTGACCCTCACCCGCGAGCACATCATCACCATCAACGAATATGCCAATTTTGCCTTTGCCTTGCCCGTAACTGCGGCAAGTGTCGAGCAGTGGCTGGGCTATCGAAAGATCGATGAACCTGAACTGGCTCCATCGTCCATGGGTACTTTATTCACCGACCTGCGCCGACACGCCGGTAGCTGGACGAAGTTGTCCGATACCAGCAAGGCGCTTTCCAGCCAGCTGGCCTCTACCGCGAACTTGATCAACACCACGGGAAATCGCATCGTCAAGGTGTGCGAGAACCTGAGTTTCCTCGAAGAAGAAGAGGCCTGGGAAAACCTCGAATTCAATGAACCCATCAGCCTTGGGGACAAGGACAAGCGAGTGGTCAGACGACTGAGCGCTTATATGGCGATCATCAAGGAAGACGTCGCGCAGTATGCCACGCGCGTGGCTGACGTGAAGAAAAGCAGTGAAGTGTTCCGAAATACCATCACCACACGTTTATTGCCAGCGGTGGGAAACAAGGACAGGGCACTGAAGCGTAAACAGCAAGATGGGCTAGTCGAGCGGCTTCGGAAAGAAATCAAAGACTATGACACGGATATCGCTGAGTTAAAGAAAGAGTACGACAAGTACTTGAGTGCCGGCTTGTCGGGATTGGCTGGCGGGCTCATCGGTGCCGCTATTGGTGACACGATCTACGGCATTAAAGCCGAGAAGGTCCGTAAAGAGCGGCTGCGCCTGGAAAAGAAGCGAAAGATAGCAGCTGCCCAACTGAAGGCTCGCGAGAATCTGGAGGGACGCATCAAGGAACTGGTTCAGTTTGTGGACGACCTTGACGCGCGTCTGCGTGAAGTGGGGACGTCGGCCTCTCATCTGCAATCGGCTTGGGCGAGTGTAGGTGTTTATATCGACACTTCGATCAAGGTACTGGCAGATATTACTGATGGCCAGGAACTATGGATCTTCATTACCCATTTCATGCGTTTTCTCGGGCAGTGGGAGCGTATTGAGACTACCTCGCTGCAACTGAACCGTGTTTTTGATGATGCCCTGTCGGCACGTTGATCAATATTCCAAGGCAATGACCATGAATACTAATGTTACCTACCTGACTGCTACTGTCCAACAACCAGAACTTGACCCGGTTCTCAGCGCTGCCGCCGCGTTCATGCTGGAGTGGCAGCGCGGCCACCTCAAGCCCCTGCCGACGCTTTATCGCTCGCTCGAGCGGCATGCCTATCAATTGAATGATGCGTCGAAAGAAATGATGGCTGCTGCCCAAACGTCAGAAGCTTATCTGCGGACCACAAACATGGGGCGAATCATTCAGCGAGCTGAAGTGCGTGGTGTGACGCCATCTGTCATATCGTTGGTTCAGTCAACGATCAATACAGTTCGGTCAAACCTGACGATCCAGACTGCCGAGCTCAAGAGTTCGCTCAAGCATGTATCGGCACTGCCTGTGCTCGATGCTTCTCGTGACCAGGCACGTCTGCTTCAGGAACAGGCGAGTGTGCAGACCATCCTCGCAGCCCGCAACGCCGAACTTGAGGTCGAGTCAGCGAAGCTGGAGGCGATGCAAGCGGCCTTGGCAGCGCTGGAGGCCATTGATGTCGAGGTCAAGTTCGACGGCATGCTGCCCACCCCTGAACAGCTGGCGGCACTGGCACTGCCGGGAGGGCAGGCGGCAGTTCTGGCCGAGGCCGCGGCCAAGGCGCTGAAAGATCTGGAGAAAGCGATCGGGCAACTGATCGGCAATCTGAACTACGGCCGACTGCAAGACGAACGTCGACAGCAGGCTGGCACGGTAAGGACTTTAAAGCAGGAGATTGCTGAGGCTGGCCAAGCCCTGAGGCAGTGCCAACTGCAGCTCAAGGCCCTGGAAATCATCCCTTCGCTGCTGGAGATGCGTAGTGGCTGGATGGCGGCGGTGAATGTGCTGATCGTGGCCATGGAGGGCTTCGGCAATCGATTGAGCATGGCCAAGCCAAAGGATGTAGAGGCCTTGCGAGATATCGAAGCGGTGTTCACTGCACTCCTGGCTTACCAGCGCAGCGTGATCAAGCAGATCAGCGATGCATTTTGATTCTTGAGTAGCCTGACCTTCGTCCGTGATGGCGCAGGTCAGGCTAGTGGAGTGAATGTCTATGAGAAGCATGATGCTGACGCCTGAATGGCAGATCGTCCAGGCGATGGAACAGAGGGTGCAAGCCCTGCGCAAAGAAGAGGCGGATGAAGAAAACCTTCTCAAGGTCGCGGTCACCGAACTGGATGCTTATGCCAGGACACTCGGTGGCTTACCACGTATTCCCGTTCTTTTTGAAGCATGGGCAGGTTATACGGCTGTTTCCGAATGGGTGCTGGAGCCTCGGCACATGGCACCGTTATTTTCCAAGCTAACGAAACATGCCATAAAATGGTGGGTGCTGCGAAAAAGCGGAGAGGTGTTGGGTAAAGCGCTGGTTGTTCATACTCAATCAGTCGCGCAGTTAGGTGCCCAACTAGAGAAGCTTGCGTCATCTCTGGATATGCTCGAAATCCGGGGGGCGGGATGGGAGCAGTTTTTAAACAGCGAAGAACGGATGTTGAGTGAGGGGGACCTTGCGTGCGTCGCGAAAATGCTTGGGCAGCTATTAACCCTGCGTCTTGAAATCTCGCTGTTCGGTGAATTGGTTGCTGGTTATCTGAACGCTATCGGATCATTTCGTGAGACGTACCGGCGTGATTTGCAAGCAGAGTTGAAACGGGCGCGAGCGGCGCTTGCCAAGGCCAAATTTCATGACTACAAGAAGTCTTATCCAGTCGTTATACCGCCCAATAAAGTACAGGTTATTACTCGCCCGGGCCTGGAAGCGCTCAGGCATGTATTGGGCGCGGATGCTTTTCAAGTTGAAGGGGTACTTGGAAGCACCGAGCGCTTGCACTCGGCCTGGCAAGTAATAGATACGTATGCCGAGAGCGCCAGTAGTAATTTGAAGCGTGTGAGCAGTCAGCGCGAACTGGCACTGTTCATGATCTATTTCGAGCGTTTTCTGGGGCAGTGGCAGCAGGTCGGGAAACAGTCGAAGAGGCTGCGTGATGCATTTGCCTGAGAGGCAGAGAGGGGCGTTAGCCCCTCTCTTCGTTCAGTTGAACAACACCTTCGCCACGTCGGCGAAGCGTTTGGCGAAGTGCACGGTCAGCCCTTCCTTCAGGTAGTCTGGCAGTTCCGCAAAGTCACCGCGGTTGGCCTCCGGCAGGATCAGCTCGAAGATCTTCTGTCGCCGCGCGGCGATCACCTTCTCGCGTACACCGCCAATCGGCAGCACCTGGCCGGTCAGGGTCAGCTCGCCGGTCATGGCCACACCTTTCTTCGGCGCCTGGTCGCGGGCCAGGGACAGCAGTGCGCTGGCCATGGTCACACCGGCGCTGGGGCCATCCTTGGGCGTCGCGCCCTCGGGCACGTGCAGGTGGATGAAGGCCTCGTTGAAGTAGCCAGGGGTACCGCCGAACTGCTTCAGGTTCGAACTGATGTAGCTGTAGGCGATTTCAGCCGACTCTTTCATCACGTCGCCCAGTTGCCCGGTGAGCTTGAGGCCGCGATTGAGGCTGTGGATGTGCGTGGCCTCGATCGGCAGGGTGGCACCGCCCATGCTGGTCCAGGCCAGGCCGGTGATCACACCTTTGCCGGCCAGCACCTGCTCGCTGCGGAACACCGGCATGCCGAGGGCAGGCTCGAGGTCCTTGGTGCCGATCTTGAGTTTCGCATCCGGGTTTTCCAGCAACTTGACCACCGACTTGCGCACCAGCTTGCCCAGCTGTTTCTCCAGCTGGCGCACGCCGGCTTCGCGGGCATAGCCCTCGATCACCGTGCGCAGGGCACCGTCGCTGATGCTCAGGCTGGTCTTGGCCACGCCGGCCTTGTCCAACTGCTTGGGCCACAGGTGACGCTTGGCGATGGCCAGCTTCTCTTCGGTGATGTAGCCGGACAGGCGGATCACTTCCATACGGTCGAGCAACGGGCCGGGGATCGAGTCCAGGGTATTGGCGGTGCAGACGAACAGCACCTTGGACAGGTCCAGGCGCAGGTCGAGGTAATGGTCGAGGAAGTCGACGTTCTGCTCCGGATCGAGGGTCTCCAGCAGCGCCGAGGCCGGATCGCCCTGGTAGCTCTGGCCCATCTTGTCGATCTCGTCGAGCATGATCACCGGGTTCATCACCTCGACTTCCTTCAGCGCCTGTACCAGCTTGCCTGGCTGGGCGCCGATGTAGGTGCGGCGATGGCCCTTGATCTCGGCCTCGTCGCGCATGCCGCCGACGCTGAAACGGTAGAACGGCCGGCCGAGGGATTCGGCGATGGACTTGCCGATGCTGGTCTTGCCGACCCCGGGCGGGCCCACCAGCAGCACGATGGAGCCGCTGATCTCGCCCTTCCAGGCGCCGACGGCGAGGAACTCGAGGATGCGCTCCTTGATGTCGTCAAGACCGGCATGATGGCGGTCGAGGACCTTGCGCGCGTGCTGCAGGTCGAGCTTGTCGTCGCCATAGATACCCCAGGGCAGGGCGGTGGCCCATTCCAGGTAGTTGCGGGTGACGGCGTACTCCGGCGAGCCGGTCTCGAGGATCGCCAGCTTGCCCAGTTCTTCGTCGATGCGCTTTTTCGCCTGCTCGGGCAGGGTCTTGCCTTGCAGGCGCTGCTGGAACTGCTCGAGGTCGGCGCTCCGGTCGTCCTTGGTCAGGCCGAGCTCCTGCTGGATGACCTTGAGTTGTTCCTTGAGGAAGAACTCACGCTGGTGCTCGCCGATCTGCCGGTTGACCTCGGCGGAGATCTCGTTCTGCAGGCGGGCGACCTCGACCTCCTTGCGCAGCATCGGCAGGACTTTCTCCATGCGCTTGAGCATGGGCACACAGTCGAGCACTTCCTGCAACTGGTTGCCGGTGGCAGAGGTGAGCGCGGCGGCGAAGTCGGTGAGCGGCGAGGGATCGTTGGGGCTGAAGCGGTTGAGGTAGTTCTTCAGCTCTTCGCTGTACAGCGGGTTGAGCGGCAGCAGCTCCTTGATCGCGTTGATCAGGGCCATGCCGTAGGCCTTCACCTCGTCGGTGGGCTCGGCCGGCTGGCGCGGGTACTCGACCTCGACCAGGTACGGTGGGCGATGGTGCTTGAGCCAGGTGCGAATGCGTACCCGGGTCAGGCCCTGGGCGACGAACTGCAGCTTGCCGCCTTCGCGGCTGGCATGGTGCACCTTCACCAGGGTGCCGTATTCGGGCAGGGCCTTGGTGTCGAAGTGGCGGTGGTCCTCTGGCGGGGTATCCATGAAGAACAGCGCCAGGGAGTGGTGCGGGGTCTTGGCCACCAGGTCGAGGGTTTCGGCCCAGGGCTCTTCATTGACGATCACCGGCAGCACCTGCGCCGGGAAGAAAGGGCGGTTGTGGATCGGGATCACGTAGACCTTGTCCGGCAACTGCTGGCCGGGCAGGGCGAGGTGGTGACCGGTGCCGGCCGCGCTGTCGCGAGGGTCGATTTCGCTGTGTTCGTCGGGGCGTTCCGGGAAATCCTGCTGGTCGCTCATGGGGCACCTGCGTGAATGACTATGGTGCTTAGATGGGGCGGGTCTGGACAGGTTTCAATGGTAGACGAAGGGCGTGTTCAGGCAGGGACCGCTGCGCCGGCAAGGCCGGCTCCTGCAGGTATTGAGCTACCCCTGCAGGAGCCGGCCTTGCCGGCGAAGAGGCTGGGTCAGGCGGGTTTACTCAGCCAATTTGTAAGCGATGATGTAATCGCCCATGCGGGTGCCCAGCGAGCCATGGCCGCCGGCGACGATCAGCACGTACTGCTTGCCGTCCTTGCCGGTGTAGGTCATCGGCGTGGCCTGGCCACCTGCCGGCAGGCGGGCTTTCCACAGCTCCTTGCCGTTGTTCACGTCATAGGCGCGCAGGTACTGGTCGAGGGTGCCGCTGAGGAAGCCGACGCCGCCGGCGGTGACGATCGAGCCGCCCATGCTTGGCACGCCAACCGGCATGCCGATCGGCACCGGGGTGCTGTCACGGGTGGTGCCGTTCTTGTGCTTCCACACGACCTTGTTGGTGAACAGGTCGATGGCCGCCACGTAGCCCCAGGCCGGGGCCTGGCACGGGATACCGATCGGCGACATGAACGGGTGCATGGTCACCGCGTATGGCGCGCCGGTGTTCGGCTGCACGCCGCTGGTCTCGCTCTCGCGCTTGCTGCCGGCGGCCACTTGCTCGCGTGGAATCATCTTCGACACGAAGGCCATGTAGTTCGGCGAGGTGAACATCAGCTGGCGCACCGGGTCGACCGACACGCTGCCCCAGTTGAACACGCCGACGTTACCCGGATAGATCAGGCTGCCCTGCTCGGATGGCGGGGTGTACTGGCCTTCGTAGCGCAGCTCGCGGAACTGGATGCGGCAGAGCATCTGGTCGAACGGCGTGGCGCCCCACATGGCCTTCTCGGTCAGCTCTGGGCCGAGCAGGTTGAGGTCGGAGCGGGCCTGGGTCGGCGCGGTGTGGTCGCCCTTGACGGCGCCTTGCGGTACCGGGATCTCGCGGATCGGCACGATCGGCGTGCCGTCGCGGCGGTCGAGCACGTACAGGCTGCCTTGCTTGGTCGGCACGATGACCGCAGGCTTGACGCCGTCATCGGTCTTCAGGTGGATCAAGGTCGGCTGGCTGCCGACGTCCATGTCCCACAGGTCGTGGTGAGTGAACTGGTAGTTCCAGCGCGCCTTGCCGGTGGCCAGGTCCAGGGCGACGATGCCGGCGCTGTACTTCTCGGCGCCTGGCGTGCGGTCGGCACCCCACTGGTCGGGGGTCTGGTTGCCCAGCGGCAGGTAGATCATGCCCAGGTCTTCGTCGACGCTGGCCAGCGACCACATGTTGGCCGAGTTGCGGCTGTACATCTTGCCATCAGCCAGAGGCTTGGTGTCGTCCGGGTTGTTGCTGTCCCAGTTCCACACCAGGCGACCATCGTGCACGTCATAGGCGCGGATCACGCCGGACGGTTCGTTGGTCGACTCGTTGTCGGTGACGTGACCGCCGATGATCACCAGTTCACGGGTGATCGCCGCCGGCGAGGTGGAGTAGTAGCCACCCGGGGTGAACGGGCCGATGCCACGGGTCAGGTCGATGGTGCCCTGGTTGGCGAAGCCTTCGCAGACCTTGCCGGTGTCGGCGTTGATGGCGATCAGGCGGGCATCGGCGGTCGGCAGGTAGAGGCGGCGCGGGCAGGCCTGGGCCACGGCCTGGCCGGCGTCGCTGACCTTCGGTGCCGGGCTGCCGTCACGGCTGACGTAGCTGTTCTCGTCATAGTACGAGACGCCGCGGCAGGTCATGTGGGCGAAGCCCTTGAAGGTCCCTACCGGGCTCTTGATCTGTGGGTCGAAGCGCCAGATCTCGTTGCCGGTGTCCGGGTCCAGGGCCAGTACCCGGCCGTGGGCGGTGCACGCGTAGAGCATGCCGTTGGCCTTGAGCGGGGTGTTCTCGTTGGTCAGCTCGACCGGATCGTTCTCGGTCGGCAGGTCACCGGTACGCATGCGCCAAGCTTCTTCCAGGCGATAGGCATTCTGCGGGGTGATCTGGCGCAGTGGCGAGTAGCGGTCACCGTGCTCGGTGCGACCGTAGGCCTGCCAGTCTCCGTCCGGCATGTCCGGCGCGGCGCTGGCCATCTCGCTGCTGTCGCGGCCCAGCTCGCCGAACACTTCGCCCGGATGGGTGAACTGGCTGCCCAGGGCGCTGGCGCCGGAGGCGACCACGGCAACGCTGAGCAAGGCGGTGTTGATCTTCGCGGCCGGGCCGATCAGCGGGCGGCGCGCCCAAGGCAGCAGCAGGACCACGCCGATGGCGAACCAGATGGCCAGGCGTGGCACCAGTTGCCACCAGTCCAGGCCGACTTCCAGCAGGGCCCACACCGTGCTGCCCAGCAGCACCAGGCCATAGAGGCCCAGGGCGATGCGGCGCATGGCCAGCAGCAGGATGCCGGACAGGGCGAAGCCGATACCGGCGATCAGGTAGTAAAGTGATCCGCCCAGCTGGCTCAACTTGATGCCGCCGGCCAGCAGGGCCAGGCCCATCAGCAGCAACAGCACGCCCATCAGGCGTGGCAGCCAGCGGGTTCCGTTGTTGGCACCTTCAGTGCTCATCGTAGGTTCTCCGTAGTGTGGAAGGGTCGGGTTAGAAACTGCTCTGGATCTTCAGGCCACCGATCAACGCGTCGTCGACGTGCGACACCCCGCCTGGATGGCGGATGTACTGCAGGTTCGGGCGAACGGTGAGCCAGTCGGCCAGATGGATGCCGTAGTAGAGTTCGGCGCTGTATTCGGTGTCCTGCACGGGCAGGAATCCGGGGTTGTCGTAGTCGTCGAGGTTGGCGACCTGGTTGTGCAGGCGGGCGTTCTTGCGGTAGCCGGGATTGACGTGCACGCGGGCCAGGGCGAAACCGATGTCGTCCTTGGCGCGGGCGTCGAAGGGCCCTTTGTAAACCACACCGGCCTGAACATAGTTGTCAATGGCATTGGTCTTCTTGTCGTGCACCGTGGCGTTGGCGAACAGGCTCAGGCCGCGCGACTGGTCCGATGCCAGCGAAGTCACCTGCTGCTGGGCGCCGAACCACATGCCATGCTTGCTCGAACTGCTGCGGTAGGCGGCGCCACTGATGGCGGCCGGCTGGCCGTTGCTGTCCTTGAGAACATCCTGTGCCTTGGCATTACTGTAGTAGTAGCCGGCGCGATATTCCCCTTTCAGGCCATCGATCCGTGGACTCCATACCAGTTCCACTGGCATCACCGCGCCCTGGGTGCCACTGCCGCTGAGCTTGAAGCCGTTGCCGCTCTCCAGGTTCGAGGGGTTCTGCTCGAACACGCCGACCTGCGCGTAGAGCTGGTCGGTGAGGTTGTAGCGCACGCGTAGCGCCCACTGGCTGACCGGCCAGTTGTACCAGATGCCTCCGACCCAGTTGCCGACCTGGGAGCCACAGAACGCCAGGTTCTGGAAGTCGCAGGGGAAGCTGTTGAAATCCTCGCCTTCGCCGAAGCGGCCGAATTTCACGTCCAGGGCGCCGTCGAAGTACTTCTGCTTGATCCACATCTGGGTGATTCGCCAGGTTTCGCCGCGGCCCCAGACTTCCTGGGCCGAGGTGAAACCACCGACCCGCGGATCATTGATGCGGTCGTTGCTGATGTTGTCGCCGTGGCGTTCGGTGAGGGTCAGTTGGAACTCGGTGTCGTGCCAGCCGAGGATCTTCTGCAGGTCCATGTTCACGCCGAAGGTGAACTGGTCGCTGTAGCGCGCAGTGCGGTCGTGGCTGTAGCCACCGTGCAGGTTGCTGCCCATCTCGCCGGTGTAGCCGAGGGTAAAATCGTAGCCTTTTTCCAGCAGTTCGCTGCGGGTTCCGCCCCAGTCGCCGAGCATCCATGGCGAATCCTTGGCGAACATTTCGCTGGCGCCGGTGGTAGGGGAGAGGCCGCCGAGCAGGGTGGCGAGGGCGAGTCCGGAGTAGCGGGTCTTGGGCAGTCGGAGCATGAGATAGCGCTGTCTTTTGATTATTGAAAAAACGGCAAGCGCAACGAAGCGCGGGTCTTCGAAGGGAATAGGTCGCAAAGGGTGTAAGTGAAGCGATTCAGCTTGCGGCGGGGAGGATATAGGGGAAGTTGTAAGAAAAAAAGACAAAATGTCGCAGTGGATTGTTGCTGATGAGGTAACAGTCATGTCGCACATCACGGGCAAGCCCGCTCCCACGTTCGCTGAACGAGCGTGTCGGAGCGGGCTTGCCGCCGCGATGACCTCAGAACGACGTGCGCAGACCGAACTCCACGCTGCGCCCCGGTGCCGGCGCGATGTCCCGCAGGATCGAACTGGCATAGCGCACCGTCTGGTCGGTCAGGTTCTCGCCGCGTACATAGGCCAGCCACTGGCTTTGGCCGATATCGAAGCGATAGCCCAGGCTGGCGCCGAGGGTGGTGTAGCCGTCGGTGCTGGTCTCGTTGGCCGGCTTGCGGTGCTGCGCAGCCGCGTGCTGCACGTCGACCCGTGCCTGCCAGCGATCCAGTTCCCAGACCAGGCCGCTGTTCAGGCGCAACGGGGCGATGCGTGGCAGTGGCTGGCCACTGTCGAGGTTCTTCGCCCGGGTGTAGTCGCCCGACAGTTCCAGGGCGAAGCTGCCGTAGCGGTTCTCCAGCAATTTCCAGCGATCCTGGGCCTCGATGCCGTAGAACCGTGCTCGCACACCCTGATAGGCGTACTCGGGGATGTCGCCGTGGTCGTGGTCGTGATCATGGTCATGGTCGTCGTGATCGTGATCATGTCCCTCGCGCAGGTTGCCGGTGCCGATCAGGCCGATGTAGTTGCGAAAGTGGCTGTAGAACACTCCGACGCTGCCCTTGTGCGTGCCGTTGTCGAAGCGCAGGGCCAGGTCGGCGGAGATCGCCTTTTCCTTGTTCAGGTTCGGGTCGCCCACTTCGTAGGCTCCGGTGGCGACGTGGGCGCCATTGGCGTACAGCTCGTAGAAGGTCGGCGCGCGTTCGGTGTAGCCCAGGTTGGCAGCCAGCGACCAGATCGGGTCGAGTTGGTAGACGGCACCGGAGGACAGGCTGAATGCGTTGAAGCTGCTGGCGCTGTCGGCATTGGCGAAGGTTTCGTTGCCCTTGGCGTCCGGATCGACCCGGGTATGCTCCAGGCGTGCGCCGAGGCTCAGGTTCAGGCGTTCGGTAGCCTGCCATTGTTCGAGCAGGAACAGCGCCAGGCTGTCGGTGTCGGTGTGTGGAACGAAGGCCTCTTCACCCAGGGCGGAGAACTCGTTGCGGCTGACCTGGGCGCCGATCACTCCTTCGATCGGACCGAGCGGCTGGTGGCGGGCTTCGATGCGTGCCTCATAGCCCTTGTTCTTGAAGGTGGTGTGCACCTCGCCGCTTTCGATTTCGCGATGCTGGTAGTCGGTATAGCCCGCGTCGACCTTGACCGAGCTGAACGGACCGTCGAGGTCGCGCAGTTCCGAGGCGAAGCCGTAGTGGTCCTGTTGCATGTCCAGGCGCACGCCGGGCTCGGCCACCGAGCCATAGTTGCTGTCGTAGCGGCTGTAGGACAGGCCGGCATAACCGTGATCCCAATGGTAGGAACCGCCGATGGCGCCGCCGTCCTGGCGACCGTCGCTGTTGTCCAGGCGATGCTTGGAGCCGGGGTCGTCAGCGTCGCGCACTTTCGAGCTGCGCGCGTAGCCGGGGATGCGCAGGTCGTTGAACTGGCGGCTGTTGGCGTCCAGGTGCAGGGCGAAGGCACCGTTGCCGGCCTCGAGCTTGCCGGCGCTGCTGCGGGTGGTGTCGGCGCCGCCATAGCGCAGTTCGCCGGCACCGTGGATACCGTCGATGGGCGAGTCGGGGATGCGATTGTCGAAGGTGTTGACCACCCCGCCGATGGCGTTGCCGCCGTAGAGCAGGGCCGCCGGACCGCGGACGATCTCGATCCGTTCGACGGTCACCGGATCCAGCGGCACGGCGTGGTCGTAGGACAGCGACGAGGCGTCCAAGGCACCGACGCCGTTGCGCAGGATGCGAATGCGGTCGCCATCCAGGCCCCGGATCACCGGGCGGCTGGCGCCGGGGCCGAACCAGGTGGAGGCGACGCCGGGTTGCTTGTTGAGGGTTTCACCCAGGCTGGCGTGCTGTTGTTGCAGCAAGGCGTCGCCCTCGAGCACGGTGCTTGGTGCGGCCAGTTGGGCGTTGCCGAGCGGGTTGGCGGTAATCACCTGGGGTTGCAGTTCCACGGCCTGGCTGGGCGAGGAGGCCAGCCAGAGCGTGACGGCAAGCGGGGAGAGGTGGAGCGGCATGTGACGCATGGGAATGTGGCGTTCCTTGGCAGAAGGGTCTTGTTGTTACAGTATAACATCACTATTTCAGCACAAGACTTTCCGCGAGTGCCAGTGGTTTTTGCAGGGCCGGCCCTGGCGCTATCACCGGGCCAGTCCGTTCCCACCAGCGCTCTACACTGGTGTAAGGTGCGCACCTTCCCGAACCTGGAGCATTGGCATGAGCACGGCCCAACACAACGCGCTGCACGGCAAGACCCTCGAGCAGATCCTCACCGAGCTGGTGGCGCACTATCAGTGGCAGGGGCTGGCCGAGCGCATCGACATCCGTTGCTTCAAGAGCGACCCGACCATCAAGTCGAGCCTGACCTTTCTGCGCAAGACGCCCTGGGCCCGGGAGAAAGTCGAGCAGCTGTACGTGAAGCTGCAGCGCAAAGGCTGATGCCGCGCCGCCCCTGGTTGACCTTGGCGGCCGTCCTGGGCTGGACGGGGTTGGCGGTCCAGTTGTATCTGGTGCTGCTGGCGCGCTGGCAGGAACAGGCCAGCCTGATCGGTGGGATGGTCAACCTGTTCTGCTTTTTCACGGTACTGACCAATACCCTGGTGGCGACCGTACTGAGCCAGGCGGCGTTCGGTCGCGAGTCGGCGGCCAGGCGCTGGTTTCTTTCACCCGCTGTCAGTTCGGGTGTCGCCGCCAGCATCGTTCTGGTGGCGCTGGCCTACAGCCTGTTGCTGCGGCATCTGTGGCAACCGCAGGGCTGGCAATGGCTGGCGGACGAGTTGCTGCACGACGTGATGCCGCTGGTGTTCGTCCTGTACTGGTGGTTCGAGGTACCCAAGGGGCACCTGCGGCTCTGGCACTTGCTGGCCTGGGCGCTGTATCCGGCGCTGTACTTTGCTTTCGTGCTGCTGCGCGGGCATGAGATCGGGGTGTATCCCTATCCGTTCGTGGACGTGGCGCGGCTGGGGTATGGGCAGGTGATGGTGAACGCGCTGGCGGTGCTGGCGGGGTTCTGGGGGATTGGCCTGGTGCTGGTGCTGGGGGATCGCTGGCGCGGGCGGAACTGAGGCTACTGGCGCCATCGCGGGGCAAGCCCGCTCTCACGATGTTGTCCGCCCAAGGCTGCAAGGCAGCCCTGAGTGAACAGTTTTACGCTCCCACGGCGGGCTTTGCGCGGCACAGGCGGGTATCACTCGTCGTCCGGAGTACCGTCCGCCCGCCAGTAGGCGGCCGCTTTCAGGGCGTTCTCCGGAATGCCTTTTTCCAGCAGCAGCGCCTTGGCCTGGCGGGTCAGCGCTTTCTCCAGCGCCACCCAGCCATACAAGCGGCCTTGAGGTAATGCCAGGTGCTTCACGCGCTCCAGCACATCCTCCTCGTGCCGACGCACCCAGATCACCTCGACCTGGGCCTTGCTCGCCAGCGCCTGGCGCTCCTGCTCGTCCTCGACCTGGATCAGCGCCAGCACCTGGCGCCCGGCTGGCAACTCCTCGAGGCGTCGGGCAATGGCCGGAATCGCGGTCTCGTCCCCGATCAGCAGGTAGCTGTCGAATATATCCGGTACCACCATGGACGCCCGGGGCCCGGCAATATCCAGGGTCTGGCCAGGCGCTGCCTGAGCGGCCCAGGTGGAGGCAGGACCGTCGCCGTGCAGGACGAAATCGATGTCCAGCTCATTGGCCGCCAGGTCGACACGCCGCGGCGTGTATTCACGCATGGTTGGCCGGGCGCCACCGTCACGGCCCAGGTTGCGAGCCTCGATGGCCTGCTGCTCTTCGGGCGTGCAGCCAAACAGCAACTTGATGTGATCGTCACTGCCGAGGCTGGTGAAGCCCGCCAGTTCCGCACCGCCCAAGGTGATGCGGCGCATGCGTGGGGTGAGGTCGGTGACCCGCAGGACGGTGAGGCGGCGTTGGCGGATCTCGTGGTTGACGCGATGGATGGTGTCGCTCATGGGGTGTTCTCCATAACGGCGGTGGCCGGCCCGGAGGCGATGGCCTTGGCGGTGTCGTTGAGCAGGGTACGCACGCGGTCGATTTCCTCGGGGGTCCAGTGACCACTGTGCATGTGCAAGGCGTGGCGCAGGTTGCCGACGGCCTCGTGGATCTCCGGCGGGCGGTCGTGGCCGCGCAGTGCACGCTTGCTGACTTCGATGCGCATGCGCACGCCGTCGAGGGCGACGGCTTGCTCGGCGAGGGCGTCACGGCCTGCGTCGGTGATGGCGTAGAGACGCTTGCTACCCTGGATCTGGCCGCTGACCAGCTCGGCTTCCTCGAGGTAGCTGAGGGTCGGGTAGATCACACCGGGGCTGGGGCTGTAGCTGCCGTCGAACAGGCCTTCGATCTGACGGATCAGGTCGTAGCCGTGGCCGGGCTGCTCGGCGAGCATCGACAGCATCAGCAGCTTCAGGTCGCCGGGGGCAAACACCCGGGGGCCGCGCTCGCCACGGCCGGGGCGGCGCTCGAAGGGATCGTGAGGGGCATGTTCACGCATGGCGGGGCGACTCCGTGTGTTTCGATATATCGCAAGATATTACTCAAGATATATCTAAAGACAAGCCCCTGAATGCGGATGATTATCATCTGATTAGTCGATGAGTAGAGGGGCATCGCCCCGGGCGCGGGCAAACCGCGTCGGGACGACATCGCTCAAGGCTGCGAAGCGACCTGCGGTGCCTTGCAGGCGTTGGGATTGCCGGGTTCCAGGTAGGGCATGAGAATCGGCGCCATGCCCTTGAGTACCTGCACCGGCAGCGCCGAGGTGAAGGTGAAGGCTTCGGCCGTGCGTCCAGGGACGAACGCGGTCAAGGTGCCGAAGTGGTTGTCGCCGAGGTAGAACACGAAGGTGGCGGTGCGGTTGAGCGAGCGCGAACCGATCAGCCGGCCACCGGCGCCGAAGCTTTCGATACGGTTGTCGCCAGTGCCTGTCTTGCCGCCCATCACCAGCGGCGTGCCGTCGTGCAGCTTGAAGCTGCCGGAGATACGCCGCGCGGTACCGGCATCGACGACCTGGGACATGGCGCCCTTGAGTGCCCGGGCGACCTCCACGGGCAGGATTCGCTGGCCCCGGTCGGGGTCGCTGATCAGTTGGGTCTCGTAGGGCGTGCCCTGGGCGAAGTGCAGGGTGTCGATGCGCAGCGTCGGCAGGCGCACGCCGTCGTTCTGGATGATGCCGACCAGCTCGGACAGCGCGGCCGGGCGATCACCGGAACTGCCGATGGCGGTGGCCAGCGATGGCACCAGGTGGTCGAACGGGTAGCCCACGCGTTTCCAGCGCTGGTGGATATCGGTGAAGGCTTCGATCTCGACCATGGTACGGATACGGCTGTCGCGGGCACCCTGGTGCCGGCTCTTGAACAGCCAGCTGTAGACCTCCTGGCGTTCGAAGCGGCTGGCGTTGAGGGTGTCCTTGAGCGAGGCGCCGGGGTTCTTCAGCAGGTAACCGAGCATCCACAGGTCCAGCGGGTGGACCTTGGCGATGTAGCCCTGGTCGGGCAGGTCGTACTTGCCTGGGCCATAGGCCTCGTACATTTCCACCAGACGGCTGTCGGTGAGCTTGGCCATGGCGGCCTTGTCGTCCTTGCTGTGGGCGCGGACGAAGGCGTTGAAGGTTTCCTGGCTGGCCTCGGGGAACAGGTAGCGATGCGCCGCGGCCAGGCGTTGCGGGGTTACCCGCATGCTGTCGAGGAAGGTGTCCAGGCGCTGCTGCGAGGTCTTGCGCTGGTACTTCTTCCAGAACCGCATCATGTAGTTGGTGCCTTCGCGGTCGGCGAAGCGGGCCAGGTATTCCTGACGGCGCGGATCGGCGTCGTCCTTGAGCAGCGGTTCGCGGTTGAATGGCTGCTGATAGGTGACGTAGCGCACGATGTCACGCATCAGGCGGATGAACGGCAGGTTGATCGACTCGCGCAGGGCGTCCTTGAGCGTCGGGTTGCGGTTGTTGTCTTCCTTGCGGAAGTTGTTGAACACGTGCATGCCACCGCCGGTGAAGAACGCCTCGCCGGTGTTGGCCGAGTACTTGCGGTTCAGCGCGGCATCGAGCATGGCGTCCAGATTCTGGTCCTTGCTGTTCTGCGCCAGCCATTCGAGTGACCACTGGGTGATCCGGTCGAGATCGGCCACCGGGACCTTCTTCAGTTCGGCAGGGGGCTTGCCGGCGTACTTGTCGTGCAGCTCGGCGATGATCTCCAGGTAGGTGGTCAGCACCCGCAGCTTGGCGGTGGAGCCGAGTTCCAGCTTGCTGCCTTCGTTGATGTCGAACGGCTGGTTGGTACTGTCGGTCTGCACCCGCACCCGCGAGCCGTCGGCGGTGCGTTCGAACAGGGTGAAACTGTAGCTCACCTGGTCGGTGGTCTTGCTGGTGAGCAGGCGCTCGCCGATCAGCCCCATCTGCGCGGCGAAGGCCGGGTCGGCCAGGTTCTTCAGGTACTGGCTGACTTGCACCTGCAGGTCAGCCTGCAAGGTGCTGGTGGCCGACAGGTCGAGGCGGTCGAGGTCGTACAGCGGGCGGTTGAGCATCGCGGCCAGGCGGTTGCGGGCCAGGCTGATGCCCTTGTTGGTGACGATCGGCACGATGGTCGGCTGGGCCACCCAGTCGCGGTACACCGCCTTGCTGGCCAGTGCTGCGTCGGCCAGCGGGCGGTCGACGATGCCGTTGGCGGCCAGTACGCGGATATGCGAGTCGGTCAGCTCGGCCAGTTCCAGGCGCCCCTTGGACAGGTAGTGGGAGGGGCGACGCTGGGCGATCATCAGCGACAGCACCTGGCGCAGGGCCAGGCCACGCTCGGCCAGGCTCTTGGCGTCGCTGGCGGTGGAGTTGAGCGTCTGGTTGACTTGGTCGAAGTCGGCGCCGTACCACACCCGCAGGCCTTCGGCCATGCCATGCACTTCGCCGTGGCCAGGCACCGCCGACAGCGGCACGCTGTTGAGGTAGTCGCGCACGATGCGTTCGCGGGCCTCGGTGGTGTCCGGGCCACCCTGGTAGGCGCGCACGCTGGCCGAGAGCATCTGGCGGATCTTCTCGGCGCCGGAGACGGTCAGGCCGTCCGGCGAATGGCGGTATTTCTCCAACTGGGTGGCCAAGGTACTGCCACCAGCCGACTGGCCGGGCAACGCCAGGTACTTGGCGATCTGGCTGTAGGCGGCCTTGGCGAAGCGTGGCCAGTCCACCGCGGGGTTGTTCTTCGGGTCTTTCGGGTCGAGCAACTCGCGGTTCTCGATGAACAGCAGGCTGTTGACCATCACCGGAGGGATCGAGGCGAAGTCCGGGTACAGGTGCTGCGGGTACTTGTACTGGTAGAGCATCTCGCCACGGCAGTCGGTAATCGCCAGGCCGGCCTGGATCTTCTCGACGTAGGGTACGAACAGGCCGTGCTCGACGTAGTTCATCAGGGCCGGCGAGAAGCGCACCTGCTGGTTGATCAGGTAGTCGCGCTTGAGCAGGCGCGGCAGGAACTCACCCAGCGCGCTGTAGCCCAGGCGCTTGTCGAAGGGGCCGTCGCCGGGATAGAGGATGGCGTCGCTGGGGCCGGGCTCGAGCCGGTAGGTGAGGGTGCTGGCCAGGCGGCTGAACTCGCGTGACTGCAGGCGCGAGCTCTGCATCTCGTCCCAGGCGGCAAAGCCCACCGCGACCATCGCCACGATCAGGATCAACAGGATCAGTCGCCACCACAGGCGGCGTTGACGGGGAGTTTTTTCTGGCAAGGGTGCTTCAGCCTGCGGTGCTTTGGGTGCTTCCGTTCTGGTTGGTTCCGATTGCCACAGTGCGCCCATAGTCTTGAGTCCGGCCAAGTGTTTTCGCGTTGCTTGCCTGAAGCTTAGACGGTGGTCGGGAACGATGAAGAATTTGTAGGAACCTTCTATTTATCAAGCATGAACATGAGTCTTTGGTGCGGCTTCCATTCTTTGGCAATGTTGCTATGGTAGCTGCCCCATTCCTGTGCATGGGCGGAGCGAGGCCATGTTGCACCTCCGTGAAAGGACTTTTGCCCGAGATTTCTCGCCAAATTTCCCGCTGTATATAGTGAAAAGCCCTACAAGTGCCTTCCTATACTGCTCGCCCCTTCGCCCTGCCGGCGCTTTGCCCGCAGCAGGCAGGCTGGCCCACAAGGCCACCTGGCAAGACGACGCCCCGCCTATCGGCGAGGCCGGTGCCGCACGAAGGATAAATCCAATAACAAAATGAGGTTGTATTGCTATGCCAGTCGGCAACCATCCTGCCCGCGGCGAGTCCGCCCAAGGCGGCCCGCTCAAGCGTGAACTGGGCGAACGGCACATCCGCCTGATGGCCCTTGGCGCCTGTATCGGCGTCGGCCTGTTCCTCGGTTCGGCCAAGGCCATCGAAATGGCCGGCCCCGCCATCATGCTGTCCTACATCATCGGTGGCCTTGCCATCCTGGTGATCATGCGCGCCCTCGGCGAGATGGCCGTGCACAACCCGGTCGCCGGTTCCTTCAGCCGTTATGCGCAGGACTACCTTGGCCCGCTGGCGGGCTTCCTCACGGGCTGGAACTACTGGTTCCTGTGGCTGGTGACCTGTGTCGCGGAAATCACCGCGGTGGCCATCTACATGGGCATCTGGTTCCCCGACGTGCCGCGCTGGATCTGGGCGCTGATGGCGCTGGGCAGCATGGGCGCGGTCAACCTGATCGCGGTCAAGGCATTCGGCGAGTTCGAGTTCTGGTTCGCCCTGATCAAGATCGTCACCATCATCGCCATGGTGCTGGGCGGCATTGGCATCATCGCCTTCGGATTCGGCAACGACGGTGTGGCGGTGGGGCTCTCCAACCTGTGGAGCAACGGCGGCTTCATGCCCAACGGCGTGACCGGGGTGCTGATGTCGCTGCAGATGGTGATGTTCGCCTACCTGGGCGTCGAGATGATCGGCCTGACCGCCGGTGAGGCACGCAATCCGCAGAAGACCATTCCCCAGGCCATCGGCTCGGTGTTCTGGCGCATCCTGCTGTTCTACGTGGGCGCGCTGTTCGTGATCATGTCGATCTACCCATGGAACGAGATCGGCAGCCAGGGCAGCCCGTTCGTGATGACTTTCGAGCGCCTCGGCATCAAGACCGCCGCCGGCATCATCAACTTCGTGGTGATCACCGCCGCGCTGTCGTCGTGCAACGGCGGTATCTTCAGCACCGGGCGCATGCTCTACAGCCTGGCGCAGAACGGCCAGGCCCCGGCCACCTTCGCCCGCACCTCGAAGAGCGGCGTGCCGCGCAACGCGCTGCTGCTGTCGATCGGCGCGCTGCTGCTGGGCGTGCTGGCCAACTACTTGGTGCCGGAAAAGGTGTTCGTCTGGGTGACCTCGATCGCTACCTTCGGTGCGATCTGGACCTGGGTGATGATCCTGCTGGCGCAGTTGAAGTTCCGCGCCGGGCTGAGCAGCGCCGAGCGCAAGGCGCTGAAGTACCGCATGTGGCTGTGGCCGCTGAGCTCCTACCTGGCCCTGGCATTCCTGGTGCTGGTGGTTGGGCTGATGGCGTACTTCGAGGATACCCGCGTGGCCCTGTACATCGGCCCGGCGTTCCTGGTGCTGCTGACGGCGCTGTACTACACCTTCCGCCTGGCGCCGAAAGAGGCCCAGGGGATGACGAGTAACGCCTCCTGACGAACAAAGCCCCGGCCAGTGCCGGGGCTTTGTTTTTGTGGGGTAGTCATTGCGGGGCAAGGCGTGCTTGTCCCGCGATGAGGCCTTCAGGCCGCCACTTCGCTGTTTGGCTCGAAGCTATCGGCCCGGGCCAGTTGCCACATCCGCGAATAGAACTGGCCACTGACCTCGCCGGTGAGCAGCTCGCCGGGCTTGAGGAACACATGCATCTGCGAGAACAGCTTGATCTCGGTGGCCGAGATGCGCCGCACCAGGTGCTTGGCCTCCAGCTGTGCCGGGTGTTCCAGGCCGGCCGCGGCGAGCATCTCGGCCAGGGCGCGCAGGGTGCTGTGGTGGAAGTTGAGCACCCGCTGGGCCTTGTCCGGCACCACTAGCGCGCGCTGGCGCAAGGCGTCCTGGGTCGCCACGCCGGTCGGGCACTTGTTGGTGTGGCAGCTCTGCGACTGGATGCAGCCGATGGCGAACATGAAGCCGCGCGCCGAGTTGGCCCAGTCGGCGCCGATGGCCAGCACACTGGCGATGTCGAACGCGCTGACGATCTTGCCGCTGGCGCCGAGCTTGATCTTGTCGCGCAGGTTCAGGCCCACCAGGGTGTTGTGCACGAACAGCAGGCCTTCGCGCAGCGGTACGCCGATATGGTCGGTGAACTCCACCGGCGCTGCGCCGGTGCCGCCTTCCTTGCCGTCGACGACGATGAAATCGGGGAGGATGCCGGTCTCCAGCATGGCCTTGGCGATGCCCATGAACTCCCACGGATGGCCCAGGCAGAACTTGAAGCCTACCGGCTTGCCGCCGGACAGTTCGCGCAACTGGGCAATGAACTGCATCATCTCGATGGGCGTGGAGAACGCGGTGTGGCGCGACGGCGAGATGCAGTCCTCGCCCATCAGCACGCCGCGGGTCTCGGCAATTTCTTTGGTCACCTTGTGCTTGGGCAGGATGCCACCGTGGCCGGGCTTGGCCCCTTGGCTCATCTTGATTTCGATCATCCGCACCTGCGGGTCGCGGGCCTGGGCGGCGAAGCGCTCGGGGTCGAAGCGCCCGTCGGGAGTGCGGCAGCCGAAGTAGCCGCTGCCCAGTTCCCAGGTCAGGTCGCCGCCGTGCTCGCGGTGGTAGGGGCTGATGCTGCCTTCACCGGTATCGTGGGCAAAGTTGCCGAGCTTGGCGCCCTTGTTCAGGGCTCGGATGGCGTTGGCGCTGAGCGAGCCGAAGCTCATGGCCGAAATGTTGAAGATCGATGCCGAGTATGGCTGGCTGCACTGCGGGCCGCCGACAATGATGCGAAAGCTCGCCGGATCGGCCAGGGGCGCCGGGCGCATGGAGTGGCCGATGAACTCGAAACCTGATTCGTAGACATCGATCAGGGTGCCGAACGGCTTGTCGGAGGCCTCGTTCTTGGCCCGGGCATAGACCAGCGAGCGCTGGGCCCGGGAGAAGGGCAGGGCGTCGCTGTCGGACTCCAGCAGGTACTGGCGGATTTCCGGACGAATGCCTTCGACCAGGTAGCGGATGTTGCCGAGGATCGGGTAGTTGCGGCGTACCGCGTGGCGTTGCTGCAGCAGGTCGAACACGCCGAGCAGGCTGAGTACCCCGGTGACCAGGGTAAAAGGCCAGAGCCAGTCGTATTCGAGGAACGGCAGGCTGGCGAGGGTGAACAGCACGCAGGCGGCGAAGAAGGCGTAACGACTGAGAAGTGACAGGCTCATACGGGGTCCTTGCGGATGGCTCGGTCAGGCTCAGGGCCTGGGGCAAAGTCCGACCATAGCCCGGTTGGGCGACGCTTTGCCAGCCTGTGGGAAGGTGGAAGAAATGAAAGTTAGGGTATCGAAAATCATTCGCGCTAATGTATGTTATAAAGTATCACTTTCGATCCTGAGGAGATTGCACCATGAAAGCTGGCATCCACCCCACCTATCGTCCTGTGCTGTTCCACGACACGGCTGCTGACGTGTACTTCCTGATCGGTTCGACGGTGGACACCGACCGTAGCCATGTGCACAGCGACGGCCGGACCTACCCCTACGTGGCCCTGGATGTCTCCAGTGCTTCGCACCCGGTGTACACCGGGCAGCAGCGCAAGACCACGGTGGAAGGGCGTGTGGCTGGGTTCAACAAACGTTTCGCCGGGTTCCAGGCCAAGCGCTGAGCGGGCTGCGCGGGAGCCAGCGCTGGAACGGTGGGCGGGTGGGGGCGGGCTACTGCGCGACAGGGCAGGCAATGCATTGCAGAGCCTGTTCGTTCAGCCGCTGTTCGATCAATACGTCATGCGCAACAACTGTTGCTGCCACTGCATCTGTTCGGCCGCCGATGCCTCCAGCAGAAGCTGATACCGTCCCGCCACCCGGGTGGCGACCGGCACGCCATCCCGGTAGAGCACGCGGTTGCCCGCCACCGCTGGCACCTTGGCCCCCGGCAGCAAGGTACCGACCAGGTTCAACGGGTCGCAGCCACTGACTACCTGCAACGCCCCGTCCGGCGCACGCTTGCGCACCTGGCGCAGCAAACCCACCGCTTCCGGCAAGGCGAACTGCTCGCCTGCCAGTCCGGCGATGAAGCGCCCGCCACGGATCTCGCCGCGGGCTTCGAGACGGTGATAACAGCGCAGCAGCTCGCGCCACGCTGGCAATACATCGCTCTCGCGCTCGAGCAGGCGCCAGCACACCACGCCATAGCGTCGCAACAGGCTGCGGGCCACGTGTTCCAGGCGCTGGTCGTTGTCCACGGCAGCGCCCGAGCGGCGCAACAGCGCCCAGCGTCCGGCTTGCGCCATGCTGCTCGACAGCGGCGGATGGCCGCGCCGGCTGTTGCGCGAGGTGCGTTTCGCCGCCGGGGTAATCAGGCTGCGCAGGCCGCAGAAGCCATCGGCGCTGACCAGGCCTGAGCCCACCAGCTCTTGCAGGGCCGTCTCCAGTTCGCTGGGCAGCAGGTGCGCTTCCTGGCCGAGTTCATCGAAGAACAGCGCGCCTTGTGCCTGCAGTGTCTGCAAGACCCGCTGGGCGCGTGTCCCCAGTTGTTCGAGGTCAGGTGCTGGCGCCAGGCTGCGCCATAGTCCCAGGTGCTCGCGAGGCAGCAGTACCAGCGGGGTGCTGGTCAAGGTACTGCTCGATACTGTCGCCGCCAGCCGGTTCCAGGCCCACTGGCCGCTACGACAGGCATCGTCGAGCCAGTGTGGGCTGTAGTCGCTGATTCGCGCGGGCAACAACTCGGCCTCCCAGGCCCCGGCCGCGGCGGGGAAGCCTTGCAACTGGGCAAGCACTTCGGCCACGGCCTGTGGCCCGCGCAGTCGGTTGTCGCCGGCCAGGTGCTGCCAGTCGAGCAGAAAGCGCAGGTAGTCCTGCAGGCTGACCGGCTCGATCTCCTGGCGCAGGCGCTTGACGGTATAGCGATGAATCCGCGCCAGCAGGTGCCGTTCGCACCACTGCAGGGTCGGCTGGCCAGGGCTGAAATGGCCACGCATCACGTAGCCTTCGCGCTCCAGGCGGGCCAGGGCCTGTTCGCAGTCCGCGGCGGCGAGCCCCAGGGGCGTGCAGATCTGCGTCAGGGTCAGCGGCCCGAAGCCGCCCAGGCGTGAGCGCAGCAGTTCGCTGAGCGCCGCGTCGGCATCGACAGGGGTATCGAACCCCGGCAGGACAGGCACGGCGGGTTCCTGCCGAGCAGCCGGGTACAGGGTCAGCATCGGCTGCAGGCGCTCACGGGCCAGCCACAAGGCCTGGCCGCCGATCTCCAGGCAACAGGCCCGGCCTGCCCTGAGCAACACCGCCAGCAGCGCCGGCCAATCGGCGCGGGCATCGATCTCCTGCTGGGTGAGGATGCCCAGGCTCATCAGCGCTTCGTGCAGTTCATCGGCGTTGCTTGCCTGCGGCCAGGCCTCTGCCTGCACGGCGGCAATGGCATCGGCGTCCAGCGCGCCCAGGTCATCGGCACTGTGCGCCTCGTTCCAGCGACGGTTGAGCACGGCCTGGGTCCGCCGTTCCTCCAGCGGTGCGTCGTCGAGGAAGGTGTACGGGCGGGCATTGAGAATCGCCGAGGCCAGTGGCGAAGGCGCCGGCAGGTCACGCGCGAGCAGGCACACCTCGCCGGCCTCCATACGACGTAGCAGGGCCAGCCAGCCTTCGCTGTCCATGGCCTCGTGCAGGCAGTCGTCGAGGGTCTGCTCGACCAGCGGGTGATCGGGGATCTGCCGCTCGCCGACGATGTTCTCCAGGCAGGCGATCTGGTCGGGGAACACTGCCGCGACCAGGTCTTCGCTCTTCATCCGCTGGATCTGCGGGGCGACCTTGCGCCCGCCCACGTAGCGCGGCAGGGCCAGGGCCACTGCGGCGTTCCAGCGCCAGCGCACGCCGAACAGCGGCGCGTCGAGCAGGGCCTGGACCAGGATCGGCTCGGCCGTGCGGCTGTTCAGGTAGCGCCACACTTCGTCCAGCGCGAAGCTGTGGCTGGTGGACAGCGACAGCACGATGGCGTCCTCGCTGGCGGCTGCCTGCAGTTCGAAGTTGAAGGTGCGGCAGAAGCGCTTGCGCAGGGCCAGGCCCCAGGCCCGGTTGATGCGGCTGCCGTAGGGCGAGTGGATGATCAGCTGGGTGCCGCCGGACTCGTCGAAGAAGCGTTCCATCACCAGTGTCTGCTGCGAGGGCAGGGCGCCCAGCACCTGCCAGGTGCGGCCGAGGTAGTCGAGCAACTGCCGGGCACAGGCCTCGTCCAGTGCATGCTCGGACTGCAGCCAGGCCAGCGCCTGGTCGAGGTCGCCGTCGTGCAATTGCTGGTCGAGCCGAGCTTGCAGGCGCGCCACCGCGGCGGACAGTTCGTCGCTGCGTCCCGGCGCTTCGCCGAGCCAGAATGGGAGGGTCGGCGGCAGGCCGTGGGCGTCCTCGACCCGCACCCGGCCGGGCTCGACGCGCAGGATGCGATAGGAGGCGTTGCCCAGCTGGAAAATGTCGCCGGCGATACTTTCCACCGCGAAGTCTTCGTTGACGCTGCCGATGTTCAGCGCCTGGGGTTCTAGCAGCACGGTGTAGTCGGCGGTGTCGGGAATGGTGCCGCCGCTGGTCAGCGCGGTCAGCTGGCTACCGCGGCGCCCACGCAGGCTGGCGTTGACCGCGTCGCGGTGCAGGTAGGCGCCACGCACGCCCTGGCGACCGCTGTAGCCCTCGGCGAGCATGTGCAGCAAGTCCTGGTAGTGGGCTTGGTCGAGGCTGGCATAGGGTGTCGCCTGGCGTAGCAGATCGAACAGCGCGACCTCGTCCCACGCCTGGTTGCTCACTTCGGCGACGATCTGCTGGGCCAGCACGTCCAGTGGCGCCCGGGGCACGTGCAGGGTGTCGAGCTCCCCCTGGCGCACGCAGTCGAGCAGTGCCACGCATTCGATCAGGTCGTCACGCGAGGTAGGGAACAAGCGCCCCTTGGGCACGCCGTCGACCTGGTGCCCCGAACGTCCGACCCGTTGCAGGAACGCGGCGATAGAGCCGGGCGAGGCGATCTGGCAGACCAGCTCGACCTCGCCGATATCGATGCCCAGCTCCAGCGAGGCGGTGGCCACCAGCACCTGCAGCTCGCCGGCCTTGAGCCGTTGTTCGGCGGCCAGGCGATGTTCCTTGGCCAGGCTGCCGTGGTGCGCGGCCACGGCGGTGTTGCCCAGGCGTTCGCCGAGGTGGCGGGTCAGGCGCTCGGCCAGGCGCCGGGTGTTGACGAACACCAGCGTGGTGCGGTGCGCGCGGGCAAGGGCGGCCAGGCGGTCGTACACCAGTTCCCAGGCATCGCTGGCCATTACCGCGCCCAACGGCACCGGTGGCACTTCCAGAGCGAGGTCGCGCTGGCGGACATGGCCAATGTCGACGATGGCGCAAGGGCGGTCGCGCCCGACCAGGAACTGCGCCACGCGCTCGACCGGGCGCTGGGTGGCGGACAGGCCGACACGCCGCAGCGGCCGACCGGCGAGGGCCTGTAGCCGCTCCAGGCTCAGCGCCAGATGGCAGCCACGCTTGTTGCCGGCCAGGGCATGGATCTCGTCGACGATCACGGTGTGCACGCTGGCCAGTCCCTCGCGTCCTGAGGCGGAGCCAAGCAGCACATAGAGCGATTCAGGGGTGGTCACCAGGATGTGTGGCGCTATCTTGCGCATGGCGGTGCGCGCCTTTTGTGGCGTATCACCGGTGCGCACGGCGGTGGTGATACGGGGCGCCTTGTGACCGAGCCGTTCGAGCTGTTGGGCGATACCTTCGAGCGGAGCTTCGAGGTTCAGGTGGATGTCATTGGACAGCGCCTTGAGGGGCGACACGTAGACCACTTGGGTCTGTGCTGGTAGTTCGCCGTCGTGCGCCAGCCCTTGACGGAACAGTTCGTCGAGCACCGCGAGGAAGGCGCTGAGGGTCTTGCCCGAGCCGGTCGGTGCGGCCAGCAGCATCGATTGGCCGGCGTGGATCAGCGGCCAGGCGCCAGCCTGGGCCTCGGTGACCGTGGCGAAACGCTGGCGGAACCAGGTGGCGACGGCGGGGTGGAACAGGTCGAGCACCGGGTGCTGGTGGGCGGGCAGGTTCATGAGGAGGTTATGGAGCGACGCTGCTGGTTTGGCAAGAGGCCATTCGTCCGGTGGACCCTGGCCGTAGGAGCCGGCCTTTGCGAAGTGACGCGATGAGGCGTCGTGTCGGGTATCCTGCGCTCCCTCCAACCCACCACGAGCCAGTCATGTCCAAGACCATCCATATCGCCGCCGCCCTGCTCGTCGACGCTCAGGGGCGGACCCTGCTGGTGCGCAAGCGTGGCACCCAGGCTTTCATGCAACCTGGCGGCAAGATCGACGCGGGCGAGTCGCCGGCCCAGGCCCTGGCGCGCGAGCTGCACGAGGAACTGGGGTTGCGTGTCGACCCTGCCGAGGCTGTCCACCTGGGCCGCTTCAGCGCCCCGGCCGCCAACGAGCCCGGCTTTGAGGTGCAAGCCGAGCTGTTCCGTGTCGAGTGCCATGAGGTCGTGGTGCCCGCAGCCGAAATCGAAGAGGTGACCTGGCTGGCCGCCGACCAGGCGAGCGAACTCAACCTGGCACCGCTGACCCGCGACCTGATCCTGCCGCTGTGGCGCGAAGGCCTCAACGCACCGCGCTGACCCCGTCGAGGGTGGCGAACGAGGTGTCCTTGGCAGTCAGCAGGAAGTCGCGCATGTACGGCGCATCGAGCATGTCGGTGCGCACCGCCGCGTAGAGCGTGGCGAACAGGCCTTTCTCGCCCAGGCGCTTGCCCTTCACATAGCCCCGCGAGCTGTACTCGTGCAGCGCCCAGTGCGGCATGCCGCACACGCCACGGCCGCTGGCCACCAGTTGCATCATCATCACCGTCAGTTCCGAGGTACGCACCGCGGCCGGCTCGATGTCGGCCGGCTCGAGGAAGCGGGTGAAGATGTCGAGGCGGTCGCGTTCCACCGGATAGGTGATCAAGGTCTGGTCGACCAGATCCTGGGGCACGATATAGGGTTTGCCGGCCAACGGGTGCTGGTTGGCCACGGCGAGCATGGCTTCATAGGTGAACAGTGGCACGTAGGTGATGCCGGCCAGGTCCAGCGGGTCGGAGGTCACCACCAGGTCGAGGTCGCCTCGGGCCAGGGCCGGCAATGGGGCGAAGGCGAAGCCCGAGGCCAGGTCCAGCTCCACTTCCGGCCAGACGTCGCGGAACTGGTCGATGGTCGGCATCAGCCACTGGAAGCAGCTGTGGCACTCGATGGCCATGTGCAGGCGTCCGGCGGTGCCACCGGCCAGGCGGGCGATGTCGCGTTCGGCGCCGCGCAGCAACGGCAAGGTAGCGTCGGCCAGTTGCAGCAGGCGCAGGCCGGCGCTGGTGAAGCGGATGGGTTTGGTCTTGCGCACGAACAGCGGCAGTCCCAGGCGTTCTTCCAGCTCCTTGAACTGGTGCGACAGCGCCGACTGGGTCAGGTGCAGGCGCTCGGCGGCCTCCACCAGGCTGTCGGCTTCGCGCAGGGCGTGAAGGGTTTTCAAGTGGCGGATTTCAAGCACGACGGGCTCCGTGAGCAATAACTGGGAGTAGCGAGAAGTGTTGTTGAGTTTCCCTCATACAGGCTTGCGCTGTCGACCGCGTCATAGGAGCGACCGTTCGGCAAGCTTCACGAAACTGTCACGGTTTTGTGGCAGCGCGCTCGAACGGATTTCATCAGACTCGCGCTCTACTGGGGATCTGCATTCTGGTGTTTCTTTTCATGCGGGCTTTTCTGTTTTTCTTTCTTTTACTGGTCAGCGTGCCGGCGAGCTTCGCCGATGCCCGCTGTGACGTTCATGTGCCGGTGCAGCGGGTCGAACTGGGCGAATTGAGCCTGGTCTACCAGAGCGTCGGCGCCCCCCGGGATCCGGCCTTGCTGCTGGTCATGGGGCTGGGTGGGCAGTTGATCCACTGGCCGGACGATGTGGTCGAGGCGCTGTGCCGCCAGGGCTTTCGGGTGATCCGCTACGACAACCGTGATGTCGGCCTGTCGCGCTGGAACCAGTTGCCAGCCTCGGCCAACCTGACCGTCGAGCTGTTGCGCTACAAGCTCGGCCTGCCGGTGGCCGCGCCCTATACCTTGACCGACATGGCCGGTGATGGCCTGAAACTGATGGATGCGTTGCAGGTCCGCCAGTTCCATGTGCTGGGGGTGAGCATGGGCGGCATGATCGCCCAGCGCATCGCGGCCATGGCGCCCGAACGGGTGCGCAGCCTGACCCTGGTGATGACCAGCTCGGGCGCTGCCGGGTTGCCGGCGCCAAACCCGGCGCTGGTGCAGTTGCTGGCGCGCCGCAACGCACCGAACCGCGAGGTGGCGATCGAGCAGCAAGCCGATCTGCTGGCGGCGCTGGGCAGCCCGCAGGTGAAGGACGAGCGCAGGGTGCTGCTGCGCCAGGCTGCCCAGGCCTATGATCGGGCATTCAATCCGGAGGGGGTGAAGCGCCAGATCATCGCGATTCTCGCCGAGCCGAGCCGGGTCGAGCTGCTCAATCAGCTACGCGTGCCGACCCTGGTGGTGCATGGCACCGCCGACCCGCTGTTGCCGGTGATGCACGGGGTGCACCTGGCGGCGCATATCCAGGGCAGCCAACTGCGGCTGATCCCGGGGCTGGCGCATCGCTTCCAGGAGCCGTTCAAGGCGCCATTGCTCGGGGCGGTGCTGCCTTACCTGCAGGCGCAGCGGCAGGACGGCACGCATATCGCCGGGCTATAGGCCGAATTGCAGGGCTCAATGCATTCTTATCCAAAGGCTCACCAGGACCGTCGCCGCCACCAGCCAGGCCACCGTGGCCAGCGCCAGCGATGCTTCCAGGCGCAGGCGGTCGACCAGCAGATACAGAGTCGCCAGGTAGACGAAGTACGGAATGATCGACCACATCCCGAACAGGATGGTGGTCTTCAGGTCTGCCAGCGGGCGGCCCTTGCCGACGATGTAGTGGGCGATCAGGGCGAAGGTCGGGAACAGCGGCACCAGGCCGGCGATGTAGTAGTTGCGGGTCTTCGACAGGACTGCCAGAAGCACCACCACGCCGGCGCCCAGCGCCGCCTTGAATACCAGGTCCACGTTGTCTTTCCAGGTTGGGTTGTGGTCAGCCGAGGCCGTACTTCTTCACTTTGTCGAACAGCGTGGTCTTGGCCATGCCCAGCTCCTGGCTGGCCTGGCTGAGGTTGCCGCCGCTGCGTTGCAGGGCGTCGGTCAGCAGGTTGCGCTCGAACGCCTCCACCGCCTCGGCGAATCCCAGCCCCTGGCTGGCACCGCCGCTGGGGCCTTTCTTGAAGGCCGGCAGGCCCAGGGCGTAGCGTTCGGCGACGTTGCGCAACTCACGCACGTTGCCCGGCCAGTCGTGGGCCATCAGCCGCGACAGGGTCTGGCTGTCGAGCTCAGGCGCCTCGCGGTCGAAGCGCAGCGCCGATTGCTGCAGGAAGTGTTCGAACAGCTGCAGGATGTCCTCGCGCCGCTCGCGCAGGGGCGGCAGTTCCAGGGTCACCACGTTGAGGCGGTAGTACAGGTCGCTGCGGAACTGGCCGCTCTGGCCGAGGGCGTCGAGATCGGACTTGGTCGCGGCGATCACCCGGCAGTCCACCGGGATGCTCTGGTTCGAGCCCAGGCGTTCCAGGGTGCGCTCCTGCAGCACGCGCAACAGCTTGATCTGCAGGTTGAGCGGCATGCTCTCGACCTCGTCGAGGAACAAGGTGCCACCATTGGCGTGCTCGATCTTGCCGATGCGCCGCTTGCCGGCGCCGGTGAAGGCATTGGCCTCGTGGCCGAAGATCTCGCTTTCGAACAGGTTCTCCGGCAGGCCGCCGCAGTTGAGGGCCACGAATGGCTGGGCCTGGCGCCGGCTGAAGTCGTGCAGGCAGCGGGCGACCAGTTCCTTGCCGGTGCCGGTCTCGCCTTCGATCAGCACATTGGCCGAGGTGTCGGCGACGTTGGCGATCAGCTCGCGCAACTGCTCCATGGCCGGCGAACGGCCGATGATACGGCCCTCCAGGCTGCTCTGCTCGGCCAACTGACGGCGCAGGGCGAACACCTCGCGAGACAGTCCGCGTTGCTCCAGGGCGCGGCGCACGACCTCGACCAGACGCTCTGGCGAGAAGGGTTTTTCCATGAAGTCATAGGCGCCGTTGCGCATGGCGCCGACTGCCATGTCGATGTCGCCGTGACCGGTGATCAGCACCACCGGCAGGCTGCGGTCGCGGGCCTTGAGACGGTTGAGCAACTCCAGGCCATCGATGCCGGGCAGGCGGATATCGCTGACGACGATACCGGCGAAGTCGTCGCCGATGCGCTCGAGTGCCTGTTCGGCACTGCCGACGCCTTCGCAGGCGATGTCTTCCAGGGCCAGCGCCTGTTGGCAGCCGAGCAGCACATGCGGGTCGTCCTCGACGATCAGGACGGTAAGGGGCGCTTGATTCATAGGGGTTCAGCCAGTTCGCTAGGGGGCGTGACCAGGGGCAGGGCAAGGACGAAGGCAGTGCCGCCACCGGCGGGGTGTTCGACGCTCAGTGTACCCTTGGCGGCGGTGGCCAGGCTCGCCGACAGCGTCAGGCCCAGGCCCAGGCCATGCTCGCCCGGTTTGGTGGTGAAGAAAGGTTCGAACAGGTGCTTGCGTGCCTCCGGATCGATGCCGTGGCCGTTGTCACGCACGCGCAGGCGGTACTTGTCGCCCTGGATTTCACCTTCGAGCCACAGCTGGGGCAGCGGTTGGCCGGCCATGGCGTCGAGGGCGTTGCCCAGCAGGTTGACCAGGATCTGCTCCAGCCGGGTCTGGTCGATGGCCAGCCACTGGTCGTCGAACTGGCGGTGCAGGCGGCAGTTGTCGATGCGGTTGGCCAGCACCTGCAAGGTGGCTTCGACGGCCTTCTCCAGGGAGGCTTGGCCGCTGTCGTCGCCACGTCGGGCGAACGAGCGCAGGCTGGCGGTGATCCGGCCCATGCGGTCGATCAGTTCGTTCATGGTGCGCAGGTTGGCGCTGGCGGTTTCCAGCGCACCGCGCTCGAGGAAGCGCACGGTGTTGCCGGAGAGCGTACGCAAGGCAGCCAGTGGCTGATTGAGTTCATGGGCGATGCTGGTGGACATCTGGCCGATGGCCGCCAGCTTGCCGGCCTGCACCAGTTCGTCCTGGGCGTGGCGCAGGGTCTGCTCGGCATGCCGGCGCTCACGGATCTGGCCCTTGAGACGCTCGTTGCTGGCGCGCAGGTCGGCGGTGCGCTCGGTGATCTTGCGCTCCAGCTGGCTGTTGGCTTCTTCCAGGGCCTCGCGGGCGGCCAGGCGCGTGGCGATCACCTTGCGCCGTTCGTTCCAGGCGATGGCGAGGATCGTCAGCAGGGCGAAGGCCACGCCGACCAGGATGCCCTGGACCATGGATTCACGGCGCAAGTCCTGCAACGGCGTGAGCAGGGTGAAGTGCCAGGGCGTGTCGGCCAGGCGCCGGGTCTGGGCCAGATAGGCCACCTCGCGCGGCTTGCCCTGGGAGTTCTCGCTGTTGGCCGGGAAGGTGAGTTTCTCGACGCCGTCGGCGAGGGTTTCGCGGGCCAGGGGTTGCAGTTCGTTGAGCGGCCACCAGTAGTATTGCAGGCTGCGGGCCAGGCGCTCCTTGATCTGCGGCGTCAGTGGACGTACCGATTTCAGGCGCCGGGCCGGGTCGCTGGAGAGGATGATGATGCCGTTCTCGTCACTGACGAAGGCTTCCAGGCGGGCACGCTGCCAGCGCTCCTCCAGGGTGTCCAGGCGCACCTTGATCACCGCCACGCCGATGATCTTGCCGTGCTCCTCCAGCCCATGGGCCAGGTAGTAGCCGGCTTCGCCGGTGGTGCTGCCGATGCCGTAGAAGCGTCCGGGCTCGCCGCGCACGGCGTCCTGGAAGTAGGCGCGGAACGACAGGTCCTCGCCAAGGAACGAGTCGGCGTCGCGCCAGTTGCTGGTGGCCTGGACCCGACCGCTGGTGTCGAGGACGAAGATCGCCCGGCTGCGACTGCGGCGGTTGAGGCCTTCGAGGTATTCGTTGACGGCCTGGCGGTAGCCGCCGTCCGGATCGGTGAGCAGGTGCGAGACGCTGTCTTCCAGCTCCAGCAGGCTGGGCAGGTAGGTGTACTTGCTGATTTCGCTCTCGACCGTGCGCGCGTGCAGCTCCAGCTGGCGCTCGCCGGTTTCGCTGAGGGTGCGGATGCCGTTGTTCTCGCTGACCAGGAAGCCGGCCATGCCCAGCCCGACCATCAGCAGGATGACCAGGGGCGGCAGCAGCAATTGGCGGATCAGGCGGGATTTCACGGCGGGCTGGACAGGCTGAAGGAGCGAAGGGTCGCATTTCATCACAGTGGCCTTGTCACGACCAGCACCCGCTGCCCGGCGTCAACCGGGCAGCAGGCCTGCTCAGTGCTGCAGGATCTTGCTGAGGAAGTGCTGGGTACGTTCGTGGCGGCCGGTGGGGTTGCCGAAGAAGTCTTCCTTCTGGCAGTCCTCGATGATGTTGCCCTTGTCCATGAAGATCACCCGGTTGGCGACCTTGCGGGCGAAGCCCATCTCGTGGGTCACGCACATCATGGTCATGCCTTCGTGGGCCAGCTCGACCATCACGTCGAGCACTTCGTTGACCATCTCCGGGTCCAGCGCCGAGGTCGGCTCGTCGAACAGCATGACGATCGGGTCCATCGACAGCGCGCGGGCGATCGCCACGCGCTGCTGCTGGCCGCCGGACAGCTGGCCGGGGTGCTTCTTGGCATGGGCGCCGAGGCCGACGCGGTCGAGCAGGGCCAGGCCCTTCTTGGTCGCCTCGGCCTCGCTGCGGCCGAGTACCTTGCGCTGGGCGATGGTCAGGTTCTCGGTGATGCTCAGGTGCGGGAACAGCTCGAAGTGCTGGAACACCATGCCGACCCGCGAGCGCAGCTTGGGCAGGTTGGTCTTCGGGTCGGCGATCGAGGTGCCGTCGACCACGATGTCGCCCTTCTGGAAGGGCTCCAGGGCGTTGACGCACTTGATCAGGGTCGACTTGCCCGAGCCGGACGGGCCACAGACCACCACCACTTCGCCTTTCTTGACCTCGGTGCTGCAGTCGGTCAGTACCTGGAAGTCCCCGTACCACTTGTTGACGTTCTTGATGGAAATCATACGGTGATCCTTTTTTGCAGGCGCTTGACCAGCCAGGAAGCGGAGAAGCTGATGATGAAGTAGACGACACCGGCGAAGATCAGGAACTCATGGGAGCGTCCGATGATGTCGCCGTTGGAGCGGGCCGAGTTGAGGAAGTCCACCAGGCCTACGGTGTAGACCAGCGAGGTGTCCTGGAACAGGATGATGCTCTGCTGCAGCAGCAGCGGGGTCATCTTGCGAAATGCCTGGGGCAGGATGATCAGGCGCATGGTCTGGCCATAGGTCATGCCCAGCGCCTGCGCCGCGCCCATCTGGCCCTTGGAGATCGATTGCACGCCGGCGCGGACGATTTCGCAGAAGTACGCGGCCTCGAACATCATGAACGCCACCACGCAGGAGGTGAACGCGCCCACGGGGGTGTCCTGGCCGGTGATCCAGCGCAGCACGAAGGGTACCGCCAGGTAGAACCAGGTGATCACCAGCAGCAGCGGGATCGAGCGGAAGTAGTTGACGTAGGCGCCGGCCAGGTTGGCCAGCAGCTTGTTCGACGACAGGCGCATCAAGGCCAGCAGGGTGCCCAGGGCGATACCGCCCACCACACCCATGACCATCAGTTGCAGGGTCATCACCATGCCGTCCCACAGGGCGGGCAGGGCGGGGATGATTTCGCTGAAATCCATGTCCATTTACTTGCCTCCCACGGAAATCAGGCCGGGCACGGCGACTTTCTTCTCGACCATGCGCATGAGCAGCATCAGGCCCATGTTCAGGGTGAAGTAGATCAGCGTGGCGAGGGTGAACGCCTCGAACAGGTTGGCGGAGAACTCGGCGGTCTGCTTGGTCTGTGCCAGCAGCTCCATCAGGCCGATCAGCGAGGCCACCGAGGAGTTCTTGAACACGTTGAGAAATTCCGAGGTGAGCGGCGGAATGATGATCCGGTAGGCCTGGGGCAGCAGCACGTTGGTGTAGATCTGCGGCAGGCTGAAGCCCATGGCGCGGGCGGCGGCTTCCTGGCCGCGGGGCAGCGCCTGGATACCGGTGCGCACCTGTTCGCAGACGCGTGCGGCGGTGAACAGGCCAAGGCAGACCACCACGCTGATCAGCGCCGAGGTGGTCGGGTTGAGGTCCTGCTTGAACCATTCCTGCAGGCCCTCGGGCAGCAGGTCCGGTACCAGGAAGTACCAGATGAACAGTTGCACCAGCAGCGGCACGTTGCGGAACAGTTCCACGTAGGCGGTGGCAATCCCTGACACCAGACGGTTGGGCACGGTACGCATCACGCCGAGGACGGACCCCAGCAGCAAGGCGATGATCCAGGCGGAAACGGCAATGGCGATGGTCCAGCCCAGGCCGGTGATGTACCAGTCCAGGTAGGTTTCGCTGCCGACGCCGGTGGACTTGAAGAACACGCCCCAGTCCCAGTTGTAATTCATCGGGATTTCCCCTCAGACGATTGTTTCACGGGCACCCTCGAGCATTCGAAGGTGCGCGAGGCACCCTCGAATGAAAGGTTAGACACTTAATGAGTGGCCTGTCGGATCGATTCGCGCACAGGTGCGCCAGGCCACTGCCCTGGGGTCAGGACTTCTTCTCGTCCGCCGCCTTGTCGGTCGGCTCGGCGATCAGCTTCTTCAACTCATCGCTCATCGGGAAGTTCAGGTTCAGGCCTTTTGGCGGGATTGGCTGCTGGAACCACTTGTCGTAGCTCTTGTTGACGTCACCCGACTTGAAGTACGCGACGATGGCTTCGTCGACTGCCTTCTTGAACGCGGCGTCATCCTTGCGAACCATGCAGCCATAGATTTCGTACGACTGCGGGGTACCGGTGATGACCCAGTCCGATGGCTTGCGGGCCTTGGCCATTTCGCCGGCGAGCAGGGCGTCGTCCATCATGAAGGCCACGGCGCGGCCGCTTTCGAGCATGTTGAAGGCCTCGCCGTGGTCTTTGGCCGAGATCACGTTCATCTTCATCTGCTTGTCGGCGTTCATTGCCTTGAGCAGGCGCTCGGAGGTGGTGCCGGCGGTGGTCACCACGTTCTTGCCGGCCAGATCCGGGAAGTCCTTGTAGGATGGCTGGCCATCCTTGACCTTGGTCAACAGGCGGGTGCCGACTTCGAAGATGCCGACGGTGAAGCCGACCTGCTGCTGGCGCTCGACGTTGTTGGTGGTGGAGCCGCACTCGAGGTCGACGGTGCCGTTCTGCACCAGCGGGATGCGGGTCTGCGAGGTGACGAGGTTGTACTTGACCTTGATGTCGGTGCCCAGTTGCTTTTTCAGGGCTTCGACAACGGCGAGCTGGATGTCGTGGGAGTAGCCTACCGGTTCCGGTTTGCCGGCCAGGTAGGAGAACGGGATGGAAGAGTCACGGTGGCCCAGGGTGATGGTGCCCGAATCCTTGATCTTCTTCAGGGTTCCGGTCAGCTCTTCGGCCATGACCGGCGATGCGATGACAGCGGCCGCGATGGCGGCGCCCAGCAATTGACGAACGATGCGCATCAAATTTACCTCGACGTGTTTGTTTTTTTTATGGAGCCGTTGGCGGACTCTTTCGTTCAACGAATACAGCATCAAGCGTGGTGCATTCGGCTACCAAGTGTAGAGCATGACTCGTGCCAAGCCCTGATATCGATCATAACGCCGTGAAAATAAACAGGATTAATCTTTTTTGACGCCTTGTTGAAGGTACGGGGTAGACGGTTTTCCGAATGGGTGATTTTTGGGTGTTCGGAAATCCGAATAGGGGTGCAGAGCAGTTTTAAGTACCACGCTTGTGCATGAGGGTCGTGGTCTGCTGGGTTTTTGCTCAGGAACCGCACCATGGCAGATAGTCAGTTGTTTCCCTCTACTTCAGTCGATCATCTGCTCGAGCGACGCTTGCCGACCTGGCTGTCACGCGCCACTTCGGAGCACCTCAACGCCTATCGGCAGGTGTTGCGTGAGCAGCAGGTCAATGACGAACGCATGCGTCACCTGCTCGAGCGCATCGTCCCTATCGAAGTCTTTGCCGCCCCTGTGCTCGAGAGGGCCTTGCTCGAAGCAGGATTTGGGCAGGTCGACCCTCGACATGCCTATGTCGTCATCAGCGAACAGTTCAAGCAACCTTCGGCAGCCGAAAAGCTTTACCAGCCCAGTGTCACCTACCGCTCGCGGCAGACTTTGCTGGCGGCCGCGCTGCATAACTACCAGGCGCAGGAAACTCAGCCATGGTACCTGCGCCAGGCCCGCCTGGTGGGCGCGCAGGACAATCGCCTGGCACTGGGGTTCGAACAGTTCGCCGGTCTGTGTCGCACCCTGGACATCGGCGGGCGCTACCAGGCCCTGCTCAAAAGCATCCTGCATCCCAAGGCGGGGCGTGGACAGCCAGAAGGACAGGCGCGCAAAAGCATCGAAGGGGTATTCCGCGACAATTTGCGTACGCGCCTGCAGGCTTCGGTGTACGAGGCAAGGTTCAAGGCAGAGCTGGATGAATGGGACCTTCAGCGGTTGCTGTCACTGTTTGCCAGGCAACCCTGGCAAGCCAAGAAGAAGGGAACGTTGACGCCGCGCCAGCTCTACGTATTGGGCAAATGCATGGTCGGTATCCTCACGTTCGAGTGGCGAGCTGCGCCGGACGCCGAAATCGACGAGGTGATCGCCTGGATTCCTGGCGATCCGCACAAGAGCGTGCGTCACTACGACAGTTGGGAGGACCTGTACGAGGATTTGGCGGTGCGTTTGTCGCAGCCGGCCTTGTGCAGGTTCTTCAAGCGTTTCGTCAAGGTGCGTGACCGGGTTGGCTTCGACAGTAGGCTTGAGCAACAGCTGGCCCGCTTGAAGAGTGGAAAGGCCATCGAGCTGGACGGGCGCAACCTGCCGATCGAAGGGGACCCTTTCGCCTATGCTGGGGCGCAGCAGATCGCCAGGATCTTCGATGATGCCCGCGCTCTGGCGGTGCCCACCGACGCTGAAGATCGCTTGAGCAGACAGGCTCGCCTGCAAGGCATGCTGGCTGCCGGGCTGGATCTGCTGGGGTTGGCTGCCGTGTTCGTGCCCGGGTTGGGCGAACTGATGTTGCTGGTCAACGCTGGGCAATTGCTGGGGGAGGTCTACGAGGGCTACCAGGACTGGCGGTTGGGTGATCGGCAGGGGGCCCTGGATCATCTGTTCGGCGTTGCCCAGTGCGTCGTGCTGACTGGGGTGGGCGCCGGTGCGATACACCTGCTGCAGCGAGTGCCTTTCGTCGATCTCCTGGAGCCTGTGGCTGGCGCCGGCGGTGAGGTGAAACTGCGGCACAACCCTGAGTACGCCCATCTTGAAGAAAGCCCGGCGGTCTTGCTGGAGGGGCTGGGTCAGTTCGACGCGTTGCTCGCGTCGCAAGGCGAGGACCTGCTCAAGATTACCGGCATCAGCCTCGACCAGCTCAGGCGCCTGCGTGTCGAACAGGCGCCAGCCCCAGCGCGGCTGCTTGACCTGCATGAACGGATCGGGCTGCATGCCGAGTCTCCTGAACTCGTCGGTTCGCAGTTCGAGCAGCGCCTGGCCAGCCGACGTCCGGCGCCCACGGCTGACCAGGCGCAGTTGATCGCTGCATTCAACGGGCTGTCGCCAAGGGCTGCCGAGGAAATCATCGGCCATGCCAGCACGGTTCAGCTCGAGCAATGGCGCAGTACTGGACGCATCCCGCTGAGCCTGGCGGAGCGGGCGCGTTGGCTGGTACGCGATAGCCGGATCGATAACGCCTGCCTGGGGATACGGCTGCCCAAGGCACTCAATCAGGATGGTGAGCGCTTGGTGGTTGGCCTGATTGATCGTCAGGCGCCCTGGTCAGGCGCGCGTGCGGTGCAGTTGCGTGAAGGTAGCGCCGAGGGGATGCTGCTGGCCGCCAGTCAGGCGCAAGCGACGGGGCCTGTCCGGACCATCGTGCGTCATGCCGCAGGACGCTACAGCCTGGATGGCGCTGAGGGTAGCGCGACGTTGTTCGAAGTGTTGCTGCAGTGCCTGGACGAAGAGCAGAAAGTGGCCTTGGGGCATGCTGCCATGAACGTCAGGCAATTGCGTGAGCGCTTGCTCGAGATCGTCCGTGCCGACCGCGAACAGGTTGCGCAGTTGATCGGGCTTGCCCCTGATGGAGAGGGCGTGCGTCCACCCAGACGTTTCGGTGACGGGCAACTGGGCTATCGCCTGAGCGGTGGCGGAGAAAGCAGCCAGCAGGCGATTCGTCGAGGTATCCACCAGATCTTTCCTACGCTCAGTGAATTGCAACTCGATGCCTATGTGAATGCGGTGCGCGCACGCGGACAGAACCTGTGGGATCACTATCAGCTACTGCAGCGGCAACTGGCCGACCTGAGGCAGGCACTGGGTGACTGGCAAGCGCAATGGCGCACACCGGTCGATGCCATTCGCCGGCGTCGGGTCGCCGATAGGCTGAGGCGCAGCTGGCGGCGCAAGCTGGTGGATGCAAATGATGAGTACGAACTGGTGATCGATGGCGAGCAGGTCGGGCAGTTGCCGGTCTTGCCGGCGGGTATGGACTATGCCCATGTACAGCGCCTGGTGTTGCGTGACATGGGCTTGCAGGATATCGACGCGGACTTCCTCAGGCATTTTCCCAATCTGGTCGAGCTTGACCTGAGCAACAACCGCCTTACCCAGGTACCTGAGGGCGTCGAGGCGCTTGTTCACCTGCGGCGGCTGAATCTTTCGCGTAACCATTTGATGATCGATGGCCAGGCCAGCCAGCGTTTTGCCCTGCTGCCGCTGCTGGACACCATCGAGTTGAGCTTCAATCCCTTGATGCAGGCGCCGGATCTTTCGGGGTTGCGGCATGTGCGCCATGTGCATTTGCGCTCCACCGGGCTGGTCGATGTCGGTGAGCTGCTCGAGCGTGCCTCATGGCGAGCGTTGGTCGATGCCCGCGACAACCGGATCCAGGAGATCGCGCAGGATCTGCATGGGCTGAGCCTGCGTTTGCCGCGGATCGACCTGCATGACAATCCACTGAGTGCCCTCAGTCGTGAGCGTATCGAGCGTTGGCGTGGCAACGGATTGCCCAGTCAAGGACGAGGCGTCTCCTACACGCACCGGGAAGCGAACAGCGCGGTACGCGATCTCTGGAGTGAAACCCGTGATGGCACGCTGCGCAGCCAGCGCGAGCTGACCTGGGATCGCTTGCGCCAGGAGCCAGGTTCTACCGACCTGTTTCGTTTTCTGGCCGACTTCAGCGCCACGGACGATTTTGCTGCGCATCCCGGCCACTATCGGCGCAGGATATGGCGCATTCTAGATGCCTGCGAGCGCAATGAGGTGTTGCGCGAAGCGCTGTTCCGCGAGGCGGGTGGTCCGCGCAGTTGCGAGGATCGCCTGTTGCTGCTGCTCAATCAGTTGGAGGTCGGCGTGCTGGTCCAGCAGGGTGTGGCAGGACTACCCGTGGCCATGACCGAGCAGAGCCTGGTGCGTCTGGGGCGTCAGCTCTACCGGTTGGACCAGGTGGATGCCATCGCCGCCCGCGAGGTCGCGCGGATGCGTGCTGTCGGCGATGTCGAGGTCGATGAGGTGGAGGTGCGACTGATCTACCGTAACCGGCTGGCGCAGGCCTTGGAATTACCGGTTCAGGTCGAGGACATGCACTTTGCCGCCTACGCCAATGTCGACGAGGCCGACATGATCAAGGCGCAAGTAGAGGTACTGAGTCACGAGACGGCGCAAGCAGTGCAGGAGACGCTGGCCCACCGGCCGTTCTGGGAGCGTTACGCCAGGCAGCGCCATGCGCAACGTTTCGATGCGCTTGCCGAGCCTTTCCATCGTCGCCTGGCCGATCTCGAAGCACGGGCCGCCGAAGGGGGCGAGCAGTCCTATGTGCAAGGGGCCAATGCGCTGATGCAGGAGCTGGAGCAGGCCGAGCGGCAACTGCTCAGGACCTTGGCCGAGGAAGCCTGGTCGAGGTGTCTTTCCTGACTGCAGGCCGTGGCCCGACGAGACGGGCCACGGTCGTGGTTGCGGTCAGGCTGCGCGGGTACCGGATGGGCTCGCCTGGCGATGCTGCAGGTAATCCTCCAGCGCCTGCTGCTCGGTACTGCTGGTGAACAGGCCAAGCTTGGTGCGGCGCCAGAGAATGTCTTGCGCGCCGCTGGCCCATTCCTGGTCGCAGAGGTAGTCGACCTCGCGTGCAAACAGACCACCGCCGATGGACTGCCCCAGGTCTTCCGGGCCGTGCACGCCCTCGAGCAGTCGCCAGACGCGGCTGCCGTAGGTATGGGCCCAGCGCCTGGCGATATCGACCGGCAGCCAGTCATGGCGAGCCAGCAGCAGGTCGACCAGCGCCTGGGCAGTGGTCATGTCCTCGCCGCCTGGCAGCGGTGCTGTCGCGGTCCAGCTGTCGCGCATCTGGGTGAAGTAGGGCTTCAGCTCGCCCATCGCCGATTCGGCCAGCTTGCGGTAGGTGGTGAGCTTGCCACCGAACACCGACAGCAGCGGGGCCTGGCCTTCAGCAGCCGACAGCGCCAAGGTGTAGTCGCGGGTCACGGCGGATGGGTTGTCCGACTCGTCGTTGCACAGCGGGCGCACGCCGGAATAGGTGTGCAGGATATCGTCACGGCTGAGTTGGTGGTTGAAGTGGGCATTGACCACCTTGAGCAGGTAGTCGGTCTCTTGCTCGGTGATCGCCACCTTGGCCGGGTCGCCGCTGTATTCCCGGTCGGTGGTGCCGATCAGGGTGAAGCGCTCCAGGTAGGGGATGCAGAAGACGATGCGTTGGTCTTCGTTCTGCAGGATGTAGGCGTGTTCGCCCTCGTACAGGCGCGGCACGATGAGGTGGCTGCCCTGGATCAGGCGGATACCGTACGGGGCGTCGAGCTTGAGGTCGTCCTTGATGAAGCTGGCCACCCAGGGGCCAGCGGCGTTGACCAGGGCGCGGGCGCGGATGCTCTGCAGGCTGCCGTCGGCGTGCTGCAGTTCGACCTGCCATACGCCGTCGACACGCTCGGCGCGCAGGCAGCGGGTGCGGGTATGGATATGCGCGCCTTTTTCCCGGGCGGCCATGGCGTTGAGCACCACCAGACGGGCGTCATCGACAGCGCAGTCGGCGTATTCGAAACCACGGGTGATGGCTGGCTTGAGCGGGTAGCCCGGGCCGAAGCGCAGGCTGCGCGAGGCGCCCAGTCGCTTGCGCTTGCCCAGGTGGTCGTACAGGAACAGGCCGGCGCGGATCATCCAGGCCGGACGCAGGTGCGGGCGGTGCGGCAGCACGAAACGCATCGGCTTGACGATATGCGGGGCCTTGGCCAGCAATACTTCGCGTTCGGCCAGGGCTTCGCGCACCAGGCGGAACTCATAGTGTTCCAGGTAGCGCAGGCCGCCGTGGATCAGCTTGCTGCTGGCCGAGGAGGTGTGCTGGGCCAGATCGTCGCGTTCGCAAAGGAACACCCTCAGGCCGCGTCCGGCGGCATCGGCAGCGATACCCACGCCATTGATGCCACCGCCGATCACGGCGAGGTCGTAGCAATCGTGGAGGGGGGGCTGGGACGAAACGGGCTGGGACACGGGCAAGGCCTCCTGGGGCAGCTCACATCGAATGTGAACATTAATGTTCGTTTCCGAAAATACTAGCGCAATGAACAGGCGGCCGCCAGTCAGTCTTTATAGAAAAAACTGATCATGTGACAGGGAAATGAACATAAACGAAAATAACGGCGCAGGTTCGCCGTCGCGCGGTCACCGGCCAGGGGGGGCGGCGACGCTGGGCGCGCGTTCAGACGACGTCGAGGCGGATCTTGTACTGGTTGAGCAGTTGGGTGAGTGCAGTCGAAGGCGGCTGGTCGGTGACCAGGCAATCGATCAGGCTGATCGAACCCAGGCGGACCATGGCATTCCGGCCGAACTTGCTGGAGTCGGCAGCCAGCAGCACCTGGCGGGCGTTGGCGATGATCGCCTGGGATACCCGCACTTCCTGGTAATCGAAGTCCAGCAGGCTGCCATCCTCGTCGATACCGCTGATGCCAACCACGGCGAAGTCGACCTTGAACTGGTTGATGAAGTCGACGCTGGCCTGGCCGACCACGCCGCCATCGCGGCGTACCGTGCCGCCGGCCACCAGCACCTCGAAGTCATCCTTGGCGGCCAGGATCGCGGCCACGTGCAGGTTGTTGGTGATGACCTTCAGGTGGTTGTGGTTGAGCAGGGCGCGGGCGATGGATTCGGTAGTGGTGCCGATGTTGATGAACAACGAGGCATGGTCGGGGATCTGCTGGGCCACGGCGTCGGCGATACGCTGTTTTTCGTCGCGCATCTGGTCGGCACGCATGGCGTAGGCGGTGTTCTCGACGCTCGAGTCATAGGCCGCGCCGCCGTGATAGCGCCGCAGCAGGTTGGCTTCGGCGAGCTGGTTGATATCGCGGCGGATGGTCTGTGGGGTGACGACGAACAGCTGCGCCATCTCCTCGATGCTGACATAGCCGCGTTCGCGGACCAGCTCGAGGATTTGTTGCTGGCGAGGAGGCAGATTCATGGGCGGTCCTTTGGGGCAGCCGGACAAATTCTGCAATGATGCCGTAGGTCGTGGTGTAGGACCAGCCTGGCAAGTGGGGAAAGGGCCGACGCGGAGCAAGCCCGGCTCCACGTTCAGCGTTGGTGGAGGCGGGCTTGCCTGCGGCGGTGCGGGGTCAGGCGTCGTGATCTTCCCAGTCGCGAGTACGGTCGACAGCCTTGCGCCAGCCCTTGTACAGCTTCTCTTTCGCGGTTTCGCCCAGTTGCGGGCTGAATTCACGTTCGATGATGGCCTTGTCGCGCAACTCGTCCAGGCCACTCCAGAAACCACAGGCGAGGCCGGCGAGGTAGGCGGCGCCCAGGGCAGTGGTTTCGCGCATTTTCGGGCGCTCGACACAGGTGCCGAGAATGTCGGCCTGGAACTGCATGAGGAAGTTGTTGGCCACTGCGCCGCCATCCACGCGCAGTTCGGACAGGCGCTGGCCGCAGTCCTGCTGCATGGCATCGAGCACGTCGCGGGTCTGGTAGGCGATCGACTCCAGGGCGGCGCGGATGATGTGGTCGACCTTGACCCCGCGGGTCAGGCCGAACAGCGCACCACGGGCATACGGATCCCAGTATGGCGCGCCCAGGCCGGTGAAGGCCGGTACCAGGTACACGCCGTTGCTGTCCTTGACCTTGCTGGCGAAGTACTCGGTGTCGTAGGCGTCGTTGATGATCTTCAACTCGTCACGCAGCCACTGCACGGTGGAGCCGCCGTTGAACACGGCGCCTTCCAGGGCGTAGGCCACTTCGCCGCGCGGGCCGCAGGCGATGGTGGTGAGCAGGCCGTGGGACGACTTGACCGCCTTGTCGCCGGTGTTCATCAGCAGGAAGCAGCCGGTGCCGTAGGTGTTCTTGGCCTGGCCCGGCTCCACGCACATCTGGCCGAACAGCGCCGATTGCTGGTCGCCAGCGATACCGGCGATGGCGATACCGCTCTTGGTGTGGCCATAGACCTCGGACGAAGGGCGAACCTCGGGCAGCATCTGACGCGGGATGCCGAGGATGTCCAGGAGCTTGTCGTCCCACTTCAGCGAGTGGATGTTGAACATCAGGGTGCGCGAGGCGTTGGTGTAGTCGGTGACGTGTACCTTGCCGCCGGAGAACTTCCAGATCAGCCAGGTATCGATGGTGCCGAACAGCAGTTCGCCACGCTCGGCGCGTTCACGGGCACCCTCGACGTTGTCGAGGATCCACTTGAGCTTGGTGCCGGAGAAGTACGGGTCGGTGACCAGGCCGGTGGCTTCGCGGATGTACTCTTCGTGGCCATCACGCTTGAGCTGGGCGCAGATCTCGGTGCTGCGGCGGCACTGCCAGACGATGGCGTTGTAGACCGGGCGACCGGTTTCCTTGTCCCAGACCACCGTGGTTTCACGCTGGTTGGTGATACCGATGGCGGCGACCTGGGCGTGGCTGATACCGGCCTGGGCGAGGGCCTCGACCATGGTCGCGCTCTGGGTGGCGAAGATCTCCATCGGGTCGTGCTCGACCCAGCCAGCTTGCGGGTAGTGCTGGGCGAACTCGCGTTGCGAGGTGCCGACCACATTGGCATCACGATCGAAGATGATGGCGCGGGAACTGGTCGTGCCCTGGTCCAGGGCGATGATGTAGTTCTTGTCCAGGGTGTCTGTCATGTCGATGGCCTTGCACGGAATTTGGGAGTGGGTCAGGGCGTGGCGGGCGTCGAGCCCAGCGCTGGCATCAGGAAACCTGGGTGTCGCCCTGAGGATTATCGTCTGTCTGGGGGGCCTTGGCCTGCGCGACTGGCAAGTGTCGGGCAATCATGCCGCGGTACAGCGCCGCGCCTAGGCTGGCGCCGAGGATCGGTGCGAACACCGGCACCAGGAAATACGGGATGTCACGTCCACCAGTGAAGGCTATGTCGCCCCAGCCGGCCAGGAACGTCATCAGTTTAGGGCCGAAGTCGCGCGCCGGGTTCATCGCGAAACCGGTCAGCGGGCCCATGGCGCTGCCGATCACGGCGATCAACAGGCCGATCAGCAGCGGCGCGGTGGCGCCACGGGGCAGGCCGTTGTTGTCGTCGGTCAGGGCCATGATCACGGCCATCAGGATCGCGGTGATGATCACTTCGACCAGGAACGCCTGGCCAGTGGAAAGTGCCGGATGCGGGTAGGTGGAGAACACCGAGGCCAGCTCCAGGCTGGCCTGGCTGCCACGCAGCATGGCGTGGGTCTGTTCGAAATCGAAGAACAGGTTGCTGTAGAGGTAGTACACCAGTGCCGCGCCGCAGAAAGCGCCAAATACTTGCGCCAGTATGTAGAACGGCAGCTTGCGCTTGTCGAAGCCGGCGAACACGGCCAGGGCGATGCTCACCGCCGGATTCAGATGCGCCCCGGACACGCCGGCGGTCAGGTAGATCGCCATGCTCACGCCGACGCCCCAGATGATGCTGATTTCCCATAGCCCGAAGCTGGCGCCGGCAACCTTGAGCGCAGCGACACAGCCGGTGCCGAAGAAGATGAGCAGGGCGGTACCGAGGAATTCGGCCAGGCACTGGGCGGATAGCGTCGGTTGTCGTACGGCAGTCGTCATGTGTGACCTCGGTTCTTGTTGTTGTGAGGCGCTTGGCGCTCGACAGCAAAAAAGCCCGGGGTCGATCCCCATTGACACCGGGCGGGTACAGGAAGTGCACCTTATAGGTGCACCATTTATTCAGAAACGAAAAAATATAGACAAGAAACGCTGATGTCAAAGGTCGAAAATGAACGGCTGGCCACATTCTGACTGGCACGCCGTGTCGTGAATCGATGGCCGCTGCTCTAGCCTGGGGCACTGCGCTGGTCGCTGCGGTGGAATTGACCTACAGTACCGGCGACCTGCGATCGACTGGAGCCCCTGATGACCCCTGCCCTGGACCTGCTTAAGAAGGCGCGCGCCGAGCACCGCGTACACAGCTATGAACATGACCCGAAAACCGCCTCCTATGGGCTCGAGGCTGCGGAAAAGCTCGGCCTCGATCCACAGCGGGTGTTCAAGACGCTGCTCGCCGCGAGCGAAAAAGGCGAGCTGCTGGTGGCCGTGGTACCGGTGGTCGGTACGCTCGACCTGAAAGCGCTGGCCCATGCCGCAGGCGTGAAGAAGTGCGAGATGGCCGACGCCCAGGCCGCGCAGCGCGCCACTGGTTACCTGGTGGGCGGCATCAGCCCGCTGGGGCAAAAGAAGCGCCTGCGCACCTTTATTGATCAGTCTGCGCAACAACACGAAACCATTCATGTCAGCGCGGGGCGTCGTGGGCTCGAGGTGGAACTCTCGGCCGCGGTGCTGGCGACCCATACCCAGGCGCAATTCGCCGAGATCGGTCGTAGCTGAGCATCTGTACTGATTCAAATTGCCTGAGTCTGTCACTGTTCGGTCAGCATGGGCATACCCCATGCTCGGTGTTTTCCCGCCGAACACAGGAGTCGTGGCATGCAGCTGCATTTTCATCAGGTCGACGCGTTCAGCGACCATCCCTTCGCCGGTAACCCCGCCATGGTCTACCACTTGGAACAGTGGCTCGACGATGCGCTGATGCAGCAGATTGCTGGCGAACACAACCTCGCCGAGACTGCCTTCGTGGTGGCCGAGGGCGAGGGTTACCGCATCCGCTGGTTTACTCCGACGACCGAAGTGCCGTTGTGCGGGCACGCCACGCTGGCGGCGGCCCATGTGCTGTTCGAGGTGTACGGGGAGACCGCGCCGCGCCTGGACTTCCAGAGTCGTTCAGGCCTGTTGAGCGTGAGCAGGGACGAGGGGCGTCTGTGGCTGGATTTTCCGCGTATCGAGCCATTGCCGCTGGAGCAACCGGTCGCGGTGGCCGAGGCTCTGGGTTGCGCGGTGCAAGAGGTCTATCAGACGAAGGAGTTGCTGGTGGTGCTGGCGTCGGAGCAGGCCGTACGCAACTGCACGCCGGACATGGCCGCACTGGCCTGTCTGCCCGGGCTGGGGGTGATCGTGACTGCTCCAGGTGAGCAACACGACTTTGTCTCCCGTTATTTCGCTCCGGGTATTGGCATCCCCGAGGATCCTGTGACCGGATCTACCCACTGTTCGTTGATCCCGTATTGGGCGGCACGTCTGGACAAGACCACATTGCGTGCTTTCCAGTGCTCGGCCAGGGGCGGGGCGCTATTCTGCCGCCTGGAGGGGGCGCGGGTGAAGATCGGCGGCATGGCCCGGCGTGTGGCCTGCGGGACACTGATGCTTTGATAAGCCCTGTGGTGCGTCTGGCTCCTACAGGTCGCAGGAGCCAGCCTTGCCGGCGAACACCGGCAGCAGGCACGTGTGGTCAGTGTGCGGAGCTGACCCGGCGCACCCCATTTTCATGGTGCGCCAATTGCGCGGCAACGCTGCCGGGCACCGGGAACAGCACCAGGTGATCGGCCGCCACGGCAATGCCGACATCCTGGCCAACCGGGTGATCGTTATGGCTTGGGAAGATCGCTTCGAGCTGGCTGCCGGTGGGCAACTGCAGGCGATAGAGGGTTGAAGCGCCGAGGAAACTCTTGCCGATGACCTGTGCGCGCAGGGCGCTGTCGGGAGCATGGACGATATCGTCAGGACGCAGCAGCACATCCACTGAGCTGCCAGGGGCCATGGTGTAGGCCCGGTTGCCACGCAGCTCGCCCAGCTCGGTGGTCACGGCGTCGTGGCTGCTCATCTGGCCGCGGATGAAATAGCCCTGGCCGATGAAACTGGCGACGAATGCGGTCTGCGGTTCGTGGTAGAGGTTGTAGGGTGTGTCCCATTGCTCCAGGCGGCCTTCCTTGAATACGCCGACATGATCGCTGACGGCGAAGGCTTCCTCCTGGTCGTGGGTGACCAGGATGGCGCTGGTGCCGCGGCTCTTGAGGATGTCGCGAACCTCATGGCTCAGGCGTCGGCGCAGTTCCACGTCGAGGTTGGAGAAGGGCTCGTCGAGCAGCAGCAGTTGCGGTTCGGGCGCCAGGGCGCGCGCCAGGGCAACCCGTTGCTGCTGGCCGCCGGACAGTTCGTGCGGGTAGCGCCCGCCAAGCCCGGCGAGCTTGACCAGCTCGAGCATCTCTTCGACCACCACCGCCTGCCGAGGGTGCTTGCCGATGCCAAAGGCGATGTTCTGCGCCACGGTCAGGTGCGGGAACAGCGCGTAGTCCTGGAACACCATGCCGATCCGACGTTTCTCCGGCGCCAGGGTGAACCCCGCGCGGGAGATGACCTCGCCAGCCAGCTGGATTTCACCTTCATGCACCGGCTCGAAGCCGGCGATGGCGCGCAGGGTGGTGGTCTTGCCACACCCGGAGGAGCCCAGCAGGCAACCGATGTCGCCTGCGTTCAGGTGCAGGTTGAGGTTCTGGACGATGCGCTGGTCGCCATAGCCGCAGGCGAGGTTGCGCAGGTTGAGCAGCAGGGAATGACTCATGCGTGGTGGTAAGCCGGTTGTACAAGGAATTCCAGAAGGGCCTTCTGTGCATGCAGGCGGTTCTCAGCTTCGTCCCAGGCGACCGAACGAGGGTCGTCGAGCAGGTCCTGGCTGATCTCCTCGCCGCGGTGGGCGGGCAGGCAGTGCATGAACAGGGCGTCGGATGCCGCCAGGTCGAGCAGTTCGCGGGTCACCTGGTAGGGTGCGAAGTGCGCCAGGCGCCGTGCAGTTTCCTCCTCCTGGCCCATGGAAGTCCAGACATCCGTGGTCACCAGATGGGCGCCGCGCACGGCCTCCCGTGGATCACGGATGATCTGCACACGCTCGCCACCCAGCTGCAGGAAGCGTGGATCGGGGTCGTAGCCCTCGGGGCAGGCGATGCGCAGCTGGAAGTCGAACTGCAGCGCGGCCTCGATGTAGGAGTTGCACATGTTGAAGCCGTCGCCGATCCAGGCCACGGTCTTGCCCTGGATCGCGCCGCGGTGCTCGAAGAAGGTCTGCATGTCGGCCAGCAACTGGCACGGGTGCGATTCATCGGACAAACCGTTGATCACCGGCACCTTCGAATGGGCGGCGAACTCGGTGAGGGTGCTGTGGGCGTGGGTGCGGATCATCACCGCGTCGATCATGCTCGACAGCACGATGGCGCTGTCGGCTACAGGCTCGCCGCGGCCCAGCTGGGTGTCGCGCGGCGAGAGGAAGATGGCCTGGCCGCCGAGCTGGATCATGCCGGCTTCGAACGAGACGCGGGTGCGGGTCGAGGACTTTTCGAAGATCATGCCCAGTACGCGGTTCTTCAGGGGCTCGAACAGCACGCCGCGCTTGCGCAGGTCCTTCAGCTCGATGCCTCGGCGGATCACACCGAGCAATTCGTCGGTGGTGAAATCCAGCAGGGAGAGAAAGTGCCTAGCGCTCATGATTGACTACCTTATCTGCAACGATGTGCAGGTCGACCGTATGGGTTTTGTTGACAACGGGGGAGACCTGCGGCGTAAGCCGCACGGGGCGGACGGAATAGGGGAAGGCGCAATACTATAATTAAATGTCGCCTGAAACCAAGAGGGGAAACAGCGGCTCTGTGTCAAAGGGTGTCGTAACCTATTGGTGAGCGCTGTTTTTTATTTGCTACAGCGGTTGTACACGGCCCGGCGCGCATTTGGCAAACCTGCTGTCGCGAATCGCCCGCCTGATGTCGCCCGATTCACGCCGCGAAGCGCGCTGGCAGCTGCAACGGGTACGGCGCATAGTCGAGCGTCCAGAACAACAAGACAGAGGCGGCCATGACCAAGACCCTGCATCATCGAGCCTGTCACCTGTGCGAGGCCATCTGCGGCCTGAACATCGAAGTCAGCCACGAAGCCGATGGCCGGGCCCGGATCAGCTCGATCAAGGGCGATCCCCAGGACCCGTTCAGTCGTGGCCATATCTGTCCCAAGGCCGTGGCCTTGCAGGACATCCAGGAAGACCCCGATCGTCTGCGCCAGCCGCACCGGCGCATTGGCGGGCAGTGGTTGCCGATCGGCTGGGACGAGGCCTTCGAACTGGCCGCTGAGCAGTTGTGGAAGGTCCAGCAGGCCCATGGGCGCAATGCCGTAGCGGTGTACCAGGGCAACCCCAGCGTGCACAACTATGGTCTGATGACCCACAGCAACTATTTCCTTGGCCTGCTCAAGACCCACAACCGCTTTTCGGCCACTTCGGTGGACCAGTTGCCCCAGCACCTGACCAGTCACCTGATGTACGGCCATGGCCTGCTGCTGCCGATTCCAGACATCGACCATACCGACTTCATGCTGATCCTCGGCGCCAACCCCTTGGCGTCGAACGGCAGCATCATGACCGTGCCCGACGTGCAGGCGCGGTTCAAGGCGCTGAAGGGGCGGGGAGGACGCCTGGTAGTGGTGGACCCGCGACGTAGCGAAACGGCGGCGATCGCCGATCAGCACCTGTTCATCCGCCCCGGAGGCGATGCGGCGCTGCTGGCTGCGTTATTGCACACCTTGTTCGCCGAGGGCCTGGCCCGTGGCTCGCACTTGCCGGTCAACGGCCTGGAGCAGGCACGGGAGGCGATGGCGCCTTTCGATGCCGAAGCCATGAGTGTGCTCTGTGGCATCCCAGGTGAGGACATCCGTCAGTTGGCCCGGGACTTTGCCGCCGCCGACAAGGCTGTGTGCTACGGGCGGATGGGTGTGTCGACCCAGGCTTTCGGCTCGCTGTGCCACTGGCTGGTGCAGTTGATCAACCTGGTCACCGGCAACCTTGATCGTGAGGGCGGGGCCTTGTGCACGGAGCCTGCGGTGGACCTGGTGGGCACCACCTCGGGCGGGCATTTCAACCAGTGGCAGAGTCGTGTCTCGGCCTTGCCGGAGTATGGCGGTGAACTGCCGGTCTCGGCGCTGGCCGAGGAAATCCTCGAGCCGGGCGAGGGGCAGGTGCGGGCATTGATCACGGTCGCCGGCAACCCCGTGCTGTCCACGCCCAATGGCCGCCAACTGGACGAAGCCCTGGCGAATCTCGACTTCATGCTCAGCATCGACCTCTATCTCAACGAGACCACGCGCCACGCCGACCTGATCCTGCCGTCCACCTCGGCACTGGAGAACGATCACTACGACTCCACCTTCAACCTGCTGGCGGTACGCAACGTCACCCGTTTCAACCGGGCGATCCTGGCCAAGCCCGAGGGGGCATTGCACGACTGGGAGATCTTCGTCGGCCTGGCCAAGGCATTTGCCGCACGGGCCCAGCTCGAACTGAAGGCGATGCTGCCGCCGGCGCAGATGATCGACCTGGCGCTGCGCAAGGGGCCCCGTGGCGAGGCTTCGTCGTGGGCGTTGTCGTTGCAGGCGCTCGACCAGCACCCGCACGGACTGGACCTTGGGCCGTTGCGGCCGAGCCTGACGGGCCGCCTGCGCACAGCCAGCCAGGCGGTCGAAGCGGCGCCGGCGCTGCTGCTCGCCGACCTTCAGCGTCTGGCCCGGCAACTACCGCCTGAACCCGATCAGTTGCTGCTGATCGGTCGCCGTCATGTGCGCAGCAACAACTCCTGGATGCACAACTACCAGCGCCTGGTCAAAGGCAAGCCACGCCATCAGTTGCTGATGCATCCGGACGATCTGAACCAGCGGCAGTTGCAGGATGGCCAGATGGTACGCGTTCGTTCGCGCACAGGGGTGTTGGAGGTGGAGGTACAGTCCAGCGACGAAGTGATGCCTGGCGTGGTCAGTCTGCCTCATGGCTATGGCCATTCCCGTCATGGGATTCGCTTGCAGGTGGCACAGGCTCAGCCAGGCGCCAGCGCCAACGACCTGACCGATGAATGCCTGCGCGACGCTGTCTCGGGCAATGCGGCGCTCAATGGCGTGCCGGTGCAGGTGGGGGCGGCATGAGGGCGGCAAGGCCGAGCACGTTGCTCGGCTTTCCGTTACAATGCGCCACCGTGCCGACGATCACGTCGGAAAGTTCAGCCGAGGTGCTTCATGGATATCATCGAAACAATCAAAGAGCAGATTGCCAACAACACCATTCTGCTTTACATGAAAGGCTCGCCGAATGCCCCGCAGTGCGGCTTCTCGGCCCGTGCTTCGCAGGCCGTGATGGGCTGTGGCGAAAAGTTCGCCTACGTCGACATCCTGCAGAACCCGGAAATTCGCGCCAACCTGCCCAAATACGCCAACTGGCCAACCTTCCCGCAACTGTGGGTAGCCGGTGAGCTGGTCGGCGGCAGCGACATCATGCTGGAAATGTTCGAAAAGGGTGAGCTGCAGACCCTGATCAAAGAAGCGGCCGCCAAGGCCAAGGCCGACCAGGCCTGATTTCGCGAGCCGAAAGGCTCCTTGCAGGCAGACCCGCCTCGAGGCAGGCGGGTTGCCTCGCATCTTTCGCGCTCCCTGCGCCCTTAACACTTGTTCACTGATTGCCTGACCCGGGGCATGGCACTGTAGCGCCTGCCCGGCGGCGTACCTGAATCGCGGACACAACCTTGGCCGCTGGTGCCCGTCCGCCATTTCCCGATGGGGCGATGATGTCGCGTACTTTGGTGCTTTCAATCATTTGCGTGGGCCTGCTGCTGACGCTGGCAGTTTTCTTTCATGGGCTTGTGGACTTCGAGCTGCCGGGGACTGCTCAGCAACGAACCCTTGGCTTTTTCCATGATGGCGCACGGCTGGAAGGGACCTTGGTCTTGCCTGAGGCCGTAGAGCATCCCCCTGTCGTGGCTCTGGTCCATGGCGACGGTGCCCAGGATCGCTGGTCCCAAGGGGGGTACCTGCCGCTGGTCAATGCGCTGTTGGCGCGGGGGATCGGTGTTTTCAGCTGGGACAAGCCAGGTGTAGGGGCGAGCAGCGGCAGCTGGCTTGACCAGCGCATGGACGATCGCGCTGGTGAGGCCGTGGCGGCGCTCGAAGCTTTGCGTCAGGTGCTGGGGCGGCAATCCGGCGCGCTCGGGCTGCTGGGATTCTCCCAGGCTGGTTGGGTGGTCCCCGAGGCCAGTCAGCGTGCCGGGGCGGACTTTGCCGTGCTGGTGGGGCCAGCGATCAACTGGCGTGACCAGGGGCGTTACTACCTTCGCCAGCGGCTGCAGGGCGAGGGGCAGACTGGGCCTGGTCTTGAACAATGGTTGATCGAGAGTGATCAGGCATTCTCACGCAACTACACCCTACAGAGCGTTGCCCGGCCTTGCGCAGGGCAGTGCGATCGCAAGGACTTCGAACGACGCAATGCGCTGGTCGATGCGCGCCAGGCGATTCGGGCCATGACGGTACCGGTGATGGTGCTGATGGGCGAGAGGGATCGCAATGTCGATCCGCAAGACACCTTGTCCACATGGAGAGCGCTGCTGCCGAGCGATACGCAGGCCTGCATCGGCCTCGTCAAAGAGGGCACTCATGGCCTGTTGCGGGCGAACCTGTTCGATTACCAGTTGGCCGAGCAATGGCCCCTGTGGGTCAAGGGTGTTTTTCTGGGCTGGGGACGAGGGGCTTATGCGCCTCAGGCGCTTGATGAGATTGCCGGCTGGGTGCTGGCGCGACACTGCGAACAGCCTTGACGCGAGTCGCCCCGGGAGAGGAGCGCTGCCACTCCCGGGACGTGGACGTTATTCTTCGCCCATCTGCGACTGCAGGTAGTTCTCGATGCCGATCTTGTCGATCAGGCCTAGCTGGGTTTCCAGCCAGTCGATGTGTTCTTCTTCCGATTCGAGGATGTCTTCGAGCAGTTCGCGGGAGCCGAAGTCACCAGCGGTCTCGCAATGGGCGATGGCAGCCTTGAGGTCGGCGTGGCCCTTTTTCTCGATCTTCAGGTCGCACTCGAGCATTTCCTTGGTGTGCTCGCCGATCAGCAGCTTGCCCAGGTCCTGGACGTTGGGAATGCCTTCGAGGAAGAGAATACGCTTGATCAGTTTGTCAGCGTGTTTCATCTCGTCGATGGATTCCTTGTACTCGTGCTTGCCGAGCTTGTTCAGGCCCCAATCTTCATACATGCGAGCGTGCAGGAAGTACTGGTTGATTGCGACCAGCTCGTTTCCGAGGATCTTGTTGAGATGCTGGATGACGCTTACGTCGCCTTTCATGATGGGGTCCTGCCCTGTGGAAGTTGAGCCAATGAAATCAAGTTTGAGCCCGACGCCCCACTCTGTCAAACCTAAGTTATTGAATAATAAGTGAAAATTAATAGGAATAAGAATGTTTGTGAACCGCGTTGGAGCGCTAACTTATTGAAATTTAGACATAAAAAAACCGGACACTAGGTCCGGTTCTTCGAATTCGGGTATTTACGCGGCGTTGAATTCAACGGGGTAGGGCAGGGCAGCCTGCTGGCTGAGTTGCAGTTCGGTCAGCGTCTCACGGACCACCTGCTTGGCCAGGCAAGCGCACTTGCCGCATTGGCTGGCGACATTGGTGGCGGCTCGCACATCCTTGTAGCTGCAGCATCCTTCGTAGATCGCATCGCGGATCTGTCCATCGGTGACACCGACACAGAGACACACATACATAAAGGCTGACCATCGCGGGTTGAGTCGATGGGTTGGAGAGTAATGGTAATGAGAATGCTTGTCAAAGCACTTTATGGAAGGCCCTGTGCTTGAGCGACCGGTGGTAGAGATTCGGTCTGTCAGCAGAAGCCGTGTATGATGGTCGGCCTTTGCCGGATCCGGGGAATCCGTTTGCCCGGGCAAGGTTCTTCACCCCTCATCAGGAGAAATCGCATGAGCGTACTCGTTGGCAAGAAAGCACCAGACTTCACCGTTCCGGCCGTGCTGGGCAACGGCGAAATCGTCGACAGCTTCAACCTGGCCTCGGCCATCAAGGGCAAGTACGGCCTGGTGTTCTTCTACCCACTGGACTTCACTTTCGTCTGCCCGTCCGAGCTGATCGCCCTGGACCACCGCATTCCTGACTTCCAGGCGCGCAACGTGGAAGTGATCGGCGTGTCGATCGACTCGCACTTCACCCACAACGCCTGGCGTAACACGCCGGTCAACAATGGCGGCATCGGCCAGGTCAAGTACACCCTGGCTGCCGACATGACCCACGAAATCTGCAAGGCCTACGACGTTGAGTCCGAAGGCGGCGTGGCCTTCCGTGGCGCCTTCCTGATTGACACCAACGGTGTTGTCCGTTCGCAGATCGTCAACGACCTGCCGCTGGGCCGTAACATGGACGAGCTGCTGCGTCTGGTCGACGCCCTGCAATTCCACGAAGAGCACGGCGAAGTCTGCCCTGCTAACTGGAAGAAAGGCGACAAAGGCATGAACGCTTCGCCAGAAGGCGTTGCCGCCTACCTGAGCGAGAACGCTGGCAAGCTGTAATAGCCACGCGTAAAAAACCGGCCCTTGTGGCTAATGCCAGTCAGTTAAGACTGACGCTTTGAGCTTTAGCCCGTAGGCCGCAAAATCCGATGCTTGGAAACGAGCATCGGATTTTTTATGCGCCTAGCAAAAGCACTGTCCCTCACTCACGAAATGG